>CAVVGN010000003.1:0-423581 GCA_963747855.1 uncultured Alphaproteobacteria bacterium
AGCGTCGCAGAATTGTTGTGGAAAAACAATCTAGCCGCCGACAAAGGTCCCCGCTAGCGTCAAAACAGGATCGAATTACACGTCTCGCAATGACCAATCTGTGCAACTGTTAGCACTGGCCTTGGCGCGTGCGTTATTGTCAATCCTGCGAGTTGATGTAGTTGAGGAGTTAGATCGGATGAGCCGCAAAGCCGACAGGTATTATCAAGCAAATTTATCCGCGAAGCGCGGCTTACGAAAGGCAGGCAGCCTCAACAAGCGAACCGAGGGAACGTAAGCCGGCGAATTCGACGCCGAGAGAGTTTGAATCTCACTTTCGGATCTTCCTCAAATAACGCCTGCGCTGAAGAAGCTGGATTAGACGAGGACGCGGCACGAACAAATTCTGCCAAGTAGGCTATGTATGTCGGCGGCGCGGGACTTAGCTTGCCGATGGAGCTCCGAACAGACCCGGAAACAGCCGCCGCCGTTGGCGCAGGGACCATTGGCCGAGGCGGTCCATGTGAAGATAGAGAACCGGTGTGGTGTAAAGCGTCAGTAACTGGCTGACAATGAGCCCGCCCATGATCGCGATACCCAACGGTTTGCGAATTTCTCCACCGTTGCCGAAACTGACGGCAAGCGGCATTGCGCCAAGGATTGCGGCCATTGTGGTCATCATGATCGGTCGAAAGCGCAGCAGACAAGCTTCGAAAATCGCATCGTAAGAGCTCAACTGTCGCAACCGCCGCGCCTCAATGGCAAAGTCGACCATCATAATCGCATTCTTCTTGACGATCCCGATCAGCAAGATCACGCCGATCAGCCCGATGATGTCGAGCTCGGTATGAAACATCATCAAGGCTAAAATGGCGCCCACACCAGCGGACGGGAGGGTTGAGAGGATGGTAATCGGGTGGACGTAGCTCTCATACAGAACGCCAAGAAGGATATACACGGCGGCAATCGCGGTAATGATTAAAATAGGTTCCTTGCCAAGCGACTGTTGAAACTGCTGTGCCGTCCCGGCGAGCGTGCCGTTTATCGAAGCCGGCATGTGGATTCGGGCGACGGCGCTGTTGATCTGGGCCGCAGCCTCGCTCAGCGATCTACCCGGTTGCAGATTGAAGGTAATCGTCGAGGCCGCGAATAATCCCTGGTGATTAACGGACAACGGCGTGAGGCCGGGCCGGTAGTGGCTGATGACAGCAAGCGGGATCATAGTTTCCACTGCGGTACTGACCGCGGCGCCAGTGGATGTGGAACCTTTACCGGTATTGGCGATCGCATTCGTGTAAGTGTTGCGCGCCGAATTGTTATTGGCTAGCGCCGATGCTGCCGCTCCGGCGTTGCCGCTTGCGATGGAAGCGGGAGAGCGCGCACTCGGCCCGGACTTGGTCGTGGATCCGGACGACAAGGTCGCAGCTGGCCCGGTGACCGTACCCGCTGGCGCGTTCGATACCGAAGTCCCGGCGGGTGTCCCACCGGAGGTGGCCACGTATACGTCGTTGAGAGAACTGGGATCCCGCGCGTAGCGCGGGTCGATCTCCATCACGACATGGTACTGATTGACGGCGCTGTAGATAACCGATACTTGGCGCTGCCCGAATGCGTCATACAGCGTGTTATCGATTTGCTGCGGGGTCAGGCCAAGGCGCGCCGTGGTGTCGCGGTCAATATCAAGGTAAGTTTCCAGCCCTCGTTGCTGCTGATCGGAGTTCACGTCGGTTAACACCGGACCATGCTCGAGTGCGTCGACCAGTCTTGGTGTCCACGTGTAAAGGTCGTCTACGCTGTCTGATTGAAGGGTGTATTGGTACTGGGCGCTGCTCTGCCTGCCGCCGACGTGAAGATCTTGGACTCCAGCCAGGTACAAGCGCCCGCTGGGAACGTGGGTGAGCTTCGGTCGCAATCGCGCGATCACCTCATCTATCGAAACGCGTTCCGACAACGGTTTCAGCGAAACAAAGACCGTAGCAGTGTTGCTCGACCCGCCCCAGCCACTGCCGGCGCCGGTGAAGCCGACCACGTTCTCCACTGCGGGATCCCGCTGCACGATGGCCATCACCTGCCGCAACTTTCGACTCATCGCCTCGAAGGAGATGCTTTGATCGGCTTGCAGCCAACCAAACAAACGTCCGGTGTCTTGCTGTGGAAAAAAGCCCTTGGGCACGACGATGAATAGCGCCACGTTCAGGCAAATCGTGACGACAAAAATCATCAACACCAGACTGCTGTGGCGTAACGCCCAAGCGAGCGTACGTCCATAACCGCGGCGGGCGCGCTCGATGAGGTCTGGGCGACGCTCTGCCGGCCGGGTTTGCAAAAGCAGCGCGCACATCATCGGGGTTGCAGTGAGCGAGATCACTAGCGATACGAGAATGGCAATCGAGAGCGTGACCGTGAATTCGTGGAACAGCCGACCCAGAATGCCGCCCATCAGCAAAATCGGAATGAATACTGCGATTAAGGAAAGGCTGATCGAGAGTACGGTGAATCCAACCTCGCGCGCGCCACGCAAGGCGGCCTCCCTGCGGGGCATTCCCGCGTCGAGATGCCGAGAGATGTTTTCCATTACGACGATCGCATCGTCGACGACGAAGCCGGTCGCGATGGTGAGCGCCATCAAGGACAAGATGTCGAGGCTATAACCTAAAAGATACATGGCGCCGAATGTTCCGAAAATCGAAATCGGTACGGTGATGCTGGTGATCATCGTTGCGCGGAAGTTGCGGAGAAAAAAGTAAACGACGATCGTGACCAGCATGACAGCCAGGAGCAAAGTGAATTCCGTATCGCGCAGAGATGCGCGAATAGTGGTGCTGCGGTCCATGGCGACAGTCACGTTCATATCAGCCGGCATTGCCGCCTGCAGATGCGGCAACTCGGCCTTCACGTTATCGATGGTCGCGATGATGTTGGCGCCCGGCTGGCGGAACATAACGACCAAAACTGAAGGTCGCCCGTTGGTAATTCCGAGATTTCGCAAATCCTGAACGGAGTCCTGTACATCAGCAATATCCGAAAGGCGCACCGCGGCGCCGTTTCGATAGGCGATAACGAGCGGAGCATAATCTACCGCCACGTTGGCCTGATCGTTGGTGTAGATCTGATAGCGTTGGTTACCGTCGTCGATTGTACCTTTCGGGCTGTTGGCGTTGGCCGACGCGAGCGCTGCGCGCACGTCTTCAAGGCCGATGCCGTATTTGTAAAGAGCTTGCGGGTTGAGGTCGACGCGCACGGCAGGCAATGTCGATCCGCCGATGCTGACGTTTCCAATGCCGCTGAGCTGTGAGAGGCGCTGCGCCAAGACATTGCTTGCGGCATCGTACATCTGACCTTGCGTCATCGTTTTCGAGGTCAGCGCAAGAATTAGTATCGGGGCATCAGCGGGATTGTATTTGCGGTAGGTAGGATTGTTCGGCAGGTTGGAGGGCAGGTCGGCGCGAGCGGCATTGATGGCGGCTTGGACGTCGCGCGCGGCACCGTCGATGTCACGGCTGAGGTCAAACTGCAGTGTGACGCGGGTCTGTCCAATTGAGTTCTGTGAGGTCATTTCGGTGACGCCGGCGATCTGCCCGAGATGGCGTTCGAGCGGCTCGGCGACGCTGGTTGCCACCGTGTTTGGACTGGCGCCGGGAAGCTGCGCGCTCACGGTGATCGTGGGAAAATCCAGCTGCGGCAGCGGCGCCACCGGCAATTTCGAGAATCCCAGTATGCCGGCCAATGCGATGGCGAGCGTCAGCAACGAGGTCGCCACCGGCCGAGCGATATATGGCGCGGAAATGTTCATCCGCCGATCTCGCGGCCGCCCGCACTAGCTATTTGTGCAACAAATCCGCAGGTCATCCACGGCGCTCAACTTGCGCCCATAGGTCCGTATATCACCTGAACTCCGCGCTCGGCTTCTAGCAACTCGCAGGCCTTTGGGTTCGTGATCGTGGCACCGGCGCGGTTAACGTATTAGGTCTTTGTTCGGTCAGTTCTGACCCATTGTGCCGTCATTTTCCCAAACAGAACCTGACCATAGAGGCCAAGTTTCGCCAAGACGTACATGGGTACTGATGAAATTGCTCGCGCCGGCAAGACGTCGCGCCCGTACCTGTTCCAGGCGAGCCCCACAGTCGTTGCGAATGCGATCAGGCAAGCCGTACTGACCATGAATGCCGCGGAGCCAATGCCCAGCAATGCTGCGATGCCTGTAATTGCAAACATTAGAATTAACAACATAGCCAGCAGCGACAGCGGCGGTACTGCCAGGTCAAGCGTAAGTGTCAGAAGACGAAAATTGCCAGCCCCGATGGCTACAAAGAGCATCCGCGGCGCCAGCTTGAGAATCGTCATGATGTGCCCTTGCTCCCAGCGGCTGCGTTGACTGATGGCCCCCGTCGCGGATGCCGCGAACTGACTGGTGACGCGAACAGACGGGCAAAATACTGGTGGAGAGCCGGCCGCGGCGAGGTCGAGTCCGAGCTTGATGTCCTCAACGATCCATCCAGTTGCGAGATCAATGGAGTGGATCACTTGCCAAGGAAAGGCCATGCCGGTGCCCATCAACTGGCACGGCAGGCCAAGGTTCATGAGCCCCAATGGGCGGACCCAATTCTTGACCCTCCAGGCGAAGGCAGCGACCTGTTTGTTTATTGGCGACCCGCTCGGCACTGTCATCAGGTAGAGGGCTTGAACAGGTCGTCCGCTAGACTTGCAAGCGCTTGCCAAGCGATCAATTGTATCCTCAGCAAGTCGGCAATCGGCGTCGACCATCACCACGATGTTGGGCGGGTCCTCGGCGAGAAATCGAAGCCCCCAGTCCAACGCGTAGCCCTTTCCGATCCGCCGAAGGTCCTGCCGCTCAACAACCTCCGCCCCCGCCTTTCGCGCAACTACTGCCGTATCGTCACCGCAGTTGTCGGCGACGACCAACAGACGATCGCCGGGTCGCAGCTGCGCCTTGATATCTTCGAGCGTGGGGACGATGGTGGTGCTCTCATTGTGCGCGGGCACAAGGACGGCAACGCGCGTGCGCACCGCCTCTGGATAACCCGCCCCCTGACGTCGGATGATCGCTGCTACGATCTCCAGACAAAGCAAGACTGTCGGGATCGCAAGCAGACCCGCCGAGACGACCAGCAGCCAAAAAACGAAAATCGTCATCCTGCTGCGCTCCGTCGAAGAATTAACATTTCTTCATCGACCGGTCATAGTAGGCGGCCAGTTCATCCCACGCGGCGCTTTCACTCCAATTCAGAGCGTTGATGTCGACAATGTCGGTATTGAAGCGTGCGAGTGGCTCAGTAAAGTCTGTTTGCTTTTCGAGCACGATGTTACATTCAAGGCCGAGACGATCCTTCATCGCGCTCGCCAGCCGCTGAGCGAACAAGCCCTGCGTCTCTATATATCCGCTCGGATTGATGCGGCTGGTGCCGTCGGCCAATGTTTCACTGAAGTGCACGTAGGCCTTGGCGAGCAGCGAGACGTGAATATTGTCGCGCACGTACAACGGTGTCTTGACCGACGGTTTGGCGCCGGCGAACCAGCTTTTTATCAAATAATGAGTAAACCGAGGCTCTTCATAGGGTCCGAACGGGTTCGGAATAACGAATTTACCCAGATGAAACTGCCGCGATTGTGCCAAATAGCGGAACATTTGCCACGTCAGGCCCTTTGATAGCCCGTAGGGGGAGAATGCCTCGAGAGGTTTTGAACCGTCGCCTTCGTCATTTTCGAAAACGCTCCCAGTTAGAACAACTTTGGTACAGCCCACTTGCCTGAGCAAATCGAGCACCTGCGGCAGCCGATGCGTATTGCTCTCGAGCGCAGCTGCTGCATTAAAATCTTGGCTCTTGTAGTCGGTGGCCTCGGCGGCGTGATGGCAAAGCAAATCCCAATTGCCTCCTTTGATGAGTTGCAGGAAGCGGTCGTCGCCGAACGAAATGCCGAACCGGAGATGGCAAACTTCGGTGAGAAGTTTGATGCGTTCTCGCCGAAGATCATCCGGATAGTCTTCCAGCCGACGACGTAATGGGGCAACGACATCATGGCCGGCGGACGCCAATTGCCTGACGAACCAGTATCCCGTGAATGAACTGCCGCCAGTGAAGAGAATTTTCATGCGTCCAAGTGCCAGGCTGGATCAAAGTCCCGTTGGTTTCGGTCCTTATCGGAGATGACCGCGGGTTTCGCAGGCCATTGGATGTTAAATTTAGGATCGTTATAGCGGATCCCACGTTCGCGTTCGGGTGAATAGAATTCGTCGACGAAATAAAACGTCTCCGTGTTGTCTTCAAGCGTCAGGAAGCCATGAGCGAAGCCCTTAGGCACATACATCATCCGCCGGTTTTCTGCGGTAAGCTCGGCACCAAAGCTTTGACCAAAAGTCGCCGAATTTCTGCGCAGATCGAGAATCACGTCGTAAAGCGCACCACGAATGCAGCGCACGACCTTGGTTTCTGCTTTTGGCGGTAATTGATAATGCATGCCGCGAAGCGTGCCCTTGTCCTGGCTGAGCGAGTTATTCACCTGACAGAACTGACCGACAAGGCCTTCTCTGCTGAACTCGTTTTTGCAAAAAGCGCGCGCAAAGAAGCCGCGGTCGTCGCCTTTTTTCTCTAGGTCAACGAGGTAAGCGCCTGCTAACGATATTGGTGTAAAGATCATGGAAGCCGGCCATGCGAAGACCTTGGTTCAGGCCACGTGCCTGAGCCTGTCGAGGCGTCCCTTTAAGGCGCGTAATCGAATAAATTGGTCGCTAGTCCAATCCTTTTTGCTAAAGCCGTGATCAACCAATTTGCGGTGCAATTCGTCCATGCCGGTTGAAAGATCGTATTGAAGCTTGAAGTCGGAAAGAAGTTTATTCAAAAGGTCGAATTTGACGCGATAGTTCCGTGGGTCGGCACCGACCTCGCCGGTGTAGTTGATCTTGGCGCCGGGGATGAGCTTTTGCACTCTATCGGCGACATCCCGCACCTGATAATTCTCGTGATTGCCACCGACGTTGACCGCCTTATTGTGAATAGTTTCCTTTGGCGCGTTCATGAAAGCGACGAAGGCGCGCGCAATGTCGCGACAATGAATGAGCGGTCGCCACGGCGAGCCGTCCGACATGATGCGTATTTCACCCGGTCGCGAATGCGCAGGCCAAAAGATTGTTGACGACGAGGTCGATGCGCAGCATCGGCGAATGCCCATACGCGGTGGCGTTCCGCAAGTAAGCGGGAGTGAAATGCTCATCTGCCAGAACGGATATGGCTTGCTCGGTTTCAATCTTTGATTTGGCGTAGGCAGTCAAAGGATTGAGCGAATCACCTTCATCGAGGTCGAGCTTCTTGCCGGCGCCGTAGACGGAGCAACTTGCGGCGAAGAGATAGCGAGGAACCCCGGCCTTCTTAGCGAGTTGCGCGAGCCGGATCGACGCATCGCGATTGATGGCATAAGTCGACGCAGCGTCCACCTCACCCATAGGATCGTTGGATATCGCCGCGAGATGCATGATGCAGTCGTGGCCAGCAAGATCTTTCACCGTGACATCGCGCACATCCTTTCGGAGCTCGCGATCCGCGGGCACAACCGCTTCCCACGCGCAATCATCAAATAAGCCGAGGTCGCAACCCGTGACGGTGTGGCCGCTCTCTTTGAGTAGGTCGACGAGGTGGGCGCCGATATAGCCCCTATGGCCGGTGACAAAAACTTTCATTGCTGCTTGTTGCTCCTGGCCTAAGGTTCGCGACCAAAGTTATGTGACGCGCCACGGGGCTGCGCCGGATTTCCACAGTTCCTCGAGGTATTCGCGGTCGCGCTGGGTATCCATCGCGTACCAAAAGCCGAGATGCTTGCAGATGCTCAGTTGCCGATCACGCGCGAGCTTCACCAGCGGATCCTTTTCCAAGACGCATTTCTCGTCTTTACTGAGGTAGGAAAGAACATCACGCGTAAAGAAGAAATATCCCCCATTGATCCAGGTATTGGCCAAATCCGGCTTTTCCGCAAACGCGATAACCTCGTCATGATCAAGTTTGAGTTCGCCGAAGCGGGAAGGAGGGTTCACGCCCAAAACAGTCGCGATTTTTCCGTTCTTTACGTGTAGTTCGAATTCATCACGGAGATTGGCGTCAGTGAGGCCATCGCCATAGGTTACTGCGAAGTGCTCAGCATCGCCGAGATAGTTTGCGGCGGCGCGGGCGACGCGCGCTCCTGTCATCGTTAGTGCTCCGGTGTCGGCGAGAGTAACCTTCCAATCTTGCTGGTGATCGATCTTTTGAACGGTAACGTTATTGGTGTGTAGCTCAATCGTGAAGTCGCTGTTCATCGTCGGATAGTTGAGGAAATAGGATTTGATCACTTCTGCCTTGTATCCGAGGCAGAGGACAAAGGTTTTAAAACCATAGCGGGAATAGCTGCGCATGATGTGCCAGAGGATCGGATGGCTCCCAATTGGCACCATCGGCTTAGGGCGCAATTCGGTTTCTTCTCGCAGGCGGGTACCTAATCCGCCACACAAGATGAAAACCGGAGCCTTTGACAGGTCGGGCTTCAATTACAACGTCCCAGCAGCGTTTTGAGTGCGACCAAGCCAATTATCAAATCAGTTGACGGACTTTGTCTCGACGAGATAGCCATTTGCCTGCACCCGATATGGCGTTATTGCCGGTTCCTCACTCTACTGATTATCATTGTCATAGGTCACCATGGAAGGAATTGGCAATGCCTAGGGCATTTGGCTCGGGGAACCGATAGCGCAAAATTGCCGAAGATTTAGTGAATCAATCGTAAGGCTTTGACTGCAATGAAGCTCCTGGTCGTCATCGTCAATTATCGCGTTGCCGAGCTCACAATTGACTGCCTGCGTTCGGTAGCCGAAGAGGTCGGGCGCGTTCCCGACACCCAGGTGGCTGTGTGTGAGAATGGGACGGGCGACGATTCCGCTGAGAGGATTCAAAAAGCGATAGATGACAACGGGTGGCGGGAATGGTGCACATTGAAGGCAATTAACCCAAATCTGGGCTTCACCGGTGGAAACAATGTAATATTGCGCGCTGCCATGGAATCGGCTCACTCCGCCGCAATATTTTTTGCTTTTGAACGCGGATACCGTAGTGCTGCCAAATGCGTTTAAGGCCTTGATCGATTTTATGGATCAACATCCGGATGTGGGAATCGCTGGATGCCGTCTCGAAGATTCGGATGGCACTCCCCAAAGATCCGCATTCAGATTCCAGTCGCCGGCGAGTGAATTCGAAGCGAGCATAAAACTTGGCCTGATAACTCGATTGCTGAAGAATTGGATGGTTGCGCCGCCGGTGAGAGAGGAGACATTCGAAACTGATTGGGTGTCCGGTGCCTGCATGATCATCAGGAAAGAGGTATTTCTAGACGTCGGATTTCTGGACGAAGGATTTTATACGTATTTTGATGACTGTGACTTTTGCTTTAACGCGCGCAAGGCGGGGTGGTCGACGTGGTACGTACCAACGGGTCGCGTTGTGCATCTGGTCGGGCAGAGTACTGGCTTTGGGAGAAAGAAACCGAGCCGCCTTCCGTCTTACTTTTTCGAGGCTCGCCGACGATATTTCTTAAAGAACCGTGGCCGGGCCTATGCGGCGATGGCTGATGCAGGGCACATCGCCGGACTTGCTTTGTGGCGCGCGCGCGTGATGCTCACGGGGAAGGAGGATTTCTCTGTGCCAAATCTTTTGCGCGATTCAATTCGGCACAGCGTGTTTGTGGCTGGCTTTAGAGAGAATAAAGTCCATAATCCGGCGCTGGCGCAGAGATAGACATCAAGGATTGGAGACAACGAACGAGCAGTGAGCGGCGGCGAGATCAAGGTACGTACGTTGCTTGAAAACCCTCTCGACAATCCCGCTCCGCTCATCTGCGATTAGTAAACGCGATATACAAACAAGGGTAGCATCGGCCGCAGCGCGTAAAGCGTTGATCAGCAACCTAACGGCAGCGTTTGCTTTCATCTTTAGGGAGTAGCAGCCAGCCGTCGCGCGGTCAGTCGCGTTCGCACTCGTTCGAGGATGGCGCTCTCTACCGCGCCGTCAGCACTGGAGGAAGCAGATTGCCAGGGACTGCCAGATTCGATTTGAGGTCGGCAATACATGACTCGCTCACAAATACGATCGTCGAATGCGGGTTCTCGCCGGAGATTTCTGCGATTCGAACGGAGTCTTCAGTTGCAGACGGGACGGCAATTTATGCTGTTGGCAGAGGCAGCAAACGCGCAATATTGATGGTTTCTCCCGCCAGGTTTCCCGAGGTTGTTTCTCAGGGTCAGGCAAAAGCCTCTGCCATGCGCAGTTACCTTGGCGAAGAACTTGGGTCAGTCATCCTAACTCCACTAGCTCAAGGTTATATTTTGAATCGCAGTTACGCGCTTATGCCATTCAGACGGAATCTATAGCGATGATTGGTTATTTTGGGCGCTACAAAGGCATAAGATTAAACCTCAAGTGATCGAATGGCTGCAATCCGTCAACGCTCGATACAGGGTGACTGCGGACACTGCGAATGATCGTGAACTATTTATTCGCCCCCTGCAATTTTTGAACAACATGCAGGCGGCTGATCGGAATATTCGGGACGCGGCCTCAATAGCCCTCGATCGATTGGTCACAGGAGAATTTCAACCCCACTTCGTTCCGATGCACAACGATCTGTGGAAAGGGAACTTCCTTCAAGGTGCCCGTGAGGATGCGTGTTCTAAGGCGGGCTACAGTTTCTTTATAATCGACTGGGGAGGATCTCGAATTAATGGATACCCCATTTATGATCTTGTCCGTGTTTCTCTGTCCTATCGGCTGACGGCAAATGAGTTAAAGGAAGCGATCGTTCGCGCAACCGCAGCGTTAGAGTGCGAGCCCGTTGATGCGCTTTCCTATGTCGTCGCGGCACTGGGCGAAATTGCGCAGCGGATTGATCAATTCCCCGTGGATCGGTTCTTGCAACTCGCCCGTAATTGCATGATGGAAATCCAGAGGGCTAAAATATAGCGGCGGCGCAAATGGGTTTTCCTAACGAAAATTTAAATCCCACTAGGGTGCCGCTCATGGTCCTCCCTGGCAGCGTCGTGGTTTTGCAATTCTCCAAAGACATTTCGATAATTCCCCGTCGGCTCCTTATACGCATCGGCGATTAGCCGAGATCGGCCCAACCATCCATCGGAACAAACGACGGAAGCTAGATGGTAAAAACCGAAACGCTTTATGCTCGCCCAGGATCTGGAGAGGAGCTGAATTTCGGCGACACGGGATTTTCGACTTCAGACGGCAGTCGACAGTTTCCCATTGTAGATGGCATACCAAACTTTCTGGCGTATCCACCGGCTGAGGATAAAGAGCAGGCGCAAGACTTATTTCGGCTAATCGATGAAGCTCGTGCGCAAGGCTGGGAGCCGTCGTTGCGCGCCGTATATGGAAAATCGTCACGCATTTACCAATATGTTACCGACAAGCAACGAGCAGCGTTCCTTGATCTCTTGCCGTTGAACGATCAAACGGTAGTATTGGAGATTGGCACCGGCCTCGGCCAAATTACCGTACCGCTGGCTGAACGATGCAAATTGGTTCATGGCTTAGAAGTAGTGTTCGGGCAGGCGCGGTTTACGGCCGAACGGTGCCGCCAGTCCGGATGCACCAACGTGTTGGTTGCAACAGGCGGGGACGACTGCCTATTACCGTATGCCAGCAATGGTTTTGATGTCGTCGTCTGCAACCTAGTTCTCGAGTGGTGCGCTGCGCGGGAGCGAAAAACTCGCGCAGAGGCTGGCCAGCGACAATTCCTTTCTGAAGCATTTCGGGTTCTAAAACGCGGCGGTAGTCTTTGGGTCAACACAAAGAACCGTTTTTCGTTGCGAACTCTGTTTGATGGTACTGGGGGCTGCACGGACGATGGCAAAAGCACAGGACGATTGCGCAAGGTCGTGTTGTCGCTCGCCGGTAAAAACCGATACGATGGGCTAACACATTCCCACAGTAAACTGATGGCGATGCTGCAAGAAGCCGGGTTTCGAGACTTACAGTCCTTCTGGGCGGCGCCTGAAATGCGATGCCCGAGGGCATTTATCCCGACGGACCCCGCTTCCGTGAGAGCGGCGCGGCGGGCCGGAAGCCTAATGCAAGGCGACACGCGCTCTACTCGGGTATTGATGCCCTTCATACCTGCGCCCTGGATCAGGCACGTTACACCGGGACTGACGTTTCTGGTCAAAAAGTAGTCTATTCGGTCTGCAGCGATGCCCACGTTCTTCGGACATTCGGCAAGATGCAAGATTTCGCGCACAACAAGACTACCGAACGGAAACCATTAGGAGACGAGACGCTCGGATAGCAATCTACTTTCAGTAGGTCAATCAGTGAAACACATCATTGAATTCTTCGATCGGTCCTACATTATCAATTTGTTAGACCGTGTCGACCGTCGAGCGCAGGCGGAGCAAGAATTTTTCAAAATTGGAATTCGTATTCCAAACGAGAGAGTACGTTTTTACTCCGCCGAACGTGTTTTGGAAAAGGGAGAATTTCCAGATGTTGGTGCACGCGGCTGCTTCAACAGCCACCGAAATGTTCTCGATCTCGCGCACAAAGACCGGCTTCACAATGTTCTCATATTTGAGGATGATGTGAGTTTCAGGAGTGTCGGAGACGAAATCGAACGTCAGATATTATCGCGACTGCAGATAGAAGATTGGGATGTCATACATTTTGGATATTTAGAACCGTCGGATAGCAACTTTCGCGGTCCGCTGATGCCTTGGCGCAAGCGAGTAATTGGCGCGCATTTTTATGCGGTAAACGGGCGATTCATCGCGCCTATGCTTCAGTATATGAAAGAATGTGAAAATCGACCTTGCGGTCATCCAGATGGGGGCCCCATGCTCCCCGACGGAGCGTACAATCACGTCCGCCAAGTTATTCCAAATCTTCGTACGCTTCTGGCAGTTCCAAATTTGGCCCACCAGAGGAACTCTCGAACTGATGTTCATCCTACCCCCATATTCGATCGGATCGCGTGGCTTGAGCCAGCGGTACGTAGGGCTAGGGGGATCAAGCATCGGCTGCGAATGGTGATCGACAAGCACCGCTTGCGTAATGGCGCCTAATCCTGCGACGGGCTCTGATACCGAAGGGCCTAATTTACGAGTTAGTCCAAGTTGGCCCAGCCGCGATTACGCAGTTGCAGAACAAGCGGCCGCGCACAATCGTCTTGTTTTAACAGTTGGCCTTTGATCTCGACATTAGGGAGTGAAATAAACTCAAGCCAAAGCTCCGGTTTGAATGAAAAACAAGGAATCGATAGTCTCCGTTCGTGAAGCATTTCGACAACGAGACAACAATACGGTGATGATCGTCCGTTGGGGCTAGAGTATTTAACGAATGGCATCTTATTGTGATTATATGAAAATTGGCGTCGTCGCCATAGGTCGCAACGAGGGCGGCCACCTGAAGCGGTGCCTGGCGTCGCTCTCCACCGCTGATGCTTTGATATATGTCGACTCAGGCTCGACGGACGGGTCGGTCCAGTTGGCCTTCAATGAAGGCGCCGAAGTGATCGAACTGAATATGGACGTCCCATTCACGGCTGCTCGTGCGCGCAATGCCGGATTCCGTCGTTTGAAGGAAGTGCTGCCCGATTTTCGCTACGTTCAATTTATAGATGGAGACTGCGAATTGATCGGGGGATGGTCCGAGCAGGCGCTATCCTTTCTGGAATCTCATGCGGACATCGGAATTATTTTCGGCCGGCTGCGCGAGCGATTTCCTGAGAAATCAGTTTATAATTGGCTGTGCGATCGGGAATGGGACGGTCCGCCAGGGGAAGTGCGCGCATGCGGGGGTGTAGCGATGATGCGGGCGAGCGCCTTTGAGGCCGTAAGTGGGTTTCGTGAAGATCTGATCGCAGGCGAGGAGCCTGAGCTGTGTGTCCGTCTGCGCGCGGCCGGCTGGCGGATCTGGCGGCTGGACGTGGAAATGGCTTGGCATGACGCCGCGATGACGAGGTTCAGCCAGTGGTGGCGACGTGCTTTTCGGAGCGGCTACGCGTTCGCACAAGGCGCTGATCTACACGGGGCGCCGCCCGAACGGCATTGGGTTTGGGAATCGCGGCGAGCCTGGCTGTGGGGGGTATGGCTGCCGCTGGCTTGCGTGGCCGCCGGGGTTGCATTCGGACCGTGGGGATGGGCCGCATGGTTGATCTATCCGGCTACAGGCGACTCGGCTAACCATGCGGAATGTCGGGTCTATAAAGGATCGTGCGCGCCTCGCGCTGTTCCAGATTCTCAGCCGCTTCCCAGAGGCGTTCGGCCAGATCCAATTCATACGGGATCGCCTGCGTGGGAGCAGTTGAAGGCGCAATTCTGGTCTGACATTGACTACGCCACGCTTGTCAAAATTGAAAAAAAGCCTCGGCTAATGCGGATACGGTTACGGTGCTAGAAGGATGGAAAGGGCGCAACGCGGCGTTTAAAGGGCTGCGGCGGAATGAGCGATGACGCTCAAGCACATAGCAATTTCGGTTGGGCTGTATGGTCCGGCGCGGGCGCTGCATCGATTTCTGCATAAAGCGGAGCGCGACCGTTTCCGCACCGGATTGGCGTTCTATCAGCAGTTCATCCGACACGGCGATTTGTGCTTCGATATTGGCGGCAATATCGGCGAAAAAACTGAAATTTTCCTTGCGCTAGGAGCGACCGTCGTTTCGCTCGAACCGCAAAAGGATCTTGCCGAAGAGATTGAGGCGCGGGCTAAGAAATACCGCAAACGTTGCGTTGTGCTGCCCTGCGCGGTTGGCGCGGAAAAAGGAACAGCCACTCTCAACCTTAAAAAAGAATCCACCGGACAAGCAAGCCTCCGTTCAAATTGGCAAGGTACGACCGTCGCCAGCCTGCAAGTCTCGGTCATCACTTTAGATGAGCTGATCGCTAAATACGGTAAGCCGCAATTTACCAAGATCGACGTTGAAGGCGCCGAACCGCAAGTCCTCAGGGGTTTGTCCCAGCCGCTTCCCAGCCTGTCGATAGAGTATCATTGTGACGCTCCCGGTGTCGAACTCATACGCGAATGCTTTTCGCTAATCCATGGGAACGTGGAAGTAAATGCTACCGGGCCAGAAGCAGACGGCCTCTTGTTGCACCGCTGGCTACCGGCCGATGAGTTTCTCGCCGGATTCCCGGAGAACGTCTCATCACATTTCTTCGGCGATCTGATAATCCGCCAGGCCGCGCGATCAAAATCCAACTGATCGGATAAGCGGCGGCATTTCAAACTGCACCCCTACCAACCGCGCGCTCTCTTGAAGGAAGGCCAGAAAAACACGACTATTCGCGGTTCTCAATTCATCCGGTGAACCGGCTAAGTAAAAATTGCTAATGTGGCGACGACGGTTGGGGATGATGCGAAAGATCAGCCTAATAATACTCGATGAGGGCAACCCTCAATATTTATTGCCATTCGAGCAATCCCTTAAAGAAATCGGATTTGAGGTCGAAACAATAAAGGTCCCTTGCCAATGGAAATATGGTAGAAGTTACGTGAATGATTTGACGGCGCTTCTAAAGAAAAAATCATTAGAGCATTACGTGATTTTTTTTCCGTCGTCGTCGGAACTATTCTTGAAAGACGCTGATCTTACGATAGCTTATTCAGCATATCGAAGTTGGTTCGATCCCCGAAAAACGAGAATAATACCACATCTTGATAATCCCGTGCGCCCCCCTGCGGCGATTGAGAACCTTAAATGGATGCGCAAGCCGCCGCTCCGCATTGGCTTTATGGGCCGAGCATTTGCGGATTCCAGGCTTGCGAATGCAGTTTTAAAATCGCCCGTAAAGTTTAAGCGATGGCTGTCGCGGGGAAGCTACGTCCGACATACTAACGCTATCGCCTTAATGAATGACCTGGGGTTTTCTATCAAAGCGATCGGGGGCGTTCCTCAAATCGAAACCCTTCGTATCCTCAACGACCGTCGGAACGAAAACAAAGATATAGAATTGGAGATCGTTGAAAGGACGAAGTTCGAGGCATCGGAGCGGGAGATCGACGAATACATAGGCCACCTGGAGCGAAGCACTTACATAATCTGTCCCAGAGGGACAGAAAATTACAGCTACAGAGTTTACGAAACCCTCAGTCGCGGCCGAATTCCCGTAATCATCGATACTGACGTTGTTCTTCCCAAAGAAATAAATTGGGGCGATCTTTCAATCATAGTGCCGTATGAATTTTTGCATAAGATATATGATTTAGTACGCCTTGATTATAATTCGCGGTCTGAGTGGGAGTTCGCCGTACGACAAAACAAGGCTTTTTCTTCGATGGCCGAACTTCAGACTATGAGCTGGATGCGGTCTTTGGCGACCAAGGTGAAGCTCGCGTGTAATGCGTTCGGCCTGCACCCAGTTCCGAAGGCACTGAGTTAGGTGTTTTGATGGGACCGGCGGTGAGCCATTGAGAGACGAAGGTTTGCGCGAGCGTTCAAGCTTGAAGCTGTGCGGCTGGCTGATCAAGGGTCGCGGCGTCTCGTACGCACGCGCATCCGAAGACCAAAAGGTGCATCCGACCAGCTGCGCAACTCGGTGAAAGCATTTGCGGACGATCCGCAATATGCGTTCCCGGCCAGGATCGGATGAAGCCCGCGCGGCTGGAGATCGCGCGGCTCGATCGTAAGTGATCAAGCTAAGGCAGGACCAGAGATCCAAACTCGGACCTAAATGTATCTTTTCCGCGTCGAGTGCTTAATTATAAGGGCGATGTTGAGATGGAAAATTATGATTGGGGAAGTTGGTCCAGTATAACCGCTCGGTGAAGAGCGCCTCGTGCGGATGTGCAGTGGGCGGGATACCTGACGCCGATTGACTCTATATCGGGCACTACGTCTGGACCTATGTCGAGCCACACGCACGTCGTTATTGCTAGTACTCGGCGCTTGTGGACGCACGAGCAGAAGCACGAGTCCTCGCGAAGTCAAGGAATCCCGCAACAATGATTTCGGCATTGGCTCGTAGCCATGGCATCGCCCGAGCCCGTTGTTTCGGTGACGACACGAAGCCCTTGATGTTGAGCATGCCGCGGCGCTTCCACCCCGGCCGCGCTTTGTTCGGCTCGCCTTACCTGGCCTTTGAACGCGAGGTCATGGGAGCGCACACAGCCCGGGACTAACAGGCATGATGCAGACGGTGGTAGCTGCCATCCTTAGGTAACGTAAGCATTGTGTTAACTGTCATCCGCAACAACAGCATCGCGTTTAGCTTACGCGAAACGAGGAGGCGACTTTGGGCCGCATTGGGATAGTGGGGACCGGTTTCGTGGCGGACCTTTACATGCGTTCGCTCAAAACTTTCCCTGAGTTCAAGGTTGATAAAGCCTATGACATCAATGAGGCTCGCCTTGCGACCTTCTGCAAGTACTGGAATATAACCGCAGCGCGAAGTTTGGAAGAACTGCTGTGTGACAACCGAGACTCGCCGGATCTCATCCTGAATCTCACAAATCCACACGCCCATTTCGACGTGAGCCACGCTTGCCTCCAAGCTGGGAAGCATGTCTATTCCGAGAAGCCCCTCGCGATGAATATGGAGGCAGCGCACGCTCTCTATGCTCTTGCTGAGAGCAAGGCGCTTATTCTCGCCTCTGCGCCTTGCAGCATGCTTGGTCAAGCAGCGCAGACGCTGTGGTTGGCAATTCGTCGGGATGTGATCGGTAAAGTTTTGCTCGTCTATGCCGAGCTCGACGACGATTTCGTGTCACAGGCCCCATACAAAAGTTGGGCTAGCGAGTCTGGTGCGCCGTGGCCCTATCGTGATGAGTTTCTGGTTGGTTGCGCGCTCGAGCATGCGGGGTATTATCTCAGCTGGCTGATGGCCATGTTCGGCCGAGTTGAAAAGGTGATCGCAGGCTCGGCAAATTGCGTCGAGGCCAAACTTGATGACGGTGTCCAGACAGCGCCAGATTTTTCCTGCGCGATTCTCTACTTTGCGTCGGGCGTGACTGCGCGGCTGACTTGCAGCATCCTTGCCCCCCATAATCACTGCATTCGTATCATCGGCGACAAAGGAGTTCTGGAAGTTAATAAGGCGTGGGACAACGAAGCGGTCGTTCGTGCTCGCAGTCGACATGTGATCCGTCGCCAACTCATAAACAGCCCGATCGCCCGACGCATCAGGGTCAAGCAACCCACGCATCCCAAAGTTAAGCGGTGGGGAGCAGCGGCCATGAATTTTGCGCTTGGTCCCGCAGAGGTGTTCGCGGCACTCAAGGACTCGAGGCCGAGCCGGATGTCCGCTCAGTTTTCACTACATCTAAACGAAGTGACACTTGCTATGCAGAACGCGAATGGCGTGCAGATCATGCGAACAGACTGCCCTTCGATTGAGCCAATGCCATGGGCGACAAACCTGTAATGAGGCACGGTGGCTGGCGTGAGTGAGGTCACATTTGGGTTGGTTGGAACAGGGCGCATGGCGGCATCAATGATGTCGACCTTTGCTCGCGCCGGCGTGCGTGTCGGTGCTGTCGTATCGCGCGATCGGCGACGCGCGCGTCGGTTCGCGGAAATGTTTGGGATTCCGTCAGCCAGCGACAATCTCGACTCGTTACTGCGCAGCGCCGAAATTAATGCAGTCTATATTGCGAATTCTAGCGCGGAGCACGCACCTACGGCTAAGGCAACACTTGAGGCAGGCAAAGCCGTTTTGTGCGAGAAGCCACTCGCATTATCCGTGGGAGATGCGGAAGCGATAGCCGAGGCATCACGGAGAACGGGCCAGCTTTGCATGGAGGGCATCTGGACGCTCTTTTTGCCAGCATACCGGCGCTTTCTCGAATTAGCCCGCACTGAGGCTTGCGGGAAACCCACCCACCTTTTCGCAGATTTTGGATACCCAACCGCAGAAGAGGTTTTGCGGCGACAGGTTGCCCCAACAGAGGGCGGCGTGCTGTTCGACCGCGGGGTTTACCTTGTCGCTTTGGCGATAAAGATTTTTGGGTCGGTCGAAACTGCCGATCTCCGGCTCCGATTCGCCGATGGCGGCGTGAATGAGCACGCGTCGATTTAACTAAGTCATATAGGAGGCGGTCAGTCCCAGCTCGCAACTTCATTCACCTCTCTCATGTCCAACACCGGAACCCTCGCTTGCTCTGAAGGACTTATTCGGCTTGAGAAGCCGCTCGTCGGCGCGGAAATTGTCTCGAGGCAGTTGATGTCCGGGGAACGCGACACTTCCCAGGATCCGATGTTACCGATCGGATTTAGAGAAAACGTCAGTCGCGTGCTACGACAACAAGCCCTATTGCGCCGCATCAAGAGGGCGCTTCCTGACCTCCGCCGAGAATATTTATCGTACGGGTCTGACCAGTACCTGCCGCAGTTGGACCACTTCCTTGCGCTCAAGAGGGCGGGGGCGCGGGAAAGTGATGTCGTGCCGCTCGAACTCTCTATAGCCGTACAGCGCGCAATTGCCTACACGTCCGCTTTCCATCGCCATTGATCTCGCCGAAGAGCACGAGCGATGAAAATTGCATACTTGATGAACATCTACCCGATGACTAGCACGACGTTCATCCGTCGTGAAATTTTGGCCTTGGAACGACAGGGAATTGAGATTTTTCGAATTGCACTTCGGGGTTGGGACAGCGATGCAGTGGACGAGCAAGATCGCGCCGAATGCAAGCGCACCCGCTATGTCCTGCGTGCCGGCGCGCTGCCGCTTTTGCTAGCACTTGCCAACATGTTGCTAACACGTCCCGTACGCTTGATGCGTGCGATCTGCTTGGCGTGGCGTATGGGACAGCGCGCGGATCGTCCAGTGCTGGTGCACTTGGTCTATCTAACCGAAGCCTGCCTTATCGAGCCTTGGTTGCGCAAAGCTGGCGTCCAGCATCTGCATACCCACTTCGGCACAAATTCGGCCGAAGTGGCAATGCTTGTGCATACGTTGGGCGGCCCGACTTGGAGCTTTACCGTCCATGGGCCCGAGGAATTCGATAAGCCGCAGTTTATTGGTTTGGCAGAGAAGATCCGACATTGTACCTTCGTAGTCGCGATCAGTTCGTTTGGGCGTGGCCAGCTATTCCGAGCTGTTGAGTACAAACATTGGCCGAAGGTGAAGGTCGTAGTTTGTGGTCTAGAGCCTTCCTATTACGACCGACCCTACGAACCGCCGCCGTCCACAAAACGCTTCATCTGCGTCGGTCGCCTGTGCGAACAAAAAGGTCAATTACTGCTGGTCGAGGCAGCGCACCGCCTTGCCACAGAAGGCGCCGATTTCGAGCTGGTTTTAGCCGGCGATGGTGAAATGCGAGCTGAAATCGAGGCGCTCTTGTTGCGCTACAATCTACAAACCAAAGTACGCATCACCGGTTGGATCAACAGCGAAGAAGTACGAAAAGAAATCTTAGCCGCGCAGGCGCTAGTGTTGCCAAGCTTTGCCGAGGGCCTTCCAGTCGTCATAATGGAGGCGATGGCCCTCAGGCGGCCCGTCATCAGCACGTTCGTCGCCGGTGTCCCGGAACTCGTACAATCGGGCAAGCACGGATGGCTTGTGCCAGCGGGAGACAGCGAAGCGCTGTCGCGAGCGATGCAGGCTTGTCTTGACGCGTCTGCCGACACCCTGCTGTGCTTGGGAAAGGCCGCATACGAGCGTGTACTTGAACTCCACAACGCGGACACACAGGCGGCCATGCTCGCGCAGTTGTTCGCTGTTGCTATCGAGGGGCCCGTTCCATAGTCGTTTTTAGTCGTTTTGCGGCTCCGCTTTCAAGATTTCACTCTTCCTCCTCATAAACGAGCGGGCCGGACATCAGCGCGGTTGCCGCCACGTCTAGGTCGGAATGGATGAATTCCCTTGGCACTCATTCGGAAAACGCTCTTTTCATGCGACATGTGGAGCGGAGTTTATCCTGTGTCTGTCGATCAGCGACAGCCATGGTGCCGATCGATGCGCTTGAGCAAGCGCGAGGGCAGTGTGGTTTGCCGCCCACGATCCGTGTCGATCAGGGTAACCAGTTCACGTCAAAGGAGCTCGATCTATGGGCTTATGCGAATGGCATCACGTCGACTTCAGTCGCCCGGGTAAGCCGACCGACAACGCCTACGCGGAGAGCTTAAACGCCACCGTCCGGCTAAAGGCTCGAGTGTCACGGCCGCTACTGGTTCCTCGATCTGGACGACGCCCGCCAAAATGTTGAAGAATGTCGCACCGGTACAGCGAAGTGAGATCCCATAGCGCAATCGGCGATAGGACGCCGTTGTCCTTGATCCATCTGCCTCGGCAGCAAAGCCGAGGCGCTTCGACGGCGGCTAGGCGTAAGGGCCCGTTAGGTAAACCAAGCTTAGATCACAATCCCCACATTACTAACGATTTATAATCTCGAATTAAACTTCACAATTCCCTTCCACTGCGGGCTGGGCGTTGCGTAGATGTCGGGATCAAAAACCGACCACGCATTGCCCGGCCCCGAAAGCACATAACAACTGGGAAACTCGCCACCTGCTTTCAAGAAATTATTATAATTCTGAACGGTGATCTCTTCAAGAGAGGCCACTTGCTTTGACGCTGCGCGAAGGGCGAGCCTATTCGTTCGAGAATTAACATAGGTTGCATTGCCGCCAGAGGTATAGGCACCGAAACGCGTGCTATCCATGTCTATCGTAAAGGTGTCCGCTGTGACCGCGACAACCGCTGAGGATTTGCCGTTGAGCTCAGTCATTCCTCCAACATTGGCGAAGGACGCCTGCATGCCGACAGTGAAAGCGTGCCCCTTCGCGGTTACAACACATTGCGACGCATTTTTTGCTCCGGTAATGCCGATCGATCTGTCTTGCGCCGGATAATCGGGAGAGTATCCTCCCTCGTATCCGGTTAGACCCAGGTTCATTTCGCGCGCCCAACGGCCCCAATTGGTGTAAAGTCGAGCCAAGTTCGGAATGCCGAATCTTTGATTGTCGGTCGCGCCATCAATCAGACTACTATTTACGTAGTTGGTGGCGATTTCCAATTTTCTAACTAAATCAGCGACGGAATAGTCAAATGCCGCCTCAATCTCTTGTCTATCGGTGTAGGTGGCGTTGTAGTAGTTCGCACACGCGACGTGTGTAGCCCAGTTCTTGGCAGCGCTGCCCCCGTCTTTGACATAGCGCGTGGAATTAAGCCGGTCGTTACTTCCTGATGGTGTCCCGCTGAAGGTTTGAACGCCACAAATAACCTGATACTTGGTGCGATCTTTGCCGTATGCCGCACTAACCGCTTGCCCCAGGGTGGAAAGTGCCATACCGTACCAATTGTGATGATCGAATTTTACTCCCCATCGAGCAAGCGCCTTGTTCCAGCCGTAGCGTGTTGCGCTAAACCCATTTGCAGAATTCCACGTCTCATTCGGCCCCTCATAGCGCGGAACCATCCAAGCGGGCCCCACCTCGCGGCAGAAAGTCGCGAGATTTGACATGTAGTCTGTGATCGGATCTGCGGTAAGATAGGGCTGACAGAACCAGGGGTGCATACCGACCTCCTCGCAAAGCTGCACCATGACTTCGGGGGGCACTCCATTGGATAGCCCGACGTTTCCTCTTGCGACATCGCCACCGTGCTTGAGCCACACTTTTAAGTCCTGGTCATACACCATTGTGCCGTACCGGTTGGCTTTCGGCTGTTCTTGGCTAAAGAGGTTATCGCCACAAGCATTCCTAATGGGGATTGCCCCACTATCGTTGACATTCAGCGTGCAGGCCTTCGAATTAGAATCAGCATTGAACTTAAGAATCACGGTCGCCTTATCCGCAAGCGCAAATCCACGGATGTTAATGGAGTAATCGTCTCGAATATTCGTTGTCGCGCCCCCGTATAGCCGTGATTTCAGCTCGTCACCTTGATAGAATATGTAATCGATGGGCTTCCTATCAGTCCAAACTGTTACGTTTGATTGATTGCCATTCTGCCAATCTAGAAACCGACAGACGCCGAATCCTGCTTCAAGCAATTTTTGTTTGAAAAGAGGTGAGAAAACTTCTCCTTTCGCGATAAGACCTTCTTGATCGGCGCGGAAAAATTTGACATTGCGCAGATGATTGGTTGGATTCGTTGCCGTAATCCTAAAATCAATTCGACGATCGCCAAGTCTGCAGATGTAACGTCCATCATGACCGGATTTGCTGCCGCTTATTGTTGTGTGTCGGACGCTCAATGCAATAGTGCCCTCACCGTCCCAAGTAATGATCCAGTTTCCGGAATATTCCTCCGGCGTTGGGACAAAAAACAGCGTTGCGACTCCGCCGTTGGATATAGTGATCGGATATCCATTCGCGTCGAGTGTATCGGGTGCGGGGACGGTGCTGAAATCACCTAGTGCCCAAGACTGAGCAGTTTTCAAATGGTTTATGAACGGGTAGCAACCACCTGTCAGCAAAGACCATGGATTTACTTGTGAACGACCACCATTGTAGGCAGAGCGCTTTGCGTGACCGGACCGCGCGATCTGAGAGCGTGCTGGTCGGGCGAATGCAAGACCGGCGATACTCGAAATTAGAAGTCGGCGTGAAAGCATGACAAGCAGATCCTCGATGGCGCCGCAATCGATATGCTAAATTGTTGTCACGAATGTAACATTATGAGCATCGCATCATGAGCATCGCATCGCGGTCAGTCGTTCATCGTAAAGGTACGGATGCTAAGGAAATTAGTAACACTACCGCTGGAATTCCGCTGCTGGTGCAGTTGGGTGGCTGCGGATGGCTCATGGCGACCGGCACGTAAGCGTTGAGGCACAACATGCAGATATTTCCAACTGCCACTGCAGACCTAATGGTTTTAACGGGCTAAGTCCCAAACGAGGCGCAAGGTGCTCCGCGGGGCGGGTACGGTCAATCTTGTCCCATTGGGGACGCGATATCCGGTGGGTCTAGAGCTGCTTGGTCGTTGCTTTCAAAAGCGCAGGCGCACCTCCCGGCGATCTCGCCTCGCGACGCTCTGAAACATGCTCTTTTCAGTGCTCTTTCGAACATCTTGGCGCTTGCTTCCCAAGAACTTGACGCCACCGTTGCGAAGGCATTTGACGAAAGGATCCTCCAATCTTTATCGCTTCGCGAAAGTATCCACTCTATACCATTCGCGAGGCCGGGGTGATCGTCCACATCGACCAAAACTCCATTTATACCGGTTTTAACGGCCTCCTCTGGCCATCCAGCTCGCGTCGAAACGACAGGTGTCCTGCAAGCCATGGCCTCCATGGCCGGAAGATTAAACCCCTCGCTTCGGCTGGCTGTAACCCAGACGTCGCATTGTGAGTAAAGATTTCTAATTTGATCTTGAGGCGGACAGAGAAAGAAATCGGCATATCTTGGAAGGGGAAGGGCTTTACTTGGCCGATGATCGCCAAACGATATCACCCGTAATTGAGGAAGTCTCTCCCGCACGGACCTCAATGCTGACAGCGACGCATCCAGACCTTTAAATGAAGCGATCGAATAAAGGACTCCGGCGGTAGGAGAATATTGTTTGCCCCTAATCGGAGCGAAGAATTGATTTCTATCGACACTATTGGGAACAAGATCGACAACCTCGTCGCCATATTGCTTGCACATGAGTTGCTTAATCCATCGCGCAACCACTATTTTGTGCAATGGTAAGCCATACGTTGCTTTACACCGCTCCACCGGAAGGTGCGAAAAAATCTCGTGATGCTGAATAAAATAAACCTTTGCTCCCTTTTTTGGACTAAGCGCACTCACCCATTCGGCTGTTTCCCACCAAGTGGCGATGACTATATCCGCATCTGGAACATCATCGTCTGTTACCGGACGTCGCCGATCAAGGACGTGATGATCTAGCCCGCTGCCGTCGAGATGCGATTTTGTCGTGTGGCTACTCAAGCTATATTCTGCCTTGATCCAAGATTTTAGCTTTGAGCGAGCGGCCGTCTGTCGAGGCGGTTGAGATATGATGCGGACGGTATGACCCATGCGTACTAGCTCTTGAGCGTAAATGACGACGACCCGAGTGCCACCGCCCAGACTCACTGTGGGAATGATAAACGTGACGCGCATATTCCAGGTCTTCGAAGTAAGCGTTCTCGTTACATCGTGCGAATGATGATGTTAGCGCAACAAATTTTGGCGCGCTCGCTTAGAATCCAGTTGTTTGGACATAACCCATTCGATAAGCGGTCAGAAAAGATACTGCGCCGCCATATACTGGGCGTGATCGCGAATTGCCAATCGTTGTCTGTCCCGGGAAGTTTGGCGTACTTCATGGTCGAGCACGTGGCAAACATACATTTTGTTATACCAACTAGCGCATTGCACAGGTCGTCGTTCCGGTAGGCTACGGTCACACCCAATCTTTCTAAATTCATATTTTTCATTGAATTCAGAAATGGCAGCCAGCTCACCAGCCCATTCATTTGCAAAAAAGAAACCAATGTCGTCAAAATATATGCTTATGCCAGGATTGTACTTTTCTGGTCGCCCGGTCAGGCATTGGAGCGCAGCCTTCGTAGCCGAGTATATATCAAGATCGACCGAAACAAATCCGAGCGGTGCGGTGGAACTGATAGATTCCGTAAACCCTGCGATCGTCTCGGCGATATCCCCCCAAATGATTTCCGCTCGCCCTTCCAACTTTCGCGTAAGATCTTCGGGGTCTTCGGTTGCAAAATCACCGACGCTCCAAAGCTCAGGGTGATCTTTGTAGCCTTGTACAGACGGCAATCCCTCGCCGGTGTCAAAACCAACGATTCGAATACCTATGCCCGTCTCCTTTTCAACCATCGGGGCGAGTGCTATCAAATTAAGCAAACCCGCCCCACTAGCTACGCCGAATTCAATTACGGTGACGCTTCGCTTTCCACAGTACTTTGCTACATCTGCCGCACGCAACATTCCGTAAAGATAATTTGGTCGATTGATCAACCCAAATTTCTCGCGCTCGCGGAAGCCACCCGCGTGATTTATCCACAACTCTTCCCCGAAGGCATGAATCCATGCTTTTCGTTTCAGTCTGGTGAGCAACGGATCGGACAATCTAGTAAGCCCTCGTTCTGCGCTCTAGTTTTAAGATAATAATCTAAACGACCGGTAGTCAATCGGCGAACAAAGGTCGTTCGTTGCGGTCGTTGGACCGCGTGTGCTGCCGCTGCTGCCGCGCCGTGAGGGCTGATTTCGCATTTTGGTGTTTCGATGCGCGATAATTCATAGGAATGACCGGGAGTACTACGCCGAAACCCTTAGGTGCATCATTGCTGGTTGAAAAACGATTACCAGTTACCATTTTTATGTAGCCTGTCTTTCAAGCGAAATGTCGTTTATCGGCAATTAGGTCCGATTGCTCGCGAACGAACACGATATCCATTTGATTTAGTGCTCCATCCAAAGGACGACGATGAAGTTCTAAAATATCGTATGCGACGAATCCGAGGCTTTTCATGAAAGCGACAACGTCGTGAAGCAACGGAGCTCCTTCGTTAATTTCAATAACCGCAACTTCGAGCAGCACGACTTCAAATGATGGTAAGACCCTTCGCGCGCCTCTTATAATTTGCAGTTCATAGCCTTGCGCATCAATCTTCAACAGCCCAGGTGATCGCACCTCCTCCAACAGCGAATCAAGAGTACGTAGATGCCGCGTTTCAATAGTTCGTGGGACAGCGCTACGCTCGTTCATGATAGACGATCCCGAGCCCATTACATTGAATGTGACCGTTTCACCGTCCTCAGCGCCCAAAAGGTCGCAAAACAAGCGTGCGTCTATTGACTTGGCAATATCGCCAAGCCGCGATTGATTTGCGGTATTGGGCTCGACCATGACAAATTTGCTGGCAGGCCAAATCGCCTTAGCCATCTGACTCCATTCTCCTCGAAACGCACCAACATCAATGATAGTCTCCGGTATAAATCCGCGTTTCGCCAAATCTGCTAAACCAAACCTCATGTGTGGAGCAAAACTGAAAGCGTATGCAAATTTCTCGAATTCGTCGCGGGCAAGAAGGAATGACACGTGAAAGAGCGACTTCCTCATTTGATTGGGAAGAGTACGATCTAGGAGGTTAATCGCAGCTCGTTTCACTCGATTCATCAAATCACCGGTTGCAGTAAAAGCTTTGGACGGCATCGGTACCCACGTCACGCATTAACTTATTTGACGGCGACGAATCCAAAACGAGCGGGGGGCCAACTCCTCCGATTTCGTGGACTGCACTGTCCGCGCAAATAATTCGATAGTAGTAATGCGCCTCAAGTCGAGATTTCGGCTTTTAATTATAGATTTCATAGATTGGAAGCCAAGGATGACCGCAGACAAGACAAGCTCAAGATGAGATTACTCACCAGTCGAAGGAGCAATCCAAAGAAATGACTCGAAACAGTCCAGCCACCAGCACGCAATGCGAGCGACCCGAGTTGTCCGACCCTTCCATTCTCAATTTTGCAAATGTTCGATTCCTGCACTGCAAAAGATGTTTTACTAAGGGGCGGATCGGACTAGGACTCTACGATTGCGTTTCTTATTTCAGTACGAGCCAACGAGTATCGAGATCACGATCAAGGCTGATCTTGTATTCGCCATTCTCGTACCGAATAGGCACCTTTTGCTGAATTGCCCCGAGTTGTCTGTACAATCTTAAGCCGTTGCCTGCGCGTATCGCCAGGTGGCCTTCGACGGGCTCCGAATGAAATGGCATTCGATTGCCCGCTTCCGGAACGGATCTCGCTCCTAATGAAATCAGGATGTTGCGGGATTCGCCAATATTCTTCTCGTCAGAGACTCTGTACCGCAACTGTCGCATTTCGCGTCGTGACCGCAATGCTGACGTCGGCAAGATCGATTTGCTTGCCGCCTATCCAGCCCATAGCTGCCTGACTTCGGGGAGTGTCAATCGTATACGTTCCTTGGTCCCAGTCGCGCCGCAATTCGCCGGTGTCGGAAACCGCATAAGTGGCATCGGGATCTATCAGCGATCGAGTCGGATCCGTGATCACCAGTCCGCCCGGGGGGCTCGGGCTTTTCCGGAGCCACGGCAACTCTCTGGTCTGCGGCATGGCGATGACCAATTTGCCTTTCTCAGCGGCTGTACGAAGCGCGACGGAAGTCTTCGGTGATAGTAGTTGATCGAAGAGTTGGCTTGAAGTCGGAGCAAAAATGTACGTAGTCTTTGCCGGTTGAACGTCACCGCGTCGGTACAACAATGCGGCCGCTGGCAATGTGGCCAAGAGGGCTGGATCATTATATGCCTCCCAATTTGATGGACCGCCTTGATTGCCGAGGGGGCCTTGGGAATAAGCAAACTGCATAATCGCGTCCCAGGCTTGAAAACTCGCGCAGCCCGCGAGATACAGCGGTACTGCGTGTCGGTCGGGAGTAGGGAATGGTGACACGTTCCATTCTGTTACGCTCAAAGGCCGGCCAACTATGTGGGCTGCGGCGATCCAATCGGTGAAAATTGGCGCGTATAGTGGGTTATTTTCTAGTTCATTGATACTCCCATATGAATGGACGTCGATTATATCTCCGCTTGTTAGCGCCGGCAGCGAACTGAGTGGGTTAGCTCCCCATGAACTTGTAGTGACAATGGGGACTTTGATTCCGATGCTCCTTAATTGCCCAATCATCCGCACATCGAATTGGTGCTCGAGATCGTTTAGAAACAATTTCGAAGGTCCATGCTCCCATGAACGCCAAGTCTTGTCTTTATCTAGTCCGAATTTTGCCGCAAACTCCGCAGCTAAAGCCATGTAAAGCGCGTTGTGCAGGGGGACCTGCTTGTCGGGTAGCAGAGCATTCCCAAAATGATGGGTAATGTCGTTCTCGTTGGTCAATAGTAAAACTGCAATTCCTGGATCATCCTTGTACGCCAGCCCGTTGAAGTTATTGCGATGATCCAAATATTCCTCGCTGAAATGCTGCATCGCTTGCTCGATGCTGCGATTTACATAGTTGTAGCCCACGAGGCCCGCTGTGGGCTTGCCTTTGCTGATCTCCCGAAAGCCGTCAATGCCGTCCCCGGGTTTGAACTGTCGTCCCACCTCAAGATCTAACCAAACATAGATGCCTTCGTCTTCGAGAGACTTGATCCACCAGTCCAGTTTTTCCAGCATAGCGAGAACTCAAACTCTTCGTATCTAGCGCGGCCCGGCCGCCAAAAATATTTGGAACGACCCAGGGTGAGTCATGGTGGTGAATGCGCACGAGATTAAATCCCAACGCTGAAAGGCGGTGAGCTTGACGCTTCACATTTTCGCGAGTCGTGGCGAACAAGGCATATGCTGTAAGATTTGTTCCCCAAAAACGGGCGGGGGTTCCATCTCCAAAGACTAGCTTGTCCTTCGCGGTCGATAAGAAGCCGTGCTTGCCGGCAGGCTTTTCGGTTGCATTGAGAAAGGACAGGTCGACGGGGGCTGTCTTCCAATCGAGAATATCCGTCGGCCATATGCCGCCATTATCCAATCCGAACCTTTCAGCATTTGTTGGACCGATTGCGACGTCGCTCGAAACGTTCAAAGTAGCCACAAAATGGCGATGCCCTTCAGGCAACTTACCCCTGTAGAAAAACGCGCGTATGTCCGATTTGTTGCCTCCTTCGAAATAGACGGAAGCTAGAGGAGGATCGAAACGCATTTCCACGCGAGTACCGTCGCTTCGACCCCAGGCCCATCCTTCGTTGTCTGGAAGTAATTCGGGTTCGCCAAGTTCCGGACCAAAACTCGTCAAATCAAGTTTGAAGTCCATACCGCCGCCGACGACGTCCGTTATTGTGTTGCGAGCCTCCAGATCAAAATCCCACACAAACTGCTGGTCTGACGCCTTTCTTATGCGCCCCGTTAGTACAAAATTAAGTAGATGACTTGTTGCGCCGACCGAGTATTCGTAAGGGCCGGTCACCTTCAACTCACCACCAGATAGGCCAGCCCAAGACCAATTTTTGCCCCAGAAGACAAAGTTGCTCGACATCGCGGTGCCGCCACCCCTGGAAAGGACCGGCAACCCATTCCGTTGATCTACGACTGCGGTCCACGAAGCTGCGTATACCGGGCTTGCGACCAGACCCGTCGATAGAAGCAGGAAGCGAAAAAATGTGTGTGCCTTGCCAGTAAACATTTTACGCTTTCGCAGCGAGCATGCTCCGAGATCGCACTCGCAAATGAACCGGCGTACCGGAAGTCAACGACGCCAACCGTTGCGGGTAGCCGAGAACAAGCAATTCGAGAGGATCTTTCCCGATCGGTGGTAGCTTTTCCGAGAATTCGCGGCGCCCGCACAGTGACGCGATAGGTCGAATTTAAGCATATTGTCCAACCAATTTCTTGAGCCGCCGATCGATTGCGCTCTGCGCAGTATGACGGCCGATAAGGTTTTCAGTCTTTTTTTATCGTCCTGGCGTCACCATTGAGTGCGGACGGACGGTATCTGACCTTCGCCTTCGCCTACTGGTCGATCAACTCGCCGCAACTGTCGGGTAGCACCGCGCAACGCTCCCGCCCGGCCAAGCAACGCGCCCGCAAGAAGCCAGGTCCACGGGCTGAGTGATGCGTTTGGTAAAAGGTCGATCATGTTTACGCCGACGATGAGAGCAACGGTCCCCAAAAAGATGCCGTCGCGCTGAGATTCTGCAAATCTAAGAGCTGACGCTGCACGGAACACCGGTAATGCGAGTAGTCCGAACTCAGCCAGAAAGCCGATAATGCCGAACTGGCCAAGGGTAATAGCCCAACGGCCGTCCGTTAAGCTGACGTCCTTTCCGTAAGGGTCGTAGATGCGACTACGGCCCCATCGTCCCCAGCCGAATAGAACACGCTGCGACGCTCGGCCCAAAAGTTGTTGCTCGTTGTCAAAGCGGACTTTCAGCGACTCAGCTCGCTCCGCGCTGATCATAGTTGCAGCATCGAGGATGTATTTTGTCGGCACAAGATCTTCGGCTCTGAGCAAAGGATAGGCGACAGCGATGGATACAAGGACCATCGCGACGCGAAGTTGTAACTTTGGTCCGGTCAACCGGACCAAAGGCGCAAGCAACGCACCATAGATCAGAGCGCCCAAGCTCTTACAGAGGACGAGCAGCGCGCTCAGATAGACCGTGATTCCGGCAGGACGGAATCCAAATACACGTGTTTTTGTTCGCCAAAAAGCAGCCGCTGCGATCGTTGCGGTCGCCGCAAAGAATGCGGCGACCAGCCCATTCTCCATAAATACGCTTGGCCGAAATCCTCCGTAGCGCATCTGAGTAATGAATCCGAAAGGATAATAACCATAGATCCAACTGTGGAGCTGCGGACTCATGCGCACCTCAAAAAGCATAGGTAATGAGTAGAGCAACCCAGCTGTGACTAATATACGCAGTATTTCCTCGAAATTAGCCGAGGTCCTGTACAATTGTTGCCCAAGAAAAAACGGGATTACGAAAATAAATTGAGCAAAAACCGCAGAAAGACCATCATAAGCGCCCAAGGAAGGCAAGAAAATCGACCCGCTTACGACCGGATCAGCATTGAGTTCCGACGTCACGAAAGGGCCGACCAGCAACATCAGTAATAAGACCTCAACGACTCCAAATCCCGTCCAAATCCGTAAACGTCCTTTGATTAAAATAACTCCCGCGAGAGCAGCCAAGTTTGGTATCGAAGTCTTGTCCAACTGGGGAATCCCCTCGGCAAGCTTGATGCTGGCGCCCACGGGAAGCAACAGATAGGCTCCCAGAATTGTCAGCAAAGTCGCCTGACTGACTGGTCGCGTTTTGTAGAGCCACACGGCTGCCAATGGCCAGGCCAGTAAGGCAAGCATGGCAACCCAGTTCGGCGCTGCTGCTACCTGGCTCATCGGTCTCCTATAGGACCCGCTGACATTGGTCGGCGCGAGCCGTCGGCTAGTCGGCAACGGCCCTTGTTTGTCAAATGCAGGACCGGCCGAAACTGCTCGTCTGATTCCATCAATTTGGGAAGATTGGTATTAATACTGGCGGGTTTAGGGCAGCTACGTTGAGCCAGGGACATAACCCTGATTTGATTCCGTTTTTCCTAGGTCGACCTTGAACCCCCGTTCGAGATGGGCACCGGACCGCACAATAGTAACACCGGTTCAGATATAGGCATAGCTAGCTTTGAACCGAACGAGGCGCCGATGACGAACCCAGCGGGAGATTCACCCGGTGGAATTCCCAGAGACCGTGGCTCCAAAGAACTATTGAAGATATTGATCGTGGCCGAACATGCATCCGCGGTCTTTGGCGGCGAGGCACTCATTCCCTATCAATATTTTAAATGCTTGAGGGAAATAGGTACTGATGTACACCTTCTCGTGCACAAGAGGACTCAGGAAGAGTTGTATAAGGCATTTCCGAACGACGCCGATCGGCTACACTTCGCTGCTGATAGTCTCGTAAATATATGGTGCAACAAGATCGGGAAGTTGATGCCTGACCGGCTGGCAGTATTTACACTTGGAACTATCAGCCATTTTGAAACCCAAATCAGGCAGCGCAGCATCGCCCGCTCTTTGGTCTCGACATATCAATTTGATATCGTCCATGAGCCGATACCAGTTTCGCCAAAGCTACCTTCCATGATGTTCGGATTATCTGTTCCGGTAATCATCGGTCCAATGAATGGTGGAATGGACTACCCAGCAAACTATAATATTGGCCGGCCGTTTTGAGCGCGCGATCATCTTCATGCTGAGACGAACCTCGGCGTTTTTGAATACAATTATCCCCGGCAAGCTCATGCGGCACTGATATTGGTTGCGAACAAACGGACTTACAACGCTCTACCGTCTAACCTTAGACGTAAACAGGGCTGGAATTTATCGAAAACGGAGTTGATCTTGATCGCTTCAGCCCCAAATCAAACAGTGCAGATCGAAACGAGCCATATTTAGAATAATATATGTTGGACGGTTGGTGGATTGGAAACGTGTCGACCTGCTGATCAATGCTGGCGGGAAACTGATCGGAAAGCTGAATTTTCAGATGCATATCGTTGGCGATGGTCCGGTGTGCAGCGCCTTGGAGGAACAAGTCCAGAGAATGTCATTGACAAGTCATGTGACGATTCCACGGCCGACTTTCGCAGTCCGCCGTGGCGGCGCTGTTACGGGGCTCGGAAGTCATGGTTCTCCCAAGCATGCGTGAGTGTGGCGGCGCGGTAGTGCTGGAAGCGATGGCCTCCGGCATTCCGGTCATTGCGACAAACTGGGGCGGGCCGATCGACTATATCACCGATGACACTGGCATTCTCATCCCGCCGGATACCCCCGAAAAGTTTGCGAGTGAACTAGCAAATTCGATTTTGCGGCTAGCAGCGAACCCCGAGTTACGTCAGAAAATGGGCGAAGCCGGCCGAAATCGCGCGGAGCGTTTATACGATTGGCATGTAAAGGCTAGGGCGCTCTTAGAAATATATGAGGCCGTTGTTACAAATAGTGAAATTCCAGGGACGGCAAAAATATGACGACCTCGCTTACCAATACATCCGGTAAGAGCCTGAACGATCCCGGCGAAAGATCCAGCCTAATTGCTTCGCGCTTGGGCGTGGCGGGGTTGAGTTTCATTTGCGTTGTCCTTGTATGCCTGAGCGGGCGCGATGGTCTACTCAATCTCTATGATCGCTGGAGGTATGAGGAGGAGTACGGATACGGCTTCTTAATCGTATTGATTGTGCCGCTATTGCTGTGGGGGCGCCGGGACATTCTGATCGCCGGTTCGACGACAGCACGATGGCCCGGTTTGGCACTCGTGGTAGTAGGGCAATTGTTCGTCGTCATCGCTGCATTGGCAGAATCTTATTTTATCGAACAAATTGCACTGATCGGGACGATATTAGGTCTCGGTCTTGTCATCTTCGGTGTCGGGGCCAGTCGAGCACTTTTGCCACTTGCAATTTTGCTGCTCCTAACTCTTCCGTTGCCTTACACGCTTCAGGCGATGCTGACTATCAAGCTTCAACTACTGTCCACTAACATCGGAGTAACGTTGATCCGGCTTATCGGCATCCCCGTTTACGTTGAGGGCAACATCATCGATCTCGGAAATTACAAGCTTCAGGTGGCGGAAGCCTGCAGCGGACTTCGATATCTGTTACCATTGACTTGTATCGCCTTTTTGATTGCAAATCTCTACAAAGCACCTTTGTGGAAGAGGGCCGTAGTTGTGATTTCGGCTGCGCCAGTCACAATTTTGATAAACAGTGTCAGAATTACCGTCACCGCAGTGCTGGTGGACAACTTCGGTATCCAAATGGCCGAGGGCTTCCTGCATGAATTTGAAGGAATGGTCGTATTTATGGTTGGCGTCCTATTGCTCGTGCTCGAGATTATCGCGCTTGAAAAATTTCGCTGGTCGAACGTCGAATTCGAATTCGATCATCGGCGGGCCGGCAGTCTCCGGACATTCTCGTGGGCAGGTCAAAGTTGGACTTCCGCTTATCTTAACGGTTCTCATTTGCATCGTAGCTTTAGGCACTATAACTTCGATCACTGCAGCATCTAATTCCACGCCCGCTCCCAATCGCGAACTGCTTGTAGATTTTCCGCAGCATATCGATGGCTGGACTGGGCATCCCCAGGAGCTTGAGCCCGAAACTGTGAACGTGCTCAAAGCCACGGACTATTATGCCGGCGATTTTTTCGAAACGCCTCGTGGTCCGCCGATAAACTTTTTTGTGGCGTATTATGATTCCCTGAACAAGAGCGCAGCAATTCATTCGCCGCGGGTATGCCTACCTGGATCCGGTTGGGAATTTGCTTCCTTTGAAGAAAGAAAATTCAGCGAACTCGCGTCGGGAGCGTCGGGCACCTATAACTATGTTACGATACAAAAAGGTCAGCAGAAAGACGCTTATGTACTATTGGTACCAGCAGCGTGGACGGCGGACTGCAAATGAATTCAGCATGAAATTTTACCTCTTTACTGATGCGCTCTTTACGGGCCGCAAAGATGGGGCATTAGTACGAGTGTACACGCCGATTGTTGGGGGCGAAGCTGAGGCAAATTCTAGATTGCGCGCGTTTACCGCAGCCTTAATGCAAAAAATTCCAGCTTATCTGCCACGGTAGAACTGCCAAATCCAAATATGTCGCATTCCGAAGACGCCTTAACGGTTAGGCGAGTCCAGCCGATCGCCGCGCGTCCTCGACCGCTACTGTGCGGCGCTTTCGCGCGCTCCTGTCCAAGCCGACTTTTCGCCGCCGATTTCCGCGCCGTTTGGCCCTGCTCCGAGCAGGCGCGTTGGGCGCAAAGATGATCAGGGAGACGGAGGTTGTTAGTGTTGCGTTCCCACCTGGTTTTTGCGCGGAAGATGGGATTTTGAGGCAGGGCCACCGTCGCTCACTCATCGTCGAGCTACGCGGATTCTATTCTCCTGGTATCCCCAAATGACCCAGCAGCGACGGCATCCACTCGGCGACGTCTATGCCTCGGGCGCCGTCGATTGCGGGTGTTTGGGTAGCCAATTGCTCCATGCACATGATGCGCAACGCTTTCCACACCGCTACCCCCCCAAATTGGGGGGATAACATTAGCTAAATGATATTTCTAGGTTTCCTTGCAGGCGCGGAAAACGTAGTCAACAGGGCCTCCACTGGCGCACTAGCGGGGCGCCAAAACGAACAAAGCCAAGACGATTGCACATCAAACCGGGACCAGTAACTCTACCCCCACCGGGGGGCGCGAGGCTACGGCGTAGGCGGGGTTGTGTTGAGCTAACCGCCAATGTGGGGCTCGTGGCGGAGGCGGAACTGACTATCCTGTGGGCTGTCGTCTGCCTCGGCGGGCTATCGGATACAGCGCGGCGTGTGGGGGCGCCACAATGACTTTCTCGCCATTTAGACACACTCTCGCCGCGGTTTGCCGATCAAACTTCCGACTATGGGCTGGTCGGGGGTCCCGCCCGTCGCGCCAAAATCGGCTTGAAACTCATCTACGTGCCGTGGCACATCATCGGGCATCTCGTTGGCGTTCCTACATAGTCGCAGGCAGTAGTCGCGTGTTTCTCCGCGTCTTTCTCGCCTTACCGTACGCGTGGGGTTTAGATGCCAGCGCAATCGTGTTGTGCATGGGATGGGGCATAGATCGTGAATAAAGTCGCGCAGGACATTTCGGCCACTGTCGCAAGCCCCTTAACGCAATGGCCAAGCCCCAGTGCGGAAGCACCCAAGGCGGGCGTGATGTCCCCGCGGAACTCGATTGCCGCATTCTCCGACGACCTTTCCAGGGAGGTCTACTGCATCCTTGGGATGCCGGTCGATGCGATTGAGATGCCGGCGGTTTTGCGCAAGATCGAAAACGCCGCCGCGACCGCGACGCCATTTGTCATTTCGACTCCCAATTTAAATTATTTGGTGATCACCCAGCAAGATTCCGAATTTAGGGAGTCACTGCTGATGAGCGATCTTTGTCCCACCGATGGAATGCCAATCGTCTGGATCGCTCGGCTCATGGGCATCCCAATCACACACAGAACTGCGGGCTCCGATATGTTTGATGCCCTCAAGTCACGGCCCAATTCCGCACGACCTTTGAAGGTTTTTCTATTCGGAGATACAGAAGACGTCGCCGCCGCAGCTGCCAAGTCTCTCAATGAGCCTCCCACGACGCTCAGTTGCGCGGGTTGGCTCTGTCCTGACATTGGCGCCGTCGACGAATTGAGCCAGGAGCAATTTATTAACAAGATCAATTCGAGTAATGCTGACTTCCTGGTGACTTCGTTAGGCTCGAGGAAAGGACAACTTTGGTTACAACGCAACCATCAGCACTTGCGAATTCCGGTTCGTACCCACCTTGGAGCAACGATCAAATTCCAATCCGGCACAGTTCAGCGCGCGCCTTATGCGCTGCGCGAATTGGGTCTAGAATGGCTGTGGCGCATCAAGGAAGAACCGCGTCTTTGGAGCCGTTATTTGAGCGACGCGCTGGTGTTGCTCCGAATGATGTTTACTCGCGTCATGCCGCTCGCGTTAGCGGCGCGATCGCTGCAGCGTAGGGGTAAGCACGAAAGACATGATCTCGTCATCGAGCGGTTCAATGGGTCCAATGCCGTTACCTTACGTCTGGTCGGCTTCGCCATTGCCAGCCAGTCGGAAAAGGCCATTTCGTGCTTTAGGGACGCGGTAACGGGGAACAAGCAAGTTGTGTTAGATCTCGCCCAGACTTCGCGCCGTCGATGCCCGCTTTCTCGGACTTCTCCTCATGGTCAGGAAAGAGCTCAAAGTCAGAGGCGGCAGCCTGCATTTGGTAGGCGTCTCTCGCAGAATGCGAAGAACGCTTCGTCTCAACGGGCTCGAATTTTTACTCCCCGACAGCGGACGGGCATGACCAGTCTGTGTTTAACGGGCAGCAAGGCCCCCGGTCGTAGGATTATTATGTTGCCGCAGCTTGCTCATCGCATTTCCGGCAAAATGCCGCTCATCTTATTGTCGTTGGTCGCTTTTCAGCTGGCCGGCTGCAGCTCGGCGGCTGAACGCGCACAAAGCTATTACCAAAATGGCATGAAATTTCTTGCGGCCCACGAATATCAAAAAGCCGCGATCGAATTCCGCAATGCCATTGCGCTCAAGAAAGACCTGGTACCGGCGTGGCACGGTCTCGAGCAAGTCGACGAGGCCACGCATCAGTGGCAGGCGTTCGCAGCGGTTCTCAAGACGATAGTGGAACTCGACCCGAAGGACACAGAGACCAAGCTCAAGCTTGCCAGACTTCTGCTGTTCGCGGGCGATACCGATCAGGCGCTTAAGCTTGTCAACGAACTTAACGATGAAGCAAGCGGCAATGCTGCCGTTCTCGCGCTAAGGGCTGCCGTTGCTTACAAGCTCAAAGATACCACCAATGCATTGCGCGACGCGCAGGCAGCGCTCAAGATCGATCCCAACAATATGGATGCGATGATGGTCCTCGCCGCGGATCGGTTTGCAAACGGCGACGCGGCCGGCGCTCTGCAGATCGTCGATAATCAGCCTGGCGACCATTCCAAAGACCTCGGAATTCAACTTTTTAAGATCAGGCTGTACGAACAGCTTGGTGACACGGCGCGCGTGGAGGGGACTCTTCGGCAATTGATCGAGCAATATCCGCAAGAAGTCGGCTTTCGCAGGCAGTTGATCAAATTCTATATCGCCCAACATCGAGAGGGCGACGCTGAAAATGAGTTGCGGGCGGTCGCTAAGGCGGAGCCGAAAAATACCGAAGCTGAACTCGATTTGGTCCGTTTCTTAGCTGCGGTCAAAGGTCCTGGGCCGGCGCGACAGGAGCTTCTCACGCGGATTAGCGCCGGCGGGGATGTTTTTCCCTATCAGCTTGCGTTGGCGGATTTCGACTATACTCAAGGAAATTTCAACGACAGCTTTAAGCTGCTTGAGACCCTTGCAAATAACAAGGACACTCCAGAACACGCTTTGACGGCGAAAATCAAGCTTGCTGAATTCAATCTTGCCAGAAAGAATATTGATGCTGCTGAGTCGATCGTGTCTGACATACTTGGTAAGGATAAGCGAAATACCAGTGCGTTAAAGTTGCGCGCGACAATCCACATCGAACGCGGTCAATTTGAACCTGCAATTTCCGACTTGCGGGAGGCACTTAACGATCAACCGCGATCGACCGAGCTGATGTTGCTGTTGGCGACTGCCTATGAGCGTAGCGGTTTAATCGAGCTTGCTGAGAAGGAGTTTGCGGATGCGACCAAGGCGTCCGATTACGACCCCGCCGTCGGTCTTAACTATGTTGCCTTCCTCCGTCGCCGCGCTAGCGTCCAGCGCGCAGAGGATGTTCTGACCGATCTGGCTAACCGCCATCCGAGGAACATCGCGATACTTTCAACGTTAGCGGAAATCAAGATCGCGCGTCAGGACTGGACCGGCGCGCAGGAAATTGGCGAAACCATCAAAAAAATCGGCGATCGCAGCGGGATCGCCTACGAAATTCTCGGCGCCGCCTTGGGCGGTCAGCACAAATACGACCAGAGCATCGAGGCGTTTCAAAATGCCGTGACGGCTTCGCCGTCAGCGGCGCAGCCAATGACATTTCTAGTTCGCGAGCTCATCCAAGCAAAGCAGACGGACAAGGCAGTCACCTTTCTGCAGTCTGTACTGAAAGCAAATCCCGCGAACGCCGAGGCACTCGTGCTTTTGGGTTCGATAAACCTGGCAAACAAGGCGCCCGACCAGGCCGAGAAGAATTTCAAGACAGCAATTGAGAAACAACCGAAGGAGGCCGTCGGCTACCGCGCTCTTGCCGATTTCTATCTCAGCCAGAAGAATGCCGATGCTGCACTGGGCATCATTCAAGCTGGTATAAAAGAACTGCCCAATAGCATCATTTTGCACACATTGTTGGCGAGCATACGCGAGCAGACTGGAGACTATGACGGGGCGATCACAGAGTATGAGTATCTGCTGACCCAACAGCCGGGATCGATTTTGGTAGCCAATAATCTCGCAAGTATTCTTTCCGATCATCGAACCGACAAAGCCAGCCTGGAGCGGGCCCAATCGCTCGCCGGAATCTTGCGGAAATCGCAAGTGCCGCAATTCAAGGACACGCTCGGCTGGGTCAGTTACCGGTCAGGCGATTTCAAGGCCGCGATTCCGATGCTTGAAGAGGCGGCCGCAGCATTACCGAATGTGGCAGTAGTCCACTATCATCTCGGAATGAGTTACAAAGCTATTGGCCAAGATGGCAAAGCTGCCGAGGAATTTAAGACAGCGCTTGCTAAATCTCCGAGCAATGATTTGGCGGAAGCAATTAAAGCGCAGCTCAAAAAATCTGCTACGCAATGATCAGAGTGGTTGGCCCGGTAGAACTAACAAACAACAAATAAAACTGACGGTTACATTGGCTGGCCGTCTTATATCGGCGCGTTGAGTTTGAAAGCCTTTCTGGCGCGCTGGCTAACCTCACCCTTTTCAAAATTCAAATCGCCCTTGCCGGGAACCATGTCGACATACGCCGGGCGGCCACGCGCTGCGACTATCGTTTTCGTTCGCACCGGAAAAATCCGTCACGTTTCGCCGGTTTCCCCGCGGACACAAAATCTCAGGTAATGCGCCGGCCCCATAACCCGTCTCGGCCAAGCTACACGCTAAACTTTTTTATCAAGCGATCGAATGCCACCTGTCCGAGCCGCCAATAGCGGCGGGTGGCGACAGCCTTCCGGTACGAGTCGACGCGTGTCCACGGATTGCAGGAATTTATAGCCGCGCGAAGCGCCTGCAGGTCCAGGGTGCCGGAGCTTTTGAGTCGCTGTCCCACGGGGTGCGCGATCGTGTCATCGCGATTTGCGAAATTTCCGGAGTAGTAATGCACGATCTTAGCGCCACGCACTGCAATCGCGTTCATGGGGATCTGCGCGTTGTATGTCGCAGGCAGGATCGTGAGGCGCGCCGGCGTAGCAGCCACCGCCCTGTTGAAGGCGGGCTGGTCGCTCGGCTGCCCCATCACGCGGCGGAACTCCACCCATGACGCGTGGTACCGGTCCATGAGCGCCTGGGCGGCATCGTTGTCTGCGAGGCGGATGACGCCGGCGTTGAGGTAAGGCTGCGCGCCGAACGACCAACCTAGCGCCGCGCGTATGTCGGGCAATGCCGTCGTCGCCGGATAGGGTTGGCCTAGGGGCGAGAGGTCGGGCGCCGCGGCGACGTCGCAATCGATGCGCCAGATGTCGTCCGGCGACTGCATGACGATAGTGTCGCTGTCGAGATAGAACAACGGGCCGCGGATAAGCCGGCGCATATCGATCTTGAGAGCCCGGCTGCGGATCAGCGCGCTGTCGCCGTCGCAATCGACGACGATGACGTTATCGGCCGCGGTGCGAAGCGCCGCCATGCCGGGCGAGTTCGAGGGCCGTGGTCCGCCGCTCGGTCAGGACGGCGATGTACGCCTGCGGAGCAGCGATGCGGAGCGTGGCGGCGGACACCGCGGCCATTTCGGCAAAATGGTCGCTGCCGGTCGAGCAGACGACATAGACGTACTGCCCCCGATTTCCGGTCTGCGGCATCTATTGCCCCGTTCGCTCTAGCGCGCCCTGGAATGCTCCGAAACGGTGCAATTCGCCTGCGTTTATCATGTATCAGAGCAAACGTTGCCGCGATCAGAACCTTATATTATCCTAACATTATAATAAATTTTATGAGTGGTAGATTGCGGTGACCAAGCGTCTTGATCCGTGGGCAGAGGACCAGCCGCTACTCGTGATTTCGCTGCCGGTGCCGGCGATCCGTCAAGGCGGCGCGTTGTTTCTCGATGACAAGGCGGTCGCGGGACTGAAACTTTATAGTAGCTATTGGCACGGCCGGATGCGGTGCATTTTCCGCGAGGGTGCCGCGGCGGCGATCGATTTTGGCAGCCAATACGATCCGGCTTCGCTGCCGTTCGAGATCGTCACCATTGCCGAGGCTGCGCCGATTCCCGACGCGCTGCTGCATGACGCAGCCGTCGTGCTGGCATCCGGCGACTATCATCGCGATCTGCCGCTTGCCAAGCAATGCCGGATGCTTCACGTGCCGCTGGTGTTCGTAATCGAGAACATCCTGGAAACACGGCTGCAGATAATCGCGCTATCGGATCTGCCGCTCATCAACAGACTGTGGAGCATGGCGTGGGCGATCAAGACCGAATTGGTCCGCCGCCGCGCTTTTGCCCGGGCCGGCGCCCTGCAGGCCAACGGCGCGCCTGCGGCCAAAAGTTTTGCCAAGACCGACCGAGACATCTTGATGTTTTTCAATTCGCGGATGTCAACGTCGATAATTGCATCGGACAACCACGTTGCAGAGAAGGCTAAGCGGTGCGAAGCGGGAGCGACGCTGCGACTAGCGTTCTCCGGCCGTCTTGAACGGATAAAGGGCGCCGACCAACTGGTGCCGCTGGTGCAGCGCCTGGTGGCGCGAGGGGTCGATTTTCGCTTCGACGTTTTTGGCAAGGGTAGTCTCGCCGCGAAGATGCGCAACGAAGTGCAGCGCAACGAATTGACCGATTATCTGACCATCCACGAACCGCTGCAATTCGCGACCAAGCTGGTGCCGTGGATGCGTGATTACGCCGATCTTTTCATTTGTTGCCATCCTCAGTCGGATCCGTCGTGCACCTACTTGGAGACGCTGGGCTGCGGCGTGCCGATCGTCGGGTACCTCAATGGTGCGTTCGCAGGCATCATGCACATCGCCGACGTTGGATGGTTGGTGCCAACGGGCGATCTCGATGGCTTGGCGGATACGATCGCCACGCTTGCCAGGAGCCGGGAGACGATCGCGCCAAAGGCCCGCGCCGCACTTGCGTTCGCGGCCAAACACAGTTTCGAAGAGACGTTTTTCAACCGGGTCGCGCACCTCCGCGAGGTGGCATTTCGCAATCGATGCACCGATCAATTGGTTGGGTCCCACAATGTGCCTTTTGGGGATGCCGCCCAGACGAAATCGTTAGCTCAATAGCAGCTGTCGATGCTGTGGACGGCTCCTCTGCGCTTCGGCGCACCATTGGTCGCGCCAGCTTCAGGCGCTTGGCCATACCGTTCGCTTGGATGCCGCCGGCCAATTTGAAGCCCTATGTAAAGCGGCACAAGAACGACGCCACTGACGCCGAAGTGATCTGCGAGGCGGTCACCAGACCGAACATTCGGTTCGTCGCGACCAAGACAGCGGAGCAACGGAGCTGCCTGACGTTGCATTGTACCCGTCACCCGTTCACACGCCAGCAGACCTCGGTGAACAATTCGATCCGCGCGCACCTGGTCGAGTTCGGGATCGTCGGGCCGGTCGGACGCGATGGTGTCGAGCAACTGCTCAATGTCGCTGCCAATTCAAATGACAAGCGGTCGCATTCAGTGAAAGTTTCGCCAAGCTTAAGGGCCTGATTATTTGAAAGCACTCAGACCAAAAATCGAAGTGGCGACTCCGGCAGGGCCGGCAGCGTATCGACAGATCAGACCGGCAAAACTGTCGAGGGAAGTGTGCCATACTGTTGCTTGTCCTTGATTACCATCCTGACAAGCCGTTGGGTGATCTGCTTCTCGTCGGCGGCGAAGCCATAGACCAAAGCCGTATCGCAGAGAATGTTGATCGTGCGCGGTATTCCACCGCTGGCTCGCGCGATCAATTCGCATGCTTGATCCGAAAACAGTGTGTATTGCGCTCCAACCGCATGGAGACGGAAGTGGATATACTGGGCAACGTCGTCCGTCATCAATGGCTTTAGATGAAAATCGGACGACACCCGTTGAGCAAATTGCTGGAGCTGCGGGGTGCGAAGCATGTCCATCAGCTGCGGTTGGCCCAGCAGAATGATTTGCAAAAACTGGTTTTTGTCGGCGTTTATGTTGGACAGCATCCGAAGCTCTTCGAGTGCCTCCAGCCCTAAATTCTGCGCTTCGTCAATGATGAGTATGGTGCGCCGCCCCTTCGCATGTTGGTCATAGAGGAATTGTTGGAACAACTTGTATAATTTCGGGTAGGGCTCTTCATAGCGCTGATTTAGCGACATCATCACCCATTGCAGGAGCGCGGTGCCCATTTGTGGCGTGCTCGACATCAGACCAACGACTATGTGGTGGTCGAGCTTGCGCAACAGGTAGCGCACGAGTGTCGTTTTTCCGGAGCCAATTTCTCCCGTGATCACCACGAATCCAGCGCTGTTGAGCACGCCAAATTCCAGCATGGCAAAGGCCAACCGATGGTTTTTGTCCCAATAAATCAGGTCGGGGTCGGGCAAAATGGAAAATGGCTTTTCCCGAAGCCCGTAATATGCCTCGTACATGCATTTGGCCTTCGGACCACAAATGGCGGCGGAACTTATTCCCTTCCCAGGCGCCGTTTATTAGCATTTTTCGGCGAGAAAAAGCTATAGCGCCCCCATTCCCGGGCGAACCGCTCTTCGTGCCGGTGGCGGCGCGCGGGCTAGCGGCATTTTCGTTACATGTTTCCGGTTAACACCAATTTGACAATGGCTCTGCGCTTCGGCCCCGCTCGGTGCACGGGTTGATGAGAGCAACGGGGACCGCGGCGGTCATGGGTAAAGCTGCGACCGTGAGGCCGTGCCCCCGGGAACGCCCGCCGTGCCGAATTCCGCCGCGCTGAATTTGACCGCGATTCGCGCCAACCGAGTGCCGCAAAAGACCTGACGGGATATCGCAATAGCCGACAGAAAGAGATCAAGTTTTACGCCATGTGCTTATCACAAAAGCAGAGTTCCCCCCGTAAGTGGCATTTTAATGATCAACCAGAGGAATTTATTGTGCGCAGCGGCCAACCATTATATTAAGCTTTCGGTTGGCAAGCTTCCTCTGGGGGGCCAAAAATTTCCCGGCTATGGCAATGCTGCAGGCACTGAATCCGTCGCGCCCCGGCAGTTATGAGGATCGCGAACAGGGTCTTGATCCTGCGCGACTCTTGGCCATTGCCAGACGGCGAATTTTTTATTTCGCCATTCCCTTCGTCCTCCTTCTCATCGCCGGATTTCTGATCATCGCTATACAGCGACCCATCTATCATGCTGAAGGCAAGATCCTCGTCGAGTCACCGGAGATTCCGACGACCCTTGTCCAACCCACGGTCACGGCCGCCGCCATTGAACGCATGCAGGTTATCCAGCAGCGGATTATGAACCGGGATAATCTTCTGGCGATCGTGAAGAAGTTCGGATTGTTCCCGTCTCAGCGGCAGTGGATGTCCGAAACGCAATTGCTCGACCTGATGCGACAGCGGGCCGTAATTGAGCTTGTCGACATCGATACCGCCATGAGCCCGACAAAAGATGGTAAGCCGGCTCCGCAGCGGCCCTCCAATAAAAACAATTCTGCCGTCGCATTTACGATCGGCTTTGACTACGAGCAGCCCGATTTGGCGATGAAAGTGTCCAATGAGCTTCTTACCCTGATACTTAACGAGGATGTTCGCACACGGACCAATCGTGCCTCGGAGACAACTCAATTTTTGGCCCGCGAGGTCAAGAGGCTACAAGGAGATCTCGATACGGTAAACGGGCAGGTCCTCGAAGCCAAGCGGCGGCTTACTGAGTCCGGTCAACGACCCGAAGATGTTCCGGATCAGCTAAAAGCGGAAAGCGCGACCCTGACTGCAATGAAGACGGACCTCATTCAAAAGTTGTCCGTCTATTCCGAAGGACATCCGGCGATCAAGAGCCTCAAAAAAAGAATTGCAGCGCTGGAAAAGGAAATCGCGGTTGCGACTCAGGCCAATCCGACTTCTCAACCAAAAAGCCCGAGCGAGGACGTTGACGCGCTCGAGCAACGGCAAACTTATCTTCAGCAGGCGCTTGATGATGCTAACAAGAAATTCAACGCTGCCCGTCTCGGCGAAAGCATGGAACGAGACCAGCAAGCGGAACACTTGCAGGTTATTGAGCAGCCGATAGTGCCACAAAAGCCTGACAGACCGAAACGACTAAAGCTTTTTGCTGTTACATTTGCGCTGGCCATGATGGCTGGTGTCGGCACTGTCTTTTTGGCTGAGATGTTGGATAAAACCATTCGAAGCAGCCGCGACCTCGTGGGTGTGGTTGATAGCAGCCTGCTGGTGGTTATTCCGTACATATCGACACATAGGGAAATTGTACAACGAAGGCGCAAGATCATCATCCTGTGGTCGCTTCTCGCGGTAGTGCTCATAGCTGGCATCGCCGTCGCGCTTTACATTGGGCTTACGCTCGATGCTTCATGGCTCGATCGATCGTGGATGGATTCCTTGACGCGATTATCAAAATAGTTGGCGCCCGCGGACAGAACGATGGAAAACATAGAACAGGCAATTGAGCGAGCACGGGCGCAGCAGCGGGGCGTCCCGGAAGATAGCTGGACGACCACTGGCGTGAGGCAACCGGGCGCCTTGCCCGGCACCGGCCGCGACCCAGAAGCCTATCTTGAAGAGGCCGAGCTCGACAGCGCGTATCTGCAATCAAATCGGATCATTTCGCACATCATTACCGATCCACGGACGCGGCCTTTCGATATGCTGCGGACGCAAATTCTGCAATCCATGGACCCAAAGGACTGGAGGGTTCTGGCGGTCACTTCGCCGAGACCGGGTTGCGGTAAGACCGTGACGGCGGTGAATTTGGCAATCAGCATAGCTCGTCAGCCCGAACGGTCAGCGCTTTTGGTCGATTTGGACTTGCAAAAGCCAAAGGTTGCAACCTACTTGGGCCTAGACCCATCCAAGCCGGGCGCTCTAGGCGTGCTCGAGGGACAAACAACATTGGCACAATCGGTCGTCCGCGCGCATATTGGTGAGCAAAGACTGGCAGTTCTTCCCACCGCTTCAACAATTCATTCTTCTGAGATGATTGCATCTCGCGCGATGACCGCCATGATGCGGGAACTGCGACGGGAGTATTATTCACAGACGATCATTGTCGATCTGCCGCCGATCCTGACGGGCGATGACGTCATAGCGATGCTGCCGCAAGTAGATTGTGTGCTGCTTGTTGCGGCGGTGGGGACTTCTACAGTCGCAGAAATTGACGAATGCAGACGCCACTTGCAATCTGCGGAGGTGGTTCGGGTCGTCTTGAATAAGACTTCCGAAGCCGGTACCGACTACTATTATTATTAGTATTGCGAGCGGCTAATTATCAGAATCTGTAATTAGCACTGAACATAATCAAGCTGCGTTCCGCGCTATTGCCCGGAAGGCTGCTCAGGACGTCGGCAAATTGATATTGAGCGGTCAATGTCATATTTCGCCGCATCTCATAGCTCAGTGTCACAGATGCGAACCAAGCGTTGGTCATCTCCGGACTGTTAACATAAGCGATGTGCGTATAACTCAAATCGCCAAGCAACGCCAATTGCGGCGATATTTGATATACTGTTTGCAACGACGGAGTTGAGGTGAGGGTTGAACTGCTCAAGGGTATCTGCACGGGTACGTTGGTCGGAAGAGTGATAGCTTGGTTGGAGACAGCGGTCTGCGATGAATAGTTATTTGTTTGGTCAAATCTCGCAATAATGGTCCAAGCAAGCGTTGGAAAATAAGAGACAGTGGCTCCGTAGAGGTTGCCGCCGGCCGGTCCTGATCCCTCCACTTCTGATCCCTGGTAGCCGAAATACGCGGAAGCACGAAACAAGCCAGTTTGGCGCATTCCAATGCCGCCGACAAAGCGGTAGGCGTCTGAATTAGGGTCGACTGCAGTATTCTCGTTGCGCGTCGAATATGCGCCATTTGAATAGACGTAGAACAGCGGCCCGACGGCGATTGAGCCGGCTTCCGTATAGGTTGCCGTGTTAAACGAGGTAAACGCCGAGGCTCCTGATCCTTGGGTTTGTTGATAATCTGTGCTGGCGAAGGAGGCACCCAATGTCAGGAACGCGCCGTTGAAGATCTTGCTGACCGTCCCCGTCGCCGTGTATTGATCATAAGGATTGATCAGGGTTGTTCCGCTGTAAGCGAGCGCGGGAGTGACGTGCCCTACAATCTGTCCGTTGGGAGCAACAATATTGCCGTTCGGCAGCTCGATGTCTCCGTTGGGCAGCGTTATCGGCGTCGCTGGTAGCGTTGTAACCCCCGTTGGGATCGAATTGGTGAGCGAGCTTTGGAGCGTCCTATGCGTAAAGTCTCCGACGGCCGTGAACGTAAGGTCTGGAAGCGGCGTATACTTTTGCGTGATCGTTTCTTCAGTGTCGAAGGTATTAATTGGAGTATCGGTCGGATAGTACTGAGTATCGATGTTGCCCGATATCGTTGTGGTGTGAATTCCGTTAGTCCATTGCGCAATGATACTCGGTGTCATTCCAAACCCCAAAACTTTGGTCTGTGCCGTTGGAGTGAGGAAAAGGTTATTTGAAAAGAGCGAATACCCGGTGATTGAGGGGTACAGCAACCACTCACCAACGGGTATCCCGCTGCGACATCTTAATGGCTCGTTATTGACAGCATTGCCGCGAGTTGCCGAATTCGCGCCGCTGCCGGGATAATAATTGCTGATGCTGGAGCTGCTAAAGAGCGCCGCATTGAGGCCGGGAGTGGGAGTACTATAAAGCGGAGCAAAGCCGCCAAGATTGGGCGTGCTGTAGAGAGGAAAGTTGCCGTTGAGATCGGTGCCGTAGAGCGGGACATTGCCGTTGAGAGTGCTATTGCCGTTGGGGGTACCGTTTGGGTTGGAGGAGGTATTGGCAATAACCGCACCATTTGGGCTGTTGGGGGCCGTAACCGCACCATTGAGGCTGTTGGGGGTCGTAACCGTCCCGGGAATCCCAGTTGTTCCACCAGCAACAGCCGCATAGACACTGCCTCCGGGCAGCGGATCGCAGCCAATTGTGGGACCTGGGAGACGGCCGGCCAGCGGAACCGCGAGTGGCGGCTCTTGCGCGAAACCGGTATCAACAAACCCGATGCCAATAAGTGCGCAGAACACCGCGCGCAGGGTGCATTTTCTTATTTGATCTGCCGTTCCCCAGCGCATTGGAATACTCAGATCAATCGCGTCTCGAGAAAATCACCGGCCGATGTCAATCTCCATAAGCGACGAGCTAGAAGTATCTTTCTGGAATGCGGATCAGGTCTCCCGGGGCGATCGCAACAGACGCTGATAGCGGATACTCATTCCAGACGTCTTGTCCGGCATGCTGAATGAAAACCGAGTTTCGGCTAGCGCGATAGGTGAAGCCGCCGGCTAGAGTGATAGCCGTGAGCACGTTGAGGCCGCTCGAGTACGGGTATGCACCGGGCCTCAATGTCTCCCCTAAGACAAAGATTGGTCGATACGCTAGCACGTCGACCGTGACCTTCGGATCTTGCAAGTACTTGCCGCCGCTGTAGCGCCTTGTGATTTCTCGCTCCAGCTCAGATTTTGTAATGCCTGCTGCTCTGATATTTCCTACCAGAGGCATCGTCAGGTCGCCGGCCGGATTGATGACATACGGACCGGTGAGTGCATCTTCCCCGTAAATGGTCACCTTGACCGTGTCGCCTGACTGGATTCGAGTTGCGACACTCGATGAAGGCAATATCGGCTCCGGTGTTGCTGCCACCGGACCGTAATCCGTGTAACAACCCGCCACCTGTAGCCCGATCGCCACGATAGCCGCCAAGGCCCAGTACTTTTTCCCAATCATACCCCGTCTCCCCTACGCAAACGCACACAGCCGACCCGCAACCCGCCGAGGCCGAGGGAGTAGGCGTGAGCGCAATAATATCGCGGTTCTCCAAGGCCGGCTGACGCTGCGCGACCGAGAAGGATCCCGGGGCATTTTAGAACCAAAATTCCTTGCAGGCTGTGATAGATTCGACACTAACCACATAATTCAGCTGTTCAGGCAGCGATTTGTCGTTGATGAAAATTGAGTGATATCAATCAGTTACCGCCATAGATGCTCCTGGCCGGCTTCGACAATGTTGGTAAATTCCCGGTTTCGGCCGAGGCTAAACTTAATCAAATGTTATTCATTTAATTGACGAATCGACGGTTAGGCATCTCGCAACCTCTGCCCGTTACAAAAACGAACAGGCCAGACCGGCCTTGTAACGTGGCGGAGTGCAGGGGATGGCCTACCACGCACGGGCGGATTCATCCGAGCGAGACGCTCCACCGACCATCCCTGGATCCGACGCCATTCTCGATTGGAGTTCGGCCGCGGGAAATCCCGATGACCTGTCTCGGGAGGTTTATTGCATTCTCGGGATGCCGATCGACGCGGTCGAGATGCCAGCCGTGATGCAAAGCATCGCGATGGCCGCCGCGAATGCCGCACCGTTCGTTATTTCGACTCCCAATATCAACTACCTAGTGAACAGCCTAAGTGATCCGGAATTTAGGGAATCGCTGCTCCTCAGCGATCTTTGCCCCGCAGACGGCATGCCGATCGTCTGGATCGCTCGGCTCATGGGCATCCCGATCAAGCAGAGGATTGCCGGATCTGATATTTTTGAAACTCTGAAGAATCGGACTCATCCCGACGGGCCGCTAAAGGTGTTTCTATTCGGGGCCGATGAAAATGTTGCTGCGGCGGCAGCCAAGACACTCAACGCCACGGCCGGGCTGAGTTGTGCCGGTTGGATCTGTCCAGGCTGGGGCAACGTCGACGAATTGAGTCAGCAGAACTTTATCGACCAGATCAATTCGAGCAACGCGGATTTCCTGGTGGCTACATTAGGTGCCATTAAGGGACAGCTTTGGTTGCAGCGCAACCACCACAGCCTTCGAATTCCGATACGCGCTCACCTTGGAGCGACGATCAATTTTCAGGCCGGCAAGGTCAAGCGAGCACCTCACACCGCCCAGAAGTTGGGGCTGGAATGGTTGTGGCGCATCAAAGAAGAGCCCTACCTGTGGCGACGCTATTTCCATGATGGCAGCGTCCTGCTCCGTCTGATGCTGACCCGCGTCCTGCCGCTTGCCATCAGCGCGCGATCACTGCAGCGAAAACGTAAGCGCGGCGGTCATGCTCTGGTCATTGAGCGGGCTCAAAGCAATGACCGTATCACCTTCAGTCTCTCCGGCTTTGCGACTGCCAGTCACGTGGACCAAGCCAGTTCTGACTTCAGGGATGCGGTAACAACGAATAAGCAGGTTGTGATCGATTTTTCCAACGCTCGTGCCGTTGACGCGCGGTTTCTTGGCCTTCTGCTGATGTTGAGGAAGCAACTCAAGGCCCGAGGAGCTAGCTTGACGCTGACGGGGATCTCCCGCCGATTGGAGAAAATCTTTGACCTCAATGGGCTCGGATATCTACTGCCCGCTCATGGTGAAGAGGTAATTTCAGGCCAAAAACGCGGTGCCACGATTTATGCGGATCTCCCCTCAATGGGAGAGACCGTTTCACCTTCAATCTCACCACCCCATGAAGAGCCGGATCGTACCGCAGACCAATCGCCTGCCATGTCACCTCGAACGGAGCGTCCAAGAGTTCGTCGGGCAGGATAGCGGACCTAACGCTCTAAACTCCGTCCTTTTCACCGGTAGTTTGTTGGGGCGACGATATTATCGCAATTCCGCCGCATGCCTTCGATATCGCATCGCTCTCGATATGGGAGCCGGACTTGGCAAAACGCACACGATCCAGTCTGATACGCAACTGAATAGTCAACTACGCAACTGAATAGTCACTGAATGTCCCAAACGAACATTCACATTCATCCGCTGTCTTTCGCAGTTCGGCGTGGAGGGGTGAGGTGAGACATCTAACGCTAGTCGTTTGCACGGGCGCGCTGCTCAGCTGGGCGACGGCTGCCTTAGCTGCCGACAAAGTCAGTGAGGTTTTTATCCGAGACGCCATTGAAGGAAATTTAGCGGAAATTGAAATGGGTCAGTTGGCGCAAGATAAGGCCCAAAGCGCTGAACTGAAATCCTACGGGCAGATGCTGGTGACAGACCATTCGGCCGCGAATGACCAGGCGGAGAAGGTCGCGAAGCAGATTGGGATCGCGGTACCAACCAAACCGAGCGTCAATCAGAAGGCCACCTACGACAGGATGTCGAGGCTTTCGGGGCCGGAGTTCGACCGCGCCTTTATCAAAGAGATGATCGCGGATCACAAGGCAAATATCCTGAGATTTCAATCTGAAGCCAAAAAGAGAAATGACCCGGCGGCAGATTTTGCCAATCAGATGCTGCCGACTTTGATGAAGCATCTCGACGCGGCCGAGAAGCTAAAAGGGGAAATCTAGCGGATCAATCAGTGGAAACTTCGATTGCCCGTCTTATAGCCTCTCTGGCCCTGATCAACGTCTCGACTGAGTTTCAAAAACGCACTTGCCGAAAACTTCGTATGACGTTGGAGCCGAATTGGCAAACACGCCATGTCCTTCCAACGTTTTTGCCGCTTGTAAGCAGAATTCTTGTGAGGAAAAATGTAGTGTTGTGGTTACATTCGCGGCAGTGCCACCGCCACTGTTCGGATTACCGAATAGAGTGAAGAGTACTAATGTCCACATCATAATCTCTCCTATTTGTTGGCCACCTCAGATTGCCAGATTGGTTACAAGAACCCAGTTGGCTTGGACGGAGGTTCGATAGGGTAACCCCATTCCAAGGGGCTCGGCCAAAAGCTAAATCCGAAATCGGGCCTTTTGGGACCGATAATCGATCTAGTTCATCCCCAGTTCCGCAGACACCGGGTTAACTGTTTTGAGGGGGCCGATGTTGATCATGGGAGCTAATAGTAACACCGGCTCCTGGCGCTCCCTTGCTGACAAAGCCACTGGATGGATGGGGAAGCCCCGCTGCCGGGGAGGCAACGCGGCTCTGGGTCTGTGCCGAACGCCGCGGGATTCGCGCATTCGACCTTGTTCAGTAAATCAGCGTGTTGCTGCCTTTAGAACCGACGAATTACTTCTCGCCGTCGTGACGCTCGATATAGTTGTGCCCAAATCGCTTTGGTGAATGCGGCCACATACACTAACATTGGGATGGTATAGATGCTCACACCAACTCGGAACGTGGCGTTCCCATTCTGCTAAGGGAGTTGCGGTCTGCTTGAGGAGCGCGATGACATCACGACAGTGCACGGCGACGCGATCTCCGCGCGGTAAATCGTTGTTCCCGGTATTGGTTGCTTTCTTTGTCGCCTTCTTCCACGCTTCGACAGCGTGGCCAGTGATCGCCAGTACGTAATTGCGAGTCTCAGCTGGCAGATCGCGCGAGCCCGCGACAAAATCGTGCACGCGCTGCGCGCCTGCGTTATAGGCAGCCGCGGCAAGTCCGAGATTGCCGAACTCGTCTCGCAACTCGGCCAAAAACTCACCGGATTTCGGGAGCGCCTCCACGGGATTGAATGGTTCATATAGGCGCCTCGTGGCGGCGGTGCTTGGCATGAATTGCGCCATTCCCAAAGCGCGCTCGCCGGTTCGAGTAACTGGTCCGATCGCATCGGGCCGCAAGCGGCTTTCCTGCCAGATCACTCGAGTGAAGAAGTCAACCGGCAACGCATTCGTCCGCGCCACAGTCTCGATTATCGGGCAAATCAGGCTGCCCAGATCGGAGTTCTGCGTGGGTGGCGCAGCCGTTTGTGCTGCTGCCTGCAGTGGTGCGCCTAGTAGGAGGATTGCTAATACAGTGATGTGCCGAAGTGGCCGTCCACTCGTGTCGCCGCCGACGGCGATCGCCGTGCCAAAAAAATGGTTGAACTCGAACTGGCTGAGCCGCCGGTATCGAAAGCATGAGCCGCGAGGTTGAGTACTATCAATGGGCGACGCGCTTAAGCGGGCGACGCTTTCGCTTGCGCGCACATGACTGAGAGAACTGTCCCTGAAATTGCCGTTCTGCTGAAATGGCCAAACACTAATCATCTTATTGCTAAACACTACATCGAACAGATCAAAGCATTCTAAACCACTCGTGGTTTTGCAGGTAAGTTGAACTTGCGCATTGCAGCAGTGCTGGGAAGATCGTTCTCGTTCGGGCGGCTCCATGATTGCATTTGAGCGATCACTGAATTTGAGCGCGTGTTAGTGTCCAGTTGTAGCCAATTGCCCGAATATCGGTGCGGGAAAGAAATGCGAATTGCACGCATCGAGTGATCCCCGGAAGAGAGTGACGCAATATCCGGGTCCTACTAATGCTCTGCGTGCCACCAGAAGGTGCAGCTTACTGTTTGGGACCGATGCGGAAGCTTTAAGGGGATACCTTTGGCGGCGCTTTGCCCTAGCGGAATCATAGTCGGTTAGCGGCCAGAGGCTGATTAACACCTTGGTAACGCTGAAGCCAAAGTTCCGCTAATGGCGGAGTGCCTTAAAATCTTCACAAGCATAGTGCACTGCATGATCGCTAGGACGGTGAGGGGGCTCAGTTTCAGCGTGAGATTGTGAGTGAGGGGTTTGAAGATTGTGAGTGAGTGAGGGGTTATGTCGAATTTATTCCCCACCGGGGTCTGGAAGGATCGCGCACTCAAACGCTGGCCATCTCGGCCATTTTTTCAGCATATCTCCTACCGGCGCATTGGGTTTTTTACCGCGATATCTGATTTTGCACTGATTTTTGCCGCCAGCATTGCTACTGGCATTGCCTATCATTTCCTTACAAACATCGACGGGGATGTTGAAGCATTTGCTTTCGTCGGCAGTTATTCCGGACTGACGTTCGTGCTGCTGACCAATGCAATGGGTCTATACCAGACCAAACTGCTCCTGTCGGCCAGTCACCAAATTCGCGGCGTCGTTATTGCTTGGGGCGCGGTCCTGCTATTTATGGCTTCAGTTCTCTTTCTGCTGAAGACCGGCGCGAACTATTCTCGAGGCGCAACGATCAGTTTCGGCTTGGTTGGCTTAGGATTCTTACTCGCCTCGCGTGCCATAGCCAGAACAAATTTTAACCGAGCGCTGGACAACAACACGCTCGTTGGACAGCGCGCTATTGTCATCGGTGATGCCAAAGAGCTCGCGGTTAAGTCCGCCGATCATTTACTTCGAGCGTATGGCGCCCGAGAAATCGGGCGCTTCGAACTCCCATCAACGGAGCACGATCGTTCGAACATTGCACAAGATATGGCACTCATTGACACGGCGATCAGGGCCGCTCGGAGAAACAATGCCGAGTATGTGCTGCTCGCCCTGCGCTGGACCGACAAAGAGCGACGGGATCTTATTTGCGAACGGTTGCGGGCGCTTCCGCGTCCAGTGCTGCTATTGCCCGATCAGTTCGTGAGTTCGGTTCTTGATCAGGCGCACTGGGGGTTTAGCGCCGAAACCCCAATCGAAGTTCAGCGTGCTCCGTTGTCAAGGGAGGATCAGGTCATCAAGCGCATCTTCGATTTGATGCTGGCTTCTTTGGGGCTGGCGGCATTTGTACTACCGGCAGCCGTGATTTGCTTGGCGATACTACTGGACACTCCGGGTCCGGTCATTTTTCGCCAACGGCGAAGGGGTTCTAATGGTCGCGTTTTCGGGATTTACAAATTCCGCACAATGAAAGTTTTGGAAGATGGCCCCACCATCCAGCAAGCGCAACGCGACGACTTTCGGGTGACTAGGGTTGGTCGCGTGTTACGCGCTGCTAGTCTTGACGAGGTGCCGCAGCTCATCAACGTCCTGAAGGGAGAAATGTCTTTGGTCGGGCCTCGCCCACATGCCGTCGCTCACGACGACGAATACTCAAATTCAATCAACCGATATGCGTTTCGGCAACACGTAAAGCCCGGCATCACCGGTTGGGCACAGGTCCACGGTTACCGCGGTGCAACAGACGACGTTACGCTAATGAAAAAGCGCATAGAATTCGACCTTTGGTACATCAATAATTGGAGTTTGTGGCTGGATTTGCGAATTATGGCGCGCACTTTTGTTGAGATCTTTCGATTTCGGAACGCCTACTAACCAAATTATTTCGTCGCCAAGCTCTTTTCGTCAGCAAAGCAGTAATCGGGTAGGGCGCCATAGACTCCGTGGGCGGGCCCATCACGCGATAGCGACCGATTTCTGCGCTGCAGCAACTCAAGCCTGCAACATAAGCGCAAACAGAAAGACCGCCCTCGCGGCGGTCTCTCCGAAATCCGATAAGGCGTTTTGATCAGGCGGCTGCGAGAGCAGCCGAGCTCTTCTTAGTCCCGCGAAAAGCGAAGAAGCCAAGACCGGCGAAGCCTGCGATCAGCATCGTCCAGGTTGATGGTAGCGGGGTCGGTGCAGGAAGGCTGGTGCTCGTGGTCACCCCTGCAAGAAACGGCTCACCGTTTCCGTAATATGGGTCAGTCGCTGTAAAAGTAATCAACTCAAGCGTACCTAGCCCGCCGGGCAATACGATTGCCTGCATGTCAAGCCGGTCGTCCGGACCAAAATTCGCCGTCGCCGCCACTCCTGGGGCTGTATTCACAAAACCGTCTTGGTAGTGGTCGCGTACGTTGGAACCTTCAGTGAGCGTATAAATATAACTGCTGCTACTACCTATGAAGTCCAACGTGCCGATTTGCGTCCCCGTAGAGCCAAAGATCGAGTTAATCAATGTATAGACGGTCACGACGCCCGACAGACCAACCGGAATGCTGACGGGACTTTGAAACGGCGGGTTGGCACCACCCATGTCAGTCGTATCGCCACTAAGCTGGATAATTCCGGTGCCACCACCGGGGTAAGCTGCCAAGTTGAAGCCGATGCCGCCAACAGTCAGCGCGCCCCCATTCGCCGGGTAATTACTGCCACCGCTGTATGTATTAAGGTCGGTATTGACTAAGGTAGAGAGGTCAATCTCGGTCGCGTTCGCTGAAAGACCACCCGCGATCAGCATCGAGGCTGCGATGAAGCTTAATTTCCATGTCACGGCGGACACCTCCTTAAAAAGGGGACGGCAACGAACAACTCTTGCGTCTGCGGAACCCCAACGCAGCCGAGGCCGTATTTCTGAGGCTAATGTCCGCGGTCCTGCGCTGAAAAGTCAAGATCTCAACATCGCGATTGCTGGGTTTTGCTAGTGGCTATTTCATCCAATTGTCATCCACGTTGCCCCCTTGGTGGGCGCTTCATGCGCTTACCGGCTCGCGACCGCGCCGTTCAAGGCCCTGCTTTACCTACGGCCCAATCACGCAGCTTGCTAAAGTCGTCCGGGTTGGGGCAGCGCCGACGCGGGATTTTTGCCGTTCCCAGTCGATCGCGAAATGGAACATGGAACTCAAAAAACAAGAAAAACAGTATGATGGAAGGAATAGGGTCCACGTCAGCCAGCCCTCCCGGCTGAAGGCTCCGGATGGGAGAATGAACGCCAAATAGGATGTGCTTGCGGACGCTTCTCGCTTGCCTGGTACTACCGACCAATAGGCGCCGGGGCGGCCATTCGCGCCGCGCAATCGCGCTTCATTGGAGTGGGCTCGGCACGCTTTAACACTGCGCCGATTGCTTGATGCATGCCCTTTTTTGCGCTGCAACCTCCAGCCTTCCTCCAGCCTGCACCGGCCCAAAAAGACACAATAACCGCTGGTGCGTCCTGTCCGGCAGCGTTAATCTTGGCACCTTTGTGGCACGAGGCATATCGGTTCGAAGATTTCTGTGGAGAGTGCCATGTTGCCCAATGTGTTCCATGTCAACGCGGTCAACATTGCTGTCGGCACAGCTATATTTTTTGCGATCGGAAGCTCCGCCATTGTCCAAGCCGCAACCAAGCAGGAAATCGCGCTTTGCAAAGCCATTACCGACAAAGCCCAGCGCTTGGATTGCTTCAAGTCCCTGAAGATAAAAGTGCAGAAAACTCAGGGGGCGAAACTGGGGGAGACCCCGAATGTGAAAACTCCGGCGTATCCGGTGGTAGCCCCCTTTCCTCAACCGCAGGAAACGACCAAGGTTTTAAGCACTCCGTCCCCCGCGGTGGCGGCGCCGGACGAGCCCGCAAGCACCGGGTCGATTGATCGTCTCAGCGGGACACCAGGTCGGCCTCTTTGCGGCAATCTGGATGCGCTCGCCGCAATGCTGGTGGCCGGTGTGCTTGCCTCTAACCCCGCGCAAGCAACCACCATCGGCTGCCACATAATACCTGATGATGCCAACGTAGAACTTCTACAGCGGTTTCCGAGCGGCTTTCAATTTCTGCGAACCGTCAAGGTGAGGGTGACTTCTCCCACCCAGCCGGAGCCGTCAATCGGCTACACGATCGAGATTGGTCGCTAGAATGCCGTTTGCGGCGCCACGCCGCCGCGACAGTGAGACCGTCGTTCGGCGCCGAAGCATCGCGTAAGTTGCATTGGGATATTTTGCAGCGAGTGTGCCTCCCGCGCATTAGTCGCAGAGGAGGCTAGCGTGTATTTCGTTGCGGCATGGCGAACGGTTGTTCCACGCGATCTCAAGTTGAGACTGAGCAGTTTTTTGTAAGCCAGGTTTTTGAACGAAGATTAAGCAGAACATCCTGTTTTTTGAGCCGCTACCTTAAAGATCAGAATCTCAATACCGTTGATAGCAGCAGGCGCTCGGAAGCTGATCTGAATCCTTTCGTCAGCCAAGTCCAATATTGCGGTTTATTCAGGTTTATCCGACGATTGGGCTCGGGATGTGATCAAGGTTTCAACCATGTAATAGAAAAACCGTGGAACGATGAACAGATATCTCCGGAACAGCCTTCTCGGCTCTGTCGCCAGCCGATACAACCATTCCAGACCCGATCGTTGTACCCAGCGCGGTGCCTGTCGCGTCGTACCCGACACCAAGTCGAACGCCGCCCCAACGCCGATGCCAACTCCACAGCCGATTTTGGGCATATGATCGTGCAGCCAAATCTCCTGCTTGGGTGTCGACAGGCCAACCCAAATGATGTGCGGCTTCAGTTGTCGAATATGCGATAGAACGTCTTCGTCTTCTTCGGATCCAACCGGCCGGAATGGAGGGGAGTGCGTTCCAACAAGATTGAATTCGCCGAAACGCGAGGTGAGGGCGGTCGTCAGCTTGTCGATTGTCGCGGGCGTGCTACCATAAAAATAATGCCGGAGCTGACGAAGCTCGCGTCTTGCGAAAATCGCCGCCATCAGGTCCGGTCCATAGACCCGCCCGATCGAATTGAAACCCAACAACCCCCCCAGCCAAACCAGCGGCATCCCATCGGGAACTACTAAAGATGCTTGCTGATGAGCTTCGCGGATTCGTTCGTCATAGACGGATTCAACGATACCGTGCGCTCCGGTTACGGTGACATACGCCCACTGCGGCTTAATCGCCAGTTGGCCAATCAAATCGCAGGCGCGAGCGAGATCGATCGCAGCCACGTTGATCTCTCGGACTCTGAATTTGCAAAACTCAAAGGCGGGCGCAGTGCTGCCGACAAATGTCATTGTCGTCGCTTTCATCGATTGCGGTCGCCCGGCGCTTTCTTCAGTGAGAATTCACTAGGGTCTTTTTGAGAACAGCACCATCCCTGATCGTCTTGATGCTTAATCGGCGTCGCCAGCCGATCCGCCGTTTTAATGATTAACCCGTTTTTGCCGGCTTGTAGCCCGGGCAATCGACTGGTCATTCCATTTGCCTGGCGTAAGCGAGTGAGCAGGCTGGGTTATTAGGTAAATGATCATCCCGCGTGCGGATGTGCGAGCGGCGCGTGCTGGGTTGCCGATGTCTCGGTGACGAGTGTGCCGCCATTGCCGTCGGGTGCGGTGACGAAGCTTGCCGCCATGTAATTGCCGAGGAGTGCAATGCTGGTAGCTTGGCCGCCGTTGCTGACGGTGAGCGTGCCGCCGGTATCGGTAGTGTTCTCGCGAGTAGCCGAGCGTCATGTCGTTGGCATTAAAGGCAAGCTGGGTCAGATCGATGCCGTTCTGCGGGAACGCCGCCGGGGCAGGGGTGACGGTGCCCCCATTGACCACCGCAGGATCGGTGATCTCGACAGTACCGCCGCTGCCGGCGGTGATGCTGAAGTTCGCGGACGTGTAGCTGCCGACAAATTGGATGCTGGCCTCTAGCGTGCTGCCGTTGGAAACCGTCAGCGTACCGCTGGTGTTGGAGGTGTTGGCGGAGGTGTAGTTGAAGCTGATGCCGGCGCCGGAGGTGACGCTGGTGAGATCGATATATTGTGTGGTGTCGGCGTGGTTTACACCGCCGAAGCCGGAGATCTTGCCGGCATAGGCGCTGGTGGCGCCGGCCTTATCGGCGATCTCAAGCCCGCCGCTGCCGGTGGACAGGAAGCTGATGCTTTCGCTGCCGGCGCCAACGATATCGACAATGCCGTTGCCGACCTCAACTGAGCCGCCGTTGACCACCGCGCCGCTGACAATCACGATCTCGCTGTCGGAGCCGCTCGCCAATAGCGTGCCGGAATTGGTGACGGTGCCGCTGACGATTGCCGTACCGCTGCTGGTCGTCTCGACGGTCGCGCCGGCGCCGATCGTACCAGCGGAGAGCGTCAGCGTGCTGGCGCTGGTCGCCTCGACCAAGCTCGATCCGGCGATGGTGGCACCACGGATCGTCGCGCTGCCGCCGCTTTCGGTCTCGATCACACCACTGACCGACGTCGCCAGCGTGCCGCCGGAGATGGTGGCACCAGTAAGAACAATGAGTGCAGCGTTGCCGGAAGCCAGCAGCAGTCCGCTCGTGGTGTTGTCGACAATACCTTCGATGGTCGCGGTGCCGCTGGCGACATCGATTGCGCCGGCGTTGCTAAGCGTTGCGACATTGACGGTCAGCGTCGCCCCGTTCGCTACGGTGACGGTGCCGGAATTGGTCAGCGTTCCGTCATCGACGCCGCTGACCTGCACATCGAGGTTGCCACCATGGGAATTGACCGCCGTGCCGCCGCTCGACACCGACGGATCGATAGCGGTGCCGCCGGAGAGAACGATCAGCTCGCCGCCGCTTGCCACCGTAGCGCTGACCGCAGTGCCCCCCGACGACACGATCTCGGTGCCACCAGAGCCGATGCTCGTCGTTCTGTCGGTGCCGCCGGCGAGGACAATCAGCTTGCCGCCGCTGCTCACGATGCCGCCGCTGTCGACGCCCGCCGAACGCACGTCAACGGTGATGCCGCTGCTGACATTGTAGCCGCTGAGCACTTCGCCCGAACCGGCGGCGAGGACCGCGCCGACATTTAACGTCGCCGGCGGCGTCGAGGTCGTGCTGCCGACAAGCTCCAAGGTCCCACCGCCGCTGACGACGCCGCTCGTGCTGGCGCCGGAATAGACGACTTCGGTGCCGCCAGTTTGGATGATGGTGCCGCTGGCGGTGCCGCCGGACAGAACCCCCGCCGTAATGCCGTTGCTGACGGTGAAGCCGCTGAGCACGCCGCCGGAGCTCACCAGCAAGGTAGCGCCGGACAGAAGCGTCAACCCGGACAGGGTTTGCCCGGCGAACAGCTCGACGGTGCCGCCCGACGACACTGTCGCCTTGCCGCCGCTGGCGATGGTCAAGCCGACATCGGAGCCGCCGGCGACAATGGTCTGGGTGCCGCCGCTCGAGACGGTTGTGCCGCTGGTGACACCGCCATTGGACACAATCTCGCTGGCGCCGCTTTCTATCGCGGTACTGATCGTCGTACCGCCGGACGACACGATTTCGATGCCACCCTTGGAGATGGTCGTGCCGCTGTCGGAGCCGCCGGCGACAATCTCGCTACCGCCGCTTAGCACAGTCGTGCTGCTCGCGGTGCCGGCAGAAGCGACGATCAGCTTGCCGCCGCTCGATACCGTGACGCTGGAGGCAACGCCGCCGTTGCCGACTTCAATGATGACGCCGCTGCCGACGCCGCTGCTGATTGAGTAGCCGGCCGCGTATTCCATGATGGCGCCAGGCCGGACGCTCGGGCCGACGGCGCTGCCGCCGGTGAACACTTCGAGCGTGCCGCCGGCCGATACGACGGTGCCGCTAGCGGTGCCGCCGGATTCCACGACCTGCGTGCCGCCGCTCAAAACCGTAGCGCTGCTAGCGGTGCCGCCCGACGAAATGATCTGGGTGCCGCCGGAGACCTGCGCGCCGAGGTCAGTGCCGCCGGAGGCGACGATCTCGGTACCGCCGGCCAAGATCCTGGCCGGGTCGGCGATGCCGCTGGAGAGCACATCGAGCACGCCGCCGCTCGATACCGTGGTGTTGCTGGCAATGCCGCCGCTGGAGATAACTTCGGTGCCGTCGGCCTTGACCGTCGTCGCCGAGGTAACGCCGCCGAGAATCGCCGTCTCCCTGCCGCCGGACAGCACCGTCGTGCTGATCGTCTCGCCGCCAGAGTAAGAAACTGCCGAGACGACGAGACCGACGTCCTCAAATCCACCGCTGCTAATGATCGCATCGAGTGCGCTGCCGCCGGAGAGCACGAACTGGCCACCGGATACCGTGCCGCTGATGTCGGTGCCGCCGGAGAAAACCGCCTCTTGCGCGTTAGCTTCAATGCGCGTGTCGCTGGCAATACCGCCGGACAGCCCGAGCCCGCCATAGTCAGGCCCATCCGTGCTGCTGTTGTTGACAATCGCCGAAATCGCCAGCCCGCCATGGAACACCAGCATCGCGCCGCCGCTTAAGATCAGCGTATCGGAAGCGCGGCCGCCGGTAAGGACCTCCTCAAAACCCTGGCTGCTGAAATCGACGCCATTGTCGCCGCCGGTCAGCGTCGCCGAAATGCCAATGCCGCCGGAATTGATGAACAGCCCGCCGCTGTTCACCTCGGCGTCGATGTCGGTACCGCCAGCAAAGACGCCTTCCTGACCGCTGACATTGATAATCGAACCGCTGGCCTTGCCGCCGGTTAAAACCACCAAGCCACCAAAGCCAAGGCCAAACCCATAGCCGGTGTTCTCCACCGTGGTCGAAACCGCAACTCCGCCAGCCGAGACCAACAACAGCCCGGTACCCGAGACCGTGGCGCCGCTGGCCAGGCCATGATCGAGCTGCGTGCCGCCGGCCAGAATGTGCGCGCCGTAATCGCTGCCGTGGGCGCTGACGATCTCGCTGCCGCCGCCCGACACCGTCGTGCCGCTCGCGGTGCCGCTGGCCTCGACGATCTGCGTGCCGCCGATATCAACTGCCCCACTGGCCAGGCCGTAAACCAGCTGCGTGCCGCCGGAGATCTGCGCACCAAGGTCGGTGCCATGCGCGCTGACGATCTCGCTGCCGCCAGAATCGATCGTAGTCGGATCGGCGGTGCCGCCAGACAGCACCGCAAGCGTGCCGCCGCTCGATACCGTCGTGTTGTCGGCCACCCCGCCAGACGACACCGTCGTCACGCCGCCGCTCGACACCGTGGTGCCGCTGGCAATCCCGCCATTGGCGACAATCTCGCTGCCGCCGCTTCCTACCGAGGTATTGATCGCGGTGCCGCCCGACGACACGATCTCGGTGCCGCCCTTGGCAATCGTGGTGCCCCTGGCGATGCCGCCGGCAACAATCTCGCTGCCGCCGCTCGACACAATGGTGCCGCTCGCGGTGCCACCGGTGGCGACAATCAGTTTGCCGCCGCTCGATACCGTCACACTGGAGGCGACGCCGCCGTTGCCGACCTCATCAGTGACGCCGCTGCCGACCGTGCCGCTGGCGGTATCGCCAGCCGCGAACTCCTCAATGGCGCCCGCCAATAACTGATCGCCGCTGATCACCGCGCCGCTGAATACCTCAAGCGTGCCGCCGGCCGATACGATCGTGCCGCTGGCGGTGCCGCCTGCTTCAACGGCCTGCTTGCCGCCGCTCAAAACCGTAGCGCCGCTGGCGGTGCCACCCAACTCAATGATCTGGGTGCCGCCGGAGATCTGGGCACCAAGGTCGGTGCCGGCGGAGGCGACAATCTCGGTGCCGCCGGCCAAAATCCTGGTCGGATCGGCGATGCCGCCAGATAGTACCGTCAGCATGCCGCCGTTCGATACGATAGTGTTGCTGGCGATGCCGCCGTCGACAACCTCTACACCGCCGTTGCTGATCGTGGTGCTGGTCGCGCTACCACCAGCCGACACGACTTCAGTGCCGACGCTCAAGATCGTCGTGCTAACGGTCCCGCCACCGGAGGACACAATTTCCGCGCCGCCACTGCTGACGATCGTGATGCTGGCGGTGCCGGTGCCACCGGAATGGCCGACATATTGCGTGCCGCCGTTCAGGATGGTTGTACTGGTCGCCGTCCCAACGCCGGAGTCTCCGACGTATTGCACGCCGCCGTTCGAGATTGTGGTGCTGCTCGCCTTGCCGCCACCATAAATAGTCTGGGTGCCGCCGCTACTGACCCCGGTAACCACCGCGGTGGCACCATCGATCTGCTGGGTGCCGCGGTTGTTGATCGTGGTGCCGGACGCCGTGCCGCCGGATTCGAGCAGTTGAGCGCCACCGCTGTCGATGGCAACGCCACCGGCTGAGCCATAGACGAATTGTTCGCCGCCGGAGATTTGCGCGCCAAAATCCTTACCGCCGGAGCTGACGATCTCGCTGCCGCCGGAGAGGACCGTGCCGCTGGCGCTGCCGCCGGATTCGATAACTTGCGAGCCGGTGAAAACTGTGGCGCCGCTGGCCAAGCCGTAGACCAGCTGCGTGCCGCCGGATATTTGCGCGGCGATGGCGCTGCCATGGGCGCTGACGATCTCGCTGCCGCCGGACAGGATCGTGCCGCTCGCCGTTCCGCCCGATTCCACAACCTGCGCGCCGCTGAAGTCAGTCGCGCCGCTGGCCAGGCCAGCGACGAACTGCGTGCCGCCGGAGATTTGCGCGCCTTTGTCAGTACCGTGGGCGCTGACGATCTCGCTGCCGCCGGACAGAATCCTGGCCGGGTCGGCAACACCGCCGGACAGTACTGCCAGCGCGCCGCCACGCTCCACCGTCACATCGTCGGCCGTGCCGCCGGAGGATACGGTTTCGGTGCCGCTCAGCGTGGTGACGCCACTATCGATACCGCCGTTGAGAATAATTACGGACCCGCCGAAATCGACAATGGTTGACGAAATAACGCCGCCCGAGGAAACGAGCAGCGTGCCGCCGCTCTCGACGATACCCGTCAAGTGCTGGCCGCTGGTGACGCTAACCGTAGCCCCGCTGCTAACGGTCTTGCCAAGCACGATATCTATAAGGGTGCCTGAACCAGCGTCACTCGTGACCTCAAATATATCACCTTCGAGATTGGCGCCCGATGTGGCTATTTCATAGGTCGTCTCGCCGACCGATACGAATAATGTTCCGCCGGAAATTCCCGCTGAGGAATCCGACTCGAAACTGACATCGGTTAGGTCGATTGCGTTAGAGGCAGTCAGGCCGCTCAGCACCAGTCCGTCCAGTACCGCACTCGCCGTATCGCCGATCAGCACCGTCGCGCCTGCGCCCGCGAACATGATATCGCCGGAAACATGTCGCCGCAGCGCCGCTTTCGATCTCCGCTGTCCCGCCGCTGCCTATTGTAATACCGTTGGCGCTGCCTTCGGACGACAAGACTTCGAAACCTCCGGCGACCAGCATAGTGTTGTTCGCAGTGCCGCCGGAACCGACAAACTGCGTTCCGTCGGCCGAGACGGTTTCGCTGCTGGCTATGCCGTAGACGTCCTGTATGCCGCCGACGATTTGTGCGCCCGAGTCCCGGCCGCCAGCATCAACCAGCTGCGTGCCGCCGCTGACAATCGTGCCGCTCGCCGTGCCACCGGCCTCGACCACCTGCGAGCCGGTGAACACCGTGGCACCGCTGGCAGAGCCAAACACGTCTTGAATGCCGCCGCTGATGAGCGCGCCAGCGTCGGTGCCGCTGACGATCTCCAGGCCAGCGGCGTCAATCGTCGTGGCGCTGGCGCTGCCGCCAGCATCAACGACCTGCGTGCCGCCACTGACAATCGTGCCGCTGGCCGTGCCGCTCGCCTCGACCACCTGCGAGCCGGTGAACACCGTGGCACCGCTGGCCAGGCCGTAGTTGAGCTGCGTACCACCGCTGATCTGCGCATCGAGATCGGTACCGTGGGCGCTGACAGTCTCCGTACCGCCACCATAGATCGTCGTCAGATCGGCCAGGCCTCCCGAGAGGACATCCAGCGCGCCACCGCTGACGATCGTGTTGGAAGCCGTGCCACCAGCCTCAACCACCTGGGAGCCGGTGAACACCGTGGTACCGCTGGCCAGGCCGTAGTCGAGCTGGGTACCGCCGCTGAGAACCGTGGCGCTCGCGGTCCCGGCGGAGGACACGTTCTGGATGCCGCTGACGACGTCGGCGCCGCTGACCAGCGCGCCGGAAAGGATGTTCTGCACGCCGCCGCTGAAAACTGTGGCAACGGCAGTACCGCCAGCGGAGACGTTCTCGGTGCCGCCGGAGAGGAGGACCGTGTCGCTCGCGGTCCCAGCGACGACCTGCGTGCCGCCACTGACAGTCGTGCCGCTCGCCGTGCCACTCGCCTCGACCACCTGCGAACCGGTGAACACCGTGGCACCGCCGGCAGAGCCAAACACGTTTTGAATGCCGCCGCTGATGTGCGCGCCGGTATCGCTGCCGCTGACGATCTCCAGACCCCCACTGTCAATCGTCGTGGCGCTGGCGCCGCCGCCAGCATCAACCAGCTGCGTGCCGCCGCTGACAATCGTGCCGCTCGCCGTGCCGCTCGCCTCGACCACCTGCGAGCCGGTGAACACCGTGGCACCGCCGGCAGAGCCAAACACGTTTTGAATGCCGCCGCTGATGTGCGCGCCGGTATCGCTGCCGCTGACGATCTCCAGACCCCCACTGTCAATCGTCGTGGCGCTGGCGCTGCCGCCAGCATCAACGACCTGCGTGCCGCCGCTGACAGTCGTGCCGCTCGCCGTGCCACTCGCCTCGACCACCTGCGAGCCGGTGAACACCGTGGCACCGCCGGCAGAGCCAAACACGTTTTGAATGCCGCCGCTGATGTGCGCGCCGGTATCGCTGCCGCTGACGATCTCCAGGCCCCCACTGTCAATCGTCGTGGCGCTGGCGCTGCCGCCAGCATCAACGACCTGCGTGCCGCCGCTGACAATCGTGCCGCTCGCCGTGCCGCTCGCCTCGACCACCTGCGAGCCGGTGAACACCGTGGCACCGCCGGCAGAGCCAAACACGTTTTGAATGCCGCCGCTGATGTGCGCGCCGGTATCGCTGCCGCTGACGATCTCCAGACCCCCACTGTCAATCGTCGTGGCGCTGGCGCTGCCGCCAGCATCAACCACCTGCGTGCCGCCGCTGACAATCGTGCCGCTCGCGGTCCCGGCGGAGGACACATTCTGGATGCCGCTGACGATGTCGGCGCCGCTGACCAGTGCGCCGGAAAGGATGTTCTGCACGCCGCCGCTGAAAACTGTGGCAACGGCAGTACCGCCAGCGGAGACGTTCTCGGTGCCGCCAGAGAGGAGGACCGTGTCGCTAGCAATACCGGCGGAGAATACGTTCTGGATGCCGCTGACGATGTCGGCGCCGCTGACCAGCGCGCCGGAAAGGACGTTCTGCACGCCGCCGCTGAAAACTGTGGCAACGGCAGTACCGCCAGCGGAGACGTTCTCGGTGCCGCCGGAGATGAGAACCGTGGCGCTCGCGGTCCCGGCGGAGGACACATTCTGGATGCCGCTGACGACGTCGGCGCCGCTGACCAGCGCGCCGGAAAGAATGTTCTGCACGCCGCCGCTGAAGACTGTGGCAACGGCAGTACCGCCAGCGGAGACGTTCTCGGTGCCGCCGGAGATGAGAACCGTGGCGCTCGCGGTCCCGGCGGAGGACACGTTCTGGATGCCGCTGACGACGTCGGCGCCGCTGACCAGCGCGCCGGAAAGGATGTTCTGCACGCCGCCGCTGAAAACTGTGGCAACGGCAGTACCGCCAGCGGAGACGTTCTCGGTGCCGCCGGAGAGGAGAACCGTGTCGCTCGCGGTCCCAGCGACGACCTGCGTGCCGCCACTGACAGTCGTGCCGCTCGCCGTGCCACTCGCCTCGACCACCTGCGAGCCGGTAAACACCGTGGCACCGCCGGCAGAGCCAAACACGTTTTGAATGCCGCCGCTGATGTGCGCGCCGGTATCGCTGCCGCTGACGATCTCCAGGCCCCCACTGTCAATCGTCGTGGCGCTGGCGCCGCCGCCAGCATCAACCAGCTGCGTGCCGCCGCTGACAATCGTGCCGCTCGCCGTGCCGCTCGCCTCGACCACCTGCGAGCCGGTGAACACCGTGGCACCGCCGGCAGAGCCAAACACGTTTTGAATGCCGCCGCTGATGTGCGCGCCGGTATCGCTGCCGCTGACGATCTCCAGGCCACCGCTATCAATTGTCGTGCCGCTTGCGCTGCCGCCAGCATCAACCAGCTGCGTGCCGCCGCTGACAATCGTGCCGCTCGCCGTGCCGCTCGCCTCGACCACCTGCGAACCGGTGAACACCGTGGCACCGCCGGCAGAGCCAAACACGTTTTGAATGCCGCCGCTGATGTGCGCGCCGGTATCGCTGCCGCTGACGATCTCCAGGCCCCCACTGTCAATCGTCGTGGCGCTGGCGCTGCCGCCAGCATCAACCAGCTGCGTGCCGCCGCTGACAATCGTGCCGCTCGCCGTGCCGCTCGCCTCGACCACCTGCGAGCCGGTGAACACCGTGGCACCGCCGGCAGAGCCAAACACGTTTTGAATGCCGCCGCTGATGTGCGCGCCAGCATCAGTGCCGCTGACGATCTCCAGGCCCGCGGCGTCAATCGTCGTGGCGCTGGCGCTGCCGCCAGCATCAACGACCTGCGTGCCGCCGCTGACAGTCGTGCCGCTCGCCGTGCCACCAGCCTCAACCACCTGGGAGCCGGTGAACACCGTGGTACCGCTGGCCAGGCCGTAGTCGAGCTGGGTACCGCCGCTGAGAACCGTTGCGCTCGCGGTCCCGGCGGAGGACACGTTCTGGATGCCGCTGACGACGTCGGCGCCGCTGACCAGCGCGCCGGAAAGGATGTTCTGCACGCCGCCGCTGAAAACTGTGGCAACGGCAGTACCGCCAGCGGAGACGTTCTCGGTGCCGCCGGAGAGGAGGACCGTGTCGCTCGCGGTCCCAGCGACGACCTGCGTGCCGCCACTGACAGTCGTGCCGCTCGCCGTGCCACTCGCCTCGACCACCTGCGAACCGGTGAACACCGTGGCACCGCCGGCAGAGCCAAACACGTTTTGAATGCCGCCGCTGATGTGCGCGCCGGTATCGCTGCCGCTGACGATCTCCAGACCCCCACTGTCAATCGTCGTGGCGCTGGCGCCGCCGCCAGCATCAACCAGCTGCGTGCCGCCGCTGACAATCGTGCCGCTCGCCGTGCCGCTCGCCTCGACCACCTGCGAGCCGGTGAACACCGTGGCACCGCCGGCAGAGCCAAACACGTTTTGAATGCCGCCGCTGATGTGCGCGCCGGTATCGCTGCCGCTGACGATCTCCAGACCCCCACTGTCAATCGTCGTAGCGCTGGCGCTGCCGCCAGCATCAACCACCTGCGTGCCGCCGCTGACAATCGTGCCGCTCGCGGTCCCGGCGGAGGACACATTCTGGATACCGCTGACGATGTCGGCGCCGCTGACCAGTGCGCCGGAAAGGATGTTCTGCACGCCGCCGCTGAAAACTGTGGCAACGGCAGTACCGCCAGCGGAGACGTTCTCGGTGCCGCCAGAGAGGAGGACCGTGCCTCTTGCGGTCCCGGCGACGACTTGCGTGCCGCCGCTGACAATCGTGCCGCTCGCCGTGCCACCGGCCTCGACCACCTGCGAGCCGGTAAACACCGTGGCACCGCTGGCAGAGCCATAACACGTTTTGAATGCCGCCGCTGATGTTCCCGCCGACATCGATGCCGCTGACGATCTCCAGGCCACCGCTATCAATTGTCGTGCCGCTTGCGCTGCCGCTAGCATCAACCAGCTGCGTGCCGCCACTCAAGACCAAGGTACTGGCAGCGATCCCGGTGCCGACGTAGCCGACGTACTGCACGCCTCCGCTCGAGATCGTGGTGTCGCTAGCCGTGCCTGTAAAACCTGCACTATATCCGAGGTACTGCGCACCTCCGTTCGCGATCGTGGTGCTGATCGCCACCCCGCTGCCGTGGTATCCGACGTCCTGCGCGCCGCCGCTCGAGATCGTGGTGCTGATTGCCGTCCCAGTTTCGGAAAATCCGACCCACTGCGTACCTCCGGTTAGGATCGTGGTGCTGATTGCGGTGCCGGCACCGGCTTCTCCGACGATCTGCAAGCCTCCGCTTGAGATCGTAGTGCCGCTCGCTGTCCCGCTGTCGTTATATCCGACTTGCTGTATGCCTCCGCTCAAGATCGTGGTGCTGGTCGCCGTCCCGCTGTCGCCGTATCCGACGTCCTGCACACCGCCGTTCGAAATCGTGGTGTTGGTTGCCGTCCCGCTGCCGGTGGATCCGACCCACTGCGTTCCCCCGGCAACGAGCGTGGTGCTGTTCGCCGTGCTGCCGTTGATGATCTCGGTGCCGCCGCTGACGATCGTGCCGCTCGTAGTGCCGCCACTATCGACTTCGAGGATAGCGCCGCTGCTGACCGTATAGCCATTCAGCGCGTAGCCGGATGCAATCTCCAGTGCGCCGCCAGCGCCAATCGTGATTCCGCTAGCCGTCGCACTACCGAGCAACTCGAGGGTGCCACCACTAGAAACAATGCTGTTCCTCGCCGTGCCGCCGCTGCTGACGATCTCCGTGCCGGCGCTGAGGATTGTGCCGCTGGTAATTCCGCCATTCGCTACTTCGAGGGTGATGTTGCTGCTGACCGTATAGCCGCTCAGTACATAGCCAGAGGCGATCTCCAGTGTGCCCCCAGGCGCAATCGCGAAGCCGCTCGCCGTCGCACCGCCCAACAACTCGAGTGTGCCACCGCCGGAGACATTAGTATTGCTGGCAGTGCCACCGGACTCCACCACCTGCGAGCCGGTGAACACCGTGTCCCCACTGGCCAAGCCATAATCGAGTTGCGTGCCGCCGCCGATCTGCGCGCCGTCATCGGTGCCGCTGATGACTTCGATGCCGCCACTGGAGACCGTGGTGCTGCTCGCCGTGCCACCGGCCTCGACGACTTGCGAGCCGGTGAACACCGTGTCGAAGCTGGCCAAACCATAATCAAGCTGCGTGCCGCCCGAAAGTTGCGCGTCGTAGTCGATGCCGCCGCTATTGACGACCTCCGAGCCACCGCTAACGATCGTGCCGCTGGCGCATGCCACCGGATGCGATTATCTGTGAGCCGGTGAAGATCGTGTCGCCGCCGGCAAAGCCGAGAACGTTTTGAGTGCCGCCACTGATCTGCGCGCTATCGTCGGTGCCGAAGGGGTTAACAGTTTCGGTACCGCCGTCCAAGATCGTGGTGCTGGTCGCCGTCCCGCTACCGAAGTATCCGACGACCTGCATGACCTCCGTTCGAGATCGTGGTGTCGCTCGCCGTTCCGATAAAGCCGTCGTCAGTATCCGACGATCTGCGTCCCGCCGCTCGCGATCGTGGTGCTGGTCGCCGTCCCGTTCGCTCCGTATCCGATCTCCTGCGTGCCGCCGCTCGCGATCGTGGTGCTGGTCGCCGTCCCAATGGTCTGCCTGTCCGACAAACTGCAGTCCCACTATTCAAGATCGTGGTGTCGCTCGCCGTGCCGCTACCCCCGGCTCCGACGAGCTGCACGCCGCCGCTCGAGATCGTGGTGCTGGTCGCCGTCCCACCGCCAGACGCCATATCCGACCCACTGCTGACCGCCGTTTGCAATCGTGGTGCTGGTCGCCGTCCCACTTAAGGCAAATCCGATATACTGGATCCCGCCACTGATGGTCGTGTCGTTGGCCGAGCCGATGCCGCCTTCGCCGACGACCTGAACGCCTCCGCCCAAGATTGTGGTGCTTACCGCGGTCCCGCTGGCGTCGTATCCGACGTCCTGGTAGCCTCCGCTCGAGATCGTGGTATCGCTCGCCGTCGCGCTAACGCTGTATCCGACCCACTGCACACCCCCATTCAAGATCGTGGTGCTAGTCGCCGTCCCGCCGTCGACTAGCTGGCCGGGGTTGAGCGTTGCCGCTGATCGTGGTGTCGCTCGCCGAGGCCGCGGAGACCCACTGGACGCCGCCGACGTTGATCGTCGTGCTGATCGCTACGGCGCCGGAGAAGACGTTTTGCTCAGAGCCACTGTTGATCGTGGCACCGGACGCCATGCCATAAATGTACTGGGTGCCGCCCGAAAGCTGCGCGCCCAGGTCGATGCCGCCGGAACTGACGGTTTCGCTGCCGCCGCTGAGGATTGTGCCGCTGTCGGTGCCGCCGCTGCTGATGGTCAGAAAGCCGCCGGCTTCGAGCGTCGTCGCATCTGCGACGCCGCCGGAGAGGACGAACATCGAGCCGCCACTGACGATAGAGTCGCCGCTGTCGGTCTGGCCAGACAACACGTCGTAAGGCGAATTTCCGCCGCTGACGATCTGTACTCATTACAGCAGTTCCAGCCCCTTATCACTCTGGGCGAGTGTTACTATCAAAAAAGAGGGAGCAGCGATATCCAGAATTCTAACTAAAATCATCACGCGATCACAATGTCTATCGTTTCCGGATTCAAGGTAAAAGCCGCTGCAGCCAGAGCCGCGCATGCCTAATTCTAGCCACAAAGGGGAAGCGTTCGGATGATGCCGATTTCGCGCAATTCGCGGCGCAGCCTGCCACAATTAACTCCTCGACTGAGAGGTGGTTGCGCCGCGGCGCCCATTCACAAGTCTAATTGCCAGCGGATTGAAGTTCAGCGTCAGGTTTTGCCGGCTTGATGCTCGACGTCGCGGCAAACGCTGCGCGGTAAATGACTTGGATGCGGTCGGGGTAACGCGCGGCGTCGAATTTGTCAGCAAATACCCGCGCCGCTTCGCGGCCGAGTTTCATCCGAAGTGCGCGATCGCTCACGGCTCTGGTCAGCGCTTTGGACAATTTACTGATATCACCAGGTTGCACAACGAGCCCCGTCACCTCGTCTTCGATGACATCTTTCAGGCTGCCGACTGGAGTGCAAACGACGCATAATCCATATGACATCCCCTCCAGTACCGACATCGCCATGCCTTCCGCATAGGACGGCAATACGACAATGTCGCCAGAATTCAAAAGCGCGCTGGTTTGGGTGCGATCGAGCCAACCGGTGAAGCGTATCCGATCGGACAATCCCGCCGCACGCGACAGTTCACGAAACATGTCGATGTCGCCTCCGCCGCCGGCTACGCTCATGTGCCAATCCAGGCTGCGGAGCGGGCTCATACTAAGTGCAGCGATTAAGTCATGGACGCCCTTGCGGCGACTTGGATTGCCCAGAAACAATATATGTACCGGGCGATGGGGTGCGGCCGCTTGGCGTTGCTCCGGTGGTGCCGGGACGGCATTAGGCATCACCGCCACATCATCAGGATGCACGCCGAGCTCAGTTTCAACGAGATCACGGTCACCGGGGCCGAGCACCAAAACCTTGCTGGCAGCCCTGAACATGGATCCTGCCGCCAACTGAATAAGTTTTGGAAATCGTTGTAGCGACTCGCGATAATTATAATCATGCAGATGCAATACGATTGGCAATCGGAGCACTCGCGAAAAATGCACCAAAATTATCTTGCGGATCGTGCTGCCACGGCCCGCTACGTGGATGTGAAGAAGTGGATGCTGCGGCGCCGTGAAAGCAATGGTCAACAACGTTCGGGCAAAATGCCAGGGCGAAAACACAATGTGCCCGGGCCCACGAGTGTCCAGCACCCGCATCTCTGGGTGCTCTGGCCTTTGGTGCCAAGCGTCGATCATATAGCCAATCATCCGGCCGATGCCTCCGCCCTTTTCGAGGCCGCCCGGAGTCACATGCAATACCAAAGAAGGCATTCGTTGTGATGTGCTAACGCTGCTGCAGGAAGCTGATGCCCCGGCTGCACCGGGGCGAGATCGATTGTCTGCGCTCACTTCTCGCCGTCTCCCGCCACACTCGTCTGCAAAGCGCCGAGATCGATCGGACCCGATCGAGGTCGCGGCGCGCCCGAGAAATCTTGGCTCGGCGCGTCGCTGACGTCTCCGGCGCCGATCGCGCGACTGCCTTGCCGCAAATGGAAATTTGCCGTCTGCGGATCGACTGATGCAGCGACAAAATCGACACCAGCGGATTCAAAAATATTATGGCGGCCCCAACCTTTTCGCGAATCCAGTCCAGCAAGCGTCGCGCCGCCGTTTATGAGATTGAAGTCCCAAACGTTGTTGCCGGTCAATTTAAAGTCCGCAAAACCAAAAACCATACTATCGCGCGGCACTGAAATATTGTTGACGAACGTGACGTCACTTGCGTACGCAGCCATAAATTCGCCTTGGCTCTGGCGCCACCCGATGTTCTGATCTTTGAGATTGTGATAGTTGGTGTTGTTGCGCACCAGAACATGGTCGCTGATGAAGACGTGAATCCCGCGACCGCCGTTGTCGAAAACGATGTTGTTTTCGATGAGTGTCAATCCGTCATAGACCGGATCAGTGAGGTTGCCTTGGGTGTGGCGAGTATCGTCAACAATAATTCCATTCCCGTCAGTGGTCTTGCCGTCAGAATTGGTGATTTTGTTATCGACGACAATATTGATGTTGTCGTACACGATGTTTCGAGAAATGATATTGTGCGTACCCTCGGCGTGATCGAAATTTATGGCTTGATAAATCGAGATGCCACTACATTGCCAAGGCGATCGTCGTGAATTGCCAAAGACGCGATTGTTTTCAATTATAACGTAATCAGTTTGAAGAAGCCCGATGCCCGCGCAACCGGAGTCGCGGGCAATATTGTCATCAATTCGCACATGGTGGTTCCGCTTGCCCACCTCGATTGCTGAACCCAACTTGAGCGCGTGCGCCTCGAAGCCTGAAATCTCGACATAGCTGCCAGAGACCTGGATTGGAGCATCATCAGTTTCAATCAGTGGCCGCCCATCGCCAATAACGACGATAGGTTGCTCTGCCGTCCCGGATTTCGTCACGTTTAAAGCTTCGCTGTAGCGTCCGCTTGCGACAACTAATCGGTCGCCCGGCGCCAGTCCAGAAACGGCGCGCGCGAAGCTGCGAAATGGATCAGTCGAGGTTCCTTGATCAGTATCGTTTCCGGTTTGCCCGTTCACGTAGTAATTTTTGGCAGCTGCCGGTAGGGCCAAAGCCGGCATAACGGCAAGGACCGTCGTCGAGATGGTGACCGCCCGGCAAAACGCCGCGACCATGCTGATCCGCGCTCGGGCCGGATCAGCTCGGTGATATCTCAAAGACGGCAAGCTCGAAACCATAACCACCCATACCGCACGTTGTCTTCGGGTCACCAGATATGTCGTCGCAACCAAACCAAGCGGCTACCTTCCGGCAAGTCTTCCGCCGCTCGTGAAAAACGTTTGCCGAAAACTATCGCTGGTCGTTCAATAAATCGCTCCGATAATAGCGCAAGCGCGTAGACCAGAAGCCAGACCGCGGCCAAACTTGCGTAGGTTGGCGCGATTGCGCTTGTCAGAATACCGAACTGAATGACGGGTCCGTGAATCAGGTAGACCCCGTAAGAGATGTCCCGCTTAACGGCGATAGCGGGAAGTCGTTGGCCGAATAGAAAAACTACCGCACCGACGATGATCGGGCGGATGAGTTGCAGCCATGCTGAACCTTCGATGCTGGTTAATGAAAAGCAGATAACGGTTAAAATCAGGGCCAGCCATACTGGCGGGCGAAGCCAATCACGAAAGTGATAGAGCGCAATCCCAATGATGAAATATCGCAACTGCCCTGGAAGCTGGCGCGCCAGCTGAAAATGCTCGGTTTGGATGAGGGTAGCGCTATAAATTGACGACGCGACGAAAACGACGGCCATCGTCCAGATGCCATAGCGTTTTACCAAAAATGCCAGCGCAGGAAGGATGATGTAGAAGCCGACTTCGATTTTCAACGTCCACATACTTGGATTGATTTCCGGTTCCGGAAGTGACGCCGTCAGGCCGGCGATGTCGGGACTAAGAAAATTCGCAAAGCCAAGATTTGTAACCAGGTATTTGATGATGTCGGTCGTGTATTCGTGCGCCCCCGCCGGCAACAGCATCACCATGAAAATTGCTTGAACGATGACCACAACAACATAGAGCGGATAGATGCGGCACGCCCTGCGGATAAAATACGGTAACAAGGCGGGCGAATGGATGAAGCTTGCGTAGATCAGATAGCCGCTAATAACAAAGAATGCCTCGACTGCAAAATTTGCGTATGAAAAAACAAATGAGTCCATCGAAGCGCCAGTCAAGTGCACAAAATGACCGGCCATAACCATCGAGGCCAGAATTAGTCTCAATAGATCGAAGTTGTTATATTTGGATCGTTCGCTTGTCATCGTCGCTTTCGAAATTAATTGCAGCGTGTCCTGAGTTTTTGAAAATTTGCAGTGTTAGATTGCTTCCACGTTGGGGTTCATCATCTTCAGGGCACGTTTGTATAGGAGTTTGACGATGTCGGGAGCCGCAAGTAGGACGAGCGGCAGGTAGGTGACAACCCCAATCATGATCAGCATCAGCGGTGTGAACGAGGGGCCGAACAGCCTGTGTATCTGCGGTGTAACCGTGACAACGATCCAGCCCATGACGGCGGCGGCACTCAGAACCGGCAATTGCGCCCAGATCACGCCGATTGGCGATACACCAGCAACCCGCCGCAACATCATGAGCGGGGCGGGCATCATAGCAATGCGTTGCAGGAGTATCGCGGTGCATGCTGCGTAGAGGCCGTGTGACGCTGCGATTAGCACCGCTAGAGCTGTGGTGGAATCGGTAGCGACCGCAATTTGCGAATCCAAGTGCGGTCGCCGTATGGCTAAAGCTGCAGCTGTGAAGCAATAAGAAAAGGTCGCAGGTATTCCGGTAAGCACCATGATCTGGGCTGCCAAGATTCCTGGCTGCCATCGCGGATCGAGGAGCGCGGCGAACACAGTCGGCATTATGGCCGCGAGCCCACAGCAGACCGGAAAGGAAAACACCGCGATTTGACGGATGGTAGACGCAAAAGCTTCGGCAAAGCCCGCCGGTTCGTCGGCGAAACGACGCAAAGTGAGGCGCGCGACCGCTGATTGTGGGACGATGAAAACCTGAGTGATGACGTCGACCATTCGGCCGGCCAGCGCAAACAATCCAAGTTCAGTGGGTCCCAAATACCAACCTAGAATAATTCTCGGAATTTGCGTGCCAGCCCAAAACATGCCTTTCGACACAACCACGCTGATGGCGTAGCCGCGCAAGTCGCGGAAGTGCGATGGCGACCATTGAAATCCAAATCGGGTGTGAGCCGAGGCCCACAAAATTGCAAGTTCGATACAACGTTGGGTGAGCACTTGCGCAACGAGGGCCCATACACCGGCCCCGTTCAATGCAAGGACTATTGCGGTGATGGCACCGCCCAACAGCCCGGTCATGGAGCGCAAGGCCAGAGCGCGAAGGCGCATGCGTCGCGCCAGCACGGCGGTTGGGGTTGCAGTTAATGCCGATATCACTGGCAGCGGAGCGAGGGCACGAAAAAGCCATTCTAGCTCTGGCGCATCAAAAAACGCCGCCATCGGCGTCGCCGCGGCGAACACGGCGCCTCCTGCACAAACCGCGGCGATGACCGTAATCAGATTGGCGGTTCGCAGGTGGCTGTCAGTTGCGTCTGGAACGGTTACCAGTGACTCGACGGCCGCTCCAACGATAACCATTTCGCAGAAGCCGACGAAGGCCATGACAATGGTGAACAAGCCATACGGCTTGGGCCCCAAAATGGGAGCCAAAATCAAAAACAATACCAGCCAGACTATCTGCTGCGTCAGCCGATCCAGCGTCATCCAAATCGTCGGATGTGATCCGAGCGCTCGCCACAGCTTCATTGAACTGCCCAAATTGCCGTGCCCGCAGTTGGTTAACGCGCGATCCGGCCTGAGGAGTATAGCCCTTCGCGGAAGTCAGTAAAAAGCTGCTTATTTGCTGTTAATCTAAATCAACTTGGTTTCCACAACGATTGGCAAGCTGCGTCGGGTTAATGGTTTTAGCCACCGCGTTAGGTGCGGATTGTGGCGGTGATTTAACGGCAGCGCGCGATCTGGCGCGGTGGTTCCGCTGCGCCTCACGCGCACCAACGTTAAATGCCCCGTTGGCTCTGTGGTTTGAGTGATGCGTTCGTCGGCATTTTTCGCCGACGTCAAATTTATCGGTCAATTCAGTGATGCAGGCTTGGCGTTAGCGAGCACATAAAGATCGTAACGTCCAATGCGGCTGCGGAACCTGTATTGCGACCAAATCGCGGAAAATCGCGGATCCTTGAGAAACCATTGCAACAGATCGATCCGAAACGCCTCCAGGCTTCTGCACGGCGGGATCGAGACGTCGGCGCAACGCTCAATGAGCACCGCGGCAGGATGCCAGTGCTCGAAATCTTCTGCCACCGCGGTATTGAGATACTTGGCAAGCTGCGCTGCGCGCTGCTTTTTCGCGGGCCCGCCTTGATCAGCGATCTCACTTTGGAAAATGGTTTCCATCATCCACAAATTGGCGAAGCGCGAAGCCCATAGAAAGCCGCGTTGCATCGCAGCGTCAAAAGTGAACGGATCGCCGATCGGTGACATTTCATAGAACGCGGATCCCGGGAGCAGATCTGCGGTGGCGGCCTCGTAGGACTGTTCCGCTGTTATGCCGGGAAGCGCCCGCGCCCTTAGCACCGAATAATATGTTGCAGCGCTGACGACGCAGCTCAACAGTGCCAGACCGACGGTCAAATTCCTAATGTTCGGAAGCGGAATTCGCCATGCGTCGATTGCTTGAAGCATCAAGTCGATCGCTATGACCGCCGCCGCGAGCGTAAAGAAGATTAGCGCTGGCAGCATTTGATAAATGAAGTCTTTGTGCTGCAGCAAATACGCACCGAGTCCACCGAATCCAGCAACAAGAATGGCGGTGACCAGCGCCTCGTGTCGGAGCCGATGACGAAAAATGCCATAGATCACTGTGACGGCGATGAACTTCAGTGATTGGGAGACGGTGATCGTGCTCGATAGCGGAACGCGTGCCCAATCGAGATAAGCGTCACGGGCCAAAGGGGCGACTTTGAAGATGAAATCAGGCGTAAAAATGAGAACCGCGGCGCAATATGCGAGCCCGCCCAGCACCAGCGCTGCGAGTTCAGGCCGGATCAAGCTATGCAGGTTGCGGCGGCGCCAAAGAATGAGAGCTTCGATCCCGATCACGATCAGGAGGTCGTAGGGCTTTAAGCAGATGCCGATAGCGCCGGCGAGGCCGATCGTAGCCGCCTGCCAAGGCGGCAGGCGTTTGCCGTCGAGCGTGGCAGCCGCCAGAAACAAATAGGGCAGGATCAGCGCGGCCAGAAAGTGTTCGCGCTGTGCAAACACAAACTCCGCCGCCGGCAGCCGACCGGCAAGAACGTAGAGCAACGCTACGGCGAGGCACCAAATAAAAAAGTTAGACCGGGAACTGTCGAAGCGGCGCACAATGCTCAAGCACCACGCGATCGAACCGACGATCACGGCGGCCAGCATCGAGCTTTAGCATTAGAAAAGGCGCAACGTTCAACACGTGACCTAACGCTACTGGGATCGTCGAGATCCAGATGATGAGAGGTGGATTCACCTCGAAGATCTCGGTGCGGTAGATATCCGCGCCGTTGAGCAGCCGGCCCGCGGCGTAAAGATACCAGGTGGGATCGTGCCAGCTCGGCTGAGAGGCAAATAGCGCGATGCTCATGCCGAGAATTGCGCCGCCGAAGATCGGCCAGGCGAGCATTATCCCCCATCCTACCAGATAGGTGAGCGCGGGACGGGTGCCAGCTGCAGTGGTTTGGTCCATTTTAGTCCGCGCCTAGGCCGGGTTGAAGCGCGGCCGAGGTAAGATCGTTCGACGAAAGCTCGAAGTCGCGACCATCTCGTAGAACGGGATCGTTATCGTCGTCCCGTCGCCAGATCCCGACGATGGATTTCCCTATCGAATTGACAAGGCTCTTGTCGAGGACTCTCGAAACCGGGATCACCCACTGATCCCAAAAATGAAGCTGCGTCTTGGTCGGCATAGATTGTCGTAGCAGTAATAAGTTAGCCATAGACAGAACGAGACCTGCAGAATCCAAATAAAGCAGTTTTTCAAGCCGGAGATTCGGTGGAGTAATGCTTCGAAGCATTGGACGATTGTACCTCCGAAAATGTCCAATTGCCTTGTCGAACGGAGTGTACAGCCACTGGTGAGCAGGGGACAGAATGATGATGCGACCATTAGCCCGAAGCAGCGAGGACGCGGCGGCCAGTTCTTCTCGATCGCGCTCGATGTGTTCAAGGACGTCGATATAAATTATGGTGTCGAAGTCTCGACCTGCGTTCAGGTCCTGCACCGTACCGCGCACGATTTCGTATCGCTTGGGGTCTGTCGTCTGCGCCAGGTTTTCAGTCAATTGAAGAATGAGCCGCGAATCGGGCTCGAGACAGACCCAGCGTCGAACTCCACCTTGGTCGAGGTAACGCGTATTGGAGCCGATCCCAGCGCCGACTTCGACAGTATCGCCGGCAATAAACGGCCGAATGCAGCTCGACCAGTAGGATTTCCAGTTATGTACGGCCGCGAACAGTTCTAGCTCTGAGCCGACGTATTTGAAATCAGTCATTACGGTAGATGTCCTGGACGTCAGCCACAAAAATTTCATAGTCACGCAGTGGCACGAAACTGAAATTGATTCTGCTCGACAGGATTGTAAAAGTAAAACTAATCGCGATTGTGACGAATTGAATCAGAATGACGGCCAGTATGCCGGTAGAGTAGGTGGCCCAACCTGGAATCGCTTTTTCCGTGAACAGCCGCACCATAATGATGGCGAGAATACCGAGCCCGGCTACGAATGAACCGGCAATTGACGTGATCAGTAGTCGTACTCCCACCACATCTCCAAAAACCGACATGGCGCTCAGGCCGTGTGCTGCGAGTGTGACAAAGTTCATGCTGGATGTTCCAGCGATCCTGAATCCCCGGGGGATCGGGATCGTCGTGAACGGAAGTCGTGAACGAAAAACCGCTGCAGCGTAATGATTCCACAGCTCAGACATCACAACCAGCGTACCGAGGTAGGCTGAAGGCAATACACTAAAATTTCCGACCCTAACGCTAATGCCGGTAAGTACGCGATGTACGGTTCGGTACACCTGATAAAATATCTGAAAAAGCATCGATTCTGTGCGCCGACTTCGTTCTGCAAAGACGGCAATCTTATCGTCCGACCAAGCGCGAATAAGCTGCAAGGCGCCGATAGGCGTATCCTCCCCATCGGCATCCATCACCAGAACTGCGTCGCATGGGTATGGTCTTATTGACGTGGACTAAACCGAGGGCGATGGCTCGTTGGTGCCCCAAATTGCGGCGTAAGCGCAGAATTCGTATGGTTTTCACGACGGCAAAGTTGGATTGAAAGTTCTCCGGGTTGCCGATTTGCACGGAGCAGTCGTCGACAATCAGAATATCAAGCGTACACCGATACGAAGAAATAGTCTGATCAAGCCGACGAATGAGTTCCGCGGCAGAAACCCAGTCGTCTCGTACGGGCATGATTACGACGACGCGGGGAGGCGTTGCTATCTGATTGCTTGAAACCATTGATCATCTAGCCGGGATTTCCCGGGGTTCCTTCTGCATTTGGTCGAGCGTCAACGTTGATGCAGTCCACATCTTCCTCGGCGCAACCGATTTTCGAATTGATCGTTGCCACAAATGGCAGGTTGACAACCATTTATACGGCCTTTCGATTTTTCAAAAACATCCCGGAATAAAACCGCGCCGATCGGTCCGGATAGCATGGTATCATCAAGGAATGTTCGTACGCGCGCCAATCGTCTACGACGTCGTAACCTAGCCTCTCAAAGCGCTTAATCAGATCGTCGCGGTTGTAAAGCATACATCCGAGGCGCCAATAGCCTGCATCCTGCACAGTAGCCAGCGGCGGACCATCAACCAGCGGCGTACGATTGACTAATAATGTATCGAGGCAATTGCCGCAGTCCGGCGATCATATCGGGCAGCGGCTGTTCAAAGTAATGAAGCGCGCCAGAAGCAATGAACAGGTCCACTCCATCTGCCTCACTCAGCTCGCCAGTGAAGCGAAGCCTTTTTTCTCCTTTTTCAGTAGCAATCTGCGCGCCTACAATTCGGTTCTTCGGTAAGTCGTATACCGTCCAAATGAGATCGGGCGGCAGTTGGAGATAACGCGAATAGCAATAAAAAAGGTTGCCGGCATTCCCGCCAAAGTCAAAAACCGTCCGAATGGACGGCAGAAGTGGTTGAATGTGAAAAAGTGCCGCATAGTCGCTGGGGCGGGCGACCTCGCCCATCGACATATTCAACTCAACGTATTTTGGGTGCTCGTGGCCAAGTTCGTCTGCGGAATTGATTGCGGCAACTGCTTCCGACAAAGTCGCAAACGGACGATTGTAACCCGTCATTGCAATAAGAATCTGGCGCGCGAGTGGAAGTTCTCGCAACGTTTTGATAACTGAGAATGCCGGTGCTACATCACTTAGATAAAGCAACACGCGTGTGCAAAACCGGATTTGGCGAAGACGTAGGCGTGCAGCAAGTGACCTCATGCAATGCGAAGTTTGCCTGTGCTCGATTATCGGTCGAAATGGATGTCGCACTATAACTACAAATTACCTCCGCCGGCACGAGCAAACTCGTGCATAATCGGAGTTGAGCAAACTCGTCCGGTGTTAACGTAAATGGCATGCCGAGTTGGAAAACGACGTCGGACGCAGATTTTGCGGCTTGGTCCGCGTATAGCATGGAAAGGGCTGCGGAACTTTACCCCGACGTTTGTGCTCTAAGAAAACCGTCGAGATTGCGATGATGGCAGGCGGATCACATTTTGCACGACCACTCCGGAACTCCGGCGCGGCCATCGGCCTCGGTGGGGACCAGGTCATGCCTTCCTCTGCTGGCTCCATTTTGATGCAGCGACTTGGCTGGGCAGCCGCCGTCTTTGCGGTAGTCGTTCAGCAGGGTGCGATTATTTCCTCTCCAGTTTTGAGCAACCTGATGGCAAACGTCGGCTCTTCGGACGCTCAAGCCAACATCTTTAATACTCTGGCTGTTTCTTTAAATATCATTTTGCTTGCCCCTTTCTGCTTGCTGCACTATCGCCGGCTTGCGCCCATCGTTTACGGTAACAAGGCTGCCGTTGCTCTCATTGCGCTAATCGTTCTATCCGCGGCTTGGTCGATACATCCGGACATCACACTTCGTCGCAGCATCAATTATTTTTCGACAATATTGACAGCGTTCTACCTCGCCGGACGATTTGATGTCGACGATATCATGAAGATCGTGTCACGGGGGATTGCGATTTCCGTAATATTCTCGTTTCTTTTTGTCGCTGTCTTTCCGACGGAAGCCATTACCCAGCCGTTGCCATCGTCATGGCAGGTTCAAGATATCGAAAACATCGCCGGGGCATGGCGGGGCGCGTTCTCCCATAAAAACGTCCTCGGTCACACGATGGCCGTCGGAGTTATTATCGAACTTTACATTCTCACCGGTACACGAGCGCGAAAGCTCTGGCATGTTCTGTTGCTTTGCGGATGCGTTGCGCTTGTTGTTCTTTCTCGCTCTACCACTGGAATGCTGCTAACGGCTTTTTATATGCTTGGAGCAAGCCTTGCTTTCTTGTTGCAGCGCGCAAGACAATATTTCGGCGTCGCGTTGGCGATGCTTGCAGTTCTCGCGTTGACGATCATAACGATTTATTGGACTTATCCGAGCTTAGTATTGGGTTCTCTGGGCAGTGACGTAACCTTGACGGGACGGACCGAGCTTTGGACATTAGTGCTCCATCTTATTTGGCAAAAACCTTTATTGGGTTGGGGCTACTCGGCCATGTGGTTGCCGAGCGACGATATTACGCAAGCGATTTCCGATGCTGTCGGTTGGGATGTGCCGCAAGCTCACAATGCGCTACTCGAAGTGACATTAGAATTAGGCCTTGCCGGTCTGGTGATTGTTATGAGCTTTGTGGCGATTTCGTTTTGGCGCGCGGTGCGGTGTCTCACGGCTGGTCGATATAAGCTGGGGATGTTTTCGCTAGTGTTCTTCCTCGGGATCCTCATATCCGGCACGACCGAGTCCACGCTTGCGCAGAATCAGACCATCGAATGGGTAATCTTCAGTGTGCTAAGTTTCTGCTGCGGTTTGGAGATTATGGGGCGGCAAGTCAGCAAAGAGACACCTAGCTCACCTTACAACTCGAATCCGCGTCCATTGGCTTCGAGGAAACTCGCCTAAACAGCGGCTCCGCCGCGCAGTGCGAGGTTCTCTTTCGAATTACGTCACGTTTTGTCGGATTAAACCCGAGCTCGGATAAACGCCTGCTTCGGTTTGCGGGGCAATCTGTACGCCAATGCTGGGGGCACGATTACGCAGCGTAACGGTTGGACCGCAATTGCGTTTCGATCCATTGGTAGGTTTTCTCCAAACCCTCGCGAAGCGGGCGTGACGGTTGCCAATTCAGCTTTTCGGCAATGAGACGATTATCAGAGTTGCGGCCTCGCACGCCCAGCGGGCCTGGAATATGTTTCTTCTCCAGCTTTTTGGCGGCGATCTCACACACGGTATCAACTAAACCGTTGATCGTGACCATTTCGTCCGAGCCAATATTGACGGGTCCCGAAAAATTGGAGCGTGTCAATCGTATGGTACCTTCCAGACACTCATCGATGAACAGAAACGATCGAGTCTGATTTCCATCGCCCCAAATCTCAATCGTGCCGCCGTTTTTGGCTTCGGCTACCTTTCGGCAAATTGCAGCCGGCGCCTTTTCCCGACCGCCGTTCCAGGTGCCTTGCGGACCAAAGATGTTATGATATCGAGCCACATGAACTTTGATGCCGTAATTACGTTGATAGGCAAAATACATCCGTTCGCTGAATAATTTTTCCCAGCCATAGTCGCTATCCGGCGCCGCCGGATAAGCCGAATCTTCCGCACAATTGGGATTTTCCGGATCTTGCTGATTGTAAGCCGGATATATGCAAGCCGAGGATGAATAGAAAATCCGCCCGATGTTTCGTCGCCGACAAGCCTCCAGAACATTCAGATTGATGGATCCCGAATTGTGCATGACGTCGGCATCATGTTCACCCGTAAAGATGTAGCCAGCGCCACCCATATCTGCGGCGAGTTGGTAAACCACGTCAAAGCGGCGATCTATAACTTCTCGGCAGACGACAGGGTCGCGCAGATCGCAAACAAGAAAGTCATCCGCATCGACGTCCCTATATTCTGGGAACTTTAAGTCGATACCCCGTACCCAAAATCCCTCGCTCTTCAATCGATGGACAAGGTGGCCGCCGATGAACCCTCCAGCACCCAGCACGAGAGCAGTCTGCATTTTGTAAATCCTGCGGTTGCGCGTTAACTGTATCCAACATAGCTCAAACTCATTTTTGTATGCTTGAGGAGCGTTTGCAACCAAAATGGCCGACTTGAGTGATAAACAAACAAATAGCGTTTATGGAGCCGCGGAGCTCCACGATCAGCCGAAAAAGCCACTCAAATCGAGAGCTACCGCCGCAGACTTGGGTCATTGAAACTCTTCGCGACAAGCTCAGAACCCTCAGCAGTCAGGTGGTCAAAGTCGAACATGAGCGGGAGGCGGCTTTCTCCGAGAGTACGGCACTGCGGCGCGCAGAGCGCCTTGTACACCGAGGTATAGTTGAAGCCATGCGCTGCAACCAGAGCCGCCAAGCTTGTGTCGAGAGCCGCTCGGGAGGTTACCTGGTGTCGCTCAACAAGCCCTGGATCGCTCCGCTGCTCAGCGAGCGCGACGAGCTTAGGGAGAGGGACGTCCCAATTGGGATCAGGGCCGGCAACGAGCGTGGCGAATTGCCGCCGTTTTAGCCAATCAAGCGTCGCAGGCAGTCCATCAACAACATACCATAAATCCGAAAGGATGATGAGGTCCGGATGATGAGCGGCAAGATAAACGTTGTAGATATAATCCATCAGCGAGTTGCAGACCTCGACCGCATTACCGTAAAGCTGCTTGACGACGAATGGCTGACAACCGGCCACACTGGCCTGCATGAGTTTGGTTTTGGGGAACACTTTTTGTAGGCCGTACCATAGATGCGCAGCATGGCTATCGCCGATCAGCAGGACATTAGGTTCATCCCGGCTATCAGAAAGACACACGTTTTGATCGAAATCTTTGAACGTGTCGCCTTCGTCCAGAAAGCATTTGTGTAAGCGATAGGGCTTTTCGTAACTGTAGTCGAGGACCGCCGCGAGCGAAACAACTGGCTCATCGTATCTCGAGGGCAATCCACGACTCGTTATAAAAATTGTCGCCACCAAGATTAGCGCCAGCATGGCGCCGGAACTGTACAACAAGATCGTGTTAAGAGACGCTTTCGAGCTCCGAAATGGCTTTTCGACGAAGCGCCAGGATAACACCGCAAACATCATCGATAACGCCGCAGCGATAGTCTTGGTGCCGGCATCCAAATGCCCAGCCGGCAGACCCTGCAGGATGGCAACGATAATCGGCCAATGCCATAGATAGAGTGAATAGGAAATCAGCCCAACGAACACCAACGGACGGCTAGATAATAGCGTGCCCGCTAGATTGCGCCCACGAGAGCCGGCGACGATGACCGCTGCTGTTCCGAGGCAGGGCGGCACAGCATGCAGGCCAGGGAACGTTACATAACGATTGTAGTGAACCGTCGACCATAGGATAAGGCCTAGGCCGGCGAGGCTAGCGGCCTCGCGTAGTGGGCGCCGATCCAAGATGTACACGGGAGTCGTCGCCGCCAGAACACCGAGCAGCAACTCCCACGCCCGGGTCGGCAGCAGATAAAAATTCGCCGTCGGTGCCGATTTGGTAAGCGCGATGCTCAACGCAAAGGATGCAGCGGCGACAATGCCGATAACCGTCGGCACGAGAGCCGGGCGCCAACGAAAAACTAACAGCGTAAGCAAAGGGAAGAAGAGGTAATATTGCTCTTCGACCCCTAACGACCAAGTATGCAGCAGCAACTGCCGTTCGCCGGTTGGATCGAAATAGTTAGCCGTTTGCCAGAAATAAATATTTGACAGCCAAAGCGTCGTCGCGATCATGCTCTGGGCATAGTGAAATAGTTCAGTTGGCAACAGAACAAAAAGAGCAACAACAGTTGTGACGATCAGCATCCCTACTAGCGCAGGGAGAATTCGTCTCAGTCGGTGTTGATAGAAGCGTCTGATTGAAAAACTGCCTTCCTGCAGTTCTCGTGTGACGATGCCACCGATCAGGAAGCCGGAAATCACATAAAAGACGTCGACGCCAACAAAGCCGCCACTTATCTGCGATATGTCTAGATGAAATGCGACAATGGCTATAACCGCCAATGCCCGTAACCCATCGATATCTGGCCGATACTTCACACTGCTCTATCAAGCAAATGCACAAGGGGCGATGTTGTCAGACACTTGTAACTTCCTATGCTGGATTTGCATTGCGCTCATTCTTAAAGGCTACCCTCGGCGCTAGGCGGAAGTTGGCCGCTCTGATGTGGGGATACATCGCAGAAACCCGAAAAATGGTGCCACAAGCTTCGCAGTTTTTGACGTCGACGCATTGGGATCAGCCAAATCGAGAGATAGAGGGCTAATTGAATCGCCCGCGGATAACCGTAGCGGAACGCACGGTACAGAAGCACGAAGAAAGCCGTGTAATCACCGGCTTTTGCCGCCTGCGGTGAAATGATGGTCAGGCAAAAGCCGGCGTAGGCGCGACGGCTGATGAGAGACCGATTGTTATCGGCCCACAGAAGCGATTTCCTCCAATTGAAATTAGCGCCGAGCGAATCGCGGCCGTCTTCGGTGTGGTGAATGACAAGTGGCTTGTTTACGGTGACAATTTTGGCGCCCTTGGTGCTTACCGCACGTAAGAGCATATCCCAATCATCATGCTCCGGCCCGAACATTAACTCGCGGCACAGTTGCCGCGACATCAGGAGCGAGGAGCATTGCAGCATAACATCGCCGCGAAACCAAGAGCGGCGATCGAACAAATACTCGTCCAACCGGGAGGTGTTATCGTAGATGCGACGGGGCCAGACGCGGCGTTGTAGGGGAGTGACGACGTGGCTCAGACATGAAACGACAACCAAATGATTGACCGATTTAGCGGCTGCCAGTTGCAACTCAAGCTTATCCTTAAGCCACTCGTCGTCATCGTCTAGAAATGCAATCCATTCGCCCCGCGCCGCGCTTATTCCAACGTTGCGTGCTTCCGCGCTTCCGAGCGACTGCGCGTTCTGAATGAAACGCAGTCGGCGATCGGCGATGTCGTTGAGCAACCGCACCGTCTCCGGATCCGGCCCGTCGATGACAACCACCACCTCCAGATCCGAAATCGACTGCGCCAAAATGCTGTTAATGGCACGCGATAAGAGCTGCGGTCGATGAACGGTGGGAACAATCACCGAAATCATGCACATCCGTCCAGTTAGATGGGCAAGCGCGGTTTAAGGCACTGACCTCTGCTAACGATGCATGGTGTGATTCTCTCAATAGGCATTGATGTAAGCTTTTTTGGAAAACAGGGTCATCATTATGATCTGCATATCCAATAAGAAAGACCAATGATCGATATAGTATAAGTCATACTTCAATCTCTTCTGCATCTTATCGAGTGTATCGGTCTCGCCGCGACAGCCGTTAACCTGCGCCCACCCGGTGATCCCCGGCTTGACGTTATGTCGACGAAATAAAGGCGACAACTTTTCCTCAAACCTGAGATTAAGCGCTATCGGATGAGGCCGTGGGCCGACGAGCGACATTTCGCCAACCAAGACATTAACGAGTTGCGGTAGCTCATCAATATTGGTCCTACGCAGAATGCTACCCAATCTCGTCACGCGAGGATCGTTCTTTACCGCTTGGGTAAAGTTATCGCCATCCTCAACTACGCGCATCGTGCGGAATTTGAAGACGCCGATGATCTCATTGTTGAACCCGTGACGCGGTTGCCGAAAAACTGCCGGTCCCGGAGTTTCCAATTTGATCATCGCCGCAACTAGAAAGAAAAGTGGACAAAACAGCACCAAGCCTATTGCTGCCACAATCAAATCAAATGCGCGCTTCAAAAATCTGTCGGGCGCCGATAATGGCTGCTGTAATATTTGAATTGTCGGAACAAGTCCGAGCTCACCGAAACTTGCCGTTGCCAGTATCGTTTCCAATCCGACGGGCATCATGTGTAAAGACGCGGGCAGCTCGGAGAGAGCGATGGCAAGCCGCTCCACCTTGGAAAGATCCTCTTCAGTTGCCAATATCAAAATGTCATCCGGACGCAGCGGGCGGCATTGCCGAACTATTTGGCGAAAGACTTGGTGATTAGGTCCGGCCTCGTCATCGCTGCTCTCATCAAAAGATGGAAAGGGGATTACCGTTTGAATTCGAAGCCCGGCTTTGATGAGCTTATTTGTAAGGCCGTCACAATGAACCTTGCGGCCAATAAGAATGACGCGGCGAGCTTCAATTTTGTTCGTAGCGATTGCAGCGCGCAATCTGTTGTGCGTGATCGTTCTCACCGCTACGACGGTGAAACTAACGGCTAAAAGTTGAAATAAAAATGCACCACGTGAATAGGTGTCGGCCATTTTCAACAAAAACAGCAGTGATAAAAACAGTGAGAAGGCAAGACCGACCGCGCCCAGTCCAGCAATTGCGTACCAGCGCTTTCGCTGAGATTGAATCTTCGAGTAGTGGTGAAAGATACCCGAAATGATGACGATTAAAACGGCGATGACCGGCGCGCCTTGGACGTAAGAAATCCACGAAATTTGGCCGTTGAGTACGATAAAATAATATAGCGCCATGCCAAAATTGGCGGCGAGGAAAATCGCTAAAAATTCTAAGGCGATGATCCTGTGAAGAACGTCGCTAAGGCGGTCGGGTTGTTGCTGTACGATCTGTCGGGGGCTCTCAGACGCCTCGGCGTGTTTGGGCGGACGCGAACCAGTGATTGTCGACATGATCTACTTGCATCGTGAGTTGAAGCGCTTTCAGCTGGCGCTTTGGTTTTAATTTTACGGTGAAGACTTTATTAAGACAATTGAAATGAAACTGAAATCGGTTATGGGCATTAACGTTATCGAAGCCCCGGCGCCACGTCTCTCGCGCGGGCGTGCCGCATAACCGGGCCAGCCGAGCCCTGTCAGACGCTGCGGGGGCGGCGATGGGCCCCTGCTGGTGCACCTTATTATGTTACCATTTCGGCTTCCCAACCGCCCCCAGTCCTTGAACCACGGTGTTGGGCTTTTCCAGCCAGCTTAGCCTTTATGGCATAGCAGCACGTGAAGGGGGTTGCTGCAATCGCCCTGATCCGTTCGGCTTCCCGGCGCGACGAGAGCGGTGGTGGAGGTCGACCGCCCGATCCGAAGCGCGCGGAAAGCTCGTTAATACTAGGTCGAGGGTATATAGTCCATCATTTGTCATTGTCGAACAGGCTAGGTCGCCTCGTCGATCCCCGCCTTGCGGCAGATCTCGCCCACCACCGTGTCTTCCCCAGTCTGGCGCAGAATGAATGCTATCTGTGCCTCGGAAACTTCGATCGCTTCACGGTCCTTCCCCGGCCAACGGCCCGAACCGGTCTTTCGAATACTTCGGTTTATCTTCCGCGAAGCTATTGTGCAAAAAGGTACTTCGCGATCACCTTAAGATACGGGTCGGGCGTGGTTCGGTAGGAAAAGTGGTCGGCATCGACGGCTTCATACTGAACCGTTCCGCGGCTCCACATATTCCAGTTCGCTGAATGGCCATCGACGACAACATTGTCACGGGCGCCGCAAATTATCGTCAGCGGTGTGGATAGCGGAATAGGCGAGAGGTCATCCATTTCGAGCGCCTCCATATCTGCCCGCAAGGGTCGCTCAAAGATTTTCCAGACTTCGGAATCATCGGTTATCTGCGCTGGTAACGACCCGAATTTTCTCGCAATGGCCTGTAGGAATTTCTCATCGTCGAGATCATGGATTTGATCGCTCGATAGCGCGGCCGGCGCGCCCGAGATGAACGCGTGGCGCGGGCAACGACCGATCGCTTCCAATCGCGCCGCGACGTGAATCGCTAGTTTTCCGCCGGCGCTGTGTCCAAACAAGGCAAACGGGCGGTGGTCGATGGAGGCGATGACCTCGGATATCGCCTGAGCAATTACTGGTAGTCGGGTCAGTGGCTCCTCATCTAAACGGGCTTCTCGACCGGGAAGCCTTATTGCAGCAATTTCGATGTCCGGGGGAGCCGCCCGGCCCCAGCTTGAAAAGGTGCTGGCGCCAGCGCCGGCGTGCGCGAAGCAGTACAAGCGCCAGCGGGCATCAGGTCGGGGTTGAGGAAGCCAAAGCCACTTTGTCATGATAGCCAGTCACGTCGGCAAGAAAGTAGCCGTCGGAGGCCTGACATCCTGCCAGCTATATTCCATCACCAAAGCATCGGGCTGAAGTGTTGCTACCGCGGCAAAGTAACCGGGCAACGATGACAGCTGGACAACCGACAGATCACGCGCGGCAGCGGCCCCTTCAACGTCAAATGTCAACTCGTCAGGGTTGCCGCCAAGACCGTGTCCGAGCGCTTTCACAATCGCTTCCTTTCGTGTCCACAGCGCAAAGAAATCGTTCTGCCGAGCGACGCCGGTAAGAGAGGCAAACCGCTGGAATTCGCTAGGCGTGAAGTGTCGCTCAGCGACATGTGCCATCTGTGGTACGTCGCGAATTTTTTCGAGGTCGATTCCCAGTGGCATTCCCAGACCTACGGCAATCGCGCAATAATCGGCGCTGTGCGAGAGGCTAAATTCCAGCGGTGGTTGATCGGGTGATCGGATCAACGTCGGCTTACCGTGCTGCCCGTGCGAGAATGTCAGCTTGGACGGTTCAATGCCCAAGTAGCCGGAAAGTATCAATCGCAGGATGCCATGCGACTGAATAAAGCGGGAACGGTGGTGTTCAAACACCAATCTCGCAGCACGTTCTCGCTCGGCTTCATCCAGATATGTAAAATATTCCGCGGTCATATCAGGATGATCCGTGCGGGCGATCCATACATGGATTTCCCTCGCCAGAATTTGCGTATTGTGGTGGCGTGTCACAATCATGATCTGACTCATAAAGCACTTTCTGAATGTCGGGAACCGGGATCAAGACATCAAGTAAATGCTATCCGCGCTTGACGCCTAGGCTGGATAAGCGACGTCGGGCCGCGGCGGGGCAGGGCAGTGGACCTTAAAGAGGCGTCCGAGGTTCTGCGCGGTTGCGGTGCGGCGCGATCGCTCGAAGGCTTCCGTCTTGGCGAGGGCACGGACGTGATTGCGCACATCCTCGTCGAGGTCTCTGTCCGACGTCAGCACCTGTGAGACGGATTTAGCAGCTTGAGGAACAGAGGATTTTGGCAAGAGGGGTGATAACGCAGGACGCGTTCAACGCTCAGTAAAGGCCCGTTCCCACTGATCACGGATTGGTTTTGTCAGATAGCTTAGCATTGTCCGCCTTCCGGTTTGAAGAAACACTTCGGCCGGCATCCCAGATACAAGCTGCAGATTGCCGAGACGGCCAACCTCCTGCGCTGGAAGCTCGACCCTGACGGTGTAATAGGCGGCGTTTGTTTGTTTATCGTGATTTAGGTCCGCGGAAATATAAGAAACCGTGCCATTAAGCTCAGGCGTTGTCCGATCGAACGCGGACAACCGAATTTTGGTTCTCTGGCCAATTTGCACGCTATCGATATCGTTGGGATGAAGCTGTAGTTCGATCTGGAGAGCATCGAAGTCCGGCACGATCTCCATGATAGTCGCGGCGGGCTCAATAACCCCTGCGATCGTGTGGACGGACAATTGTTGAACAACGCCATCCGTGGGCGCCCGGATGTCTATTCGGTCCAGCTGATCCTGCGCAGCTACTATTTTTTGAGTCAACTCAGCTTTTTTATCCTGAGTTTGCCGCAGGTCTTTCATTACTTCGGTACGAAACTCTTGGTCGATCTGCATCACTTGCAGTGACGCCTCACTTATTTTGGATTTGGTTTCCGCAATCGATGATTGCATTTGCGCACGATCGCCCCGAAGGCGAGCGGCCTCGCGTTGCAAAGTAGTCAGCCGCGCTAGGGGCACGAGCTTTTTGTCGTAGAGAGTTTCAACCCCCTGCAGTTCGGTATTTACAAACTCGATCTGTTCATTCTTTGACTTGATTTGTGCCTCAAGGCCGGCGATTTCCTCGCTGAATTGATCGATGCGATTGCGCAGCATTTCTTTCTGGCCTTGGCGCGCACTAGCCCTGGCCTTAAAAAGCGATCTTTCCGAAATGATCAGGTGCTCGAAGTCCGATGTGCGATCACGAGCGACGTTGTCCGGCCCCGATTCTAGGTCATCAGTTCCATCGCGCTCGGCAACGAGCCGAATTGTGCGCGCCTCGGCCTCGTCAAGTTGCTGTTTAACGACTTTAAGGTTAGCCCGCACCTGAGTTGCATCGAGACGCACGAGCAAATCGCCTTTCTTTACATGCATGCCATCCGTTGCAACGATCTCGGCAACCACGCCGCCGGTTGGATGTTGGATTTTTTTTACGCTCGATTGAACGACAAGCGTGCCGGGCGCTGTGACTGCCGCCGAAAGTGGAACCAGACTTGCCCACAAGCCGAGAGCGCCGATGCCAAGGACAAGGACTCGCAGGCCTCGCCTGTACTCACGATCGAGTGCGAATGTGAACTGCGTAGCCGCGTCCGCACGCCTATGGTCTACTGCTGTCCGTCGGTTCCCCAACTCGCTCAATAAATTCCAGACCAACATCACCCAATGCCGTGCTACGCGCTTAATACCACGCAGTTGTCGGTTGTGATTAAAGCTGGGCGACCCATCGTCCGGAGAAGAGCGCACACGCTTGGCGTCGGACGTCGCTTGGTCTGATCGTATGCGATGGACCTTTCGAGCGAGTTTCGAGTAACCGTGAAATCGAATTCTCGACCCTCGCACGAGCGGGACGGCTACCTAGCTGCGCAATTACATTCATTGCAGCGCGCTCACCGGCGCGCGATACGGATTGTCGGCTTTGATCGATTTAAGCGGTTGATGGTTGCGTGGTTGGGTCGCCCGGCTAACCACCTCTTCGCGTGGTCCAAACATGACCGGTTTTCCTTCATGCATCATCAACGCCAAGTCCAGCGCCGCCAGCGCCGCCGGACGATGCGATACGACAACCACAACGCATCCTTCGCCCCGAAGCGTCGTAATTGCGTTTCCCAAAGCGGTTTCTCCGTCGGCATCGAGGTTCGCATTGGGTTCATCAAGGACGACCAGAAAAGGATTTCCAAAAAGCGCTCGCGCTAGGCCGATGCGTTGTCGCTGGCCGGCGGAGAGTGATGCGCCTCCTTCCCCGGTTCGTGTCGAGTACCCATCCGGAAGGCGGACAATCATGTCGTGGGCGCCGGCCATACGAGCAGCCTTCAGGATGGCATCGGATGTCGCGCTCTCGTCGAATCGAGCGATGTTATGCGCCACGCTTCCGTCAAGCAGCGCAACCTCCTGCGGCAAGTAGCCGACATAACGGCCGAGCGCGTCCTGCTCCCACTGGTCGATAGCTGAAGCGTCGAGTTGGACCACGCCACGCGCGGGCGGCCAGACACCGACCAACGCCCGGGCAAGGGTCGACTTGCCGGAACCGCTCGCGCCTAGGATTGCCAATCCCGCGCCGGCATGTAGAGAAAACGAAACTTTTGAAACAATTATTCGATCTGTTCCCGGTGCGATGACGGAAACGTCGCGCACCGATAGTTGGTGAGTCGGCCGCGGCAATTCCACCGCCGGGGTAACTGGCCGAGCAGTTACCTTAAGCACTTCCCTCAGCCTGGTTATTCCTTGTCGCGCTCCAACGAGTTGCCTCCACGTGCTCAACGCTATCTCGATCGGCGCGAGAGCACGGCCCATCACGATCGATGATGCAATCATGATACCGCCTGAGGCCTGATCAATCACCACAAGATAGGCACCGATGCCCAACAAGGCAGATTGAAGCATGTAGCGTAGGACCTTCGATCCCGAACCCAAACTCGCATATAAGTCCGCGACTCGTACGCTTTCATGAAGAAAACGGTCGTTGGCCTGTGCCCATCTTGCCGTTAGCTGAGGAGTTATTCCGAGAGCGCGAATCACTTCCGCATTTTGCCGTGTGGCGTCTGCCAATACCTGTCTTCGCGCGCTGCATTCCATTGCGATCTTGGCAGCATCGCGCGAGTGTCGCTCGGCAAGCAAAGTTGTTGCAACAATGGCGGCAGCACCGACCATCGCAGTCACACCGATGAGAGCATGAAACGCAAACAGAGCAACGATAAACAGCGGAATCCAGGGCATATCCAAGAATGCGGTCGGGCCAAGACCCGACAAAAAGGTCCGCACTTGATCAAGATCCCGCAACGGTTGCTGCGCAAGCATCGGCCGGGCGCCCCGTAGCGGGAGCGTAGCTAGCGCGATGTGAATGGGTTCCTGCAAATTCGCGTCGAACAGAGCGCCGATGCGCGAAAGCATGCGCATGCGTAACGCGTCAAAATAGCCCTGTAGGAGATAGGCAACAGCCACGATCAGCGAGAGTCCGACGAGGGTTGCAATGTTGCGACTTGGTAGAACCCGATCGTACACCTGCAACATGTAGAACGACCCGGACAGCATCAGTACATTGACGACGCCGCTGAAGATCGCGACACCGCTCAACCGCTTGGCGCTTGCTCGCAATGCCTGAGCGACCGGATCGGCCGCATCATCTCGATCTGCTGGGGACCCAAAGAGCCCGAATAGCTCAGGTCGCGCTTTGTGGTTAAGCAAGCGGCGGTCCCCCCTCGTTCGAACCACGCATCCCAGATGGAAAGTGCGCGATCCAAATGCGCATGCGACGCCGAGCGCATGCATCCCCGACCGGCAGTTACGACGCGGAATTTGACGAAATTGGGACGGCTTCGGCAATGCCGGCGACGAACAGATAGACAAACACCAACGCGGACAGATCGCGGCTGGCAGTATTCCGCCCACAGCCGCTCCGTCCGCTCGGATGCGGGTATCCTGTCGATCGGGTGCTCTCTCGTCAGATGACTAAGCACAAAACTCGGTCGTCGGTGACTCGCTTGTCAGCCGAGGCGCACCCATTTCGGCCCGACCACTCTTGCCACCTGCCGCTCAACCCCAGACATGTGCATGACTTGCCATGATCTGGCTGTACCAGTCGTGGTAGCTACCATGAGAAGCATCGTGGGAGGGTTCCGGGCTCGTCGGAGTTGAGGATCCCGTGGTCGAGGTTGTCGTGGTTGGGGAAGTCGTCGTTGAGGATCCCGTGGTTGAGGTTGTCGTGGTTGAGGTCGTCGTGGTTGAGGTCGTCGTGGTTGGGGATGTAGTTGGGGCGGTCGTGATGTTGTTCGTTACGGTATCTTTGCTGGACTGGTTTATGAAAATTTCGGCGTCACTCGTCGGCTGAACGTTTCCGGTGTTGTTCCCATACACAGTATTGCCGGTGATGACTGCGTTGTTTGTCAGAAAGGACTCGATGCCGGCGCTGCCGTTGCCGTGGACCGTGTTGTTTTCAACAAGAATTTCGCCCACGTAGCCGGTATTGGTGTCCAAAATGATCCCTTCGCCATCGGTGATCTTGCCGTCGCCGCTCGTCGGAACCAGCTGGGCGTTACCGTAGACGGTGTTGCCGCTTACGATGTCATGAACACCAGAATTCGTATCCGAGTTCGCCGACATGTAAATGGAAATGCCGCTATTGCCATAGGCCGACCAGTGCCCGTTGTTGTACACAACGTTGTTCAGGATCTGCACGTAGTCAGCGCCCTGCGTTCCGATGCCCCCGCCGGGTTCGTTGTAGACCGTGTTGTTCTGGATGGTGATGTGGTTGGGAACTACGCCATTGCCGGGTGAACTGACGGTTATGCCGTTTCCATCGAGGTTGGCGTTTCCAGTACTGTACCCCGCCAAGGCCTGCGCCAACGTGTAATTGGCCGCATCACCCACGACCGTGAAGCCGTCAATGACAATGTGGGAGGCCTGGATGTTGATGCCGTTCCAGGCACCCGAGCTGTTGATGACAGGCGTCTGTCCGGGCGCGGCTTCGAAAGTGATGGGGGCGCTCGCAGTACCACTGGTGGTAATGGTCAACACATTGCCGCCCGCGGGCGCCGTGTAAGTACCATTCATGACCTCGACAGTGTCACCGGGCTGCACCAGGTTCGCGGCTGCTTGCAGGGTGGCCAGAGGAGCACTCTCAGATGTGCCTGCGTTCTTGTTGCTGCCGATCTCAGAGCTCACATAGTATGTGGTCATAGTTCATGCTCCTCTGCTGATGGTTTCCGCCAATACTTGTCTCCGGACGCTACATCTCCACTGCGGCTTTGGCTGCATCAAGCCATTGGCTCTCCGCAACATTAAGGTCACCGCGACGAGGTTCGATCGGATTCGACTCCAATCAACGAACGCGTCGCGAAATGATCGAGTCGCACATACGCAAGTTCGCTTTCCATTAAGTCAGCATTGCCGTAACTCGCAGAGTAATTCTCAAGGTGAATTACATCCGCAATTTTTGCTCGCCGCTCCGGATCGAAGGCCGCGAGCGCCGCAATACGCGTGATTGACATGAGCATCCCCCGCCGCGAGTCTTGCCGATAAATTTAGGCCATAAAAAGGTTCCGCGGTAATTTTCGATTTTTCTCGTCTCTTCAGTATGATGGGTCGGCGCGCAACAAAAAGGCGAGCGCTCAGCAGGGCTTGTCGTAACAAAAATGCCGCTAAATCGACTTAAAAAACGGAATTTGGATGATCCCCGCGCGAGCCTTCCAACGCTCCCATGAGCAAGAGCGGGGACAAGGCCGTGCTCAGGAGTCTGGTGCCTGACGATGCGCGCAGGCAGTCGACCACGGCGTCTGCGCCGAACGCTACAAATTACAAGCCGTCAGCTTCGACCTTTTGGACTCACCGTATCCCTTGCATGACCGCTCCGAACCACAATTCCCAATCAATCGCTTTCGCGGAGAAATGTAGCACCTCGGCGAAGCTGCGAGCCTCAAACGTCGCCATCGCCTTCGAACATCGGAAGTCGCGGTCTTGCGACCACGGCTCCGATGAAAATGCTGGAACTTTAGGCGATGGTCGGCCGGTTTCTGTCAGCGGTCATGGAAGTGATGCGAGCCTGTCGACGGCGCGGACGACGTGGTTTGGGCCGCTTCCGTGATCAATGTGCCGCCAAATCCGTCGCTCGCAGCGACGAAGCTCGATGCCATGTAATTGCCAAGCATCGCAATCGTGGCGGTCTGGGCCCCGTCGCTCACGCTCAGCACGCCGCTGGTGCTGCCGGTCGCCGTATAAGCGAGCGTCGTATTCTGACCGAAAGCCATATCGGACAGGACGAGGGCATCGTCACCCCTGAACCGGGCAATTGTGCCCGCGAACCCAAGCGCGTCGTCGAGCACCAGCGTGCCGGTGTAGCCAGCAAACGTTTCAGTTCCAGCCGCCGCAGTAGTGATAGTGAGGGTGGTATCGTTGGCGATCGTGTGGTTGGTATCGTCCACGGGCGGAGCGACAGCCGCTGGTGTCACAGTCACATCGAACGGGCTGGACGCCGCGCTTGTCTCCGCCGAGATCGTCTCGGTCGCGGTGAATGCATAGGAGCCGGCCGACAGGGCCGCTGTCGTGAAACTCCACGAGCCGTTGGTTGCGGCGACCGTGCCGAGCGCAGCCGGACCACCATCAGATACCGTCACCGTTGAACCAACCGGAGCAGAACCAGTCAACGTCACGCTGTCGTTAGCATTTTCACTACCGGTGCTGATAACCGGTGCAGCTGGAGGCGGTGGTGGCGTACCACCGCTCGGCGCGGTCGTGGTGTTGTCGGTCACCGTGTCGTTGGACGACTGGTTGATAAAGATTTGCGCGTTCGCCGCCGTCTGCACATTGCCGGTGTCATTGCCGTACACGGTATTGCCAGTGATCACCGCGTTGTTGGTCAGGAACAACTCGATGCCAGCGCTGCCGTTGTCGTAGACGGTATTGCTTTCAACCAGAATTTCGCCAACGAAGCCGCTGTTGGTGTCTAAGATGATGCCTTCACCATCAGTGATTTCGCCAGCGCCACTGGTCGGCACCAGTTGCGCGTTACCATAGACGGTGTTGCCGCTGACGATATCGTGGACGCCAGCAACGGTATCCGAGTTCACCGATTGATAAATGGAAATGCCGCTATTGCCGTAGGCCGACCAATGGGCGTTGTCGTACACGACGTTGTTGAGGATTTGCACATAGTCCGCGCCGGACGCTCCGATACCACCGCCGGGTTCGTTGTAAACCGTGTTGCCTTCAATGATGATGTGGTTGCCGGTGGCGGATATACCGTTGCCATCCAAGGCAGCGTTACCTGTGCTGTACCCCGCCAAGGCCTGCGCCAACGTGTAATTGGACGCATCACCGACGACGGTGAAGCCGTCAATGGTAATGTAAGAAGCCTCGATGTCGATACCATTCCATCCACCGGAACTGTTGATGATCGGGGTCTGGCCGGGCGCAGCTTCAAACGTGATCGGTGCGCTTGCCGTGCCACTGGTGGTGATAGTCAAGACGTTGCCGCCGGCGGCGGTCGTGTAGGTACCGTTCATCACTTCAACGGTGTCACCGGGTTTAACAAGATTGGCAGCTTCTTGCAGAGTAGCCAACGGGGCACTTTCAGATGTGCCAGCGTTGTTAGTGCTGCCGATCTCGGAGCTCACATAATATGTGGTCATAGCTCATGCTCCTCCGCTGGTGATGTTCGACGCATGGCAGCGTTGGAGCGGTTTCCCACGCTGTCCGGCTACCCTGCGAAGAACCCGTTTGAGGCAGCTTGCAATTTTCCCGACAATTTTATCGTCCCCCCGCAAATGCCGTACATTTTCGCCATTGGGATGAGTTCAATTGACTCTCCGCCGATCATTCCTGAAAAACAGAGCCAGCTAAAAAGGCGCAATCAAGCGACCGCTCTAACCGCGAATAAGAACAAGGGCCGAATTGTTGGGCGGATGCGAGCAACCCGCGGTTCCAAGAGATCCAAAATTCGCTGGCTTGCTACGCACTTCTAGGACGCGACGGCCACCTGCTTATCGAGACGGCCAGCTGCCTATCTCTTGAGTAGGCTCCGCGGATGCCGGCGGCCCAATAGCGCTGGGGCCAGCCCGGCAGGAAGGACCGTGATGGTTGATAGGCGTCGCACGGTATCGTTATAGCGACGTCCCATCATTCCGACACCGTCGCCGTCTGGATAGCGCTCGGCAGGCGAACGCGTGCCCCAAACATTGGATCTTGCTCGGTCTCAATGCGGACCCATAAGTATTCACGATAAGTCGCCGCCACCGGCCGGATTTCGGTGTTTAGATTGTCGAGCACTAGGTCGACAGCCTTTAAACGCACGACCAGAACGACGTGATGCTCGCCGGATAGTGTCACGACCTCAGACAACAACAGCGCCCGCGATGGCCAACCGCGCACCAAGAGTTCATGCCGCTTGGTGATTGCATAGTCTTTGCAATCACCCACGGGCGGCGAGATTAGCCATTCCTCGGTCGCTTCGTTGGCGGCACTGAGCTGGGGAACGATTTCCCGATTAACTTCGCGATTGATGGCTTCGAGTTCAATCTGGCGCTCTCGCGTCAGCGCAAAGTTGCGATGCCGGAAATCGACGCCGTGCACTTTGCAATCGTCAGGATAGCGCAGGCAGAACCGAGAATATCCGATCGGAGGGAGGAAGGGGTCGGCGTAAAAATGGAGGACGCGGACAACAGACGCCGGCGGTGTCAATTCGGCGGCAGGAGCGCGCGTGGAAAAAGCCGGCAAATTGGCAACGGCTAAAAGTGCGACACCGAATATCCCGGGCGTTCGATGGGCTACGGTTGATCGCATGCCCTCACCCACGCCTATCACTACACCCAGCTTAGCACACCTGGGTTGCAAAAAATGGCGAATTTTAACTCCGAGCGCCACCGTGAGGGCGATTGCTGGGCCGCTCGGCGGACGCTTAGTGCTCTGCGCAATGGGCGCACGCGGATCATGGGCTCGTAACAAAAGTCGCCGCAGCCCACAGGCGCGACGTCGTAGCCTTCGGTTCTGTTGCAACGACAGGTGTGCCGGAGAGTGAGCTTCGGGCCTCGCAATGAGGCGATCGCCTCAGCAGCTTCTTGCGATGGCCACAAACGATTGATGTGCTTATGCTTTAAGGTTAATCTTGCACTAACACTAGGCGTCCGGAAACAATCTAGCTAGTAGTGCCGGTATGCGTGACGAATTGGTTTACCTACGATCAAACGTGATGGCGGAGCCACTAGTAGATGGCTGGTACGCCTGGGCGCACTTAATTCCGCCAGTGACGGCGGCGCGCAATCTGACCGAGCGCCACCTGAAGATAATGGAATCCTATATCGCGGCGCCCGAAACCCATCAGGCGGCAGTAAAGAACGCTGCCTTGGCTGGCGGCCCGTTTATGGATTTTGCCCGCAATCGCGTAGAGGACGTCAAGGCACTTCGCGATCGCACGTTGAATCGACGACGCGACTTAATCGAGTTGTCACAAGCTGTGAGCGTGCTTGACGAATTAATCCGTCAAAAGGCCAGCGGATATAGTCTTGAGTCCCTGTACGCGGAGGTGCCTGTCTGTCTTCAGGGTTATGTTGAACTCGTTTACGACTTGAACTGTCAGGCATCGTTTCGGCTGATTGAACCGCTGTTATATAAAAGTCGATTCTACGACGAAACAATGCAAAGCGTCGTATTGTCAGAAATTGCGGCTGATGACCGACCGTTTGTTCTGAGCACGCCGCGTCTTGACATCGGCAATTCCATTAATTTGCAATTTCCGTTTGCAAGTCAGCGATATGATCACCTGTTTCGCATGAAGACCGAGCCGGGATCATTCGGCGAGGTCTGTGAGAGCCTTGAAATACCCCGTGACGAGGTAGATCGGTTTCGTTCTTTTTTCACAACCCAGAAGCCGCGACCCTATGCGCCATATCAAGGTGGCGGGGCCCGTTGGCGCTATTTCGGCCACGCCTGTATCCTCGTCGAAACGCCCGGCCTAAACGTCTTGCTCGATCCAGTACTCAGTTACACTTATGAGGCTGACATCTCTCGCTACACCTACGAGGACCTTCCGGAAAAGATCGACTTCGTTCTGATTACGCATAATCATCAAGATCACATTTTGTTCGAGACGTTGTTGCAGCTGCGCCATAGGATCAGAAATATTGTGGTGCCACGCAACGGTGGCGGTGCACTCCAGGATCCGTCGCTCAAATTGCTGTTGCAACAGTGTGGATTTCGAAATGTCATCGAAGTATCGGAAATGGACGAGCTGCCATTCGAAGGCGGCTCGATTACGGCTGTTCCATTCTTTGGCGAACACGGCGATCTAAATGTCCTCACGAAATCCGCCTATGTCGTCCGCGCCAATGGACATCGGCTGATGTTTGCGGCGGATTCTTGCAACATTGCGCCACAACTCTATAAGCATGTCCAACATCAACTCGGCGATGTCGATGTGTTGTTTGTTGGTATGGAGTGCGATGGCGCCCCGGTGTCTTGGCTTTATGGTCCGTTGCACACCCAGCGGCTCGAGCGTGCGAAGGATCAGTCGCGACGCTTGGCGGGTTCCAACTTCGTACGGGCGCAGTCGATGGTCGAGCAATTTCATTGCAAAGAAGCCTACGTATACGCCATGGGACAAGAGCCGTGGCTCAATCATGTGATGGGAATAAAATATACTGAGAAGTCAAATCCGATCATTCAATCAAATCAATTGATCGAAAAATGTCGCGCGAGCGGCGTTGCCGCTGAACGTCTGTTCGGGGAGAAGGAAATTCTTCTGCCCTAAGGCCATAAAACAACAAAAACCCATGGTAGAAAAAATAACAAAAATGTCGAACAGGCCATTGGCAGTGCTGCCCGATCTCGTCGCCTCTTGGAACAAGACTGCGACCGAATTTCCGCGGGATAAAACAGTCGCGCAGTTGTTTGAAGAAGTGAGTTCGCTAAATCCGCATGCCACCGCATTGGTGTTCGGGGACCAACACTTATCCTATTCCGAACTCAACAAATGGGCGAACCGATTGGCGCGCCGGTTGCGGAGCAATGGCGCCGGTCCTGAAACGATGGTCGGTTGCTGCTTCAATCGTTCAATTGAGCTGATCGTGTCGCTGTTGGCGGTACTTAAGGCGGGCGGCGCCTATGTTCCACTGGATCCAGGCTATCCACGAGAGAGGCTCGATTTCTTGCTCGAGGATAGCAAGCCAACCATGATACTGACGCATTCCTCGCTCGCTACGGAAGTTCTGGCGGAATGCCGCGTCCCGCGGCTTTTGGTTGACGAACTGAAGTCTGTGTCGTCGTTGGCAGATGATTTTGACCTGGCGCCGGTCGCGGAGCCGACCAGTCTAGCTTACGTAATGTATACTTCCGGCTCGACTGGACGACCGAAGGGCGTAATGATCGAAAATCGCGCGATCATTCGGCTTGTACGAAACACAAATTTTTGCCAGTTCGGCGCTGATCAGGTCTTCCTGCAAAGTGCGCCGATCTCTTTTGACGCCTCGACCCTTGAGATCTGGGGACCTCTGCTTAATGGCGGCCGCTTGGTCATCATGCCGCCGCAGACTTTCTCACTTGCAGATCTCGGCCGTGTTGTTCGCGAGCAGGGTGTCACGACATTGTGGCTCACTGCAGGGCTGTTCAGCCTCATGGTCGACGAGCGGCTCGAGGATTTGCGGAAGGTCCGCCAACTGCTTGCCGGTGGTGATGTCATTTCCGCACCGCATGTGCGCCGGGTACTAAGCGAAATTCCTGACTGCTGCCTCATCAACGGTTATGGTCCAACCGAAAATACCACTTTCACATGCTGTTTCCCGATGCGGCATGGTGATCATGTGCCCGACGCGGTTCCAATCGGTCGACCGATTTCGAATACCAACGCGTACATCCTCGATGCGGGGTTACGGCCGGTTGAGATTGGCGAGGTCGGCGAGCTATACGCTGGCGGCGACGGACTTGCCCGAGGTTATTTGAATAGCGCCGAAGCAACGGCCGAGAAGTTCGTGCCCAATCCGTTCGTCGCCGAATCCGGGGCGCGGATGTATAGAACGGGAGATTTGGCGCGATGGCGTCAAGATGGGGTTGTCGAGTTCCTCGGCCGGATTGATACTCAGGTCAAGATTTTGGGTCATCGAATCGAGCCCGGCGAAATCGAGGCGGTTTTGGCGACCCATGTGGCGCTAAAACAAGTTTGCGTCGTCGCACACACCAGCGCGAACGGCAGCAAACGCCTCGTTGCCTATTACATCCCAAACCAGTCAGCACCGCTGCCAGTGGGCTTGCTGCGGGAGTTTCTCGCTAAGAAGCTTCCCAATTATATGATCCCATCACTATTCGTCCCGCTCGCGGCATTTCCATTATCGCCCAACGGTAAGGTGGATCGTACTGCGTTGAGCGCCCGCGACGTCGAGAACGAAGTCGGAGACGATGCGCCGACCGCCCGCGACGTCGAGAACGAAGCCGGAGAGGATGCGCCGACCGAAGTGCAAACGATGGAAATTGAACAAAGCATCTCGGGTCTCTGGCGACAAGCCCTCGGCCGCGATCGCGTCGGTCTCGATGATAACTTCTTCGATCTCGGCGGCGAGTCACTCGCGCTCGTTTCGATCCATGCGCAGCTGCAAAAGGCCCTGCAGGTCGAAATCCCGGTGATGGACTTGTTCGAGTTTACGACGGTGCGTGCGCTTGCGCGTCGTCTGCGAGGCGATAAGGACTTGGAGCCGGGCTTTTCCGAGTTGCAAGAACAAGGCCAAAAGCAACGCTTGGCATTTGGCCGTAGGCGCAAAAGCGTAACTGAGGGGCACAACGTTTAAGCTCGCTGAGCTTAGGTGTTTGTCGCGTGAGCCGCAGCGAGTTCGGCAAGTCTCTACGATTAACCCTGAGGACACTTAGCGATCGAACAGACGCAGCCAAATGCTAACGCTGAATGAAGGTTGCAAGATAGGCGATTTGTCGTGGCGGGATCCGAAAATCAAGACCAAGTACTCGATGGCGTAGCAATCATCGGAATGGCCGGGCGCTTTCCGAAGGCACCCGATGTCGCCACGTTTTGGAAAAATCAGCTCGAAGGAGTTGAGGCGATCACGCAATTCCGGTCAGAGGAACTCGAACTTGGAGATCCATCGCAACGGGCAACCACAGATAGTTATGTTTTGGCGCGCTCGGTTCTCGAAGATACAGACTTGTTCGATGCTGAGTTTTTTGGCTTTTATCCCCGCGAAGCGGAGCTGATGGATCCACAGCACCGACTTTTTCTTGAAGTGTGCTGGGAAGCGCTTGAGGATGCCGGTTATGATCCATTTTCCTACAAAGGTGCCATTGGCGTCTATGCCGGATGTAGCATGGAGACCTATTTTCTCTCCCGGCTGTGTAGCGATCCTAGTTTCATCAGAAAATTCCTCGCCGGTTATCAGGTAGCGAATTATGCGGAATTGGTAGGAAACAGCCGAGACTTCTTGGCGACCAAAGTGTCCTACAAGCTTAATCTGCGCGGGCCGAGCTTTACTATGCAGGCTGGCTGCTCGACTTCGCTACTGGCTGTTACCCAAGCTTGCCAATCGCTGCTGACCTATCAATGCGATATGGCGCTTGCCGGTGGGTCCTCGATCACCTTTCCGCAGAAGCGATCTTCACCTTACCAAGAAGGCGGTATGGTCTCGCCGGATGGCCATTGCCGGACCTTCGATGCTGCCGCCCAAGGTACCGTGTTTGGCGGAGCGGTTGCCACAGTCTTGCTTAAGCGGCTCGAAGATGCCCGGCAGGATGGTGATCAAATTTACGCCGTTATTCGTGGCTTTGCCGTCAATAACGATGGCTCGGCTAGAGTTGGCTACACGGCACCGAGCGTAGAGGGTCAATCGCGAGTCATCGCGCTGGCGCACGCAGCCGCAGACGTCAATCCGGAATCGATCGGCTATGTTGAAGCACATGGCACGGCGACGCCGCTTGGCGATCCGATCGAACTCGCCGCGCTTACCCAGGCATTTCGTGCGCACACAACAAAAATGAACTTCTGTACGATCGGTACAGCAAAGACCAATGTTGGGCACCTCGATATCGCCGCTGGCGTGACCGGACTCATTCACGCTACGCACGTGGTGCGTGACGGCATTTTTCCACCAACCTTGCACTATCACAAGCCAAATCCAAATTTCGATTTCGCGAATAGTCCGTTTCGTGTCAATACCGAGCGCTCCAGTTGGAGCGCGATCGGAATGCCGCGTCGAGCTGGAGTCAGCGCTTTCGGCGTCGGCGGAACAAATGCGCATGTCATCATCGAGCAGGCACCAAATCGGGCCCATGTCCACGCGCTAAAGCCGGCCCACCTGCTTACTCTTTCGGCTCGCTCGGATGCTGCGCTCGACCGTGCCTGCGACAATCTCGCGACATTTCTATCGGATCGATCGACCATTGATCTGGCGAACGCCGCTTGGACTTTACAGATCGGACGCAAGGCTTTTGATTGCAGGACTACTATCGTTGCGAGTGATGTGAACGAAGCAGTTTCAGCGTTGCGAGAAAAAGCTTCCGCACGCCGGCCTCGATCGCGCCGACAGGAAAATGCTGCGGTAGATTTTCTGTTTCCGGGACAAGGCGCGCAACGCGTCAACATGGCCCGCGAAATCTACGATGCAGAACCCGCTTTTCGCGAGGATGTCGACCGGTGTGCTGAAATTTTACATCCTCATCTTGGCGCGGACCTCCGGAAATTCATTTATCCAAATAAAGGCGATCTAGCGAAAGCGACCGAACAGCTGACCGACACGGCAATCGCCCAACCAGCCATTTTCGTTATTGAGTTGGCGTTGGCCCGGCTATTGCTAAGCTGGGGTATCAAACCTCGAGCTATGCTCGGTCACAGCGTCGGAGAATTTGTCGCCGCGTGTTTGGCTGGCGTTTTTTCGCTTGAAGATGCGTTGGCGTTGGTGGCAACGCGCGGCAAGCTCATGCACGAGATTCCCAACGGCGGCATGCTGTCGGTACGGTTACCGGAACCCGACCTTCGTGGACGGCTCGACGACCAACTGGATATTGCTGCGATTAACTCACCGTCGCTTTGCGTTGTCGCTGGCGATTTTAACGCGCTGAAAAACCTGCAAAATGAGCTGGAAGGCGAAGGTATTATTTGTCGCGCTCTGGTCACTTCGCACGCCTTTCATTCAGCGATGATGGATCCGGTCATTGAGCCATTTACTGCCGCAGTAGCAAAGCTGCAGCGAAGCGCGCCAAAAATTCCATATCTGTCTGGCGTCACCGGAACCTGGATCACCGCCGAACAAGCGGTCGATCCGACCTACTGGGGGCGACATTTGCGCCAAGCGGTACAATTTTCGCCAGCCATTTCGCTTTTGCGCAGCGCGCCGACCGCGGTGTTGCTCGAAGTAGGGCCGGGCAACGTACTCGGCACCTTGGCGCGACAGCATGTAGCGGCTTCGGACGATCAGATCGTCAGCTCGACGCTTGCCGATCAGTCCGCGGGCAAGGGTGACTTCGCCAGTTTGCTGGCTGCACTGGGATCAATGTGGCGGACCGGTGTCGAGCCGAACTGGGCGGCGGTTCATCGCGGAGAACGCCTACAGCGTATCTCACTGCCTACTTACCCATTCGAACGAAAACGTTACTGGCTGAAGGATACGAGCGCGACTGCGGTCATTGCCGCCACACCGCCGGAAATTACCAAAGAGTTTGATGAGCCAGTCACCGCTATCAACGCTTCTAGCAAGGAGGACGCTGTGTCCGTCAATGTGAAAGATGCTGCAGTTGCCGAAGCCGCGCCGGACGCCGGAGCGCGATCAGCTCGGATTCGTGCGGCGCTTGTCGAAATTTTCGAAGAGTTGTCCGGGTTGGATCTTTCCAAGGCCGATGGGTCGGCATCATTTCTTGAGATGGGATTTGAACTCGTTATTTCTGACCCAGGTAACCCAAGCTTTGAAGGAAAAGTTGGACGTAAAGATCACCTTCAGGCAACTGCTCGGCAATGAATCGACGCTCAACGCCTTGGTGCAATTTGTTGACGGAAAAATGCCGGCGGAAAGCTTTGCTGCTCCTGCACCGATTCAGACTGTCGTGCCGGAGGCTTCTCAAGCCGCTGTAACAAGTTCGGCGCCCTCGGCTTCCGTTCCGCCGGTAGCGGCGCCGGTTGGTGGCATTGGCGAAATGGCAAATTTTGCATCTGCCGCCGAGCGCGTCATGCGCGAGCAATTGCAGACGATGAATCTGATATTTGCCAAGCAACTCGAGGTGATGAGGGCAGCGCCGTCATCGGCGGCAGCGGAAGTGGGAGCGGGACCGGGACCGGTAGCGGGACCGTCACTGTTGAGCGGCCACAGTTCGGCGACGGTCGCGGTTGCCAAGCCAACCGCTCCGTCCGTTGAGGCGGCGCGATCGGGCAAAGAGGAGTTCAAGTCATTCGGACCTTATAAGCCGCCGCAGAAGAGCATGTCTGGCGACCTGAATGCGCGACAGCGGGCAGCTCTCCAAATTTTCATCGATCGACACACCAAGCGGACGTTGAAGTCAAAGACCGCGACTTCAGAATGATCGCAAATATCTCGCGGATCCTCGTGTCGTGTCAGGATTCCGTCCGCAGTGGAAGGAGTTAGTTTATCCGCTCGTCGTCGATCGATCGAAGGGTTCGCGGTTTTGGGATCTCGACGGCAACGAATATATCGACATCGTCAATGGCTTCGGTCCGATCATGCTCGGCCATCGTCCCGACTTTCTCGAAAGTGCCATTGAGAAACAATTGCACGAGGGTATTGAAACCGGTCCATCAACACCGCTAGCCGGCGAAGTCGCAAAAATGTTTTGCGAAATGACCGGCAATGAACGTATGAGTTTTTGTAACACTGGATCAGAGGCCGTTATGGCCGCAATCCGTGTTGCCCGCACTGTGACCGGTCGCAGCAAGGTGGTATTCTTCGCTGGCGACTATCACGGCATGTTCGACGAAGTTCTGGTCAAGGGCGTCACCAATAAGTCCGGCGCCGTCCAGGCGGTTCCCGTCGCCCCGGGTATCCCGCGCGACAATGTGTCGAATATGATCGTGTTGGAATATGGGTCGCCGGATTCGCTCGCGTGGATACGTCAGAACGCCAAGGATCTGGCGGCAGTTCTGGTCGAACCGGTGCAGAGCCGACATCCAAATCTTCAGCCCATCGCATTCCTCAAGGAATTGCGCGAGATCACCGCCGCATCGGAAACCGCGCTTATTTTCGATGAAGTCGTTACCGGGTTCCGCGTCCATCCTGGCGGCTGCCAAGCGTTGTTTGGCATCCGCGCCGACCTGGCAACCTACGGAAAGGTGCTCGGCGGCGGTATGCCAATCGGCATTGTCGCCGGCACCAGCCGGTTCATGGACGCGCTCGACGGTGGCATGTGGCAGTACGGCGACGATTCTTATCCGGAAGTCGGAGTAACGTTCTTCGCCGGCACATTCGTTCGTCACCCGCTGACGGTTGCGGCCGTTAAAGCCGTATTGCAACACTTCAAAGAGCAGGGTCCAGAGTTGCAGGCGCGGCTTACAAAGCGTACCGCCCAGTTAGTGCGAACTTTGAACGAATTTCTTGAACAGGCCAACGTCCCGCTGCGAATCGAGACATTTGGCAGCATCTTCTATTTTGGCTTCCCGATCGAAGAACGCTTTGGCAGTCTCTTCTACTACTTTATGCGCGACAAGGGGATTCATGTGCGCGAAGGGTTTCCTTGTTTCCTAACCACCGCACATAGCGATGAGGACATCGAAAAAATTATTGCCGCATTCAAGCAAAGCGCGCTGGAGATGATGGCGGCCGGCTTCTTCTCGACATCGCCGAGCGACAGCCAAGCCTCGGTCGCCGACACCCCGTCGATTGTCGCCGATTTATCAGAGAGCGTCACGGAAGTTGCGCTGACCGAGCCACAGCGGGAGATTTTTCTTGCGGCGAAGCTCGATGACGATGTCTCGTGCTCCTTCAATGAGTTGTTCAGCCTTTCTATGCGCGGAGCATTGCAGATTCCAGCTTTGAGCGAGGCATTAAACGCCGTCGTTTCGCGACATGAAGCGTTGCGTGCAACCGTCGCCGCCGACGGCTCGAGCCTGAATTTTGCTCCTCAACTGGAATTGCAATTGCCAGTACACGATCTTGCGGAGCTCGACGATGCGGCACGTGAGGGCGAACTGCAGCGAATTCTGGCCGACGACGCTAAAAAGGCCTTCGATCTGACTAGGGGCCCGTTGGTTCGCACCCAGCTCGTCAGGCTCGGAGCCGACAATCACGTCTTGATATTCACATCGCATCATATCGTCTGTGACGGTTGGTCGACGAATGTGCTGTTGAGCGATCTAGCCGAGCTCTATTCCGCAAAGGTGCAGGGCCGCCATCCGGAGCTCAAACTGCCGGTGAGTTTCAGCCAGTACGCGAGAACGGAACAGGCCGAGCGTGGATCCGAAGCGCGCCAAAAAATCGAAGCCTATTGGCTGGCAAAATTTAAAGATATGCCTGCACCTCTCGACCTGCCGTTGGATCGACCGCGGTCACAGGTGAGGAGCTACGCTGGCGCCACGTACCGAACTCAAATTGCGGCCGAAGCTTATCGCAAGATCAAGCAACTGGGTGCCAAGAAGGGATGTACGTTGTTTGCGACCTTGCTGGCAGGTTACCAGGCGCTGCTGCATCGATTGTCGAATCAAAATGATATCGTGGTTGGGATTCCAACCGCGGGGCAGTCATTGCTTGATGACGGAAACTTGGTCGGACATTGCGTTAATTTCCTGCCGCTACGCTCTCAGTTTCATGACGGCATGCCATTCGCGGAGCTGTTGAATGGGGTAAAGCAAACGCTCCTCGATGCATATGATCACCAATCCTACACCTACGGCACGCTCGTGCGTAAATTAAATATACCGCGTGATCCGGCGCGGCTGCCACTCATGGAGGTGCAATTCAACCTGGAGCGTATTGGCGCTGGCACGGTCTTTCGCGATCTGCAAACTCGGGTTGATCCGAACCCAAAGGCGGCGGTTAATTTCGATATGTTCTTCAACATAGTCGAATCGGATCAAGGTCTAACGATCGATTGCGATTACAATACCGACCTGTTTGACGGCGAGACCATTTCGCGCTGGTGCAAGCACTACGAAACTCTGCTTCTGGATGCGGCAGCTGACGCAGACAAATCCGTGGAAGATCTAGCGCTAATGATGCCCGCTGAAGTCACGGCGTTGATCGCGAAATCGAACCCGAAGCATGTAGGGTCGTTCGGTACCGGATCCATTCATCGCATCTTCGAAACACAGGCATCGCAAACCCCAGATGCGGTCGCCGCCGTGATTGGGACCGATCAAATCTCATACCGCGAACTTAATGAGCGCGCGAACAGACTTGCGCGTGCGCTCCAGAAGAGTGGCGTGAAGCGCGGTTCCATCGTTGCTTTGTGCACTGAGCGCTCACTCGAGATGATAGTTGCATTCCTTGGCATTCTCAAATCGGGCGGCGTTTATTTGCCACTTGATTCGTCCTATCCGGCGGAACACTTGGCGATGATTTTCGAGGACGCGCGGCCGTCTGCGCTTGTGACGCAAAAGGCCCTTTTGGGAAACCTTCCAAAGGTCGACGTCCCCATCATATGTATCGAGACGGGCAAGTCGGCGATGGATGCCGAAAGCCAACAAGATCTCGATGGCACAGTTGATCCAACTGACGCCGCTTACATCATATATACATCGGGTTCGACGGGCAGACCAAAGGGCGTGGTGGTAACGCACCAGAATGTGGTGCGGTTGCTCAAGGCCACGGAAGACTGGTTTCATTTTGACCACAATGACGTGTGGACGCTGTTCCACTCCTACGCCTTTGACTTTTCTGTATGGGAGACGTGGGGCTGTCTGCTGACAGGCGGTAAACTGGTCGTCGTTCCTTATTGGGTGACGCGTTCGCCGCAAGACTTCTACAACCTTTTGGTCCAAGAGAAGGTCACGGTGTTAAACCAGACGCCGGCGGCATTCTATCAGCTCGTTCAAGTTGAAGAGTCCGGGGTGGCGAAGTCATTATCTTTGCGCCGTGTAATCTTCGGCGGAGAGGCGCTGAATTTCGCAAATTTGGGTCCCTGGTTTGCTCGGCACGGCAATCTGACACCGCAGTTGATTAATATGTATGGCATTACTGAAACAACCGTGCATGTTACCTACCGGCCGTTGGTCGCTGCCGATGCAACCGAGCAACGCAGCTTGATCGGTACGCCTATTCCGGATCTTCGCATCTATCTTCTCGATTCAAAACGGCGGCCGGTGCCTCCGGGCGTTGTCGGCGAATTGTATATCGGCGGAGCGGGGGTCGCGCGCGGCTACTTGAATCGGCCCGATCTTACCGGGGAACGTTTTCTGCCTGATCCGTTTACCGCCGAAGCGGGTAGCCGGATGTACAAATCAGGCGACCTCGGAAGACTTCTCAATAACGGCGATATCGAATATCTGGGACGTTCGGATAGTCAGGTCAAAGTGCACGGCTATCGTATTGAGTTGGGAGAAATAGAAGCCGCGCTGGCACAACATCACGGCGTTCAGCAAACCGTCGTTGTGGCGCGCAAAGATGGACCAGGAGCAGCAAAACTCGTCGCCTATATCGTCGGCAAAAGCGGTACCAATCTCACACCGACCGAGCTGCGCGAGTACCTGGAAAAGAAACTTCCGGCGCACATGATCCCGTTCGCCTATGTGACCATGGAGGCGATACCGCTGACCGTCAATGGCAAGGTGGATAAAGCGCGGTTACCGGCGCCAGAAGTCGGCGCGGGGTCGCCAACACGCGTTTATGTTGCGCCGCGCACGTCACAAGAAAAAATCATGGCCAACATATTTGCAGAGGTGCTGGGAATTGAGCAGGTTGGCGTGACAGATAATCTGTTCGAGCTTGGCGCGGATTCTTTGCACGTCTTCCAGATAACGTCGCGCGCCGGCCAGGCTGGACTATCCGTCACGCCAAAAATGGTCCTGCAGCAACGAACAATCGTGAGAATTCTTTCCGGCATGTCTACTGTTGCTGCGGCAGGTTCGGTAAGCTCGACCGCGGCCAAGCCGTCGAGCATAACGCGTGTCGATCGACAGAAGTATCGCGTCACTCGCTAGCTTTGCAGATGTTCTACGGTGAGTTGTTTTGCCGATGAAGGGATCAAGACAGATACTCGGCAATGCGGAGATAGTGGAGGCGTCGAACCCAGTCGATACCTATGCCTTCCCCTTGTCGCCAGCGCAGGAGCAAATGTGGCGGTCGTACCGGGAAAAACCGGGCAACGCCGCCTATAACGCCTCTTTCCGATGGCGGTTTGACGGTCCATTAGACGCTCACCTTTTGAAGCGGACCTTCAACGAAATCGTGCGGCGTCACGATACACTGCGAACAACTTTTACTCAGTCAAATGACGGTCCTCTGCAGATGGTTTCGTCGTCCTTGACGTTGCCGTTGACTGAGGTCGATCTGCGGATGCTGGCCGAGTCCTCCAGAGCGGGCGAGATGAATCGGCTTTGCGAGGATGAAGCAAGACGCCCCTTCGACCTAACGAAGGGGCCACTTGTGCGGGTTAATCTGCTGAGAATGGCAGATCAGCAATACATTCTCATGCTTACATTGCATCACATCATCTGCGACGGTTGGTCTATCTCAATCATCATGGATGAATTGCAGGAGATCTACAGGGCCTTTGTCGAACACCGGGAACCCAGTCTGCCCGATCTCGACATTCAATATGCCGACTACGTCATCTGGCAAAGGGAGAACCTGGAGTCAGAGGAAATCGCACAGCAGCTGTCGTATTGGAAAGCTAAGCTTGCCAATTATCAGCGTCTCGATGTTGCCGGAGATTTTGCACAGACCAGCGAGCGAACCACCAGCAGCGCTATCCTATCCACAATGCTGCCGCTACAGCTGACGGACGCCTTGAAGGCGCTCAGCGTTGCACAGGGTGGTACGCTGTTCAGTACCACGCTTGCTGCGTGTATGGTGCTGCTTCGCCTCTATACCGGTAGGTCAGATATAGCCGTTGGCTCCCCGCTCGCTGGCCGCAATCGCGGCGACATCGAGGGTTTGATAGGATTGTTTGTGAATCCTGTCGTCTTTCGCGTGCAGGCGAATGTCGATTTACGTTTCACAGAATTTATGGCCGTCGTACGCGACGCCGTCTGGGAGGCTTTGGCCAACCAAGATGTTCCGTTCGAACGTGTGCTTGAGGAACGTCGGCGGCGCGGAGAGCACAATGCAGATCCATTCTACACAATAAACTTCATTTGTCAGACGCAGTATGCGCGTGCTTCGACCCTAGTGCATGAGTTTTGCGGGATTCGCCTTTCGACTATGCCATCAAAGTCCCAAGGCGCGCTGTATGACCTGAATTTATTTGTCGTACAGCGCGAGGATGGTTGGAGACTTTCGCTGGAATATAATACTGATCGTTATAGCGAGCCGACTGCTCAGAGCATGCTCGCTAATTTTCGAGCGTTGCTGGAGGAAATCGTTAATAACCCGGAGTGTCCGCTTTCAAAGTTTAAAGTTGCCGGGGTGATTAGCCGTCGGCTGATGCCCGATGGTGCGCCGGCTGCGACGCAGCGGAGCCCTGCGACCACGACCGCAATCGCAAGCAACACAGATTTGCAGTCGGCCGTAGAGGAAACCTACGTTCTTCCAGCAAGTCTTGCGCAAAAGCGATTTTGGCTGTTGGCGAAAGTGGCGATGGACAGCAGCGCATACCACATGCCCGCCTGCGTCGAAATATCGGGCCCGCTTTCCTATGCGGTTCTTGAAGCCAGCATTCAAAATTTGCTCGATCGGCATGAAATACTGCGGACGACATTCGAGGAAGTTGATGGGGAATTATCGCAAATCGTCGCCGCGTCGAAGACGTTCAAACTGGAAGTTTCTGATGTGAAGCCGGAAGCGGGTGTGGCAAGAGACTCGCAAATCACAGAGCTGCTACGCGGCGAGGCACAGCTTCCTTTCGATCTCAGCCGTGGACCGTTGTTCCGTGTCAAGCTTTTTCACATCGGAGCAAATGAGCACATTTTGATTGTCACACTACACCACATCATTGCCGATGGCTGGTCGCAGAACATTGTCCAGCGCGAGCTCTGGTCGTTTTACGAAATACTCTCGGATAATCGCGAGGAAGCGCTGTCGTCGCTCGCGATTCAATATGGTGATGTCGCCATCTGGCAGCGCGAATGGCTGGACAGCGCCGAGGCCCGGGAACACTTAGAGTTTTGGACTAAGCAACTCGCTGCGCCTCTTCCGGTCTTGGATTTTCCGACGGATCGACCGGTGACCAATCGACCGGCTTCGCATGGCGCGATCGCGAAAATCGCATTTCCCAACGATGTTACCGGCGCGGTAAAGTCGTTTGGGCGTTCCGAAAATGTAACGAGTTTCATGCTCATGGCCGCATGCTTCTCGGTCATGCTCTATCGCTATACGTCGCAGACCGACATGGTGATCGGGTCGCCAGTTGCCAATCGTAGACGCGAAACCGAATCCATAATTGGTCCATTTTCCGGGCCGTTCGCGCTCCGCCTGAACTTGGGCGGCAATCCGACTTTTCGTGAGGTGCTTAAGAGGACGTCAAATGCAACAATGGACGCGCTGGCACATACGGATCTTCCATTTGAAGTGTTGCTGGAACAATTGAAATTGCGTTCGGTAAACGGTCGTAATCCGCTATTTCAGTTTTATTTTCTCTACCAAACGGCATTCCTCCAGCCGCGCCAATTGCCTAACCTCAAGATTATACCGATCCCGACCTTTAGCGTCGGCACTCCGTTCGAAATACAACTTGCGATTATAGAGCGCCAGGACGGTGTCTTTGCCCAATTGGAGTACAATCCGGCTTTGTTCGATGCGGCGACGATCGCCGATATTCTGAAGAATTTTGAACAGCTGCTGCGCGACGTCATTTCAAATCCAGACGTTGCAATATCCGAGTTAAAGGGACCGACATTTGCGAAAATACAGTCGACGCCCCGGCTCACCGCCAACGACTACGTTGCCCCACGCAACCAAGACGAAGCGACACTGGTCCAGATCTGGCAAATGCTTTTTGACCTGCCGCGCATTGGCGTGAAGGACGATTTCTTTCTACTGGGGGGCCAATCGTTACTTGCCGCTCAGCTCGTCTCCGAGGTCGAGAAGCGATTTGGCGTCACCATTGACCTCTCGACCCTGCTTGTTGCGCCGACGATTGAAAAGTTCGCGCTGCAGCTCGGGAAGACCCCGGCCGACGATCGAAGGATTGTTCCGCTGCGGGCATCTGGCGACAAGCCGCCGCTATTTTGCTTCCATGGCGGTGGCGGTCACGTTCTAGCCTATCGCGAGATGGCGGAACTTATGCCCGCCGATCAGCCGGTTTATGGCCTACGCGCGCCAGATCTAGATGGTGTTCAGCAGTTTTTGAATGTCGAGAAGCTAGCAGAAACGTATTTAACTGAGATTTCGCAAGATTCAAAAAGTTGGGCCTTACCATCTTTGTGGAATGTCTTTTGGTGGATTGCTAGCCTATGAAGTGGCGACGAAGCTTGCGCAGGAAGGCGGTGAAGTTGGGCTGCTTGCAATCTTCGATACAATCAATCCCGCTTATTATCAGAATCTCCCGTTGGCGAGATCGATCAGGTTCGCGATCGATAGCATTGCTGTTCGATTGCAGAAATATGTTCGCAGCGTTCGCCGGGGCGATATTGCCGCGATTGGGAACTATGTTCGAGAGTTTTTTGCAAGAAAAGTGGCTTCATTCCGCTGGCATGCGGTCGGTCGGATATCACGTGCAATGGGTCGCCCGATGCCGAAGGCGGTACGTGATAATGTGCGTGCATCTGACGCCATTGGGAATGCATATGCGCCCAAGCTTTTCTCAGGCAGGCTAACACTTTTCCGCGCGGAGGATCGGACGGCGGAATACCGGCATGAACCGACGCTCGGATGGGACGCTGTGGTTCAGGGAGGCGTTGATGTCTTGGTGGTTAGAGGTGACCATATTACAATTATGGAGAAGCCCAACGTTGTTTCCCTTGTGAACCGCTTAAACGCTTTATTGAACCGAAGTGATGCTACAAAAAAGACATCTTCGGATTTGACGTCTTTGCAACCTGAGACCGGCGCGAATCGCGCTGAAGGCTCCCGGGAAACGGCCGCTAACGTAGACAACTGCCGCGCCGACTCACTTATGAGTGCACAATGAGCGGCACGAAAAGAGCTTTCGGCGGATACTCGTCATTTGAAATTGCCGTAAGGAACATATTTGGCCTTGCGGTCAAGGAATGCGTTCGTCATCACTTATGGGCCAGGCAATTCATGGTCCTCGACGATTGCCATCGTTTTCACACCTTTCTGCGTTTTGGCGCAGCCGATTAAATATCAGCGGTGATATGCATTTGCCGATCATCATCCGCCCAAATGACGGGGACCTCGTCAATATGCAGCCGTGGATTTTCTGCACAGCTCTATGAAACGATCGATATCGGATTCCCTCGTTGCAAACGAGGTGACGAGCCGCGCCATCACCCGGTCGACGCCGAGATCCACGCTTTCGCTCCTGCGCACGTAGTATCGCGCGCCGGCGGTCTTGAGCTGTGCATCGAGTGAACAGGGTAACGCGACAAAGACCAGATTCGCCTCCACCGGCCATATCGGCGCAAGCCCAATCGCAGCAAGTCTGCCGGCCAGCAGATCGGCCATAGCATTGGCATGGCGCGCAAGGTCGAGCCAGTGATTCTCGGCAAAGATGGCGTCAAATTGCGCCGCAAAAAAACGATGCTTTGATAGGAGATGACCCGCACGCTTCCGCCGTTCTGCCATAAACGCGGCGCGGGCCGGATCGAAAAATACGATCGCCTCTGCGGCGAGCGCACCGACCTTGGTCATACCGAACGACAAAACATCGATGCCAGACCGCCACGTCATTTGAGCGGGCGTGACATTGAGCCGTGCCAAAGCGTTTGCGAAGCGCGCGCCGTCCATGTGTACGGCAAGCGAGCGGCCGTGCGCGATCTCACAAAGCGCGGCGATCTCTTTCGTTCGGTAGACCGTGCCCGCCTCGCTTGCTTGCGTAATGGAAAGCGCCGATGCAATCATCTGATGCGGTCCATGATTGCCGTAGCCAGCTAGCGCCGCTTTCAACGTCTTAAACGCGATTTTCCCGGCGTCGCCGGGAAGGCCAACCAGCTTTAGACCGCCGCCAAAGAATTCAGGCGCACCGCATTCGTCGTTGGCGATGTGGGACTTAACGTGACAGAGGACAAAGCTCCAAGGAGGCGAAAGGTGCGCGAGCGCGAGCGCATTTGCCGCTGTTCCGGTCGAAACCAGAAATACTGCCACGTCGCGCTCAAATACCTCGGAGAAGCGTTGCTCAATAGATCGGGTCCAATCGTCATCGCCGTAGCTGGAGACAAAACCCTCGTTCGCCCGCACGATGGCATCTAGGACGTGGGACGCTGCCGGTGCGGTGTTGTCACTCAAAAAATTCACGCGTCACACCTAAACATCCTCGGCACCACTTCAATCGGTTGTGATTTTAACCATTGTCGCTACGGAACGCTGAGATGTTGTGCAAGTGTTAGTCCCCAAGATCGCCGTTTCATGTATTGCGAACCGTTAGTGAAAAGTATGGAGCCGGTAAAATCTTTAAGACCATAGAAGCTATCCTGCATTACATAATCCAAATTCCGCGTTTTGTTGACAGCATACAAAAGCGTTTGCATAGGTTTGCACAACGGTCCGCCTAAAATCAATATTTGCATGTAACGCCGGAAGTTGTTAGTGGCCACGATCCCTCGATTTAGACTCCAATAAACGGCTTGGCGGTCCGGCGTAACAGCCGTCGAGCTGCACGCTCGTGGTCCTCTCGATTGATTAGGCTAAGTTTTGAATTTAAGGTGTGTCACACTGAGGAGTTTCGTTAAACCGGTTCAGGATCAAGCTTCCGACCTGGGTGCGATTTTGATACATTGAATGCCGTACGGAACAACTTTTCGGCCCTTACCAATCCAATTGGTGGTCAATATTGACGGTCGGGGGCGCATTAGGTGGGTTGATCATTTATCTAAAGCAAATCGTTTTGCGAGTTGGGAGACTAGTCTATGAGGCCGCTAGAGATTGCGGTAGTAGTTGTTCTTTTGCCATACGTGCTGCACGTGCTATCGCCCTCTCGGGGCGACAATTTGTTATTCAGCTTAATTCCACTAGTTGCGGTATCGTTGATGCTCTGCCAAGTTGTTGTGGAGGGTTATCGCTGGCAGATGATCCCAGCCTATCTTCTAGCGATTATTTTTATCGCGTATGAATCCGCACGATTGTTCTCGGACTTTCATTTATCCTATAATAGTGGGGCGATCGCACTTGTTCTACTATTTTCCGCTATCGTTTTCAGTACTGCCTTGCCAATCTTCATGCTGCCGGCCCCGACAGGCCCCTACAAAATTGGAACAGTGACCCGGTACTTGGTTGATAATAGTCGACGTGATCCTTACTCTGATCTCCGCGATGGCCCGCGGGAACTGATGATTTAAATTTGGTATCCTGCAGAGCCGTCAGCACAAGGACCAATTTCGTCATACCGTGACAGAAGAATTACGACGCAGTGGGATGCTCGTTTTGCACTGGTCAAATCGCATTCCATGATTGGTGCCAAGCTTCTGCGATCGCAGAGTTCATTTCCAGTGCTACTTTATTCACCTTCCTGGGACGGGATACGCACCGAAAGCAGCTTCCTTGTCGAGGAGCTGGCGAGCCACGGCTACATCGTTTTTGGAATCGATCACCCCTATAGCTCAAGAATAACAGCTTTCCCGGACGGGCGAGTTGCTCACCGAAAGTTTCTAGGTGAAGAAGATTATTCGTCACCCGCACGCTTTCAGGCTTTTGTCGGGACAGCCAATCAACAGGTGGAGATACGGGTCCGCGATGTGAAGTTTGTGCTAGATACCCTTGAAACTCTGGCTGTGAGCGACCCCGACGGTATGTTTACAGGGCATCTCGACCTCAGCCGCATTGGCATTTTCGGCGCCTCGTTCGGCGGAACAACCGCCGCCGAAGCTTGCTGGCTTGATCGAAGAGTTAAGGCTGGTGTTGATATGGGAGGAATGATCGCCGGCAGATCCGCGAAGGAGGGAACAATCGCGCCCTTCTTGTATTTCTTCGAGGATGAACCCCCCTCCGTCCCTGCGGCCGAACTTTCAGCTTCTGATCCTAGGAAGCGGCGCGAAATTGAATTTGCGTGGCAGCAATTCGCACAAATAAAGCGATCCCTGTCGGAGTTCGGCGGCTACATGATAATAATTCACGGATTAAGGCATATAAATTTTTTCGACGCTCCTTTTTTTTCCCCGGTGCGAAACCATCGCGTAGATCCTGAGCGCGTGGTAGAAATCATTCGCCGATACACCGTCGCTTTTTTCGACAAATACTTGAAGAAAATTGAACAACCATTGCTTGACGGGCCGCCAGCCAGTGATCCCGAAATACATATAGAGGCGTGGAAGAATAAGACGCCCCTCGTCCGGCTTGGGTTGTAGGCGAACAGGTGAATTTTGCTTCTCACCGGCTTCCGCATTACCGTGACGGAACTTTGCGCACCGTCACCGCCGGACCTTCTTGAAGGCGTGAGGAGCGAAATGCCGATATTGTCTCTAACTTTAAGACCTCGGTTTATAGAATGAATCTCATCTCTTTCCAATATCAAGCACGTTAACGTCCAGTTGCGTTAGGCCCCGTATCGAAATTGCTCCTGTTTGGACTAATAGCTGAATTCAGCATCACGTTGCCAAAACGCACAATTATGCGAGCTTCTAAAGTTAAGCACGCGGCGACGTCTCAATCGACGCCACCATATTGTGCATAATGCTTATTAGAATAATACTGGCCTCGGTGAGCGTCGTAACGACTTAGCTTACTAATATCAGCTTTGTTCAGTACCGTGCCCAACAGATTCTCATAAACGCCAGGTACATCAGCTAAGGCGCGCTTAACGACGTCGATCCTAGTGTGACCCCATTCAATTACACAGATATATGAATTGACGAAGTGCGCTGTAGTGCGGACATCAACAACCGGGGAGAGTGGCGACAAATCCACAATTATATATTCGTAGCGGTCGCGCAAACCGTCAAAAAACCGCTTGGTGGCGGCCGACGCGAGTATTTCGTTGGTGTGAGCCACACGCGTTTTCAGAACCGTAGGAAGAAAAGACAAATTGTCTTTTGGATCTGACCAGATCACGTCCTCTATCGCGGCATTCCCTGAAATTACTTCAAAAAATCCTCTTTGCGCCGAGGGCGCAAGGGTTCGGGTAAGCGATGGGTTCCTCAGATCACAGTCCACTAAAATGACGGATCTGCCAGCTTGCGCAGTTAGCAAGGCTAGACTGCCGGCCAAAGTCGATTTTCCCTCGTTCGGTAACGACGATGTAAACCCTATAATCTTGTTTGATCGGGTGATTTCGTTCAAATCGACAGCCACTTTAACAACACGAATCGATTCCGCATAACGTGAAAATGGAGAAGCCGTGATCGTCCAAAGCGCATTATTGCTACGCGCAAGCATTCTCGGACCGGAGGGCTTTTCATTAGAAGACGAAGGCGCGGCGGGGTAGGTCGTTGTCTCGTCGGCACCTCGTCGAGGTTCCCATTTATTAGCCGATGTGTTTGAGACTTCTTGAGCCCGCGTCTTAACTAACGAGGGCTCCGTTGTGGTTACTTTCAAAAGAGGAACCAAGGTAATGCAAGGGACGTGTAGGATTTTCTCGGCTTGCTCGGTTGTGCGAAAGACGCGATCCCACAAATCTCTCATCACTCCAATGAGCAAGCCAACAATGAGTCCCGCGCATGCCGAAATCGCCAAAGTGAGAACGGTCTTTGGGCTACTTTTTCGTAATGGCCGCAAGGCCGGGGAAATCAAGTGAGCCTCAGTTATCTGGAAAGATTGCTGTTGGACTGATTCCATGTAGCGCTGCAAAAAATTTTCATAGAGCGCTCGATAAGTTTTTGATTTGCTCACAAGATCGCTCAAGACTACCCGAGCCTGATTGTTTTGCATCGCTTGCGCGACCGCTTGGTCGTAGTCTTTCTGGACGTCGTTAGCGCGTTGCGTATCGATCTCAAGATCACTCTTGTAGGTTTCCGACAGTCTTCTAAGCTCGTCGACAATAGCGGAGCGGATTTCAGCCTTTTGATTTCGCAGATTTACCACCGCTAAGTGATCATTGCCGTAACGTGCTGCCCAATCAGCCTCCTTTCTTGTTAGGTCAAGATATTGATTGCGCAGCCGGGTCACCACCTCACTCTTTAGCGTATCCGCGACGGTGGCATCGAACGCTCCCGCCGGGTCGGAATTTAGTACTGTTTGGATCCGATCCAATCTTGCGCGCGCTTCCTCGGCCTGAGCACGAACAATGATCATTTTGCTATTCAGCTCGGCCACCCGCTGCTCGCTCGTCGATTTGCCGGCAGCATCAAGGATATTATGGTCACGTTGATAATCGACTACGGCCTGTTCTCCAGCCGAAGCTTGCTCGCGCAGTTCTCTAATTCGGTCTTGCAGCCAGTTACTAGCGCGAAGGGTGGATTGATATTTGGCGTCCAGTTGGTCGACCATATACGCATTGACGACTGCGTTTGCGATGTTGGCAGCCTTTTCAGCATTATAAGAGCGAAAGCTTATTTCGATCACATATGAGAGACCGTCGCGGGCGACGCTTAGGCGGGATTGGAATGCGTCCAGCGCGCGGCGCAGAGCACCGTACTCGAGGGCGTCGGCTTTTGAAACGCCGCCGCTATCTGTTGAGTTTGATCCGCCGATTAAGTTACCCAATGTTCGGCGTGTGATATCGAATGCGGATGGGGCGCGACCTTTTGAATTTGGTCCCGTGATGAAATTAGCTACGGCGCGCCTTAAATTATCGAGCTTGGAAAAGGGTTGAACTTTTAAATCCGATCCGATGAACTCGGGGTCTTCGGTTAAATGAAGAGTTTTGATAACGGAAAGAGCGACATTCTCGGACCGCAAAACCCGCATTTGGCTTTCTATGGCTGGAGAGTTGATCGGTGGGTCGCGGCTCGACGTTTCTTGAGATAAGAATTGCGTCTTGCGCGTATCGATCAGCATTGATGCCGTCGCAGTATAATTCGGACGGGCGAGGATAAGGTAAATGCCGCCTAGGGAAATCGACAGGAGAGCTGCCGCAAAAATAGGGAGGTATTGCTGACGCAAAAAGTGAACGAACGAATCCAGAAGCTCCCCCGGCGACGAGAATTCCGGAGGGTATAGGATCGTGCGATCCGAAGGTGCCGTTCTGTTGGGTTGTAGCATCCTGTCGGACCGTCATTTTAGACGCATGGCCAAAATAGTTAGACGCGGTGCCAAAATAGCTGTTTGGCGAACGAAGTTACTTGGGGCTTAATCTCATTTATGCCCTCCAAAAGTCAACTACGACTATGCATGCTTACAGTACCGATCTTTGGATCGTCGGAGATTAGACTTTTCGGGCCTGCTCACGATGGTGGACGGGCTGCGCCATTGTGATTATCGCCTTTGATCGATCGTCCATGCGGCCCTTCTTCCCTGCAGCGCCGCGGTAGTCCTCCATCTTTTTCGGGCGTCGGCTCAGAAGCGAGTGTACTGCACCACGACGCCTCAATGTGAGCCGCGCTGGTAGGTGCGCATGACACAAACTCAGTACTCTGGTCGACGCGAATCTTGCCGGCAAACCACCGACTCTTTCCACCACCCTGACGACATCGGCACTGCGGCTCGCTCATTGACTTTTTAGAGGCATCTTATTTTCTCACGACGCAATTAATCCGTAAATTGATGGTTAAAATAAATGATGAAGAACGCCTGCAAGCCAAAAACAGTATTCATTGAGCTGAGTCCCGACTTTCATCCAGCGATGAACAGTGTCCTAGCTTCATTTGCAGTGAGACCAAACTCTGGACAGCCGGCGCTTAGATTTTTCCGTCTTCCTCACAATGGCGGGCTGGCTGCGCCCTGGTGATTGAGCAGCGTTATCGGCGGTCTTTGTCCGATCGCTCCGTGTGGTCGTTCTTCGTTGTAGTACTTGCGTCAATCCTCCATCTGTTGCCGGGCATCTGCAAGGCTCAGGAACCAGTGAGTTTTCAGGCATTCGGCTCGGAAGCCTCTATTGAGCGCCTCGATGAACGCATTGTCGGTAGGCTTGCCTGATCTGGAGAAGTCGAGCGTAACGCCGCGCATGCGGCAGCGGGTGGCGCACTGCCCGGCGGGAAACCGGTGGCGGCTAATTTTTCGCTCAAAATCGATGCCGGAAAATGGTCCGACGATATCCGCATTCGGCTTTGTGACAACAAAGCGAAGAAATACACCACGGCTCCGCCGGCAAAAAACTAAATCCAAATGTTGTCCCGCTCACGGATGCAAGTCGCATTGGCGTCGTCGATCCGATGACAGCGCTCTTGATCTACGTTCCGGGTAACGGCGACACCGTGGTGCCCGATGCCTGCAAACGAATAGTTCCAGTTTTCGACGGTCGCACGCGTCGTAACCTTAAGCTCGCCTTTAAACGTTTTGGAACAGGCAAAAACCAACCACGGATATCATGGCCCAGTCGTCATCTGCGCGGGGCGCTTTTTGCTGGCGGCGGGCTACGACCGGAAGCAGTTTCTCATCGCCCACCGAGCGGGATGTGGAAATATGTTGGCACGATTTAGCGGCAGCCGACTGTTCGTTCCGCATCGGATGACTTGGTGGTTCCTTTCGCTGGTAAAACGATTTTTCCAGTGGAAGGTGCGTTTATTAAGCACCAGCTCCGAGTTCTGGTATTTCCTATAATTTTAATTTATCCAGTGTCTGTTTGACAGTCACTTGCGTTGGCCCGATATCGACTTTTGCACCTAATTCTGAAAGCTGCGGGTTATTAGGCGTCATGCCGTGTCTGGTATGGGCCGCGCTGCTAGTCTGGCTGGTGTTGCGAGTATTGCATATGGCGTGAGCAAACCGACCCTGGGGCGACTTACGTCGGCTCGGCCGGCCTCCCGGTCCGTGTTGGATTTCTGGAGTGGATCCCGACCCCTTGCTTCGGCAGAGGGCAGATTAAGACGGCGATCGTTTGGATCACGCAGGTGTCCGCGCAGTATCGCAATTTTTAGGGATTGCTTTAAGCCGACTGTCAAAAATACTGTGCAATGTTGAGCCTTGCTGAGGAGGCATCAACAATGCGACGATATTTCTTCGATGTCGTCAGCGGGCAGTGCTCAAGCTACGACTACCGAGGTCGCGAATTCCCGACGCCAGAGAGTGCCTATGAATTGGCAGAACTTATGGCGCTCGATCTCGCGATCGATACCGACGACGAACGAGATGCCTGCTCGATTAATGTCAGCACCGCCGAAGGACGAAAGCTTTTCTCGGTCCCGATACAAACGGGGTGCCTTGCTGCCGCATGAAGCGGCCGAAACCGCGGCGGGTACTCAACAATCGTCGCAATACGAAATTCGGAGCGGTGTTGGGTTGCGCTGCTTCGGCTAGAGCGGGGCTTGGCGCTGTCCAAATCGCAAGGCTTGGCTCTGGTCTCATTCGGTTTCTTAGCGGGAGCTTGTGGCGGAGCGGCGCGTCGCGGACTCGGCCATTTCCGGCAACACAATCGCTGAAAAAATCGTGTTCAGCTTGCGCATATGCTTCACCCGGTATTGTAGTCGGCGGCAGCCATTAGCGCGGCTTTGGCGAACAGCTGCCGAGCCACGGCGATAAAGTCGCACCTACCAAATACCGGCGCTAAAATCGTAAGCTGGCCGGCCCCAGCAATCGTAGCAAAAAACGGCTGCGGCTTTGTCCATCGATCACTCGATAAACACGCTTCACTGGTATTGATAGCACAAACGCCATACGATTTTGGAGGCCGGACTTGGATTTGAACCAAGCTTAAGGAACCTTGCACGGTCCCCGCGTCTCCACTCCGCCAAAGGGCCAACCTCAATGGTCTAGCTCGCGACTTTCCAGTGTCCTGGCGTGTGCTCGGACGCTAACGCCAATTTGTCGTCGCGTTTTTGCGCTTGCGCGTTCGTGGTGATTACCATTTGACGAACGTGGGTGATGCGCGAGGCCTTCGGAAGTAATTCGTAGTTGAGCATTCAGAAGCTCGGTGACCGATACGCGCGTGGTCCGGCGTCGACTTTGAGCTGCTCCATTAGTCCTTGCGGACGGGTTGGCCAGACTTTTGAGCCTGCTACACAAACCAAAGAAAACTCTGAAGTACTTCGCCCAATGTCGGTTCCGGCTCGAACATCCATGCAATCGTATTGATCGAGCGCCTCGGCTGTTGTTCCAGACCAGCCGCCGGCATCGCGTTGACCATATGGCTAATTAGCCAAAGACCAAACATACAACCGTTTGCGCCGATCCCGTTCTTATGCGAAATAGTTTTTACACAGTTCAACATTCACCGGTTAACGCGTGTTTTCGACGAGCGGTTAGATATTCGAATGCGTGTTGTCATGGTAGGTGCCGGCTATGTCGGCCTCGTTTCCAGCGCGTGCATTGCCGATTTCGGCCATCACGTTACCTGTGTTGACAAAGACTCCACGAAGGTCGCTGCGCTCGAGCGTGGCGAGATTCCAATTTTTGAGCCGGGTCTCCAGGATCTGGTGCGCTCGAACGTCAGTGAAGGACGACTGTCATTTTCAACTGCGTTAGACGCGCCGGTCCGTGGTGCCGATGCCGTATTCATAGCAGTTGGCACGCCGTCGCGCCGCGGTGATGGGCATGCTGACCTTTCCCATGTCTATGCAGCCGCCCGCGAGATCGCGGCATCTCTTGACGGATTCACGGTAGTCGTTACCAAGTCGACTGTGCCAGTTGGCACCGGCGATGAGGTAGAGCGCATCATCCGTGAAGTGCGGCCTGACGCGGATGTTGCCGTAGTCTCCAATCCGGAATTTTTACGTGAGGGTGCAGCCATCCATGACTTCAAGCACCCCGACCGCATTGTAGTAGGAACTCGTGAGGACCGCGCGAAGGACGTCATTGCCGAAGTCTATCGGCCTTTGAGCCTTAGCCAGTTGCCTATCCTCTACACCACTCGGCGCACCGCTGAATTGATAAAATATGCTGCCAATGCATTTCTAGCGACAAAAATCACTTTCATTAACGAAATGGCCGATCTTTGCGAGAAAGTTGGCGCCGACGTGCAGGAGGTTGCGCGTGGCATTGGTCTGGATAACCGCATCGGCGCGAAGTTTCTGCATGCAGGTCCCGGCTTCGGCGGCTCCTGTTTTCCCAAGGACGTGCGCGCCCTAATCAAGACCGCTCAAGACCACGATGTGTCGTTGCGGGTCATCGAGGCCGTGTCGGCCGCGAACGATACCAGGAAGCGCGCTATGGCCCGCAAGGTGTCCGCAATATTCTGCGGAACGCTCCGCGGCAAGACTGTCGCTGTTCTCGGGCTGACGTTTAAGCCAAACACGGACGACATGCGTGAAGCTCCTTCGATAGCGTTGATCACCGCCCTGCAGGACATGGGTGCCGACGTGCGCGCCTTCGATCCGGCGGGAATGGGCCAGGCTCCAGCTCAGCTGCAAAATGTGACCTATTGCGCAAACGCCTATGACTGTGCCGAAGCGGCCGATGCGCTGGTTATTGCCACCGAGTGGGAGCAGTTTCGTGCACTCGATTTGGATCGTCTACGCAACCTGATGGCCTGTCCGGTCGTTGTCGACTTGCGCAACATCTATCATCCCGACGACATGCACCGGCGGGGCTTCGCTTACATTTGCGTGGGAAGGCCGGCAACGGCCTTGGCTTTCGGCGAGAACGCATCGCTCAGACACATCATCTCGCCTGCGGCGGAAACAGAGCGCCCGGAGTTTGAGGGCGCAAGGTCTCACGCGGAATCCGAGCTTATCTGACGATTTTGCGTTGCGCTGAACTGCTTCGTCCGTTGTGTTTGCGGCAGCGAACCTGCAGTTCATTTTCCGGCGATCGTGATGCAATGCATCAATTCCGTAAAAACGCGGTCATTGATGGCGAACGAGCGTCAGAATCTCGTTCTTCCGAGAGCTGTGCCACGCAATAATGAAAGTACCGCCCATTCTCTATCGCCAGGAATGGCCTCTGACACTTGTTACACTTGGCCGTCTCACGAGGCGGATGGTATCGGAGAGCGGCGACATATTCGGCCCCACACTTGGGACGCCTGAAGTTTCGGGGAGAGCGTCTAGGCGTTCTGTCAGTATGAAAGCAAATCGCTCGAGTGACCAGAACCGGGTGCGGACCTAAAACCGACCCCGGCCGTCGATGTTCTTCACGTGGTCGGGCGGGAATAACAGAACCCTAGGCGGCAGGGGCGTTAGGGGCTGCGCGCCTAGGGTTCAAAGACAGCGATCGTATAGGAGCCACCGAGGTCGCGCTGCCTTAGACCTAAAAAAGCACAAATGATCGCCCGCTTCCCGCGCGCTTGGGGATTAACGTTACGGCCGCGGTCCGCGCTGCCCAAATGCGACACTACGGCTTGGGGCATTCAGTAAAGACGGGTGCATCTAAATCATCGGACCGCAGTACGCATTGGCTAGGATCTGAAATCGATCCTGCGACACTGAAGTCGTAAGCGACGTTCTTGAGTACCAGGGCATAACGGCCCGGTGAAAACGAAAAGCCAGCGTCAGTAGGGCGAATGAGGATCATCGCGGCGTGGCCCTCTATCGGAGCAACTTTCATTTCGTAGGAAATACCACGAACTGCCCAAGAACTGGGCGGGTTGCCTGCGGTCGACGCTCCCTTTTTGCCAAAAGTCGAGGCGGCCGTAACCTTGGCGACGACCCGTACCGTGACGTTCTCGGGAACATTGTTGACCAGGTCTCGCCGGAAAACCACAAATTGGGCCCGTCCGCCGGGCAGCTCGGTTGAGCTTGGAGACGAAACGAGGGCGGAGATCGCAATTCGCTGATCTGGAACTCTGATCGGCAACGGCTGAAGCTCGCTCAGCTTTCCGTTGGTTAGGGCATAAACACCGTAGGCGCTGGGCTGCGGTATGTTTTGGACCGGAGAAGAACTCGGGGAGTGGTTGCGGTCACCAGAGATATTGCCATCAAATGCCAGTTTCGATTGAGGCGCCTCAGGAAGCCCCCGCTGGATCGCGACATATGCCAAGCCACCCAGTATCACCGCTGCGACCAGCATCAGCGCCGACCGAGCCGTCGAAGGCTTTGGTCGTGACGTTTGCAGCACCACGAATTCGTGCCGAGCGTCAGACAATGGGGGCAGCCCCCGCCCCGGCGGTATGATTTCCATCAACGGTTGGGTATTAGTAGTGAGCACTTTCGCTTCAGAGTACGTTTTGCCGCGATCGCCTTCCGCCAGATCGGCCTCGATCCGCTCGATGGCAGTCTCAAGCGCCAGCAGTTCCTGCGCCTTTTCTGAATGAGCTAGCTCCTTGGCATCTCGTTGCAGTTGCTGCCGCAATTTGCTTCGCGCCAGCTCGTAGATCGTTCGACGCAACTGCGCATTATTTCGCGCCGACGCCATAACGATGCCGGCGAGCGCAGAATAATAATCGTGTTGCATCAAACTTTTATCGGACGACCGCCGCTCCCGAGTTTGACTGCCGTGGTATCGCGAGCGCCCCGCAAATAGTCCACAAACTGCGACCTCCGGATTGTTTTTCCGACTTGGCTTGAATATTCATGCAATTAAATCGTCAGCCACTGATCGTGTGCGTGCTCGGTGACCGTTATGGCGACGGAACGACAACGCTGCGTCGTGACTTTCCAAGACGTGGCCCAGTTTCATGAGCAGTTGCTCGGTGATTGCCGGCACGCGTCGATAAGCGACTTCGACCTATATACAATCATAACCTTTTCTCGCGATGCGATCCGCTTTGCCGACACCGACTTCGACATCAAATTGTGGCTCTGGTACCGCTAGCCGCGGCCATTCGGCCGCTACCCGTCCGCTGGCATCCGCGTCGATCAAAAAAGATCGAAATTGCCAGGCACTGAGAAATCAGGCACGAGCGTCTAGTGCAAGCCCCAACGAGCGAATTCCTTCGCGACGTTTCCATCAGCAGTCTTTGCCCCCTCAATATCGGTCTTGCCGCCGGTTTCATCGCCGGTCTTTAGCTTGGCAAAGCCGCGGCCATACAGGGCACTTGGCAAATTTCGATCTAGGCGCAGTGCCGAACTAAAATCAGAAATCGCCGATTCCCACCGGCCCAACTTAAGGTACGTCAGCCCGCGCAGAATCGAACGCTGCGGCGAGTTTCGGTTCCAACCGGAGCGCCTCGTTGCAGTCGGCCAATGCTCCCTGCAACTCGCCAACTATGGCGCGCGTCCAGCATCGCTCGTTCAGCATGACACTTGACGTGGGTTGAAGCCGGATTGCCTCGTCGAAATCCGTCAGGGCGTGGGAATAGTCACTCTTTTTCTGGTAAACCTCAGCACGGTTGGCAAAAGCCATAGCGTAATCGGCATCGAGGCTGATCGCAGCATCGAAATCCTCTATCGCTCGGTCAAAGTCGCCCTTTTTCTGGTAAGCCACACCTCGATTATTGAACGGTTTGGCGTATTTCGGATTGAGTTTGATCAATTCGTCAAAGTCCGCGATGGCCAGGTCGTATTGCCCTTGGCCCGTATAGGCGTTTCCCCGGTTGTTATAAGCGATCGCGAGTACTTTTGGGTTATCCGCGTCGGACTTTATAAGCGCCGTGCAGCCAATGATCTGAGGCTGAGACGACGTGCGGTCTTTACCGTTGCACAAGTCGACGTTGCTCAGCTTAGGGCTCTGCGCTGCCGCCCACGTCACAAGAATCATTAACATCAGAGTCGATGCCACACCGTGCACAATGCTTCGGAATGCATCACATCTCATGTAGTCAACTCAAACTTCGCGGGCAGCGGGACCGCCAGGCCGGTTAGCCTCTTTTGTCTGGCTCTACTTTTCCTCGATAAGTGTCGAGAACTTAACCGAGCCATCATTGAAGATTTCAACGCGCGGAGCCGTTCCTCGTATTCCCAGCGTTCCTACGGGCGTATCGATTTTCATATCGCCCGTGTGCGCGACGTTGCCGGCGATGAAGGTAAACGTGCCTTTCGTCAGACTAAGCAGGGTCGAATTTGAATGTCCGTTCGGATCGTACACAAACTCGTTCACTTCCATTCGGGCGTTGCTGGAAACGTTGACCGACGTTCCATCAACAAGTGCTATTCCAAGCGCGCCATCGACCCCGGTTTAAATCACGTCGTTACGATAGACCAAATCACCTACCTTAGCCTGAGCGCTGTCGCTCGGAGGCAGGCTGGCCTGAACAACGACCGCAACCGCATGTTCGATGCGGGCGGTACCGGCAACCGTGAGAACCTTCCCGACGGGGCTCGCGTCAAGCTGTGCCGGCTGCGACGCGGAATTGCTCTGGGCCCAGGCCAACGTCGGCAGCAAGCTATATACGCCAAGACTGAGGCCACTCAGTAATACGGCGATTGCACGCGTGTTCATGGGTTCCTCGACGTAACGCCGATGGAACTCACAGATACCGCGGATACCTCGGGAATTCAATGCGCATCGCTTCTCTTGCAGTCGAATCCCCCCCGCCAAGCCAGCGCATAGACGTTTCCGATTTCGCAGAGTCGTCAGCCTGTTAGATCAGGAACAGCGCGAACCTAGCGGGCGCGCGCCGCAAACAACGACCCTGCTCGGCATGGTCATGACCGATGGCGAACGGCCGCTCCGCTCCCACCGGACATTCACCTTTCATTTACGATGACCTTGCCGACGCGACCGCAATCCCGCATTCTGGGGGGCTCGCCGATCACGGGACCGAGCAAGGAAGACAGCGTGTAATCCGGCATGGGTGGCGTTCGCTCTGGAAGGGAGCGCGGCGGAGAGCTCTAAATGTACCATTACTATAGCGGGTCTTCCGAGCATAACGGGTCTTCTGAGCAGGCCGGCTATGCGAAAGATGCGTCCTTAAGTGGCTTTATTGACCCCCAGGCTGCCTCACCCAACGACGGACAATATGCACAGGTGCCATTGGTCGGCGCACTTGCCATCGGCAAACTGCGGACCGTGAAGGGCGAGGTCACCGTCAAGCGGGCCAATGTCATTGTCGCTCAACCCACTGTTAACGATCTTGTTTACCAAGGCGATGTAATCGAAACCGGCCTAGATGGCCTAGTCGGCATCGTGTTCGTAGATGGAACGACATTTCATCTCCACGCCGGCGCTCACATGGTGCTGGACGAGTTTATCTACGGCGCTGAAAAATTGCCTGGTTCAGCCCTGTTTCGTGTCGTAAGAGGGCTGTTCGGCTTTATTTCCGGCAAAGTGGCGACCGTTGGGCGCCTGATTATCGATACTCCTGTAGCACAAATTCAAAATATTCGACCGGCGGCTGGCATTGGCAGCCTGGCCTTTAGCGTGTTCACCATCGGCTTTATTCACGAACTAAAGGCCGCGAGCGCCGACATTGCTCTGCTTGATGACGGAACGATCACCTGCAAAGACTTCAAGCACGGTGTTTTTGAAATCATCACCAAGGGAGATCACCCGCAGCGCTTCATTGTCGATGATCCTTGTGTATCGTTTGATGCTCAGCTTCGTGGTGCTGAGGTCCGCGTCTCACAAGTCGCGAACACTGTGGCGCAAATGGCGCAATTCCATAATGCCTTTCTTGGCACACTCGACACCTATTTGCGGGGACAGCAAGATGCCTTTATTCAGCAGCACGCCAATGCGAACCCGCAATCGACCACAGTTGTCGGCAGCTCAGATCCGCCGGCCCTACTGAACGCTGGTACGGGACTTGGCCTCGAGAAAACCGGTCAGCCCACGACCGGCAATTCTGGCAATTCGGGAAGCGGCTCAACCGCCCCGACTACGCCCAATCCGGTGGTGGTCGTCCCGCAAGGGACGCCGCCGCCGTCCTCGGACACCTTCACGTGGAACGGGGAGTCCGGAAGCTGGGACACGCCGCCGGATTGGAAAAGCGGCAGTGGCAACACCGGCAAGGTGCCGGACACTTCGGACGACACTGTCATCATTAATCCGCCGGGGCCGGTCACTTATGGCCCCCCCAACTCTTACAGCATCGGAACTCTCATAATAGAGCCCGGCGCAACTCTCGACATCGTTGGTGGCACCCTTGCGGTCAAGAATTTGTACATCGATCCAGGAGCAACTCTCAATCAAGGCCCGGGCAGTCTCGTCGTCGATCCCCTAGAAGTGGCCGAAGGCGCCACCTACAATCTGATGGGCTCCACCGTGACCGGCGCCTCCGCCGGTATCGCCGGCATCTTCAATTCGACCGGCACCAGCGCCGTCGACGTTACGGCCATCGCCATCACCACTACCGGGCTACTCGAGGCGACCGCTGGCACGCTGACCATCGGTCCGGGCTCGATTGCCAACAGCGGTGAGTTGTTGGCAACCACCGGCAGCACGCTGGTGCTTAACGGACTGACAGTAACCAATACCGCCACGGGCACCATCGTCGCGGCTGACGGCGGCACGCTGGAGCTGGTCAACGACACCGTCACCGGGGGGACGATCGAGCTCAACGGCGCGAGCGCGGCGACGAGGTTGCAAATCGACGGCACGGTAACGCTCGATGGCAGCGGCGCGGTGCAGCTGACGAACTACAGCGGCAACGCCATTGTCAGTGACGGTACTGACACGGCGACGCTGATCAATCACGACACCATTACCGGGGCGGGCACAATCGGAGACGGCGGCGCCGATAATCTCCTGACGCTGCAGAATTACGGCACCATCGACGCCACCGATACCACCCCGCTCATCCTCTACACCGGCAATCCGATCAGCAACGAGCATGCCGGCACGCTGGAGGCCACGCTCGGCGGCACGCTCGACCTCAAGGACGCATTGACCAACGACGGTCAAGTTATAGCGGGCGGCGACGGCAGCGAGGTGGTGCTTGAGGGCGCTGTGACCAACAACGCCGACGGCACGATGACGGTGGACAGCGACGGCACGTTCGACGTCAAGACCGACAGCATCAGCAACGCCGACACCACGGACGGCATTGAGGTTGACGGCACGTTTAAGGTCGATGTTGGCGCCGACAACACGCTGACGCTAAGCGGGGACGGCGAGCTGCGGCTGGTGGACGGGACCATCACCGGGGCAACCGGGGCCGAAACGCTGGTGAACGACAGCAACAACATCACCGGCTACGGGCTGATCGAGCAGTTGGCGCTACTGCAGAACGACGGCGCCGGCACCATCGACGCCAATGTCGCTAACGAGACGCTGACCATCGACACCGGCAACACCGTTACCAATGCCGGGCTGATGGAGGCCACGCTCGGCGGCACGCTCGACCTCAAGGACGCATTGACCAACGACGGTCAAGTTACGGCGGGCGGCGACGGCAGCGAGGTGGTGCTTGAGGGCGCTGTGACCAACAACGCCGACGGCACGATGACGGTGGACAGCGACGGCACGTTCGACGTCAAGACCGACAGCATCAGCAACGCCGACACCACGGACGGCATTGAGGTTGACGGCACGTTTAAGGTCGATGTTGGCGCCGACAACACGCTGACGCTAAGCGGGGACGGCGAGCTGCGGCTGGTGGACGGGACCATCACCGGGGCAACCGGGGCCGAAACGCTGGTGAACGACAGCAACAACATCACCGGCTACGGGCTGATCGAGCAGTTGGCGCTACTGCAGAACGACGGCGCCGGCACCATCGACGCCAATGTCGCTAACGAGACGCTGACCATCGACACCGGCAACACCGTCACCAATGCCGGGCTGATGGAGGCCACGCTCGGCGGCACGCTCGACCTCAAGGACGCATTGACCAACGACGGTCAAGTTACGGCGGGCGGCGACGGCAGCGAGGTGGTGCTTGAGGGCGCTGTGACCAACAACGCCGACGGCACGATGACGGTGGACAGCGACGGCACGTTCGACGTCAAGACCGACAGCATCAGCAACGCCGACACCACGGACGGCATTGAGGTTGACGGCACGTTTAAGGTCGATGTTGGCGCCGACAACACGCTGACGCTAAGCGGGGACGGCGAGCTGCGGCTGGTGGACGGGACCATCACCGGGGCAACCGGGGCCGAAACGCTGGTGAACGACAGCAACAACATCACCGGCTACGGGCTGATCGAGCAGTTGGCGCTACTGCAGAACGACGGCGCCGGCACCATCGACGCCAATGTCGCTAACGAGACGCTGACCATCGACACCGGCAACACCGTCACCAATGCCGGGCTGATGGAGGCCACGCTCGGCGGCACGCTCGACGTTCAGGACCCGGTCAACAATTCTGGCCTGCTCAAGGCCAGCGGCGGCAGCGAACTCGACATCACCGGCCCAAGCATCAGCTGGACCGGCACCGACCCCAGCGCGGGCACCAACGGCATCCTGCTCGTCGGCTCAGGCGACACGTTGCTGGTCAACGCCGATGACGTCAGCAAGACGCTCACCCTCAACGGCGCCGGCACCGGCCAAGGCGCGGTCTCGCTCGGCGCCGGCAGTCAGATCATCGGCACTGCCGGGCAAACCCTCGACAACGTCAACAATGACATCTCTGGCGCCGGTACTATCGGCAATGGCATCAGCGCCGATCTGACGCTCAACAACGACAGTGCCGGCACCATCGACGCCAATGTCGCTAACGAGACGCTGACCATCGACACCGGCAACACCGTTACCAATGCCGGGCTGATGGAGGCCACGCTCGGCGGCACGCTCGACCTCAAGGACGCATTGACCAACGACGGTCAAGTTACGGCGGGCGGCGACGGCAGCGAGGTGGTGCTTGAGGGCGCTGTGACCAACAACGCCGACGGCACGATGACGGTGGACAGCGACGGCACGTTCGACGTCAAGACCGACAGCATCAGCAACGCCGACACCACGGACGGCATTGAGGTTGACGGCACGTTTAAGGTCGATGTTGGCGCCGACAACACGCTGACGCTAAGCGGGGACGGCGAGCTGCGGCTGGTGGACGGGACCATCACCGGGGCAACCGGGGCCGAAACGCTGGTGAACGACAGCAACAACATCACCGGCTACGGGCTGATCGAGCAGTTGGCGCTACTGCAGAACGACGGCGCCGGCACCATCGACGCCAATGTCGCTAACGAGACGCTGACCATCGACACCGGCAACACCGTCACCAATGCCGGGCTGATGGAGGCTACGCTCGGCGGCATCCTGCAGATTGACGACAACGTCACTAACACCGGAACGCTACTGGCGACCGGGGATGGCCTGTTGGTGCTTGATCGCGACACCATCACCAACTTCGTCGGCATCACCAACGGCACCACGCAGGTGAATGACGGCTCGATGCTGGATTTCGAAGGCTCGAATCTCAACGGCGGTATCGTCAACGTCTTCGGGTTGTTCGATTCGACCGGCACCAGCGCGATCGACGGCGCTGCCATCACCATTGCTGCGACTACCGGGCTGCTTGAGACGACCGGCGGCACGCTGACCATCGATGCCGGCTCGATCGCCAACGATCAGGAGCTGTTGGCGACCAACGACAGCACGCTGGCGCTTGAGAGCCTGACCGTCACCGACACCGCCACCGCCAGCGTGGAGGTGGCTGCCGGTTCCACGATCGATCTGGAGAGCGCCACGATCAGCGACGGCACCGTCACGGTCGATGGCACGCTGGATTCGACCGGCACCAGCGCGATCGACGGCGCTGCCATCACCATTGCTGCGACTACCGGGCTGCTTGAGACGACCGGCGGCACGCTGACCATCGATGCCGGCTCGATCGCCAACGATCAGGAGCTGTTGGCGACCAACGACAGCACGCTGGCGCTTGAGAGCCTGACCGTCACCGACACCGCCACCGCCAGCGTGGAGGTGGCTGCCGGTTCCACGATCGATCTGGAGAGCGCCACGATCAGCGACGGCACCGTCACGGTCGATGGCACGCTGGATTCGACCGGCACCAGCGCGATCGACGGCGCTGCCATCACCATTGCTGCGACTACCGGGCTGCTTGAGACGACCGGCGGCACGCTGACCATCGATGCCGGCTCGATCGCCAACGATCAGGAGCTGTTGGCGACCAACGACAGCACGCTGGCGCTTGAGAGCCTGACCGTCACCGACACCGCCACCGCCAGCGTGGAGGTGGCTGCCGGTTCCACGATCGATCTGGAGAGCGCCACGATCAGCGACGGCACCGTCACGGTCGATGGCACGCTGGATTCGACCGGCACCAGCGCGATCGACGGCGCTGCCATCACCATTGCTGCGACTACCGGGCTGCTTGAGACGACCGGCGGCACGCTGACCATCGATGCCGGCTCGATCGCCAACGATCAGGAGCTGTTGGCGACCAACGACAGCACGCTGGCGCTTGAGAGCCTGACCGTCACCGACACCGCCACCGCCAGCGTGGAGGTGGCTGCCGGTTCCACGATCGATCTGGAGAGCGCCACGATCAGCGACGGCACCGTCACGGTCGATGGCACGCTGGATTTCGACCGGCACCAGCGCGATCGACGGCGCTGCCATCACCATTGCTGCGACTACCGGGCTGCTTGAGACGACCGGCGGCACGCTGACCATCGATGCCGGCTCGATCGCCAACGATCAGGAGCTGTTGGCGACCAACGACAGCACGCTGGCGCTTGAGAGCCTGACCGTCACCGACACCGCCACCGCCAGCGTGGAGGTGGCTGCCGGTTCCACGATCGATCTGGAGAGCGCCACGATCAGCGACGGCACCGTCACGGTCGATGGCACGCTGGATTCGACCGGCACCAGCGCGATCGACGGCGCTGCCATCACCATTGCTGCGACTACCGGGCTGCTTGAGACGACCGGCGGCACGCTGACCATCGATGCCGGCTCGATCGCCAATGCCGGGACGCTGGAGGCGTCCGGCGCCCAGCTCGACCTCGTCAACCTGACGGTGATCAACACCGGGACGGTTGAGGCGATTGGAACGGACGGGATAGTCGATCTGCAAAGCGTCACGATCACTGGCGGTGCGGTATCGACCGGCACTGGCGACGTAATCGAGGCGACGGTCGGCACCAACACGATAAGCGACGGCACGGTCAACAACGCCGGAACGATCGAGGCGATCGACGGCAGCACACTGACCATAGATCCTAGCACTGTAACAAATATCGGGACGTTGGAGGCGACGAACACCGGCGTGCTTATCGTCGACAGCAGCGTCAATAATTCTCACGGGACGATCGATGTAGAGTACGGTAGCGCGGTCGATATGGCTGGAAGCGTCTCGGGCGGGAGCGCCGTCATTGACGGCGGTACGCTGACATATGGCAGCAGTTCGACCGCAGCCACCAGTTTCGATGGGTTCGGCATGTTTGTTGTCGACGGCACCAACGCTTCGAACCATTTTACTGCAACGCTTTCCGATTTTGGTAACGGCGACATTATTGATCTTCCCAACATCGCTTACTCGAGCGCGCATCTCAGCTATAACTCGAGCGCCGATACGTTGACGGTGAGCGACGGCTCATTAGGCCCGTCCATAACCATCCAGCTCGCAGGCAGTTACGCGGCTTCCAACTTTGTATTGAGTAACGATGGAAATGGCGACGCAGAAGTTACCTTCACTGCGGGGGAGGCACACGAGGCGCCAACGCTGTGGCTTGACGGCACGAAGGCGACAGTGAGCGAGGAAGGTACGGTCACGTTGCCTTCGATCAGAGTTATACGCGTTGACTCTGACGACACCCTGACACTGACGATTGCCGGACTACCGACGGGAGCCAGTATCACCGATTCTGCAGACGGCAAGATCTTCAAAGGCGGGTCACCCATCACGCTCACAGGGTCGGAGGTTGGCAGCGCGCTGACGCTCAATGATGGGAGCAATGAAGCAAACTTTACGTTGACGGTGACGGCCAACAATACGACTTCCGGCGAAGCCGCCTCATCGGCTTCGCAGACGATCGCGGTGACGGTCAGCCCAGACGCTCCGGCTGGCGTGGCTGGCAGCCCCATCAATTTGGCTCTGGCAAATCCGTCAGCGCTAGATGACGGACCGGCTAGCGTCACCATCACGGGTTACCCGACCGGTTGGCAACTCAACCAGGGGACAAACCTCGGCAATGGCACGTGGGCAGTAGAGACAAACGACCTCAGTGCGCTGACGGTCATGACGGCCGCCGCCTACACCGGTGCAGCGGTGCTCAGCGTGACTGAAACTTGGACAAATGCGGACGGCACTACCGGAACCGCGACGGTTGCGGACAACGTGGAGGCCTATGTCCCGGGAGCGCCGATTTTCGCCCTGGCAGGCAACGACACGCTGACCGGGGCCGGAGGGAACACCGAGTACGTCTTCGCGCAGCCGATCGGCAACGACACGATCGACAATTTCAACGTCGCGACGGACAAGATCGATCTGATGGGCTTCGCGAAAATTGCGAGCTTCAGCGATATTCAGGCCAATATTGTCGAGAACAGCTGCGGCGATGCGGTGATCACGATCGGCGCCGGCGAGACGATTACATTGAATGGCGTCAATGCGGCCTCGCTCACCGCTGCAGACTTTGTGTTCAATCAGGCGTCCGTCGTCGACAACGCCGGAAACATGACGGTGAGCGACGGCGCGGTACTGCCGCTGGGCGGCACGATCGACAACACCGGCATCATCGCGCTGAACTCCACTGGAGATGCGACCGGGCTTCAGATCGTTGGCAACGGCGTCACGCTTGAGGGCGGCGGCAAGCTGACGCTGTCTGATGGCGCCGTCAACATTGTCGTTGGCACAGGTCCGAATGATACGCTGACCAACGTCGACAACACTATTTCCGGCGCTGGTCAGATCGGATCGGGCGACGGTAGCCTAACGTTGGTCAACGAGGCGCACGGAACCATCGATGCCAATGTCCTCGGCGGTACCCTCAACCTTGAAACGGGCAACCCCATCACCAACAACGGCCTGCTGGAAGCAACCAACGGTAGCACGCTGCAGATCGATGATCCCGTCAGCGGCGGCGGTGGCGCAATTATCGCAGGCGGAACGCTGGCATTCGAGGCGCAGTCGAACGTGAACGTTACCTTCAATAACGGAGCAGGCGGCACGACGTACGGTGCGCTTGTGCTTGCTGACCCTTCCGCTTTCTTGGGCCAAATTTCCGGATTTACCGGGACAGCACCCGACGCCGCTCACTCGGATGTGGTCGATCTCGAAGGATTCAATTACGCAGCGACGACGTTTTCGGAAGCCAGTTCGAATGGCAACGTCGTATTGACGGCGGTCGATGGAAGCAATGTCACTAGGCTCACATTCGATAATTTCGACGGAACGCTGAATTTGGCATCCGACGGCAATGGCGGCACGCTCATTACCGATCCACCCGCCGCTTCATCCGCAAACGTGGAGGGTGCCATATTGCTACCGAGCGCCGGGCCGGCCGCTACGTACAGTGAGACTGTTAGCCCTGAAGGTTCCGGTTGTATCGGCAGCTTCTCACTCGATCCGGTGATCGAGAGTAACGGCAGCGCGTCGGCCGGATGGAATTTCAACTTCGACAACGACCAGTTCAATCTTGCGCCCGGCCAGACGGAAACACAATCTTACCGCGTCACCGTGGCCGATTCCCAAGACCCCGCCATTGATATGAACCAGACCGTCTCGATTTCAATTGGCGGGCCGGGCAACGACCATTTCGTGTTCCAGCCCGGCATCGGCAGAGATACTATCGTCAATTTTAATCCGCAGGCCGACACCATCGAAATCAACCACTTCGCCAACATCCAGAACGTGCAACAACTGGCGTCGTTGATCACTGATACGCACGGCGACGCGGTGATCGAGTTGGGCCACGGCGACAGCATCACGATCCCGGGAGTGACGGAGAATTACCTGCAGGCGCACCTGCACACCCTGGTCCACTTGGTTTGATGAGATTGCCGCGTTAGCTGCGCTACCTTGAGGGCTCCGCGCCCCGTCCCGTTGCGTCATCGATCCACCACGGCTCTAACCAGGAAAGGATTCTCCCCATCGCCATGAAATAGAGGGCTTAGGTCATCAACGCCCGCCTAAGTGGACGATCAATAGGACAACAATCGCGACAACGAGCCCAAGTAAAACGGCGTAAGCGAGCGGTCTCATTCGTGACCTGAACCCTCTTCTTCAGTTAGGGTACCGGAGCGCCTAGTCCCGTTGTATTGCGGAAGCGCTGAGTTTGGTGTGGGCGAGTCAGGTTCTTTCGGTACGTGCACGTCCGCGAGTGTGTAGATCTTTCGACGCTTGCACTGGGGACAGACGAGTGAAAATCCCTCGGGCAGGTCTGGCTCTCCTTAGCAAACCAAATATCGGTCCCGCAGTTAGAACACGTCACAGCCGCATTAGGCTTACGTTCAACCAAATTAAATTGCACTGCCCGCTGGCAGCTAAGTCAAGAGTAAAGAAGAGTGTCTACAGCAGTTAACAATAAACGCCTTCTGGGCCGGGCCGTCCGAAAACCTTGATGCCTCGTCGCTCCGTCCCTTCCGACCGGAGAATCACCACGAAAACGTTTGCTAAACGGCCCAGTTTTTGGCGGCTTTGAGCAATTGTCAGGCGTCCCCGATTTGGCCTACATTTGTTTTATGCTGTGCGCCATTCCGGTATCGAAGACGCAGAATGCCAGAGTGCGGCAAAAAGTTTAATTGGCTCATAAAATGCGCCAAAGCATGGACGATGTTGAGTGCTGAGTTACCCGTTATTATCGCTGTTCACGGCGCTGTAAGCTGAGTCTGATCAAAATGAACGTCGGATTCCTGCCGAGAATGCAGCCGCGAACCGGAGACACCCCGACCGAAGCGATCGATAACGCTGCTATGCGGACAGCGGCATCCGGGCCAGAGCAGGATCATTACTCAGCTTTGGCGCGGATAGTGGCAGACGTCAGTCAAGATCATGCTCACTTAAGAACTTTCATTTATGAGTTTATGCGAGTCAAGCTGCGAAAGGACCTCTATCCGCAATTTGTCGAGGGTGATTGGCCGAAAATAGAGCAACAAGTTAGCGGGCTCGAAGCTGCGATTGTTCGGATCGAGGCCGATTTCGCGCAAAGTCCACCGGCCTTGCAATTTCATCCCCAGCCGGCGCTGCCGGAGCAGGTGACACGCCCTGGCAAAATAGCGCTGCACTTTGGTTCGCAAAATCCGACCAGATTTAGCGATGATGGCATTCCCGCTCTGTCATTACTTGCTCGTGCGTCGCCGCACCGCGCCTCGTCCCTGCCGATCGTGTCGGACGACAGCGATCGCCTGGCGAATGCGTTTCTCGGTCAGCACCTGCGCTCGACCTACTGGCGCAACATCCAACTACTTGCTGCGGCGTTGATGGGAGTTGTCCTATACGCGACGACCGATGCTAAATCCGCGATCAATTGGATGGAAATGCATTGGTTAGACAGGTCAGCTCGGACCAGCTTGACCAGTAACGTTGAGAAAACGCACGATGTTACAGTGCCCAATTCAGGTGAAACTCTCCGACGGCTGCCGCCGCCTGCCAGTCCAGTTCCCGTTGACTATGGCACCTACGTCCTGCTCAACGGACGGCTGACGGAACTCGAACAATTACCCATCAAGGTACCCGATCCGCGGGTTGCAATATCGGCTTCAATTTCGGTCCCCAGTCGAACGCACTTGCCGATCGGGCGGCTTGAATTTGTTGTATTTCGGCGTGACCTAATGAACAATGCGCCCGATCGCATTGCGGTGCGCGTGGTTGCGCAAGTGATGCGTGCGCTGAGCTTCGATGCCGCGGGCAAACCCAAGAAGACGAACGTCGAGCAATCGTGGGTCATTCGCGATATTTCCTATCAAATGAGGGTGGCACCGTACGCGGATAATCCGGAGATGATCGCCATTCGTCCCGATCCCCCCGATCTCGATTTGCCCGCCGGGCGCTATGCGTTGGTATTGAAGGGCGTTGGATATGATTTCACGGTTGACGGTGGACGAGCGGACATAGCCCACTGCCTTGAGCGTACTGATGCTTTGAACGCACCAATTTTTTCTGAGTGTCCCAAGCCATAATGCGGCGTCACGTGGATCAACCGCTCAAGCGTTTGTACCACGCGAGGATCTATGCCCGGGCGGTAAGCCAAAAGCCTCGCGGCAGGGACTGTAGGCAGCACGACGGTTCCGCCGGGTAACGAATCTCGCACAAGCGGGAGAGCGTTAGGATGCCGCATCTAGGACGCCGCATCGGCGAGGCGCTGGTCTGCGGCGGATCTTCGTTGAGGCGATCAGCGGCGCTCGGCAACTCGGAAGTTTTGGGCAGCGAAAAAACGACACAACCAATTGTTGGCGACAAGGCGAGGCTCAACGGGCTCCGCCTGCGGCAATGATTCGTCTAGCGATCTTTGGACGAGGCGCTCAAGCAAAACAGCAACCGCGGCGAGCAATAGGGCGCGCGAATCGTAGGATTCAATGGGAAACTCCACCTGGCCACCGTCCCTGACAATGGGTCACCCCCCTGAAATTGCGGTGGAAAACTCGCGTGCAAGTGATGCGTGGATCGCCGACGTCCGGCAAAATAGCGCAGTTGCAGTTCGCGACGCTCCAATGCGGAGTGCCGGTGTCTTGACTGAGCGCTTCTATTCCGGCCAGCGAGATGGCCAAATGACATTCCGCGATGGCGTCGGCGGCGCCAAAACGCGCCTGCTTGAGCGTCACCTTCTCTCGCCCAATAAACGAGGAGGAGAGAGGCTTACGCGGCCCAGTGACAGATCGGGGCGGGCGGAAATTGCCCTCACACTGCTCGCCGACGCTCTCGGCGATGAGGGACGCGCGGTCGAGACACACGAATATTTCAGTCGTCGCGTAGTCGCGCTTTTTCCTCAGCGTTGGACGATAACGCGCAGCCGCGTTCTCGCCTACGTTGACTTGATTGAGCACGAAAAGCGCGCCGGCCTTGCTGATCGGCATTCAGCGTAGACGGTGTTGCTTTCGCACAGGCGTATATGCCATTTCCCGGTGAGCGTCCTGTCCGTGTCTAGCGCCCAATTGCATTTTGGCTCGTCAGAAGCTCCAGCCTTTTGCGGAATCTGGCTGACGGCTGCTATCATGGGGCTCGGTCGATAATCTATTCCGCCCTACAAGAGCGAGAATGTCGATGAAGCATTTGCTCATTTTAGGTGCCTTTTCGTATTCGCTAACGGCCTCGACCATTGTGCATGCACAGGCCGGCGGGGCTCCGTGTGGTTCGTTCCACAAATTGCCGAATGGCAATTGGAGCGTCGTAAATCCCGTCAAAATTGAACACGAAAACTCAAGCGCCATGCTGAGTAAAGGAACGATCATCGGCCCCGGGACCCGCGTTAGTGGCGTCGACATATTCGCGGCTCTTAATAAAAGTTGCCACTAACAGAAAATCCCCACGCCTACAGGCCGAACAAACCTAATTAACGGCTCACCTTGCGCGAGCGGATGGGGTATCGCGTTCGCGCCCACGCTCTCGGTCGTTGCTACGGGTCGATAAGGATTGGCGCTTACAACCAACCCACCTGGTATCGTCCGAGCGTCGGCAATAGTAATGAAGGCCCCGGCTGCAATTGCTGGGGCCTCTTTGTGTTCCGGGACCCGACGAACCGGGCCGCATCTTCGCCACGCGGACGAGCCCTTTTAGTTGGGGCTGGCCGCGTTCGCTTTTACCAAACGCGGGATTTGCGATGATCGCGGTTCAAAACGTGATTGTCTTGTCGAGCAGTATTTCTGCGGAGCGCATTTGGGTGCGCTTATCTGTCTTGGCCCCGGGTTTAGCGGGCAGTTTGACCAGTAATCTGAGCGTCTCCATGGTGTGAGCCAAAGTCTCATCCCGCCTAGTTACGGTTTTCAGCAATGCGCTCGCACCGTCGATCAGCCGCGCGCGCGAGTCCTCAAGTTCCTGGACGCGGCGCACCTTTTCCTCGTGCATGGTCTGGAGCCGATCGAGTTTGTCAAACAAACTCTGCCGCACCTCTGCGAGCATCGTTTCCGCAGCGTCGGCGCGTGCAGATACGACTTTGAGACGTTTGTTGAAAGAATCTGTTTCTATTTGCAGCTTCTCGTTCGCTTCGGCGAGCGCGGCTGCAAGCTTGTCGCGTTCCGTCGCTGTCACGGCGAACGTCACCTTCGCCCGTTCGAGCTCGAAATGCTCCCTATTGATCGCAGTGTTGCTATCCGCAATACAGCGGATAAGCGTCTGGTTATCGATCTGGTTCTTTTCGTTTGCGGCATCGAGCGCAGCGGCTAGCTTGTGGCACTCGATTTCAGACGCCGCCAGCGCTGCCTTTGCCTGTTCGAGCTGAGAGTATATATCATTAATCGTAGCATTTTTTTCCCCGAGGCATTTACACAGGCGTGAATTCTCGTTGACGACCAGGTCGAGCGAGGTCTGAAGCGAACGGCTCTCGTTTTCCCAGCAAATAAGTTCGTCGCGCGCCGGGTCGGCCTCGCCTTCGGGCTCGGTAAGGCCCTCGCCCACGGCCAAGACGTGCACCATGGGAGTTTTCATTTGCCCGTGCAGCGGCCGCGCAATAACTTTCCTTAGCGCTTCTTGCCGTTCAAGCTCAGGAAGCTTGGCGCGCATCAACTGAGGATCGTTGGGGTGTTCGTTTTTGCTGGTTTTCAGGCTGGAACCAGCGTCTGCGCTAGGAATTTGTTGGGACGACAACCGCCTCGTCGGAGACGACCACCGCATTTGTTTTGCGATAGCTGCGAACGCCATCCCGAATGCCGCGTGTGTGAAAGCAAGATACTCGGCCTGACGATTCCAGCCGTCCGGCTGCTCCATTTTGTCGGTGAGAGTCATTTGCCGATGAGCATAAGCAGCGGGTCGCCTTGTGGCTCGCTACCCTAAGCGAGGCGGCACAATCGTTAACACGGGGAACGCATGCATCGAAAACAATGCCAATAGTCGAAAACTGATTGTGCGCAACGCTTGACGCTTCCGGGCTTCCCACTGCTAGCGCAGTGGCGGATACGAACTTTATCAGTATCCCGAAAGCTGCCAGACCGGCGGCCGCAAAGGCCATCTGCTGCGGATAATGGCAAAACGTCGGAGCTGCCGAGCAAATATCGCTCGCCCAGCTGGGCACATTGCCCGCCGCTCCGGCGGCCGTGTAAAAAGCTAAACTGACGCCAGCGCAAATCACGGCTAGGAGAAGCAACAAGTTTGCCATTTCGCAGCCATAACGATGCAGATCCGCACAGCCAATGCGTGATTCGCACAGCTGATGCGTGATTCGCAAGTACATTTTCTAACGAATGAACCCCTACAGTGGCGAAACGCCGACCATGCTCGTCGCTCGCTTCTTCGATCTCGGCCTCCTTGCTTATTGCGGATAAGAACGCTGCGCATGCTACCGCCTGAGCCAAACGCCTGATTGGATTTCGGAGTGACCGCCGCCCGGCTCATCAGCACGATTTGCCGAGGCATAACTTGGCTGCACGATGCCGGCTGGTGACCCGCAGTCGAAACGGCTGCTTCCAACGGTCAAATTTGCGAGGAGCCTTTGCCAAACACTATGGCCGAACAATGCTTCGGGAATCGGCATTGATCTGGGAAATCTTGGCTTCGAGTTCCTCGGCATTAAACGGCTTGCGAATAAAGCAGCTGACGCGGGCACGTTTTGCTTTAACGATTTTGTCTATCGTTAAATTGGCAGTCATCATGATAAAGGGTAGGTTTTCGTAGTTTTTGTCTGCGCGTACTCGCTCGAGTAGTTCGTCTCCGCTCATCTCTTCCATATTCCAATCGGAAATTATCAAGTTAAAATTTTTCTCAGATATTTTTTGTATCGCGACTGCACCACTTGATGCTTCATCGATCTTTTTATATCCCAACTGAGACAAGATTTTTCGGACGATACCTCTCGTCGCACCGCTATCGTCGACGATCAAGATATCGCTATGGTGGTGGATGTGAATGGCCATTTCGCGATGCTCGTATTGGTGGAAATCTGAAGTTTCACTAGCCGTGTGACTCGCTCGGCGAGGAATCGGATGATGCCGAGTGCCGGACACGCCAAAAGCGTAGTACCCTGCCGGCGCTTGTGCGTGACAACTTGAAGTAATCAGCGCGGGCGGCTTCAATATCCTGATTCGACATCGTGCGGCCGCGCGATCGGCAGGTCAGGATTGCGCGGACGGTCGGCCATTCCAACCCGGCGGTTCTGCACGGCACAAGAAACGCCTCGCGATGCTGGCTCTCTAGCAGATTTTCGACCAACTTCGACGGCGCGCCACAAAGTTGCGAGAGCGCTATCACGATGTGCGCGAAGCGGCCAGCATGTGCAAACTCCAAGAAGCTTGCTTCGCCAAGCTTGCCCTCTCTTTGCATTGCCTGCACCCGCGCCTCCGCTTCCGCGTAGTCATGTTCGCTCTTGAGGGCAGCCTCGTGTTGGGCGTCTTCCGAGATGGCCGCGAGCACGCGCTGGATTTGCTCGCGACTTTCCGGGCCGGCAAGGGCCAGAAGGCGCGACCGCACGGCCTCGGCGGCGCGCAACAATAATTGCCGAAATTGCCGCAACGGAACGTCAAGCCGAAGGCCGACCATTTCGGCTAGCTGCTCGTCGCGTTCCGAATGTCTGACCAGGGTCGCAAAACCATTCTCGGAAAAGTTGGCGCCTGAGTTTTTGGCGAGCTGGTGCATGACTTGCCGGTCGCCACGTTGCAGTAGGGCGTCCGTTACCCCTGCGCCGACCTTCGGGCGGGCCGAAATCGCCAGAAGATGCGCCTGGGTCTTTGTGCTTGCGATGTCGATGAGATCGTTGTCGCTGAGACGGGGTGACTGCGTAAGAACCGGTTCTGCGACTTCGATGTTGTCATCCCGGGCAAGGCGCCGCACGACTTCGATCGGCGCATTGTTGAGTGGTCCGAGGCGGCCGCTGAGTTCGGCGAGGGCTTTTCCCTCAATCCTTTTGATCAGGTGGCCCAGAAGATCGTCAAATACGTCGATCTGTTGATCATTGAGCCGATCCGCATCGCTGACAAAAAGATCGGTGATGCGCCGCAGCGTGTCGACGCGTTTGTCCTTGGAGCCGCTTTGGATTGCGCTCTCTAGCTCCGCGATGAGGGACTGGTTAGCCTGCAGTGTGATCGAGCTTGCCATTGTGATCCAGCTCGCAGCCAGGTTAATTTCGACGTGAAGAATCGAAGCGGCCTATCGGCAGAATTGCGAATTCTGGCTTGATAGCAATTTAGTGAACCTACACTAATAAATTGTAAAATCCGCACTAAACGGTTGTTAATATTGGCCGCAGGTGGGGCGCGGCTTTAGCTGCCTGGCGGCAAATCCAATTCGATCTAGATCTCACACGCACGCCGATGTGGGCGCGTTATCGCTACGACATCCTCGTCTTCCGCAGGCAAGCTCAATCGGCATGGCGGCAGCCGGCCTCGATTAGGTCTAGTAGACCGAAGCCGCCGCGCTTATGTTAATTTGGCGATCGGCGGCCTATATTTTGCTGCTTAGAAACCACGTGAGATGACCATGCGCATCCTCTCAGTGTGGGTGGCGGAGTTCCTAAAGCTGCTGGGAAGACGGCGGCTGCACCCGCTCACTGCGGAGTGTCCGATCTGCCACCAAATGGTCCGGCTTCATTACAATAAGGCCGGGCGGCGACATTTGCTGGCGCACGCGCGCGCCTATTCTCGCCGGCTGTATGAAGGGGCCCACTACCGGGCGCACTACGCCACGACGATCAAATGTGTTGGTTCGGGCGCCCCGGTGAAATTCGATCCTCGCCCGAACGAAAAACAGCGCTTCAAGCCGCCAAATTCGCTCGAACTCGAAGGCTTATGAGTTCATGTCCGAAGGCGACCTGTTAAGCTGCCCGCACCCGGCTAAAGAACCGCTCGACTTTTTGTTGTAGCGCCCCCGCGCCGGCTGACAATCTGGCCGTCCAGCTACTAATCTCTGAGACAGCAGCTACGCCTTGCTGAGCTGCCTGGTCTACCGATTGGATTTCGGCCGACACCCGAGCGGTATTTTTGGCCGCCGTTTGAATGCTGCAGGCGATCTGCCGAGTCGTTGCAGCCTGCTGATCGATCGCTACCGCGATGGACGAGGATACTAACGTCAATTCTTGAATGTTTTTTGTGATCGAGCCCATGTCTTTTACAGTGTTTTTCGTCGCGACCTGGATTGCAGCCACCTGTCTAGAGATGTCATCGGTAGCGCGCGATGTTTGCTCGGCGAGTGTTTTAACTTCGGCAGCGACCACCGCAAATCCCTTGCCAGCCGCCCCCGCGCGCGCAGACTCTATCGTCGCGTTGAGTGCCAGCAAATTGGTCTGTGCAGCTATTTCCGATATTAAGCCGACCACCGAGCCAATTCGATCCACCGCTTCACTCAGGGAACGAATGGTGTTTTCGCTATGCTCTGTCTCAGCGACCGCAGACTGAGCCATCAGCAGGCCGCGTGCGGTCAGTTGTCCGATTTCCTCGATCGAACGTGATAGCTCGTCGGTTGCGGCGACCGTCGGGTCTACGCTCTTCGCCGTTTCGGTCGAGGCTACATTTGCTGATGCCATCCTCGCCAATGTAACATCAGTAATTTCCCGCATCGTGACGGATGTGGCGCTAAGTGAGCCCGATGCCTCATTGATCGACTGTGTAACTTGTCCAATCGCCCCAGCGAACTCGCTGATTGCGTCATCGATTTCGTGGCGGCGTGATTGGGCAACATCCTCCAGCCATTTTAAGTAGAACGTTGAGGTCGTTGCCAGGTCAAAAAGCAAGGCTTGCGCCAATACGCCTGTGCACTCCTCCCGTGGGCCCAACAAGCGGTAAGTTTTAGCAAATGCACCAATGGCTGCTTGCGATAGCGAAGCCGCACAATTCATTCGCGCCCGGGATTCGAAGCCTAGGGCTGTTTGCTGCTCAATTGTCTTGCGACAACATTCAAGATACGCAGCATCGAAATTTGCCGATAGCAATGCGCGGAGTTGATCTCGCTCGATGCGTTTGAAGTCTTGCCCATTCTTGCTCCATACGGCGGACACATGCGGCAACCTGGCAGCGCCGGCGATTACACGATCAATGGCAGAATCGATCAACTGCTCGATGGTCGGAGCCATCCTCCGGATGAGTGCGCGAGCTGAATTATCAATACCGTAATTGGCGAGACGCGCTTCCAACTCAGGAGCTACTGGCGAGAATTCCGGCGCCGTAAATCTTTTATTAAACATATGCAAACGTATAGCCGGAAATGGTTATTTGACTCCTAATCCAGTAATTGCGAGCGGCAAGCACGAGATGTTGCGGTTGTGCAGTCCAATTCTTTCCCGGATGGGCCGGCCGCCGGTGATGCTGCATGCAGAACTACAAAGACCACCGTCTGATGGACGCCTGTTCCGCTGCTACCCTTTGGTCCAGGTCGCGACGTCGCAGTAAGCCGTTTTGGGTATCGGCGTAACCGACAACCGAAGCCGAATTGACCGTTGCTGCCCGAATTGCTTCGTCTATACGGTACCCCAGCCCAAGATAGGCGGTAAGAGTTGCACCGAATGCGTCGCCGGCACCGGCAGTGCCGACAATCTTCGACCGCACTGCGGGACTGAAAATTATCTCCTTATTAGAGCCGACGAATGCGCCTCGTCCGCCATCAGTGACGGTCACGTACTGGGGACCAAGCCGCGTCAGGGCGCGCAAATATGAGACAATGCTCATCTCGAACCCGCCGCCGGCCAGGCCACGAACGCTTAGCGAAGGAACCTCCTCGCCAGGCGCAAAAGGTAAGGCCGGACCGCCTTCGCCCCAGCGACCAATGAGGCTCGGTACCAGTAGGTCAGCTTCGATCTGATTGAGGATCAGTATGTCTATTGCATCCAAACTTTCCAGAAACGCCTTGCCTCGAGCCGACAGCTGGCGGGGGCCGGGATTGGCTGCAATCAAAGCTTTATGTCCTTTCGCGCGTGCAACGATAGCCGGAAAACAATCTGCCGATTCGTTACTCAGATTGGCGATATAGACCACATCGACGGCGAACGCTTCGTCATCAAGGTCCTCGACCGCAAGCAGCGTGTTCGCGCCACGAAATGTAAAGATGGCGGCATCGCGATCATGTGACGAAATAAGAACCGAGGCGCCGGTCGGCAATCGCGCGTCGCGCTTCACCCATGCGGTAGCGACACCTTCCTGCTCAAGCTGCTGCAAGATTGCTTCTGCGCGCGCATCAACACCCAGCCTCGCAAGCACCGCGGCATCCAACCCAAGGCGAGCCATGGCCACTGCAGCATTGACGGCGCCGCCTCCGGCATGGGTCGACACCGCTTCGGCTTCCGTTTTCCGTCCTTCCTCTAACAACAGAAACGAAGAAGCCGCGTTTTTCATACTCATGCGCTCGATGCGTCCACTATCGATGATAGCAACCGTGTCGATCATTGCGCTGCCGATGGTCAGAACTTTCATGAGCCTATCGCGTCTCTATCGACCCGGCATCGCCGGCTATGGCTATCTTGGCAAAGCGTCGCTGGTGTTGACCTGCCCCTAGATTAGCACGCATCTTTAGCGTTTCGCCGGTTCCATGGGATGGAACCCCGTCAGAGCGAGCGCTAAGTCTCGCGGCATACGGGAGGACGCTATTTCAGCCAAGCACATTTTGCTCGGAGATATCGGGGCCACCAATGCCAGGTTCGCGGTTTTGGCGAACGGCGTATTGGGCGAGGTCATGAGTTTTGAGGTCGCCAGTTTTTCGCGGTTTGCTGATGCCGCTGCTGTTTTCTTGAAAAACCACGGTCAGCAACCCGGCATTACCAAGGCAATAATCGCTGTTGCTGGTCCGGTCGAAAGGAACCGTTGCACGCTTACGAATTGTTCGTGGATCATTGACGCGGCGGAAATGTATGAGACGTTCAGGTTCGAGACTCGGATCGTCAACGACTTCGAGGCCGTGGCCCTTTCTATTCCGTCGCTGGCCGCGCCAGATGTGGTGGGCTTAGGCGGCGGCCGTGCCGAGCGAGGAGCGCCGATAGCGGTGCTCGGGCCAGGCAGCGGATTAGGCGTTGCCTGCTTGGTCCCCGGATTAGGCACACCCGTTGTCATTCCGAGCGAGGGCGGCCATGCGACGTTAGCCGCCACTTGCGATCGCGAGGATATGATCATCAAACAATTGCGCAAACGCTTCGTACACGTGTCTGCGGAACGCATCGTTTCAGGTGCCGGGTTAGAAAATATCTATCAGTCAATCATCACGCTGGACGGACTGCTGTTCGCGCCCCAAAGTGCAGCCGACATCACGAAATCCGCACTAAGCGGCGAATGTCCGGTCGCCCACGAGGCGCTCGCACAGTTCTGCGCGTTTTTGGGTTCGTTTGCCGGGAATCTGGTGCTAACTTTGGGCGCACGCGGCGGAGCTTACATTGCTGGCGGTATTTCGCCGCGAAATCTTGGATTTCCTGGCTCGGTCGGAATTTCGCGAGCGCTTTGAGGCCAAAGGCCGGCTGCGACCTTACCTTGAAAAGGTACCTTCATATGTGATCGTACATCCCGCTGCCGCGTTTCTTGGATTGAGGTCGATTGCGGCTCTCTAACCGGCTGCAAGTGAGCGTTATCGGCGCTGAAGCTGGTGCCAACGATGCGCTGTAGAAACACGCACGCGCTCGCCGCCAAACGGCCAGTGGAAAAGCGGCAGGGCCGTGTTGCTTACGCCCCGGCCCAACCTAGCCCCACACTGATACGCCCAATTTTCAGATATATCGCGGCGTCGCGGCGAACGACGTTCTGGGCCGTCACCGGACCTCGCTCAGCTTTTCGTTAGGTTCTTCTAAATTTACTTGCAATCAATCAGCGATTTAAAAACACCGGCCCGCTATTGCCATCTGTGATGCGGCTAGCCGCACTGCGACCGACTGCGTGTCTGGTAATAAGGAAGGGCTGGGCAATGAACGACAACGACAACCGAAATATGCGTGCCGCGAGCGTATTGGCGTTTCCGCCGAGTCCGTCCGGCCCTCGGCCAAACTTTTTACCACCGAAGAATCATCAACTGCTCGACACTGTCCTCAACAACATGTCTCAAGGCGTGTTGATGTTCGACGCTGATGCAAAAATGATTTTCTGCAATCAGCGCTACATCGAGATGTATGCGCTCTCGCCTGAAGTCGTGGTTCCCGGATGTAGTCTGCCCAAGTTGTGTGAACACCAAAACGCAAAGGTCGCTTTTTGCGGAAATCAGGAGGATTACGTCGTCGAACTCTTGGACCGCGTCAACCGGGGACAGCCTTCCCACGCCGTCGTCAAGGCAGCCGACGGCCGCGTATTCTCGATCGCGCACAAGCCGATCGCAGGCGGCGGGTGGATCGCCACGCACGAAGATATCAGCGACCGTCAGCGCGCCGAAGAGCGCATCATACACATGGCCCGGCATGACGCGCTGACCGACCTCCCCAATCGCGTGATGTTGCGTGAGCGGCTCGAATATGAACTCAAGCGCGTTAAGCGCGGCGAATGCCTGGCAGTGCTTTGCCTCGATCTCGATCATTTCAAGAGCGTCAATGACACACTCGGACACCCGATCGGCGACGAGTTACTAAAGGTCGTCGCCGAGCGATTGAGCCGCTGCATCCGGGAGCCAGATACGATTGCGCGGCTAGGTGGTGACGAGTTCGCCATCATCATGACCAGCATGCGCGCCCTGACCGATCCAGCCGTGCTCGCCAAGCGTATCCGGGAATCGATCATTAAGCCCTATTATCTCGATGGGCATCAGGTCGTTGCCGATATCAGCATCGGCATCTCTTTGGCCCCGGTCGACGCCACCGAGCCCGATCTGCTGTTGAAGAACGCCGACATGGCCTTGTATGGAGCCAAGGCCGATGGCCGCGGCACCTATCGGTTCTTCGAGCCAGAGATGGACGCGCGCATGAAGGCACGACGCGAGCTCGACATGGATTTACGCAAAGCGCTGGTCGACGCCGAGTTCGAGCTTTATTACCAGCCGTTGGTCAATCTTAAGGAAAACGTCATCACCGCATTCGAGGCACTTCTACGCTGGAACCATCCTGTCCGCGGGCTCATCTCACCCGCCGAGTTCATCCCGATAGCTGAGGAGACCGGCCTAATTATTCCTCTCGGCGAATGGGTGCTGCGACAGGCCTGCCAGGAAGCGGCCAATTGGCCAATCGACATCAAGGTTGCTGTCAATTTGTCGCCGGTTCAACTGAAGAATCGCAACCTGGTCGAAGTGGTGGTCAGCGCGCTCGCAACATCGGGCATTTCCGCAAATCGTCTTCAGCTCGAAATCACCGAGACGGTTCTGATGCAGAACACATTCAACACGCTCGCTACCTTGCAGAAGCTACGTGCGCTTGGCGTGCAGATCGCCCTGGACGATTTCGGAACCGGGTATTCGTCGCTCAGCTATCTACGCAGTTTTCCATTCGACAAGATCAAAATCGACCGATCGTTCATCCAGGAACTCTCGAAGGGCGCTGAGCCGCTCGCAATCGTGCACGCGATCGCGGGCCTCGCCAAGAGCCTCAACATGATCTCGACCGCGGAGGGCGTCGAGACCAAGCAGCAACTTGAGACGCTACAATCGCTTGGATGCATAGAGATGCAGGGCTATCTGTTCAGCAAAGCACGGCCTCCCGCCGAAATCGTGCGGATGTTCTTGACCGGTGGCGAGCGAGCGACCGGCACCTGACAAAGTTGCGCGATAAAGCTTGTAAGCCCACCACAGCGCCTACCGGCAAGGGGGCAGTTTCACTCTTTTCGGATTGATTGGTCTTAGCCGCCATCAAAGCCATTGCCGCAATCCGCAGCCAATGTCGCGGAAGGGTCAACAACGGGGATTTCCCGATGTCCGCTTTCATGTCCGGTTTTCCCGATAGCGGACATTCACTACGGTTCGCTCAGCAACTTTCGCGAAGTTAGCCGCTATGCGCCGCGCCTTGTCGCGGGTGAGCAGGTGCGCCGCTCGAACGGCGGCGGGGTGAGCGCCTGGCCGTTCTTGTCGAGCACGATGAAACCGGCGGCAAAAAAGAAGCCCCAGGGCCAGAAGGGTTAGAACCAGCCGGGGCTTTAAGGTCGGGCGGGCGCGTGACTGCCCAGCGCCTTAGCAATAATCGTGGCTCACTGACGCGTCTCGGTCGATTTCGGTTCATCCTTTCCGATTGGTTCATGCGGTCATGAGCATGTGGAGTGTCGCCGACATCGTCGCTATGATTGAAGCGATAGAACAAAACCGCCGGCAAAGCGCCGGCGTCATAAAAACTGATCGCGGCTTGATACAGAGAGACGGCACATGAACAGGAGGACAGAGGCATTAGTTATCATATTGTTCGGCATCGCGTTTGCCCTAATCCCGATATTTTTGTCCCAACTCAATTTTGTCAGTTACATCTTGTTGGCAATCTCCATCTTCCTAATTGTGTATGGGGCCTATCTCTACGCTAATGAATTTCGCCCGGATTCAGACTGAGGCACTTCCGAACGCTGCGTCGGCGCCGTTAGACGCCGACGGCTGACAGTTTTATCCAGCAGATCGCCCTACATTTCGAAGGGCGAAATCATAAGCTATAGAGAATAACGCTGTGTGCTGGTGCAACGACACCGGGAAACGCCAAGGTCCCGATCAGACTTCCGCCAGATATGGCCTGAGGGTAATGGCGGCCGTTTCCTAACGCTATTTGTTACGGACTGAGCGGGTCAAAGCATCCCCACGCTCGGCTTTAAATCCGCTTTGAACACCCAGAATGAGGGGCGCGAACCGAGAATTGCTTGGCGTAGACGTTTTCTGCGACACCCGCGCCGTGGCTTCCAACCGGACCATATAAATCTCTGCCAGCATTGCGACCCCCTTTATGCGCCCTAGCTTCCTGCCGCCTTGTTGGGACGGTTATCGGCGCTACACTGCCTTATCTAATAGCCTACCCGAGTCAGACGGCTGCGGCGATTTCGACGCATGATCCGAGTCGGGCCGGGGATAGTCGGCCCGGGGATAGTCGGTCCGGCGATCATCAGGCCGACGTTTTGCAGCACGCCATAACGTTCCCGTCGTCGGCATGATGCTTTGGACTCTGAAACTTGAGATACCTATCTGATCTCGCGTCTCCGACATAACTTGGGACGGTAGCGTGGCACACCTGAAAAGCGCGCAACTAATCGTTGCGCAATCTGAGGTAAACCCGATAACTTTCGCTAACTAAAACAACGCCACCCTCCCTCTACTAGGCACTGGCCTTGGTGTGTTCCTTGGCGCGTTGAGGTTCTTTGGTTGGCGCAGAGGCGGAAGGACGTGGAAGAACGCTGCCGCTATCGCAACCGCCTGGTAGACTATCTGATGCCAGTTCCATTTTTCCAGGTTTCTCTGTTGACGTAACCCCCTTGCCGCCAACCTGCTCAAGCAGCGTTTTGTAGACGTGCTTTAGAGGCCAGCTACAGCCGCGGAGGCCCGCTACAGCCGCCGGCCGAAGCTGCCGCGCATGCCGCCCGCAATGAGCGAAACCAGGAAAAGCACCAGCGCGACAAAAAACACGATCTTGGCGATGCCGACTGCGGCGCCGGCGATCCCGCCAAATCCAAGGAAGGCGGCGATCAACGCGATGATCAAAAGTGTAACTACAAGGCTCAGCATCTTCATGCTCCAATCGAAAAGGCTCAGGCCATAAACTCCCGAACACACGCAGCGGTTCCGGCAGGCGGGGAGGCTTCAGGCCTGATCCAGGTCGTCGCGCGGCGGAAACAGCAGAATGCTCAGGACCACTATGAGCGCGAGCGTCGCGTAAAGCTGGAATTCGGTATTGTGCAGCGCAGTTGAAATCTGCCTGCATAAGCGATCGGCGTCGGCCAACGCCGAAGAAATTGCCCCCATCTGCAAATCTCTCCTCTGTTTGAGAAAGGTCCGTCTCCTCGGCCCGCAAGGCAGCGAAAGTGTGGCCTTGCCGGACCCATTTTGCCCTGCCCAAGAATTCGACGAGCGCTGCCGCAACGCAGGGCAGGGGGCCGGCTCAGGGCTAAAATAGCTAATTCATTCAAATCGGTAGAACTGGCACGCCGTTTGCTGCTTTGCAGCAGGCGAGGGGAACCTTGGTCGGCCGGATGACTTCGGGTAAGGCGTCTCGGCGGCCATTAATCGATGGGAGCCGAGGCATGGATTATGTGAAACCGGCGGATGTTGCTTCCGCCATGGTTGCGGCGGGGCGCAGCAAACTTGCGCTGTCCCCTCTTGACCTGGTCATCCGCGGCGGACTCGCGGGCGCCATTCTGGCCGCAGCTACAAGCCTGGCCATCACCGGCGCGGTGCAGACCAATCAGCCGCTGGTCGGAGCGCTGATTTTCCCCGTCGGACTCATTCTTATTGTGCTGCTCGGGCTCGACCTCGTGACCGGGGCGTTCGGCCTGGTGCCGCTCCCGTGGCTCGAGAACGACGCCGGCTCCAAGAACATGCTCGCCAATTGGGGCTGGATCTTCCTTGGCAATCTGATCGGCAGCGTCGTCTATGGCGGGCTGCTGGCGATTGCGCTGACCAATTTCGGTGCCACGGCGCCGGCCGGCGTCGCAGCCAAAATCGTCGCCATCGCCCAGGCCAAGACCACGGGATATGAGGCGCTTGGCTATGCCGGCATGATCACGGTGTTCGTCAAAGCGATCCTGTGCAACTGGATGGTTTGCCTTGCCATCGTCGCGGCGATGACCACGTCCTCGACCATCGGCAAGATCGCCTGCGCCTATATGCCGATTTTCATTTTTTTTGCGCAGGGCTTCGAGCACTCGGTGGTCAACATGTTCATCATCCCGACCGGGATGATGATGGGCGCCAAAGTGACCTTCGCCCAGTGGTGGCTGTGGAACCAGATTCCGGTCACGCTTGGTAACCTGGTTGGCGGCTTCGTGTTTACCGGACTTGCGATTTACATCACACACAAACCCCGCACCACGGCGCCGGCGCCTCTGACCGCGCCGACGCGGGTACCGGCGGAATGAACGAGGCCGACCTCGAACCGGCCGCCGCCGCGCAGACCGGAGACTTCGAGCCCGAGCAGAAGCGTTACCTCGAAGGGTTTGTGGCCGGTGTGCAGATCGCCAAAGCGGCGAAGAGCATCGCCGGCGGTGCGGCGGCTGCCCCACCGGCCCCCGAGCCGATCGGGCCGGAAGCCGCGGCGCTGAAAGCGCAGAACGGTGTGCTCGCCGCCGGCGGCAAGCTGTCCGACCCGGAAAAATTCAAACGCGAGCAGCATCCCTTCGATACCTACGAACGGCTGAAGGAGCATGCGGCCAAGGGCGAATACCCAAAGCCGCCGGACAATTTCCGCTGGCGTTTCTTTGGTTTGTTTTACGTCGCGCCGAACCAGAACTCTTATATGTGCCGGCTGCGCATGCCGAATGGCATCCTCAAGGCGGCGCAGTTCGCCGGCCTTGCCGATCTCGCCGAGCGCTACGGCGGCGGCTACGCTCACGTCACGACCCGCGCCAACATCCAGATCCGCGAAGTCGAGGCGCACAACGCCGTCGCCATGATCGAGGCGATCCAGGATCTCGGATTGTGCTCGCGCGGCTCGGGCGCCGATAATATCCGCAACGTCACCGGCACTCCCACCGCCGGCATCGATCCGCAAGAGCTCATCGATACGCGTCCTTACGCGCGTGAGTGGCACTTCCACATCCTCAATGACCGCTCGCTCTACGGTCTCCCCCGCAAATTCAACGTTGCCTTCGACGGCGCCGGCACTATTGCCGTGCTCGAAGACACCAACGACATCGCCTTCCAGGCCGTGCAGGTGAACGAGGGCTTCGGGCTCTCGCCCGGCGTCTGGTTCAAGCTTGGCCTGGGCGGCATCACCGGCCATCGCGATTTCGCGCGCGAAACCGGCGTTCTGGTGCATCCGAAAGATGCCTGTCTGGTGGCGGATGCCGTCGTGCGCATATTCATCGATCACGGCAATCGCACCGACCGCACCAAGGCGCGATTGAAATATGTCCTCGATGCCATGGGCATCGAGAAATTCGTCGCGCTGCTGGAAGAGAAACTCCGACGCAAACTCGATCGCGCGCAGCCCGGCGCTGTGGCGCCGAGACCGGCATTCAGCCGCACCGCCCATATCGGCGTTCATCCGCAAAAGCAGGCCGGTCTCAACTGGATCGGCGTCGTCGTGCCGGTCGGCCGCATGTCGGTTGCGCAGATGCGCGGCCTCGCCGATGTCGCGCGCGATTTCGGCGACGGCGACGTGCGGTTGACGGTCTGGCAAAACCTGCTGATTTCCGGCGTACCGGACGCTAAGGTCGCGGCCGCAACCGAACGCATCGATGCGCTCAGTCTCGCGACCACCACCAATGCCATCCGAGCCGGACTGGTCGCTTGCACCGGCAACACCGGCTGCAAATTCGCCGCGTCAGACACCAAGCGGCACGCCGAAGACATTGCTCGCTGGTGCGAGACGCGCGTGAAGCTGGACACGCCGGTCAACATCCATCTCACCGGCTGCCACCATTCCTGCGCCCAACACTTCGTCTCGGAGATCGGGCTCCTTGCCTGCAAGGTGCAGGCGAATGAAGACGCCGATCCGGTTGAGGGCTATCACATTCTGGTCGGCGGCGGCTTTGGGCCGAACGCCGCCCTCGGCCGCGAACTTTATCGCGATGTCGTCGCCGAGGAGGCGCCGCGCACCGTGGCGCGCATCCTCAAGGCCTACCTCACGCACCGCCAATCCAGCGAAGAAAACTTCCTCGCTTTCACCCGGCGTCACGAGATCGATGCGCTCAAGGCGATGACCGAACTTGAGGCTGCCGAATGAGCATGACGCCTCGGCCGCCGATTCCGTCGCTGATACCCGAATCAGCACCATTCACGCCGGAGCAGCGCAGCTGGCTGAACGGATTGTTCGCTGGCCTGTTCGGTCTGCCGGAAAACATCACGCCGGTAGCGACCGAAGACGCCGCCAAGCTTCTGGCGGGCCTGCTGGATGGCGGGATCGCGCCGGCGGCCACGCCGGCCGAAACCGATGATGGAGCCCCCTGGCATGATCCCGCCATGCCGATGCCCGACCGGATGAAGCTTGCCGATGGCAGACCGTTGCCGCGGCGAATGATGGCGGCGATGGCGCAGCAGGACTGCGGCCAGTGCGGGTATAATTGCAAAGACTACGCCGCCGCGCTGTTTGCCAAGTCAGAGAAGCGGCTGAATCTTTGCGTGCCGGGAGGAAAAGAAACTTCCCGCATGCTCAAGCAGCTTTACACCGAACTCGAGGGCGCTGCGATAGGCCCGGCTTTGACGGTTGCCGACGTTGCAGCGACGCAAACAAAGCCTGCGACGGCGTCCGCGCCGGGCCGTTCTCGTGACAATCCGGTTTACGCCAAGTTTCTCTCCCGCCGCCGGCTCAACAAGCCGGGTTCGGGGAAGGAGACCTGGCACGTCGACATCGATCTTGCCGGCACCGATCTCGATTACATCGTCGGCGATTTCTTCGGCATTTTCCCAGCCAACGACCACGGTCTGGTGACGGCTATCCTTGCCGAACTGCAAATGCCGGCCGACTTTCCCATCGGCGACCGCACGCTGCGCGAAGTACTGACCGACGGGGTTTCGTTGGCGCCGGCGCCTGACATGCTGTTCGAGCTCATCTCCTATCTCACCGGCGGCGACCGCCGTCAGAAGGCAAAGCGGCTTGCCGCCGGTGAGGATCCTGATAGAGATGCCGCAACGCTCGACGTGCTCGCAGCCTTGCATAAATTTCCCGGCATCAAGCCGGACCCGGAAGCGTTGATCGAGGCGCTCGATCCGCTGCAGCCGCGCGTTTATTCGATCTCATCGTCGTTCAAGTCGAACCCGGGCTGGGTTTCGCTGACCGTCGACGCGGTTCGTTACGAGATCGACAAGCGCACGCGGCTTGGCGTCTGTTCGACTTTCCTGGGCGGCCGCATCGAGCCCGGCGATAAAATCAGGGTCTACGTGCAGAAGGCGCAACATTTTGCGCTGCCCGAGGATCCGTTAAAGCCGATTATCATGATCGGACCGGGCACCGGCATCGCGCCGTTCCGCGCGTTCCTGCATGAGCGCCAGTTCACCAACTCTCCCGGCCGTAACTGGCTGTTCTTCGGTCATCAGCGCCGCGATTACGACTTTTTCTATGAAGACGAACTGACTGCCATGCGCACCAGCGGAGTGCTGACGCGACTGACGCTCGCCTGGTCGCGGGACGCCAAGGAAAAGACCTACGTCCAGCACCGCATGCGCGAAGTCGGCCGCGATCTTTGGGTTTGGCTGAACGACGGCGCGCACATCTACGTTTGCGGGGACGCTTTGCGCATGGCCAAGGACGTGGAAAGCGCCCTGATCGAGATCGTTGCCGAGCATGGCGGCCTTGCGCTGGCCGAAGCGGCCAAGTTCGTTGGCGAACTTAAAACCAAAGGACGCTACCAAGCCGATGTCTATTAGGCTTCGAAACGGGACTATGACGGTCCGATCTGCGGCTCCGTCCGCCGGCCGCATCGAGCCGCTGGCCCGGTTGCCGATTTTCCTCGCGCTCGACGGCAAACGCGCGGTGGTTGCCGGCGGAAGCGCCGCCGCGGCGTGGAAGATCGAATTGTTGTCGGCCGCCGGTGCTTGTGTCGACGTTTACGCGGAGGAAGTCTCCGACGAACTGCGCGCGGTCGCCGGCGACCCGCCGCGCGGACCGATCACTCTTCACGCCCGCGGTTGGCGCGCCGACGACATGACGAACGCCGCGATCGCGGTCGGCGCAGTTGAAGACGATGCGGCGGCCGGCGTCTTCGCTGACGCGGCGCGCGCCGCCGGTGTTCCGGTCAACGTCGTCGACAGACCGGCTTTTTGCGACTTTGCTTTCGGTGCCATCGTCAACCGTTCGCCGCTGGTCATCGGCATTTCCACCGATGGTGCAGCTCCGGTTTTCGCGCAAGCCGTCCGCGCCAAGCTTGAAACGCTGTTGCCGAAAGGCTTTGCGGGTTGGGTCGCTGCCGCGCAAGCGTGGCGCGCGACCGTTAAGACCGCTGGATTGCAATCAGCCGCCAGACGCAAATTTTGGGAGCTCTTCGCCGCGCGTGCTCTTACTCACGCCGACCGCACGCCGGTTCAGGCCGACTTCGACAGGCTGATGAGCGAAGTTCGCGAAGCCGGGCCTGCCGTGTCGGATGGCTCGGTCACGCTGGTGCAGGTTGATTCTTACAATCCGGAATTGCTGACGCTGCGAGCCGTGCGCATGCTGCAGTCGGCCGATGTTATCTTGTTTGACGAGCGTATTCCCGGCGCCGTGCTCGACTTTGCTCGCCGGGAAGCGCGTAAACTCCTCGTCGGCAATGCCGGCAACAGCGAGGGAGACGTGAATGCGCTTTCGATGGGTCTTGCCAGGCAAGGAAAGCGCGTCGTGAGGCTATGCGTCGGAGGAAAGGGCGTCGCCATCGTGCCGGAACGCAACACCGCAAGCAGCCAGCTTGCCGATCTCAGCCGGGCCGCCGCTCCAAATGCATCCGCAGGCCGTAACGGGTTCGGAGCGTAATCAAGCCCTGCGGCTCGACCGGGTGACCAGGCGCCAGATGCAGCCGATATCGTTGCGCGATGGTCGCGAGAATCAGCACCGCTTCCGTCATGGCAAACGCCGCGCCGATGCAAATGCGCGCGCCGGCGCCGAACGGGATGTAGGCAAAGCGCGGGCGTGCCGCGGAGCGCTCCGGAGCAAAACGCTCCGGATCGAATTGCTCTGGATTATCCCACAGCGACGGCTTGCGATGGATGAGCCACGGCAGGATCAGGACTTCGGCGCCGGCCGGGATGCGATGGCCGAGAATATGATCATCGGCGATCGGCTGGCGTCCGAACGTGTGCGCCGGCGGATAAAGCCGCATGGATTCTTCGATCACCATGCGCGTGTAACGAAGCTTGGCGACATCGTCGTTGACCGGCTTACGGCCGCCAAGGACGCCGGCGAGCTCTGCGTGGAGTTTTGCTTCGACCGCCGGATGTTGCGACAGCAGATAGAAAGTCCAGGTCAAAGCTAGTGACGTTGTTTCGTGCCCAGCCATAAAAATGGTGACTACTTGGTCGCGCACCTCCTTGGGAGACATTCCGCCGCCGGTTTCGCTGTCGCGCGCGGCGATCAAGCGGGCCAACAGATCCTTCGGCTCGGCGTCCGGCCGCTTGCCCCGCTCGGTGAGCAGACGATCGACTTTTTGATCGAACTCGCCGAAAATTCCCTTCGGCAGTGGAGCAAGCAGCCGTGCAAGCCAGAGAGGAAAATGCAGCAGGTCGAGCAGACTGGGCCGTACCGTCGTCTGGTAAGTGCTGACGCCGTTTTCGACCGAATCGACGATTTCGTCGGAATCGGACGAGAACATCGCTTTCGAGATAATGTGCAGGGTCAGTTTCATCATTGCCGCGGCGACGTCCAGCTCGTGCGGCGCGGGCAGCACATCCCATTTCGCCAACAATTCCTCGGTCATCTTCGTCATGACCGGCGCGTAACCGGCGACGCTGCGCGGATCGAAGGCAGGCGCCATAATGCGGCGGTGATGGCGCCATGTTTCACCCTCGCTGGTCAGGAGACCGCGGCCCAATCCTGGCTCGAGCAGGCGGCGTCCAACCTCGGACTTGGTGTAATTCGCGGCGTTATCCAGCACGATGTGGCGGATGGCATTTGGCTCGTTGATGATGAACATCCGCCGCCACAAAATTCGCTGGGCGATGATGTCGGCACTGAAGTCTTCGGGCGTGTAGGCCGTGAGCGCGTTCTCGCGCATCGCGCGCAGTGATCGCCGCAGGTTGGAACGGCCTGCCGGCGGTTGGGGAATGGCAAGTAGGGGAAGCTCACCGGTATCGATTGCGCTCATCGTCTGCCTCGCGGCCGATCGCCCAAAAGCCTTGGGACATCACATATAGCAAAGTCTGGCGGCGGCAAATTGCGATCCGCAACCCGGGGCATAAGTGCCCATACTCCAATAGCTTAGCAGCCTCACCCTGCCATGCCGCCGGCCTTGAGATCGACATGATGCGCTTGGTATAAGTGCGGATGGGGATAGAGGGGTTGCGCGAGCGCGCAAACATGCGCGGCGAGTGCGGTGGCCGATGTCGGGGCGGCTGCGTCAATTCCGTTCATTCCATTCTGTTTTGCCTGTTGCTGGTGCCGTCGCTCGCCGCATGTTCCTCGCTTGCGGCTCTGTCGCCGGGAGCTAACCAAGCGGTCGCCGCCGCTGCGCCTGCCCAGCCTGTGGATACTCAATCTTCCAATCATATTGGTTCAGAATACTACCCATACCCTCGACAAGCTTTGACCGAAATGTTTAAGGGCTCGACGGATCCCGTTCCGGCCGCGTTCGCCACTCCGGCCGGCGGCCATGTCGTTGACAACAGCGTTGAAGCGAACGCCTATCCCTACCCGAAGCAGACCCTTTTCCAATCGTCGTCGTCACAGACGCCGAACGTGCCGCATCCTCCGACGACGTATACGCCATCGGGCCAACCCTACGTCCCGCCGCAAGGTCAGCCCGACACGGGCGCGTCGGTAGCAGCGCCAAAGCCGGTTGCTGCAACGCCGCCGGACGACGGTCCCCAAACCGGCGCCTATCCCAAGCAATCGTTGTTCGATATTTTTTCGAACTCGTCTTCAAAGTAATTGTAATCGGCAAGGGGCATCTGCCACTCGGCGCCAAATTCTTCGACGGTTGTTGGCCGTTTGCGTTTCGTAACGCAGGGCGCTGCTGCCGCCGGCAAATCCGCAATAGCTGGCTGGGGAACTAGGATACGCTCCAACCCGCCCGGAAGTCCTTAAAACAACTGCGATAATCGACCTTGCATCGCTTTGTGGGAGCGATGTGGGAGCGTTGTGAAGGCTGGTTAGGTTGTTGCCCGAGCACATTGTAAGCCGCCAACGGTCGCCTGATACCCTTCAGTTCAAACTCTCCCACTGGCTCGACGGTCACCGCGTTTTCGACGTTCACGAGCACTCGGGGACTGATGAGAATTTGCCCCGGTTTGGCCTCATCACATAGCCGAGAGGCTACATTGGAGACCGTTTCAACAGCCGCATAATCGAAGCGCCCCTCGAAACCGATGGTGCCAAGCGTGGCAAAGCCGTGCGCGATGCCGATGCCGAAGCCAATGTCGTGTCCAAGGCGACGCCACGCTTCCGTTAATGCTCCAATTTCCAACGCCATCCGCACGGCTTGGAGCGCGGGGTTCTCGACCGGTACTGGATCGTTGAAGATCACCATCACAACGTCGCCCGCATAAGGAGGACTACTAGCTGCAGCTCATCGGCTAGCCGATTTCCCTTTCTCTGGCTTTGGATCGGTGCGCCTCGATTTCCTCAACGTCCTTCGTATCCGACGTCATAAGCTCGGTTTTTGCATCGGAGTGAGCACTCAACAGTTCATCAATTTTCGCGTGGATCGCTTCAGTGTCACGATGTTCAGTACGAGTTATGAATAACGTCATCATCCAGGTCGCCAAAGTTGCAATAGCAGCCCATCCAAACGTCTCAGGCGAGAAGATCAACCGCGCGACAGCGTAGAGCAGGACCACGCCGAATCTGCCGGATGGGTCATTAGTTCGCCAATCTTCGTTAGTGCGCGACGAAGCAATCTAATCATCACGGATAAACGCCTGAGCGCGTTTGTGGTGCCGGCGGCAACCTAGTATTCGGCTTCTATGTTTCGAAGGTTTTGTGCGCCTCGCACCAACAGACCCGTTTCTTCTTTCGAGTGTCCAATACCCGTCTACCTTTGGACACATTCGTAAACTTTGCTTGCGGGGTCAGCGGGGGCGTGACACATGCAGCGAAAGTCGCGAAGCTTTGGCGCAGACGACAGACCAGCGTGCCCGAATTGCGGTAAGCCTACTTCCTTAACAAGACGCCCTAACGCGGATTACAATCTCCGCTACGAGCGACAGATTTTCACTTGCGGGAATTGTGGTCACCAGATTGAGCGCGTCGTAGACGCCGATGGAAATCTGGCGGCTGAGATGACCTAAGACGCCGCGGCTAAGCAGGACAGCGCAGGCAGCTTTAGTCCGTGAGTTTTGGAAGCCGAAAACTAGAAAAGAACTTCCGAGGATGGTCGCTTCAGCAGAGGCTCAGTTTTGCGGTGGTCTCGGTTTTATTCTGGCGTCACCGATACCGTCACCGGATTGTGCGAGTTCGGTTGATGCGCATTGCATCCACGCCATCGCCATGTCGATGAAGGCTTTCCGCTCGCTGTCAGTTTTTGCTTCAGACGCCCATCGGGTGACTTCTTGAGCGTACTGTAAATAATCGCTCACAGGTGCCATTGCGGGAATTCCGATGCTGCTACGCACCCGAATTATTGTAAACTATGTTGCGGCGGTCAATCGGATCTTTGAGGGGAGCGCTGCTGCACTCGGTCGGGCTCAGGCGCGGGCTTTAGCCGAAATCTTGAAATTGCCTATAGGAAACAACCCTCCGGGGAGGGTCGGTCAGCAGAGGCTCATCCGCGCCAACGTGGACGTTCTTTCAAAGAAACCTTAGAGCCGTAGTAAGCGTTGGCCTGCATGGATTTCGCTACCCTTCGAGACACGATAGTCGCAGGAGCAGATTTTCCCCGTCTCCTTGCCTACGTCGCCGCTATCTCCGTTGCGCTGTTTGGTGTTGGGATGGTGAGCTACGCAGACGATCAGCGAGATAGTCGCCGAAAGCGAGTAAGCATTCGCTCAGTCCCTCCGGGAATGGTCGCGGCTAGGAAACCATACGGCGTGCGCGGCTAACGCGCAGGATGCGCAAGCGTCAGAACACAAATCCAACTGCAACGACGAACAAGACGCCAGCGGCCAACATTAAGATTTCAGCGGCGTCAAAACGCCTAACGATCTGCATGGGCACCCTCAAAAGTGCCCGACACCCGATGGGAAGAGCTTACCCGAGTAGATAAGGCGGAATTATGATAACCCAAGGCAAATCTTCGAGGGATGCGCTGCTGCCGCGGCCATCTTGTGCAGTCCGTTCTCCTCCATGTCTAGGCGGGTGTGCATCGAGCCCCTGATGACGCGATTGCGCAGCGTCGTCTGTCGCAGCTTGAGGGGCGACAACAGATGCGGGAAGCGTGTCAGTCCGGGATCGGCGGCCATTCGGCGGGCTTGCTTGAATTGCGATAAATTCTAACGCTCGTTAGGCTGATTCAAGACCACATGGAATGCAAGCGGCGCTGCTTGTCGCCTTTCGATTGACCCTCACCTAACAGGTGCTAGAAATTGCGGCCAATCCGGCGCCGTTTCGGCAAACAAGCCTGATGCCGGCGAACAATGAGCAACGCATCGGCCTATGTCTGGACGCCGCCGCCCGAGCTGGTGGAGCAGAGCAACCTCACGGCGTTCCTGCGTGCGACAGGACAGCCCGAATACGATGCGCTCGCCGCTAAGGCGGATGCGGATCAGGCCTGGTTGATGGAGCAAGTGTTCCGCTTCTGTGACGTGCGGTTCTATCGCCAGTATGACCAGGTGCTCGATCTGTCACGCGGCCTGCCCTGGGCGCGCTGGTGCGCGGGCGGGAGCACGAACATCGTCCTCAACTGCATCGACAAGCACGAGGGCACGCCGGTCTGGGATCAGACGTTTCTGGTGTGGGAGGGCGAAGACGCGCGCGCGGCGTACACTGACGTACCGCGACTTCGCGCACGAGGTTGGCCGCCTCGCGCAAGCGCTTGTCGGACTCGGCATCGGCAGGGGCGATGTCGTCGCAATCTACATGCCGAACATCCCGGAGACCTTCGTCGCTTTTTTCGCAATCCTGAAGGTCGGCGCGATCGTGATGCCGCTGTTCTCGGGCTTTGGCCCGAAGCCGATCGAGACGCGCCTCAATCACGGAGGCGCCAAGGCCGTCATCACGGCGAGCGGAACCTGGCGGCGCGGCGCGCCGGCGCCGCTCAAGTCCGTACTCGATGCCGCCCTCGAGGCGGCGCCAACCGTGCGCCGTGTCGTCGTCGCCGGGCGGAGCGGCTTGCTAGTGGACACGCCGATGCGCGCAGGCCGCGACGTTTGGTGGCACGATTTCGTCGAGGGCAAGGACGGCGTGCTGGCGACCGCCGAAATGGCCGCCGACGATCCGGCTCTCCTACTCTACACCTCTGGCACGACCGGCGCGCCGAAGGGCTGCGTCTGGACCCACATCGGCTTCATCGGCACGATGGTGACGCGGGACCTGATAATCTGCGGCGATTTCAAGCCGTCGGACCGCTGGTTCTTTTTCAGCGACATGGGCTGGATGGTCGGCGCGATGTGCGCCTGCATTCCCAGTCTCGCGGGCGGCAGCCTGCTGATCGCCGAGGGCACGCCAGACTTCCCGGATACGGGCCGCTTCTGGCGACTGATCCAGGACCACAAGGTGACCTTTCTCGGCGTCTCGCCGACGATCGTACGCAGCCTGATGCGCTATGGCGACGAGGTCGAGCGCTACGATCTGTCGAGCCTGCGGATCACGACTTCAGGCGGCGAGGCGTGGACCGAGGCGCCATGGCGCTGGTTCTTCGAGCATGTGTGCAAGAGCAGGATTCCCATCATCAACATCACGGGCGGGACCGAGGTCGGCGGCTGCATCCTGATCGGCACGACCAATCACCCGATGAACCCCGGCTCGTTCTCGCGCAAAGCGCTCGGCATGGGCGCCGACATCGTCGACATGTCCGGCAGGCGCATGCCGACCGGCGAGGTCGGCGAACTGGTGTTGCGCAACGCGTCGATCGGGATGACGAAAAGCCTGTGGAAGGACGACCAGCGCTACCTCGACAGCTACTGGAACACGATCCCCGGACTTTGGGTTCATGGCGATTTCGCCATGGAGGGTCGCGACGGGCTCTTTTACATCCTCGGCCGCTCGGACGACACCATCAAGATTTCCGGCAAGCGAACCGGACCTGCCGAACTCGAAGGCATCCTGATCGGGACCGGCAAGCTCGCCGAAGCGGCCGTGGTCGGCATTCCGCATCCGGTAAAGGGTTCGGCGATCCTGTGCGCGTGCGTTCCGATGCCGGGCATCGAGACCCGCGGCCTCGCCGACGAGCTCTCGGCCGCTCTGGTGAAAGGGACGGGCGCGTCTTATCGCCCCGAGCGGGTGTTGCTGGTCGAAGATCTGCCGCGCACGCGCAACATGAAAATCATGCGGCGCGTGTTGCGCGCAGTGTTGGAAGACAAGGATCCCGGCGATCTCTCTGCTCTCGCCAATCCCGAAGCCGTCGACGCACTGAGGACGAAGATCGCGTCGTCGTAACGTTTCGGGCGGGCGACGGGACGTCGGTCCGGCTCAGATCGGACAGTCCTGAGGAAACTGAGGCTTGCGCTTCTCAAGATGCGAGGCGAGGCCCTCGCGGGCTTCGGCGCCGGTGAAGCCGAGCATTTCGAGCGCGGTCGACGTATCAAACAGCGGGCCGTTGACGCGCAGCCAGTTGTTGAGTGCGTACTTCGTCCAGCGGATCGCACTCTGCGCACCGTTCGCGAGATCTTGCGCTGTCTCCAGTGCGACGCGCTGCAAGTCCGCATCCTCGACGCAGAGCGACACGAGCCCGATGCGCTCGGCTTCTTCGCCCGACAACGGCTTGCACGTCATAAGGTAGTATTTCGCCTTCGCGAGTCCGCACAGGAGCGGCCAGATGATGCAGGCGACGTCACCGGCCGCAACTCCAAGCCGCGTGTGCCCATCGACGATCCGCGCCGATTTCCCGCAGATGGATACGTCCGCCAGGATACCGACAACCAAGCCTGCGCCGACCGCGACGCCGTTAATGGCCGAGATGATGGTCTTGTTGCAGTTGATCACGTTGTAAACGAGGTCTTTCGCTTCCTTCCAGGTCGACATACGCAAGACTGGATCGTTCATGATGCGCTTGATCAACTCGAAGTCGCCGCCCGCCGAGAACGCCTTGCCGGCGCCCGTGACGATGACCGCGTTGATGTCGTGGTCATCGTTTACGTCCCGCCAGATGTGCGTGATCTGGGTATGGGTCTCTGCGTCGACTGAGTTGTAGGTTTCAGGCCGGTCGAAGGTGATACGCAAGATGCGCTGTGCCGGATAGTCGATTTTCAGTTTTGAATAGGCGGCGTAGCGGTTTGTCATGATGGATCCTCGCTCGCTGGCTCGCGGCACTGTTCTTCGTTTCTAACGAATGTTAGAAAACCTTAGACGGCATTGCTGGGTGCCTGCAACAAGCATGGCTAACGCTTCTGTCCAGGCACGGGTGAGAACAGCCGGCAATGCGGCCACCGTGGGTGCGCTATTTCGCCCGCGGGCCGGTGTCTGCGGTTCGGCAACCGCCGTCGAGTACCGCGATCGCCGGATCAGCTATCGCGAGTTGTTGGATCGCGTGCGACCTCACTGCGGCGGTGATCGTCGCAAGATCGAACGGCATCAGTCCGCCGAGCAATCCTGCATGGACGAGGGTATCCAGATTCTCGAACTCGCGAGGAACGCCCAAAAGCTATTCGAGCAGCAACAACCGCGTCAAAAACGCCGCCTGCTCAACTTCGTACTATCGAACTGCTCCTGGAAGGATGGCCGTGTCGTCGCGACTTTTCGCCAACCGTTTGATTTGTTGGCGCAAACCAACGCTACCGCGATGTACAGCAAGTTGAGTTCGGACTCGAAATCGACCAAATCTGAGGTTTGGCTGGGGAACTAGGATTCGAACCTAGATTCTCGAAGTCAGAGTCCGATGTTCTACCGTTGAACTATTCCCCACTTAAGTAATTGAAAGCGATAAACTAATTGGTTTTGTTTTGCAATTCTCGAAATTTCTGGACGGTCGGTTTTGCAAAACATTGCAAAGACACGAGAACATAGCGGCCGACTACACGTCCGCCGCGCCAAGGGCGGCATCGATAACGTCCATCCCCTGAGCGGTAAGGAAATCCGAGCACTGCGTCAGCTGCGCCGGGAGAATATGGAATCTCGCTACGTCTTCATCACGAACGCGGCGGTCCTGCCACGACCGCAGGATTCCTGAAAATGATCGCCCGAATTGGAGCGGCAGCAAAGTTCCCATTCCCGATCCACTCTCACATGCTCCGGCACTCAACGGGCTATAAGCTCGCCAACGACGGGCACCGGGCGTTACAGCATTACCTCGGCCATAAAAACATCATGCACACGTTTCGGTATACGGAAATGGCGCCCGATCGGTTTCTCCAATTGAAGAATCAACAGCGATATTGAATCCTAGGAGGCGGTGTGACGGCGTCACCATAGGGCGCCGGGCAAAGCGCGGTGCCGGCCCGGCGGCGCGCTCATGCCGCCCTAGTCCACTTGCATGCGGCTTGCCGCTGAGAGCCGCGTAATCCGCCAGCACGTTTGTGCACAAGCGCCGCCGCATTTTTTTCCAACTTTCCGTGTAACTTCGTGGGATGATCAAAACATTCTTCGGTGCCGTAATCATGGCGTCGATGTTCACGGCCGCCGCTTTCGCACGGGCGGACGGTGGGTCAGATGCGGGAATCGATTTTGGCACATCCCCTAACCCGGGGGCGAAGGTAGCCCCCGCTCCTGTCTATCGCGTCAGATGCGCGGCCGTAGTGCTCGACAGTCCATGCTCGCCAGGCGCACAGGGACGATATGGTCCAGCACCTAGTCGAGCACGCCCGGCACGATAGCGAACGGAAAGCGGAACAGCGCCGGGCAAGCGCGGTGTCCGCCTAACAAAATTGCAAAGAGCAACAGGCGAGCGGCTTGGGCGAATGTCCGCTATCGGGAAAAGATGGGTTAATCGGCCGAGCAGCTTGTGGATAGCTGAAGATTTTGGGTGCTGCGCTTCAGGCTGATGGTGAAACGAGGTCGGTATGAACCGCCTCAAGCATCAGAAGGGGAAGCGCAGCATGGACCATTTTGCTGGACTGGACGTTTCGGTCAAGGAGACCAGCGTCTGCATTGTGGATGAACTCGGGCAAGATCGTTCGGGAAGTAAAGGTTGCGAGTGAACCGGCAGCATTGCTGGCAGTGCTGAAGAGCCCCGCCTACCGCTTCAAGCGGATTGGATTGGAAGCCGGGCCGTTGTCGCAATGGCTTTACGGCGCTCTCGCCGAAGCAGAGTTAGCTGTGGTCTGTGTCGAGACGCGCCACATGCAGGCGGTGCTGAAGGCGGAGATCAACGAGACGGACCGCAACGATGCGCGCGGGATCGCGCAGATGATACGGGCGGGGCTTTACCGCCCGGTGCATGTGAAGACGCTACGCAGTCAGAAGCTGCGGATGCTGCTGACCCATCGCAAGCTGTTGCAATCGAAGGCGATTGCCATCGAGAACGACTTGCGCGGTACTTTACGTAACTTCGGCCTCAAGGTCGGCATGGTCGGCAAGGTGAAGTTCGAGGCGCGCATCAGGGAGCTGGTCGAGAACCTGCCCGACCTGGCCGTATTGGTTGAACCACTGCTGGTCGTCCGGCGGGTGCTTCATCAGCAGATCGTCATTCTGCATCACCGCTTACTGGCCATCGTGCGGGACGATGACGTGTGCCGGCGCCTGATGACGGTCCCCGGTGTCGGTCCGGTGGTGGCGCTGACCTATCGCGCCACCGTCGACGTGCCGGCTCGGTTCCGCAAATCCAAGGCAGTCGGCGCCGTGTTTGGATTGACATGCTCCAAGTATCAATCCGGCGAGATCGATCGGAGTGGCAGAATATCGCGCTGCGGCGATGAGATGATGCGGGTCATGCTCTACGAAGCAGCGCAGAGCATGCTGCGGTCGAAGAAATGGTCCTGGCTCAAGGCCTGGGCGATGCAGATCGCCCGGCGCCACGGGATGAAAAAGGCGATTGTGGCTCTGGCACGAAGGTTGGCCGTGATCCTGCACCGCATCTGGGTTGATGGCACCGAGTTCCGATGGACCCGGGAACAAGCCCCGGCAGCAGCATGAAACCAGTACAGGACCAAATCCAATAGGAGAAAAACTCGAGATCCACCTGGTGGTGGAATGATGTCCCTCGCGGGACGATGGATGAGGTGAGTTCGCAATGTCGCTTGGACCTGCCGTTCAACTGACGGCAAGGCCGCCCAATAGATTGTTCCACCTCGTCCTCGAATCCCATGATGGAAGAGCCTTGGTGCCGATTCCGAAGAGAAGCACGAGCCCGCGAGTGACATCGACACCGCAGCGGCGGATAGTCTGAAAGCGCTTGACCTCGAATGGCCGATTAGAGAAGCGGACATCGCGCGGACATCGCAAATCGGTTGCTCGTGACCCGAAGGCGACATTGAATCTGCCTTACTGAGCGGTCGCACAATACTCTCCGAGCCCCTTACGGAGCCTTGGTCTGAGCCGGTAGGATGCTGGCTCCTGAGCTTGGGGACGGACATGCAGCGGCGCGAATTTATCATGCTTGTCGGCGGCGCGCCGGCGGCATACGTGTGGGCAGGCGCAGCGCGGGCGCAATCGCAAAAAATGCTCCGGATCGGGATGGTTTCCGTCCTTCCACGGAACACCCCGTTTATGCACGCATTCGTCAAGCGGTTGCGGGAACTTGGCTATGATGAGGGAAAAAACCTGACGGTTGAGTACTTGAAAGTTTCTTCACCTGTCGAATATCCGGACGGCATGAAGGAACTGGTCCAGCGGCATATTGACATTATTGTCGCGCAGGGGCCGGAGGTGCAATTGAAGTCCGCAATGGCGGCGACTGACAGCTTACCGATTGTCATGGTTGCTATTGATTATGATCCATTCGCACGCGGCTATGTCACCAGCCTGGCGCGTCCTACAGGCAACGTTACCGGGATTTTCTTCCAGCAGATTGAATTGTCAGCCAAGCGCCTCGAAATTGCAAAAGAACTGGTCTCTAGTTTGCAATCCGCCGCTGTGTTTTGGGATAGCGGCTCTGCGGACCAGTTTCAGTCCTTAACGAACGCCGGTCAAAATCTTGAGATACGTCTTTTCGCAGTGGAAATGCGCGATCCGCCGTATAATTACGAAGCCGCCTGGGAACAGGTGCCGGCAGAATTTCGCGGCCTGTTAATACTTCCAACATCTGGGATATTTTTTCGGGATCGCCAACGGATCGCTGATTTCACTGTGGAGCATCGCATTCCAGCAATGTTCGGATTTCGCGAATGGGTAGACGCTGGGGGCCTGGTATCATACGGGGCCAGCATAACGGGCTTGTTCGGCCGCGCCGCTGAGTACGTGGACAAACTAGCCAAGGGGGCCATACCGTCAGATTTGCCAATCGAGCAGCCGACAAAGTTCGAGCTTATTTTGAATCTGAAAACTGCAAAGAAAATTGGCCTAACGATTCCTGAAGCGACGTTGTTGCGCGCCGACGAGGTGATCGAGTAAGGACACTTATTTGTTGCCGTGCAGGAGTTTGGAAGTGGCCCATCGCGACAATTTTCTCATTAGCGCTTGATGTCAGCTTTCGGGGCAAAGCCGAAGTGGGCCGACCGGCAGGGGTCGTTGCCTCGGTCGAGAATGACCCATCGCGTCATTTCTGGCGGGTCGTTGCTGTGGTGCGCAACGCAGCCGCCGATGGTAGGTTTCCCTGCCTAAAGGGCAGTCTATGAGGCGACGGGATTTCATCCAAGGAATTGCAGGCTCGGCTGTCGTATGGCCGCTCGCGGCGCGCGCAGAGCAAGCCGACAAGGTGCGGAGGATCGGCGTGCTGATGGGCCTCTCCGAAGATAACCTGGAAAATCGATCCTTCCTCGACGCCTTCATCGACGAGCTGGCGAAATTGGGCTGGAAAGACGGCCGCACGGTCCACGTCGAACAACGCTGGAGCAAAGCCGACAACAAGCGCACGAGCGCTTTTGCCACCGAGCTTATCGCGCTTCAGCCGGATGTCATTTTGTCTGCAACAACACCGGCGGCGGCGGCGCTGCGGCGCGAGACCAGCACCATCCCGATTGTCTTTACTGTCGTTAGCGATCCGGTGGGCGCCGGTTTTGCGGCCAGTCTGCCGCGCCCTGCCGGCAACATGACGGGATTCACGGAGAGCGACCCGGCCTTGGGCGGCAAGTGGCTCAGCTTGCTGAAGCAGGCCGCGCCCGGCCTTCAGCGCGTGGCGACGATGTTCAATCCAGACACGGCGCCGGCTCAGGGAAAGTTTTTCATGGCGTCCTTCGAAGCGGCAGCGCGCTCGCTTGCTATCGAGCCGGTCGTCTTGCCGGTGCGCAGGGATGCCGAGATCGAAGCGGGAATCGCCACGCTCGGCCGCGAACGAGGCGGCCTAGTGATGGGGGACGATTCCTTTATTGTGGTTCATTACCGAACGGTCATTTCCGCCACGCTTCGCAACAACGTGCCTGCTATTTGCTTCACAACCCAGTTCGCTAAGGATGGCGGGCTGATTGCATACCAATCCGACATCCTTGGGCAATTCCGCAGTGCGGCCGGCTATGTCGATCGCATCTTGCACGGCGAGAAGGCGGGCGATCTTCCGGTGCAGACGCCGACGAAATTTGAGCTGACCATCAATCTTAAGACCGCCAAGGCGATTGGGCTCGCCATTCCAGCCCTGCTGCTTACCACCGCCGACGAGGTGATCGAATGAAGCGGCGCGACGTCTGAAAATGGCCCCTTTCGTCACTTGGTGCAGTGCAAGCGAATGTCGGCATTCAGGGGAACAACGGAAGTACCCGCCGGAAGCGTCAAACGACGCTCGTGACCCGTTGCAGACATCCCCTGCCCGGAAGATGATGTGGTGTGGCGGGGAGAGTTGGGGCCCTTAAGCGGCGGCTCGACACGCCGTCGGCGTACCGAACGGAGAGCGGCGATGCCCACCAGCATCATGTACCACGAGGGCAATCGGCGGCTGCAAGATCAATTCGACAGTCGTCGCATTTCGGACCGGATAGAAGAAAAGTTAACTCGCACCGAGTTCACGCCCAGCGACAAGAGCTTTATCGAGAGCGTGCCTTATTTCTTTTTCGCGACAGCGGATGGCGAGGGACGGCCCGATTGCTCCTACAAAGGCGGCATGCCCGGCTTCACACGCGTCACCGGACCGTCTGAACTTGCTTTTCCTGATTATGACGGCAATGGAATGTTTAAGAGTCTTGGCAATGTCCTCATCAATCCCAATGTCGGATTATTGTTCATCGCCATGCATGGCAAACCGCAGCGGCTGCGTGTCAATGGCCATGCGACCCTAAGCAATCAAGACCCGCTCCTGGCCGTCACCGTCGGCGCTCAACTCATCGTTCGGGTCGTTGTTCGGGCAATTTTTCCGAATTGTCCGCGCTATATTCCCACTATGCAGCTGATAGAACCCTCGATTTACGCGCCGAGATCCGGTTGCGAGGCGCCGGAACCGGCGTGGAAGGATTTCGCTGATTTCAAGGACTGCGTGCACCCACGGCAACCGACGTTCAAGGGGTGACTCCGCCGGCATTGCTTCGGCGCGCCGACGAGGTGATGGAACAACCAAGCATTTTGCTGCGCTGCAAGAGTCTGCAAATGGCCCATCAAGTCACTCGCTGCACTGCAATCGAATGTCGGCTTCCGGGGGTAAAACTACCGTGACGCGGGCATCACGTGATGTCGCAGTTTGACCCAGAGCCGTCGTTGACGCCGTAGGATAGTGACCGCAGGATGAACCGTTTTCAACGGCTTGCCCGAACACAAGTACCGTCTCGGTTACCGGGACGTTGTCGATCGAAATCACTCCGGTGCTGGCGAGGCGAGCGGCTTGTCTTTTTCAACGACGTAAGTGCTCACAACCTTTATCTTTGCATCGCTCGGCTTACCGCCTGCGTGAGGCGTCTCGACCGGGATCTGGAAGCCATCCCCCGGCTTTAGTAACCGTGTGGGTTGGCCTTTAATGGGTAGCTCAACATTGCCTTCGACTACGTAGCCGGATTCGATACCGGGATGGGTATGTCGGGGAACGACCGCGCCCGGTGGTATCTCCACTTCCATGATGAGCGTCACATAGCCCGGCATCGGCCCCTCCATTTTGGAGAGCAGCTTTCGTGTAAAACCGCTCGCTCCCGCGGGCGGGGCAGTCTCCGCCGTGGCGTCAGTCGCAATAAACTTGGTCGCCGCGCAGATCGCGCACGATGCAAAGCCGGTGAAGCCTCTGCGTGTCAACATGTTCTCGCTCCCGTTGTGCTTCGAGAGGCCAAATTAGCGTCTAGCACCAAGCATTCATAGGGTAAATGCGGTAGGTTCAGCTCATCTGACTGAGCGGGCAAGACAGCAGGAGCGCGAGCTTAGCTCCGCGCCTCGTCGTATGGCTCCTGTTGGCCCGTTGCGTTACATGCGGCAGTTCAAGGCGAATGTCGGCTTCCTGGGGAAAAACGGAAATCGCCGACGCACAATACCCCATCAGCTTCGGGAGCGCGATGCGGGCGGCTGTGAGGCCAGTCCCGCAGTTGGTCACGGCGGTGCTGGGCGGCATTGTCGTGTGGGTGCGGTTTTCAGCTGAGTCAGTCTACATCGTCACCTAGCATCAGTCGCCTGGGCATGACCGCTAATGTATTCTACGAAACTCATTCCGCTATCAGCAATTTTCCGAGCTGCTGCAGAAGCTCGCCATAGCGCGCGAAGTTGCCAGCGGCATATTCCCGTTGCATCTCGCCGAACAGTGAGCGCGCACGCTCCAGCGTTTTGTTGCCCGTTCCGACGTCGGACGCGCCGGGTACGGCGGCGGCCGGCGCTGATGCGCCGACGAGGAGTCGCTCGGCATCAGTAAGCGTGCTCGCCCACTCGATCTTGCGGTCATCGGGCAAAAGCTGTCCCAACACCACGCGAGCGAGTATCGGGATCTTGGTCTGCTCGGCCTCGATGTAGACCGGCTCGATTACGATCAGCTGGTTGTCGATGAGCGGCAGCACAATGAGATTGCCGCGGATAACCTGCGAACCGTGCTGATCCCAAAGCGTGAGATCACCAGAAAATCGGCTGTCCGAGCTGATCCGCGATTCCACCTGCGCCGGGCCGTCGATGAAAGTTCCTTTGGGAAAGCGGAAAGCCACCATTTTTCCGTAATTGTCGCCGTCGGAGAGGCCTGCGAGCCATCCCGCCATCTGGTTTTTGCCGGCTACCGCCAAGGGCAACATGAGCAGAAATTCTGGCCGCTCGGAACCGGGAAGCTGAGTCGTCACGTAATAGGGCAGCATCGCGATCTCGCTGCCTCGATAAAGCTCGTGCGGGACCTCCCAGCGATCCTCGCGATTGTAGAAGGTAGTCGGGTTGGTCATGTGATAGGTGCCGTACATCTCCGCTTGCACCGTGAAGATATCTTCGGGATACCGGACATGCCGGCGCAGATTGTCCGGCATCTCGCGCGCGTCCTTGAAGAGTTCGGGCAGCACTTGCCGATAGGCGTTGATGATGGGATCGTGGCGATCGAAAACGTAAAATGTCACCGAGCCATTGTAGGCGTCGATCACTGCCTTGACCGAATTCCGCAGGTAGTTGTACCCGCGAAAAGCGGGAAGTGATCCCTGATAAGCTTCGCTGTAAGGATAATTCTCCGAGGTCGTGTAGGCATCGAGGATGTAAGAATAATGGTCTTCATCCGCGACGATGTAGGGATCGTGATCGAAATGCAGGAAGGGGGCAAGCGTCCGCGCCCGCTCCATGATATTCCGGCGCAGCATCACCCGGCTCTCAGGCGTGAAATACTCCGAGATGAAAAGCCGCGGACCATCGAACTCATGCGCGATGACCAGCTTGCGCCACAAGTTAGAGAGTAGGATTCCTCCGGTTCCCTGGTAAACCGTCTCGGCATTGGCCTGTCCTTGCGGGAAATCGAATTCTTTCTCGGTCGTATGCACATAAACACGGTCGTCAGTGAGTTCGCCGAAATAAATCTGGCCACGAGTGACGGACAGATCTTTCTTGGCCTCGATCGGAATGTCATGCGCCCAGAGAACCGGGCTGCCTCTTGAGTCGATCTCATTCACCGGCACCGCGACGACGCCATAGCCGTGGGTGTATTTGAGCGCGAGATTGACCCAGACTTGGGCGGGCGCGGGAAGCCTTGCAACATTAAGTTCGCGCGCCGTAATTATGACCTGCCGCTCGGCGCCATCAATTTTATAGCGATCGATATCAACGCCGTGAAAGGTGTAATAGGGCCGCAGGCCCTGGATTTGCTGCAGTTGCGGCTCAAGCGCTCGCCAATCCCAAATGCGCGCCTCATGCAGCGTTGCTGCATCCTTCGTCAAGTCGGCAGCCGTCAACGGCGTCGCGGAGACCGCGAATTCCCGCTCGGCAACCGACGGTCCCTCAAGATTATAGGCTTGGCGGGTGCCCGCGATGCTCCTGAGCAAATACGGCAACTCCAACGTAATCTGGTTCGGCCCTACGTAGAAATCTTCAATTCCGGTCGGAACCAGGAACGCCCCCACGATGGCCAGCGACAGCACCGTGAGGGGCGCGAGCCAGTGCGACCGACGCATCAGCAACCATTCGCGAATGCGCGGAGCGGCTGCCGCCAGCCCAAGGATCAACGCAGCGGCGAACCAACATGCGACGATGGTGTTATATCCGGGCAGCCAGAAATTGACATCAGCATAGGACGCACCGGCAACGACCTTCGAATGCCCGTCCAAGACGAGGTGATAGCGGCCCAGGAACCGACTAACCCCCAGCGCGGCGCACAAGAGGGCGCCGAGCACCATGCCTTGCTGCGTCCAGCTCACCCAGACTGCCTCACTCTGATTTGGAGATAGAATCGCGACGCTTCGATGCGCCTGCGAGGCTCTGAATGGGTGCGCGCCATAGACGGATGCAGCAGTCCCACTGTGAGCCGCTAGCCCGATGCCCAGCCAAAGCGCAATCGCGACGCAAAGGATCCCAATGACTATATCGATGATGTCGTCGTAGAGGGGTAATGCCAATAAGTAGAAGGAAAGCCCCTTCTCGAAGACCGGATCAACCACGCCAGTCGGCATGGCGCCGAGGAATCGTAAGAGCGGAATCCAGAGCGGAGACGCGATAAATCCAACCAGGGACGCAAATACAAATCCGATGATCCATGGCGCACTTGCCGGAACCACCACGTACGATCGGGTCAATAAGCGCAGATTAGCGCCGATAAACAGGCCAACCAGAAGCAAGATTACAAGAAAAATTGCTATGCGATATTCAAGCGATAGCCAATAGCGATGGCTCTGACCTAGCTCCTCAAACCAATAGTTTTCCAGGGAGATGCCAAGCGCCGCTTCAAATATGACAATTCCGAGGACGGCGGCGAGAATATACGCGGCGTCGCGATAGAGCCGATGCACGAACGCGATGTGGTTGCCACCTCGTCCTTGCACCAGGGTACGCGCCAAGGGCAGCGCCGCCCACCCAATCACAAATAGATAAATCACTTCGAACATCAAATCCTCACCGGAGCGGAACTAACAGCTAGGTCCAAAAACTACATTGGCTAAACTAAAAAAAGCCGTATTGATCTAGCTCAAGGGCGGACGCTATTCGATTGCTTTGTTGGCGGCCAATGGCAGGGGTGGGTCTGCAGTACGGTAGTTTGTGGCACTGTCACGTGCCGAAACCCGCATAGATCAGGTAAAGACCCGATTGCTGCTGCGCAGCGTGACTGCTGAATTCCATGTCAGTTGCTGAAAAACGCAACAGTAAGCGGCACAACCTTTTGATCCAGCCGTATTCGGGGCCGATGTCCGCTCGTGGCCCAGTTTGCTGCGAGACAGCAATACGTTTGAAATCGGGGGCAAAGCGGAAGTATCGGGCCTGCGCCTGAAATGACGTTGATGACCATCTCGGGAAGCGGGAGGGCAAAGCCGAGCGGCCGGTTAAGTCCAACCTATCTCGTCTTGCCATCGTCACTGTAGAGGCGCATCGTGTAATTCGATTGAGGTGCCATCGCAAAGCACCCAAAATCCTTACAATCTGTGTTTGAGTGTCCTCAGTTCGCCTAGCGCGAAAGGAAACTCTCATGTCTTTGACCTTGTTTATCCATGACACCTGCCCGAAGTGCCACAAGCCAACAATGCAGGCCATAATCGAGCCGCATCCAACTCGCCGCGACCTTGCCCTCCAAAACTTCGAATGCGCTGACTGCGGTGCTGTGAAAACAAAAGTTCTCTCACTGAAGTCGCGCGGGCGGTCGCCTGAACTGGCAGCCTAGAGCATCGAAGGACCCCGATGAGGACGACTAGGTGGTGGAACTCTTTGCATGATGGAAGCGCTGCCTAAGCGCTAACCCCAATCCGTTTGTGTTCAAAATTGCTCAGCCTACCTTGTCAGGCGGACGCAGCCTGTAACGGAGGGGCTCTCGTGAACGGAGAGCCAACATGGATCAGTTCATCCGAAGTCAGAACATTAAGCGCTACCGGCGTCTTCTTGAGCGCGTGAGCGACGAATTAGATCGACAGACAATTTTAAGTCTACTTGCCGAAGAGCAGCAAAAACAAAAAGACGCTGGCGATACGCTCCATTAATCGTCACCGGTAGGGCCGCCTCAGCGGGCGGTACCCGACAGCGAAAAGGCGCACTCTTTTGCTTCGGTGTGGAGTGGCTCAATTGGCCGATGTATGGTCCGGCCGCGCGTCGCAAGAGGTTTCGTCGATCTGTCGGATGTGGGTCTTGCATCAATGTATCCGGCCTCTGATTGGAGCGTGTCATGCTCCGGGCCACCATGGGTATCGGCGCGCATGCGATCTCATTAACGTCCAGGCCCCGACCGGGCCATGTGGGCCACCAGTATTCGCACGCACCAGGAAGACCGATCCTCCATTTCGTCTTATCCTCTCGCAGACCTCGGCGGGTAATTCCTATCGATCTGACTACGTCATCGCTGGCTCCTCAATTTTGCGCGGCCGCTGTGATCCAGCTTTCCGATTTTTTCTTTTTGGGGGGGTGCTGTCCTAAGTCCGAGCCTTCTGTCCTTACAAATCGGACTGTCCTAATTCGAGAGCCTGTGCGATAGCGTACTATCCGACTAATATTTTTCTGGCTATTATTTGCATGCAACCAGCGGTGCTCAGGGGTGGGTGTCGATGGGGTCAAACCAACTACGAGATGAAAGGCATTGGCGTGACCGCGCCGCGCAAATGCGCGCGCTGGCGCTCACGATGGCCGATCCCGAAGCAAGAGCCCTCATGGAAGACCTTGCGAACGATTACGACAAGCTCGCGGATAGGCCGCGAAGGCTAACGGAAGCAATCCCAAAGGTCGAAGGAAGTAGGCCGCCTCAGTCGGCGGCCTCTTCCATCCATGTCTGATATCCATGTCTGAAATTGGCCCGAAGCGTCATTTAACACGACGCAGCGATATGTCTGAAGTTGAGGGACAAGCCGACATTACGCGGACATTGTGGGTCAGGCGTCGTTGAACCGTTGCGGAGGCGGAGAGTGCATTGCAGCAGCCCATTCAGCGGAGGCCGTCCCACGTATCCGAAGTCCACCGGTGGGCCCTATGCGGCGCCGGTGAAGGCTGGAAGCGCCGCCTCGGTTAGGTCAATGACGCCGCCGGGCGCCAAGAACCGCGCGGCCGCCATCGTGGCTGCCCAATTCTAAAACGGCCGATTAGATTTTGGAGTTCCGCTGCGAGCGGGCTGCGTGAAAGCGTCGCCCGGGAAAAAGGTGCAGCGTTCGGAGTTTTCACAAAGCCCGTACGAGGCGCTCTTTCTTTTGTACTAATCAAGTTGCGGTACATGAGGCTGCTTCTAGCTTAGCTGGACCGCAGATATCTTCCTCAGCAATCTGCCTCATAAAACGTTGGCGCCCTTCCTTTGCGAGCAGCCTTAAAAGCTCGTGGCGAAGATGGTCGTCCGTAGTTTCGGCCAATTGGCTTCTATATCGTTCTGAATTCATGGCGTGGTCCCGAGAACAACTGTTTATTGTTGGACGGCCCATATTAAGAAAATCAAATTTAAAATCGATGATGCAAATATGACGAATTGTATGTTCCTTTTTGTGTTTTGCTCGGGGGTATCCTCGTCAAGAACAGTGTAAGCTCGGTCGTATGGGAGTTTTGCGGCCATGCAGCAGATCGTCGACTGGCTCGAGAAGCTCGGCATGTCCGAGTACGCGGAGCGTTTTGCTTAAAACCGTATTGATTTTTCCGTCCTTCGTGACCTGACCGATCAGGACGGACTCGCGGCCGTGATCGGCAAGTTTATATTTCCAATTATACAATATACTCCCCTATTCTAAGTGTGCGAGCGACTACCACGATATCTAGCGCAATCATCGTTGCTCGCGTCCGGAAAATCCGAATATGACGGTACCGATGCAAAGAATGCTGCATGCGGCGGAAAATAAAAATACTGCGCGCGGTGCGCCATGGTCCATCATCATCCCATACACCGTCGGTGCTATCATTGCACCGATGTTGAAGCCGGATGATACGAATCCAAACACCCGTCCATAGGCTCCGAGCGGCGTCACCGCGCGCACCAGCATGTCGCGCGATGGACTGGTAATTCCGACGAACAATCCGGACAAGGAGGTCAATGTTACCAGCGCAAAGGCGTAACTGCCTAAGAACCCGACCAGTGAGGTCGAGGCGCCGGCGAAGGCCAGTCCGAGGGCGGCTACGATCGCGTGGCGCGTTGTTCGCACGGCGAGCGCGCCGCCGATCAGTACGCCGAGCGCGTTCATCAAGAGGAGAGCCGTCAGCGCCCCATTGGCGAGCGTGACCGGCGTGCCGTAGAGTGCGCCGAGAGCGACAACCAGAAAGCTGTTTAGTCCGCCCATGACCGACGTGAGCACGAAATAAAAAAGATTGAGAAGAATTGGCGCCGAGAGCAGGAGCTTCCAGCCATGCTCGTTGGTTTTGGTTGCGGCGTCATCATCCGCGGACCCAGCGGTTCGTTGCCTCTCCGGCATTTTACCGAGTACGGACCGCTGGATCAGCAGTGGGACAAGTATGACCAAGCCCAATACCGCGGCGCCGACATAAGCACCCCGCCAGCCGAAATGGCTCTGCATTATCAACAGCGTCACCGGAGCGACCGCGCCGCCGAGGATTCCGGAGAAGGTGTGGAAGGAAAACACCTGGCCGATGCGGCCCGGCGGGCTGCGCGAAAGAAGCGAATAATCGGCGGGATGATAAGCTGTGTTGCCTAGACCGGCGACCGCGTACATGGCGATGAATACGGCAAACGAATGAACAAGTCCGGCGACTGCGAAAGCCGCGGCGCCAAGCACGACGCCGGCAATCAGCACGATGCGCGCGCCGATCCGGTCGACCAGAAAGCCGACGGGGGTTTGCAGCGCCGCAGACACGACATTGAAGGCGGTGAGCGCCAGCGCCAGATCGGTGTAGCTGACGCCATAGTCCGCGCGCACGAACGCGAACAGCGGCGCAAGCATGATCATGTAATAATGGCTGAGAAAATGCGCCGCACAAATTGGTGCAACGACCCGTAGCTCGCTGAGATGGCGAACGGGTACAGACACCGCATGCGTCATGGGGCAAGCGGTCCTGCGCCGGCATTGTCGACTTTTTGTAACGCCTGCCAGATCCGAAACGGCGTCAGTGGCATATCCAAATGCCGGATGCCGCGAGCGGCGAGTGCATCAAGGACGGCGTTCATCACTGACGTCAGCGAGCCGGCGCAACCGGCCTCGCCGCAACCCTTCACGCCGAGCGGATTGGTCTTGGCCGGCACAGGGTGCTCGGCGAGCACGAAGGACGGGACGTCGGTGGCGCGCGGCATGGCGTAATCCATAAACGAGCCGGTGAGGAGCTGCCCGTCCTCGTCGTAAACCGTCATCTCCATCAGCGCTTGGCCGATGCCCTGGACCACGCCGCCATGCAATTGACCGGCGACGATCAGCGGATTGACCACGATACCGAAGTCGTTGACGGAGAAATATTTCAACAATTCGACCACGCCGGTTTCCGGGTCGACCTCGACTTCGGCGACGTGGCAACCGTTGGGGAAGGTTGGGGCGCTTGGACCGTCGCTAATGTGGCTGACGTCGAGCGATTGCGGAGCATCGGCCGGAAGCTTGGCGCTGCCGTTACGCAAGGTCCGCGCAAGCTCCATGATCGAGATGGCGCGGTCGGTTCCAGCGATGACGAAGCGGCCTTGCTTGAACTCGATGTCGGAGGGCGCGGCTTCGAGCACGTGGCTGGCGATTTCCCTGCCTTTATCGATGACCTTCGCGGCGGCTTGCACAATCGCTGTACCGCTGTGCATCAGCGATTTTGAGCCCCCGCTGCCGCCGCCCATGACGACTTTATCGCTGTCACCCTGAACCAGCCTGATCTTTTCGAATGGAACGCCAAGCCGTTCACTTAACACTTGCGCGAACGGCGTGGCGTGTCCCATGCCGAAATCAAGCGTTCCGGTGGTGATCGTCACCATGCCGTCGGCATCGAACGATATGGCGGCCAGTTCCTTGGACGGTGGCGCGGTGACTTCCAAAAAATTTCCGATGCCAAGACCGCGGAGCTTGCCGCGTCGCGCGCTTTCGCGCTTTCGGCGTGAAAATCCCTTGATGTCGGCGAGCTCAAGGGCCTGTTTGGTAAGGGCGGCGAAGTCGCCGCTGTCATAAGTTACGTCGGAAGCGGTCTTATAAGGCAGGTCGCGCGGGCAAATCTGATTGCGCCGGCGCAGCGCGACACGATCGATTCCCATCTCGGCAGCAGCCGTATCGATCAGCCGCTCCATGAAATAATTGCCTTCCGGCCGGCCGGCGCCACGATACGGGCCGATCTGCGACGTGTTGGTGAACACGCATTTCGACGAGACCTCGATCAGCGGCGTCTGATACATACTCTGAACATTCTTGACGATGTTCACCGTGCCGGGAAATGGCCCCATCGGCGAGAGAAACGCGCCCATGTCGGCAAAACCGGTAAACCGCACGGCGAGGAACGTGCCGTCCTCGGCCAAAGCGAGTTCGCCCAAGAACTCCTGATCGCGGCCGTGACTGTCGGAGAAAAAGCTGCCGGAGCGTTCGTCGGTCCATTTGATCGGGCGGCCGAGGGCGCGCGCTCCGTGCAGGATGCAGACATATTCCGGAAACAGCACGCCTTTCATTCCGAACGAGCCGCCAACATGTCCGGTCAAGACGCGCACGGCTTTGGGATCGACGCCGAACGCGTCCGCAACTTGCGCCCGCATTCCGGAAACACCTTGCGATCCGACATAGAATGTAAAGCGTTCGCCCGCGTAAGCGGCGACTGCCGCCCGCGGCTCCATTGCGTTCACGACGAGGCGGCTGTTCACGAGCTTCAAACGCGTGACATGCGCTGCTTGTGCGAATGCAGCCTCGACGGCGGCGGCGTCGCCAAAGTGGTAATCGAGCGGAATATTGCTGGGCACGTCATCGTAAAGACGCGGCGCGCCATCGCTCGCAGCAACCTCGGCGGAGGTGACGGAGGGGAGGGTGTCGATGTCGACCTCGATGGCTTCGGCCGCATCCTTGGCTGCGAGTATCAACTCGGCGATAACGCATGCAACCGGGTCGCCGACGTAGCGGACTTTGTCCTTGGCAAGCGCGCCGCGCCACGGCTTGAGCATCGGTGACCCGTCTCGGTTTTTCAGCGGAACGACACATTTGAGCGGTCCGCAGCCCTGCAGATCGGCCGCGGTGTAAACCGCCAATACGCCGGGCATCTTTCCCGCCGCATCGGCATTGATCGCGCGAAGGACGCCATGCGCGTGGCGGCTTCGCACCATCACGGCGTAGGCTTGGCCCGGAAGGCTGATGTCGTCGGTGTAGCGGCCGTGTCCGCGCAAAAGCATCGGGTCTTCGCTGCGCGGAACGGATTGTCCAACGGCGAATTTCTCGATTGCCAACCGTTCAGATGCTAAATCGGCCTCGGACAATTTCTCCGCCTGTCGGCCGGCAGGCTCGCGCAAATTCATGTCAGCCTATTCCCGCAAAGGGTTATATCGCGGTGACATAGTGGACTTGCCGCAGGGGGACAAGCTTCCCGGGGCACATGGCTCGTAGGCGCGAGAAGCGCAGTATTGGCCGTCTGGTCCACGCCTGTTACATTGGCTCGATTTCGGCCTTGGATACGCCATGCCGTGGAGTCAGCGGAGCTTCGGCGCGGCAGGAAGGTATGGAATGAGTTAGGAGGCCCCGCCCGCCGGCGGCCTCGACGGGCGTGAAGCGCCGCGCAGGCGCCGGCCTCGTCGAACGCCGTACGGCATTCGTCGCGACGAGTCCCGGGACGGCGCAGACGAGCATGCTGACGGCACTTATGCGGCGCTCGATCTTGGCACAAACAATTGCCGGCTCTTGATCGCACGCCCGACCGCCGACGGTTTTCGCGTCGTTGACGCATTCTCCCGCATCATTCGCCTTGGTGAGGGGGTGGCGACGTCTCGCCGGATCAGCGAAGCGGCGATGGTCCGCGCGGTGGATGCGCTGCTGGTCTGCCGCAATAAAATGCGAGCGCGCGGCGTCAAGCGCGCGCGGCTCATCGCCACCGAGGCCTGCCGTGCGGCCGAAAACGGTGCGGCATTCCGCTCGCGCGTTGCCGAACAAGCCGGCCTCGAACTCGAAATCGTCAATTCAGCGACCGAGGCGCGGCTGGCGGCGGCCGGCTGCACCGAGTTGTTCGATCCGGCCGCTTCCGGCGTCATTCTCTTCGACATTGGCGGCGGCTCGTCCGAGCTTGTGCGGCTGGGCCGGCCAGGCGACAGCCGGGGTGGACCGCCGCTGCCCGATATTCATGGCTGGGCATCACTGCCGGTCGGTGTGGTGACACTGGCCGAGCGCTACGGAGGCACCGTTGTTCCGCGCGAAGTCTATGATGCGATGGTGGACGAAGTTGCTACCTTCGTAGAGAAGTTCGCCGCCGAACATCGCCACGGCCTCGACGACTTCCACATGCTCGGAACGTCCGGCACGGTAACGACCATCGCCGGAGTATTTCTAAAATTACGGCGCTACGACCGCCGCCGTGTTGATGGATGCTGGTTGTCCGATCAGCAGATATCGCGCGTGGTCGGCGAACTCATGGCGATGAGCTTTGACGAGCGGGCGGCCAATCCCTGTATCGGCGCCGAGCGTGCCGATCTCGTGCTCGCCGGTTGCGCTATTCTTGACGCTATTCGCCGTTTCTTCCCCTGCCCACGGCTGCGTGTTGCCGATCGCGGATTGCGTGAAGGTATGCTGGTCGAAATGATGCGCGCCGATGGAGTTTGGGGCGAAGCCTGACGCATGAAGGCACGGCTCAAGCGGGATAAACGTCGCAAGCCGTCGTCGCGCGCCTGGCTCGAGCGCCAGATCAGCGACCCTTATGTGGCGCGCGCCAAGCGTGAAGGCTTTCGGTCACGCGCGGCCTACAAGCTTGCCGAAATCGACGACAAGCATCACCTGTTCAAGCCGGGCATGAACGTCGTCGATCTTGGTGCGGCGCCCGGTGGCTGGAGCGAAGTCGCCGCGAAAAGGGTCGGGCAAAGCGGGCGGGTTCTCGCGCTCGACATACTTGAGATGAAACCGATTGCCGGCGTCGAATTTCTATTGCTGGATTTCCTCGATGAGGTTGCACCACAGAGGTTGAAAGCCCTGCTTGGCGAGGGGTCGCGCGAAAAAGCCGATATCGTTCTTTCCGACATGGCGGCCAACACGACCGGCCATCGCCAGACGGATCATCTGCGCATCATGGCGCGGGCAGAGGCCGCGGCGCATTTTGCGCGTGAGGTGTTGGGTCCGGGCGGCAGCTTCCTCTGCAAGGTTTTGCAGGGCGGGACCGAGGCAGCGTTGCTCGCCGGACTCAAGCGCGATTTTGCCAGCGTCAAGCACGTGAAGCCGCCGGCCAGCCGCAGCGATTCCGCCGAACTCTATCTGCTGGCACGCGGCTTTCGCGGCGCGGAAGCATTTAGGTAGGCAGGCTCTTCTCGGCCGCGCCGCTTGGCACGGCCGTCTTGCGGCCAGCAAGCTCGGCTCCGGCATCCGGCGTAAGCCGGATGAAGACCAGGCACGCCGATGCGGTAAGTGCACCCACCGCGAGGAAGGCCGGCGGAAAATCGTAAACTCCCATCACGCTCCCATGCTTCACCCACAGGGTCAGCTCGACCACCAATGCGCCGACGGCGACGCCGGTCGACAGGGCGAGTTGTTGGGCGACCGCGACGAGCGTTGTGGCTTTGCTTATCAACGGCGGCTCGATTTCAGCATAGGCGATGGTGTTGACCGCGGTGAACTGCAATGAGCGGAAAAATCCGCCGCTGAGCAGGATGACAATCATCGCGGCAAACGGCATGCCGGGGATGAAACTGGCGCAAGCGGCGAGAAATGCCGCGCTCAAGACCGCGTTGTAGATGAGCACTGTTCGGTAGCCAAACTGCCGCAATACCCCGGCGACCGCAGCCTTCATGAACATCGAGCCGAGCGCGCTGGTGAAGGTAATGAGGCCTGACTGGAACGGCGTCAGGTCGAAGCCGATCTGCAGCAGGAGCGGCAACAGAAATGGGAGCGCGCCGATACCGAGTCGGAAAAGAAAACCACCGAAAATGCTGGCGCGAAAAGTCGGCAGCTTGAACAGCCGCAGATCCAGTATCGGCGCCGGGCTGCGGCGGGCGTGAACGATATAGGCCCCCGTTGCCGCCGTGCCGATGATAAAGAGCGCCGCGATTACGCCGCGCGGCAAATATTCGAGTCCCATGACCGAGAGGCCGAAGGCGAGGCCGCCGATCCCAAGTCCGGACAAGACGAAACCGACAAAGTCGAACCGCGGCGGCGGCTCGGCGTGGACGTGCGGGATATAGCGTGTCGCCAAAACCAGCCCGAGCAATCCGATTGGCACGTTGATAATGAAGATCCAGTGCCACGAGGCATAAGTGGTGATGAAGCCGCCGAGCGGCGGACCGCAGATCGGGCCGATCAGTGCCGGAATGGTCACCCACGACATGGCATTGACCAAAAGCGGCTTGTCGATACTGCGTACAACAATCAGCCGGCCCACCGGCGTCATCATCGCTCCGCCGGCACCTTGAACAATCCGGGCAAGGACCAGTTGTTCGAGCGATTGGGAAAGGGCACACCCGATCGAGCCGAGCACGAATACGGCGATGGCGATGCGAAAAATGTTGCGTGCGCCGAAGCGGTCGGCGGTCCAGCCGCTGGCTGGAATAAAAATGGCGAGCGCCAGCAGATAGGACGTAACGGCGAGTTTTAATGCCAGCGGATTGGTACCGAGCGCCTGGGCAATTGCCGGCAACGAGGTCGCGATCACCGTCGAGTCCATATTTTCCATGAACAGCGCGAAGGCGACGATCAGCGGAATGACGCGGTTATACGGACTTGGCGGCAATCTCACCGGCATCTTATTGCGCCGCGGGAGCCGCGGTTTTGAGTCGTTGCAGGCCCTCGGTAGGCTGCTGGAAGGTGGGATCGATTTCAAGCGCCTTGCGGAAGTCGGCGATCGCGCCCGCTAAATCGGCCAAACGTTCGCGGATAAGCCCGCGAGTCGAAAAGGCGCTGGCCGAACGGTCGTTCAAGGCAATAGCGTGGTCGGCGTCGGCAAGCGCTTGAGAATTATCGCCAGCGAGGTACCGCGCCCAAGCCCGATTGTAGTAGGCAAGCGCGGCGCCCGGCGACAGCTCGATGGCGCGCGTGTAGTCGGCAATGGCGTCCGCATACGCCAGGTGCTCGCGTTTGGCATTGCCACGGTTGATATAGGCGTCGGCCAAACGTGGATCGAGTTTGATCGCTTGGTCGAGATCGGCGACAGCGCGATCGTATTCGCCCTTGGCCAGCCACGCGCTGCCGCGGTTGTTAAATGATGCCGCCGTCGGGTTGAGTTTGATCGCCTGATCATAATCCGCGATAGCGCGGTCAAGATCGCCTTTGCGCCGCCAGGCTATGCCGCGATTATAGAGCGCCGCCGCGTAGTTCGGATCGAGGCGTAACGCCTCGTTATAGTCGGCGATGGCGCGGTTCGGATCACCCTTGTCGTCAAACGCGTTGCCGCGATTGTTGTAGGCGACGCCGAATTTCGCATTGAGTTTGATGGCCTGATCGTAATCCGGAATGGCGCGCGCGAAATCGTGCTTTTGGTAGAACGCAAAGCCGCGCTCGTTGTAAGCGCCGGCATGCTGTGGATTTAGCCGAATGGCTTCGTTCAGATCGGCAACGGCGCGATCGAGGTCGCCATCGCGCCGGTAAGCGATCCCCCGATCGTAAAAGAACCGCGCATTCTTGGGATCGATCCGGATGGCGTCATTATAGTCGGCGATGGCGGCGTTGCGATCGCCTTTGTCGTCATGCGCATTGCCGCGATTGCTGTAAGCGTCGGCATTTGCCGGGTCGAAGCGGATCGCTGCGTCGAAATCGGCGATGGCGCGGTCGTAGTCGCGCTTTTGATAGTAGACCAGGCCACGGTTGTCGTAAGCCAGCGCAAATTGCGGCGAAAGCGCAATGGCGCGGTCGAAGTCGGCCAGCGCGCGCGCGGCGTCGCCTCTGGCGCGCCAGACATCACCGCGGTTGTTGTAAGCGGCGACGAAATTCGGATCGACGCGCAGCGCCTGATTGTAGTCGGCCAATGCCCGGTCGTAGTCGCCCTTCTCGAACCAGACGATGCCGCGATTGTTGAGAGCGGAAACGTTCTTCGGATCGAGCTTGATGGCCTGATCGTAGTCGCCGATCGCATGATCGAAATCGCCCTTGCGGCGATATGCCAACCCGCGATTGAAGAAGGCCGCGGCGTAATTCGGGGACAGCCGGATGGCATCATTGTAGTCGGCGATGGCGCGGTCGAAGTCGGCCTTTTCATCGAAGGCGTTTCCGCGCGCCATCAACGAACCGGCGTCGGCCGGATCAAGCCGGATTGCGTTGTCAAGATCGGCGATCGCGTTGTCGAGGTCGTGTTGCGCGAGTCGCGCGCTACCGCGGTCGGCAAAAGCGCGGGCATAGTCTGGCGTGATCTTGATCGCTTCGGAGAAATCGCCGACCGCGCCAGCGAGATCGCCCTTGCTGCGCAGCGCGGCTCCCCGGTCATGGTGCAAAATGGCGAGGTTCGCTGATTGGTAGCGGCCGGAGACGATCAATGCCGTGCAGGAAGCAATTCGTTCCTCATTGCTGGCGCGCCACTGCCCGGTGCAGCGTCGCTCATCCGGTAAATCTTGAGCTTTCGCGGCTTGAATCAGAGCCAACGCAACGGCAAGAGCGACCGCGGCCCAGCCATAGCCGAAACGACTGTTCTTACTGCGCATTGCTCCGTCTCGATTGCGGTCAACTTACCCCGCTGTGCAGTGGCCGGCCAAGCGGCGCGCCACCATCTATGAATCCCGGCGCGGGCATGCTAGGAACCGCCGCCAACCCAAAAGCGGGCCGTCGGACGGCGGGTAGGGAACTGCGCTACCCGTGGGAGCTTTTTCCACCCGATCGGCTTTTTCGAGGCGCCCGCACCAGAAGCCCGCTATCGTTGCGGCAAAGCGGAGTTGGCAATGACGAAAAGCGATCCACGCGAAGGGCTCACCTTCGACGACGTGCTCATCAAGCCCGGCTTGTCGAACGTGCTGCCTTCGGACGTGGATATTCGGGCTCGCATTACCCGCGGCATTGCCCTCAATATCCCGATTGTTGCGTCTGCCATGGATACGGTGACCGAGGCGCATATGGCGATTGCCATGGCGCAGGCAGGTGGCATCGGCGTCATTCATCGCAATCTCGACACCCACGTCCAGGCCGGCCAAGTCCGCCAGGTCAAGAAGTTCGAATCCGGCATGGTGGTGAATCCCGTCACCATTCATCCGGACGCGACGCTGGCGGACGCACTCACGCTGATGCAGGAGCATCATATTTCCGGCATCCCGGTGGTGGAGGGGGGCGGCAACGGACATGCCGGCAAGCTGGTTGGGATTCTCACCAATCGCGACGTGCGTTTTGCTACTGACAAGAGGCAAAAGGTTTCCGAGTTGATGACTAGGGATACTTTGGTCACCGTGCGCGAGGGCGTCGGGCAAGACGAAGCCAAACGGCTCCTGCATCAGCACCGCATTGAAAAGCTTCTGGTGGTCGACGGCGATTATCGCTGCGTCGGCCTGATCACGGTGAAGGACATCGAGAAAGCGGTGGCAAATCCGAACGCCTGCAAAGATGAGCAGGGCAGGCTGCGGGTTGCCGCCGCCACCAGTGTCGGCGAGGCGGGCTATGCGCGCAGCGAGGCGCTGATCGACGCCGGCGTCGATCTCGTCGTCGTCGATACGGCGCACGGACATTCCCGGCGCGTTCTGGACACGGTCACCCGCATCAAGCGCATGTCGAACGCGGTGCAGGTTGTCGCTGGCAATGTCGCCACGGCCGAGGGCGCCAAAGCGCTGATCGATGCCGGCGCGGATGCCATTAAGGTCGGTATCGGGCCGGGTTCGATCTGTACTACCCGTGTGATTGCCGGCGTTGGTGTCCCGCAACTGACCGCCATCACTGACGCAGTCGAAGCCGCCAAACGCACCGACACGCCGGTGATCGCCGACGGCGGCATCAAATATTCCGGCGATCTTGCCAAGGCGATGGCGGCCGGCGCCGATTGCGCCATGATCGGCTCGTTGCTCGCGGGCACCGACGAAACGCCGGGCGAGGTATTTCTCTATCAGGGCCGTTCCTACAAGACGTATCGTGGCATGGGCTCGGTGACGGCTATGGCGCGCGGTTCGGCGGATCGGTACTTCCAGCAGGAGATCAAGGACACGCTCAAGCTCGTGCCCGAGGGCGTGGAGGGCCAGGTCCCCTACAAAGGGCCGGTGGCCAACGTGCTGCATCAGCTTGTCGGCGGCTTGCGCGCGGCGATGGGTTATGTGGGCGCGAAAAATCTTGCTGAGCTGCACGAGAAGGCCGAGTTTATCCGCATTTCCGGAGCTGGTCTGCGGGAGAGCCACGTACACGACGTCACCATCACGCGCGAAAGTCCGAACTATCCAAGCCGGGAGTGACGCGTGGCGATGAGACGTTCGTCCGGCGACCCGTTTGCGGAAGTCCGCAAGGCCACCGATCGGCATCGCACCGAGCACGGCTGCGGCGCATATCCTTACGATAACGGTCCATTGCTCAGCGCACTCGCCGCGGCAACGAACGCGCGGCGCATCCTGGAGTTGGGAACGGCGCTGGGATACACGGCTTTGTCGTTTGCCTATGGCGCCCGCGATTCGACGGTCGATACGATCGAGCGCGATCCGGAACACGTCGCGCTCGCGCGCGAAAATATCGCGGCGGCGGCGCTCGACCATCGGATCACCGTGCATGAAGGCGAGTTCGTCAAAATCCTTCCGACGTTTGATCCCGGCTTCGATCTCGCATTTTTCGATGGCGGTTCGCCGATAACCGCCCTGCACACGGCGTTGCGTAATTTGTTGCGCACCGGCGGCATGCTGATTACCGCCAACCTCAACCACGGCGGAACGGCCGACGCGGTGCATAAAGCGCTCTTCACCGGAAAATCCTGGCGCAGCGCGCTCATCGACGATTCAGGCGAGACCGCCATCAGCGTCAAGCTGTAACGCCCGGAATTGGCCGCGGCGTAGGGCTCATGATAGAGATCTTTCGCACAATCAGGGCCAAATCCGATGTCGATTTAAGCCGTACTGCTGCCGCTGTTTGTTGAGGTTGTTCTTACTTTCGTTCTGATGCTGCGGATGGGCGCGTTACGCAACGCGGATTATAGCTCTGGCGCGGTAAGATCGCAGGACATCGCGCTGCGCCAGCCGAACTGGCCGGCGCGCACCACCCAAGCCGCAAATTCTTTCTCCAATCAATTCGAGCTTCCGGTCCTGTTCTACGTGTTGACTATTCTCGCGTGGGACACACGGCACGCCGGATATATTTTCGTCATCATGGCGTGGGTTTTCGTCATCTGCCGCGTGTTGCAAGCCTATGTCCATGTGACGACGAACAACGTGCGGTGGCGCGGCAGGTTCTACATCGTCGGCGCGCTCGTGCTTATGATCATGTGGGCAATCTACATTGTTGAAGTGCTCAGCGGCGTGACGGTTTAACCACAGAACATGACGCCCGCTGCGTGTCTCTCCGCCGCCATCGAGGTTCTTGCCGATATCGAGGTGCAGCGCAGGCCGGCGGCCGACGCGCTGAAGAGCTGGGGCCTTGCGCATCGCTTTGCCGGCTCGTCGGATCGAGCCGTTATCGCCGGCCTGGCTTACGACACGCTGCGGCGCAAGGCGTCGTCGGCGTGGCTCATGGGCGAGGCAACACCGCGCGCCGCGCTGGTCGGAATGCTGCGGCGTGAGCGCGGTCTCGACGTCGAGGCGATCGCTGCCCTGTGTAGCGGCGCGCGCTTCGCGCCGGCCCCGCTGACGCAAGCGGAACGGACGGCACTCGCCGGTGACGCGCTCGCGGGCGCGCCATCTTTTGTCCTTGGCGACTATCCGGAATGGCTTGATCCGCATTTTGTCCGCGTCTTTGGCGACGAGCGGGCCGCGGAGGGTGCGACTTTGGCCAGCCGTGCGCCGCTCGATCTGCGGGTCAACACGCTCAAGACCGAACTCGACGCAATCGCGGCGAAGCTGGCGCATCTGAAGGCGTCGCCGACGCGATGGTCGCCGGTCGGTCTGCGTATCCGGCTTGCCGCCGATGCCAAAAGCCCGGCAATCCACGCCGAGCCGGCATTTCTCAAAGGCTTGGTCGAGGTCCAGGACGAAGGTTCGCAGCTTGCGGCGCTGTTTGCCAGAGCAAAACCAGGCGAACAGGTGGTGGACCTCGCGGCCGGCGCCGGCGGCAAGACGCTGGCGCTAGCGGCCGCCATGAACAATCACGGCCAGATCTTCGCCACCGACATCGACAAGCGGCAACTTGCGCCAATTCACGATCGTCTCGCGCGAGCGGGCGTGCGCAATGTCCAGGTCCGCACCCCGCGCGGCCGGGCCGATACGCTCGCCGACCTTGACGGGCGTATCGATCTCGCGGTGATCGACGCGCCATGCACCGGCACCGGCGCTTGGCGGCGAAACCCGGACGCCAAGTGGCGGGTGCGGCCGGGTGCGCTGGCCGAGCGCATGAAGCAGCAGCAAGCCTTGCTCGATCGCGCCGCCGCGCTGGTGAAACCCGGCGGCCGCATCGCCTATATCACCTGCTCGGTCCTGTCCGAAGAAAACGGCGACCAGGTGCGCGCCTTTGCCGGCCGGCACGAGAATTTTTCCGTGGAAAAGCCGGCTGAAGTAGCGCAAGCGCTCGGCGAGCGCGCCTATCTTTTTACCCGCGCGGCGCTTATCTCGGATGAAGGATTGCTGATGACGCCGCGCCGGACTGATACCGACGGATTTTTCGTCTGCCTGCTGCGGCGCTCTGGATGACTTCTGCCGTGAAAACTCGACAGGCCGAGCCGGTTGCCATAAAACCTGCCATGGCGTCCCACGACTCCATTCTCATCGTCGATTTTGGTTCGCAGGTGACCATGCTCATCGCGCGGCGCGTGCGCGAGGAGAACGTCTATTGCGAGATCGTTCCGTTTCAGAAGGCCGAAGCGGCGCTGCGCGAGCTCAAGCCGAAGGGCGTAATCCTCTCGGGCGGACCGGCCTCGGTGCTCGATAGGGACGCCCCGCTCGCCCCCAAAGCGATTTATCAGGCCGGCATGCCGGTGCTCGGCATCTGCTACGGCGAGCAGGCGATGGCGCAACAATTGGGCGGCACGGTTGAAGCCGGGCATCATCGCGAATTCGGCCGTGCCGAGGTCGAAGTGACGAAGCTTTCGGCGCTATACGAAGGTGTATGGGAGGTCGGCCAGCGTTACCCGGTGTGGATGAGCCACGGCGATCGCGTCACTAAGCCGCCGGAAGGATTCACTGCGGTCGGCACGTCGCCGAACGCGCCGATCGCCATGATCGCGGACGAGAAGCGTAGAATTCTACGCCACGCAATTCCACCTCGAAGTCATGCACACGCCGCACGGCGCCGCGATCCTGCGCAATTTCGTGCGCAAGATCGCCGGCTGTTCCGGCGACTGGACCATGCGCGCGTTCAAGGAGGAGGCGATCGAGAAAATCCGCCGCCAGGTCGGCAAGGGCAGGGTGATTTGCGGCCTGTCTGGTGGTGTCGATTCCGCCGTCGCCGCCGTACTGATCCACGAGGCGATCGGCGATCAGCTCACCTGCGTGTTTGTCGATCACGGCTTGCTGCGGCTCGGCGAGGGCGAGCGCGTGGTTGCCTTGTTCCGCGGCGCTTACAACATTCCGCTCGTGCACGTCGCCGCCGAGGATCGTTTCCTCACCGCGCTCGCCGGGATCGACGATCCGGAGGATAAACGCAAGACGATCGGAAAATTGTTCATCGATGTGTTCGAGGCGGAAGCCAAAAAAATCGGCGGCGCCGAGTTTCTCGCCCAGGGCACGCTCTACCCGGACGTGATCGAAAGCGTGTCGTTTACCGGCGGCCCGTCGGTGACGATCAAGTCGCACCACAATGTAGGCGGCTTGCCGGCACGGATGAACATGAAACTGGTCGAGCCGCTACGCGAATTGTTCAAGGACGAAGTGCGCGCGCTTGGCCGCGAGCTAGATCTGCCCGAAGCCTTTGTCGGCCGCCATCCATTTCCCGGTCCTGGCCTCGCCATCCGCATCCCCGGCGCCGTCACCCGCGACAAGCTCGACATCCTGCGGCTCGCGGACGAACTCTTCATCGAGGAAATCCGCCGCGCCGGTCTTTACGACAATATTTGGCAGGCCTTCGCGGTTCTGCTGCCGGTGCGTACCGTCGGCGTCATGGGCGATTTTCGCACCTACGATTTTGTCGTCGGATTGCGCGCGGTGACGTCGACCGACGGCATGACGGCCGATTTCTACCCATTCGACATGAATTTCCTCGGCACCGTCGCCACTCGCATCGTCAACGAAGTCAAAGGCGTCAACCGCGTGGTTTACGACGTCACGAGTAAGCCGCCGGGCACAATCGAGTGGGAGTGACGAATGCTTGCCCTGAGTTGCGCCTGAGGCGGCGTGCGCCCGAGAGAGCAGATTTGTCTCCTATCATTTACGGCATCAAGAATTGCGACACGATGAAGAAGGCGCGCGCCTGGCTCGACCAGCGCGGCGTCGCATACACATTACACGATTACAAGACCGCCGGAATCGAGCGTGTGCGGCTCGAACGATGGTGCACGAAGGTTGGCTGGGAGATGCTGCTTAACCGTAACGGCACGACGTTCCGCAAGTTTGCGAACAAGGACAAAGCCGGCCTGGATGCCAGGAAGGCAATGACGCTGATGCTGGCGCAGCCGTCGATGATCAAGCGGCCGGTTCTTGAACTCGGGGGAGGCGGGCTCCTGGTCGGGTTTACGCCCGAGCTTTACGCCGGGTCGGTGCGCTGAACGCTCTCACTTCTTGTGCTTGAGCGTCAGCATGAAAGCTTTCTCCTCTGGCTGAAGATAGACGACCTCGGTCAGCGCGCCGATCATGCCCGTCGTGTCGAAATAGGCGAACCGCGTTTCGTTGTGGCGCCCGCCTTGCACGAGGGTGTAGCCGCGGGCCTCCATGTCTTTCACGCCTTGAGCGTAATTAGGAACCTCGATGCCGTAATGATGCATGCCGCCTTTCGGATTGCGATCGAGGAATTTCGAGTAGGTGCTGACGCCCGCGATCGGCTGCACCAGCTCGACCTGCACGTCGCCGCACCAGCCAAAAGCGAGATGCAGACGCAGCGGGGCGGGTCTGCCCAGATAGGTTTCATCCTGCAGCTCGGGCTTCTCGATGAAAAGAAACTCTGGAACCCCAAGCTTTTCCTTGAAGAATTCCATCCCCTTGTGGATGTCCGGCACGACGAAGCCGATTTGATAGACGCCCTGGGCCAAAGTTCCGGTCATTTTCCGCCTCCCTTTTGACACGCGTTATTGTGTTTCGCTTCTAGCCGAGTGTTCCGCGGTTTGGAACGCGTTGGCAAGTCATTAACGGCAATCGCAGCGTCATTTTCCCGCCACCGAACCTCCACGCTTTGCCCGAAGACATGCAGCTTATTCCCTGGCGACCAGAGACCGAGCCTCTCGTCGGTCTGCGGGGCGCGCTGGGGAAGTGGGTGGAGGGATTCACATGTTGTTGCGCGCGTTGATCGGCGGCGTTGCATTTGCCGCCGGCAATGCTTTTTGCATGCTGCCGATTTACCGCCGGCGCCAGCGCCAGCCGCGGTAGCGTCCGTCGCCTACGCACCTGCGGCGATCTACAATTGGACCGGCTTTTACATCGGCGGTCACGCGGGCGCCGGCTATGCCGGCTCCTCCTGGAGCGACCCGTTCACCGGCGGCACCAACACGTTCAACGGCGGCGTCGGGTTTCTCGGCGGTGCGCAAGCCGGAGCCAACTATCAGCTGAACATTCTCGTGCTTGGTGTTGAAGGTGATTTCAGCTGGACAGGGCTCAAAGGCAGCGGAACCAATTCGATCGGCGACACGGTCAACACCAATACTCAGTGGACGTCGACCGTGACCGGGCGTGTGGGCGCTGCGTTCGATCGACTGCTGATCTACGGCAAGGGCGGTTTGGCACTCACCCAGGACCAAAGCAGCCTTACTGATCTTGGCGGCAACGGCGCGAGCACGAGCCTGATGCGAACCGGTTGGACCGTCGGCGCCGGCCTCGAATACGGAATTACCAAAAACTGGTCGGCCAAGATCGAATACGACTATCTCAACTTCGGCTCGCAGGCGCTGAATTTCTCGACGCCCTTGCAGCCGGCCTACACGTCGAACGCCAGCCTCAACGTCCAGGAAATCAAGGCGGGAATCAACTTCCGTTTTGGCGGCCCCTGACGCACCCATTTGGGGCGGGGTTTGGCGGCCATTTTCCAGCAGAATAGCTCACGCGCCGCTTGCGCGTCGGGGCCTGTGCCATCATTGACAAGCGTGGTCCGCTCGTCATGATCGCGCCCCTGTCAGCGGACAACGCCTGTCCGCCCGCGTATCGGATCGGCGATGGGGCTGTTAGTCGAAATCATCGGTCTTGTGTTGTTTCTCGGCGCGCATGTGTTCGTCTCGCTGCGGGGCCGGAGGGAAGCTTTACTTTTACGGATCGGACGCGGCCTGTATTACGGGTTGTTTTCGCTCGTCTCGATCGTTGGCCTGCTGCTGATCGGCTTCGGCTTCGCGCGGTACCGCGCGGAAGGGCTCATCCCGATCTGGTATCCGCCGGCGTGGACGCGTCATATCGTGGTCGCGTTGATGTGGCCGGCCAGCATTGCGGTCGTCGCCGCTTACATTCCCGGCAATATCAAGCGCCTGCTCAAACACCCGATGCTGGTCGGCGTGAAAATCTGGGCCGCCGCGCACCTCTGCGCCAACGGCGATCTTGGCGGCATCATTCTGTTCGGCGCGGTTCTCGCCTGGGCGGTCTATGATCGGATCACGCTCAAACGGCGGAGCGATGTCGGAGCACCACCAATTCCGGTCGGCGGTCGGCGCAACGACATTATCGCGGTGGTCGTCGGCACCATCCTCTATCTGGCCCTAGGCTTGGCATTTCATCCCGTCGTCGTCGGGGTGCCGGCCTTTGCGGCGCCGGCGCTGGGGCACTGACGATGTCGGTCCACGACGAGATGCGGCGTCTCACCGCGCCGGACATCTGCAGCCGCAAAGGCGGCGAACCGATCGTATGCCTGACCTCCTATCATGCGCATACCGCGCGTATCCTCGACGGCTATTGCGATGTCATCCTGGTCGGCAATTCTTTGGGTATGGTGATGCACGGCCTCGAAACGACCGTGCCGGTCACGCTCGACATGATGATCTTGCAAGGCCACGCGGTGATGCGTGGCTCGAAGCGGGCGCTGGTGATTGTCGACCTCCCTTTCGGCTCATACGAAGCCTCGAAAGAGCAGGCATTCACGTCCGCGGCGCGGGTGCTGAAGGAAACCGGCTGCGGCGCCATAAAGCTCGAGGGCGGACGCCGGATGGCCGAGACCATCGCATTTCTTGTCCAGCGCGGTGTGCCGGTGATGGGTCATGTTGGATTGACCCCGCAGGCCATCAACACCATCGGGTCGTTTCGCGCGCAGGGCCGCGAGGAAACCGATTGGGCGCCGATCGAGGCTGACGCGCACGCGGTGGCTGACGCCGGCGCGTTCGCCATGGTCCTGGAAGCGATCGCCGAGCCGCTGGCGCGCCGCATCACCGGACAGGTCAAGGTCCCGACTATCGGCATCGGCGCCAGTGCCGCGTGCGACGGCCAGATTCTCGTGCTCGAGGACATGCTTGGGCTGTCGCCGCGCGTACCGAAGTTCGTTAAACGCTTCGGCGACCTTGGCCCTTCGATCGAGCGGGCGGTGAAGGGCTACGCCGAAGAGGTACGCGCGCGTAGCTTTCCCGGCCCGGATAACGTTTATCCGATGCGCAAGAAGAAACCTTAACGGCGGCGCCGTCCGGTCGCAGGCCAAGTCGCCCTTTGCCTTGCTCATGCCACATGACTATTCTAGCTCCCGCGTGGCATTTTCGGCCTAACCGCCGGGAATTCCTTGGTTTTGTCGGCCCTGCTTTCGGCGGCGTCTCCCGGCTTCGCCAGAGTGCCGATTTGAGAGCAGGGTCGTTCTGGGGCAGAATCCGTGGCCGATATTTTCCAAGAAGTTGATGAAGAAGTCCGTCGCGAACAGCTCAAGAAGCTGTGGGAACGTTACGGCACTCTCATTATCGCGGGTTGCGTTCTGATCGTTGCGGCGGTCGGTGCTTGGCGCGGCTACGAATGGTGGGAAGGCAAGAAGGCGGCGGAAGCCGGCGCTGCATTTGAACAGGCAGTAAGTCTCGCCGAGGCCGGCAAGCATCAGGAAGCGGAAGCGGCATTCGCCAAAATCGCAAACGACGGCACCGCGGGCTATCGCATGCTGGCGCGGCTACGTGAAGCCGCCGAGCTCGCCTCAACCGACCGCGCGGCAGCCGTCAAAGCTTATGATCAGATCGCCAGCGACGGCAGCGCCGGCCAGGTCATTCGCGACCTGGCAAATCTGCGTGCCGGATATCTGCTGGTCGACGGCTCTTCCTACGCCGACATGCTGGCGCGGCTTGAGCCCGCGGCCGCCGCTGATCGGCCTTTTCGCTACAGCGCCCGCGAATTGCTGGCGCTGTCCGCCTGGAAGGCAGGCGACATGAACACGGCGCGTAAATGGGCGGATATGATCATCACAGATCCGCAAACGCCGCCGGACGCGCGCAGCCGCGCCCAAGTGCTGAGCGAGCTTATCGCGGCCAGCGGCAAGGGCTGATCGATGGCTGGGCCAAATTCCCGATCGCTGGTTTACGCCGGTTGCGCGCTGACGCTGGTCGTCGGTCTCGCCGCTTGCACGCCCGGCGGCCAGTTCGACCCGACGGAAATAGTTTCCTCGGACGTATTTAATACAAAAAAGAAAATTCAGGGTGAGCGGGAGCCGCTCTTCCCGCAAGGCGTTCCCGGCGCGGAAACCGGAGTACCGCCGGATCTGGTGAAGGGCTACCAGCCGCCGCCGGAACCACCAGCAGCCACGGCAGACGCTGCGGCCCGGCCGGCGGCCGCCACCGCCGAAGCAAAACCCAAACCAAAAGCAAAACCGAAGCCGAAAGTGGCGCGTGCTCCCGCGCCGGCTGCGCCGGTCTCCGATCCGGCATTCGACCAGAAGCCCGTTCCCCCGGTTGCCCCGACGCAGCGGGCGGCGCAACCTGCGTGGCCAAGTTCGCCGCCCGCGGCGACCGCGCCGACCAACTGGCCGGCGCCGCCGGCGGGAGGCCAAGCTCAGCAAGCCGTCCCCGCCGCTGCACCCGCCGCACCGCCGGCCGCGCAGACGAGCTGGCCGGCGCCGCCGCAGCCGCAAGCGCAGACCAACTGGCCCAACCCCACGGCGTTAGGCAAACCTAACTGAACCGGGTGCGGGCGAAGAGCTTGCGTGCATCGCAAGCGTGGCGCTGCTAATCACCATCGCGTCATACGATCCGATCTTTCGTCCGATCGCCGCGCCTAGTCTTTTTGTGCAGGTCTTTTTTGCGCCATGTCCTTCACCGTCGCCATTGTCGGCCGGCCCAATGTGGGCAAATCAACTCTGTTCAACCGCCTGGTCGGTGCGCGCCGCGCGCTAGTGGATGATTTGCCGGGCGTTACCCGTGATCGGCGGGAGGGTGACGCGAAGCTCGGCGATTTGACGTTTAAGGTCATCGATACGGCGGGGCTCGAGGACGCAGATCGCAAAAGCCTGTCCAGCAAGATGCAGGCACAAACCGCCGCGGCGATTGCGCAGGCGGATGCCGTGCTGTTCGTGATCGACGGGCGCGCCGGCACGACTTCGGCGGACCGCAGCTTCGCCAATTTGGTGCGCAAGTCGGGCAAACCGGCAATTGTCGTGGCCAACAAAAGCGAAGGGCGTGCCGGCGAAGCCAATCTTCTCGAATCGTATGGTCTCGGCCTCGGTGATCCCGTTGCATTGAGCGCCGAGCATGGGGAGGGACTGGCCGATCTGTACGCGGCGCTGCGCACGGCGCTTCCCGAGGCCACCGCGCAGGCGGAGCCGGAGGCTGTCGCCGAAGACAAGCCGAAGCCGATCCGCATTGCAGTCGTCGGACGCCCGAATACCGGCAAGTCGACGCTGATCAATCGGTTGCTGGGTGAGGAACGGCTGTTGACCGGGCCTGAGGCGGGGATCACGCGCGATTCCATCGCCGTCGACCTTGTTTGGCAAGGGCATTCGTTGCGCGTCTACGACACCGCCGGATTGCGCCGCCGCTCGCGGGTCGCGGAAAAGTTGGAGAAGCTCTCAGTCGCCGACGCGCTCAACGCCATCCGTTTTGCCGAAATTGTGGTCGTGCTCGTCGACGCGCAGACGCCGTTTGAGGAACAGGACATCCGGATCGCGGACCTGATCGAGCGCGAAGGCCGCGCGGTGGTCATCGGCGTCAACAAGATGGACCTGATCGATCAGCAACCGAACGCGCAGCGATGGTTGCGCGAGGAAGCCGATCGTCAATTGCCGCAACTCAAGGGCATGCCGGTGATCGCGCTTTCGGCGCGCAGCGGCGAAGGCATCGAGCAACTCTTGGCAGCCGTGATCGAAGCGCATGCGGTCTGGAACCGGCGCGCGCCGACTGCTGCGCTCAATCGGTTTCTGTCGCAAGCCGTGACGGAACATCCGCCGCCGGCAATCTCTGGCCGCCGTTTGCGGCTCGATTACATCACGCAGCCCAAGGCTAGGCCGCCGACGTTTGTGCTTTTCTCTTCGCGCGCCTCGTCGCTCCCTGAAACCTACCGGCGATATCTCGTCAATGGCTTGCGCGAGGCGTTCGATCTGCCCGGCACGCCCATCCGGCTTGCGCTGCGCGCCAAAGCTAATCCCTACGCCGGCCGAAAGCGCCGCTGACTGATGGAGGAGCGCGTACAGGAGCCGACAACGAAAATCGAGGGCGTGCGGCGCGAGGCGGCGTTCGTTTTCATTTTCGCTACCGTATTTTTGGACATGCTGGCTATCGGCATCATTATTCCGGTTCTGCCACGGCTAGTTGTCGATTTTGTTGGCGGCGACACGCAGCAGGCTTCGGAATTTCTTGGCTTGTTCGGCACTGCATGGGCCGTGATGCAGTTTGTGTTCTCGCCGGTTCAGGGAGCGTTGTCGGATCGCTTCGGCGCCGCCGGCCATTGATCGTGATCTCCAATGTCGGCGTCGGTCTGGATTACATACTCATGGCGCTGGCGCCGTCGCTGCGCTGGCTGTTCGTCGGCCGGGTGATTTCCGGTATCACCGCGGTGAGCATCTCGACCGCCTACGCTTACGTCACTGACGTGACGCCGCCGGACAAACGCGCCGCCGGTTCGGGCTGCTTGGCGCGGCATTTGGCGCCGGGTTTGTGCTCGGTCCGGCGCTCGGCGGGCTTGCCGGCAGCATTTCGCCGCGGCTGCCGTTCTGGATTGCAGCCGGTCTTAGTCTGTTCAATGCGTGCTACGGGCTGCTGATCCTGCCGGAATCGCTGCCGCACTCGCTCCGCGCCGCGTTTAACTGGCGGCGTGCCAATCCCTTGGGCGCATTGCTGCTTTCGCGTGCGCATGCGGGGCTCTTCGGATTGGCCGCCGTCAATTTCCTCAGCGACCTCGCGCATGCGGTGCTGCCGGGCGTTTCGGTGCTTTACATGTTGTATCGCTACGACTTGGATCAGCGCACCATCGGCCTGACCATGGCGGCGTGGGCGTCTCTTCGATCATAGTGCAGGGCTCGGTGGTCGGGGCGGTCACCAAGCGGATCGGCGAGCGAGCCGCGCTTCTGGTTGGGCTTGCTTTCGGCGTGTTGGGCTTCGTCGTGTTTGCGTTCGCGCAAACCGGATGGTGGTTCTGGGTTGGAATTCCGCTGCTGGCGCTGTGGGGATTGGAGAGTCCGGCCTGCTTGTCGCTGATGAGCCGATTGGTCGGCGAGACGGAACAAGGCCGTCTGCAAGGGGCAAATTCCAGCGTTACCGGAATCGCCAATCTGTTCGGGCCCGGATTGTTTACGCTGGTTTTCGCTTTCGCCATATCGCCCGCTCGCGGCTGGCAGCTTCCGGGGGCGCCGTTCTTGATTGCGACGTTGCTCTTGGCAGTCTCTGGCATCGTCGCGTGGCGGGTCACGCGTCTCAGGCGGGCGGCATGAACTCTTTCAGCTTGCCGGCACGAAAATCGTAAAGCTTGCCGATCTCAGTAAAGCTTGGCAGGCATAGATCGACAATTTTCGCGGCCACGTCGTCCGGTGCCGGCAGCGTCATCGGATTTTCACCCGGCATGGCCATGGCGCGCATGCGGGTTCTCGTCGGTCCCGGATTGAACAGATTGACCCGCACCGGCGTCGAGCTCACCTCCGCGGCGTACGTTCTGACCAGCACGTCCAGCGCCGCTTTCGAAACCGAATAAGGCGCCCAATAAGCGCGCGCCAGCGCTACGATCCCTGAGGTGACGAACACGGCGCGGCCGGCGTCCGATCGTTTCAGCAACGGGTCCATCGCGCGGATGAGATGCCAGTTGGCGGTGACGTTCACCGCCATCGTGTCGTCCCAGGCCTTCGGCTCAATATGGCCAAGCGGTGAGGGCACGCCGGCTATGGCGGCATTGCCGATCAGGATGTCGAGCCGGCCGTAGCGCTCATTAAGCGCGGTGGCGAGCCGATAAAGCCCCGGATAATCGCGCAAATCGAGGGGTGTCAACGTCGCGGAACCGCCGGCCACTTTAATTGCGTCATCGAGTTCTTCGAGGCCGCCGACGGTACGGGCCACGGCGACCACATGGGCGCCGGCTCGGGCGAGGGCAAGGGCGAGCGCATAGCCGATGCCCCGTGAAGCGCCGGTGACGAGCGCAATACGGTCGGCGAGAGCAAGCGGCATCCCTCAACTCGCCTCAGCGAGCAAGGAGAGTTGGCTGGGCGGTGAGTTCCTGCGCGGTGCGGTCGGTGAGCGGCGTCGGGTATTCGCCGGTAAAGCAGTGGTCGGTAAATTGCGGGCGCTCCGGATTGCGCGCTGTCCCGCCCATGGCGCGGTAGATGCCATCGACCGACAGAAAGGCAAGCGAATCGGCGCCGATGAATTCGCGCATGCCTTCGAGGTCATGCGTGGCGGCGAGGAGCTTGTCCCGTTCCGGAGTATCGATGCCGTAATAGTCCGGGTGGGTGATCGGTGGCGAGGCGATGCGGAAGTGCACCTCGCGCGCGCCGGCGTCGCGCATCATGCAGACGATCTTTACCGAGGTGGTGCCGCGCACGATTGAATTGTCGATCAAAACGATGCGCTTGCCGTTGACGACGGCGCGGTTGGCGCTGTGCTTGAGCCGAACGCCGAGCGCGCGGATCTGCTGGGTAGGCTCGATGAATGTGCGCCCGACGTAGTGATTGCGAATAATGCCGAGTTCGTAGGGAATGCCCGACGCCTGCGCGTAGCCGATGGCCGCGGGCACTCCCGAATCGGGCACCGGGATTACGACGTCGGCGGCCGCCGGCGCTTCGCGAGCGAGTTCTGCGCCGCAGGTCTTGCGCACGTCATAAACGCTTCGCCCGCCGATAATCGAATCCGGACGGGAGAAATAGATGTATTCGAAAATGCACGGCCGCGGCGGTATAGCCGGGAACGGCTTGTGCGAATGCGCGCCGTCGTCGTCGAACACCAGAACCTCGCCGTTCTCGACGTCGCGCACATATTGGGCGCCGATGATGTCGAGCGCGCAGGTCTCGGATGCGAGGATCGGGCAGCCGTCGAGCTTGCCGAGCACCAGCGGCCGGATGCCGAGCGGATCGCGCGCGCCCACCAATTTCTTGTTGGTGAGGCCGACGAAAGCGTAGGAGCCTTCGAGCAGTCGCAAGCCCTCGACGAAGCGATCGACAAAACGATTGCGGTGCGAGCGCGCCACCAGGTGCAAAATCACCTCGGTGTCGGTGGTCGATTGCATCATGGCGCCTTCGCGCACCAGCTGGCGGCGCAAAGTCAAGCCGTTGGTGAGATTGCCGTTATGGCCGATCGCAAAGCCGCCGGCATTGAGTTCGGCGAAAAGCGGCTGGACGTTGCGCAGGATGGTTTCGCCGGTGGTCGAATAGCGGACGTGACCCACCGCCGCGTTGCCGGGCAGGCGATCGATGACTTCGCGGCCTGAAAACGTGTCGCCGACCAGACCAAGGCGGCGTTCGGAATGAAACCGTTTGCCGTCAAACGAGACGATCCCGGCGGCCTCCTGGCCGCGGTGCTGCAGGGCATGCAGTCCCAGTGCGGTGATGGCGGCGGCGTCGGGGTGGCCGAATATGCCGAACACACCGCATTCTTCGCGCAGCCGGTCGTCATCCGAATCGATGAAGGCATTGTCTGCGGCGGGTGCGCCTGCGGTCATTTCAATGCACCGTTCCCTTCACCCCGGGCAGTTCGCTGTGCTGATCGGGCGCGGCTTCCGGCGTTTCGTTCTCGTCCGGGCGCGGCCGCTTCAACCTCTTTAAGATGGTGGTTTCCGGGTCTTCCGGCAACATGGACATAATCCATTGACCGGTTCCGGTGAGCACGACGCGGGATTTGGCGCCCTTGATCCATTCAGGCTGGCTTCGATCGGGAACTAGCCAGGTGAAGAACATGAAGGCGACGACGACGATTGCCAGCCCGCGCGCCAGGCCGAACAGAAAGCCAAGCGTGCGATCAAGCGCGCCCACGCGGCTGTCGAGCACCATGTCGGAAAGCCGAATCGTCAAAACCGAGACAACCAACAACGTAATCAGGAATACGCCGCCGATAACGGCGACCGCGGCAACAATGTCGTTGTTGAAGTATTGCTTGGCGAACGGCAGGAGTTTGGCATAGGAATAAAGCGTCGCACCCGCCGCCAATATCCACGCCGTGATCGAGAGAATTTCGCGCATAAAGCCGCGCACCATGGCGAGCAGCCCGGAAATCAGCATCACCACAATAAGAACGATGTCGAGCAGCGTAATCGGCATGGTCTGGTGGTTAGCTCGCTGAAACGGCCCTTAGTGACGGCGCGGCGCGGATTCCCGAAGAGAAATTGCCTGCCGCGTGTATAGCCGGGCCCGTCGTCGTCGTCATCCGCCTTCTCGGTCGCTTAACAGCGGCGCGATTACGGCTCCCTTGGGCTAGCCCGGCGCGGTGCCGGCGTCCCATCGCGGGCGATATCGGCGACGAGATTCGCCAATGTGCCGATGGTCGACACGGCAAAGCCATCGGGGGCGTCGGTGCGGGCCGCTTCCGGAACGATTGCGCGGGAAAAACCGAGTTTTTGAGCTTCCTTGAGCCGCGCCGGGGTCTGCGCCACCGGCCGCACCGCGCCGGAAAGAGACACTTCGCCGACATAAACCGCATCCGCCGGCAGCGGCGAATGTGCGAGCGAGGATACCAGCGCAGCGGCGGCCGCCACGTCGGCTGCGGGTTCGGTAATGCGCAAGCCGCCGGCGACGTTGAGGTAAACATCGTGCCCCGATAGCCGCACACCACAATGCGCTTCAAGCACCGCCAGCACCATGGACAAGCGGCTCGGATCCCAACCGACTACGGCTCGGCGCGGCGTGCCCAGTGAAGTCGGCGCCACCAGCGCCTGTATCTCCACGAGCAGGGGCCGCGTTCCCTCGATGCCGGCAAAGACGGCGGTGCCGGCGCTGCCTAGTTCGCGCTCGGAGAGAAAAAGCTCGGAGGGATTGGCGACCTCGCGCAGTCCTGTGCCGGTCATCTCGAACACGCCGATTTCGTCGGTCGGCCCGAAACGGTTTTTGATGGCGCGCAGGATGCGGAATTGTTGCGAGCCTTCGCCTTCGAATGACAGCACGGCGTCAACCATGTGCTCGACGACGCGCGGGCCGGCTATCTGTCCGTCCTTGGTTACATGGCCGACCAGAATCACCGCGGCGCCGGAGCGCTTGGCGAAGCGGATGAGTTCGCCGGCCGATCCGCGCACCTGCGTCACCGTGCCGGGCGCGGCTTCGACCGTCTGCGTCCACATTGTCTGGATCGAATTGATGACGAGAAGTTGCGGCGCCGGTCCCTGCGACAGCGTCGCCACGATATCCTCGACGGAGGTTTCAGCGGCAAGTTCGACGGTTGCATCGGCAAGGCCCAGCCGCTCGGCGCGCAGCCGGACCTGGGCTACCGCTTCCTCGCCGGAGATGTAGATCGCGCGCCGGGCCCTGCGCGCATACGCTGCGGCGACTTCGAGCAACAGCGTCGACTTGCCGATGCCGGGGTCGCCGCCGAGCAACAGCACCGAGCCGCGCACCAATCCTCCGCCGGTAACGCGATCGAATTCAGCGACGCCGGAGGAAAGCCGCGGCGCTTCCAGTGTTTGTCCCTGCAAGGGCTCAATCACGAACAGCCGGCCCTTGCGCGCGGAGCGCGATGACTCAACCGCGCCTTCCTCCACAAGCGTGTTCCACGAGCCGCAAGCGTCGCAGCGGCCGGACCAGCGCGCTGACGCGGCGCCGCAGCTTTGGCAGACAAAATTTTTCGCGCGCGCAACCATGTGGGCTCTGTAACCCCGCGACTTAGCTGCCACGATAGACGAGATGGCACCGTGCTCCGAGCCGGGTCAGGATTTCGTAACCGTTGGTGCCGGCGGAGGCGGCAACATCGTCGACCGGGATGCCGTCACCGGCAAATCTGGCCATGTCGCCGCGATGAACCAGGCCCTCGGCAAGATCGGTGGTGTCGATGCAAACCAGGTCCATCGAAATGCGCCCGACGATGGGGCAGCGGTTGGCGGCAACGACGGCCATGCCGCCGGATTTCTGGTCGGTGCCGCTGGCGGAACGCATGAGACCGTCCGCGTAACCGATAGCGGCTACGGCAATGCGGGAGGCGCGGGGCGCGGTCCAGGTGGCGCCGTAACCGACTGTTTCGCCCTGCGCGACCTTGCGCACCTGCAAGATGCGTCCGGTCAGCTCGACCACATTGCGCATGGGATTGGCGCGCTCTGGGGTCGGATTGACCCCGTAAAGCGCGGCGCCGGGTCGCGCCATGTCGTAGTGAGCAGAATCGCCGAGAAAGATGCCCGAGGAATTGGCGAGCGAGGCTGGAATGCCGTGGTAAAGGATGCGCAGCTCGCGAAACAGCCGCATCTGGCTCGCGTTGAGCGGGTGGCCCTCAATGTCGGCGCAGGCAAGGTGGCTCATCAACAGGGTGATGCCATGGTTCTCGCTCTGCACGCGCAACGCCAGCGCCGCCGCCTCGTCCGGGGAAATGCCAAGCCGGTTCATGCCGGTGTCGACGTGAATCGCCGCGCCGCCGTGCCATCTCTGGCCGGAGACGAAAGCGTCCCATTCCGCCAACTCGGTCGCGCTGTTGATGACCGGCCGGATGTTCAACTCCGGAAAAGCGCCGGCGGCCTCCGGCAAAAATCCGCCGAGAACGTAGATTTCGGCTTCCCGGGTCCGCGCTCGCACGCGCCGCGCCTCCGCGACGTCGGCGACGAAGAATGTCTTGCAGCCGGCTTTGGCCAGTTTGGCGGTGACCGGTTCGAGGCCGAGCCCGTAGGCGTTGGCCTTGACCACCGCCGCGCATTCGGCCGTCAGAAGTTTGTGCGACAGCGTGCGCCAATTCGCCTCGATCGCGTCGAGATCGATGCTGAGCGTGCCCCCGGTTTCGGGGTCGGTGCCGATATTCGCCAATTCGGGCGATGGTTCTGCGAGCGCCATTCCTGCCTTATGGCGGGCGCGACGGCGGCGGTAAAGCGGGTCTCGATAAGTAGCCTAGAATTGCGAGTGGTGGGCGGAATCCAGATTGGCGAAGCGGGTTACCGCCGCATCGAATTGCAGCTCAACCGACCCTGTCGGACCGTGGCGCTGTTTGCCAATGATCACTTCGGCCTTGCCGGCGACCCGCTCACCCTCGGCCATCCACTCGGCGAATTTCTCGCGGTTGGCTTCCGTGGGCTTGCGCATCTGATGGTAGTATTCCTCACGAAACACGAACATCACCACGTCGGCGTCCTGTTCGATCGAACCCGACTCGCGCAAATCAGAAAGCTGCGGCCGTTTGTCCTCGCGGCCTTCGACCTGACGCGACAATTGGGAGAGGGCTAGAATAGGAACATTGAGTTCTTTCGCCAAAGCTTTCAGCCGCGTGGTGATCTCGGTGATTTCCTGCACGCGGTTTTCGCTCGAGCGGCGGCTCGTACCCTGCAACAGCTGAATGTAATCGACGACCAGAAGGTCGAGGCCGCGTTGCCGCTTGAGCCGGCGCGCGCGCGCCGCCAGTTGCCCGATCGAAAGGCCACCGGTTTCGTCGACATAGAACGGCAAGTGTTGCAGTTCGATCGAAACGTCCTTGATCTTTTCGAAATCCGCTTCGTCGATGGCGCCGCGCCGGATCTTGTTCGACGGTATTCCAGTTTGCTCTGAGATAATGCGGGTGGCGAGTTGCTCCGCCGACATTTCCAGTGAGAAGAATCCGACCATGCCTCCATTGATCGTTTCCCTGTGGCCGTCGGCGCGGACATCGCCTTGCGCAAAGGCCTTGGCGACGTTGTAAGCGAGGTTGGTGGCAAGCGCGGTCTTACCCATGCCGGGGCGGCCGGCGAGAATGATCAGGTCAGACTTTTGCAGACCGCCCATCTTGGCGTCGAGGTCGGTTAAGCCGGTCGCCAATCCCGAAAGACCGCCATCGCGCTGATAGGCGTGCGCCGCCATGTCGACGGCGGTGGTGAGTGCCTGGGCGAACCGCTGAAAGCCGGTGTCGTAACGGCCGGTTTCCGCAAGTTCGTAAAGCTTGCGTTCGGCCTCCTCGATGTGACTACGCGGAGTCGCATCGACCGGCGCCTCGTAGGCGAGATTGACCATGTCCTCGCCGATCGTGATCAGGTCGCGCCGCATCGAAAGATCGTAGACGGTTCGGCCGTAATCCTCGGCGTTAATGATGGTTGTCGCCTCGGCGGCCAGCCGCGCCAGGTATTGATTGATGCCAAGACCGCCGATGTCGAGGTCAGAGGGCAGGAAGGTCTTGAGCGTGACCGGTGTCGCCAGCTTTCCCGCCCTGATCAGGCCGGCCGCGAGTTCGTAAATGCGCTGATGGATGCCTTCGAGAAAGTGCTTCGCTTCGAGGAAATCGGAAACGCGATAAAAAGCCTCGTTATTGACCAAGATTGCGCCCAGCAGCGCCTGCTCGGCTTCGATATTGTGCGGCGGCGCGCGGAACGCGGGCTCCGCAGGAGGCTGTTTGCGCGCGGTCGAATCGAATACGGCCATGATTCCAATCAGGGTATTTGCGTGTGGCTAATTTGCGGTGACTCAACATCGTCGATTAATCGAATGACGGCGCCACTCTCTACTAGCAACCGTCTCACTCGACCACCGGGACATCGTCGATAGTCGAGCGGGCGGCCGTTGGGAAACGCTCATTGCGGCTTTCCCCGTTACACACTGAATCCGCTGCGCGATGTCCGAACGATGCATCGGCGCTTGACGGCCCACTGATTCCGGCCGTCACGCGCCGCGGCTACTCGCCCGCGAGGCGCATCGGCCTCGCATATCCGCCCTCAAGGGTGCGAAGCCGCGTCTCTTCCCGTCCGATATAGTCCCGGGTCTGCGGCACGATGCCCTTGCGTTTCGCCATTTGGACCTGGAACACGACCATGTCGGTCTCGCGGAACGCCATTTCCGATGATGCGAGATAGAATTCCCACATGCGCACGAAGCGCGTGTCGTATAGCCGCACGACATCCTCGCGGTGCGCAAGGAAACGCTCGCGCCAGGCTTTGAGCGTCTCCGCGTAGTGGAGTTGCAGAATCTCGACGTCGGTTACGACCAGCCGGGCGCGCTGAACCGCGGGCAGAACTTCCGACAAGGCCGGGATATAACCGCCGGGGAAAATGTATTTGGCGATCCACGGATTGGTTACGCTGGGGGAGCCGCTGCGGCCGATGGTGTGCAGCAGAAAAACGCCATCGTCGCGAAGTAGTTCTGCACCTTTGCGGAAAAAAGTATCATAGAAGCCCACGCCGACATGCTCGAACATGCCGACGGAGACGATACGGTCGAAGGTACCGGTAACGTCGCGATAATCTTCGAGCCGGAAGATTGCGTCCTGCATCCGGCTCCGTTCAGCGGCGCGCTGTTGGGCGCGGGCGTGTTGCTCCTGCGACAGCGTGATGCCAGTGACCTGGGCGCCGGCGATCTCCGCGAGGTAAAGCGCAAGCCCGCCCCAGCCGCATCCGATGTCGAGCACAACATTTCCAGGCTGGACTAGGAGCTTCGCCGCCAAGTGGCGCTTCTTTGCGAGCTGGGCATCGTCAAGCGACTGATCGTCGCTGTCGAAATAAGCGCAGCTATATTGCTGATCGGCGTCGAGGAAGAGCCTGTATAGCCGGCCGTCCAGGTCGTAGTGATGCGCGACGTTGCGGCGCGACCGCGATCGCGGATTGAATTGCTGCAGACGACGAAACAGGTAACGCGCCGCTCGTAACGGCAGCGCCCATCGCGGCGGCGAGATATGGTCTTGCCGCATCAGGGCCGCCAGCACGTCTGCGATCGAGCCCTGATCGACCACGAACGTGCCGTCCATATAGGCTTCGCCCAGACGCAGCTCCGGATTCAAAAGAACCGCGCGTTGCGCGCTCGCGCTGGTGAAGCGCACGGCGACCGCAGGGCCGGCACCATCGCCAAAAGTGTACCGGTTGCCGGCCGCGGTTGTTACGGTCAGCGAGCCATGACGTATGAAGCGCCGAAGGAAAACCGAAAGTAACCAATCCAAGTCCGTCTCCACGCACGATGACGGCGTCATGCCCGACGGGACAGCGACGCATTACTCAAACCGCCTCAGCAACCGTCCAATTCCACCGCCTTGCCGTTATTAAAACAAAATCCTCGTTGACCAGCAATGCAGCGGAGAAGGCTTGCGGGCCGGAGGCCTAAAAAGTCGCGCCTTTAGGCGGGTTTTGGGGTAAGGAAGGCGCGGCTGCGACTATTCAGGGAGTAGAGGGTGATCCGTTGTTTTGCGCCGAGGATTGGCCTGTTCGGAGCTTTGTTCCTAGGCTTTATGCCCGGCTGGGCGCCGGACATGGCGCAAGCCCAGACCAATCTCGATCAGGGCAAATCGGCGTCGCAAATATTCGCCAGCGCCTGCGCCGAGTGCCATAAAGCCGCGCACGGGCTTGCTCACGGCAGGAACACCGCAGCTCTGGCCGATTTTCTCGGCGAGCATTACACGACCAATCGTGACCAAGCGGCGGCGCTCGCGGCCTACGTACTCGGCGGAAGCGGGGCCGCTCCCATTGGGGCCGCGCCACAAAGTCGCGGACAAAAGCCGAAAGCGGAACATGCCAGCGTCTCGACCGAGGAAGCCAAGCCAAACAAGCCCTCGCCGAAGCCGGTGGCGAAACCCGAGGACGGCAAGCCTGCTGCCAATACCAGGCTGCGGCGGCCGACACGCGAGGCTGCGAAGCCGAAAGACGACACCACGACAGGCCCGCAGCCGAGCATTGCCGCGCCGGAGGTGGGCCCGCCCGCCCGATCAGCGACCATCAACCGAAACCACCGCAAGGACACGAATGTCCAGCCGCCGCCGATACCTGAACCGGCGGCTGCCCCTGCCTCTCCGACCGTGGCGGAACCCGCTCCGGCCATGACGCCGAGCCAAGAGGTCGCGCCGGTCCAGGCGCCAAGCGCCGCGGCGTCAACCAACGCCGCATCGGGTGGCGAGGATGCGCCCGTTCCGCGCGATAATATTCCCGACTGAGTTGAAACGGCCTGCGGTCAAGTCTTGGCGTCGGCCGGAGCTGGCGTTTCCGCTTCTTCGGCGCCTTCGCGTGTGCGGATTGATGCGGCGGCTTCCGGTTCGAAATATGCTTCCGCCGCGATGACCGCGGCTTCTTCTGCCGTCGGCTCCTGTCGCAGTAGCGTGACGTCGTCGCCCCGTTCAATGCGGGCGGCTTCCTCGTCGTTCCGCGCAACAATGATCGCAATCGAGGATTCGATCTCGGGATGCAGGGTGATCGACACGCCGTGCCGGCCGATCATTTTGATCGGCGTGTTCAGAGCTATCTGACTGCGGGTGAGGGTAAAGCCCGCTTCCGTGAGAATACTCGCGATATCGCGGGGTGACACAGATCCGAACAATTGACCGGCTTCCGAAGCCTGGCGCAGAACCGTGAAGCTTTTGCCATTGAGCTTGTCGGCGACTTGAGCAGCTTCGCCCTTGAGCGTTAGCGAACGCGCCTCCAATTCGCTCTTCATGGTTTCGAAGCGCGTGCGGTTTTCGGCCGTGGCCCGCAGCGCCTTACCGCGCGGCAACAGAAAATTACGCGCGAAGCCGTCCTTGACCCGCACCACCTGACCCATCTGGCCAAGTCGTGGAATGCGTTCGAGCAAGATAACTTCCATCGAGGCTCTCCTTGCTCAGCGGATCACGTAAGGAAGCAAACCGAGAAAACGCGCGCGCTTGATCGCCTGGGCAAGCTCGCGCTGCTTTTTCGCCGAAACCGCGGTGATGCGGCTTGGAACAATTTTGCCGCGCTCGGAAACAAAGCGCTGCAGCAGCTTCACGTCTTTGTAGTCGATCTTGGGCGCGTTCGCCCCGGAGAAGGGGCAGCTCTTGCGGCGACGGAAGAACGGGCGGCGTCCTCCGCCGGATTGCGGTGACATTGCCATGGTTATTCCTCCGTGGCTTCGGGTTCGTCGGCGGCTTCAGCCGGGCGCCGGTCGCGGTCGCGCGGCCGGTCGCCCCGATCGAACCGGTCGCCGCGATCGCCTCTTTCGCCGCGGCGCTCATCGCGGTCGCGGTCGCGCTCGGCGCGGCGCATCATCGCCGAAGGACCTTCCTCGTGCTCGTCGATCTTGATGGTCAGATAGCGCAGGACGTCTTCGTTGAGCCGTTCAAGCCGCTCGATTTCGTTGATTGCCGCCGCCGGGGCGCTGAGGTTCATCAGGGTGAAATGCGCCTTGCGGTTCTTGCGCAACCGATAGGACAACGACTTCACCCCCCAATACTCGGTTTTAGCGACGGAACCGCCCATTCCCTCGACGACGCCCTTCAAATGCGCGGTCAATTCTTCAACCTGCTGCGCGCTAGCGTCCTGGCGCGCCAAATAGACGTGCTCGTAGAGCGACATAAATGCCCTTTCCTTCCAGCTTCGCTCGCCCTCGGCGCTAAGCCCCTCGAACCCTTCGGGAAAGGCTCGAATGCTCTGAAGGCGGGAACACGGGACGCCGGGCCATTTGGCCCTACCGCGTCGATATTGCTATCGGCGCGGCCGTCCGTTTAGCCCCCGGCCAAGGTCGGGCGGAAAAACAGGCCTTATACGCAGGCTACCGGGAAAGGCAAGGCGGATCAGCGGCTGCGGGAAGGTTCGCCAGCGCCGTTCTGAATGAGTTCCGCAAGCCGTACGGCGAGGGTCACCCCCTCCCGCACCTGACTCGCGCTGGCGTTATCCCCCCGCGTATTTTTTCGTTGCTTTTGCAGCGTGCTGAGCAGCACATCCAGGCTCTGCTGTAAAAGCCGGTGCCGGAAAGCCGGGTCTTCTCGGGCACGGTCGAGATCAGCGTCTGTGACTGGTGAAAAGCGGCTTATCGACATCGGCCTGCGCCGGTTTCCCGGCCGCACGGGCTCGGGTTCGTCGAGCTTACCGGCTTACGGTTGTCGCTTTCTTACCTTGACAGGACCAGTGTCGCGGTATCTTTCGCCCCTTTCCGGGGGCAGGCAATGACGGTGGCGTTTGTTTTTCCCGGCCAGGGCAGTCAGGCCGTCGGTATGGGCAAAGCACTTGCTGACGCTTTTGTACCGGCGCGCCACCTGTTCGAGGAAGTCGACGCCGCTCTCGGTGAGAAGCTTAGCCAAATCATGTGGAACGGTCCGCCGGAGACCCTCACGCTGACCGAGAATGCGCAGCCAGCGCTGATGGCAGTTTCGCTAGCGGCCATGCGTGTGCTTGAAAGCGAAGCCGGTGTCGATCTTGCGCGCGATGCCGCCTTCGTGGCCGGTCACTCGCTGGGCGAGTATTCCGCGCTCGCCGCCGCCCGCTCGCTGATCGTCGCCGATGCCGCGCGGCTTTTGCGCATTCGCGGGCGCGCCATGCAAAAGGCCGTACCGGTCGGAGTCGGCGCCATGGCCGCGCTCATCGGGGTCGAACTGGACGCGGCGAAATCAATTGCCGCCGAGGCGGCTGCTTCCGGCGTGTGTGAGGCCGCAAACGACAACGGCGGGGGCCAGGTGGTTTTATCCGGGGCGAAGCCGGCGGTCGAATGCGCGGTCGAGATCGCCAAGGCACGCGGCATCAAACGCGCAATGATGCTGCCAGTGTCCGCGCCTTTCCACTGCGCACTTATGCAGCCGGCGGCGGACGCAATGGCGCGCGCGCTTTCCGAGGTGTCGGTTAAGCCGCCAAGCGCACCGTTGGTCGCCAATGTGCTGGCCGCGCCAATTACGGATCCCGCCGCCATCGTCCGCTCGCTGGTCGATCAAGTGACCAGTACCGTCCGTTGGCGTGAGTCGGTTCTTTACATGGCGAAGGCTGGGGTCACGGTGTTTTACGAGGTCGGCGCTGGTAAGGTTCTGACCGGCTTGATCAAGCGCATTGCGGAAACGGCGAACGCTTCGCCGATCGGCACTCCCGACGACATCGCCCGTTTCATGACTGCCTGCGCTTAAACCTTTCGGCTTTTGCGAGGACGTTAGATGTTTGAACTCACCGGGAAGACGGCGCTGATTACCGGCGCGAGCGGCCCTATCGGGGGCGCCATTGCCCGCACGCTGCATGCGCAGGGGGCGACAGTTGCCATCTCAGGTACGCGGCGAGAAGTCCTCGATCAGCTGCCTCCAGTCTCGGCGGCCGGGTCCACTTGCTGCCGTGCAATCTCGCGGATATCGCCGCGACCGAAGCCTTGGTTCCGAGCGCCGAACAGGCAATGGGACAGCTCGATATTCTGGTCGCCAATGCCGGCGTAACCAAAGACAATCTTTTTGTGCAACTGCGCGACGAGGATTGGGATCAGGTCATCGCCATCAATCTCTCGGCCACATTTCGGCTCGCGCGCGCCGCCACGCGCGGCATGATGCGCCGGCGTTTCGGCCGCATCATCGCCATCACCTCGGTGGTGGGCGTGACCGGAAACCCGGGTCAGGCCAATTACGTCGCCGCCAAAGCCGGGCTTACCGGCATGATCAAATCAATCGCGCAGGAATATGCGAAACGCGGCGTGACCGCCAATTGCGTAGCGCCCGGGTTTGTCATCACGCCGATGACCGAGAAGCTCAATGACAAGCAGCGCGAAAGCATCTTGGCGAGGATACCGGCAAATCGTGCAGGCACAGTCGAAGACGTGGCCGCTGCGGTCGCCTTTCTGGCCGCCAACGAGGCCGGTTACGTCACCGGTCAAACGTTGCATGTAAATGGCGGAATGGCCATGATTTGAAGGCGCTACTGCGCGCGCCGCAACTGCGCGGGCGCGCTGGTCAACGCAATTGAAGTGTGGTAACCGGACCGGGACCTTGGCAGGGGGCGGCAAGCAAGCAGACGGAAAAAGTATCCGTCGCCGATCGTTGTCCACCCGCGGCCGTCGCCCACGACGGGGCCGAAACGTAATTGATCAGGTCGCGTTGAAAGAAGAGGTTGGAAACGATGAGTGATATTGGCGAGCGGGTAAAAAAAATCGTCGTGGAACATCTCGGCGTTGAGCCCGACAAGGTTACGGAAAACGCCAGCTTCATCGATGATCTCGGCGCCGACAGCCTCGACACGGTCGAGCTCGTCATGGCCTTCGAGGAGGAGTTTGGTTGCGAGATTCCAGACGACGCAGCCGAAACCATTCTCACCGTCGGCGACGCCATCAAGTTCCTCGAAAAGAACGCCAAGGGCTGATACTTCGCTCGATGCCGCCGCGGCGCTCGGCTGGCGCGTTCACACGCAAATCGTTTCGAGGCGTTACGCGTGGGAAGACGCCTCGCGGAAGGCTTCGCAGGCAAGGCAACAACAAGGACATCCGCCGGGAGCGTTGTCGATGAAACGTGTTGTCGTCACGGGTCTCGGCATGGTGACGCCACTTGCCTGCGGGTTAGAGCCCACATGGGAACGTTTGCTCGCCGGCAAAAGCGGAATTCGCAGCATCGACAAGTTCGATGTTTCCGATCTGCCGAGCAAGATCGGAGGCCAGGTTCCGCGCGGCGACGGCTCTGACAGCACTTTCAACGCCGATCAGTGGATGGAACCCAAGGAGCAGCGAAAGGTCGACGACTTCATTCTTTTCGCCATGGCGGCGGCGACCCAAGCGCTCGACGACGCCGACTGGCATCCGAGCACATACGAAGATCAGATCGCCAGCGGCGTTCTGATCGGCTCAGGGATTGGTGGCATTGAAGGGATCGCGCAGACGGCATTGGTGTTGAAGGAGCGAGGCCCACGCCGCGTCTCCCCGTTCTTCATCACCGGCCGAATCATTAATCTTGCATCCGGCTACGTTTCGATCGCGCATTCGCTCAAAGGCCCGAATCATGCTGTCGTGACCGCTTGTTCAACCGGCGCGCACGCCATCGGCGACGCTGGCAGGCTGATCGCGCTGGGCGATGCCGACGTCATGGTCGCCGGCGGTGCGGAATCGCCTTTGAGCCGGATTTCTTACGCCGGATTTTGCGCATCGCGGGCGCTGTCCTCCGGCTTCAACGAGACCCCGGAACGAGCCTCACGCCCCTATGATCGCGATCGCGATGGGTTCGTGATGGGGGAGGGTGCAGGCGCGGTCGTGCTGGAAGAATATGAACATGCCAGGCGACGCGGCGCCCGCATGTACGGTGAACTCGTTGGCTATGGGCTATCCGGCGACGCGTATCACATCACCAGTCCGTCCGAAGACGGCGATGGCGCGTTTCGCAGCATGCAGGCCGCCATGCACCGCGCCAACGTTTCGGCCGCCGAGATCGATTACATTAATGCGCACGGAACTTCGACGCCGGTCGGCGATGAAATCGAATTGAAGGCCGTCGAACGGTTGGTAGGCAACGCCGCGGCCAACATCAGCATGTCGTCGACAAAGTCATCGATCGGTCATTTGCTCGGCGCCGCCGGCACGATCGAGGCGATTTTCTGCCTGCTGGCAATTCGTGATCAGGTCGTGCCCGCAACGCTCAATCTGGATAACCCCTCCGTTCCCACCGCGCTTGATCTCGTGCCGCACAAGCCGCGCAAGCGCGCGGTAGACGTTGCGCTGTCAAACTCGTTCGGATTTGGCGGGACCAATGCATCGCTCATATTCCGCCGGATGCCGCACTAGTGCCGCGTATCACCGTTCCGCCATATTTGCTCCGCACTCGCCTGCGATGCACAGTGCGCGCATCGTCCTATCTTTGGTCGCTCGCGCTAAGGTGCACGAGCGGCGGTTCGTTGAGCGGGATTTGTCTTTACCGATCATGCGTAGCGCAAAGAAGGAAAAGCGGTGGTGACGAATTCCGATCCACCGCGCGGTGGCGAGCGCCCGGCAGCACTTGCGCCCGCGGTGCAGGCGCGTGCCGGCGACAAAGCAGATCCAGTCAAGCGCGTTGCGCCAGCCGCGCAACCAGCAACGCCGAAGCCACTACCGGCGCGGCCTGTCACTCCTCCCGCGGTACCTGCTCCGGCCGCCGCCCCCGGTGGGCCAAAACCCTTTACCGCCGCGGCCAAGACTGCGCCGAATGCGTCCATCGCACGCGCGTCTGTGCCATATTCGCGTCAGGCGGGACGGGCCGTGTCGGGGGCCGGGGAGCCGTATCCACCTATTTCAGAGCGGCTCGTGAACGGAATCGGCGTTAACTCCATGACTGAGAAAAATTCCAGGCATCTGACGCCGCGCAGCCCGCGAACAGCCATCGAGCCCGACACCGTCGAAATACCGACGCGCCGCTCCAGGAGCGTGCGGAATCCTTTGGTGGTAATCGGCAACGCGATCATAAGTCTCATCGTGCTGGCGGCTGTGGTGGCCGGTATTGCGCTCGTTGTCGGCAAGCAGCGGTTCGATGCCCCGGGGCCGCTCCCGGAAGACCGCGTCGTCAACATCTCGCGTGGGGCCGGAATTCGCGATATTGCCGACGTGCTGGTGCGCGACGGCGTCATCGATCAACCGTGGGTGTTCGTCGGCGGTGTGCTCGTGCTCAAGGCGCGCGAAGGCCTCAAGGCCGGTGAGTATCAATTCAAGGCCCATGCCAGCGTGCGCGACGTGGTCGCGACCATCGTCGAAGGCCGCGTGGTGGCGCATCAGATTACTATTCCAGAAGGATTGACCTCACAGCAGATCGTTGCGCGAATCCTCGACGACGACATCCTGACCGGGAATATCAAGGAAATCCCGCGCGAGGGGACGCTGCTGCCCGATACCTACAGTTTCACCCGCGGAATGACACGCGAACAAATAATTCAGCGCATGCAACAGGCGCAGCAGCGCTTACTCAAGGAGATCTGGGACCGCCATTCCCCGGATTTGCCGATCAAGACGCCCGACCAGCTGGTGACGCTTGCGTCCCTGGTGGAGAAAGAGACGGGTAAGCCGGAAGAGCGCAGCCGCGTCGCCGCTGTCTTCATCAACCGGCTGAAGCAAAAGATGCGGCTGCAGTCGGACCCGACGATCATTTACGGGCTCGTCGGTGGCAAGGGCACGCTTGGCCGGCCGATCATGAAAAGCGAAATCGATCAGTCAACGCCCTATAATACATATCAAATGGACGGATTGCCGCCGGGCCCGATCGCCAATCCGGGCCGCGCTTCGCTTGAGGCGGCCGCCAATCCCGCCCGCACGCGCGAATTATATTTCGTTGCCGACGGCACCGGCGGACATGTCTTCGCGGAAACCTATGAGCAGCACCAAAAGAACGTCGCGCGGCTGCGCGCAATGGAATCCGATCAGAAGGATCAGGCGCCGCCCGACGCTCAACTGGTTTCATCCCCGCCGCAGTCTGCCCCGGCCGGCCCGGCGCAGGCTGCGCAACCGCACCGCACGCCGACGCACCGAACCCAAAGCCCGCAGACAACGACGCAGCCGGCCGCGACACAATGATGGCGGGTAAGTAACGGCGGCGAACGGCGTTATCGCCCTTGTGAGCGACGGACGCCGCCGCTAAGTTCGGTCGGAATTTTTTGCAATTTCCGCTCCGGATCGCTTTTCATGGCGCTGTCGAGCATGACGGGGTTTGCTCGCTGCCACGGCGTCAGCGGTCCGTATGCGTGGGCTTGGGAAATCAAGTCGGTCAACGGCAAAGGCCTTGATTTGCGACTTCGCCTGCCGCCGGGTTGGGATGCGGTCGAGCCGCCGATCCGCGCCGCAGTTGCCGATCGCTTCGCGCGCGGGTCGATGCAGGCGGGCCTGATTGTAGAGCGCACAACCACCGTTCCGGTCGTCCGTATCAACAACGCCGTGCTGGAGGCCGTTCTTGCGTCGGTGCGCCAGCTTGCGCCGCGGGTCGATGCCTCGCCGCCGTCCATCGACGGCCTGCTCGCGCTAAAGGGTGTCATGGAGGTCGGCGATGCCGAAGAGCGCGAGGATGAAAAAAGGAGGGCCGAGGCTGCCGCAATCGCCGGCTTTGCCGAGCTACTCGACGCGCTGGCCGAGATGCGCCTCCGCGAAGGTGCCGCGCTGAGAGACGTGTTGAAAACGCGCCTCGATGAGATTGCCGCGCTCGCGCAGCGGGCCGAACTCGCGCCCGGGCGCCGCCCCGAGGCGATACGCGTGCGTCTTGCCGAACAGGTGTCGATCTTGCTCGCGCAATCCGACCGCTTCGACCCGGACCGGTTGCACCAGGAAGCTATTTTAATCGCCGCCAAGGCGGATGTGCGCGAGGAGCTGGATCGCTTGGCCGCGCATGTGGCGCAAGCGCGGCTCTTGATCGATCAAGGCGGCCCGATCGGCCGGCGGCTCGATTTTCTTTCACAGGAACTCAATCGCGAAGCCAATACCCTATGTGCTAAGGCAAGCGACATCGAGCTCACCACTATCGGCCTGGAACTCAAGGCGGCGGTAGAGCAGTTCCGCGAGCAGGTGCAGAACGTAGAATAGAGCATGAGACGCGGGAGCAAAAAAAACGGCCGGATAGCGCGGCGCGGCCTCATGCTGGTTTTGTCGTCGCCGTCCGGCGCCGGAAAGACCACGCTGTCCCGCATGCTGCTGAAGGCCGATCGCAACGTCGAACTTTCCGTCTCGGTGACCACACGGCCAAAAAGGCGCGGCGAGATCGACGGGCACGACTATCATTTCATCGCGTTTGCGCATTTCGAGAGAATGGTGAAAGCCGGCGAATTGCTGGAATGGGCGGAGGTCTTCGGGAATTGCTATGGCACCCCACGGCGGCCGGTGGAAAAAGCGCTGCGTGCCGGGCGGGATGTTTTGTTCGATATCGATTGGCAAGGGACGCAGCAGCTTCGCGAAAAGGCGCGCGATGATCTGGTCAGCGTCTTTGTGCTACCGCCTACCGTGCTCGAACTGGAGCGGCGCCTCAAGCGTCGTGCCCAGGACAGCGGCGCCATCATCCGCGCGCGCATGGCCAAAGCGGCGGGCGAGATGAGTCATTGGCCGGAATATGATTACGTTATTGTCAATCGCGACAAGGCTGAGGCATTTGTCGAAGTGCGCGCGATCCTCGCCGCGGAACGGCTCAAGCGCGAGCGGCAAGTTGGACTATCCAGCTTCGTGCGGGCGTTGCAGGCGAAGTTGTAGGGCTGGGTCTTCAAGCTGACAGCACGGTGCGGCCGACAACGCGGCCGGAGCGCAGATCGTCGAGCGCGGCCTGCGCTTCGCTCAACGGCCGGCCGCGGGTCGGTATTGGAGCGATCTTTTTGGCGCGCACCAGATCGAGAAGCTCACGCGCCTCGTCGAGCGTGCCGGTCAGCGTGCCCTCGATCGTCATCGCCTTTATGCCGAACATGGCCGCGGCGATCGAAAAGCTGCCGCCAAGTAGTCCGGTCACCACGACCTTGCCGCCGCGCCCCAACAGGCCGGTGGCGAATTGCAGGGACTTGTCGGAGCCGACGAAATCGCAGATCGCCAGCAGGCCGCCCGTCGCCGTCATGATCGCTTTGCGCGCCTGCGGATCGGACGGATCATAAGCCTGCGCGGCTCCAGCCGCGAGCGCGGCCTGTCGTTTGTTCGCATCGATGTCGGCGGCGATCGGAGGCGTGTGGAACAGCGCACGAGCGATCGCAAGACCCATCATGCCGACTCCGCCAAGCCCGATGAGCAGCAGCGGACCGCGCTCGGGCCGGTTGGTGTGGCGCTTGAGCGCCGCATAAGCAGTCAATCCGGAGCACATCAGCGGTCCGGCAAAGTCCGGCGACAGTGGCGCATAATCGAGCAAATAGCGCGGATGCGGCACCAGCACATGCGTTGCAAAGCCGCCGTCGACGGAAATGCCGAGGTGTCGGGGGTTCGAGCACAAATTCTCCTCGCCGCCGGCGCAGGCAGCGCATTGGCCACAGCCAATCCACGGATAGACCGCGACGCGGCTTCCGACGGCCGCATTCCCTGCAAGAGGGCCAGTCGCTTCGATAACGCCGGCAATCTCGTGGCCAAGCGTGAACGGCAGAGTGCGGCCGGCGCTGACATCGAGTTTCTTGTCGCCGCCCAGCGAGAAATAACCGTCCTGCAAATGAAGATCCGAATGGCACACGCCGCATCGCTCGATACGGATGAGTACTTCACTGCCCTGCGGCGCCGGTGGATCGACGACCGTTTCGCACAGGGGTTGCCCGTAGGCGACGAGCGATTGGCGTCGCATTTGACTCATGTTTTTCGTCTCCCGGCAGAACACCGCCATCATGCCCCAGACCGCGCTGTGCGGCGAGAGCGCGGGCGAGAGAAACGAAGCCGGCGACCGGAACTTCTTCGGCGCGTGCCGTGGGGGCGATTTCCGCGGCGGCCAAAAGCGCTAAGGTGTCGGCGCCAAGCGCACGCAGGCTCTGCCGCAGCATCTTGCGGCGCTGTCCGAATGCGGCCTGAGTGACGACCTCAAGTAACGCTCGATCGCAAGCCAATGGCGCCGCTCGCGGCACGATATGGACCAACGAGGAGGTGACTTTGGGCGGCGGAACAAAAGCCGACGCGTTCACATCGAACAAAATGCGCGTTTCGCAGCGCCACTGCACCAATACCGAAAGCCGGCCGTAACTCCGGGACCCGTGGCGGGCGACAATGCGCTCGGCGACTTCGCGCTGGAACATGAGGACGGCGGCGTCGTACCAGGGCGGCCAGGGCTCCACGGTCACCCACGAGATCAACAGCGCAGTCGCAATGTTATAGGGCAAATTGGCGATTATCCGCACCGGCTTTCGATCGATCAACGGAAGCGGATCGAATGTAAGCGCGTCCGCCGCGACGACACGTAAACGGCCGGGATAATGCTCGGCGATCTCGTCCAAGGCGGTGATCGCGCGCTCATCGCGCTCAACCGCGATCACGCGGGCAGCGCCGCATGCCAGCAGCGCGCGAGTGAGCCCGCCCGGCCCGGAGCCAATCTCCACGACGGTAACCTGCGAAAGCGGACCCGCAGCCCGCGCAATGCGGGACGCGAGATTAAGATCGAGAAGAAAATTCTGCCCGAGCGATTTTTTGGCGGTGAGGCCGTGGCGGCGAATGACCTCGCGCAGCGGCGGCAGGCCGTCCGGGGCCGCGCTCACGAGGTGGGCAGTGCAGCCAGACGGTCGGCCATGGCGAGGCCGGCCGCCAGACGCAGTGCCGCAATCAGGCTCGTGGGATCGGCGGTGCCGGTACCGGCAATGTCGAAGGCGGTGCCGTGATCGGGCGACGTTCGCACGAACGGAAGCCCAAGCGTGACGTTGACCGCATGATCGAAAGCGAGCGTTTTGATCGGAATCAGCGCCTGATCGTGATACATGCACAGCGCTACATCGTATGTCGTGCGCGCGCGTTTGTTGAACAGCGAGTTGGCAGGAAGCGGGCCTCTTGCGTCAATGCCCTCAGCGACCAGGCGCGCGACCGCGGGGGCGACGATCATGCGGTCTTCCTCGCCGAGCGAACCGTTTTCACCAGCATGCGGATTGATTCCCGCGACTGCGAGCCGCGGTTGCGGAATACGAAACCGCGCTGCAAGGTCGCGGGCGACGATGCGTCCTGTTTCGACCACGAGCTCGGTCGAAAGATGCTTGAAGATTTCTTTAAGCGGCAAGTGAATTGTCACCGGCACGACGGCGAGTTCCGGGGACCACAACATCATCACCGGGCGCAACTTTTTTTTTGTGGCTTCCTGCACAAGTGTCGCCAGAAACTCGGTGTGACCGGGCTCCGCAAATCCCGAATGGTACAGTACGTTTTTCGCTACTGGATTGGTGACGATGGCGGCGGCTTCGCCGGCAAGGACGTCGGCGACCGCGCGCCGAATTGAGGCAATGGCGGCCGGTGCGCTCGATTGGTCCGGGTGGCCGGGTTCGGCGCTTGTCGCGATATTGAGCGATACCACCGGCAAGGCGGATGAAAACGCTGCGGCAGCCGCGGCCGGTGTCACGGTCGCCAAAGTCACCGCGAGTCCGAGGCGGTTCGCACGGCGGCGCAGAAAGTCCGGATCGGCGACCGAATAAAATGGCGGAATGTCCAGCTCGGTGCGCCGACACCAGACGGCAAGAGCAAGATCGGGGCCGATCCCGGCGGGTTCGCCGAGCGTCAATGCCAAAGGCCGCACGAGTTTGTTTCCGCCGCCTATTTTTCTTCCGGCGTCTTCCATTCTATCATTGCCTGGCGTCGCAAATTCTCCAGATATCGCTTGGCCTGCGCGCCGAATTTTTGCTGCAGCATTTGATCACGAATTTCGCGCATTTCCGGCGTGTCGGACTTCGACTCTTTCTTGGCGCAGATCGCAAACATCTGGACTCCTTCCGCGGTCTGTTCCGGAGGCGTCAGATGACCGACCGCCGTATTGTCCAATATGTCGCGCAGCTGCTGGGCAAGGTCAGCCGAAAATTTCGACACTTGGTCGCGTACCGCCACGTCGGGCAATGCGCGCGCAAAAGCAACGCCGTCATTGCAGTTCATAAACCGAACCCGCAACGCTTCGGCATCGCGTTTGCGGGCATCGTAAACGGCGTCCGGTGAGCCTCGTGGCACGATAAACACGACGGGCCGCATAATATATTCGTAGCCGATCCCTTTTTTCTCGTCGGGCTTGTGCAGTTGAAGTTGATTTTCGATGTCCTTGTCGCTGATTTCGAGGGTGGCCCTATAACGGCCGCGCACAAGGTTGGTCCACGCAATCTGTGCCCGGAGCCGTCGTTTAAGCGTGTCGGCGCTCGCGCCATTGCTTTCAAGAATTTGATTCAGCTTCGGGACGTCTATGCCCATGCGGGTAGCAACCTGGGCATAGGAAGCATCTACGTCCGCGTCCGGAACCTCGATAGTGTAACGCTTTGCTTCCGTAACCTCCAAAATTTCGTCGATGAGGCTGTCGAGGACTTCTTTGCGGCTCGGCTGCTTGTGTGAACTTAGAAAAAGAAACTTGCTGCGATGCTCAACGTCAAGCGTCGTAATCGGCTGGCCGTTGACGAAAACAACCACCTGCTGCGCCGACGCGCTTCCAGGCGCAATGAGCATGATGGCTGCGGCAATCAAAGCCGCGCAGATGGCCTGCCAGCGAGCGGGGATCGGAAATTGCCAAGGCACTCCTTGTTCCTCCTTCGAATGGCCCCACCCGCCCGGGGCTAACCAGTTTATTATAAGGCTCGATAATATCGCCATGCGCGAAAATCTAGAATGATGACGCTATCGGAGCCAGCGTGTTGGGCCCGAGCGTCCGCAGGCTCAATTGCAGCATAACGCTGTCGTTCAGGGTCGGCGTTGTGCCCGTATAGGTGTAGGAGGTGATGAAGTTCACCGCCAGCAGGAGGCAGTCGTCGGTATAGCCTAATCCGAGCCGGGTCTGGTCGAACTCGTGGGCGATAAGGTCGTAGCGGGCCGACCCGAGCAGAACCCAGTTTTGCGTGAGTTTCACCGATGCGCCGACCAGAAGTTCCGAACGCGCGGTGAGAAAGCCAATCTCCGGCTGCGGAGCATAGTCGCCGTACATTACCTGGAACGTCCAGCGATCGAAATTTGCGGTCGATTCGAACTCAAGCCGCTTCGGTGTAAAGGTTTCTTCGTCGAATCGTCCGCGGGCGGTGAACGAAAAGATCTGATTGGGCTGATACATGACGCGGGCTACGTAGTCCGAAAGCGTTTTGTCGAGACCGCTCTCCAGACCGGTATTGGTCAGATCGGTGGCCGCGTAAGAATTCAGTCCGTAAAGCTGATAGGACTGGCCAAACAGTGCGTTGAAGTATCCAGCCTGGTTCACTTGCGCCGTATATTGCACGCCTGCGTTAAGGCGTCCCCCGCCCTCGACGCGGTCCCAGCCGGAGAATTTGTCGATTGAGAAGAGGTTGCTGTCACTGAAGACCACGCTTTGCGCGTCTTCGTTCGGAAATCTTCCGATCTCGGTTTCGTTGGGGCGCAGGATCAGCTGTGCGATCGGTTCGATGGTTTGCGTCCCCCACGGCTCCGTATCCACGAACGGATAACGGTACTCGACGCCGACGTCCGGCATCGCCCGGCCGACTTCCTGCTCGTTCGGGTTAATGAAGTTCGAGACGCCGGCTTCATTCATAACGTCGAGCTGGGCAACGTCGCCGCGCACGCCGAAGAAAGGGGTGATCATTTGTCCGTTCTCGGTAACGAAAGTCCGCCGCCAATCCACCTCGCCGGAGGCGCGCGTATAGGTTCCCGGAATGCCACGCAGCAAGCAATTATTGCGGTTGACGACGGCGGGGTTTGCAGACGTGCAAAGATCATTGACGGCGGCGTTTTGGTTGATGGCATCAAACTCAGCCAGCTGCCGGGTGAGGCTGGTCAGGTTGAATTGATAACTCGTCTCGCCACCCATAAAGGATTGCGGCAGCACGTTGGAGTAATCAAGGACCGGATGGATGATCGGAATCTCCACTTGCTTGTCTTGTCCGGAGAACCCGTAAAAATAAATCGACCGAATATCGAAATAGCTACGCTCGCCGGCACCGGCCAAATAAAGTTGCGATACGCCTTCGGACGCCACGCCGGTATGAAAGGGATCGAACGAACTCAAAAATTCGCCGCGCTGATAATCGAAAAGGAACTGGTTGTCGGTCATCAGAAGGCCGGTCCAGCCCCACACCCACTTGTCGGTGATTGCGAACTGGCCGGCGGTCTGAATGGCGCCGCGGAACACATTAGCGGTCGGGCTGTCGGGTCCGTCACGGTTGGCGAAATAACCCGGGTCCTGCTGAAAGATGCCGGCGGCCTTGACCGAGAAAGAGCCGTCCGCCAAACGCTGGCGCCAAATCCCCTGAAATAACTCCCCTTGCTTCGACGTCGCCAGCAATGAGGTCGTTAGATCGTAATTCGGCCCCAGCGCCCAAAAATAGGGGATTTCAACCGCCCCGCCGTAAGGGGTGTTGAACAGCACATTTGGAAACAAAAAGCCGCTCTTGCGCGTGACCGAGGGATCAGCCTGCGACAGGAACGGGAAATACATCATTGGCATGCCGAACAGCTCGACGCGCGCATCTTCGAAATAGATCATCTTCTCGCCGCTGTCGTGGATGATTCGCGCCGCCTCGATCTGCCACAGCGGCGGCTTTTTCGGATCGTCCTTGCAGGGCTCGCAGGCGGTGTAGACGCCGTTTTGCATGACCGTGTAGGTGCCTTTGACGCGGTCAGCGCGGGTCGCGGCGAAACGCGCGTCATCGGCGGTTTCCAGCCTGAGTGAATCGACAAAGCCGTCGCGATAGTCGTCGGTGAGGTCGATGAATTGACCGTACGTGATTTTGCCGTCCGCCTCCGTGAGGCGCACGTTACCGCGCGCCTGCAGGCGTTTTGTTTTCTGATCGTAAACGACTTCGTCGGCCTCGACGGTCGAGCCGTTAAAGTAGATCTGGACATTGCCAACTGCGGCGACCGTATTGTTGGTGTAGTCGTACCGGATTTCCGTCGCCTGAAGCAGCATCGGCGCATCGGACGGCGGCGCCGGCGGCTTAGGTTGCGCCGGGCGGATCGGGAAATGCAGCAAATTGCTCGCCGACTGCGCCGCAGCCGGGTTTGGCAGAAGCGCGCAGTGCGCGGCAAAGACGAGCCACGCCGTCAGTAACGCGACGCTTACCCGAACAAGACTACGCCAGCCATGACCAACAGGACGGATCGGACTCGCCACTATCCGTCCTCCTGGTGCAACAGCACGACAAAACCGGTGAGGCCGCCGACCAACACCGGGATCCACGCCGCCATGACCGGCGACATGAGCTCGGACTTACTCATGTCCTCGGTAAACTTCGAAAGGATGAACAGCAGAAAGCCGGAGGAGATTCCGCCAAGCACCATTTTTTGCACGCCGCCGAAGCGGAAGAAGCGCAAGCTGACCGAAGCGGCCAACAGCACCATGGCGCTTAGGAGAAAGGGCCGTGCGAGCAATTGCTGATACTGAAGGCGATAGCCGGCGGCGACTAAACCTGCGCGATCCGCCAGCTCGATGTATGATGGCAGTTGCCAAAATGGGACTGTTTCGGGGGTGGCGAAGCTTTCCCGTACCTGTTCAAGGGTCAGGTTGGTGGCAAGCCTGTAGGTGTCCTGGGTGACGGGCGGATTGCCGCTGGCATAAAGCCGGGCGTCATCGAATCGCCAATAGCCTTGCTCCAGCGTCGCGCTCTTTGCTTCGATGCGTTCAAGGAAACGTCCGGCGGTGTCGAAGGTGAAGACGCTGACGCTGCCGAGACGCGAGCCCTGCTCGCGGCTGGATTTAGCGTTGATAATCGCCGCACCGTCGGCGCTCCGCTGGCGCACCCAGAAGCCGCCCGTGCCTTCCTGCGCGGCCGACGCCGGGAGTTCACCCATCATCTCGGATTCGAGGCGCTTGGATCGCTCATGCAACACCGCGGCGACCGGATTGTAGAGCGTGGTTGCAACGACGCCGAAGAGAAAGGCGGCGACCAGCGAAGGCGCCACAAATTGCCATGCGGAAACACCGGCCGCCCGTGCGACCACAAGTTCAAGGCGGCGCGATAACGCCAGATAGCAAGACATGGCGCCAACCAGCACAGCAAACGGCATGATGCGCTCGGAAAGCTGGGGAACGCGAAAAGCGGAGACTTCCGCGAGGATCAGCGCGGTGGCATGCGGCCAATCCGAGCTGCGCCGCAGGAGCTCGACGTAGTCGATCATCGCGGCGAGCGCGACGACGCCGAAAAATGTGCCGACGACGGATTTGAGAAATCGAAATCCGAAGTAGCGGGACAATGTACCGGCGATCATTGGCCCGCTCCTCAACTCGCGGTCGCTCTTGCAAGACGTTCGGTGATGGCGTCGGCTAATTTCGAGAACGCCGCTGCCGGTTCGATGGCCTGACCGCGGGAGATCTGCCACGCACCTGCGGCGATCGACCCAATGAGCGCTACGTATTGTGCGGCGATGGCGCTCGGAACGTGCGCGCCGACGATGACGCTCAGGAATCCGATCAGCCGCAGTAGTGACACCACGCCGATCAGGCCGAATAGTGCCAGCGTACGGCTTTGTCGCGTGGTTTGGGGCGGCCCAAGAAAGGCATAAGCGAGAATCACAAACGCTAGCGGATAGAGCGGTGTGGCGAAACGATCATGCAGCTCCGCCCGGTATTCGCCGGATTGCGCGAGCGCTTCGGTGGTCCGCGGCCACATTAGCTCCCAGATATATTTCTCGCGCACATTGTAGACGACGCTTTGCGGGCCGCTGGTGAATTTCGACAGGTCGAAGGCATAACGGTCGAACGTCACAATCCGCGGATCGCGCTGGCCCGCCTCGAGGCGCTGAACGCTGCCCTTTTCCAGTACCAGGAAGGAGCCGGCATCGTTCTTCACGATCTCACCTTGCTCGGCGAGGTAGGTAGCGTGCTCCTTCGGATCGCGACGGTCGTCGAGAAAGATGCCGAGCAGCAGTCCGTTAGGCCGCCGGTCGGCGATGTGGAAGGTGAGATTGCCACTGATCGTGGCAAAACGGCCGGGCTGAACGATGTTGGTGAGAATGTCGGTGCGAACCTGGGTTGCCCAATCACGCAGCTCGCGCAGGCTCAGCGGCGAAAGATATATGGCGATCAGTGTGACGAGCGCCGAGACAACCAGCGCGCTGGCAATGAAGGGGCTTACCAGCCGCCACGGCGACACGCCGGCGGCGTTCATCACGATGATCTCGGAATCCGAGCTTAACTTGTTGAGAATATGCGCTACCGCCAGCACCAACGAAATCGGCGCGATCATCATCACCAGGAGCGGGATAAGCAGGCTGGTGATGCCGATAAAGACGAAGACGGTTTGCCGCTGGCTGGTGATCAGGTCGAATTCGCGGATCGCCTGCGTGAACCACATCACGATGGTCAGGCTGACGCAGGTGATCAGAAACGCACCCATGGTGGTGCGAAACATGTAACGACCGATCGACCCCATCGGACTGAACTTCCCCGCTGACGGGCCCATGGCCGTCCCGGCCCCCCGCAGGCGGCGTGACCGCCCGGGCCGGACTCCCCCGAAACATCATTAATTTCATGCGTTCACAAAATGGCCTCGCCAAGGCAAAGCCATTGAACTTGCAAAGCAAAGGGTTAATGCTTTGCCTCTGCCGCCGACGCTGGATTTCGCCCGAGGGCGCTTTGCTGACTTGCCCGTTCCAGTCCATAAGTTCGGCCGAAAACGCCACACAGCTTTACAGGGACTCCGAACCATGACCGACCGCCTCAAGATCGGCTTTACCGCGCTCAATAGTCCTCGTGGGGTTCTTGTTACGTTCTGCAACGACGGGCTCAAATTCGGGTCGGCGACCCAAAAAGTGCTTGCGCCGATCGGGAATGTATTTCGCCGGGCAGCCGCCGCGGACCGTTTCACTGGCAAACTTGCCTCGGTCTTAACCATAATCGCGCCTCATGGACTCGATTCGCCGCGGCTGGCTGTGACCGGCACCGGCAAGGAACGCGATCTGCGGGATCGTGACCTTGTGCGGCTTGGTGGTGTTGCCATGGGCAGCTTGCCGCCGGTCGCGGGTGAAGCGACGATAATGGCGGAATTTTCCGCTGGAGCGCTAAAGCCCGAGCAGATTGCCCAACTCGCGCTCGGCGCATGTCTGCGGGCGTACCGGTTCGACCGCTACAAGACCAAGCGCAAGGAAGGCGAGGAGCGTGCCGAGAAAGTCGAAATAAATTTCGCTTGCGCGAACCCGGCCGCCGCGGAGCGTGCCTGGCGGCGCGTTGAAGGGATTGCCGATGGCGTCGTGATGGCGCGCGATCTCATCAACGAGCCCGGGAATGTGCTCTATCCCGCCGAGTTTGCCAGGCGTGCCTCGGCGTTACGAAAGCTCGGTGTCGCCGTTGAGGTGCTTGACGTGCCGGCCATGCGCAAGCTCGGCATGGGCGCGCTGCTTGGCGTTGGGCAGGGTTCGGGCCATAAGTCAAAGCTTGTTGTCATGCGCTGGAACGGCGGCAAACGCGGCGCCGATCCGATTGCGTTTATCGGCAAGGGCGTGTGCTTCGATACCGGTGGTATCTCGATCAAGCCGGCCGCCGGCATGGAGGACATGAAAGGCGACATGGCCGGTGCAGCCTGCGTGGTCGGCCTCATGCACGCCATTGCCACCCGCAACGCGCGCGTCAATGCCATCGGCGCGATCGGATTGGTGGAAAATATGCCGGACGGAAAAGCGCAACGGCCGGGCGACATAGTGACCAGCATGTCCGGACAGACGATCGAAATCATCAACACTGATGCCGAGGGCCGGCTCGTGCTGGCCGATGCTCTTCACTACGTCAACAAACGCTTCAAACCGAAATTCATGATCAATTTGGCGACACTTACCGGTGCGATCATGGTTGCGCTGGGACAGGAATATGCGGGCCTGTTTTCCAACGATGACAGGCTTGTCGAGCGGCTGATCAAGGCCGGAGAAGCGACCGGCGAGCGGGTCTGGCGCATGCCGCTTGGCCCGGAATACGACAAGATCATCAACTCGAAATTCGCCGACATGAAGAATTCGGGCGGACGCTGGGCTGGCTCGATCACCGCGGCGCAGTTCCTTCAGCGCTTTGTCGACAAGACGGCTTGGGCGCATCTCGACATTGCCGGCACCGCATTGAGCTCTCCGCAAACCGACATTAACAAGAGCTGGAGCGCCGGCTGGGGCGTGCGGCTGCTTGATCGACTAGTTGCGGAATATTACGAGCGGTAGAAGCCGCTCCGCTCACACGGGCTCTCGCGGCGGATAGCGACGCGCTCATGACCGAAATTTTATTCTATCACCTTAAGGGGCAGAAGCCGGAGCAGGTCTTGCCGGCGCTGTTGCAGAAATCGCTGGAGCGTGGCTGGCGGGTGGTTGTGCAGGCGTCCTCCGACGAACGCGTTGAGGCGATCGACGCGCATTTGTGGACCTGGCGCGACAACTCCTTCCTGCCGCATGGGACCTGGCGCGATGCCGAGGCCGCCCGACAACCGATCGTGCTCACCGTCAGTGACGACAATCCGAACGGGGCGGTCGTGCGCTTTCTCGTCGAGGGCGCGGCCATGCCGGAGAATGCGTCCGCCTATGAGCGCGTGGTGTTGCTTTTCGACGGCAACGATCCCGATGCCGTCGAGGCGGCCCGCGCGCGCTGGAGCCAGGCCAAATCCGCCGGTTTTGAGGTGACTTATTGGCAAGCGGACGACCAAGGCGGCTGGCGGCGCCAAACCTGAAAACGGCGGATATAGTTCCACTATAGGCTCCTGGCACATGCAGTTGAAGACAAAGAGTTTTCCGTCTTAATCACTTGCGGAAATTGGGCGTCGCAAAAGCTTATTTGCGGCACTATATTTTTTGCTCGGAGGACTGATTGTCTATATAGTAAGTTCCATGAATAAACGTTCAGTGAAAAGGCGGCCTGCCAAAGCGAGCCGCAGTTCAGCAGTGCGGAAATCAGCGTCGCGGCAAGTTTCGATCAAGCCGGAGCCGACCAATACAGGGACTTTGCTTGCGTCCGTTTCCGTTGCGCAGGTAACGATGCGGAGCCCGATGTTGCGGGCGCACAAGTATCGCGTTGGCCAGACGGTTCTCTACACGTCGAGTCCGATCAGCCGGCCGGGTGCCAGCGGATCCTACAAGGTCGTCAAGCTGTTGCCGTCAGATGGGGACGACTATCAATACCGGATCAAAAATCCCGGTGAAGCCTTTGAGCGCGTGGCCAAGGAAAGCCAGCTAGACGTTGAGCATTAAACGCTGAATTTTCCCGCTCATCGGTCCGGCAATTGTCGCGGACTGGTATGTGCGGGTGCGCTGGTTCATACTTCGCCGGAAAGTCTCGTATCCGTATCGGGGTAGGTTGATGCTCGGCGTTGAATCCGAGTTCGGAACGTCGGCGTTGCGCCTGTGGGCCGCAGCCGGATCGGCGGCCGCGCTGATGACAATCTTCGTCCTGGCGCTCTTTCGCTGGCCATCTGCTCTGCCCGCGAGCCGAACGCTGCAGGTTGGTGTTGTCGTGGTGCCGGCAGCCCTCGGCGCCATGATCGTTTGGGCCATGCTCTCTCGCGGAGATTTGGGCAATCCCGGCGCGGAGCGCCGTGCGTTTGAGCAGCGAGCGGAAGAACTCAGTGCGCGGGCGCTTGCGCCCGGCTCGCCGCTGGCCTGTCTCGATGGGACGGCAGGCGAGAACGTGGAAGCGGCGTGCGAGAAGGCGCTGTTCGCTACCCCAGCAAGCGTAGCATCCGCGTCCTCCTATGTCGCCGCTCGGCTAAACCTTCTTGCAAATATGGCGGCTTATGCGAAGCGCGGCGGCGCGGGCATCGACGATGTGATGATCCCGCTGCAGCGCTCGCTCGAGACCGATCGCTTCGGGTTTCTTGCCCACCTGCTTACGATCCGGGACGGCTGCACCAGCCAAAGCTGCAAAGCGCTGGTGGTTCTTCGCGATGCCGGTCGCGTGCGCAGCAATTTGAGTGCACAGACGCTTGACCGCTATCTCGAGCATTACCTCCCAGTTTGGGCCGCGGCGCCCGATGGAGCGCTTGCTGAAGCCGCACAGTCGTCCGCGAATACCGCCGGTCAATCGGGCAACTCGGGCGCGCGCAAGATGGTGAACATCGATTTTCCCAGCGCGGCATCAATCCCGGCGGTGAGCATCATGAATCCCGAACCGACTGGGCCGGCTTCGCCCGGCGCAGCCCCCGCCAATGCAAGCGCTCAAGCCGCCACGTCACACCGCTCGCGAAAGCAAGTGAGCGGCGTCGCTCCGCCAAGCGCCGTTCCGCCAAGTGTCGCCCAGCCGTCCGGCTCAGTCGCTAACGCGGCCGAGCCGATATGGCCGGAACCCGTGCCCCCGGCGCCAAACTCGCAGCCCGCCGCTGCATCGGCGAACGCGGCGCCAATACCGCTCAGTCCGCCATCCCCCGCCGCCGTACGCACGCAATGAGTTGAGAGCCGCCGCGCTCTCCGGCAAATCCTTCGTCATGTTCAAGTCCGTCCTCATCGCCAATCGCGGCGAAATTGCCTGCCGGATCGCGCGTACCGCCAAGCGGCTCGGTATTCGCACGATCGCCGTCTATTCGGCGGCCGACTCGCACGCGTTGCACCGCCGGCTGTGTGACGAAGCCTATTTGATCAACTCTGCCGAACCGCGTGAAAGCTATCTCAACGTCAAACGATTGATCGAAGTCGCCAAGACTGCCGGGGCCGAGTGCGTTCACCCCGGCTATGGGTTCCTGTCCGAAAACGGCGATTTCGCCGACGCATGTGCGCAAGCCGGTCTTGTGTTTGTCGGCCCTCCGGCGTCGGCGATGAGAGCCATGGGTCTTAAGGATCGCGCCAAGGCTCTGATGGAGAAAGCCGGCGTCCCGATCGTGCCCGGCTATCACGGCGAACGCCAGGACGCCAAGTTCCTCAGGGAGCAAGCGGATGCCGTCGGATATCCGGTGCTGATCAAACCGGCCGCGGGCGGGGGCGGTCGCGGATTACGGCGCATCGACGATGCGGCCAGCTTTGAGGCTTCGCTCGAAGGCGCCATCCGAGAAGTCGCCGCAGCATTCGGCTCAGGCCGGGTCTTGATCGAGAAATACGTTCCAGCGCCGCGACATATCGAGATCCAGATCTTCGCCGACCGGCACGGCAATGCCATTCATCTCGGCGAGCGTGATTGCTCGTTGCAGCGCCGGCACCAGAAGGTGATCGAGGAATCGCCGGCGCCAGGCATGACAGAAAGCATGCGCGCGATGATGGGCACCGCTGCTGTCGAGGCTGCAAAGGCGGTCGGATACGTCGGTGCCGGCACGGTGGAGTTTGTCGCCGACGGCTCGAAGGGACTGCGTTCGGATGCCTTCTGGTTCATTGAAATGAATACGCGGCTTCAGGTCGAGCATCCGGTGACAGAGGAGGTCACCGGTCTTGATCTGGTCGAGTGGCAATTCCGCGTGGCGGCCGGAGAAAAACTGCCGCTTGCGCAAGACCAGATCCGGTTTGACGGCCATGCGATCGAGGCACGGGTCTACGCCGAGGATCCGGAACACGGTTTCCTGCCGTCAACCGGCAAGATCGTTGGGCTTAAGTTTCCGGCCGGCATACGCCTCGAAAGCGGGGTCGAGGCGGGCGGCGAGGTTACTCCGTTCTACGATCCGATGATCGCCAAAATCATAACCCATGCGCCGGATCGTAAAACCGCGCTTGAGCGGATGACCGATGCGCTCGATCGGACAGTGATTGCCGGCGTGCGCAGCAACCTGGCTTTTCTCGGCGCGCTTTGCCGCGCACCTCCGTTTCGCGACGGAATGGTCGATACGGGCTACATCGATCGCAATCTCACTGAACTCGGCGCCGAGCCGCGCGGTCCGGATTATGCGGCAGCAGCGGCCGGCTTTGCCTACCTGCTCGCGCGGGAGGGTGGGATCGCGCAAGAGTCCGCCGAACCGGATTCGCCTTGGGAGGTACGCGACGGCTTTCAACTTGGCCGGCCCCGTTCGATTGCGGTTCCGGTGCTCGTGGACGGCGAAGACTCCGACGCGGTGGTCAGTTATGACGGCGGTCGAGCGACATTGACCGTCGACGCGGTGTCGCCGGCCGCGGACGCAAGCGTGTTCGACGGCAAGGACGAGGTCTTCGTCGTCCGGCACGGCCGTCAGAACTCGCGTTCGACGACGTGATGTCTCCGTCGCTGCAGGGGAAGGCGCCGCCGGCGATGGCGTCATCAAGGCGCCTATGCATGGCAAAGTACTGGAACTTTTCGTCAGCAAGGGCGAAGCGGTTGCCGGCGGCCAGCGGCTTGCGGTGATTGAAGCGATGAAGATGGAGCATACGTTACGCGCTCCGTTTGCCGGTAGCGTGGTCGATCTCGCAGTCACGGCCGGCGAGCAAGTTGTGGAAGGCGCACGGATCATGGTGATCGAGCGCGCGGACGCGGGCTAATCTGTCCGTATGCCGCTCCATCTCATCAAGCTTTGTGTCGGCGCCAATTCAGTCGGCGACCTCGAAGACTGGATCGCCCAAAAGCTCAAAGACAAACGCAAGCGTGGCGAAAAGCCCGAGCATATTCATCGCACCCGTATGGTACCCAAACGCGCTGCGGAACTGACCGACGGCGGTTCGCTCTATTGGGTCATCCGCGGCGAAATCGCCTGCCGCCAGCGCATCCGGGACGTGCGACCGTTCCGCGACAAAGAGGGCGTAGGCCGCTGCGGGCTCGTGCTTGACCGCAAGGTCGTTCTGGTTGCGCCTCGACCGTTTCGCGCCTTCCAGGGCTGGCGCTACCTCGAAGCGAAAGACGCCCCTCGCGATCTCGACCAGGCGGCGCCCGGTGCGGCCGCCATGCCCGAGAAAATGCGGCGCGAGCTGCGTGAGCTTGGTTTGATGTGACTTCGCTGCCGGTGCATGGCGCGATGTGAAGTCATCCCGTACAATCACAAAAAACCAGCATGCGCGAGGGCGCGGGAGCGAAGTGAATGATCATTGAAACCCAGGCGGACGTTACCAAAGCCGTGCTTGGCGAATTGCAACGCGCGCCTAATCCGCGTTTTCGTGAAATCATATCCGCGTTTGTCCACCACCTGCACGATTTTGCCCGTGAGGTGAGGTTGACTGAGCAGGAACTCCAGACCGCGGCCGCCTACATCAACGCAATCGGAAAACAGACAAACGAGAACCATAACGAAGCCGTGTTGATGTCCGGCACTCTCGGCTTCTCGGCACTCGTCTGTCTGCTCAACAACGGAGATCGCGGCCAAACCGAGACCGACGCCAGCCAGCTCGGCCCGTTTTGGCGCATGAATTCGCCGCTGACGCAGAGCGGCGGTTCCATTGTCCGGTCACCGACGCCCGGCCCGGTCCTGTTTGTAGACGCATACTACCGCAATGCCCACGGCAAACCGATCGAGGGCGCGGAGGTGGATGTATGGCACTCCTCGCCGGAGGGTTTCTACGAGAACCAGGATCCGACCCAGTCCGACATGAATTTGCGCGGCAAATTCATCACCGACGCGCAAGGCCATTTCAGTTTTCGCAGCGTGAAGCCTGCCGGTTACCCCATTCCGATCGACGGGCCGGTGGGCGACCTGTTGCGAGCGCAAGGCCGGCACAACATGCGTCCGGCGCATCTGCATTTTCTGGCATATAAGCCAGGATACAAAACGCTCATTTCGCAAATCTATCCGCCCGACGACCAATACATCGACAGCGACGTGCAATTCGGCGTCACCCGCCATTTGCTCGGCGATTTTGTGCGCCACGAAACCGGACCGGCGCCGGCCGCCGACGTCAAACCGCCGTGGTATTCGCTGACGCATAACTTTGTCATGGAAGCCGGCGAGGCGCGTCTGCCGCGCGCGCCGATTACCGGCAAGGCGGAGGGAGAGCGTCCGGAAATTCCGCATCTTGAGCGGGTCTAGCCGCCATCCGTAAGGCGAATCAATAAAATCGGGGGAGGGCAGCAATGTTGCGCAGGACAGTGCTTAAGGGCATGGCGACGGGCATCGCGGGAAGTCTTTTGGCCCGGCATGCCGTCGCGCAAGACGTTCTTAAGATGGGTATCAGCCTGCCGCTGACTGGCGCGGGATTCAATGCAGTCGGCCGGCAACTCGCCTCCGCCATAAAACTCTATGTGCAACAGCACGGCAGCTTGGTCGCCGGGCGAAAGCTTGAAATCATCATCCGCGACGACGGCGGCATTGCTGATAACGCACGCCGCATCGTTCAGGAGCTGATCGTTAACGACAGGGTGAATCTGATCGGTATCGGCATTACGCCGACGGCGCTCGCCATCGCGTCGCTAGTGACTGAAGCCAAAATTCCCGCCGTGGTCATGAGTTCGGGCGCCTCGATCACGGTGACGAAATCGCCCTATATGGTGCGCGCCGGCTGGCTGCAGACCCAGCAGGCCTGGATCATGGCCGAATGGGCCGCCAAAAACGGCAGCAGACGAGTTGTGACCCTGGTCAATGAGTGGGCGCCCGGAATTGAAGCGGAAACGGCATTCAAAACCCGCTTTACGCAACTCGGCCGTGAGTTTCTCGAAGCGATCCGCATTCCGCTCGCGAACCCGGATTTTGCCCCGTTCCTGCAGCGCGTTCGCGACATCAACCCGGACACAGCTTTTATCTATTTCCCGGGCACGCAAGCGCCGATCTTCGCCAAGCAGTTTGCCGAGCGCGGCCTCGCGCAGTCCGGCATCAAGATAGTCGGCACCGGCGACTTAACTGATGATGATGATCTCAACGCAATGGGCGATCAGATGCTCGGAATGATCACCGCGGGGCCGTATTCGGCGGCGCACGATTCCGATGTTAACCGCAGCTATGTCGCGGCGTTTGAGAAAGCCAACGGCTTTCGTCCGGATTTCGTTTCGGTCAGCGGTTACGACGGCATGCATCTTGTGTACGAGGCGCTCAAGAGGACCGGCGGCAACGCCGATGGCGATGCCATGCTGGCTGCCATAAAGGGAATGTCGTGGGAAAGCCCGCGCGGTCCGATTTCAATTGACGCCGAGACGCGGGACATCGTGCAGAACATCTACATCCGCAGGGTCGAAAAAGTGAATGGCCAACTCTACAGCGTTGAGTTTGCGACATATCCGGCGGTCAAGGATCCGATGCGGTCCGGCGGCGCGAATTAATCCGCCTTAGACCGCCACGTTATCGATCAGCCGCGTTTTGCCGACGCGCGCGGCGAGGAGCAGGCGAATGGGGCCTTTCTCCCGCCCCTCGATTGGGGCGAGCGTGTCGGCGTGGCGTGCCTCCAGATAGTCAAGCGCGAAGCCCGCCTGCGCTATCTCGGCGCGGCCGTTTTGCAGGACGCCGCTTATCGGTCTGCCGGTGGCAATGCTTTTTGCGCAACCCGCCAATACGCGGTGCAGCAGAGGCGCAACGGCGCGTTCTTCCGCCGACAAATACGCGTTGCGTGAGGAAAGCGCGAGCCCATCCTTCCCGCGGACTGTTGGGGCGCCTATGACGCAAGTCTTCAAATCCAGATCGCGTGCGAGTTGGGTAACGATCTTCAACTGCTGGAAGTCCTTTTCTCCGAACACCGCGATATCGGGTTGGCACTGAATGAAAAGCTTGGCGACGACGGTCGCTACGCCGGCAAAAAAGTGCGGTCGGAAGGCGTCCTCCAGGCCGGCGGTTGCCGCGCCTTCCGGCACAATGCGCGTCGCAAAGCCGGGCGGATACATGGTTTCGGCCGACGGCGACCAGACCAGATCGGTTTTTACAGCAGCGAGCTGGGAAATGTCGCGGCGCAATGTACGCGGATAGCTTGTGAGGTCCTCGTGCGGTGCAAATTGTGTCGGATTAAGAAAGATTGACACGATTACGCGATCGGCGCGGCGGCGCGCGAGCTTAACTAGCGCAATGTGGCCGGCATGCAGCGCGCCCATGGTCGGGACAAGAGCAATCGTTTCCCGGCGCGCGTGCCATAACGCAAGCGTGCGGCCAAGCGCCGGCAAGGTCCTTACGACGCGCGGCTGCCGAAACGTCGATGTCTTGGAAATTCTGGCCATAGCGTTGCCGCGCAAACACACCGGTCGCGTATTCGTCATACGCCACGTGGTTAATGATTAACTTGGCGAGTCCGATGCTGTATCTTGATTATACCTGTTGCAAGCTGGAGAACGGATCGCCACGCAGAGGTCGCGTACTCATGTTGATGCAGGCGGACGTTGGCAAGCCGTTTTCGGCGCATGTCATCGTCCTTGGCAACGAAAAAGGCGGATCGGGTAAGTCGACCACGGCTATGCACGTCGCTGTCGCGCTGCTCCAGGCCGGCCAGCGCGTTGCCACGATAGATCTCAATTCCCGCCAGCGCAGCTTTACCCATTACGTCGAGAATCGATACGATTGGGCCACGCGCACAGGTATCAAGCTCGAACACCCACGTCATTTCTGCGTCGCCCGTGGCTTTGGCGTGCGGTTGGACGAAATCGAAGCCCAGGAGTTTGCGGCTTTTGCCGAAGCCGTCAGTGCGGTTGAGCAGACGCACGATTTCGTCGTCATCGATACGCCTGGTGCCGATTCATACCTCATGCGGCTCGCCCACTCGATGGCCGATGCTTTGATCACGCCGCTCAATGACAGTTTTGTCGATTTCGACGTCCTCGGCCAAGTGGACCCGACCACCTTTGAGCTGACCGGCGTCAGTCACTATGCGGAAATGGTTCGCGAAGCCCGCCGGCAGCGGCGGCTCGTTGATGGCGGTCTGACCGACTGGATCGTCGTGCGCAATCGGCTGTCCACGCTCGGCTCGCGCAACAAGCGACTGGTCGGAGCGGGTGTCGAAGCCCTTTCCAAGCAGCTCGGTTTTCGCACCGTCGACGGTTTTGCGGAACGCGTGGTGTATCGTGAATATTTTCCGCGCGGACTGACCGCGCTCGACGATATCGACGAAAGCGCGCTCGGTCCGCGCGCGAGCCTTTCGCACGGCACCGCGCGCGACGAGGTCAAGTGTCTGATCGACGCGCTGAAGCTTCCGATCGACGAACGCGGAAAACGTCGCGCCGCAGCCCGGGCGGAGTGGGCGGCCTCTGCCGAAAAGCCGCTCGATACCCACGATCTGTTCGGTTAGATCCGATCGGTATGGCATAGACTAGCCATCGCTCTCCGCCCATTGCGCCGGTTGCGACAGCACGCCACTTTATGACGGGGTTTGCGTTCCCCCCAAAGGCGTCCGCCATGCGCAAAGACCGGTCGAGCCAAACGCCCGCACCCGCGGGGTCTTCGCGCGCGGAGCTAGACGCCTTTCTCTCGCGCGTCGGCGAGCTCGGTCCTGCGGTTAAGGCGGGTGCCCGCGGGCGGCTAGTCTTCGCGCTCGATGCGACCATGAGCCGGCAGCCGACATGGGATCAGGCCTGCGTGTTGCAGGCTGACATGTTCCGGGAGGCTGCAGCGACCGGCGGGCTCGACATTCAGCTTGTTTATTATCGCGGACTGGCGGAATGCCGCGCCTCGCCGTGGATCGCGGAGCCCCAGCGGCTCGGTGAGTTGATGTCGCGGATCGATTGCCGTGGCGGTCATACGCAAATTGCCAAGGTTCTTGCGCACGCGCGCCGGGAGAACGACAAAGCCAAGATCGGCGCGCTAGTGTTTGTCGGTGACGCCATGGAGGAATCGCTCGATGCCCTCTGCGCCGGCGCCGGCGAGCTTGGTTTGCGGAGTGTCCCGGTCTTTATGTTCCAGGAGGGTTACGATCCCGTTTGTGAGAAAGCGTTCCGCGAAATCGCGCGCCTGACGCGCGGTGCATATTGCCGCTTTGCTCCCGGCGCGGCGCACGAACTGGGTGAACTTTTGCGCGCGGTGGCGGCGTATGCCTCCGGAGGCATGAAGGCGTTGGCCGATCTGAAAGCAAAGCATTCGGCTGGCGCTACTCGGCTCATCGAACAGCTGAAGTAGTCATGCCGTTTCTTCTCGGTGTCGTTGTCCTTATCCTCCTGTTGTGGGCGGCCAATGCCTTTTCCAAGGCCGATCCGAAGCAGGCGGCGAAGATTCTCCGCCTAATCGGTGGCGCCGGCGCGCTGCTGTTCGCGGGCTTTCTCTTGCTGCGCGGAGAGATCGGTGTCGCCATCCCGGTTGGCGCCGTCGGGCTTGGCTTGCTCGGCTGGATTTCGCTATGGCCGGCGACGTTCGGCGGACGCACGCAGAAAAGTCCGGGGCAGGTTTCGCGCGTGCGCTCGGCCTTCCTGGAAATGGAGCTCGATCATGACACCGGCGCAATGCGCGGCCGCATTCTCGCCGGCAAGTATGAAGGCGTAGCTCTCGATGCGCTCGATTCGCCGACGCTCGCCGGGCTGATTGGCGATATCGACAGCGACAGCCGTCAGCTCCTAATGGCTTATCTTGACCGCCGGGAGCCCAGATGGCGTGAACACACGCAATACGATGCGGCAGCGGGGGAGGGGAATCGTGCCGCGCCGAGCGGCAAAATGACGGAAGAGGAGGCTTATCAAGTCCTTGGCATTGCGCCCGGAGCGAGCGCCGACGAGATCGGGCGTGCTCACCGGTCGCTCATGAAGAAACTGCATCCCGACCAAGGGGGGTCGACGTATCTCGCCGCCCGCGTCAATCAGGCCAAGGATGTTCTGCTTCGCCGCCATCGCTGAGCTTCCCAAAGGACTCTTGCGTGGCCTCCCGTCTCGGTTCGACGTCTCGCTCCCGCCCCGGTGCAGCCAGGACTGTTGGCCATGATCCTTGCGGAAACCGCGAGCCGGTTTCCGGGCCATGCCCGTTAGTTCTTCACCGCCATACACTCGATGTCGCTGCGCTTGAGTTGCTTGCAGGCCGCTTCCGCCATCGCTCTGTCGAGGCCGGCAAAACGCGCACGGTAAAGAGCCTTGTCACCTTTCTGCACGCGTTCGGTGAACGGGTCGGCTGCGGCAAGCATGCTCGGCGCCTTGAGTTGCGCCGCGTCAAGGTGCTGCTTGGCCTCATCCTCGCCGTCGAAGGCGCCGATCTGAATCATCCACCCGCTGCGGGTATGCGCCTGCGGCGAGGATGTCATTGCTTTGGCGAGCTCGGTCTTGGCGACTTCTATTTTGGCGATCTCGGCATTCGCCGGCTCGATTTTCGCGGGTTCGATTTTCGCCACCGGCGCGATCGCAGGCAGTTCGGCTGATCCGACGACAATCGTGGCCGGCGCTTGGGCGGTCGGTGTATCCGCCTCGCGGACCGGTATGGCGACGATCGGTTGGGGCAACGAGGCGGCAACCGGCTGCGCTTGCGGCAGCGATGCGGCGACCGGCACCAAATTCGGCAAGGGGGACAGCGAGCCCGGTTGCGCCGGCGCTGTGCGATAAGAAACAGTCTTCACCATGACCGGCTGAATTGGATCGCTGGAGCCGACCGCCGCGTGCGGCGCGGGCGCGTTGGCCTGGGCCGGCGCCGCATGCGAGGCCAATGGCGCGGCGGAGAAAGCGATCGGCTGCGGCACGCGCCGCGCGTCGGGCTTCTCGGCAACGACGGCTGCGGGTTTTTTGATCGACGCCTCTCTGATGTGAGCGCCTATCAGGTCGCGCATCCGCGCGTCGCGTTCGCCGGCCGATCGCCCGCCGAGCACGACGGCGACGATGTAACGGCCGTCACGATGGACCGAAGTGACGAGATTAAAGCCCGAGGCGCGGGTGTATCCGGTTTTGATGCCGTCGACGCCGTTAACGACGCCAAGCAGATGATTATGGTTGCGCATCTCGCGGCCGCGATAGACGAATTCGCGCGTGGAAAAATACTTGTAGTATTGTGGAAATCGTTCCTGGATTTCGCGGCCAAGCAGTGCCTGGTCGCGCGCGGTTGTGACCTGATCGTCGTCCGGCAGGCCGGACGCGTTCACGTAGGTGGTATGATTCATACCCAGCGCGTGGGCCTTTTGCGTCATCAGCTTGGCGAATGCATATTCGTCGCCGCCGGCGAGGTTCTCGGCGATCGCTACCGCAGCGTCGTTGGCGGATTGCGTCACCACTGCCTTGATGGCGTCCTCCACCGCGAGCGTCTGACCGGGCTTGAGTCCGAGTTTAGTGGGGGCCTGCTCGGACGCGTGTTCGGAGACCTTCAACTGGGAGTCGAGCCTGATCTTCCCGGCGTCGAGGCGCTCGAACAGCAGATAGAGCGTCATGATCTTGGTAAGCGACGCAGGATGACGCGATGCATCGGCGTTGGACGCGTACAGCACGTCGCCGCTATTGCCATCGACGAGGATCGAAGCGGCCGGTGGCGCGTAGCTCGACGTATGCGCCTGGCGTATCCAAAGCGCGCGGAGGCGATGGCTGGCTTCAGCTTTTTGGCTGGTGCAGGAGAAAGCCGCGGCGACGGCGGCGAGTGCCACAACGCAACCGCGAAGCCCGTACCAGGCGTCAAAACGCACGCAACGCATTACGCACCCCGTCCCTGACGTTGGAGGTCCCCGGTGGGGCCTACCCTGTCCGCTCCTTTGGGACGAAGCGTCCCCCGTAAAGTCGGCCGTCGTTCACGTCGCTGTTCCCCGGTCTAGGGCTTTCCCGCCACCAAGGGCCGGCGGAACACGCTAGGGGAACGCTGTTGCGAAAGCGTTAACCTGATTGTCGGCAATGATCGAGCCGTTGCAATAGATTGTAACGCGTAGCTAGCAGTTGTATTTTTTGTGCACTGCACTATATTTACACGATGTTCGCCACCGGAGCGGGCCTTTTCAAGGCACGGAGTGGCAGTTCGCCCCCAACTTGGGCAAAAGCCGGCTTGCCGGGAAGGAACCTTGATGAACACGGATCAGATGCAGAAGTTTGGCAAGGACGCCATGGACATGGCTCAGGCGTCGTTCGGCGCGTGGACGAAAAACGCGCAGACCATCGCGTCCGAGGTTGCCGATTACTCGAAAAAGTCGATCGAAGATTCCAGCGCCGCTTGGGAAAAGCTCATGGGCGCGAAGAGTTTCGAATCCGCCATGGAAGTGCAGGGCGAGTTTCTCAAATCCTCATACGAGGGTTTTGTCGCCCAATCGACCAAGCTGGGTGAACTTTACGCAGGTCTCGCCAAGGAAGCCTACAAGCCTTTCGAAAGCGTGATGGCGCAAGCTACCTCGATGACGTAAGCGCGGCGCCAGCGCGATTGACGGAACAGCCCGGCTTCATCGAGCCGGGCTTTTGTTTTGCCGGACTTGCAGCGTTCTGGCCCGACGCGAGCGTTACTGTCTTCAGCAGGATTGTTTCGATGGCGGCGGCAATATTGGCAGGGCTTTGCTCAATCCGGCCAACACGGAAGGCGATGTGCTCCAGCGCATAGGCCGCTCGTTTGTCGCCGGCTGGCATACTTGCGCGTCGTAATCGGGGACGAAATCCCGCTCCAACTCGCGCAATAATCTCGCGCGCCGTCCGGGCTCGGCCATGCTCGCTCCTATCAGTCTAGTCCGATAAATATCCGAGTCGCCGCTTGTAGCCAAACCCGGACAGGCAGGTGGCGTAAAAATTGCTGGTCAGGCAGCGGATCGATCGCCGCGGTCCCGCCGTTGATATGCGTTAATCGCCGATGGACGCTGTAGATCGTTGATCTGGAAAGCGAGGCGTCGCGACACTATGATAGTGTGCGTCAAGACTAGCTGGCAGGACGATAGACGAAGCAATGCCGCCGAAGGAATACCCTGTTTCCCAGCCGCCCATCCGCCTGGCGGACGACGACCGCAAGCGCAAAAACGACCAGGGCGGTCCGGGAACGGCGGTCATTACCAAGACCAAGCCGCAGACCAAGCGGCCGAATCTCTATCGTGTGCTTCTGCTCAATGACGACTACACGCCGATGGAATTCGTGGTCCACGTCCTTGAGCGCTTCTTCAACAAGGACCAGGAGACCGCGCATCGAATCATGATGCACGTGCATCAACACGGCATCGGCGAATGCGGGATTTTCACCTACGAGGTGGCCGAGACTAAAGTGACGCAGGTCATGGACTTTGCCCGCAAACACCAGCATCCTTTGCAGTGCATCATGGAGAAGAAGTGATACCGGGGGAACGACCAATACAAAGGAAGAGAAACTGGAATGCCAACCTTTTCGCGTAGCCTCGAACAGTCGCTCCACCGGGCCTTGGCGCTTGCCAACGAGCGCCACCATGAATATGCCACGCTTGAGCATCTGCTGCTTGCGCTGATCGAGGATCAGGACGCTGCGGCGGTGATGCGGGCGTGCAATGTCGACCTCGACAAGCTGCGCCGCAGCCTGGTCGCCTATCTCGAATCCGAACTCGACAATCTGGTCACCGACGGCGCCGAGGATTCAAAGCCCACGGCCGGCTTCCAGCGTGTGATTCAGCGCGCGGTCATTCACGTCCAATCTTCCGGACGCGAGGAGGTCACCGGCGCCAACGTGCTGGTCGCGATCTTTGCCGAGCGCGAAAGCCATGCCGCCTACTTCCTGCAAGAGCAGGACATGACGCGCTACGATGCGGTGAATTACATCAGTCATGGTATTGCCAAGCGGCCTGGCATGTCGGAGGCGCGGCCGGTGCGCGGCTCCGACGAGGACGCCGACGCCAAGAATGGCGATGAGCCCAAGAAGAAGGGCGATGCGCTCGACGCATATTGCGTCAACCTCAACAAGAAGGCGCGCGAGGGCAAGATCGATCCGCTGATCGGCCGCGATTCGGAAATCAGCCGCACCATCCAGGTGCTGTGCCGGCGGCAAAAGAACAATCCGTTGTTCGTCGGCGAGGCCGGCGTCGGCAAGACCGCGATCGCCGAAGGCTTGGCGCGGCGAATCGTGCATGGCGAGGTGCCGGACGTGTTGCGCAATGCGACCGTGTTCGCCCTCGACATGGGAACTTTGCTTGCCGGCACCCGCTACCGCGGCGATTTCGAGGAACGGCTCAAGCAGGTCATCAAGGAGCTGGAAGCTTATCCCGGCGCGATCTTGTTCATCGACGAGATCCACACGGTGATTGGCGCCGGTGCCACTTCAGGCGGCGCCATGGACGCATCCAACCTGCTCAAGCCGGCGCTGGCGTCGGGAACGGTGCGCTGCATCGGCTCGACCACTTACAAGGAATACCGGCAGTATTTCGAGAAGGATCGCGCGCTTGTCCGCCGCTTCCAGAAGATCGACGTCAACGAGCCGACGGTTCCCGATGCGATCGAGATCCTCAAGGGCCTCAAGCCCTATTTCGAGGATTATCACAAGCTGCGATACACCAACGAAGCCATCAAGGCGGCGGTCGAACTGTCGTCGCGCTACATCCACGACCGCAAGCTGCCCGACAAGGCGATCGACGTGATCGACAAGTCCGGCGCGGCGCAAATGCTGCTGCCGGAAGGCAGGCGCAAGCGCACCATCGGCATCAAGGAGATCGAGACCACGATCGCCACCATGGCGCGGATTCCGCCAAAGGCGGTGTCGAAGGACGACGCCGAAGTCCTGCGGCATCTGCAGGACACGCTCAAGCGCGTGGTCTACGGCCAGGACAAGGCAATCGAAGCGTTGTCGGCGTCGATCAAGCTCGCCCGCGCCGGACTGCGCGAGCCGGAAAAGCCGATCGGCTGCTATCTGTTTTCCGGCCCGACCGGCGTCGGCAAGACCGAAGTCGCACGCCAGCTTGCCGCCACGCTCGGCGTCGAGATCATCCGCTTCGACATGTCGGAATATATGGAGCGGCATACCGTGTCGCGCTTGATTGGCGCCCCGCCCGGTTACGTCGGCTTCGATCAGGGTGGGCTCTTGACCGACGGCGTCGATCAGCATCCGCATTGCGTGCTCCTGCTCGACGAGATCGAGAAGGCGCATCCGGATCTGTTCAACGTGCTGTTGCAGATCATGGATCACGGCAAGCTCACCGACCATAACGGCAAGCAAGTCGACTTCCGCAATGTCATCATGATCATGACTACGAACGCAGGAGCCGCCGACATGGCGCGCGCGGCGTTTGGCTTCACGCGGCAAAAGCGCGAAGGCGACGATATGGAAGCGATCAACCGGCTGTTCGCGCCGGAATTCCGCAACCGGCTCGACGCGATCATCACTTTTGCGCACCTTTCCCCCGAAGTGATCGCTATGGTGGTCGAGAAGTTCGTGCTGCAGCTCGAGGCGCAACTCGCCGACCGCGACGTGACCATCGAGTTGACCGACGAGGCGGCCAAATGGCTGATTGCCAACGGTTACGATGAGCTGATGGGCGCGCGGCCGATGGCGCGAGTGATCCAGGAGCACATCAAGAAGCCTTTAGCCGACGAGGTGCTGTTCGGTCGGCTGAAGTCGGGCGGGCACGTGCGCGTCATCGTCGTTACCGACGAGGCGGGCAACAGCAAGCTGGGCTTCGATTATCCCGACGGTCCGGTGAAGCCGCGGCCGGAAAAGCTGCCGGAGCCGCGCCGCGCCAAAAAGCGCCGCGCTTCGCCGAAGCGCAAGCCGCCGGGTGGTGGTCCGGGCGGTAACGGCCCGCCGCCGCGGGGTCGCGGATCGGTGCCTAAGGTGCCGCTGGTCAAGGTCTAAGACGAACAAGCTTCGTCTGACGAACCGCCGTCATTCACGCGACTGGCGGCGCAGCAGGCTTGCGAACCAGAGCGCCAGCAGCGGAAACGCAATCGCGGTGCCGATGTAAAGCGGTATTGCGCCCAGGCGATCGATCACCAGCGCGCCGGTAGCGACGCCGAGGGTTTGTCCGAGATAAAGCGACGAGGTGAAGAAGGCGACGCCTGTGCCGCGCGCTTCCGGCGTCATCTGCGTGGCTTTGGTCTGCAGCGTGTTGTGAAACATGTAAAATCCGAGCCCGATCGCGGTCGTCGCCACTGGCGCAAGCCACCACGCCGGCTCGACCGCCAGCGCGAGATAAGCGGGGCGATGACCAGCCCGCCGCCAAGGGTGAGGCCGGTCTGTCCGAACCGATAGACGAAATGCTTGACCAGCGCGGCGTAGATCAGCCCGCCGACGCCGAAGCAGGCAACCGTAATGCCGATGAGCGTGAAACTCAGCTTAAAGCGCGCGTGCAGGTCGGCGCCGATATACGCGAACGCGCCCCAGGCCAGTGCTGCTTCGATCACCCCGGTGACAAGGACGAGGCGCGCAAATGGATTCGACAACACGACGATATAGTCGGCGATGAAGCCCCGCGAAGCCTAAGCCGGTCCGCCGGAGGCGCGCGTGCGCGGGTCGGTGACGAGTTCCATTATCAAGCCCACCGCCGCTACGCCGAACAGGCCGGCGAGAACGAAGAACACCGCGCGCCAACCAATCAGGTCGCCGAGCACGCCGCCGGCGGCTTGACCGAACAACTGGCCGAGAATGTAGCCGGAGGCGTAGCGTGCCAGGATCGGCTGGGTTCGCTCGTACGGCGTCACGTCGCCGACATAGGCCATCGAGATCGGAATGACCCATCCGGCCACCGCACCGGTCATCAGCCGGGCGAGCGCGAGCTGCGGGAGCGATGAGACCGTGCCGCAGGCGGCAACGAGCAGTGCCGCGAGCAGGCTTGCAATCGCGACGGTGCGGAATTTGCCGAAACGGTCGGCCACCGGCCCGGCCACGAACTGGATAGTGCCGTGGGTGAGCGCGTAAGCGGTGACGACGATCGCGGCGGCGCCGACCGTCGTATGGAAATCGGCGGCGATTTGCGGCAACAGCAAATCGGTCACCCGCACTTGCGCCTGACTGGCAAAACCGGCGACAGCGAGGAGCGCGATCGACCGGGTCGGCGTTTTGCGCACCGGCAACGAGGAAACTTCAACTGACAAGGTCACGAAGTGGTCAACTCGCGAAGGTGGTCACAGGCCGAAATGGCCGACAAAGCGCCGACGTTGACACTACGCGCGGCGCGGGTTTCTTAGGGCACCGTCGTGAAAGTTGAAACCCGCTTTCTGGCGGCGGCTTCGTTTCGGTGAGTGCTGATATGCGGCGGAAGCAACGCAATGCCGATTGAAAAGACCTACCAGCCGTCCGGGGTCGAGGGGCGCATCTATGCGGCCTGGGAGGCGGCCGGAGCGTTCCGCGCCGGACGGCCGGAGCGCGCCAAGGCGGACCCATACTGCATCGTCATCCCGCCGCCCAATGTCACCGGCTCGCTGCATATGGGGCACGCGCTCAACAATACCTTGCAGGACATTCTCTGCCGCTTCGAGCGGATGCGCGGCAAGGACGTGCTGTGGCAGCCGGGCACCGATCACGCCGGCATCGCCACCCAGGCGGTGGTCGAGCGGCAGCTGATGGAGCGCCAGGAATCGAGCCGGGCCATGGGCCGCGAAGCGTTCATCAAGCGCGTCTGGGAATGGAAAGCGGAATCGGGCGGCACCATCATCAGCCAGCTCAAGCGGCTTGGCGCGTCATGCGACTGGTCGCGTGAGCGCTTCACCATGGACGAGGGATTGTCGCGCGCGGTGATGAAAGTCTTCGTCGCGCTGTACCGCGAGGGCCTCATCTACAAGGACAAGCGGCTGGTCAACTGGGATCCGAAGCTCAAGACCGCAATCTCCGATCTCGAAGTGCAGCAGGTCGAGACCAAAGGCCATCTCTGGTTCATCAAATATCCGATCCAAGGCAGCGACGAGTTCATCGTCGTGGCGACGACACGGCCGGAAACCATGCTCGGCGACGTCGCTGTCGCGATCCATCCGGACAACGAGCGGCTCAAGCACTTGATCGGCAAGCATGCGATCCTGCCGCTGGTCGGCCGCCGCATCCCGATCATCGGCGATGCCTACGCCGATCCGGAAAAAGGCTCGGGCGCGGTCAAGATCACGCCGGCGCATGACTTCAACGACTTCGAAGTCGGCAAGCGCCACAACCTCCGGCTCATCGATGTGCTTGATGACGAGGCGTATCTGACTCTCAAGAACAACGAGCCGTTTTTACAGGACGCTCATCCAGAACCTGGCTTATTGGAGACGTTGGATGGGAAAAGCCGTGAACAGGCGCGAAAAATAATTGTTGAGCAACTTGAATCGCGCGGCCTCATCGACAAGATCGAGCCGACCTCGCATGTTGTGCCGCATGGCGATCGCTCTGGCGCGGTGCTGGAGCCGTTTCTCACCGATCAATGGTACGTCGACGCGAAGACGCTGGCGGAGCCTGCCATCGCAGCGGTGCGCGGAAGCAAAACGGTTTTCATGCCGCAGCAATGGGAGGCGACGTTCTTCAACTGGATGGAGAACATCCAGCCGTGGTGTATCTCACGGCAGATCTGGTGGGGCCATCAAATCCCGGCTTGGTACGGGCCCGACGGGAAAGTCTTTGTCGCCGAAACCGAGCACGACGCCGTCGCGGATGCACTGGCGCACTACACCGATATTGAGGAAATCACCGCCGAAGACGGGCACGACGTCGCCGCCGATCCGGCGCGCCGCGCACGCTTCGCCAACGAATATCTGCGTCGCGACGACGACGTGTTGGACACCTGGTTCTCTTCGGCGCTGTGGCCGTTCTCGACGCTCGGCTGGCCAGACGAGACGCCGGAGCTCAAGCGCTATTACCCGAACACGGCGCTTGTTACCGGCTTCGACATCATCTTCTTCTGGGTCGCGCGAATGATGATGATGGGATTGCACTTTATGAAAGAGGTGCCGTTCCGCGATGTCTACATCCACGCGCTGGTGCGCGACGCGACCGGCGCCAAGATGTCGAAGTCGAAAGGCAACGTCATCGATCCGCTCGAAGTGATCGACGAATACGGCGCCGACGCGCTGCGCTTCACGCTGGCCGCCATGGCCGCGCAGGGTCGTGACATCAAGCTTTCGGCGCAGCGCGTCGAGGGGTACCGGAATTTCGCGACCAAGCTGTGGAATGCCGCGCGTTTCGCAGAGATGAATCAAAGTATCGCGCCAAATGACTTTGATCCGGGCTCAGTGAGGTCATTGATCAACCAATGGATCGTGTCACAGCTTGGAGACACCTTGGGGAATGTTGAAAAGGCTCTCAGCGATTATCGCTTTAATGACGCGGCCAACACGATCTATCAATTCGTCTGGAATTTTTATTGTGACTGGTACTTAGAACTGACCAAACCGGTCTTTGTTGGATTTAATGAAGAAGAAAAGTCGGAGGCGCGGGCAACGATCGCGTATATCCGCGATCAGATTTTGAAAATTTTGCATCCCTTTATGCCCTTTGTTACGGAAGAGCTTTGGCGCGTCACAGCCAACAATCGTCAAGAGCCAATGCTCGCTCTGGCGGATTGGCCGGGTGAGCAGTGCCATTTTTCGACCGCGCATGAAGAAATTGGCTGGCTAATAGAGCTGATCAACGCCGTTCGCTCAGTGCGCACGGAAATGAACGTTCCGAGTGGATCGCTAATTCAAATCGAATTCGTAAATCCATCGGCCATAACACGCAAGAGAGCTGAATTATGGGATAGCACGTTTAATCGGTTGGCGAGGATTTCGGGAAGTGTCTTTTCCGACAGACCTCAACCCGGTTCTGTTCAAATTGTTGTCGGTGGCGAGATTGTCGCCCTCCAACTTCAGGGCGTGATCGATCTTGCCGCCGAACAGACGCGGCTCGCCAAGGAAATGGCCAAGGCAGACGCCGACATCGCCCGTGTCGAGGCCAAGCTCGGCAATCCGAATTTCGTCGCGCGGGCACCGGAAGAGATCATCGAAGAAGAAAAAGAAAAGCGCGAGGAAGTGCAAGCGCGCAAAGTCAAGCTCGCCGAGGCACTGGAACGTCTCAAAGGCGCAGCGTAATCTCGCAGTGCCTGCCGGGAAGTTTTGTGCCGAAGTCTCAATCCCTTGCGATTCCCTTGATCCTGCTGTGGCTCGTCGGTAACGCGCTGCGGCTGTCGATCCTCGCCGTGCCGCCGGTCATTCCGGCGCTGCGCGCAGAATTGCATCTTTCCGGCACCGACGTTGGCATCCTCACCGGCCTGCCGGTCATTCTGTTCGCGGCGGCCGCTTTGGTCGGCTCGCGGTTGGTCGCGCGGCTCGGCGTCGTGACCGCGGTGGTGGTCGGGCTGGCGCTGACCGCCTTGGGCTCGGCCTTGCGCGGCATCACGCCTGACGTGTTGAGCCTGTTCGCCGCGACTGCGCTGATGGGGGTGGGCGTCGCCGTGACTCAGCCGGCCATGCCGGCGCTGGTCAATCAATGGCTGCCGCGCAACATCGGGCTCGGCACTGGCACCTACACCAATGGCCTGCTGGTCGGTGAAATCCTGCCGGTCGCGCTTTTCCCGTTGCTCTTTTCCCTGTTCGGCCAAAGCTGGCGCGCGACTTTTGTCTGGTGGGCGGTGCCGATCGCCGCGATTGCCCTGCTGGTTCTGGTGACCGCGCCGCGCGACCAAGGCAAACGCATCGCGGGGCAACAACGCTGGTGGCCCGACTGGCCTGCGCGCGACATCCTCAAACTCGGCGTCATTTTCGCTGGCGCGAGCGCGCTGTATTACGGCAGCAACGCCTTCCTGCCCGATTATCTGACTGACGCAAAGCGCCCCGATCTCATAAATCCGGCGCTGACCGCGCTGAATGCGGGTCAGCTGCCGGCCTCGCTGTTGCTGATTGGTTTCGCCCGGCATCTCGAGCGCAAAGTCTGGCCCTTTGTGCTGACCGGCCTCATCAGCATCGGCTGCATTGGCATCGTCGTCGTCACCGCTAGCGCCGTGACCGTGGCGGCGACGGCGGTGCTGGGCTTTGCCATCGGCGCTGCGTTCGCGCTTGGGCTGACGCTGCCGCCGTTGTTGAGCGCAACCAACGAGGTTGCGCGAGTGTCAGCCGCGATGTTCACCATCAGTTACAGCAGCGCCATGGTTATTGCCGTGATCGGCGGCGTTTTCTGGGACCTCAGTGGCATCGAACGCCTCGCCTTTCTCCCGATAGCGCTATCCGCGTTGCCGCTGATCGTGCTTGCGCCGACCATCAGTTTTGCTCGGAAAGAATAGCGTGCGGATTTTTCTGGCCGGAGCGAGCGGCGTGATCGGGCGGCGGCTGACACCGTTGCTCATGGCGGCCGGACACGTCGTGAGCGGCACGACGCGATCAGCCACCAAGGCCGAAGAGCTCAAGGCGCGCGGCGTCGATAGCGTGGTCGTGGATGTCTTCGACGCCGCGGCGCTCCGTGCCTCAGTAATCGCGGCGCGGCCCGACGTCGTCATTCATCAGCTCACCGACCTGCCGGACGTGCTCGATCCGGCGCAACTGAGCGACGTGCTGGCGCGTAATTCGCGGCTGCGCATCGAGGGTACCGCCAATCTGGTTGCTGCCGCGTTGGCGGCCGGCGCCCGCAGGATAATTGCCCAGAGCATCGCGTTTGCTTACGCCTCCGGCCCTGCGCCGCCCGCTGAAACCGATGCGATCGCCTCGCCTGAAGGCGATCAGCCCGGCGCCATAACAGCTCGGGGAGTCCGCAGGTTGGAAGATGCCGTGCTTAAAACGCCCGGCATTGCCGGCATCGTCCTGCGTTACGGCCGGCTCTACGGCCCCGGCACCTGGAACACACCGAACGCCCGCACGCCATTGCATGTCGACGCCGCGGCGCATGCGGCGCTCCTTGCCGTCACCAGGGGAGTGCCGGGCGTCTACAACGTCGCCGAGGACGATGGCGCTGTGACGATCGACAAGGCGCGGCGCGATTTGGGCTTCGATCCGGCCTTCAGGCTGGCGACCTGAATTTCTTGCTCAGAAAGGTCGAGTCTTTCAGTCCGTAGCGCCACGGCTTGTCGGCGGCCTTGGTGATGCCGATGCGCGGCCCGACGACGACCTCGACTGCGCCCGGCCGGGCGAACAGCGCGAAGGGGGCGACGTCGAGGGCGAGCCCATTCTGTTTCCGGGTAATTCCCAGAGCCTCGGACAGCCGCCCCGGGCCGGCGCACAGGAGCCGCTCGTCCGCCAGGCCGCGCCGCCGGCGCATGGCCGCCAGTCCAGTGGTCGGCTCGATCGCCCGCAGCAGCACGGCGCTGGCGGAGCCTTCCGGCTCGCAGACGAAATTCAGGCACCAATGGATTCCGTAGGAACGGTAGATGTAAGCGTAGCCGGGCGGTCCGAACATCACTGCATTGCGCTCGGTTGGGCCGTGAAAGCTATGCGCCGCCGGGTCGGTGTGGTGATAGGCCTCAACCTCGACAATGCGACCGCCGACGCCGGCAAACAGCAGCGTTGCCCCGATCAAATCGGGGGCAACCTGGTGCACGCTTCGAGCAAAGAAGCTCCGGGTCAGGCGATTGCGCATGGATGCAAGGTCGCAGGCCCGGCTCCCTTTGGTAAACCGGGAGTTAACGAAGCGATCGGCGGCGGCTGAATCTGTGGCTCCGGCGCAACACGCTGGGAACTTTTGGTCCTACCGCACTGCACGCGGCCAAAGTGCCGCTTTTTGGCCATAGGATTTTTCGACATCGATGAGCGCGACGGCTGAATGGTCAAACCAAACCGTTTTGGTGCTTTCGATTTTCAGGGCTTTGGCCTTGGGCGGAGTGTAGGGGGCGAGGGCGCCGGTTTGGCCCGTAGAGTTCGAATGGATGCGAAGATCAACATCAAATTGAGGCTCCCGAGCCGCCACGCCACTGAAGGCGCGGAGCGCGCGCCGCATCGCGCTTTCTATTACGCGATGGGCTTGACCAAGGAGCAGATCCATCAGCCCTTCGTCGGTGTCGCCACCTGCTGGAACGAGGCCGCGCCTTGCAATATCGCGCTGATGCGCCAGGCACAGGCCGTCAAACACGGTGTTGCCGCCGGCGGCGCCACGCCGCGGGAATTCTGCACCATCACCGTGACCGACGGCATCGCCATGGGGCATGCCGGCATGAAGTCGTCCTTGCCGTCGCGCGAGGTGATCGCCGATTCCATCGAGTTGACCGTGCGGGGCCATTCATACGACGCCCTGATCGGCGTCGCGGGCTGCGACAAGTCGCAGCCCGGCATGATGATGGCCATGTGCCGGCTCAACGTGCCGGCGATCTTCATTTACGGCGGCTCCATCCTGCCCGGGACGTTCAAGGGCAGGCCTGTCACCATTCAGGATGTGTACGAGGCGGTCGGGAAGCATTCAGTCGGCGCCATGTCGGATACCGATCTCGAAGTGCTTGAGCAGAATGCGTGTCCGTCGGCCGGAGCCTGCGGCGCACAATTCACCGCCAATACGATGGCGACGGTCTCGGAAGCGATGGGGCTGGCGCTGCCCTATTCGGCCGGAGCGCCCGCGCCGTACGAGATGCGGGACAAATTCTGCATGCTGGCCGGCGAAATGATCATGGATTTGATCGTCAAAAATATCCGCCCGCGCGACATCGTCACCCGCAAGGCTCTGGAGAATGCAGCTGCCGTCGTTGCCGCCACCGGCGGCTCGACCAACGCGGCGTTGCACTTGCCGGCCATCGCCAACGAATGCGGCATCGACTTCGATCTCTTCGACGTGGCCGAGGTCTTCAAAAGGACGCCTTATATCGCGGATTTGAAACCGTCCGGCCGCTATGTCGCCAAAGATATGTTCGAAGCTGGCGGAGTTCCGCTGCTGCTGAGGACGCTGCTCGATCACGGCTTCCTGCACGGCGGCTGTCTGACCGTCACCGGCCGGACGCTTGCCGAAAACCTCGAGTCGGTGAAGTGGAACAAAGATCAGGACGTCGTCCACCCGGCCGATAAGCCGATCTCGCCGACCGGCGGCGTCGTTGGTCTCAAGGGCAATCTCGCCCCCGAGGGCGCGATCGTGAAAGTCGCCGGCATGGAGGGCGTGAAATTCTCCGGACCGGCGCGCTGCTTCGACGGCGAGGAAGCCTGCTTCGAGGCGGTGAAGAACAAGAAGTACAAGGAAGGCGACGTGCTGGTGATCCGTTACGAAGGCCCGAAGGGCGGGCCGGGCATGCGTGAGATGCTCTCGACCACGGCCGCGCTCTACGGCCAGGGGATGGGCGGCAAGGTCGCACTGATCACCGACGGCCGTTTCTCCGGAGCGACCCGCGGCTTCTGCGTCGCCCATATCGGGCCGGAGGCGGCCGTTGGCGGGCCGATCGCGCTGCTGCGCGACGGCGACATCATCGAGCTTGATGCCGAGAAGGGGTCGCTGGACGTCAAGCTGACCAAGAGCGAACTCGAAAGCCGCGCGAGCGCGTGGAAGCCGCGCGCGCATGAATACACGTCGGGGTATTTGTGGAAATACACCCAGCAGGTCGGACCGGCGCGTCTCGGCGCCGTTACCCACCCGGGCGGTTCGGTCGAGAAGGCGTGCTATGCGGATATCTAAAGGGATAGTTCCCGCCGCCGCAGCCGGCATGTTGGCCGCCGCGCTTTTTAGCTTCGCGGGCGGAGCCGGCTTCGCATTCGACGGCACCAGCAATCCGAACACGGCTTTGCTTGCGCCGAGCGATGGATTGCGCGGCCCGCCGGGCGCACCCGATGTGAACGACAAGGCGAAGACGTTCACCGCGTTGCAGTACGCCGCAGACCAGGGACACCTCGTCGCGCAGTGGAAAGTCGGCCGCATGTACGCCATCGGCGATGGCGTTCCGCAGGACGACCAGCGCGCCTTCGACTATTTCAGCCAGATTGCCAATGCGCATCCGGATGAGCCGCCGGGCACGCCGCAGGCGCGCTTGGTCGCCAACGCATTCGTGGCGCTCGGCCACTATTATCTCAAGGGCATTCCAAACTCATCGGTGGTGCCGGACCAGGCGCGTGCCCGCGAGATGTTTGCCTATGCCGCGTCGTTTTTCGGCGATGCCGATGCGCAGTATCAGCTGGGCCGGCTCTATCTCGACGTAGCGCCGAGCGACCCGCATCAGGCGGCGCGCTGGTTCCAGCTCTCCGCCAGCAAAGGCGATTGCCGTGCGGAAGCGGTGTTGGGCGATCTGCTTTTCCAGGGACAAAAGGTGCCGCGGCAGGCCGCGCGCGGATTGATGTGGCTCACGCTCAGCAAGGATTGCGCCGGTTCGGAAGAAACCTGGGTCAAGCTGCTCTACGACAACGCGTTCCATCGCGCGAATGACGACGAGCGGGCCATGGCATTGGTCTATCTGGAAAACTGGCTCAAGGGCCGGCGCGACTAAGCCGCGCGATCGCTCAAATCTGGTAGGCGGTGCGAAAGCCGCCCCAATGCTTGCCGAACACGCGTATCGGCGCATCAATCTCGCGCATGATGATGGTGACGCCGTTCCCCATATCGCGCGGATAGACTTGAATCACGTAGGGGCGCACGTTGCGTCCGGCGGCCAGTCCGGCACGATCGTCAAAGATCCTGCGGTTGCGCGCGTGCGCGGTGTTCCAGAGCTTGTCCCCCGGCCGCTGCGCCGATGAATACTTGCGATTGTGAACGGGCAAGTAGCCGTTTCGATCGACCGCGGCGCAGAAGATCATGCGCGGATCGCCGGCCAGCAATGGCTCCTGAATGGACGGCAAGACCTCTTCAACCGCTGACAGGAACCGCGTGCGGTGTTGCACCGGATCAGTACCTTCGATCGGGACGTATTCGTTGTCGAATAAATCCACCTCCGTCAGTTTTCCCTTTTCGATCAGCTCTTCCAAGGCGCGCGACACCTGATTCGCCGTATCGACCGCGCGCGATATTATTTCTCGATTTTCCTCGCGGATTGCCGCGAGCTTATGCTCGAGCGCCGCGCGCGCCGAAGAGGCCATTTCCAGGAATTCGAGGTGAAGGCCGAGAGGAGAGCTGCCTGCAAGCCGGACCCGCACATCCCCTATGCCGTTGACGCTGGCTTGCAGAAAACCGCCAACAGTCAGGGGGGCCATTTCCGGTACCTCGCCAAGCCTGACCAGCATGCCGCCTTCGGAAATGTCGGCGGTCTGGCCGCGTAGCAGCGCGTCGGACGTTCGCAATTCGACGGCGATCTCGCAGGGAAGCCGGTCGTGCCGCCGCCGATCTCCGGCCTCGCTTTGCCGCAAGAATATCGTCATCCGCATCTTGAGCTTTTCCGCCAGCGTGATGACATCCCGGCCGTGTTGTTCGACAGACTTGCCGTGCGCGTTCGCGCTGGCGGCGGCTTCGCGAATTTCCACCGCGCCCTCGGATACGTCGTCGGTGAAGCGAAGCGTCTCGTGCGCGTTGCGCGCGACCGCGGTCGTCGCGCCGTTCTGCTGCTGCACGGCAGTTGCTACGCCCGCGAACAACGGCTGAAGAACTTTGATCACTTCGGTAATGCGGCGAACGGCCTCGAAGCAGTCGGCGGCGTCGCTTTGCAGCGCATCGATTTTCTGCGAAATTTCCTCGGTAGCTTTTTGCGTCTCTTGCGAGAGTTTCTTCACTTCGGAGGCGACGACTGCGAAACCGCGGCCGGCCTCGCCGGCACGCGCGGCTTCGATGGTGGCATTGAGCGCCAGCAAGTTGGTTTGCCGCGCGACCGCGGAAATCAAATTCAGGACATTGCCGATTTCGGTCGACGACTGCTTCAATCCTTCGACGCCGCGTCCGGCAAGCGAGGCCGAGTCGTTCGCCTGTACTGTCAGGTCGTCGGCCTTGCGAACCTGACAACCGATGTCGTCGGAAGAACGCGCCAGCTCTTCGATTGCTGCCACAAGTTGCGTCAAATCGCGGCTGGCGGTGCCGGCCTGCGTCACCAGGCTGTGAGTTTTTTGCGTGATCCTTTCGGTCGCGGCGGCTGAATCTTCGGCCTCGCGGCACACGATTTCGCACGCCTGGTGGACCGCGCCGATCATCGCGCCCAGATCGGCCTCAAGGAGATTGATCGTTTCGCTGATACTGCTGAGCTGGATACGCTGCCCGTCCGCGACTTCGACCGGAGCGGGCGGAGGAGCGCGCACCGTTTCGTCATCGTGTTCCGTACGCTGTTTGGAGAGCCATTGCATCGGCAGCCGGTCGGTCTGGAAGCGGATGCAGTCTTGGGCGATAGGATGAATATTCGGTTAAGGCGAGCCTAGCCTTTCGGCTTAGGGCATTGATTTAGAGGCGGAAACGCGGCTGCCGCCGGTCGAAAACTCTCAGCTGCACCTGGCTTCATCGATCGCGAGATCGAGCCAGACCGGCACATGGTCCGATGGTTTCTCCCAAGTTCGCACGTGACGGTCGATGCCGACGTCGGTCAAACGATCGGCGGCCTCGGGCGAGAGCAGCATGTGATCGATGCGGATGCCGTTGTTCTTTTGCCAGGAGCCGGCCTGATAGTCCCAGAATGTATAGAGGCCGGGATCGTCGCTCGTGGCACGAACGGCATCGGTCAACCCGAGATTCATCAGCTCGCGAAATTGCGAGCGGGTTTGCGGCAGGAACAGCGCGTCGCTAAGCCAGGCCTGCGGATTGCGCGCGTCGGCGGCTTCGGGAATGACGTTAAAGTCGCCGGCCAGAATTAGCGGCTCTCCCAGCGACAGCCGCTCGCGGGCGTATGCGGACAGCCGTTTCATCCAGCCGAGTTTGTACGAATATTTTTCGGTATCGGGCGGATTGCCGTTGGGCAGGTAGATGGTGGCGACGCGCAACGCGCCGTTTGCCGTTGAAACCACCGCCTCGATGAAGCGGGCGTGATCGTCGGTATGATCGCCGGGCAACCCGTTGGTCACGTCATCGAACGGGAATTTGGAGAGCAGCGCCACGCCGTTGAAGGTTTTCTGCCCGTGGACCGCGAGATTGTAGCCGAGCAACTCGAACGCCTCGCGCGGGAACGCGTCATCGACACACTTCGTCTCCTGCAAACAGACGATGTCGGGCTTGCGCTCGCCGAGCCAAGTCAGCGCTGAATCGAGCCGCTGTTTGATCGAGTTGACGTTCCAGGTAGCTATGCGCACGGGATGCGCCCAATCTAGCAGACGTTAGAGCGCGAAACTCGTGCCGCAGCCGCAGGACGCGATCGCTTTCGGGTTGTTCACCTTGAAGGCCGAGCCGATCAGATCGTCGACGAAATCGATTTCCGAACCGGCCATGTAATCGAGCGAGATCGGGTCGATCAGCACCGTGGCGCCGGCCCGCTCGATCACCACGTCATCGTCCGCCTTGGCCCGTTCGGTGCCGAATTTGTACTGAAAGCCGGAGCAGCCGCCGCCCTCGACACTAACGCGCAACATCGTCCCGGCCGGCTCCTGATCAAGAATCTCGCCTATTCGGCGAGCGGCACGCTCGGTGACGGTGACGCTGATTGCCATTATCGTCTCCTGCCGGGCCGATCGCATTGCCACGGCAATACCGGATAGGTAAGTGCACAACCGGCCGAGGTCAATTGCAGGCAGAACCGTGGCGATGACCGCCCCTTACAGTCGCGCGCCTTACGCTTGCGATCCGGCGCAAAGCCGCGGGCGGCTTCATCCGGAGCCGGCCAGCAAGGCCCGCAGCCCGTTTCGCCGGGATTGCGACCGCATCATCCATTCGACCGCGTTCCGCCGGCTCAAGCACAAGACGCAAGTATTCGTGTTCGATGAGGGCGATCACTATCGCACGCGGCTCACCCACACGCTTGAGGTTGCGCAGGTCGCCCGTGCGCTCGCCCGCGCGCTCGGTCTGGACGAGGATTTGGCCGAGGCCTTGGCGCTGGCGCACGATCTGGGCCACCCGCCGTTCGGGCATGCCGGCGAGCGGGCGCTGGAGGATTGCTTGCGCGCCTTCGGCGGCTTCGACCACAATGCGCAAACCTTGCGCGTGGTGACGACGCTCGAACGCCGCTACCCGACCTTCGAAGGGCTCAACCTAACTTGGGAAACTCTCGAAGGACTGGTCAAACATAACGGGCCGTTGACCGACCGGAGCGGCCGTCCGGTTGCGCGCTACCGCGGGCACAGCATTCCCCTGACCATTCGGGACTATGTGCGCCAGCAGGATCTGCAATTGTGGAGCTTTCCCGGTGTCGAGGCTCAGGTCGCGGCCTTCGCCGACGACATCGCCTACGATGCGCACGATATCGACGACGGTTTGCGCGCCGAGTTGTTCAGTCTTGACGACATTGTCACCGTCGCTCTGCCGGGCCGGATCCTCGCTGATATCCGCGCGACATTTCCCGGACTTGATCCCGGCCGCACGGTTCACGAGTTCATTCGCCGCTTGATCGGCCTGTTGATCGAAGATCTCGTCGCCGAGACCGGGCGCCGGCTTGCCGCCTTGGCGCCCCGCTCGGCCGACGATGTACGCAGTGCGCCTTCGTGCATTGCCGGTTTCTCGCCGGCGACAGCCGAAGCCGAGCGGTCAATCAAAAGCTTTCTCGAAACACATATGTATCGCCATGCGCGCGTGCAGCGGGTGATGAACGAAGCGGCCGGCGTGATCCGTAACCTGTTCGGTCGCTACTCTACGCATCCCGATGACCTCCCGGCGGAATGGCGGGAAGGGCTCGCCGGCGCTGACGATGCCACGTGCGCGCGCCGCATCGCGGATTTCATTGCCGGCATGACCGACCGCTTTGCGCTCGCCGAGCATACGCGGCTTTTTGAACTCGACCCCGGAATTGCGTTAGGCGCGCGGCGCGCCAGCTTGATGCCCGGATTTGAATTCTTATGCCTGCCCACAACATTTTCGCCGTAATGCTCGATCGCGTGCGCGGTACCAGCGACGCACTGGTGGCAGCCGGTCTGTTGCCGGCAGGCATCGATCTGTCGCGCGTCACGGTCGAACCGCCGCGCGATCCAGCCCATGGCGACATGGCGACTAATGTCGCGATGGTGCTTGCCAAGGAGGCCGGCAAGAAGTCGCGCGAACTGGCCGAAGCCTATGCCGAGAAGCTGCGCGCCGACGATTTGTTCTCAAAGGTCGATGTTGCGGGGCCAGGCTTCATCAACCTCACGCTCAAACCATCGGCCTGGATCGGCGCGCTCTGCGATGCCGTTCAACTCGGCGCCGACTTCGGCAGGAACGATTTGGGGCGAGGTGCCAAGGTCAATGTCGAATATGTCTCGGCAAATCCAACCGGCCCGATGCATGTCGGCCATGGCCGCGGTGCTGTATTCGGCGATGCGCTGGCAAACCTGCTCAATTTCGCGGGCTTCGAAGTTGCGCGGGAATACTATGTCAACGACGCGGGGGCGCAGGTCGATCAGCTCGCGCGCTCCGCTTACCTGCGCTACCGCGAAGCGCTCGGCGAGGAGATCGGCCCGATCCCGGACGGACTTTATCCCGGCGACTACCTGAAGACGGTCGGGCAAGCTCTCGTTGCGCAATTCGGCGACGCGCTGACCAAAAAGCGTGAGGATGAGTGGCTGCCGATCGTTCGCGCCGAAGCCATCAAGCAAATGATGGCGACGATCCGCGGCGATCTTGCCGCGCTTAATATCACCCACGAGGTTTTCTTTTCAGAGCGATCTCTCATCCACGGCGAGGTCGACCAGGTTGCGGCGGCGATGGAATGGCTGCGGGCACGCGGTCATGTCTATGAAGGCAGGTTGCCGCCGCCGCAAGGCGCGCTGCCGGAGGATTGGGAGGATCGCGAGCAGACGTTGTTCCGCTCAACCGCGTTCGGAGACAACGTCGATCGTCCGCTGAAGAAATCCGACGGCTCCTACACCTACTTCGCCTCCGACATCGCCTACCATCGCAACAAACTCGAGCGCGGCTTTCACACGTTGATCGACATCTGGGGCGCCGACCACGGCGGCTATGTCAAACGCATGCAGGCGGCGGTCGCGGCGCTGAGCGACTGCAAGGCCGAGCTCGACGTCAAGCTGGTGCAGCTCGTCAAGCTTTTGCGCGCGGGCGAGCCGGTGAAAATGTCAAAGCGGGCAGGGGAATTCGTGACCCTGCGCGAAGTCGTGGATGAGGTCGGCCGCGACGCTGTCCGCTTCATGATGCTGTTTCGCAAGAACGATGCGCCGCTCGATTTCGACCTCGCCAAAGTCATCGAGCAGTCGCGCGACAATCCGGTTTTCTATGTCCAATACGGCTACGCCCGGGGCCAATCGGTATTTCGCAATGCCCGCGAGGCGTTCCGCGATCTTTCGCTCGACAACAAGCAGTTTCTGGAGAGCGCGAATCTTCAGCGGCTTTCGGAGCCGGTGGAACTCGCTTTGATCCGGCAAATTGCCCTCTATCCGCGAGTGATCGAGGCTGCTACGGGGGCCCACGAGCCGCACCGAATTGCCTTTTATCTGTTCGATTTAGCCAGCGAATTTCATGCGCTATGGACGCTTGGCACCGCATCGCCACATTTACGCTTCATTATCCAGAATGATCGAGAACTGACCTTGGCTCGCCTTGTCCTCGTACAAGGCGTCGTGACAGTGCTTGCATCGGGCCTCGCGATCCTTGGCGTCGGGGCGCCAAATGAGATGCGCTAGTTCCCGTTGATGCCGTTGGGACACGGCAAAGCAGTCGCAGGGAATCGCTGTTCGATATAACTTTGCACGCCTGAGTCGGAGCTTCGACCGATGGCCGATGACAATTTCCGCTCTTACCGCAACCGCGATCCATTGCCGCGGGACGAACCCGACCGTTCGGCGAGCGATCCGGGCGATCCACTGGCGGAGTTGGCGCGGCTGATCGGCCAGACCGATCCTTATGCCGAAGCGCACCGCAACGAAACCCATGGCTCGGGCCGCGCCATGGAAGACGCCCACACACAACCGGAGCAAGATTGGGCGGCCGATGAGACTTACGCGGAAGAAGACTATGCCGACGACGATCGTTACGCGCCGCCGGTATCGGTAGCCCCGCCGGTTTCGTCGCATTCGCCCTATCCAGCGCAGGAACCGAAATACGATGGTGAGCCGCCGTCCGGCGAACGATATTTTTCCGGACAGGCGCGCGAGTTCGGCGGCTTTCGCGACGAACCTCAGAGCAATCATCGCGACCCGCCGATACCGGCACTGCGGCCGCGCGAATTACCGGCCTACGCGGATTTCGGACACGAAGAAGACCTCGCCGAAGAGTCAGCCCACGGCGACGAGGAGTCATACGCCGAGGAGGACTATTACGATAAATCGCCGGCGCCGCGTCGGCGCGGTCCGGTCGTCGTCATCATGGCTGTGCTTGGATTGGCGGTCGTCGGTTCCGCCGGCGCCTTCGGCTATCGCGCGATGTTCGGCGGATCGATGCTGCCGATGCTTCCGCCCATCATCAAGGCCGACAATAGCCCGAACCGGATCACGCCAAGTTCCAGCGAGCCGAATGCAAGTCAAAGCCGCACCGCGATGGCAAATCCCGGCGCGCCTGAAACTATCGTTCCGCGGGAAGAACAGCCGGTCAACATCGAGCCCGCCAAAACGCCGGCGCGCGTGATTTCAAGCATTCCGGTTGTTGGCGGGCAAAATGCGGTTCAGCCCGGCATGACTGTTGGGCAGACGCAAGGGAGCATGGCGCCGAACGTCCAATCGTCATCTCCTTGGCCTCCGCCGCCGCCGATGCCGAACGTGACGCAGACGCCGGCTGCCGGTCCCGCTGCGGTGCCCGCGCAAACCTCCGCCGAGCCGAAGCGCATTCACACCGTCACCATCCGGCCCGATCAAGCCGTGTCTGCCGATACATCGGCGATGCCATCGGCCTCTCCTCCGCCTGCGGCGGCGGCGCGTCCGTCGCCCCGCCCAACGTCAACTCCGCCCAAGCCAAGCTCGGTTGCGAGCGCGCCGCCGGCCAACGCGCCGCTGTCGATTGTGCCGAATGATCGGACGGGCGCCGCCCCTGCTGCGCGAGTGCCGGCTGCGACGCGGCCGATGTCGGTCGCGAGCGCCGGTCCGGTTACTGGAACTGCCTCCGCCGCGGGCGGTGGGTATGCCGTCCAGGTCACGTCCCAACGTAGCGAAGCCGAGGCTCAGGCATCGTTCAAGGAGTTGCGCGCGAAATATCCCAATCAGCTCGGCGGACGTGAACCGGTCATCCGGCGCGCAGATCTCGGCGCTAAGGGCACTTATTACCGTGCGCTGATCGGGCCGTTTGCCTCTGCGCAGCAAGCCGCTGAAATGTGCAGCGGGTTGAAGGCTGCGGGCGGCAATTGCCTCGTCCAGAAAAACTGACCTCAGCTCCGTGCTTGACCCTGACGCAGGCCGCGCGTTAAGCGGCCGCGATGCGCGCGTTCATTACCGGCATTGCTGGACCGCTGCTCTCCGACGGCGAACGCGCTTTTCTCCGCGACGCGGAGCCTTGGGGTCTGATCGTTTTCCAGCGCAACGTTACCGGGCCCGAACCGCTCAAACGTCTGATCGCGGATGCGCGCACGGCCCTTGGTCGGGAGGCGCCTGTGCTCGTCGATCAGGAGGGCGGACGGGTGCAACGCCTTCGCCCGCCGCATTGGCCGGCCTATCCGCCCGGCGCCGCCTACGGCGCGCTATATGATCGGGACCGGCACGAGGGGCTGGCGGCGGCCAAGCTGGGCGCCCGCCTCATCGCCGCCGACCTGACGGCGCTCGGCATTGACGTGGATTGCCTACCGATTGCGGACGTGCTGGTTGCCGGCGCCGATCCGGTGGTCGGGGACCGCGCTTACGGCAACGATCCCGAAAAGGTCGCCGCCATCGCTATGGCGATCGCGCAAGGGCTCGGGGAGGGTGGGGTGCTGCCGGTCCTCAAGCATCTGCCGGGCCACGGCCGGGCGACGGCCGACAGCCATGCCAGGTTGCCGATTGTGGACACTGACCGGCCCACGCTGGAAGCCACTGATTTTGCAGCGTTTCGGCCGCTGGCGCGGTTGCCTTTGGGCATGACCGCCCACGTTGTGTTTACAGCCATCGACCCTATCGCCCCGGCCACGGCTTCGCCAATTATAGTGCGTGACGTGATTCGCGATTCGATTGGTTTCAAAGGCCTCTTGATGAGTGACGACATCTCCATGGGCGCGCTAGAGGGCTCGATTGCCGAGCGCAGCCACGCGGCAATCGCGGCCGGCTGCGATCTCGTGCTTCACTGCAACGGCGACATGGCGGAGATGGCGGCGGTGGCCGGTGCGGTGCCTGTCCTCGCCGGCGAATCCGCGCGGCGCGCCGCCGCCGCTCTCGCTGGCAAAGAGCCCGCGGTTCAGATCGACCCGATCGCGGGACGCACCGAGTTTCTGAAACTCATGGCCCCCATTTGGCAGCCGGCACAGTCGAACGCATGATACCCGACGAATTCCAATTCGTGGCCGAGCTGCCGGAGCGGGGCACCGACGAGCCGGCTTTGGTGATCGACGTCGAGGGGTTCGAAGGCCCGCTCGACCTGCTGCTGATGCTCGCGCGCCAGCAAAAAGTCGATCTCGCGAAAATATCGATATTGGCGCTGGCCGACCAATACCTGGCTTTCATCGAGGAAGCGCGCAAGCTGCGGCTCGAACTTGCAGCCGATTATTTGGTGATGGCGGCGTGGCTCGCCTATTTGAAGTCGCGCCTGCTGCTGCCCGATCAGCACGAGCCGGACGGCCTGAGCGCCGAGGATATGGCGACCGCGCTCGCGCAGCGTCTGCGGCGCCTGGAAGCGATCCGGCAGGTCGCCGAGCAATTGATCAATCGGCCGCAGCTCGGCCGGCAGGTTTTCGCGCGCGGGCTGCCGGAGCCGATTGCCGAGCTCAAAAAGCCGGAATGGTCGGCGACGCTCTACGACCTGCTGTCGGCATATGCCGGACGGCGCCAGACGAAAGCGCGCTCGTTCGTGCGGATGCCCAAACGCACGGTGTGGTCGTTGGCGGAGGCGCGCGCGGCGGTCGAGCGTCTGATCGGGCAGGCCGCCGACTGGTGCGTGCTCGACGAATATCTCATCGCCTACATGGTCGAACCGTCGCTCGCCGCGACGGTTCGCGCCTCGAGTTTTGCGGCGACACTCGAATTGGTGCGCGAAGGCCGGATGGAAATGCATCAGCGCGCGGCCTTTGCCCCGCTTTATGTCCGCAAGCGGCAAGGTCAAAGCGAGATCAGGCGCGGCCGTGGAAACAGGGACTTCATGAGGGGGAATCAGGAATGAGGGCGAGCGTGGCAAAGATGCGGGTGATCGAGGGCGACAAAAAAGACACGCGGGCGCGCGCCGAGGAATTGCGCATCCTCGAAGCTTTGTTGTTCGCCGCCGACGAGCCGCTGGACGAAAAGACCCTGGCGGCGCGGTTGCCGGCCGGTGTCGACGCGCACGCGTTGCTCACCGAGTTGCAAAAGGAATACGCCCCGCGCGGCGTCAATCTCGTTCGCGTCGGCGGCAAATGGTCGCTGCGCACCGCGACCGATCTCGCCTGGCTTTTGACGCGCGAGATGGTGGTCACGCGGAAGCTTTCGCGCGCGGCCATCGAGACGCTGGCGATCGTGGCCTACCATCAGCCGGTCACCCGCGCCGAGATCGAGGACATCCGCGGTGTCACCACCTCGAAAGGCACGCTCGACGTGCTTCTGGAAACCGGCTGGATCCGGTTGCGCGGCCGCCGCAAGGCGCCCGGCCGCCCGGTGACTTACGGAACGAGCGAATCCTTCATGTCGCATTTTGGCCTGGACGCGATCACTGACTTGCCCGGCCTCGACGAACTGAAAGGCGCTGGCCTGGTCGACAAGGCGCTGCCGGCCGGCTTTAGCGTTCCCGTGCCCTCCGACGATCCGGCGTTACGGGACGACGAAGACCCCCTGGAACCCGGCGACCTCGATTTGGGGCTGGCCCCGCGCGCCGATCAGGCCGACGAATAAGCCCGGTTTCCTGAGCCGGACGTGGAGGTTAACCGCGGCGCGACGGCGCTTGCCGTTATGCTTGTTTTTGCCATGCCCGACGCCTAGTTTGCAGTTGAAATTGAGCCTCGCGCGGGCGCTACCGCGCACGGAGGAGTTCATGGGTTCTTTGAGCATCTGGCATTGGCTGATCGTCGGTGCCGTCCTGCTGCTGGTGTTCGGCGGGCGCGGCAAGATTTCCGACATGATGGGCGACGTGGCCAAGGGCATCAAAGCCTTTAAGAAGGGCATGTCCGACGAAGACGCCGACGCCAAGTCCGAAGCGCCGGTCAAGTCGATCGACCATCAGGCGAGCGACGCCAAGCGGCGCGCCGACGCCGAAACCAAGGTCGGGACGACGTAATCTGACGCGCCTCGGCGCCAGCGGACATTCGGCCGGCGGTTGACGCGGAAGGGCGGTTGAGCCGGCCGGGGAGTTTCCATGTTCGATATTTCCTGGACCGAGTTCGTATTGATTGGCGTCGTTGCACTGATCGTGATCGGGCCAAAAGAGTTGCCCGCGGTCCTGCGCACGCTCGGCCAATATACGCGCAAGGTGCGCAGCATGGCCGCCGATTTCCAGAACCAGTTCCAGGAAGCGATGCGTGAGGCTGAAATGGCCGACCTCAAGAAGCAGGTCGACGACATCGCCACCGACATCAAGCAATACGATCCGCTGAAGGACGTGCGTAGCGACCTGGAAAACACCGGTAAGGACATCCAGGCGTCGCTGGAAAGCCCAGCGCTGATGACAGCCGGCGATGCCGATGCCGCAGGGACCGGCCCGATCGCGCCGGAAACCGTTGAAGCGTCCGCGCCGGAGCTTCCTGTGCCCGTTACGAGCGCTGCCCCCGGCGAAAACGACGCCATCGCGGCGGCCACCGGCCCGGTCGCACCGGAGCCGGCGGACGATGGCGCGCTGCCGGCAACGACGAGACAGGCCGGATGAACCGCGACGACGAAGAAAAACGGATCGAGGCGACCAAAGCGCCGCTGATGGATCACTTGATCGAGTTGCGCGGGCGGTTGATCAAGGCGGTCGCCGCCTTCGCGCTCGCGGCGGTGGTCTGTTTCTTCTTCGCCAAATATATCTACAACGTGCTGACCTGGCCCTATATCTGGGTGGCGGGCCCGGAGAATTCCAAGTTCATTTACACCGGCCTGCTCGAATATTTCGTGGTGCAGCTCAAGCTCGCGATGTTCGGCGCGGCGTTCATTTCATTTCCGGTGATCGCTTCGCAAATCTACATGTTTGTCGCGCCCGGGCTTTACCGCAACGAAAAGCAGGCCTTTCTGCCCTATCTCATCGCTACGCCGATCTTCTTTCTGATGGGCTCGATGGTGGTCTATTTCGTAGTTTGGCCGATGCTGGCGCGTTTTTCGCTCAGCATGCAGCAGATGGGCGGTCCGAGTCAGGCGACCATCGAATTGTTGCCGAAGGTCGAGGATTATTTGGCGCTGATGATGAAGCTGGTGCTGGCTTTCGGTATCGCTTTCCAGCTGCCGGTGATCCTGACACTGCTCGGCCGTGTCGGCATCATCACCTCGGCCCAGCTTAAATCGAAGCGCCGCTACTTTATCGTCATTGCCTTCGTGATCGCGGCGGTTCTTACCCCACCGGACGTGCTGAGCCAGATGTCGTTGGCGCTGCCGCTGGTTGCCCTCTACGAGGGCTCGGTCTGGTCGGTGCGGTGGGTGGAGAAACGGGCGGCGGCGGAGCGCGCGGCCGAGGCTGCGGCGGCAGCATCCAAGCCCGCGGAGTGATTGGCGCTTATAATGTTTTTGACGCATGTTTATGATTCGTCATGGCCGGGCTTGTCCCGGCCATCCACGTCTTTGCCTGCGTAAATCAAGACGTGGATGCCCGGCATGAAGCCGGGCATGACGGTTCGGATTTGAGAGCAAATGCACGACATCCGCTTCATCCGCGACAATCCGCAAGTGTTTGACCGAGCGTTGGCGCGGCGCGGGCTTGAGCCACAAGCGCAGCGGCTGATTGGGCTGGACGAGACGCGGCGGGCAAAAATCCTCGCGCTGGAAACCGCGCAGGCGCGAAGGAATGAAGCGTCGAAGCTGATCGGCGCGGCGAAGAAGAGCAACGAAGAAGAAACCGCGCAGGCGCTGATGGCCGAAGTCGCTGAGCTCAAGGACTCCATCCCGAAGATGGAGGCGGATGAGAAGGCGGCTTCAAAGGCGCTCGACGATGCGTTGGCGGAAATTCCCAATCTGCCGCTCGACGACGTGCCTGACGGCAAGGATGCCAACGACAACATCGAGCATCATCGGTTCGGCGCGAAGCGGGATTATTCATTCAAGCCGAAGCAGCATTTCGATCTCGGCGAAGCGCTCGGCCAGATGGACTTCGAAACCGCGGCCAAACTTTCCGGCGCGCAATTCGTGGTTTTGAAGAAAGGGCTGGCGCGGCTCGAACGCGCGCTCGGTCAATTCATGCTCGATGCGCATACGGGCGAGCCGCACAACTACACCGAAGTGTCGCCGCCGCTCCTTGTCGGGGACGATGCGATGTTTGGTACGGCGCAATTGCCGAAGTTTGAAAACGATCAATTCTCGACCATACCCCGTCATTCTTTACAAGAGGAACGCTTGAGTGTTCTGAGTAAATCTCTTGCCGAACTTCGAGATCGTAAATTGAAAGACGCCTCTATAATTGACGATCTAGCGGGTCAGATTGACTACGAAGCCGAAATTGAATCGGATCGCCTCTGGCTCATCCCCACCGCCGAAGTGCCGCTGACCAACCTCGTTCGCGAATCCATTGTCGACGAGGCGCAACTGCCGATGCGGCTGACCGCCTGCACGCCGTGCTTCCGCGCCGAGGCCGGCGCCGCCGGCAAGGATACGCGCGGCATGATCCGCCAGCACCAGTTCACCAAGGTTGAGCTCGTTTCCATCACTACGCCGGAGCAATCGAAAGACGAACACGAGCGCATGCTGTCATGCGCCGAGGAAATCCTGCGCCGGCTCGATCTGCATTATCGGGTCATGACGCTGTGTACCGGCGACATGGGCTTTGCCTCGCAAAAGACCTACGACATCGAAGTCTGGCTGCCGGGCCAGAATATGTACCGCGAGATTTCGTCCTGCTCGGTCTGCGGCGACTTCCAGGCGCGGCGCATGAACGCGCGCTATCGCACCAAGGAAGGCCGCCAGGTGCGCTACCTCCACACCCTCAACGGCTCCGGTGTCGCCGTCGGCCGCGCGCTGATCGCGGTGATGGAAACCTATCAGCAGGAGAACGGCGCGATCGCGGTGCCGGATGTCCTCGCGCCCTATATGGGCGGCATCAAGGTGATCGAAAAACAATGAGCCTGATGCGCATCCTGGTCACCAACGACGATGGCATCCACGCCGAAGGACTCGACGTCTGCGAGAAGATCGCGCGCGAAATCTCCGACGACGTGTGGGTGATCGCGCCGGAATATGACCAGTCCGGTGTTGCGCATTCGTTGTCGCTCAACGATCCGCTGCGGCTGCGCCAGGTGGCAGAGCGCCGCTTTGCGGTGCGCGGCACGCCGACCGACTGTGTCGTCATGGGCGCGCGCCACGTGCTCAACGACAAAGGCCCGGACCTCGTCCTCTCCGGCGTCAATCGCGGCCGCAACGCCGGCGAGGACGTAATTTATTCCGGCACCGTCGCCGGCGCCGTGGAAGGCACCGTGATTGGCGTTCCTTCGCTGGCGTTGTCGCAAGCCTATGCGGCGCGTCAGGGACGGCCGCCGTTTTGGGAGACGAGCCTGCGCTTTGGCCCCGACATCATCCGCCGCGTGGTCACCCAGGGCATCCCGCGGGACGTGCTGATCAACGTGAATTTCCCGGATTGCCCGCCGGATCAGGTCAAACGCATCCTGGTGACCACGCAAGGGCGCCGGCAGCAGGAGCGGCTGGAAATCGATCAGCGCAAGGATGGCCGCGGCAATCTCTATTACTGGATCGCCTATGTGCGGCACAGCTTCGTACCGGCGGCGGAGGGCACCGATCTCGCCGCGCTCGAAGGCCATTGTATCGCGGTGACCCCGCTCAAGCTCGACATGACCGACGAGTCTTACATGACGAAGCTCGCGGAGCTTTTTGACTAAACGCGTGCGGCTGCCGCAGCCGCGTCGATCGCTTTCGCGAGCGCGTCTGACTGGAAAGGCTTCTGCAAAGTCGGTGTGTGCCGATACGGCTCCGGCACGCCGCGCTGGCCGTAGCCGGTGGCAAAGACGAACGGCAATCCGCGCTCGACCAAAATTTCGACAACGGGCAAGATTGGTTGCCCGTTGAGATTGACGTCGAGGATGGCGACGTCGAACTCGCCTTGTTTCGCCAGGGTCACCGCTTCTTCGATCCGGCCGGCTTCGCCGGCGAGCGTGTGGCCGAGGTCCGCCAGCATGTCCTGAAGCAGCATGCGGATCATCAGTTCGTCCTCGACCACGAAGACCCGCTTTGCTGCGGCGGCGTCTTGCTCAGGTGCCATATGGAATCCCGTGCTTCCTGTCGGCAGAATACGTCCCGCCTTCCCCTCGCTGCAACACGTACTGCCTAGCGACATGCAGCCGCATTGGCGCAACCGCGTCAACGCCGCGGCCACACGATCGGTTCCGCGAATGGCGGACGGATAATCGGACCGCTCGGTTCACGCAGTCCGAGGTACCGGCTTGGCCGCGACAGTGGTAGAAAGCGCCATTGTGGCCGAAATTCACGCCGATGACGTCGAACGTATGGAATTTCAGCTGGCGCTGCGCCGACGCGGCATCAGCGATCAAGCGGTGCTGCGCGCCATGGACGAGGTCCCGCGCGAGCATTTCGTTGCATCGGAATACAGCGACAGCGCGTATGCCGACTACGCTCTGCCGATCGATTGCGGTCAGACGATCAGCCAACCTTATGTCGTCGCCTATATGACCGAGAAGCTTGACGTCGAGCCGCAGCACCAGGTGCTCGAAATCGGCACCGGATCGGGTTACCAGGCCGCCATCCTGTCGCGGCTGGCGCGCGAGGTAGTCAGCATCGAACGCTATCGGACGCTAGCGGACAGCGCCCGCGAGCGGCTCAAGACGCTCGGATATTCCAATGTGACCGTCCTCGCCGGGGACGGATTCGCCGGCGCGCCGGAGCGTGCGCCATTCGACCGCATCATTGTGACCGCGGGCGCGGAAGACGTGCCACAAGTGCTGGTCGATCAGCTCGCTGACGGCGGCAGAATGGTCTTGCCGGTCGGCCCGCGCGACGGCGTCCAGCACATCGTCAAGCTGACCAAGGCGAAAGGCGGCCTGACCCGGCAAAACCTGATCGCGGTGCGGTTTGTGCCGCTGTTGCCCGGGCAGGCACGAGAATTGTAACCATATTCGCATCCTTACGGCATTCTTTAAGTCTTACCAGGCTACTTAAACGCCTGTTTACCGCAACGATGTTTATTCGCTTGCAGATGTAGTTGCGTGCGGGCGGGTCATCATGTGCGCGTCGCGTCGATCGGCCTTCTGGCCGCGAGTGGTTATCGTTGCGTTAATGGGGCTGGGTGGTGCCGGTTGCTCGGATTCCGGCCGCTTTTCCGACTTTAGCTCCGACAGCAGCGCTCCCCGAAGCGATGTGACGGGGTCGATCTCGCAAAGCCCGAACCGCGTCGACAGCAAGCCGCTGCCGCATTTGGCTAGCGACGGCACCTCCGGCGGTGGCCGCGGCATGGGCTCGTATCGGCCCGGCAATGCCGACGTAACCGGTTCACTGCCGGCTGCGCCCCCGCCGCCGACCTGGACGTGGGAAGGCGGTACGCCGGTCACGGTGGGCGCCGGCGAGACTCTGGAAACGATCTCACGCCGCTACGACGTGCCGGTCGCCGCCATCCTTGAGGCCAATAACATCAGCAGCGCGGCGCTCGTGCATCCGGGCCTGCATCTGGTCATCCCACGTCGTCGCGGGCCATCGGCGGCGGCGCTTTCTGCTCCGCAGACGCGCATCGCCTCCACGGCGTCGACTGTTCCGTCCGGCCCCATCGGCCCGCCGCAAGTGGCGCTCGCGCCTTCTTCGAGCGTTCACGTCGTAGCGCCGGGCGAGACGCTGCACAGCATTGCGCGACAGTATGGGAAGTCGGTGCTGGTGCTCGTCAAGGCCAACAACATTCCGCCGGACACGATGGTGAAGGTCGGCGAGCGCATTGTCATTCCGGACGTTCATTCGGCTGCGGCTGCGCCGCCGGCCGCTGCCACGCCACGCGGCGAAGGCACCGTAGGCTCGCTCGCCAGCGCCGAGTTCCCGCATAGCGCCCGACTGGCCGCGCCGGTCGCACCGCAGGGCCAGGAAGGTGCGGTCAAGAACGCCGAGCCGGCGGGCAGCCTGCCGTCATTCCGCTGGCCGGTGCGCGGCCGCATCATCGCCGCCTTTGGACCGAAGCCGAACGGCTTGCAGAACGACGGCATCAATCTAGCGGTGCCGGAAGGCACACCGGTCAAAGCGGCCGAGGATGGCGTGGTCGCCTATGCTGGCAACGAGCTAAAGGGCTACGGCAATCTCGTGCTGGTGCGCCACGGCGACGGTTTTGTCACGGCTTATGCCAATACCAGTGAAATTCTGGTCAAGAAGGGCGATGCCGTGAAGCGCGGCCAGGTGATCGCGAAATCCGGCCAGACCGGCAACGTCACGTCGCCACAACTGCACTTTGAGATCCGTAAAGGCGCAACGCCGGTCGATCCGGCGCAATATCTCAGCGGCGCGTAGAGGCCGCCGGCGTCAACTAGCGTCGGTCCGAACGCCCAGCCGCCCGGCTAGATCCTGAACATATTGCCAGGCCACGCGGCCGGAACGTGCGCCCCGTGTCGTCGCCCATTCGAGCGCCTCGCGGCGCAATTCATCGCCGGCAAACGGAACGCGGTAACGCGCGACATACCCTTCGACCATTGCAAGGTATTCGTCCTGGCTGCACCGGTGAAAGCCGAGCCATAATCCGAAGCGATCCGACAGGGAGACTTTTTCCTCGACCGCTTCGCCGGGATTGATTGCGGTCGAGCGCTCGTTCTCGACCATATCGCGTGCCAGCAAATGGCGGCGGTTCGACGTAGCGTAAAAGATCACATTGTCGGGGCGGCCTTCGATGCCGCCTTCAAGCATCGTCTTCAGCGATTTGTAAGAGGTGTCCTCGGCATCGAAGGACAGGTCGTCGCAAAAAACGATGAAACGCTGCCGCTGGTCGCGCAACAGTCCCATCAGTTCCGGCAGCGATTCGATGTCCTCGCGGTGAATCTCGATCAGCTTTAGCCCGCCGGCGCGATGCGCCGCGCCGACGGCGGCATGCGCGGCCTTGACCAGTGACGATTTGCCCATGCCGCGCGCGCCCCAAAGCAGCGCGTTGTTGGCCGGCAGCCCGCGCGCGAAACGCTCGGTATTTTCGACCAGCAGATCGCGCACGCGATCGATGCCTTTGAGCAGCGACATCTCGACACGGTTCACGCGGGCAACGGCGGCGAGCCTTCGCTGCTCCGGATGCCACACGAACGCCTCGGCGGCGGAAAAATCTTGCTCGGGCGGCGCGGCGGGCGCAAGCCGCTCCAGCGCGTCGGCGATCCGGCGCAGAAATGCCTCATCGCCGCGCCGGGTGGAGGATGGCGCTTTCGCACTGCTGCCGGCACGTTTGGCCGCCGCTTTACCGCGTTGCTGTGGAGGAGGTTTGGCCATGTTTGCACCGGGTTACGCTTACTTTCCGGCTCTTGCTGTAGCGGGGCGCCGGAACCCTCGCAAGCGAGCCTGGATCGGGGCGTCTCAGCGTTGCAATTAAGCGAACGGCCGTTATAGTCCGCGCCGATTTCCCGCGCAAAATCGGCCCTTAATCGTCAAGGCCGGCGCGTCCCACCGTGGACCCGGAGCAACCATGCTGATCACTCCCGCATACGCGCAAGGCCTGCCATTCGGCTTGGGAGGCGGTGACAGCAGCGGCATGATCACCTCGCTTTTGCCGCTGATTTTGATTGTGGTGATCATGTACTTTCTGGTGTTGCGTCCGCAGCAGCAGCGGGTGAAGCAGCACCAAAATATGGTCAAGGCGTTGCGCCGCGGCGACACCGTCGTAACCAACGGCGGTTTGGTCGGAAAAGTGACTAAGGTCGTCGATGACGACCAGATCGAGGTTGAAATCTCCGACGGCGTGCGCGTGCGGCAGATGCGCTCCATGGTGTCCGAGGTGCGCGCCAAGGGCGAGCCGGTGAAAGACGAGAGCGCAAGCTAAACTCCGGGTTCTTGCCCGGCGGCGCGGTCGAAACGGGGACTATCGCATCGATGTTGTTTTTTACGCGGTGGAAAGCGGCCGGTATTCTGCTCACGGCGCTGGTCGTGTGCCTGTTCGCCCTGCCGAATTTTTTCTCCGAGAACACCTTGCGCGCGTGGCCTTCGTGGGCGCAGCGGCACATCGTGCTTGGCCTCGATCTACAAGGCGGCTCCAGTTTGCTTTTGGAGGTCGACACGGCCGCGGTCCGCAAGGAACGGCTGCAGGGTGTTGCGGACGATGTGCTGCGCACGCTTCGTCAGGCGCGTATTGCGTTTACCGGACGGGCCATCCACGGCAATAGCGTTGAGGTGCGCATTACCCGCGAAAGCGACGTGGATAATGCAGTCGCCAAACTGCGCGAGCTTTCGCAGCCGCTGTCCGGCATCCTTGGCACGTCGGGGCAACGCAGCGTTGACATCAGCGAAAACGGCGGCTTGATCACGCTGACGCCTTCGGACGCGGCCATCACCGAGCGCATCCGGCAGGCAGTCGATCAATCGATCCAGATCATCGAGCGGCGCGTCAACGAGCTCGGCCTGGTCGAGCCAACCATCCAGCGTGAAGGCGCCTCGCGCATCCTCGTTCAAGTGCCGGGCCTCCAGGATCCCTCGCGCCTCAAGGCAATCCTCGGCAAGACCGCCAAGCTCGATTTCCGCATGGTAGATCTTTCGGAAACGGTGGAGCAGGCGCAGGCGACGCACGTGCCGCAAGACGCTGAAATTCTCGACGGCGAGGGCGGACAAAAATATCTGATTGAAAAACGCGTGCTGGTGTCCGGCGCCGACCTCGTGGATGCCCAGCCCGGCTTCGATCAGCGCAACAGCGAGCCGATCGTCAGCTTCCGGTTCAATTCCAGCGGCGCCCGCAAGTTCGCTGAAGCGACGGCCGCCAATGTCGGCAAGCCGTTTGCCATCGTTCTCGATAACAAGGTCATCTCCGCGCCGGTAATCCGCGAACCGATCCTCGGCGGCTCCGGGCAGATTTCGGGCAATTTCACCGTCCAGCAGGCCAACGACCTTGCCATCCTGCTGCGCGCCGGAGCCTTGCCGGCGCCGCTCACCGTGATCGAAGAGCGCACGGTAGGCCCCGGCCTCGGCCAGGACTCGATCAATGCCGGTGAGCACGCGGCTTACGTGGGCGCAGCGTTGGTCGTGTTTTTCATGCTGGTCACATACGGGCTGTTCGGGCTGTTCGCCAACATTGCGGTGGCCGTCAACATCGCGATGATCTTCGGCGTTTTGTCGATGCTCAGCGCCACGCTGACATTGCCCGGCATTGCTGGCATCGTGCTGACGGTCGGCATTGCGGTGGATTCGAACGTGCTGATCTACGAGCGCATCCGCGAAGAGGTGCGCGCCGGCCGCAGTGCCATCAGCGCGATCGATGCCGGCTTCTCGCGTGCGCTTGCAACCATCCTAGATTCAAACATCACGACCTTCATCGCCGCGGCGGTCCTGTTCTACATCGGAACCGGGCCGGTGCGCGGCTTCGCCGTGACGCTCGGCATCGGCATCCTGACCAGCCTGTTCACCGCGTTTACGCTCACGCGGCTGATCGTGGCTTATTGGGTACGCCTGTGGCGGCCGCGCACCGTGCCGATCTAGCTGCCGGAAAGAACAATCGTGCGCCTTCTCCGCATCGTCCCCGATGACACTCGCTTCGACTTCATGCGCTTTCGGCGCATCAGTTTTCCGATATCAGCAATGCTGTCGATCGCGGCGATCCTGCTCTACTTCTATCACGGGCTGAATTTCGGCATCGATTTCGTCGGTGGCACGCTGATGGAGGTGCAGACCAAAGCCGGACCGGCCGATCTCGCCAAAATGCGCGGCACCATGGGCGCGCTTCACCTCGGCGATTTCCAGCTTCAACAATTCGGCGCGTCGAATGACGTGCTGATCCGTATTTCCGAGCAGCCCGGCGGCGATGCGGCGCAGCAAGAAGCCGTGCAAAAAGTCCGGAATGCGCTCGGAAGCGAAGTCGACTACCGGCGTGTCGAAGTGGTCGGTCCGAGCGTTTCGAACGAACTTCTCTCTTACGGGACCATTGGGCTAGTGCTCGCGATCGGCGCAATCCTGATTTACCTCTGGTTCCGGTTCGAATGGCAATTCGCGCTTGGCGCGATGATCGCCAACGTGCACGATTTGGTGCTCACAGTCGGGTTCATGTCGCTCACGCACATCGACTTCGATCTCACCAGCATCGCGGCATTGCTCACCATTCTCGGGTACTCGCTCAACGATACGGTGGTGATCTATGACCGCATTCGCGAGATGCTGCGCCGCTACAAGCGCATGACGATGCCGGATCTGCTCAATGCGTCGATCAATGCAACGCTGTCGCGCTCGATCGTCACCCATTTGACGGTTTCGCTATCCTTGCTTGCACTGTTGCTGTTCGGCGGGCAGGCGATCCGCAGCTTTACGGCGACCATGATGTTCGGCGTCGTGCTGGTCGGTACCTATACGTCGGTGTTCATCGCCTCGCCGATCCTGATCTATCTCGGCGTCGGCCGCACCCGCCAGGGAGAGCCGGAAGGGACCGAGAACGAGGCGCCGCCGACCGCACCGCAAGTGCCGCCGTCACCGCCGAGAGCACCGCCACGGCGCGCTAAAGCCCGCCGCTAGGCCTCATTGCGGCTGATCGATCCTGATAAACTTGCCGGCATGCAGGATGCGTTCGCCTATTGCGGCGAGCTGGTCCGAACTATGGACCGCGACCGTTTCATCGCCTCGCTCTTTGCGCCGCTCGAGTGGCGCGGGGCGCTGCATGCGCTCTATGCGTTCAATGCCGAGCTTGCGCGCGTTCGAGACGCCGCGCATGCGGCGCTGCCGGGCGAAATCCGCCTGCAATGGTGGATCGACGTCATCAATGGCGAGCGAGACGGCGAAGCAAAGGCCAATCCGGTTGCGGCGGCGCTGCTTGGGGCCATCGACCGGCATGGATTATCGCCGGCGACATTGATCGATCTGATCGAGGCGCGCCGGTTCGATCTATACGAAGAGCCGATGGCCTGCCTGGCCGATCTTGAGACCTATGCGCGAAGAACGTCTTCGACCCTCATATCGCTGAGTACGCGGATCATCGCGGATACTGGCGTGGCGGATGCGGCTGGACCGGCCGGCATCGCGTACGCAGTCACGGGGCTATTGCGCGCGCTGCCGGTCCACCTGGCGCGCGGCCAGCTTTACCTTCCGGCTGAACTGCTGGAACGCCACCAAGTTCATGCGCATGATTTATTTGCCGGCCGTTCTTCGGCCGGCCTGGAACATGTCGTGGCCGAATTACGCGCTACGGCGCGCAGGCATCTGGCGGCGGCAAGCCCGCATGTAAGTGCACTGCCGCCGGCAGCAATACCGGCGCTGCTTCCTGTGGCCTTGGTGCGCTCCGCGCTCAACCGCCTGGAGAGAAGCGACCCGTTGACGCCAGCGGAGCTGCCGGCTTTGCGGCGGCAATGGTTGATCTGGCGCGCGGCGCGCAACCCGGCGCGGATCGTCGGCTAACGGCCGTTCAGAAAGTGAAGCGGTCGCGCAGGTTTTGTCGGCCGGAAATAATGCGCCCAATGACGGCGCGCTCGGCATCGGTCTTGATCAAGGAGCCGATGAGATCGAGCTGATTCAGCGCCACCAACTCAAGAATTTCGTTGCGCACCTCGCCTTGCGGCGTACGCGGCAAAGTGTCGACCACTTGCAGGCGCTCTGGCGCCATCCGGCCGAGAAAATCGTTGAGCTCGCCGTCGTCGGCGTTGCCTTCGACGAACGCATAGAGGCCGGTTCCGGCGCGGCGGTCGGGGAAGGCCACGATGGCGACGTCGCGGACGCGCGGATGTGCTTTAAGACGCGCGGAGATTACTGGCGCTTCCTGGGTGAAACGAACGCCGCGGCCTTCCCGGTCGGTAAAGTTAAGCCCGCGCGTAATGGCGTAATAGAGCTTCTTTCCGATCGCCATCCACAGCCGGGTGACAAAGGTCTTGCGTGCGAGAATGCGGCGCTCGGAAGGAGTGAGCGCGCTGCCGGCGTAACGGCGCTTGTGCTTGAGCAGATGCCGCAAGTCCTCGTAGCGCGCGAGCCGAAACAGAAAGCCGCGCCGGCGAAAGCGCAAGGCAAGTTGGAAATCGGTGAGGTAAGGGCGCCCGCCGGCGTAAAGCCAATTTTGCTCCTTTGCGAGATCGTTATGCGTAATCGCTTGACGATGAAGGGCGCGCAAGACGGTCTTTGCGGCACGGAAATACCCGGTGTCACCGTGCGGCTTGGCGATGTGCAGCGGCAAGCCGTCGATCCAGCCACGCACCAGCGCATTGCGGCCGGCGTAGAGGAGCGGCGGCGCAATGTGCAGGGGTCCGGCCGCCGCCAGCGCCTGGCGTTCGCGCCGGAACAAGAAGCGCGCGACTCCACGGCTCCACCACGGCACTTCGTCGAGACGGCGCAAAACCGCTTCGATTTCGCCGCCGTCGATGAGTAAATGACCGCGCTCGATGGTGGAAAAAACGTCGCGTTTGAGCACGACGTCGCTACGCCATCGTTGCTTGAGGTCTTGGGGTAATCCAGCCATGCGGAACGTTTAGCACGAAGATGAGCTATTCCGCGGCGTGCGGAATTTCGCCGCCAATCCAGCGGTCGAGGTCGGCGCACGCACGAGCGCTCAGCGCGGCCTTCTGAGCGCCACGTGCGGCGCGCCGCGCGAGCGGCGGGAACAGGCCGAAATTGACGTTCATCGGCTGGAACGAGCGCGCTCTCGCGTCGATCGTCTCGATATGGCCGCCGGTAATGTGGCCGAGCAGCGCGCCATGCGCTGTCGTCGTCGGCGGCAAATCCGGCCGCTCGCCCAGCCGTTCGGCAGCGGCGAAGCGGCCGGCGAGGAGCCCAATGGCGGCCGATTCCACATAGCCTTCGCAACCGGTGATCTGACCGGCAAAGCGGAGCCGCGGGTCGGTCTTTAATCGTAGTGTGTGATCGAAGAGTTTCGGCGAGTTGACGAAGGTATTGTGATGCAGCCCTCCGAGCCGGGCGAATTCGGCATTGGCGAGGCCGGGTATGGTGCGGAAAATGCGGTTCTGTTCGCCGTGCTTCAGCTTGGTCTGGAAACCCACCATGTTGAACAGTGTGCCAAGCTTGTTGTCCTGGCGGAGTTGCACGACCGCATAGGGTTTAACTCCGGGATGGTGGGCGTCGGTGAGGCCAAACGGCTTCATCGGTCCGTGACGCAACGTCTCGCGTCCGCGTTCGGCCATGACTTCGATTGGCAGGCAGCCATCGAAATACGGTGTCGCAGTCTCAAAATCATGGAACGCGGCCTTGTCGCCGGCAAGCAGCGCATCGATAAAGGTTTCGTATTGCTCTTTCGTCAGCGGGCAATTGATGTAATCGGCGCCCGACCCGGCAGGGCCCATCTTATCGTAGCGCGATTGAAACCAGGCGATGCCGAAATCGATGGTGTCGCGATGAACGATCGGCGCGATCGCGTCGAAAAAGGCGAGCGCGTCTTCGCCGGTCAGCATCCGTATCTCTTCCGCCAGCGCGGGCGAGGTGAGGGGGCCGGTGGCGATAATGACGTTGTCCCAATCGGCCGGCAACGCCGAAACTTCCTCCCGCCGAATCTCGATCAGTGGTTCGGTTTCAAGGGCGGCCGTCACGGCTGCCGCAAATCCGGCGCGGTCTACGGCCAACGCGCCGCCCGCCGGCAGCTTGCAGGCGTCAGCCGCGCGCATGACCAGCGAATCGAGACGGCGCATTTCGGCGTGCAGCAGCCCGATCGCGCTTCCGGAAGCATCGTCCGAGCGGAACGAATTCGAGCAAACGAGTTCGGCGAATTCCCCGGTCTTGTGGACGGCGGTCGAGCGGACCGGCCGCATCTCGTGCAGCACGACCGGCACGCTGCGACGCGCGATCTGCCAAGCGGCTTCGGAGCCTGCGAGTCCACCACCAACGACGTGAACCGGGTTCCGGCCGCTTGCTGATGTGCTGCTGATCATAACCCGAAATTAGGCGGATAAGGGCGCGCGCACAATCGGGGCGGAGCGGTCAAGAATCGCAAGGAAAATGGGGCAGTTGGCGGCAAATCCTTGGTCTGCTAAATTCCAACTCTTGTCAATCGCCTAAGGCCGCCGCACGTGTCCGTTGATGCCCGAACCGTTCGCCGCGTCGCGCATCTGGCGCGGGTGGCGGTTGCCGATGACGAGGTGGAGCATCTGCGCGGGGAATTAAACGCGATGTTGGCCTTCGTCGAGCAGTTGGGGGAGGTTGACGTTAAGGATGTCGAACCGATGACGTCGGTGACCCCCATGGCGATGAAGGTACGAAAGGACGAAGTCACGGATGGCGGCAACAGTCACGATATCGTCAGGAACGCTCCGGCGACGGAGGATCAGTTTTTCCTCGTTCCCAAAGTGGTGGAATGATGTGCCTTGCTTGTGCACAAGACGCGTTGTGGTTCGCCTATCTGCAACGGCGCGGCCTCATCACGCCCGACGGCTATTTGGTGGAACAGCCGCCGTCGCTGATTGATCCGATTGAGCCGTCTGCGACACAGGTCGAGAAGAAGCCAGAAAGCGTTGCCGAGCCGGCGCAAAAAGATCTGTTTTCCTGCGACGATCCCTCTAACGGATGACCGCTCTCACCTCGCTGACGCTGGCGCAAGCGCGTGACGCGCTGCGCAAGAAGGAATTTTCCGCGCTGGAGCTCGCGGACGCTCATCTTGCAGCGATTGAACATGCGCGCGTGCTGAACGCCTTTGTGCTGGAGACGGCCGATCGCGCGCGCGACATGGCGCGTACCGCCGACGGCCGGCTGGCGAAAGGACAATCCGGTCCGCTGGAAGGCCTGCCACTCGGAATCAAGGATTTATTCTGCACCGCGGATGTGCGCACCACGGCTTGCTCTCACATTCTGGAAAATTTCGTTCCCACATACGAGTCCACGGTTACCGCGAATTTGTGGCGCGATGGCGCGGTGCTCCTTGGTAAGCTCAACAATGACGAGTTCGCGATGGGCTCTTCGAACGAGACGTCATTTTTTGGTCCGGTCGTGTCGCCGTGGCGGCGTCCTGGTGTCAATACGAAGCTCGTGCCCGGCGGTTCATCGGGCGGTTCGGCCGCGGCGGTTGCGGCCCACCTATGCGTCGGGGCGACGGGAACGGATACTGGCGGCTCCATTCGCCAGCCGGCGGCTTTTTGTGGCATCGTCGGACTAAAGCCGACCTATGGCCGCTGCTCGCGCTGGGGCATCGTCGCGTTTGCCTCTTCGCTCGATCAAGCCGGGCCCTTTGCCCGCAGCGTGCGGGATTGCGCGATCCTGTTGCGCTCGATGGCCGGGCCGGACCCGAAGGACACGACCTGCGCCGATCTGCCGGTGCCGGATTACGAACAGGCGATCGGGGCGTCGGTGAAAGGCAAACGCATCGGTATTCCGGAGGAATATCGGATGCCCGGCATGGCCGCGGAGATCGAGGCGTTGTGGCAACGCGGCATCCAGTGGCTCAAAGACGCCGGCGCGGAAACGATCGAGGTTTCGCTGCCGCACACCAAATACGCTTTGCCCGCGTACTACATTGTCGCGCCGGCGGAAGCCTCGTCCAATCTCGCGCGTTACGACGGCGTGCGCTATGGGCTGCGTGTGCCCGGCGCCGACGTCGTCGATATGTACGAACAAACGCGCGCGGCCGGCTTCGGCAAGGAGGTGCGCCGTCGCATCATGGTCGGTACTTACGTGCTCTCAGCCGGCTATTACGAGGCGTATTATCTGCAGGCGCAAAAGGTGCGCACGCTGATCAAGCGCGATTTCGAGCAATGCTTTTCTGACGGCGTTGACGCGATCCTCACGCCAACCACGCCATCGGCGGCATTCGCCATCGGCGAAAAGGGTCGCGCCGATCCGATCGAGATGTATCTAAACGACGTGTTCACAGTGACGGCGAACATGGCCGGCTTGCCGGGCATTTCGGTGCCCGGCGGCGTGGATGCGCAAGGCTTGCCGCTCGGCCTGCAACTGATCGGACGGCCGTTCGAGGAGGAGACGCTGTTCAGTCTCGGCGCCGTGATTGAACGCGCGGCAGGCCATTTTGAGCCGGAGCGGTGGTGGTAAAAACTCGGCCTTTGCGGCCACGGCATTCCGCCCGCGGTTCCCTGGACAGGGCAGGCGTGAAATGGCATCAACGCGCGCTTAACAGCCTCCGTTGCACACAGGCAGAGCGGCGATGAAAACTTTCCTGCTGCGCCTTTTTACTTGGTGGAACAGCCAAACCTTCGGCACTCAAGTCTGGACGCTGCTTTACGGTGAGTTCGTCGGTGATGACGAATTCGGCAATCGTTACTACCGTACGCGCAATGGCAAAATCGATCGCACGCTTGGATTCGAGCGCCGCTGGGTAATCTACAAAGGCGTAACGGAAGCCTCGACGATACCACCGGGCTGGCACGGCTGGATGCATCATGTCGTCGACGTGCCGCCGACGCAGGACGAGACCAGGCCACACCCATGGGAGAAGCCGCATCGGCCCAATCCTACGGGCACGCCTGCTGCGCTGCGGCCGAGCGGCTCGACTTTGGCAAAAGGTCGTCGTCCCAAGGCGACGGGCGATTACAAGGCCTGGACGCCCGGCAGCAGCTAATCCCTAGTTTCGCCGCACTCGGCGTGTTAACGGGGCCGCGAGCGCGATAATGCTCAACCTCACCGCGCGCCCGGGAATCATGCTTCGTATCGTTGCCGTCTTGGCCGTGCTCGCGGGGGCGCTCGCAATGCGACCAGCGGACGCGCAACTCGGCGCAATCTTTGGAGATTCGCCGCCGCGCCCGCCGGCCGACGTTCCTGAACGGGCGTTTCCGCCGCAGCCACCGCCGGTGCAGTATCCGGGTCCCGCGCCGCTGCCGTCGCCATCGCCGGGATCGGGCATTCAGACGCAGCCGTTGCCGCCGCCGCCCGGAGCATCGCTCGCGCCGGCGCGGGCTCCGAGCCAGGCGACCGCGCCGCAATCGCCGCCAGCTGCGCAGCAGCCGCGCGTTGGCTATCCCTCGCCGCCTGCTGTTCAACCGGCCAATCCGCCGCCGCCGCAGCCGGCGGACACTTCTCCGCAACCCGACGATACGGTCGTCACCGAGATGCCCGCGCAAAAAATCGAGAATTCGCGCGCGGTGTTTTCCGGTCTCGATAAAATCACCGGGCGGATCATTTCTTTCGATGCGGCGATCGGCGAGACGGTGCAGTTCGGAGCCTTGCAGGTGACCGCGCGTGTTTGCTACACGCGCCCTCCCACCGAGGCGACCAATACCGACGCCTTTGTGCAGGTCGATGAAGTGACGCTTCAGGGCGAGGTCAAGCGCATCTTCTCCGGCTGGATGTTTGCCGCGAGCCCGGGCCTGCACGCTGTGGAACATCCGATTTACGACGTTTGGTTGACCGATTGCGCTTCGCCAATCAAAGTCGCGGAGCCCGCCGCTCCGCCGGCTCCGGCCGCTGCGCCGAATACGCGGACACCTCCACCGGCGCGGACACGGCGTCAAAGTGGAGCGCCGACCGTCTCCCCAGCCCCTGCACCGGCACCTGCGGCCCCCGCGTCGTCGCGGTAAAGTATCGCCAGACGCTTCTTTTTGGACGCGCGGCGCGCATTGTGAAGTCAGTTCCCTTGAAGGAGAGTCAAAATCGTTGCGCCGGCAACCGGCCGATCGAGCGCCAGCGCGGCAAAGTTGCCCTCTCCGATAAGCGCCGCATCGAGCAATTTGTGGTAGGCGGGCCGCGTGACTTCGACGGCGCCAAATGTGCGCAAATGTTCGGTGACGAATTGGGTGTCAAGCAGACGGTAGTGTCCCGCTTTTAGCCGCGCGACCAAGTGCACGAGAGCGACCTTGGAAGCGTCACGCGCGCGGTGAAACATACTTTCGCCGAAGAACGCACGTCCGAGGCTTACTCCGTAAAGGCCTCCGACCAGTTCATCGTCCTCATAAACCTCGACGGTGTGGCAATCTCCACGGTCATAGAGCTTGCGGTAAAGGTTGCGGATGCGGACATTTATCCAGGTGCGGGTGCGCCCCGGCATCGGTTCCGAACAGCCGTCGATCACCGCATCGAAGTCGCGGTCAACCATGACCACGAAGCGGCCGGAACGTACTGTGCGGGCGAGACGGCCGGGCACGTGAAACCGGTCAAGCGGAACGACCCCGCGTTTTTCCGGTTCGATCCAATAAAGTGCGGGGTCCTCGGCGCTTTCCGCCATCGGAAAGATGCCGCAGGCATACGCCTTTAGCAGCACCTCGGGGGTAATCTCGACGAGGGCGGACTCGCGACTGGCCATGGAGTTGGGTTTAGCCGTCGACTGACAGCGCTTTCAAGGGCCAGCGCCAGAGTTTTAACCAGCCGTAAACTACATTTTCGGTAAGATTTTCGCCAGCTTGAACGCATTTGCTTTGCTCACGTTTAGCCCGCATGTCCAGGCTCGAAACCGCCGCAATGAAAACGATCGCCACCGACGTCCGGCCAATCCGGGTTTTGCTCGTCGAAGACGAATTTCTCATCAGCGAGTGGGTGGCAGAATCGCTTTCAGACCAAGGCTTCGCGGTTCGCACGGTCGCCAACGCGGCCGATGCGCTGCGGCATCTCAAATCCTCGCCCGTCGATGTATTGTTCACAGACATAAATCTGCCCGGCGACATCGACGGAACGACGCTGGCCCGGCGGGCGCGCGAAATATTGCCCGACTTGCCGGTGGTGTACGCTTCCGGCCGAATTAGCATCCTCGATCCGCGGCTGCGCGTCTCCGGCTCGCTGTTCGTGGCGAAGCCTTATGTCCCGGAACTGATTGGTCGGCTGCTCGCGGATGCGGTGCGAGAAACCGCGCAACGCATACTGGCTTGAAGGGCGCGCGCGTTATTGCTCGACCGCGCCGCGCGCGAGAAACTCTTCCAGCCAGTGGATGTGATAGTCCCCGTCGATGATCGCCGCTTCCTGCGCAAGCGCGCGGAACAAGGGCAAAGTCGTCTCTATCCCATCAATCACGAATTCGTCGAGCGCCCGCTTTAGGCGCATCAGACATTCACCGCGGGTCTTGCCGTGAACGATAAGCTTGCCGACTAGCGAATCGTAATATGGCGGGATGGCGTAGTTGTGGTAGACTGCTGAATCGATCCGCACGCCGAGACCGCCGGGCGGATGGTAGTGAATGATCTTGCCCGGCGACGGACGAAACGACACCGGATTTTCCGCGTTGATGCGGCATTCGATGGCGTGGCCGTGAAAGGTTACATCGCCCTGCGCCAGGGAAAGACCGCTCCCTCCGGCGACCCGGATTTGTTCCACCACAAGATCGATGTCGGTGATCATCTCGGTGACCGGGTGCTCGACCTGAATGCGGGTATTCATTTCGATAAAATTGAATTTGCCATCCTCGTAAAGGAATTCGACGGTTCCGACACTGAGATATTTGATATCGCCCATAGCGCGTGCGACGGTTTCGCAGATCTGGTCGCGCGTGGTCGCGTTAAGGGCAGGAGAGGGGCTCTCTTCCCAGACTTTCTGATGACGGCGTTGCAGAGAACAGTCGCGCTCCCCAAGATGAATGGCGCGCCCATTGCCGTCGCCCAGCACCTGAACCTCGATGTGCCGCGGGCGCTCGAGATATTTTTCAAGATAGATCGTGTCGTCTTCGAAGGATGCTTTGGCTTCCGCGCGCGCGGTGGCAAGGGCGTTTGCAAGCTCATTCTCCGCCCGAACGACTTTCATGCCGCGGCCGCCGCCGCCGGCGGCGGCTTTGAGAATTACCGGAAAGCCGATGTCGCGCGCTAATCGCGTCGCCTCCGCCTCGGATTCGATACCGATGTCGGAGCCCGGAACAGTTGGGATACCGAGCTCCTTCGCGGCGCGCTTGGCCGCGATCTTGTCGCCCATCAGCCGGATATGTTCCGGCCGCGGTCCGATAAATTGCACATTGTGATCGGCAAGGATCTCGGCGAAACGCGCGTTCTCGGAGAGAAATCCATAACCCGGATGCACTGCATCAGCGCCGGTGATCTCGCAGGCCGCAAGCAAGGCCGGGATGTTGAGGTAGCTGTCCTTGGCGGGTGGCGGGCCGATGCAGACGCTTTCGTCGGCTAGCCGGACATGCATGGCATCCTCGTCCGCCGTCGAATGCACCGCTACCGTCGGAATGCCAAGTTCTTTGCACGCGCGCAACACGCGTAGCGCGATCTCTCCCCGATTCGCGATCAGAATTTTATCGAACATGCGGCCGCCGCTTTTGGAGCGAACTCACACTTTGCCATCACTCGACGATCATCAGCGGCTCGCCATACTCGACCGGCTGACCGTCTTCGACCAGGATCTGAGTGACCGTGCCGGAGCGCGGGGCAGGAATTTGATTCATCGTTTTCATCGCTTCGATGATGATGAGAGTGTCGCCGGCCTTGACCAGAGCGCCCACGTCGACGAACGGGCGTGCCCCGGGCGTTGGACCGAGATACGCGGTGCCAACCATCGGTGAAGCGACCAGCCCGGGATGCTGCAATGGTTCCATCGGAACGGCGGACGGCGTCGCGACCGTGATCGGCGCCGGGGCAATGGAGGTGTCGGCCGAGCGCTCGGGCGCGGCCGACACGCTGAAATTACGGGCAACTCGGATCGAAACGCCATCCCGTTCGATCTCGATCTCGGAAAGGCCGGTTTCGTCAAGCAGCTTCGCCAGATCGCGGATCGCGTCGTGGTCGATCGCGGGCGTCTTCGGCATTGGCGTCTCCGGCTTGCGCGCCACGATCAGACTTTCGCGCGGTCTTTGGCGCTGATCATTGCGGCGAGATCGCTGATTGCGCGCGCATAGCCCTCGATGCCCTGTCCGCTGATGACCGTTCGTGCAGCTTGCGAAACATAAGAATGGCGGCGGAAAGGCTCCCGCGAGTTGATGTCGCTAATGTGCACTTCAATGATCGGCGCCGGCAGCGCAAGCAGCGCGTCAAGGATTGCGACCGAGGTGTGCGTATATCCTGCCGGGTTGATGACGACCCCGGCGGCATTCCGCGCGCCCGCCTCCTGAATCCAATCGATGATCTGGCCTTCATGATTTGATTGGCGGAATTCGACCGAGATTCCGTATTGCTGCGCCGTGTTTCGGCAAAGTTTCTCGACGTCCGCAAGCGTGGCGCGTCCGTAGATTTCCGGCTCGCGGGTGCCGAGCAGATTAAGATTAGGCCCGTTCAGGACGTAGACGGTTTTCGGCATTTCGCGCGTGGGACCCGGCTGCCGCCGCCGGCCCCGGCGCCTGCGGCGTGCTTCGTTATAGGGAAGGCACCCGCAAAGGGGAAGCCTGAGCCGGGCGCTCGTTGGCTCCGGCGAGCCGGTGCGGCGCGCGGAAAAACTAGTTAACGCGCCGCGTCCCGCCTATTTCTGTTCCGCATTGAGCTTTTCGCGCAGCGCATCGATGCCGACGGCGCCGACGACGACGTCACCGCCCACGACATAGCTCGGCGTGCCGTTGACGCCGAGTGCATCGGCGAGTTTGAGATCCTCGTCGATCGTTTTCTTTACCTCGTCGCTGCCCATATCTTTCTCGATCCGCCCCATGTCGAAACCGACTTCCTTGGCAACGGCGAGCGCGCGCATCTTGTCAGCGGGACCCCGGCCGCCGAGCAGCTTCTGGTGGAATTCAAGGTATTTCTTTCCGCTGGAATCCTGCATGCGCGCCGCAACCGCAACGCGCGCGGCCTCGACGGATCCTTCGCCCAGGACCGGAAACTCCTTGAGAACGAACTTCAGATTTGGGTTCGTCTTCAGGAGCGTAAGCATATCCGGCAGGGCGCGTTTGCAATAGCCGCAATTATAATCGAAGAACTCGACCATCGTGACTTTGCCTTGGGGGTTGCCCAAAACGACCTGGTGCGGCGAGCTGAACAGCGTCGCCTGGTTTTCGACCACCGCAGCGTGGTGCTTATCGGCCTCGGCCGCCTGCTGGCGTTTTTCCAGCTCGGCCATAACGTCCTGCATCACTTCGGGGTGAGCCAACAGATAGTCTTTTATGATGTTGCCGATTTCCTCGCGCTGATCCGTGGAGAATGTCTGCGCTTGCGCCGGCATCATCGCTGGCAAGGCCAGGAATATTGCGGCTGCCGCCAGGATTGCCGCGCCTGAGCTGAGTTTCATTGTCCTTTGTCCTTTTTCAATTCATTGACCGCTTCGAAGTGGGCTTTTTCCCTTATTGAAAGCAACGATATCATCGGCCCTTACCCAACCGGGTGAGCCGACCGGAAATCTCATTTTGGCGCGGGCTGCGAGTTCCCGCGCGGTTTTGGCGTCGCCGCGCGCAAAAGCCGCCTGCGCCGACGCCAAATCGGCGTCGGCGTAATCGCCGCCATGCCCGTAAGCCATCGCAAGCTGTTCATAGGCATCGCCGGATTCGGGCTCCTTGGCCAGAGCCGCGCGTAACAGCGGTATTGCTTCCTTGGTCAGCTGCGGATTGTTGGTGGCAATGAGCGCCTGCCCCAGCAGGATCTGGATCAGGGCCGGGTTCGGCGCGAGCTCGACGGCGCGGCGCAGCGGCGCGATTGCTTCCGCCGCATGACCGTTCTCGAGCAGCGCCTGACCTTTGAGCTCGTAAAGATAAGGATAATTTGGCATGGCCGCGATCATGCTGTCGATCTGCGTGATCGCCGAACGTAAATCACCAAAGCGATAGGTGGCGATGGCACGCGCATAGCGCGCCGGCATGCTGGTGTCGGATGACGGATAACGGCGCAATACCAGATCGGCGCGCTCGGTGAAGCCATAAAGCTTGGCGCGCATCATGTCGTGACGAAATTGTAATTCCGGAGGGTCTTTAATGTCCCAATACGGAGTCTTCACGAGTTCCGTCAGTGCGGCCATGCGTTCCGCAGGCATTGGGTGGTTCTGAACGTACGGATCGATATAAGCAGCCGAGAACATCATCTCGTCGGCAAAGCGCTTGAACGTATCGTACATGCCTTTGGCCGACTGGTGGGTCATGGTCAGGAACCGGACCCCGGCGCGATCGGCTTGCTCCTCTTGGGCCCGCTGATAGGCTAGCAGCGAGTGCATTATCGCGGATTGAGGCGCACTCAACGCAGCAGCACCGATGTTCCCCGTGCTCACGTTGCCGGACTTTGCGCTAGCGGCCACGGCGCCAACGCCGAGCAACATGGCGATGATCGCTACCGTCTGCGCATTGGCGAGCTCCTGGCGCATCTTGGAAAGATGACCGCCGACGATATGGCCGGTCTCGTGCGCGAATACGCCAATCAGCTGATTGGGTGTGGTGGCCTGTTTCAACGCGCCGGTAAAGATGAAGATGCGGTGAGCATCCATGACGAACGCGTTGAAGACATTTTCATTGATGATTACGACCTGCACGTTCTGCTGGGTCAACCCGGCCGCACGCAGAATTGGCGCTGTGTAGTCACGCAACAGCTGCTCGATCTCGGCGTCCCGAATCATCGGAACGCCGGCATTGGAGCCCGTTTGGGCTCGAACTGGCATGCTCGTCAGCGCGACTGCGGCGGCTGCGGCAAGTGCTACGGCGCGGGACGCTGGTCTCGCCGAAAGCGTCTTGCTAGGAGGTTTGGCGGCAATCATCTGAGACAAATCGGACAGCCCCTCGGTGCGCGGACCAAGCTATGGGCGGAACCGGTGGGGGTCAACATGAGGCCGCGGTGCGACAACGAAGTAACACTCTACAAAACCTCGTGAATACGGCAGCACCGGGGCGGACTTGCTCAGCCGGCGGTCCGTCAAGGAATAAGCATGCTTGAGCGGGCGAAAAAGCTTTTGCAACCTTCGGCGCGCAGCGCCGTGCCGCCGTTCGTGGTGATGGACGTGGTCGCCGCGGCGACGCGGCTGGAGGCGCAAGGCCGCCGTATTATCCATATGGAAGTCGGGCAGCCGGCGGCAGGCGCACCGGCGGCGGCGATTGCTGCTGCCCGCGCGGCGCTGTCGTCGCCCCTTCGCTACACCGAGACACTGGGCATTGCGTCACTGCGGCATCGGATCGCGAACGCCTATGCCGAGTGGCACGGCCTCGACATCGATCCGGCCCGGATTGTCGTCACCACCGGCTCGTCGGCGGGCTTCCTTCTTGCCTTCCTCGCGGCGTTCGACGCGGGCGACCGCGTCGCCGTCCCGCTGCCCGGATATCCGCCGTATCGCCACATCCTGACGGCGCTGGGTTGCGAGCCGGTTGGAATCGAGACAGATGCCGCTAGTCGCTGGTCGATCACCGGCGACGCGCTGCTGGGTCATCACCGCGTGAAGCCGCTCAAGGGCGTGATTGTCGCTTCACCCGCCAACCCGAGCGGTACGATGATGACCTCAACCGCGCTTGCGGAACTCGTGCGTTGCGCCGAGGAAGCCGGCATCGTCGTTATCTCCGACGAGATTTATCACGGGCTGGACTACGCGTTTGCCGCGGAAACAGCAGCGCGTGTTTCGGATGATGCGCTGATCGTCAATTCCTTTTCCAAATACTTCTGCATGACCGGATGGCGAATAGGCTGGATGGTCGTGCCGCCGACGCTGGTCCGGGCGATCGAGCGACTGCAGCAGAATCTTGCGATCTCGGTACCGACGCTTTCGCAAATTGCCGCCGAGGCGGCTTTCGAGGGCCGTACCGAACTCGCCAAAGTGCGTGCCGGTTACGAGGAGAATCGGAAAATCCTGTTGGAAGAATTGCCGCGCATCGGGTTGGGTTCGTTTTTGCCGGCCGACGGCGCGTTCTACTTGTATGTCAATGTATCGCGTTTTGCGGACGACAGCTTTGCATTCACGAAACGCTTGCTGGACCAAGCAGGCGTGGCGGCTACGCCGGGCGTCGATTTCGATCCGTCACGGGGCCGAAATTTCTTGCGGCTGTGTTATGCCGGTACGCGCGAAGAGATGCGTGAGGCGGTCGAGCGTATCGGGACGTGGCTGCGAAGGGACGCAAGATAAGCGAGGGCGGCAATGAGCGATGCGCTGTTCGACATCCTGCGTAAAGTCACGACGGCGACCATCACCACGATGTTGTTACGCAGGGGCATCCGGCGTTGCTGGATGAACGGTCCAACGCCGCTTGCCGCCAAGGGCGAACGCATCGTCGGCCGCGCCTTCACTTTGCGCTTTGTTCCCGTGCGGGAAGATATCGCCACCACCGAAAGCTGGGGCAATCCTGTGTCGACGCGCGCGGCCATCGAGGAAATGCCGGGCGGCGCCGTCGTTGTTGCCGATGCGATGGGCTTGCGGAGTGCGGGCATCTTTGGCGACATTCTTTGCGCGCGCATGAAAAAACGCGACGTTGCCGCGCTGGTGACGGATGGGGCGGTGCGCGACCGCTCGGGCGTGTTGACCAGCGCATTGCCTGTGTGGTGCGCGGGGATCGCGGCACCCGCTTCCGTCAACGGGTTGACATTTGTCGGCTGGCAGCAGCCGATCGGTTGCGGCGGATGTGCCGTATTTCCCGACGACGTGATCGTGGCGGACGATGATGGAGCGGTGGTTATTCCGCAGGCGATGATCGAGTTTGTCGCGAAGGAGGGCGCTGAGCACGAGCTATACGAAAGCTGGGTGTTCAGCGAAGTCGAAAACGGTGTGAAGCTGCCCGGTCTTTATCCACCGAACGACGAGGCAAAGGTGCGATACGCGGCTTGGCGGAAATCGCGCTCGTGAGCGACGTCGAACGCACCGCAGCCGGATAGGTCACGGATGTTCTTTGCCGCCTCAAAAATGTTTGGTTTTTTTATAGTGCCGTCGAACGGGATGATCGTCATTGGGCTACTTGGCCTTTTGCTGCTGATGACCCGGTTCACGCGACTTGCCAGTTGGCTCATTATCACAAGTGTTGTCTTGATCGCGGTCGCCGGATTATCGCCGCTCGGCAACGCTCTGATACTGCCGCTCGAACAGCGGTTTCCGCCGTGGGACTCTTCGCGCGGGCCGCCCGACGGGATTGTGGTGCTTGGCGGCGCAATTTCGCCGGACGTCTCGGCGGCGCGAGGTTCGACGTCGCTTAATGAAAATGCCGAACGCATCACCGCCGCGGCAGAGCTGGCGCGGCGTTATCCGAACGCGCGAATTATTTACAGCGGCGGCAGCAACACACTTATTTTCGCCGAGGGTATTGAGGCCGCGTATGCCGTGCGGCAATTGGAGGCTCTCGGCGTCGACCACGACCGCATCACAGCCGAGGAACAGTCGCGCAATACGATCGAGAATGCCGCTTTTTCGCGCCTGATCGCCGATCCGAAACCCGGCGAACGCTGGCTGTTGGTTACGTCCGCTGTGCACATGCCGCGGGCGATGGCAGCGTTTCGGGCGGTGCACTTTTCTGTCGAGGCCTATCCGGTCGATTGGCGCACATCCGGGCCGATCGACGCCACACGACCGTTTTCTTCGCTGAGCGACGGGCTAGGGCAGACCGATACGGCCATGCACGAATGGGCCGGTCTCGTGGCCTATTGGATTTCAGGCAAGACAACGACGCTGTTTCCTGCCCCATAAACGGCGCGGCATTGGTTCGGGCAGCGCCGATCCGGCGCGGCATTAACCAATCTGCAATTCGTGGCGGGGGATTCTCGGCTCCTAGGGTACGACGATTTCCTTGGGGAAAAGCTACAATGTCCATCGAAATGCCTGTGGCGCTTGTTGAAGCGCCAAATGCCGGGTTCGAGGCAAAGCCGGCGTCGAGCGCGTGGTTCGAGACCGCGATCACTGTGGTGTTCACCGCGACGGCGGTGCTGTTCGCATCTTTCGTGGCCGTCATGACAGGAATCGTGTAATCGCGGCTGCTTGCCCGCGCCCGGTCAGTATGTTCATGTCTCGCAACCCAATTGCGGACATTCCGTGGCGCTGCGCCTTGTCATCGGCAACAAAACCTATTCGTCCTGGTCGTTTCGGCCTTGGCTGGCGATGAAGGTTGCCGGCATTGCGTTTGAAGAAACGCTGATTTCGCTTGATGCTCAGGATTTCAAAACGCGGCTTTTGGCGATCAGCGGCGCCGGCAAGGTGCCGGTGCTGATCGACGGCGACGTTCACATTTGGGAGTTGCTGGCGATCCTGGAGTATCTCGCCGAAAAATTTCTGGTCGCCAATTTGTGGCCGGGTGAGCCGGCCCATCGCGCGCATGCACGCGCTATTGCGTCTGAAATGCACGCCGGTTTCCCGGCGTTGCGCCGGGAGTTGCCGATGAATGTTCAGCGGCCGATCATTCCGCGCAAAATGGATGCCGACGTCGCGGTCGACGTTGGCCGCATCGAGGCGATCTGGAGCGAATGTCGATCGCGTTACGGCAAAACTGGGCCGTTTCTTTTTGGCGCATTCGGCGCGGCAGACGCGATGTACGCGCCGGTTGTCTCTCGCTTCCATACTTATGCGCTCAAGGTGAGTGACAACGCGCGCGCCTATATGAGTGCGCACATGGCGCTTCCGGCGTGGAACGAATGGCGCGACGGAGCCCGCCGCGAGCCTTGGGTGCTTCCGCACGACGAGGTAGATTATCCGGACGTGCCTCGCGACCTCAGCCAAGACGCCGACTAAGCTCGCGCAACAGCGGCAGCTGATACGCGATGATTTTGATCACCGCCGTTGGCATGGCGAAGTAGCCGACGCGGTCGATTTCCGGAAAGCTCTGGCGTCGCGCCGATTTCGACGGCCATTCGATCTCGAAGCTGTTGCTGGCAAAGCCGGCGAGATCGAAATCTGCCTCGAATGCGAAAGCGTGTACGAGCTTGCCGCTTTTGAGTGTAACCGGCGCTAATGGCGTGAAATCGCCAACGGCGACGAGATTGGTTTCTTCGGTGAATTCCCTTAGCGCCGTAGCGAGGAGGTCGGCGCCCGGTTCGACCTCGCCCTTGGGAATGGTCCAGGCCCCGTCGTCCTTTTTCGCCCAGAACGGACCGCCCGGATGGGCAAGCAGCACTTCGACGCCGTTCCGGCGACGGAACGCCAAGAGCCCGGCACTGACTTCCGACCTGCGACGCATCGGCACAATTTAACGCTAAACTGCGGCGCTCTACCGCAGGTCTTGCTAATAGGCTATCGTCTGCATGATTTTGTCACGATTGCGCCCACAATGGCCGGTTCCTCGCCCGTGCTCATCGAGCGCGCCGTGGGAGGGGGCACCGAACCGTTTCCTGCACGGGAGTCTGCAAAAATGCGATATCCATTTATCGCCGCTCTAGCCGCTTTTGCTGCTTTGCTAACGCCGATTGCCAGCGCCGAAGACGCGCCCAAGGACGTCAAGGGCATTTATCTGATGAGCGACTATCCGGCCGTCACGTTGCGGCCGGGCGAGACGTCGACGGTCAGCCTGAAATTGCAGAATTACGCGCTGGCCCCGGAGCGGCTGGCCTTGTCCGTTACCGACGTTCCGTCCGGTTGGACGGCGACGCTGATGGGCGGTGGTCAGCCGGTCGCCGCCGCGATGCCCGCGACTAATTCGAGCGTCTCGCTTGAGCTGCGCCTCGACGTGCCGAAAAACGCCGCTGTCGGGACGCAAACACTTACCATCAAGGCAGCCGGCGGTTCGACCACAGCGCAACTGCCGATCGCAGTGACGCTGGCGAAGGATTTGCCGGCCAAGCTGACGCTGACGCCGCAGCTTCCCGAATTGCGCGGTAATTCAAGGTCAGCCTTTGAATTTCAACTCGCCATCAAGAACGACAGCGGCAAGAAACTCACTGCAAGTTTGTCCGCGCAAACGCCGCAGAATTTCGACGCTTCGTTCACGGAAGGGTACGGCAGCCAGGAGTTGAACGCGGTGCCGATCGATCCGGGCCAGACCAAAAACGTCAAGCTGAAGGTGACGCCGCCGAATACGGCCGCGGCTGGCAGCTACAAGGTTGAGGCGCGTGTTGGCGCCGAAGACGCCTCCGCCACCGCCGATCTGACCATGGACATCACCGGCCAGCCGAGGCTCGATATCAGCGGCCGCGAGGGGCTTGTCTCCACGCAAGCAACCGCCGGCAAGGAAACTAGCGTTCCGGTTGTCATCACCAACAACGGAACCGCACCGGCTGAAAATGTCGAGCTTTCCGGCTCGGCGCCGAGCGGCTGGAAGGTGACGTTTGATCCGAAGACGGTCGACCGTATTGCCCCCAACGCCAACAAAGAAGTGCAGGCGCTGATCACACCGACCGACAAGGCGATCGCCGGCGACTACGTCACGACGATCCGCGCCTCGGCACGCGGCGAATCCGCATCCACGAATTTCCGCGTCACGGTGACAACTTCCACCTTATGGGGCATTGCCGGCGTCGGCATCATCGGCGTTGCGCTGCTGGTGATGGTCGGTGCGGTCGCGAGGTTCGGCCGCCGATGAGCGAGCAGACGGTCATCGAGGCCAAGGATCTAACCAAGACCTACAGCAGCGCGGTTGCTGTCGACCACATCTCGTTCGCCGTAGGGCGAGGGGAAATCTTCGGCCTGCTCGGGCCCAACGGCGCTGGCAAGACCACGACGATACTGATGCTGCTTGGCCTCACCGACATTTCCGCCGGTGAGGTGCGCGTGGTCGGGTTCAATCCGGCCCGCGAGCCGCTTTCGGTGAAGCGCCGCGTCGGCTACCTGCCCGACACAGTGGGGTTCTACGACCACATGTCCGCTGCAGATAATCTGCGCTACACCGCGCGGCTTATCGGATTCAAAGCAGCCGAGCGCGAGGAGAGGATTGCGAATGCGCTCACCAGGGTCGGGCTGGCCGAGCAGGCTGATAAGCGCGTCGGAACGTTCTCACGCGGTATGCGGCAGCGGCTCGGCCTCGCCGAGATCCTGATGAAAGGCGCGCAAGTCGCGATTCTTCGACGAGCCGACCACCGGGCTTGATCCGCACGCAACCTCGGAACTGCTAGGCATCATTCGCGGCTTCAAGGCTGAAGGTGTCTCGGTGCTGCTTTCCTCGCACATGCTTGAGCGGGTGCAGAGTATCTGCGACCGGGTTGCATTGTTTAGCGGCGGCAAGATCGCGCTGATGGGGACGGTCGCCGAGCTTGGCCGTGAGGTTTTGGGTGGCGGCTACACAGTCGATATTGAGGCCGATGGAGCCGGGCTGGCCGAGCGGCTGGCCTTGATCCCCGGCGTCAGCGGTGTTGAGCGGACCGGGATCGGCAAGCTTCGTCTGCAGGCCGACCGTGACGTGCGTCCGGAGGCTGCCGATGAAGTCGTCGCCATGCAGGGCCGGCTAAAATTCCTCGGCGTCCAGGAACCAAGCCTCGACGCCATCTACACCCGCTATTTCGAGCGCAAGGCGGAAGAAGCCGCGACCGTGAAGGAAGGGGCTCGCCATGCGGCGTGAAGGTTCCGCCTTTGCCGGTCTCGGCGTGGTTACGCTCAAGGAATTGTCAGACCACCTGACCGGCATTCGTATGATCATCATGGAATGGATCGTCGTGCTGATGGCGGTGGGCGTTGTTTTCACCGGCATTCAGCAGATCCGTGAGGTCTCCGCGGAAGATCCGTTTTTATTCCTCCGCCTGTTCACAAGGGCCAGGGAGGGTTTGCCTTCATTCGTGGCCGTATTGTCGTTCCTCGTTCCGCTTGTTGCTATTGGAATTGGCTTCGACCTGGTGAACAGCGAGCGCAATCAGCGGACGCTTTCGCGCATTCTTTCACAGCCGATCTATCGCGACGCGTTGCTGTTCGGAAAATTCCTCGGCGGCATAATCACCATCACAATCATGCTGCTCGCGCTGTGGCTGATGGTGATTGGGCTTGGAATACTGACGCTCGGGCTGCCGCCCGGACCGGAAGAGATCGCTCGTGCCTTGGCTATGCTCGGGGTAACGATCGTTTACGCGAGCGTCTGGCTCGGACTGGCCTTGTTGTTTTCAATTTTGTTCCGGTCCGCGGCGACGGCGGCTCTTGCGGCTTTGGGCCTTTGGCTGTTTCTCACCATGCTTTGGCCGCTGCTGTCGCCGTATGTGGCGGGATTGTTCGTGTCGGACAGAGTGGCAACGCCCGACGACCTCTTGAGGCATCTTGGGATTCTTCAGGCCTTTGCGCGTATATCGCCTGCGGACATGTATGCGGAAATTGTCGGCGCGCTTCTGGATCCGACGGTACGCTCGACGCAGCAGCCGCTTCTGGCATCGTTAGGCCTGGTGTTGGTGCAGCCGGGCTCCGTGCCTGGAGCGCCGCTTCCGTTCCTGCAAAGTCTGCTGGTAGTGTGGCCGGAGATTGTCGGCATGATCGCCGGCGCCATCGTGCTGTTTGTGATCGGCTACGTCACCTTCCAGCGTCAGGAAGTGCGGGCCTAGCCGCTTATCCCTGCGATCAGAAAAAGCAAACGAGGGCGGCGTGATTCGCCCTCGTTTAATTTTAGCCGTCCGTTGCCGTTACACCATTACGACCGCAACGATTCTCATGTCGCGCGGATTTACGATCACCACTTCGTCGTTGTAGACGAAGTAAAGGAATCCGCGCCACTGCGGCTCGATGCGCACCAGGGTCGCCGGCACCGGGATGATCCGGAAGCCGTGCGGGATCGCCGTTCCCACCGTTACGTCAAAATTCACGTTACCCACGCGCGGCGCGTTGGCGCCATTGAGGACCGTCGTCCGGATCTGGTCGCGCTGCTCGTTCGAGAGTTGCACGTTCATGCCCGACGCGTTGCCCTGCAGGCCTTTCAAGTCGTCGCGCTCGCCCTGCGCGGTATTTTGCCTTTCCTGCGTGGCATTCCGCTGGCTGGCCTGAGCGGCGGTGTTCTGGCGACCCATCCGGTTGCGTTCCTCGGCCATCCGGCTCGCCTTGGACCGTTCAGTCTGCGTCATCGCGTGTTGCTTAGACGTGAACCGGTGCTGTGGCGACTGCGCGGTTCGATTGCGCGGCGCCGCCTTGTTCCCGCTGGCGGCCTTGTTCTTGCTGTTCATCTGCGCCGCCTTCGGCGTAGCTGGTGCAGCTTTGTTTTGTTCCTGCGTATTTTGACCCATTTTCTCCGCCGGCGCCTTGTTCATTTGGTGGGTGGCCTGCGGCGGCTTGGCCGCCGGCGCGGCGTTCTGGTCCGGCTTTTCCTGCGCCGGAGCAAAGCTCGTTCCGGCCAGAAGCGCGAGCGCGGCAATGCCGGCCAGCAGGGTGGTTCGTTGCGTCCTCATTCGGCTGTCTCCTCTGTATCGCCTGACGCTCTCCGTGAACGTGCGAAGGCGGTCCATCCGGGGCGAACGCCGGCTTGGCGGGAAAGTTTCGGTTCCATGTGATAATTTCCGCCGCGGCGGCCAAAGGGTGCCCGGCAATTAAAAAAGTGCATCGACGCGCGCCTGAACTCTGACTAATTGTTCATGTCGCGCTGCACCGTTGGTGTAGCGATGGGCGAATCGAGAGGGGCACGTGAAGGCACTGACATCAAGCATCGACTCGGCGTCACCGGAGTTCCGCGCGAATGAAACCGCCATGCGTGCGCTTGTCGCGGAACTTCAAGCGCGGCGCAGCAAAGCGGCCGAGGGTGGACCGGCGCGCGCCCGCGAGCGCCACTTGGCGCGCGGAAAACTGTTGCCGCGTGACCGCGTGCTGACATTGATCGACGCTGGTGCGCCGTTCCTCGACTTGTCGCCGCTCGCCGCCGGTGGGATGTATGACGACGCGATTCACGCGGCCGGCATCATCACCGGCATTGGCCGAATATCCGGCCGGGAATGCGTCATTGTTTGCAACGATTCGACGATCAAGGGCGGCACCTACTATCCGCTGACGGTGAAGAAGCACCTGCGAGCCCAGGAAATCGCGCGCGAGAACCGTTTGCCCTGCGTCTATCTCGTCGATTCCGGCGGCGCCAACCTGCCGCAATGGCCGGAAGTGTTTCCTGACCGCGAGCACTTCGGGCGCATCTTTTACAACCAGGCCACATTATCGGCCTTGGGCGTGCCGCAGATCGCGGTCGTCATGGGCTCCTGCACCGCTGGCGGGGCTTATGTGCCGGCGATGTCGGATGAAACGATCATCGTGCGCAAGCAAGGCACGATTTTTCTCGGCGGACCACCGCTGGTGAAGGCGGCGACCGGCGAAGTGGTTTCGGCGGAAGATCTCGGCGGCGCCGACGTGCATGCGAGAAAATCCGGCGTCGCCGATTATTACGCCGAGAACGACCGCCACGCGCTCGAGCTTTGCCGCCGCCTTGTCGCCAGGCTCAACACGAAAAAGACGATCGACATTCCGCTCGCCAAGCCGGCCGAGCCGCACTACGCCGTCAACGAGCTCGATGGCGTCGTTCCGGCCGATCTCAAAAAACAATTCGACATCCGCGAGGTGATTGCGCGCCTGGTCGACGGCTCCGAATTCGATGAATTCAAGGCGCTGTACGGCACGACCATCGTTACCGGTTTCGCGCACATCCACGGCATTCCCGTCGGCATTCTGGGCAACAACGGGATATTATTCTCCGAGAGCGCACTCAAAGCCGCGCATTTCATCGAACTCTGCTGCCAGCGGCGCATTCCGCTCCTTTTCCTGCATAACATCGTCGGCTTCATGGTGGGGCGCGATTACGAGGCTGGCGGCATTGCCAAGGATGGCGCCAAGCTGGTGACGGCCGTTGCTTGCGCGCAGGTGCCGAAGATCACCGTCGTTGTCGGCGGCTCTTACGGCGCCGGCAATTACGGCATGTGCGGCCGCGCTTATAGCCCGCGCTTTCTGTTCACCTGGCCGAGTGCGCGCGTGGCGCTGATGGGCTCCGAGCAGGCGGCGAGCGTGCTGGCAACCGTGCGCCGGGACAACATCGAAGGCGCGGGCAAGACATGGTCCGCCAAGGAAGAGGCGAAATTCAAGCAGCCCATTCGCGACCAGTTCGACCTGGAGAGTGATCCCTATTACGCCACCGCGCGGTTGTGGGACGACGGCATCATTGCGCCGAGCGAAACGCGCCGCGTGCTGGCCTTGTGCTTCTCGGCGGCGCTCAACGCCCCGATCCCGGAGACGAAGTTCGGCGTATTCCGGATGTAGTTTTCGGCTTCATCAGAATCGTCAAGTTACGGAGCTTATGCCATGCCCAAAACCATCGAACATGTTCACTGGCCGGACGCGCCGGATGTGTGGATGCCATATGCGCCGGCGATCAAGGTCAAGGGCGGCACCACCATTTACCTCGCGGGCGTTACCGCCGCGCCGGTCTATCACCATCATCCACACCGGCCGGAGGAATTCGATACCATGCCGCGCGATATGGTCGGCCAAGCGCGCGCGGCCCTGGAGAATCTCAAGCGTGGGCTGGAAGCCGCAGGCGCAAGCTTTGCCGATATCGTCACCGCGGACCGTTTCGTTACCGATCTCTCCGACCAGGATGTACTCAACCGGGTCTGGGCCAAGTATTTTGGCGGCGCCAAGCCGACCACGACGACCGTGCAGGTCGTGCGGCTCGCCACCGATCCGCGCTGCCTCGTCGAGATCAACGCCATTGCGGTGATCGACTAGGCCGCCTCTACTACACCGAAAGCGCAAAGCGGAGGGCGGCATGGCCGAAGTGGCATATCGGACGGCGTTGATCGTTGGAGTGGGCGATGGTCTTTCCGCCTCGGTGGCGCGGATTTTCAGAAAGGCCGGCATGACGGTTGCGCTTGCCGCCCGCCGGGCGGCTTATCTTGCACCGCTGGCGAAGGAGGTCGGCGGCAAGGCATTCGCCTGCGATGCGGTCAAGCACGCCGAGGTGGTCAAATTGTTCGCCGATGTCGAAGCCGCGCTCGGCGCGCCCGACGTTGTCGTTTACAACGCGAGCTACCGCACACGCGGTCCGGTGATCGAACTCAACCCGGCCGAGGTGGAGAAGTCGATTATCGTCTCGGCATTGGGCGGGTTTCTAGTGGCCCAGGAGGCGGTCAAGCGCATGCTGCCGCACAAGCACGGCGGGATCCTGTTTACCGGCGCGTCGGCCAGCGTAAAAGGCTATGCCCAATCGGCTCCCTTCGCCATGGGTAAATTTGCCCTGCGTGGACTGGCACAAAGCCTTGCCCGCGAGCTTTCGCCGCAGGGCATTCACGTCGCGCATGTGGTCATCGACGGCGGCATCCGCAGCGCCAGCCGGGCCGAGCCTCCGGACAAACCGGATAGCATGCTCGACCCGGACGCGATCGCGCAGACCTATCTCAATCTGCTGCAGCAGCATCGCAGCGCCTGGGCTTGGGAAATCGAACTGCGGCCCTGGGTGGAGCGGTTTTGAGTTCGCCGTCCGGCAACGGCTATAATCATGGCATGTCGGGAGTGATGCTCAGGGCCGGCGTGTTCATGCTGGGGCTGGTGATGGCCGCGGTGAGTGCGCAGGCGCAGGTTGTGCGCAAACGCGATCCGAGGCACCCGGCCGTGCCCGCCGCACCGGCCGTGTCCCTCGACGGGCGAGACAGTATCGTGACCGCGCCCGGGCCGTACAAGGACCGGCCCTACTGGCTCGCGCTTGCCGAGTGCGGCGGGATCTATTTCAAACTCAACGTTCTCTATACCAACGCCGCGGTGATTGCCCGCGTCGTCAAACCCGATCCCAGAGCGAATGCCGAGTACACGAACTGGCTCACTGAAGCGATCAAGATAGCGACAACCTATTTCGACGGAACCGAGCATTTTCTGATGACCGACCGCGCCATTGAGCGTGCCGACGCGGTTCTCACTTACGACGGGCAGTCCCGCGCCGCCGGTGAGCGCATCAAGACAATCGAAGCCGGGGTTGCGGCTGCCAAGACCTGTCCCGCCTTATATCAGTCCTGCCGTGAAGCCTATCCCAAGCAATGCGCGCGGCCACTGCCGGCGAGCTAGCAGTGGGATGTACGGCCTGCGCGCCGTCAGAGGAGACCCCGGGGATGAAGTCGATCTTCGCAGCCTTGTTGGCGACGGCATCGTTCGCCGCAGCACACGTCAGCGCGCGTGACATGCCGGCGCCGTCCGGTGCAAAGGAAGCTCCTGCGCAGACGATCGGCGACATCATGGCCATGCAGCAGATGCGTCACATCAAACTGTGGTTTGCAGGCCGCGGCGGCAACTGGCTGCTGGCGGACTATGAGATCGACAAGCTGAAAGACGGGTTTGAAAAAGTGCAAGAGCAGCTCGGTGGCGACACGGTCGAGAAAACTATCGGTCCGGGACTTTCCGCGCTGGAGACGGCCGTCGACGGCAAGGACGGCGCGGCGTTCGCCGCCGCATACGATCGGCTCAGTGCCGGCTGCAACAGCTGTCACAGCATGCTGGATCACGCCTTCATCGTCATACAGCGTCCGGCATCGCTGCCCTACGGCGATCAGCTTTTTGCAGCGCCGAAATAAGCCGCCCCGCGTCATCGCGCCGCGCCGCCGTGCCGCGACACACCGCCGGCGCATTTCCATCCGATTGCTAGGTCTTGGGTGACAGGTGCTGTCACATAGGAGGCCCGACGATGACCTATCGCGTATATTCCGGCCCGCGCGGCTCGCGGTCCATCTCTCCATTGGAGAAGGATCGTCATCTTTTTAAGGAGTTTAGCGTCCTCGATGAGGCGATGAACTGGGCACGGCATATCAACGACAGCGGTCGTGTCGCCTTACTGATCGAGGGCGATGACGGCACCCGGCTGACCAAGCAGCAAATTGTGGCCGCGCTAAAAAATCCCGACGAGCCCGAATCGCACGGTCACGCGGCCTAGCGGGGGACCGCTCTATCATCGAGCCGCGTCCAAAAGCGCCGTGAGGCCGGGAATTTCCCGCTCAGGCGCTTGATCGGGGTATTCATTCGGCGCGCGTGCCCGGTTCACCCAGAGCCCTTGGAAACCGAACGACACCGCGCCCATGACGTCCCAACGATTGGACGATACGAACGCGACGTCCGACGGTTTTATATTCAAGGCACCTGTCACAAGCGCATAGACTTCCGGGCGAGGCTTGTAGTAGCGAACTGCATCCACTGACAGCACGCTATCGAAAAGTCCTTTCATGGCGGCTGCTTCTACCGCGGCAGCCAGCATGCGCGGCGTACCGTTTGAGAGGATCGCGAGGCTCGCGCCGCGGGTCTTGAGGTCAGTCAGCGTTTGGCGTGCGTCGGGAAAGGCGTCGAGCGTGAGATAAGCCTTGAGGAGATGGTCCCGTAGCCCGCGGTCGACCGAGGGAATGCGGGCAAAGGCGAAGTCGAGCGCGCGTTCGGTCAATGTCGAGAAGTCGATGTAGTGACCGGCGAGCGTCAGCGTCCACGTGTATTCGAGTTGCTTGGTCCGCCAGATTTCCGAAAAGCTATCGGCGTCCGGACCCGCCGTCGCCCGGTGGCGGGCGATCGCGGCGTGGACGTCGAACAGCGTACCGTAGGCGTCGAACACATAGGCGCTTGGCATAGCTCAATCTCCTCGCAACATGGTGACAGGGGAACGGCGCGGGATGATTCGATGAGCCGGACTGTCACCTGGTTGAAGACCGTCACCTTTTTCAACGATGACTGGCACGAAGGCAACGTGCCGATCATCGGCGTGCGCACCCAGGCCGCTTGGCTTTGTATGTCCGTGTTCGATGGCGGGCGCGCCTTCGAGGGAACCGCGCCCGATCTCGATCTGCATTCGCCCGCGTTAATGAGTCAGCCAAGACGATGGGTCTCAAGCCGCTCGTTCCGATGGAGACTTGGTTGGGGCTGGCGCGCGAGGGCTTGAAGCATTTCGATAGGGACGCCGGACTTTACATCCGGCCGATGTATTGGCCGGAGGACGCCATCGGCGGCGCGGTGCGGCTCGATCCCGAAACAACGCGCTGGTGCCTGACCCTCTACGTTGCGCGAATATTTTCATGGTTAAAGACGGCGTCGTTTTCACGCCGGTACGGAACGGTTCTTTCCTCGCGGACATAACGCGGGCCCGCGTGATCACGCTGTTGCGCATGGCTGGCGTCCCGGTCGCTGAGACAACGCCGAGTTATGTCGATTTTCAAGCGGCCGATGAAATTTTCTCTTCCGGCAATTACACCAAAATATCCGCCGATCGTTTGCATCGACGACCGGAATTTGCAGCCGGGACCGGTTTATCGCCGGGCGCGTGAGCTTTACTGGGGCTACGCGCACAGCACGGCGCGCGTTTAACCCATAGGTGCCAGACCCGTGCACCGCGCCGTGGCGCGATGCGAATTCGTAAGCCCGCTTTTTCTCACGCAGCCGTTCGGCCGCGCTATTTCATCGCGGTTTCATACATCTCGGCGACGTAATCCCAATTCACCAAATGGTCGAGAAACGCCTTGAGATAATCCGGCCGCCGGTTGCGATAATCGATGTAGTAAGAGTGTTCCCAAACGTCGCAACCAAGGATCGGCTTGCCGCCATGGACGAGCGGATTTTCGCCGTTCGGCGTCTTCGTCACTGCGATCTTGCCGTCTTTCACCGCGAGCCAGCACCAGCCCGAGCCGAATTGCGTTGCGCCGGCTTGAGCGAAATCTTCCTTCATCTTGGCGACCGATCCCAAGTCGCTGATGATTTGTTTTTCCAGTTTGCCAGGAAGCTTGTCGCCGCCCCCGCCCTTTTTCATCCATTTCCAGAAATGAATGTGGTTGTAGTGCTGACCGGCGTTGTTGAAGAGCCCGGCATTTTTGCCGAACGTGCCTTTCACCACTTCCTCGAGCGGTTTGTTCTCCCACTCGGTGCCTTTGGCCAGACTGTTGCCATTGGTCACATAGGCTTGATGATGTTTATCGTGGTGAAATTCGAGAGTCTCGCGCGACATGTGCGGGGCGAGCGCGTCATAGGCATAAGGCAGTTCGGGAAGGGTGAATGCCATTGGTTACTCCTCAATGTGGGACGGTCGGGGCGGAAAGGGGTTGGCTTTAAACTGCCTGGCATGGACAAGGTTTCCTCTAAATAGGCTTAACCGGCGGGCTTGGGCAATGGTTCCCGGCAGGCGCGCAATGACGCGCCGGGGCCGTGTCACGCGAGTGAGCGATTTATTATATGCTGCAAAGCATTAGCTGAGTCACCGGTGACCGCCGTGGCACCGCGCCGGCGACAAAGAACCGCCTCTGGGCGACGCCCAAAACGGGGGTACCGCGTACCGCCGGCCGCCGTTTATGTTCTTGCGTGGCGCGGTGCGGGCCCGCAAAATGGCCTTCCAACCCCAAGTGTTTGGTTGGGGCAGGGGTGGGTGTGATGCCGGTCATTTTGTTGCTTTTGGGTATCGTGACGACGATCGCCGGCGCGTTCCTAGTGGTTGCCGGCGTCACCGTTCATGATGGATTGTTGGACACTGAGGCGATTACACCCGGTGTCATCGCAGTTATCGGCGGGCTTCTCCTGATCGGAATGGGATTGGCAGTTCGCGAGCTTCAACGCATCGAACGCGCGCTCGCGGCGCGGCCGATCCCGCGCACGAGCCACACGACCGATACTCCCGCCGGCATTCCCGCAGCCGAAAACACCGAGCCGTCCGTCCGCATCCCGTTCCCGTCAAGACTTAAGCACATTCCGCAGGTGGTGCCTCTCGGTGACCAGCCGAAGCCGGTGTCTGCTGATGAAACATCTGCCGAACCGATGCGCATCAAGTTTCCGATCTCGCCCGGCCGCGCAGAAGGCCCCCTCGTTGAAGAAGACGTTGAAGAGGTTAGGCAGCCTGCCGCGGTCACGGCCAGTCGCAGCGGAAATGGGGCTTCACCGGCTCGCACGGCGGCGCGTCTCGAGGTCAAGCCGCGCGCGGCAGTTGCCTCCGATGTGGCTACCTCTGGCTTTACGGCATTCTTGTCCGGGAAATCGCGCCGCGATGGGGGAGCGGCTTCGGCCCACCTCGCCCCGGCAGCACAGTCGACCGAAAAGCCCGCACCGGAGTTCTGAGGTGAAATCTACTGCCGCGACCCGTCCGGCGGAAGCGGTGTCTGTTCTGAAATCCGGCGTCGTCGAGGGGATGGCTTACACGCTCTATTCCGACGGATCGATCGAAGCGCAATTGCCGCAAGGGACGCTGCGCTTCGGCTCGATCACCGCCCTGCGCGAACATATCGACAGTACCGCCTGACATTTCCGGCAGTCAGCTGTTCAAAAGCGCGACGTTTCTTGCGAGTCGGCGACGCTCAACTATTCAAGGCCGCTGAAGTTCTTCACGCGGCGATGTTATATCTTGGATAGTCCTCCGCGCGCCGCTCTTTATTGCTCTAATTTCTGATCTGCTATATCTTAAAATGTGACTAGATCCCGCGCGTCTGCCTTGCGAATGGCGCGGGGGAGGCGATCTGGCGCGGGGGCGACGGCACGTCTCTTAGAAATCAGGCCTGCCATGGCTGAGAATTCGGGTGAGAGCAGCAGTTTCGTTCAGCTGACCGCGAACATTGTTTCCGCGTATGTGAGCAACAATACGATTTCGAGTGCGGAAATAACGGCCCTGATCGGTCAAGTATATTCCGCGTTGGTGCGGATTTCGAACGGAACTGCCGCTGCACCGTCCGAAAACCTAAAGCCCGCGGTACCGGTCAAACGCTCCATTACTCCAGAATACATTGTGTGCCTTGAGGACGGAAAGAAGTTCAAGTCGCTCAAGCGGCATTTACGTTCCCAGTACGACATGACGCCGGAAAGCTATCGCGAAAAATGGGGATTGCCGCCCGACTATCCGATGGTGGCGCCGAATTATGCCGCTGCCCGGTCGCAGCTCGCCAAGCAGATGGGCTTGGGTCAGCAGCGCCGGCGCCGAAAATAAAGAACAAAGACGATTTCTAACGCTGCAGAACGCCAATCAGCCGGTTGGCGAAGCTCAACCGTTCGGTCATCACCCTGATGACGTAAGCAAGCAAAGCTTGGCTCAAGGCCGGCTGTTCGCGCTTGATCCGGTCAAAAGCTTTCGTGTCGAGCTCATAGAGTACGCTTGCGGCTTCGGCCTGGATAGTCGCGCTGCGCGGCGAGCGCGTGATCAGACCCATTTCTCCCACCGTTGTGTGACGGCCGAGGCTGCGTACGCGCGTCGTACGGCCATCGTGCATATCGACCATGATGCCGACGCGTCCTTCGAGAATGAAATGCATCGATGCGGCCGCTTCGCCTTGGCGGGCTATGATGTCGCCTGCCCTGACGTCGAGACGTTGGCAATTTTCGGCCAGGCAATCGGCGAGCCGGGCATCGCCGAGCACTTCGGAGAACCAGGCACGCAGCGATCGCGTATCTCCGGTCTCGGCTTGATAGGTGTCGATGATCGACTGCTCGCAGGCTTCCAGCGCGCGGTCGAGATCCGCGGTGATAGTGACGTCGGCCGAGATGAAGCGAGCGGTCCGGAAGGATCTTTCCAGCTCAAGCGGCAGGTTTACCAGCACAATACGGGCGCCCGCTTCAGTCGCCGCCTGCTTGATTTGCGCGAAGCTTTGCGTGGCCGAGGAGTCGATGCCGGTGACGCGCGCAAAATCGAAAATCAGAAAGCGACACTCGCGCTGCCGCATCAGGAGCGTCTTGACTTGCTGATAGAGCCGGTTGGTCGAGCCGAAGAACAGATAACTTTGCAGCGCCATGCCCTGGATTTCGCGGCCGTGGGTGGCGAGCAATGCCTGCTCATGCGGCCCGCGATCGAGTGAGGAGCGGTACTCCGAACCGTCAAAGCCGAATTTGATCGCGCTGACACGGCTCGCGCTCAGCGCAAAGGTAGCGCAACCGATCACGACGCCGATGAGGACGCCGGCAACAAAACCCCAGTTGACAATCAGCACGGCGATAGCGACGAGCGATAAATAGTCGATCATCGGCAGGTGCCGTGCCGATTGAACGAACCATTGATGGACGAGTCCGGCGCCGAGGAACATCAACAGGCCGGCCAGGATGAATTTTGGCACGTAGCCAAGGAACGACGGATCCGCGACGAGAACGCCCGCTGAGACTGTCGCGACCGTAAAACCGGCCAGCCGGCCGCTCGCGCCGGCGCTCCGGATCAGGAGCGAGCGGCTGAGCGAGGTGCAACTCACATATCCGCCCAGCGCCGCAACGACGATATTCGCAAAGCCCAGAACTTTCAGGTCGTGGTCAATATTGGCTTCGTTGCGGGTCGCGAGCTCAATGCCGGTTGTGTTGAGCAAAAAAGTGCTGACGGTGACGAACATGATCGCGAGCAGATCGCCGGCGAGCGAGGGAACTGTCGCCCATGGGAAGGTTTGCAGAGCGCTGGCACTCCACGGCAACGTTAGATGCGCCACCGGCAGGTTCGGGAACATCCAACCGTCGGTTTGAACCGAACGGAACGACGAGCCGCTCAACAGGATCACGAGGTAGGTTGCCACGAACGCCGCCAGCAATACCCCGGGCAAAATGAAGGAAGTTTTGGATCGTCTCAGCGAAAAATGCAGTGTAACTGCGACGATTACACCGGCGGCAAGTTTGCCGATAAGGGCGAGATTGAAAAAGGCGCCGATGTTGGCGAGTGCAGCCGGTTGATCGGTTACGACCTGTACCGCACCCATCATCATCAGCCAGCCAGTAGCGCCGAGAAAACCGCCGATGACAGGATAGGGGACAAACCGGATCGCGCGGCCGGCATGAGTAAAGCCGAGAATGCAAAGAAGAATGCCCGTGAGCGCGGTCGCTACCGAAATAGCGATTAATGTCGGCTCGAGAAGGCCCGCGCCGCCCTGCGCAACGATCCGATGTACAACTGTCGCCACCATTGCCGCGATGACGACCGAAATAGAGCTGTCCGGTCCGGCGACCGCGAAAGGAAGAGAGCTGCGCCAGGCGACCATTGCCCCGCCGACCGCGGCCGACAAGAATGTTGCCGCCACGCCGTAGGCGAGCAAATGCGAGATGGGACCGCTGAAAATCAGCGCAGCGTAGGAAAGGCAATAGGCAATGGATAGGACGCTGCAAATCGCCCCGGCGAATACATCTGTCAGTGCCGTCCGGGCACCTTTGCCGACAAACGCGGCATCCGCCCCGAAGCCGTTGACGGCCATTGTCTGCCCTTCCCGGTCAACGATCGCTCAGACGGACTTATAGCACGATCGGGGGGAAGTCGGTTCGCCACCTGCGGCGGCTTTGTACATGGAACATCACACCGCAGTCACATTGCGGCGGCAGCCAGCGCGGCGCGCGCGTCGGAACGAATACGCTCCACCATGGAGCGAAAACCGTTCGATCGCTGCGGCGTTAGGTGTTCGCGCAGACCAAGCCGCTCAAACAGCGCAAGCGCATCGCCGGCTAAAATGTCCTTGGCGCGTTTGCCCGAGAACGTCGCAAATAGGATTGCGATCAGGCCGCGTACAATGTGCGCGTCGCTATCGCCGATAAATGTCAATACCGGTCCGTCAACGCCGTTTGGGCGGACATTGGTATCGAGCCAGACCTGGCTTGCGCAACCCTGCACCTTGTTGGCGTTGTTATGCGCTGCCGCGGCAAGCGGGGGCAATTCGCGTCCCAACTCGATCAGATAACGATAGCGATCATCCCAATCTTCCAGGGCGGCGAAATTCTCGATGATTTCTTCAATGTCAGCCATCGCGGCGATCGTTCCTCGCCGCTTTTATATAATGCGTCGAGCCGCTGAGGTCGATGTTTCCGAGGCGCCTAAGCAGGGTGCTTGCTGTCCCGGCGTGTTGCCGGGCCTCGCCAGACCGGCGCCAGATCGTTCGCGGTCAAAGTGCTTTGCGACGTGTGTTCCGCTGACTTGGTCGAGGCCGTTTTCGTATTGCCAGTTTTCTGCGGCGTAGCGCTGGCAAGCGACCCGGTGTCGCGGGGCCCCATTGCTTCGCTCAGCGCGTCGTAGAGCATCTTGGCGCCGGTTTGCGCGCGGTAACCGATTGCGGTGGCCACCTGCGAGCCGACCGTGCAGGCCTCCGGCTGGCGCGAACAGAAGCCGCGCAGGTCGCCCACCGTCGCGGAGGCGGCCGAGATAGCCTCTGTGGCGCTGACTTCGCTGGTCGACGCGCTTCGTTGCGCTGTGCCGATCGGCAACAACACCAGCACCAGGCCGAGCCAAAATGTCATTCGCAACAAAAAGAACATGAAACCCATTTCCCCGGCGGCCGATATTGCCGCATGTGGGTGGACCCTAGCAGGCAGGCTTGAAAACGACGTTGGCGGCATCGCGACGTTTTTGCGCATAATCGAACAGAATAATCCGCAAATTTTCGCGCAAGTCGAAAAAATAAAATTTACCTAAAAATTGAACGAACGCGGCGATTTTGATTATTGCCATTGGGGTATTGCTTGGCGCCCCGGCGAAACGGCTGCCCGATGCGTAAGCGCGGCCCTGGAGCGCACAAGGCAACGAGCCGTTCACCATGACGTTGGAATCCACCATTTATGCATTCACTGAAGGAGTTACCTGGACTTTCGCGACCCTGTGTGCCCTATCGCCTTAGTGTTCGCTTAAGCCGCGTTTGAGACGATCCCGCGATAGAAAAATGGGGAGCGCGTCGGCAAAGCCGGGCGTGCGATTGGGATCGTGGGCCTTTCTGCGCCGGTTCGCCTCTATATCGAATCGCTGGTGCACCCGTCCGCGCAACAAGATGCGCTGACCGCTGCCCGTCACCGCGCGTTCATCGCTCCGCGCTTGCTGGGCAGCATGGTCGCGCTGGCCGCTTTCCCAATCTATCTGATCGCGCGGGGCACCCCGAGCCTGCTCGAGCTGATTGTGTTCGGCTGGCTCGTGATACCGATACTCATTGCCTATTTTCTCTCGCGCACCGGACGCTACGAAAGCGCACATATTTTATCCTCGTTGGCCCTGACCGGGCTGGTGACTGCTGTTGCAATGTCGACCGGTGGCATTGCCTCGTTTGCGGCCATTTGGCTTGTGGTAGTTCCGCTAGAGGCGTCGTTATCAGCTTCGCGCCGCGTGGTGGCACTAGCGTCGACCTTCGCGCTCGCCGCCGTCGGTGTCCTGGCGCTGGTGAGCGGACTGGATTTCCTTGCCCCCCCGGCCACCGGCGGGAATGTGGCGCTTGGCACGCTCGGTGTCCTGTCGGCGGCGCTGTACGCGGCCGGTTTGGCGCTCGGCACGGAAGCCTTGGCGCGCGCGAGCTTCTGGCTTTTATACGCCGAGGAGGACCGTTACCGGTTGCTGGCGCGAAACATGACCGACGTGATCACGCGGCATGGCCGTGACGGCGAGTTGCTCTTCGTTTCGCCCGCGGCCCAGTCCTTGTTTGGTTGCGGCATCGGCGAGTTGCAGGGACAAGGCCTATTCAATCGCGTCCACGTTGCCGACCGGCCGGCCTATTTGACCGCGCTTGGCGATACGGCGGCTCTCGGAGAGAGCCGATCGGCGGAATTCCGCGTGCGCTCGGATGCCGGCCAAGATAACGGCGGCTCCGCAGGGCAATTCGTTTGGATCGAAATGCGTTGCCGGCCCCTCGAACAAGGCGAGCCAGTTGGACAGGACCGACGCGAAGTCGTCGCTGTGCTCCGCGACATCACGGAAAGGAAGCGTCAGGAGCAGGCGTTGGACGAGGCGCGCGCCGATGCCGAGCGGGCCAATGCCGCTAAAAGCCGCTTCCTCGCCACCATGAGTCACGAATTGCGCACGCCGCTGAACGCCATCATCGGCTTTTCCGGTATGCTGATGAAAGGAACGGCGCTCATGCTCGATGCCCAACGCCGAAATGAATACGCCGGCCTGATCAATGAATCCGGCAACCATTTGCTCGCCGTCATTAACGGCATCCTCGACATGTCGAAAATCGAAACCGGCAATTTCGAGATTACGCCGGAGCCGTTTGCGCCAACCGCCGTGATCGCCAGTTGCTGCGATATGCTGGCGTTGCGCGCCAGCGAGGCTGGGATCGCGTTGGAAAAAATGCCGTCCGGAAGCCTTCCCGATATGGTCGCCGACCGACGCGCAGTCAACCAAATCTTGCTCAATCTCATCTCAAACGCGATTCGTTTCACCGACCGGGGCGGCAAGGTTACGGTCAGCGCGCGCGCAGAAGCCGGTCATGTCACCTTCATGATCGAGGACAACGGCGTCGGCATCAACGACGAAGACCTCATGCGCGTTGGCGAGCCGTACTTTCAGGCACGTGCCTCTTATGACCGGCGTCATAGCGGAACCGGCTTGGGATTGTCGATCGTCAAAGGTCTGGTGCGGCTGCATGGCGGCGAAATCAATATTCGCAGCCGCGTCGGCGAGGGCACGCGCGTCAGCGTGCGGCTGCCGCTGGACTGCGAACGCGCCGGGCCAAACGAGCGGCCAGCCTCCCAAGCTCCGGTCGATGTGATGCACTATTTGCCGACGCGTCCGTCCGTGGAAGCGCCGGCTGTGCCTGCCTGTTCGGAACGCACGGGTAAAGACGACGCCGCGCACCGCGATCCCAGAGTGAAGAAAAGTGGGTGAGCGCCGTACGAGCGGCCACCGCGCTGCCATGCGTTCGGGCGGCCCCGCGACCGCCATCCAGCACTTGTGGGGGCGCGTCGTGCAGCGGCCGGTCGATTTTGTCGCTGTTCTCGGCGCCGCCGCGGTGAGCGTCGTGATCGTCGTCAACGGAGTCTTTCTGCAAGCCTACGTACATCCCGCACCATTCTTCGCCGCCCCGGGTCCATCCTCGTCCCCCGGCGGAAATCCTGCGGCGGCTTACAGTGCAACACCCAAGCGATTGGATGCAGCTGCCGCGCGGCCGGTTTCGCCGCAACGCCCGATACAAGGCGTTTCCGCGCACCGCAGCGATCCGATCGCCGATCTGATCGGAACGGCGGCCGGCGCATCGTCTGCGCGGGTGGCGGCTGTGCAGCGGTTACTCTCGGCGTATGGTTACGGTCAGATAAGAGCTTCCGGCGTCGTCGATGAACCCACCAGTTCAGCAATCGCGAAATTCGAGACCGAGCACAAAATGCCGATAACCGGCCGGCTTTCCGACCGGTTGTTGACCGAGCTTGCCGTCATGACCGGGCATCCGGTCGAATAACTCACAGGCGCAACAAGCTTATTTGCGATGTTGCGCGGACCGAGTCACATCTCGGCTCGGGAAAATGTGAGCCGCGCATGCGCCTTAAATCTGGGCTTTGGGTTGCCGCCTATCTGCGGCGCTGCCAGGTCGAAGGTCTGCCTGCGGTCGTGCGACGGCGCGGCGCAGAAGAGGCCGGCGCAGTTTTCGTGCGAGTAAGCAGACTAGACGGCACATCCGATCTTTTCGGGCCGGCGCCGCAAAGCGCCTTCGAGGTTGCACAGTCCGGCGGGCGTGCGTTCAGTTCAAGCTTGGCCAGCCAGTCGGCGCCGGATGCGGACGTCGAGGCCTATCTCGCGCGGCAAATAAAGTTCGACCCGGACCTCTGGATCGTCGAAGTCGAGGATCGGACCGGGCGCAATTTACTCGATTTGGTCGCCGGGTAGGCCGCCGTCAGGAAGCGTTGCGGCGTTCCGTAAATCTGTCTAGTGCGGGAGCGCGCCTCGTGGTCGTTGCCGGCCGCGCGTGCCGGCGATGTTCATCGTCGTAAGCGAGCGGCTGACATTTGCCGCCGTGCCGTTCAGCCGGCTGCAAGGCTTGCCAGAGCGAAACAATGCCGGTTGCCGCGGGCGTGGACATTTCATCGTAGAGAGCGGCCAGTGCATGAACGCGCTCGACCGAAAGCCCGACGGCGGGATTAAGGAACATCAGGACGCGATAGAGAATTTCGCGCGGCATAGCTAGAACCTTTGCCGCCACCACCACCGGCTCGCCCAGATTGTCGCGCGTGACCCGCCGCGCTTGCTCGCGTGGAATGCGCAGAGCCCGTGCGAGCTGAACAGCGAAATCGTCGCGGTTGCCGGTCAGCGCGGCAGCCTCGAGCCGTTGGGTGACGGATGGTTCGCGGGAAACCTCGTCGGTTCCCGTTGCAACGGGAGCGACGACGGGGAGGTTGAGCAGAATAAGCCGGCGCTCATCCGCCGTTGCCGCGAAGAACTGATCGTTGAGTTCGGCGGCGATGGCCCGATCGATCGGGTGCCTGTTCTCTGCGAACTGCTCGCGCTGCCCCGCGACCTCAATTTCGATTGCTGGCGCCATCGGGATGTACTTTGGTGCGACCGGCTGGGGCTTAGCGGCGGCCGGTTGCAGCAGCGGGTGGGATTGCAATTCGGTAGCGACTTCCGGTTGATCGCTGCTGAGCCATTGCAGGACGCGCAATGGCGGTGACGGATAGCGTGCAAAACGCCGCGCGACGCCAATCCGGGTCGGCGCGTCGGCGGTTTCCAGCAAGCGCAGCGCAAGTTCGGTGTATTGGCGCTCCTCGGCGGGCGTGTGGTTGAGCCGGTGAACGTAAAGGTCGGTGAGGACGCGCAGGAGGGTCGGCCGCATGTCGGCGCCGCTGTGGGCGCCGAGGTCGGCAAGGCCTTTAAGGCCGAAAATGTCCTTAAGTCGCATTGTCACTGAACTCGACCGCGCCCCGAAGCTGCGCCGCTGTGCCAGCCAGATCGCAGTCTTAAGCTGCGGCCGTTAGCGGAGCGTTAACCCTGCATGCCGCTTACTTGCTGTAAGGCCGGTGCAGGTTGCACCGGGATCAAGGGGGTCCGCCGCCCGGCAGGCAGTGGACAACGGCTGGGCCGCCAGATGGGCACCATTGTCAAATTCCCCGACGAGGGGCGCATTGTGCGCTTCGGCCGCGCAGACGCGGCGGAAAATCCGCAACCGTCATCATCCTGCCTGTCGTGCGCATTGAGCGATACGATGAGCCGGGCGCTGAACCGCGTACTCATCCGCCGGCGGAGAATGGCGGTCGCCGACGCTTGAGACGGCGCTAAGGCGCCCCGATGCTGTCGCTAGCCCGTCGCCGTCGCCAAAGCGGACTGGCCGCAATTGTTGTCTCGCTACTTGCGCTTCCCGCTTGCTCCAGCATTGGCGATTTCGGCCGGCTTCAGCAGCCGCTGGTCGCCGATAACATCCACGCTTGGGTGGGACAGGAAGCCGCGGTGCGCGCTGGCGGGCCGATCTCGCTCAACAATCTGACCGATGACGAGCGGGCTCTGCGCGATCTTGCTTTTCCGTTGATCGAACCGCCCTACGACCGCATCCGATGGGACGCGGTCGTTTACGAATACGGTATCAAGCGCAAATTACAGCGCGGTTTGTGGCGGCCGGATCCGACGGCATATTACCGGCACCTCCTCGCCGAGAACTATCGATCGACGGCGGGTCGCTACAATAAATTGATCGACGACATCCGCGACGATGTGGTGCGAGTGGGGCCTTTCTTTGATCTCGCTCACCGTGTCATCGAACTCGACCGCAAACGCGCGGCGAGCATGGAATATCTCACCGACCTTTCTCCTGCGGATAGAGCAGGTGCGTTGGCGCGCATCGGAGAAAACACTCTCACTATCGCGTGGGTACAGGAGTCGCTTGCGCAGCGCTGCGCCGGCTATCAATTCGCGCTTGACCATCTGGCGGTCTCCGAGCCGGAAAACGCCGCCGCACAAGCGGACATTGCGCTCGCGCAACTGCAGCAAGCCGTGGCAGGCGATCAACTCGTGGCGTTGCCGCAAGTCGCCGCGGCGGCGCCGCCGCCCGCTGCAATCGTCAAGTAGTCTATTTATTGTGGCGCTGGCTCGACGCGGCACTGCGCGCCAGCCAGTGCGCGGCGGGCCATCGGAATCAGACCGGGCTCCGGCGCCAGAGCGCGCAGCACGATCAATCCACGCCGCGTCGGCAATTCGATGATCAATCGGTCGGCTGCGGTGACGTCCTCTTCCTCAGGAACCTGCGCGTGCTGCTCGGGCGTCATCAGATCGAGCTCGATAAAGCGCCGCCCGGCGGCGCGGTCATTGATGGCGTAATAGGCGACGCTGTTGCGGGTATAGAAGGTGATCGCGGTGTACGCCTGACTTAGCGGTGCGCGCAGCTTGAGCGCACCGGCCGACAGATCGTAGCGGCAGATCGCGACCGCGAAAGCCGGATCCATGAACGGCATGATCGCGCCCGACGCGGTAGGTGCCGGGAGCTGCGTTACGGTGTTCATCGGCGACAAATGCTCGAGCCGCGAATAGGCATCCTGCGTTGCCGCGTTGGGCATCGCTAACACTGTTGATAAGTGCACGATGCCGCCTAGAAGAAGCGCGCCTAAAATCCACAGCGGCAGCCGGATCATCCGCACCCCTTTCGCACGACCGCCGGCATCGGACCTTCCTTTGTCGTCAGCGAAGCAATCCCGATTGGCGTATCGTAAAGGCGCCAAACCAAGACGAATTGCTCGATGCCGCCGCTCGGCAGCCAGTTTCCGGAGCGCACACGCGGACCGACGTTGATAGCAAAGCGACCATCGGCCTCACGCACAATTTCGGCGCTCGTGAATCCGTGCCGATCGAGTGTGTTGGCCACCATCTGGCCCCGCGTATCGTACAGCGTGAGCGTCCAAAAGCGCGCCGCCGGGGTGATGCCACTGATGACGAACGTACATCGTCCGTCGAGGATATTTCCCAATTCGTCGGTATGCGCATAGAAGGCGACGCCGTCACCAACTCCAACCGGCAACTCGCCCGTGCGGGCAATGGCGGCGCGCGCATAGGGGTCGATATCGACCGAGCCGCTTTTGGGCCAGGCGGTCCAGGCGCCGATGGTCAGCGATCCGAACGCGATGCCGCGCGTCACCGTCAGCCAGGTCGCGCCCAGCCCGATAGCGGCGGCAAGGATCAGGGTGAAACAGGAGCCGAAGAGGAGCCGCACGGTCAGTCGCCGCGAGAGAGACCGGCGGGCCTCAATTCGCTGGCCGCCGCTTGCTTCTTGTCGCGCGTCCCACCGCCGAGTGCCCCGAATGTTCCGGTCGGTCCCTGCGCGGAAAGCGCGTGACTGGCATCGTCAAGCATATGCTCGACGTGGACCAGCGCTTCGGTTGCTTTGCGTGTCAGCAAGATTTGCTGTGGCGGCGGTGCGCCTTGCAATGCGGCGTCGGTGACAGTGGGAGCGTGCACCGGCGGCGGCAGGCCGGGTAACGGTCTCAATTCAATGCCCTGATGCGCGTATGCCATGATGTTGTGCCACACCATTGCCGGGACGGTGCCGCCCGTCATCCGTTTGGTCGACGAATAATCGTCGTTGCCCATCCAGACCGCGCCGCAGAAATTGCCGGTGTAGCCGACGAACCACGCATCGCGCCAGGAATTGGTCGTGCCGGTCTTGCCGGCCACTTGAATGCCGTCGAGTTGAGCACGCCGGCCGGTGCCGTTCATGACGACTGAATTCATCATGCCGACCATTTCCAGCGCCACCTGCGGCGAGATGACCTGTTCGGGACGCTTGCCGTCGCGATCGAAACGCCAAACCACGTCGCCGTTGCCGGTGCGTACCTCCAGCGCGGCATGCGGGGCGACCGCCTTGCCGAGATTCGGAAAGGTGGCGTAAGCGACCGCATGCTCCAGCACGTTGACCTCGTCGGCGCCGATCGGCAGCGAGGGGGTATCGGGCAACGGCGTGTAAATTCCGAAATTGCGTGCCGTCTGAATGATCTTGGCGCGGCCGAGCTTGGGATTGCCGTCGCCGAGCGCGATCGAGAGTTTCACCGGAATGACGTTTATCGAATTGGTGATCGCCTGCGTCAGCGTGATCGATCCAGAATAGCCGCCGGAGTAATTGTGCGGGCACCAATTGCCGATACACACCGGTGAATCGACGACGATGGATTGCGGCGTGAAGCCGTTGGCGAGCGCGGTTGCATAAACGTAAGGCTTGAACGACGAGCCGGGTTGGCGAAGGGCGTCGACGGCGCGGTTGAACTGACTGGCGCCGTAATCGCGGCCGCCGACCATCGCCCGCACCGCACCGTCGAGATCGGCAATCACGACCGCCGTCTGACTGGCGCCGTAGTCGTGTCCGTATTGGCGAAGCGCCGCTTCGACCTCGCGCTCGGCGTAATGCTGCAAATTGCTGTCGAGCGCAGTACGCACGACGAAATAGCTTTCGTTGACCGACTTCGGGAAGGTTTCAACCAGCTTCCTCATCTCGTCAAACGCCCAGTCGAGATAATAATTCGGCGCATCTTCCTCGCGTCGGTCGATTGGCGTCGCCGGATTCCGGCGAGCGCCGTAGACCTGACCGTCGGTCATAAATCCGGCGTCGACCAGATTATCGAGCACGACGTTGGCGCGTGCGCGCGCCGCCGGCAAGTTGGCGAGCGGCGAAAACCGGCTTGGCGCCTTGAACAAGCCGGCGAGCATCGCCGCTTCCGGCAAGGTCACGTCGCGGACCGATTCGCCGAAATAATATTGCGCGGCGCCATCGACGCCGAACGCGCCGCCACCGAGATAAGCCCTATCGAGATAAAGCTTAAGGATCTCGTTTTTCGTGAGCCGTGTTTCCAGCCAGAGCGCCAGAAATGCTTCGTTGACCTTGCGCTCAATGGTGCGCTCGTTCGAGAGAAACAAATTCTTTGCGAGCTGCTGGGTGATGGTTGAACCGCCCTGCACAACTCCGCCGGCACGCGCGTTGGTAACCAGTGCCCGGACGGTGCCTGAAAAATCGATGCCGAAATGTTCGTAGAAGCGGCGGTCCTCGGTCGCCAATACGGCCTTAATCAGGTGGTCCGGCATTTCCTCCAGCGACACCGAATCGTTATGTTTGATGCCACGGTTGCCGATTTCATTGCCGTAACGGTCGAGGAAGGTGACTGCCAGCTCGGATTTTTTCAGCCAGTCCTCGTCCGAAGTTTCGCGGAAGGCGGGGATAGCAAGCGCCAGCATAAGCAGGAGGCCGACCGTGCCCCAGGTTGCGGCCTCCGACAAAGGCTCGACGATCAGCCAGCGCCGCCAGCCGGAGATGTGAAAACGGTCCATGACGGCGGTGAAGCGCTCATAGAGCTCACGTGCCCATTTGCCGCTCAGGAAAACCGCAAAATCAATTCGCGCGTCGAGATCGAGCAGTAGCCGCTTGAGCTTGATCTGCCAGCCGTCGCCCGGTTCGGGAAACAGATCGGTCACGCTGTGCGCACTCCTGAAGCGGCTTGGCCGCCCTTATCCTTCTAAGGGATCGAGGTTTAGCCGAGGCGGCAGCTCCGGCCAATCATTGCCGAATGACAATGTGAACGAAAATAGGGGGCAAATTGGGCATAAAGCCTTTGCAGTTGGCCGGTGGAAACCTTAACTGGCGGCAGCCGGTGGTTTTTGGGCGGAATTTGGCGGCAGATCGTAGGATGGCGGGCGTGGAAAGCTCCGATGAGGTTCCGTTCTGGCGGCGTAAGTCGCTGGGCCAAATGACCGATTTGGAATGGGAAAGCCTCTGCGACGGCTGTGGCCGCTGCTGCCTGAATAAGCTTGAGGAGGAGGGCACCGACCGGACCTTCTATACCGACGTCGCCTGCCGGCTTTTGAACGACAAAACCTGCCGCTGCCGCGATTACCCGCATCGCCTCAACGAGGTTGAAGATTGCGTGCAACTCACGCCGAAGAATCTCAAATCCATCACCTGGCTGCCGCCGACATGCGCTTACGTGCTCGTCGCAGCCGGCCAGGACCTCTATTGGTGGCATCCGCTGGTGTCGGGCGATCCAGAAACAGTTCACGCAGCCGGCGTTTCCGTGCGGGGTCGCGTGCGGGCAAGCGAAACGCACGTCTCCGATGACATGCTCGAAGATTACATTGTCAGATGGCCGCTGAAGTTTCCAAAGGGGGCGAAGCGGCGCGCCAAATAGCGTCGAGCGGTCGCCGCCAACACGTGGCCTGACCAAGCCCGTTACACCAAAAGGCAAGCCTGCTCTGCGGAAAGCGCGGTTGCGTGATACAGCCGCGCCGGCCAAGTGATGCCGGTGGCAAGCGATGCGTTTTGATGCTCATCCGTGACGGTGCCGGTTTAGAATGGAACTTCCTCGCGACCAAACGCGTGACATGATTGCGGACAGGCCTCGCGACCTCATCCCCGAAGATGCCCACAGTCTCGCTCCCAGCCTTGCTGCGGCGTGCTCCGTCAAATCGGCGGCATTCGCGCGGGGGCCGGGTGATCCGGCGGTGGTGCCGCCGCTCGACCATGCCGCCATCAACACCATTATCGCCGGCATCGCGCTCGCGATGTTTCTATCGGCGCTCGAGCAGACCATCGTGGCGCCGGCTTTGCCGGCGATTGGCAAGAGCCTCGCCGATCTGGATGACTTGTCGTGGGTGGTGACGGCATATCTCCTCGCCGCAACCGCGGCGACGCCTTTGTTCGGCAAACTCACCGACATTCACGGTAGGCGCACAATCATGCTGGTGGCGATCGGCATCTTCATTGCCGGCTCGCTTGTTTGTGCGCTCGCTCCGAGTATTTGGATTCTGGTGATAGGCCGCGCTTTGCAGGGCGTCGGCGGCGGCGGGCTGATTCCGATAGCGCAGACCATCATCGCCGATCTGCTTACGCCGCGCGAGCGCCCGATGGCGCAGAGCTACACGTCCGTCGTTTTCATGAGCGCCAGCATCCTTGGGCCAGTGCTTGGCGGCTTGCTCACGGATCATTTTCACTGGTCTTTTATCTTCTGGATCAATCTGCCGCTCGGGGCGATTGCGCTGGCGATGACCTCACGCGCGTTGCGTCGCTTGCCGCGGCACGATCGTCCGCATCGGCTCGACATTCTCGGCGTGACTTTTATGGTAGGCGCGTCGGTGGTCTTGCTGTTGGCGCTCGATTGGGGCGGCACGCATTACCCTTGGCTATCTTGGCAGATCGGATTTCTGTTCGCTGCTTCGGCGGTTCTGTGGGTTTTGTTCGCGATCCGGCTTCTCACGGCGCGCGAGCCGTTTATCCCGCTCGCCATCCTGCGGGGGCGGATTACGAGTATCATCACCTGCGCTGCGTTTTTTAGTATCGGCAGCATCATCGGGATCACCATTTTCACGCCGCTATATTGCCAACTCGTGTTGGGCGCATCAGCAAGCATTTCCGGAGTAGCGTTGATCGCCTTTATGGGGGGCGCCACGCTCGGGTCGCTGTTGGCGGGACGTTTGTTTGCGCGGCTGACGCATTATTTGCGGGTGCCGATCGCGGGGCTTGTGGTCGGCATCGCTGCTTTGGCGTTTCTCACCTTTGATGCCGCCGGGCTTTCGCTGGGAAGCTTCTGCGCGGTGCTCGCCTTGCTCGGCGTGGCCATGGGGCCGATGTATCCTACGTCGACCATCGTCATGCAGAATGCGGTAAAGCTGCACCAACTCGGCATCGCCACGGGTGCACTCAATTTTTTTCGGCTGCTCGGCGGGGCCATTATCGTGGCGGTGTTCGGCGCCATGGTGCTCGGTAGCGCCGGCGGGCACGGCGGCATTGCGACTTTGGAGAAGCTTGCGGCAGGACACGCCGATTTTGCTCCGGCCTTCCGGCTGGTCTTCGCCGCCGCCGGGATCTTTCTCGCCATCGCGCTTGCCTGCCTGCTGGTGCTGGAGGAACGTCCTTTGCACGGCCCGGTACGGATCGTCGATCCGGCCGAATAAGCCTATCGGCAGGCGATTGCTTTCACTGCGTCCTCAGTGACGTCAAATTCGAATAAAAATATTCGCCACGCGGCGAACGCAGACTTAAATCGGGTCTTGATCCGCGAATTTAGGTAATTGGACAGCGTAGGATTTATTCCGTCCGGAAATGGCGAGTTTGTATTCGCGGATCGGTCCCTCATCGAAACGATAGCGCGTCGTCACCGCATCGACGTGGAACATGTGCTCTAAAGGAGTGAACAGGATCGTCAAAAGCGGATGCGTCGCGCCGTTCGGAAACGGACCCCCGCAACTGATGATCAAGGCCGTCGTGACGGATTTGCCGTCTTGCAAGGGCTCGGTCTTTGGTAGGGTCAGGGCGATGCGTGAAACGCGGTCGGCTAGCTGATCGTGCTGGGTAGTGATCTCCAGGCCGAGGCGCTTTGGGCCGCTGCCGTTCGCGCACCGAGGTTGACGGAGGCGAGGTACGCCACCAGCAATGCGGCTGCAGCCAGATCCGGCGGCTTTCTCGGGTTCACGCGTCACCCCTCTGCGCACGGCTTAGCCGAAGGCTACGCCGGCAAAACCGGGATTAAAAGCGCTGCCGCGCTACTGTCCTTGTAATCCGGTCGCGGCGGGCTAGCCGCCGCCGGGGAGACGCAAAATTCAGTCCGTTCAGGTCTGGTTCACTGCCGACAGCCTAAGCGATGAATTGGCAGGAGATTGTTATGGGTATAGCCGAACGCGGGTCGGCCGTCGCCCTCTTGGCGCTTGCGGTCACACTTGGCCCGGCGGGCGCGGAGGAGGCAGCGCGCCTGACGCATGCCGAAGCGGCGCATGCCTGCCTGAACCAGAAAGAGCGCCGCAGCCTGGTCGACAACGGCACCGTGATGCGGTTGGCCGCCGCCATGCGTGGCGTGCGCAGCCACGTAGCCGGGACCCTCGTTCGCGCACGGCTTTGCCATCGCGGCGACGGGTTTGCGTATGTGCTGACAGTTCTAGCTCACGATGGCAAAGTGGCCCGCGTTGTCGTCGACGCGGTCAAGGGCACGCTGGTCGGCGAGCGCTGAGCGGAGCTCATTTTTGCGCCTTCTCGTTGTTGAAGACGATCCCGATCTCAATCGACAGCTGGCGACTGCGCTGACCGACGCCGGCTACGTCGTCGATCGCGCTTTTGACGGGGAGGAGGGGCATTACCTTGGCGAAAGCGAGCCCTATGATGCCGTCATCCTCGACATAGGGTTGCCGAAAATGGACGGCGTCTCGGTGCTGGAATCCTGGCGTCGTGCAGGCCGCGCGATGCCGGTGCTGATTCTCACCGCGCGCGATCGTTGGAGCGACAAGGTGCAGGGATTCGATGCCGGTGCCGACGATTATGTCGCCAAACCCTTCCATCTCGAGGAGGTGCTGGCGCGCGTGCGGGCGCTTTTGCGGCGTTCCGCCGGCCACGCCAAGAGCGAATTCACCTGCGGACCGGTCCGTCTCGACACCCGAACCGGCCGCGTTGCGGTGGAAGGCAACCCGGTGAAATTGACCTCCCACGAATACCGGCTGCTCTCCTATCTCATGCATCATACCGGCCGCGTAGTGTCCCGCACGGAGTTAGTCGAGCATTTGTACGATCAGGATTTTGACCGCGATTCGAACACCATCGAAGTGTTTGTCGGCCGTATCCGAAAAAAGCTCGGGGTCGACGTAATTCAGACGGTGCGCGGTCTCGGCTATCTGCTCACCCCACCCGATGCGCGCTAACTCACTCGCCTTCCAACTCTTTCTCTGGGCGAGCGGGTTGACCGTGCTGATCCTCATCGTCACCGGTGTTGCGTTATCGTCGCTCTATCGTCACGCCGTCGAACGCGCTTTCGACCGCCGGCTTGACGTCTACCTGCGTACGCTTGTCGCCGACGTCGCTTCGCCGGAAGAAGGCACCGACAAATTTCCTCAGTCGATCGGCGAGCCGTTGTTCGAATTGCCGCTGTCGGGCTGGTATTGGCAGGTAACCCGGCTCGACACACCGAAACCGGAGGTGCACTCCTCGCGATCGCTGTGGGATTCCAATCTTTCGCCACTTGTCGCCGCTGAAGAAGCCTCCGGCGGCTATCGCAAAGGCTATGCGCAGGGTCCGGAAGACGTGCGCCTTCGCCAGGTGGAGCGCAATATCGATCTCGGCGATGACGGGCGCTATTTGATCGAAGTGGCGGGCGACGCGGCGGAGATTGACGACGAGATGCGAAGCTTCGATCGTACCATCGGCGGAATTTTTGCAGCGCTTGCAGCGGCACTGCTTATGACAACGGTTTTGCAGGTGCGCTTCGGGTTGTCGCCGCTCAAGCGCATTTCGGAAAGCCTCGCGGCGATACGCTCCGGACGTGCCGAGCGCCTGGAGGGCGAATTTCCCGTCGAGATTGCGCCGCTCGCACGCGAGACCAACGCGCTGATCGACGCCAATCGTGAAATCGTCGAGCGGGCGCGCACCCATGTCGGCAATCTCGCTCATGCGCTGAAAACGCCGCTGTCGGTCCTGGTCAACGAGGCGGCCGCGCGCAACGGCGATCCGCTGGCGCAAAAGGTTCTGGAGCAGGCCGACATTATGCGCGATCAGGTCGCGCGCCAGCTCGAGCGCGCGCGGCTCGCCGCGCGCTCCGGCGTCGTCGGAACGCTGGTCGACGTTCCGCCGGTTGCCACCGCGCTTGCCAGAACGATGGAGAAGCTGCATCGCGAACGCGATATCGCCATTGCTGTCGATGTCCCGGATCACGCACGCTTTCGTGGCGAGCAGCAGGATCTCGAGGAGATGATCGGAAATTTGGTCGACAATGCCTGCAAGTGGGCGCAGTCGCGTGTGGCCATCGAGGTCGTATCGGAAGCTCGGGTCGGCGACGGCAAATCGAAAGTGCGGGTTATTGTCGACGACGACGGTCCGGGGCTTTCGCCGGCGGAGCGGGAGCGTGTCGCAATGCGCGGCCACCGGCTCGATGAGAGCAAACCTGGTTCGGGCCTCGGGCTTTCCATTGTCGTTGAGCTCGCCGGCCTTTATGGCGGCGTGCTCACACTTGGGACGGCGCCAATCGGCGGGTTGCGTGCCGAGCTCGCACTCCCGGCCGGCTAGTCGACCGACGTGGGTGACTGAGTTTTGCCCCAATCGTCTCGTGTCTATGCTAGACGCGGAAGTGTGGGGGGCGATGGCAGGAAGACTTCTGGCTTTGGGCTTGGCCGGACTGGGCTTGGCGGCGTGCTCGGCCGATACCGGGCCGAAGGAAGCCGGCGGCCCCGTGGTAGGCGCCGGCGCGGGGGCGCTGATCGGGGGCGCCTTTGGAAATAGCCCCGGCACCCGCCCCGCCGGCGCCCTCGTTGGCGCGACCGTCGGCGGTTTTCTCGGCAACCGCATCGGCGCCGCGCTCGACGATGACGACAAACGCCGCGCTTATGCGGCGCAGATGCAGGCGCTCGAAACCGGCCCTTCTGGCGCTCCGGTGGCTTGGCGAAACCCCGATTCAGGGCGCTATGGCAACGTCGTCCCGGGCCCGGTCTATCAGGTCAACGGTGCGCCCTGCCGACAATACACCCACACGGTCTATATCGACGGCCAGCCGCAAAGCCAGCGCGGCACGGCCTGCCGTAACCCGGACGGGACCTGGACCGTGAGCTAGCGGCTGACCCCCGCCCAGCAACCCGGATAGAACGGCAAAAAGGCCCTATGTTCCTGAATTCCCGGTGTTTTGCGTAACGCCTTCTTAAGCGCCAAACGACTAAAACGGTCCGGTGCCCCTGTGGGCGAGTGGGGATCCCTTAAGGGTGGCCGATGACCAGCGGCGGTCCAGCCGTTGAAAAGCTGCGCGAGTATCTGCGGACTTTGACGCCGGAGGCTCGTGCTTTGCTGGTGGCCGAGCTGGAACGGGCGACCTTGCGCGGCGAGCAGGCCGCGGGCAGCGAACGCATTCTTGAAGAACTGCGCCGTGCCATTCGTGAGCGCGGGCAGTCAGTGCCGCGCATCGGCGACGCTGCGCGCCTCTTCTTCATGCCGTTTGAGTCCTTCCTGATCGACGATGCTGCCGACCACAAACGGGTCGGACGCATCGCCCGGGCTTCGCTCGATACGATCTGGCAGTGGATGGGCCGTGACCTGATGCCCGCCGAGATCAAAACGTTGGGCGAAGACATCAACCGCGCTTTGTCGGAGGATGACCGGACCAAGGCCGAGCAATTGACGCGGGCGCTTCACGAACGCGCGCAACAACGCATCAAAGAGGTGATCGCATCAGTCAGCGGTGACGACAAAGCACGCCGTCGGCTCTCGGTCCAGGTCGGCACGCCGCGCGCGCTCGACGATCTGGCATTGCTCGCCGCAATTCTGACTCACCGCGACGTGCTTTCGGATCTGGCGCGACGGCTGCCGAGCCATCTGCGCTCGTTCGAGCGAGATCAGATCGTGGGCGTGAAGTCGCTGCTGGACGCAGCGACCGCACCGAAGATGCCTGCCGCTGCAGCGTCTGCCAAATCCGATCTATTCCTTTATGGTTCTATTCTGGTCATGAGTCGGCTCGCCGCGCCTTGGCAACTCATCCGCATAGCCACCCACGCCGCGGAAAGCGATGATACCGGCCGCATCGGCGAAACACCCTTTGCCGTCGCAGTGACTATCGTTATTGGCGAGCTCGAATGCATGGTTGCCGGTCTGCGGACTGAACTGAAAGCGCACCATCCAGTCACGACGCTGCTCAAAGGCATTCATGACGCGGTTCGAGGGTTGCGCACCGAGATCGACCTGTCCGGGGACTCTCCGTGGGGCCGACGGCTCACTGCGATTCGCACTGAAGTCTCAAACTTGCTCAAGGCCGAGATTGAAACGACGCCGGGCCGTGTGCGGCGTTTGCTGCGGCCGCGACCGGCAAAGGAAATCGTTGCCGGTTCCTTGCTCGATGCCACCGATGTTGGCGACGTGGAAACGCTGGTCGAATTCGTCGGCGCCTGCCGCCATTACGCCAATGAACTTGCGGTCAATGAAGCAACAATGCGTAGCTATTCGGAATTGCAACTTTACCTGGAAAGCGGCTCGAAAGTCCTCCTAGATGCGCTTCGCTATGCCGGCGACGCCGACCGGCCGTTCCGGCAGTCGCAAGTTGATGCCGCCATCCGGTTCTGCCGGGTTGTCTTCGGCGCCGACTATGCCGGCCTGCTGGCGAAGGCGTCCGAGATCGCCGTTCAGACGGCAAGCGCCGAGCGTAAACCGGCGCGGGCTTGAGTGCGGCCAGCCGCCGCGCCTGCCGCGGCTTCGGATGGGCAGGGGTTTGCCGATAGCGCGCAATTGCCGCGCCGGCCTTCCCATTGCAGCCGCAATGATGCCGTGTTGATGTAACCGGCACGATGCAACCGCACGCTTCTGCTGCGGTTTTTTCGTTCTGGTGGTCGAAGGGCGACTAATGATCCTGTGGTGCATTTTCGCGGTGATGACCGCCGCGGCAGCGTTTGCCGTGCTCTGGGCGCTTGGACGCAATGTGCAAAAGATTGGCGGCGGCAGCGACTTGGCCGTTTACAAGGATCAGTTGGAGGAGATTGACCGCGACCGCGCAGCTGGCTTGATCGGTGACGCGGAGGCGGAAGGGGCTCGGCTGGAAGTATCGCGCCGCCTGTTGGCCGCCGCCGAAACGCAACAGCCTGCAGCATCGGCCGTGGCTACACGGCGAAGTTTGCAGTTCCGGCATGCTGCAGCGATCTCAACTTTGGTGATTTTGGCGTTTGGCGCGCCGGCGCTTTATGTCGCGCTCGGCTCTCCCAATGTCGCGGGCGAGCCGGCCTACGCGCGCGTCAATGCTCCGCAAGGCCGCGAGTCGATCGCCAGTCTGGTCAGCCAGGTCGAAGCGCATTTGGCGCGCAGCCCGAATGACGGCACCGGCTGGGAATTGATCGCCCCGGTCTATATGCGGCTTGGCCGGTTCGACGACGCCGTTGAAGCTCGCAAGAAATCGCTCGCGTTAAAGGGCGAGACGGCGACCCGGCAAGCCGATCTTGGCGAAGCGGAGGTGGCGGCTGCCAATGACGTTGTCACCGCCGAAGCCAAAGCGGCATTCGAGCGCGCGGTCGTGCTCAATTCGCATGAAGCGAAGGCGCGGTATTTCCTCGGTCTTGCTGCCGAACAAGACGGCAATATGGACGAGGCGGCTTCCATTTGGCGCACGCTTTTAACTGAGGCGCCGCCGAACTCGCCCTGGACAGGCTTCGTGCGCGCGGCGTTGGCGCGCGCCAGCAGCGCGCCGGTAGCACCCGGACCGAATGCGAACGATGTCGCCGCCGCCGCCAAGATGGGTGACGATCAACGAAAGGAAATGATCCGCGGCATGGTCGCCAGCCTTGCGTCGCGGCTGCATGGCAATGGAGCCGACGTCGAGGGTTGGCTGCAACTCGTGCGCGCCTACAACGTGCTTGGCGATCGCGACAAGGCAAGGAGCGCCGCCGCCGACGCTCGCCGGGCGCTGGCCGATCATCCCGACGAGATCAAGCGGATCGACGACTTGGTCAAGGGTCTCGGGATTGAAGGTTGATGGACCCCACATGCCAGGAAAACAAAGTTCATGACGCGTAGGCAAAGGCGCCTGATTTTGATCGGCGGCAGCATCGGAGTGCTGGCTATTGCGGTCGCGCTCATGCTCAACGCATTTCGCGACAATATCGTGTTCTTTAATTCGCCCAGCGACGTGGCTGAGAAGCACATCGCGCCGGGTACGCGTATCCGGCTCGGCGGATTGATCAAGACCGGCAGCCTGGCGCGCGGCGATCATATGAATGTCCGCTTCGAAGTCACCGATGGCAGTCATGAAATAAACGTCGTGTATCAAGGCGTGCTGCCCGACCTGTTCCGCGAGGGTCAGGGCGTGGTGGCCGAAGGCGCGCTTGATGGTGCCGGTTCGTTCAACGCCGACACCATTCTTGCAAAGCACGACGAGATGTACATGCCGAAAGAGGTTGCCGACGCTTTGAAGAAGTCGGGCCACTGGAAGGACGATTACGCCCAACGTGCGGCCGTGCCGGTTGGGGGAGCGAATAAGTGATCGCTGAACTCGGCCATTACGCACTGATGCTGGCGCTCGGGCTCGCGCTTATTCAGGGCGTGATGCCGATTGTCGGCGCGCGCAGCAACGATTCCGTATTGATGAATATGGCCGCCCCGACGGCGGTGGCACAGTTCAGCTTTGTGGCCATGGCGTTTCTCGCGCTCGCTGCCTGCTACGTCACGTCGGATTTCTCGGTGCTGAACGTCTACGAGAATTCGAATTCGACGATGCCGCTGATTTACCGGCTCACCAGCGTCTGGGGCAATCACGAAGGCTCGATGATGCTGTGGGTTTCTATCCTCACATTGTTCGGCGCGCTGGTCGCGATCCTTGGGGTGAATTTACCGATCAAGCTCAAAGCCAACGCGCTCGCGGTACAGGCCTGGATTGCCGCCGCCTTTGAGTTGTTCATCCTTGCCACTTCAAATCCATTCCTGCGGATTGTCGATGCGCCGTTCGAGGGTCGTGATCTCAATCCGGTCCTGCAGGACCCCGGGCTCGCTTTCCATCCGCCGCTGCTTTACCTCGGCTATGTCGGCTTTTCGATCGTCTTTTCGTTTGCAATCGCGGCCTTGCTTGAGGGCCGCATCGACGCGGCCTGGGCGCGTTTCGCGCGTCCGTGGATGCTCGGGGCGTGGATGTGCCTGACGCTCGGTATCGCGGGGGGCTCATACTGGGCTTATTACGAGCTGGGCTGGGGCGGCTTCTGGTTTTGGGATCCGGTGGAAAATGCTTCGCTGATGCCGTGGCTTGCCGGCACGGCGCTGTTGCATTCCGCAGTCGTCATGGAAAAGCGCGGCGCGCTCAAAATTTGGACGCTGCTGCTGGCGATCCTCGCCTTCTCGCTGTCTTTGATCGGTACCTTCCTGGTGCGCTCGGGCGTGCTGACCTCGGTGCACGCATTCGCCAACGATCCAAGGCGCGGTATTTTCATCCTGGCGATCCTTGTTTTCTTCATCGGCGGCGCGCTGGCGCTTTATGCGTGGCGCGCGCCGTTGCTGAAGCAAGGCGGGTTATTTGCGCCGATTTCGCGGGAAGGCGCGCTCGTCTTCAATAATCTGTTCCTGACCAGCGCCTGCGCGACCGTCTTTGTCGGCACGCTATATCCGTTGGCGCTCGAAGCCCTGACCGGAGACAAGATTTCGGTGGGGCCGCCGTTCTTCAACCTGACTTTCGGACCGCTATTTCTGCCATTGTTGATCGCCATGCCATTCGGGCCGTTGCTCGGCTGGAAGCGCGGCGACCTGCTTGCGGCGGCCCAGCGTCTCCTCGCCGCCGCGGCGCTCGCCGCCGTGGCGGTCGCGGCGAGCTTCGCGTTGCAGCACGGTGGGCCGGTGCTGGCCCCTTTCGGCGTCGGACTGGCAACCTTCATCATGACCGGCGCGCTGATCGATCTTGCGGAGCGAACCATGTTCTTGCGCATACCGCTCGGTGCTGTGGTGCGGCGCGCGATCGGATTACCGCGGTCGGCTTGGGGTACGGCATTTGCCCATTTCGGCATCGGCGTCACGCTCTTGGGGATCGTCGCGGTCACCGCATGGGGATCCGAGCGCATCGCGGCGCTCAAGCCCGGTGGGACTATCGATGTTGCGCACTTCCGGCTTACCTTTGACGGTACGTTCGTGCGCCCGGGCCCGAATTACAGCGACCTTATCGGTCACTTCACCGTACGACGGGCGGGCGGCGAACTTCTCGGCGCGATGGAGCCTAGCCGGCGCACATTTCCGGCCCGCAACATGGCGACGACGGAAGCCGCACTGATGACGCGCCGCTTTAACCAGATCTATCTCTCGCTTGGCGATCCGAACTCCGGACGGCAGTTTGCCGGTTCGTCTTTATTTCAAACCGCAGGTGCTGATGATCTGGCTCGGCGCAGTGATGATGTTTATCGGCGGGGCGCTGTCCCTATCCGATCGGCGGCTGCGGATCGGCGCGCCGCGCCCGGCAAAAGTTGCGGCGTTTCAGGTAACCGCGGAGTGAGTGTCGTGCGGCGCTTGCACACCTCTGGGGCACTTTTGTTCATGGGATTTGTCCTGTTGTTGATGGCCGGACCACTGCGGGCTGTGGAGCCGGGAGAAATGCTGTCGGATCCGGCGCTGGAGGCGCGGGCGCGGGCGCTATCCAAGGAGTTGCGGTGCATGGTCTGCCAGAATGAATCGATCGACAATTCCGCCGCGCCGCTCGCGCATGACTTGCGCGTGCTCGTGCGAGAGCGATTGAAAGCGGGGGATAGCGACGCGCAAATCTTGAATTTCCTGGTCGCGCGTTATGGGGAATTCGTGCTTCTGCGCCCGCGGCTTTCCTGGCACACAGCTTTTTTATGGAGCTTGCCGCCGACGGTCTGTCTGTTCGGCATCGGCATGCTGATCGTAGTCGCGCGGCGGCGTCGATTTTCCCTGACCATCCGGCAGGCCGAAAACCTGACCCCGGCAGAAGAATCCCGGCTATCGGAGCTTTTGCGCGAAGGGAGATAATCCCCTCGTGGCCTTCTGCGTGACGGAATTGTGTCCGCATGCGCCCAGCGCAACCCCGCGACATTACCAACTTTTAATCCTGCCGACAGAGCGCGGTAAGGCACGTCGTCCCACATTCAACGACAAATGAGGGCCTCGGGGCCAACCTCAGTTGCAGAACAGACCAATGAGTTTGGAGACGGTAATGGACGGTAATCGACAACTCTCACGCTGCGTTCTTTCGGCGCGGCGATTCGGGCTCCTGGCGACAACGATCGCCGGTATCGGGGCGGCGGCCTTTTTCGTCGCGCCTAATCTTGCACCCTACGCGGCGTTCTTTGCGGGTCCTGCGCATGCGCAGAATCTTTCGCAGGAAGCGCAGAAACTTCCGCAGCACCCGGTCGGCTTTGCCGACATTGTCGCCAAGGTCAAACCCGCGGTGATTTCGGTTCGCGTCAAGATCGACCGCCCGGCCAACTCCTCTTTAAGCGGAGGTGAGGATCAGGATGCACCTCCCGGCCTTGAGCGCTTCTTCCGGCGTTTTGGTATGCCCGTGCCGAACATGGGCGACGGCGGTCACCAGGTCATCACCGGCCAGGGTTCCGGCTTCTTCATCACCGCCGACGGTTACGCTGTGACCAACAATCACGTTGTGCAAAGCGCCGAAAACGTGCAGGTCACGACCGACGACGGCAAGACCTACACCGCCAAAGTGATCGGCACCGACCCGCGCACCGATCTCGCTTTGATCAAGGTCGATGGTAAGGACTTTCCGTACGTGAAGCTCGCTGACGCGACGCCGCGCGTTGGCGATTGGGTGCTCGCCGTCGGCAATCCGTTCGGCCTTGGCGGCACAGTGACCGCCGGCATTGTTTCGGCGCGCGGCCGCGACATCGGCGCCGGACCTTATGACGACTTCATCCAGATCGATGCGCCGGTCAACAAGGGCAATTCCGGCGGTCCAACCTTCGACGTGGACGGCAACGTTATTGGCGTTAACACCGCGATCTTCTCGCCGTCCGGCGGATCGGTGGGAATCGCTTTTGCCATCCCGGCCGATACGGTGAAAAACGTGATTACGCAGCTGCGCGAGAAAGGCAGGGTGACGCGCGGGTGGATCGGTGTACAGATTCAGCCGGTAACGCCGGACATCGCCGAAAGCCTCGGCTTGAAAAAGGCCGCCGGCGCACTGGTCTCCGAGCCGCAACCGAACAGCCCGGCGGCGAAAGCCGGAATTGAAAGCGGCGACGTCATCCTCACGGTTGACGGAAACCCGGTTGCCGATGCGCGCGAACTCGCGCGGCGGATCGGCACCATGGCGCCCGGCACCTCGGTCAAGCTTGGCGTGTTTCGGCAAGGCCAGGAAAAGACCCTCACGCTCACCCTCGGAACGTTGCCGAACGAACGCCAGGCTTCCGCTCAGGAAGACCGGCACGCGGTTCCCGACGACATGCCGAAGCTCGGGCTGACGCTCGCGCCCGGCAGCAAAGTCGCCGGTGCGGAAGGCAGTGGCGTCGTCGTTACCGCGGTCGATCCGAACGGGGTGGCCGCCGATCACGGGTTCCAGGTCGGCGACGTCATTCTCGACGTCGGCGGCAAATCAGTCACCAACCCTGCGGACGTTCGCAAGCAGCTTGCGGATGCCCGCAAAGAAGGGAAGCACGCTTTGTTGTTTCGGGTGAAGTCGAGTGATGGCACGCGCTTTGTCGCGCTGCCGCTCGGCAACGCCTGATCAAGTAATGGGGCGAACCGCCGGCATCCGTCGCCCCCGCTGGCGGCCGTACCCTGGGGGCGGGCCGCGAGGCCCGTCCCCCACCTGATACCAACTCTGCCTCCCGGCATCCGTCGCCCCCGCCGGGGTGGAGTCGGTCGAGGGGGTGGCGGGCCAAAACTCGCCGCCCCCTCACTATTTTCCGCAAACCGATTGGCGGGTGTACCGTGTTAAACGATATCTTTGGTCAGGAAGCCAGCAAACCGGGTCCGCCCGCTGCGGTTTCGGTTCGGCGATCATCCATGCGCCTGCTTGTCATTGAGGACGACCGCGACGCTGCCGAATATCTGGTCAAGGCGTTCCGCGAGGTCGGCCACATCGCTGACCGGGCGACCGACGGAGAAGAGGGTCTGGCGCTGGCGCTGGACGGACAATACGACGTGCTGGTTATCGACCGCATGCTGCCCAAGCTTGACGGCCTCTCGGTGATCGGCACGCTGCGGGCCAAGTCGGTCGAAACGCCGGTCCTGATACTCTCTGCGCTCGGACAAGTGGATGACCGGGTGAAGGGATTGCGGTCTGGCGGCGACGATTACCTCGCCAAGCCGTACTCATTCTCTGAATTGCTCGCGCGCGTCGAAGTGTTGGCTCGCAGGCGCGGAAGCCGCAGCGAAGAGACCGTCTATCGGGTCGGCGATCTCGAGCTTAACCGGCTATCGCATCAAGTCAGCCGCGGCGGGCAGGAATTGCAATTGCAGCCGCGCGAATTCCGGCTGCTTGAGTATTTGATGCGGCACGCCGGGCAGGTCGTCACCCGCACCATGCTGCTGGAGAACGTCTGGGACTACCACTTCGATCCGCAAACCAATGTAATCGACGTGCACATGTCACGCTTGCGATCGAAGATCGACAAGGGTTTCGCGCAGCCGCTCCTGCATACCGTGCGCGGCGCCGGCTACATGATCCGCGAGGATGCGCGCTAATCTGCCGTTCTAGCGAGCTGCGGTTTTCGCGTGCTGCGCCTCTCCGAGCACTTTGGAGGCAAGCAGAGCCTCAATCCGATCGTTTGGAATTCCCCAGGCGGCCAGTGCTGAGCGGGTGCCTTCGCCTTGGGCCTGCGGCGGCGTCGGGCGCGCAGAGGGCGTGCGGCTGAACCGTGGCGCCGGCGTAGGCTGTACGACGCCTTCGATTTCGATGAAGGCGTCGCGCGCGACGTTATGCGGATGTTGCGGCGCTTCCGCCATGGAAAGAACCGGCGCAAAACAGGCGTCGGTTCCTTCCAGTAGCGCGCACCACTCATCGCGGCTACGGCTCTTGAAAAGCCTTTCAAGCTTCTTGCGCACCTCCGGTCCATCGTTCTTGGTGTAGGGAAGGCCGATTTTATCGAAGAGCACTTCGCGGAATTTCAGCTCGATCGGCGCGATCGAGATAAAACGGCCATCGGAGCATTCATAGGTCTCGTAAATGGCCGACCCGGAATCGAGCAAGTTGGTTCCTCGCTCGAGACTGTGCCGCCCGGCGGCGTAGAGGCCATAGAACATCGTCATCAGCGAGGCGGCTCCATCGACCATCGCCGCGTCGACGACCTGACCCATGCCGGACCGCTGCGCTTCCAGCATGGCGCAGGCCATGCCGAAAGCGAGATAGAGCGCGCCGCCGCCGAAATCCGCCGCCAGGTTGAGGGGCGGCGTCGGCTTTGAGCCCGCGCGGCCGATAGCGTCGAGCGCGCCGATCAGTGCGATGTAGTTGAGGTCGTGACCGGCGGCTTGCGCCAACGGCCCGGTTTGCCCCCATCCGGTCATGCGGCCGTACACGAGGCGCGGGTTGCGTTTGAGCGCTATTTCCGGGCCGAGCCCCAACCGCTCCATCGTGCCCGGACGAAATCCTTCGATCACGGCGTCGGCTTTTGCCATGAGATCGCCGGCTAGGGCGATGCCATCCGGATGCTTTAAGTCAACCGCGACGGATGGGCGCGAGCGCGCCAGCAACGCAAAGCGGGCCGGAACATCGATGCCGAGCCCGCTGGCCGTCAGGCGATCGATGCGGATGACACCGGCGCCGAGATCGGCGAACAGCGTGGCGGCAAAAGGCCCCGGACCGATGCCGGCAAACTCGACGATCCGAAAGCCCGCAAGCGGTCCCATCATTTCACCCTATTTCCGCCACCTGCGCGCACAGGCTCACAGTAAAGTCAGGCCGATCAACGCCGCTCCGCCCAAGATTGCTGCTGAACCAAACGCCGGGGCAACAACGGTATCGCCGCCGGGCAATAATTTCTCGGCCGCGGCATAGACCGCGAGCGCCGCTGCCCAGCGCAAATCCATCACTGAGACGCAGAACATCAGCGACATGACCGCCCAGCAGCAACCGACGCAGATCAGGCCGTGCCGCAGGCCCATCAGCAAAGCGCCGATGCGGCCCTCCCGCCATTCCATCATGATAAAGGATAAAGGCGAACGGCAACCGCGCAGGCAGGCGATCTTGACCGGGGTGAATTGATAAAGCCCCGCCATAAGCAATGCCAAACCGGCAAGAAGCGGGCTCGCGTTCTGCATTGTCGGCGTCAAAAGCGCCGCGCGATAGAACTGCCACTGTACCGCGACCGCGGCGGCGGAAAACGCTGACCACGCGAGGCAATATCCGGCAATGAAAATGAAAGTAGGTACGTATGGTGCTCTCCGCGCATGGCGCCGGCGGGCGACGGTGGCGAACGCGTCAATTGTCGGCGCTATCGCCGGCAACATCATTGCCACCATCATGGCGACCCACATCACGAACGAAGATGCGGCGCTGCTCGCGCTCCACGCGCCGCCGCACCAGACCTGAGCCAGAAAAGGGCTCAATACCGGTAAATCCGACGATTGCAGCCAGGTGACCGACCATGCTGCGGTGCTGGCTAACGCCAGCGCCATGTAAAGGATCAGCCGCTCGGTCACTGAAAGCATGAATAAACCGCTAGCTCTGTGTTTGCCGATCCCACGGCTCGCGCCAGGAAAATTTGCCCGGACCGATGTGCTCGAAAGGAATGTGCTTGGCCGAGTGTGACGACCAATCCCATTTCATGCCGTATCCCTTGAAAAGATTCTTTTTGGCCTGGCCGACCGTGATGTCCCCTGGACCGACTTCCGGGCGCGGCGCGTTGGAGATTTTGCAGACTTTGCCGTCAGGCACCATCAAATTGCGATAAGGCCCGCCTTCGCCGTCAATCATGCCGGGCACTTCGACTTTCCATTGCTCGTCGCTGAACGCGACGTTGATTGGCACGAACTGCACGCCCATTTGCTCTTCCGTTAGATCGCGCCAGGCGGCAAAGTGGCCGCCGACTTGGCCGGTAAAAATACGCTCGAGCGCTTCGCGCTGACGCGTGTTCGCGCGGTCGTCGATCAGGAAGCCGAAATGCCGGTTGCGCTCCAGCACATTCCCGGTCCAAACGCTAATGATGATGGCGTTTAGGCCTCCGAGCGGCACGTCGCCGTAATTTCCCTCGCGGATAATCCAGGTGAGTACCCCTTCGCATGTTCCGCTGCTGGGGTTGGCGCCGAAGACGCACGGGCAGCCGATGTTGCAGCTGCACAAGTCGAACCAGTCGCCCTTCAATCGCCAATTCGGGATAGCTGTTCCTTCGTCCATGTCCGACCTCCGGCCCTAACCTTTCTTGTTTTTCATTGGCGTCCAGGCGCTTCCTCTGCAAAAATCAGGCAAATAAAGAGGAGAGGGCGCCTGACGTCTTGTCAACAGGCAAGCTTCAGCCGCGCCGGGAGATTGCCATGACGCCGGGTAACGCGACCGCTTTCCTCGCGGCCCGAGATTTTCTCATCCGTCACCGCGAGGACTACGCGGTCGCCTACCGCGATTTCAAATGGCCGAAGCTCGATCGCTTTAACTGGGCGCTCGATTACTTCGACGTGATGGCCCGCGACAACGGGCAAATGGCTCTCTGGCTGACTGATGAGGGCGGTTCCGACCTTAAACTCACTTTTGCGCAGTTGAGCGAGCGGTCCAACCGGGTCGCCAACGCGCTCCGCGCCCTCGGCGTGTACCGCGGCGACTGTATCCTGCTGATGCTCGGCAACGTCGCGGCGTTATGGGAATGCATGCTGGCGGCCATGAAACTTGGCGCGGTAATTGTGCCGGCGACCATGTTGCTGACGCGCAACGACCTGGCGGACCGTTTCGCCCGCGGCCGCGTTCGCCACGTCGTTGCGGCGGCTGATGTCGCGCCGAAATTCGCCGAATTGCCCGGCGATTACACCCGCATCGCCGTCGGCGGGAGCGTCCCGGGCTGGATCGTTTACGAGAAAAGCTACGAAGCGCCGGCAGAGTTCGTCCCCGACGGCCAGACGCGTGCGGACGATCCGTTCCTGCTTTATTTCACATCCGGCACGACAGCGACACCGAAGCTCGTGCTGCACAGCCATCAAAGCTACCCGGTCGGGCATCTTTCGACCATGTATTGGCTTGGGCTGCGGCCCGGCGACGTGCATCTAAACATTTCCTCGCCCGGCTGGGCCAAGCACGCGTGGAGCTGTTTCTTTGCGCCGTGGAATGCCGGGGCGACTGTGTTCATCGCCAATCAGCAGCGCTTCAACGCACGCGGGCTGCTCGACACCATCGTACGCTGCGGTGTCACCACATTCTGCGCGCCGCCAACCGTCTGGCGCATGCTCATCCAGGAAGACCTTGGCGCCTGGCGCGTGCAGCTGAAGGAGCTGATCAGCGCCGGTGAGCCGCTCAATCCTGAAGTGATCGAGCAGGTGCGGGCGGCCTGGAAGCTCACGATCCGCGACGGCTACGGGCAGACCGAAACGACGGCGCTGGCCGGCAACACGCCGGGACAAATACTCAAGGCAGGCTCAATGGGCCGGCCGCTGCCCGGCTTTCACGTTGCACTTCTCGATCACGAGGGAACGGAGCAGAAGGAGGCGGAGATTTGCCTCACGCTCGCGCCGCGTCCGACCGGGCTGATGCAGGGTTATCAGGGAGACGATGGCGGGGTGGTGGCGGTCGGCGGTACGGTCTATCGCACCGGCGATGTCGCCTCGCTCGATGACGAAGGCTACTTGACCTACGTCGGCCGCGCCGACGATGTCTTCAAATCGTCGGATTACCGGATCAGCCCGTTCGAACTTGAGAGCGTATTGATCGAACATCCCGCGGTGGCGGAGGCCGCCGTGGTGCCATCGCCGGATTCGCTGCGGCTTGCTGTGCCAAAAGCCTACGTTGCTCTTGCATCCGGACATGCACCCGATCGGATGACCGCGCTCTCGATTTTCCGCCATTGCCGCACCGTCCTTGCACCGTTCAAGCGGGTACGACGGTTGGAATTTGCGGATTTGCCGAAGACGATTTCCGGTAAAATCCGCCGGGTCGAGTTGCGGCGCGGCGAAGCGGTGAAACGCGACGGTCGCGCGCGCGCCCCGCTTGAATTTTGGGAAGATGATTTTTCCGACGACGAACTGTGCCGGCAGCGCGAAGGCGTCCGCGCGTGACAGCGCTGGGAAAACTGCTGCGCACGACCGCGTTTCAACTGACGCTCGTGTATCTTTTGGTTTTTGTCCTGTTCGCGGTTTCGCTGCTCGGCTACTTCGCTCTGAATACACGCCGGCTTATCACCGAGCAGATTACCCGCACGGTGACCGCCGAAGTTACGCGGCTGCGTGAGCAATACAGCGAAGCCGGCATTCGCGGCCTGGTGCTATTTATCGACTTACGCTCGCGGCGGCCGGGTTCGAACCTCTATCTGGTGACGACCCCTACCGGCGAGGCGCTCGCCGGCAACGTCGGGGCGTTGGCGCCGGGTGCGCTCGACCATCCCGGCTGGGTCGAAACGCTTTATCGCCGCATCGAGGCACCCGATGACACCGAGCACCACGCTTTGGTGCTGGTCGTGGAGTTGCCTGGCGGTTTTCGTCTCTTGGTTGGCCGCGATCTTGAGGAACGGGAACGCATCTACGGTATCATCTCCAATGCCGGCCGCTGGTCGTTCGCGCTCGTAGTGGTGCTGGGTATCGCTGGCGGATTTTTCGTCAGCCGCCGCGTGCTCAAGCGGATCGATGCCATGACCGACACCGCCCACACCATCATGGCCGGCGATCTGGCGGGCCGGTTGCCGATCGCTGGTACCGGCGATGAGCTCGACCGGCTCGCCGAAAACGTCAACGCTATGCTGGAACGCATCGAGGCGTTGATGGGTGGGTTGAAGGAGGTTTCCGACAATATCGCGCACGACTTAAAGACACCCCTCACCCGTTTGCGCAACCGCAGTGAGCAGGCCCTGCGCACCGCCAAGAGCGATGCCGATTATCGCGCGGCGCTGGAACTGACGATTGCCGAATCCGATGAACTCATCCGTACCTTTGACGCCCTGTTGATGATCGCACGCGCCGAGTTCGGGACAGGCGCGCGACAATATGACGGAATTCGACGCCGCGGAAATTGCGCGCGATGTCGGTGAATTGTATGAACCACTGGCGGAGCAGAAGGGGCTTGCCCTTAAGGTCGAGGCACCATTGGCGGCAACGGTATGCGGCAACCGCGAACTGGTAAGCCAGGCACTGGCCAATCTGATCGACAACGCCATCAAATACGCCGGGCCTGAAGCGAGCAAGATCAACGGTGCGCCGGCCGAGATCGTCATCAAAGCCGGCGGCGATGGCGAGCGCATCATGCTGAGCGTGGAAGATCACGGTCCCGGCATTGCCGAAGCCGACCGTGGCCGGGTGGTTGAGCGCTTCGTGCGGCTCGAACAGAGCCGCTCGCAGCCGGGTTCGGGATTAGGCTTGAGTCTCGCTTCTGCCGTCGCGCGGCTGCACGGCGGAGAACTCAAGCTCGAGGACAATCATCCCGGCTTGCGTGGCATCATCGCCCTGCCGCGCGCCGGGCCGGCAGCGCGGTGATGCGGCGACCCGCGCCCGCCAAGCGGCGCAAACAGACCGGTGAGCAGGGAGCGATCATACGGCGGCTTGCCGGCGCGCTACCTCGCCGCACGGCGCTTGGGCGTCGACATTTGTCTGAATGGCTGAAAGGTCTGAGGCGGACCGCGGATGGCCGTGCGCTCTCTGCGCTGGTGGCTAAACACCGCAAACTCGGTGGACTGCTCGGCGGTATCGCGGAAGCCTCGCCGTACCTTTGGGGTCTTATCCAGGACGATCCTTCGCGCGCGCTTCAGTTCCTTACCGGCAAACCGGAACGGTCGCTTGCAGGCATCTTGAGCGCTGCAAGGAAAGCAGCCGCATCGGCGCACGGTTCGGCTGGAGTCATGCGAATCCTTCGGCGCGCCAAGGCCGACGCGGCACTCTTGATCGCGTTGGCCGATACCGGGGGCGTGTGGTCGGTCGCGCAGGTGACGGCTGCACTTACCGAAATCGCCGAAATGGCGCTTCAGGCGTCCGTCCGGCATCTTCTCGGCGAGGCCACTGCGCGCAAGAGATTTATGCCAGCGGACCTGGGAAATCCCACAACGGGCTCGGGCTACATCGTGCTGGCGATGGGCAAGATGGGCGCAGGCGAACTCAATTTTTCCAGTGACATCGATCTCATGGTGTTTTTCGACGCCAGCGCTGCCAAGCTCGCCGGTGGAGTCGAACCGGGGCAATTCTATGTCCGGCTCACGCGCGATCTGGTCAAGCTTTTACAGGAACGTACCGCGGACGGTTATGTGTTTCGCGTCGATTTGCGGCTTCGCCCAGACCCTTCCTCGACGCAGATCGCCATCTCCACCGACGCGGCGCTGGATTACTATGAAAGCCGGGGCCGGACCTGGGAGCGCGCGGCGCTGATCAAGGCGCGGCCGAGCGCCGGCGATCTCGACGCCGGCGAGAGGCTGTTGGGCGCGCTCGCGCCGTTTATCTGGCGGAAATATCTGGATTACGCCGCGGTTGCCGATGTGCACGCGATGAAGCAGCAAATCCACGCCTACCGGGGGCATGGCGAAATTGCGGTAGAAGGCCACAATATCAAGCTGGGTCGTGGTGGGATCCGCGAGATCGAATTTTTCGTGCAAACGCAGCAGCTCATCGCCGGTGGCCGTCACGTCGGTCTGCGCGGCCGGGAAACTGTCGCCACGCTGGCGATACTCGCGGCCGGCGGTTGGATCGATCAGGCGGCATGCGAGGAACTGGCGGCGGCATATGAGTTTTTGCGCCATGTCGAACACCGGTTGCAAATGATGGCCGACGAACAGACCCATACGCTGCCCACCGAACGCGACGCTTTTGAAGCACTTGGCCGCTTTCTTGGCTTTGCCGGCCGCGACGCGTTCGAAGCTGAATTACTCAAGCATTTGCGCGCGGTCGAAAGGCACTATGTGCGCCTGTTCGAAAGCGCGTCGGTATTGCTCGCGCGGCAACAGAACCTGTCGTTTACCGACGGAGAAAGCGGCGAGCGGGAAACGCTGGATCGGCTGGTAGAAGTCGGGTTTCGCCAGCCGCGCGAGCTCGCCGCCGCCGTGCGGCGTTGGCAAGCCGGAATTTACCGGGCACTACGTGGCGGACAGGCGCGAAAAAATCTCAACGAGCTCATTCCGGTCGTCATTGACCAGTTTTCCAAGGCTGAGAATCCCGACGCGGCGTTTGCGGCGTTTGACCACTTTCTCGCCGGCCTGCGCGCCGGAGGTCGCTTGCTGTCGCTGCTGCGGCAGAACCCCGAACTTATTCGCTTTGTCGCGCTGATTCTCGGCACTGCCCCGAGGCTGGCCGATATTCTGGCGCAGCATCCGCACGTCATCGATCCGCTGATCGATCCAAACTTCTTCGGTGCATTGCCGGATGCAAGGCGGCTGGAAACGGAGTTAGCACGCGTGCTTGCCGGTACGCGCAGTTACGAAGATATGCTCGACGCCATTCGCTTATTTGGCCAGGAGCATATGTTCCTGATTGGGGCGCGCATTTTGTCGGGGTCGCTATCGGAGCAGGCGGGCGAAGTTTTTGCCGGTCTTGCGGACGTTCTGATCCGCGCGTTACACATGCGCGTGGAGGCCGATTTCGCCGCCGCCCACGGCCGCCTTCGGGGGCAGCAGACGGCCATCGTTGCCCTTGGCCGGCTCGGCGCGCGGGAGATGACGGCAAGCTCCGACCTTGATCTCATCGTCGTGTATGATTTCGATGCCGCGCATCCGAATTCCGACGGCAAGCGTTCGCTTTACGGGGCACAGTATTTCGCGCGATTGACGCAACGTTTGATCAGCGCGCTGACGGTGCAAACCAATTATGGCGCGCTCTATCAGGTCGACATGCGGCTCCGGCCGTCCGGCCGCTCCGGGCCGTTGGCCACGCACGTCGACAGTTTCGTCAGCTATCAGGACAGCGAGGCGTGGACCTGGGAGCATATGGCGCTGACACGCGCGCGCGTGGTCTCCGCGTCGCCCGCTTTTGCAGCCCGCGTCGAAACGGCAATCCATACAGTGCTGCGAAAAAAACGCGATGCGCGCAAGGTCGCCGCCGATGTGATCGAAATGCGGGGCGCGATCGCCAAGGACAAGGGTGACGCCGATCGCTGGGATCTGAAATTTGCCGCCGGTGGGCTCGTCGATATCGAGTTTATCGCCCAATATCTGCAACTTGTGCATGCCGCTGCGGTGCCGGACCTTCTCGATACGTCGACCGCGCGGATGCTGGAGAAAGCGGCGCGGGCCGGTGTCCTCAAGCTGGAAGATGCGGCCGTGTTGCGTCCGGCAGTGCTGCTGCTCCATGACCTTATGCAAATCCTGCGGCTCTGCCTGCCGGGCCCGTTTGATCCGCAGACCGTAGGCACCGGCGTCCTCGCGCTGCTTGCGCGGGCGGCTGATTTGCCGGACTTTGCCGCACTCCAGGCTTCTCTGGTCGAGACGCAGCGGCTCGTGCGCGAGTGCTTTGTGCGGATTTTGGGGAAGGCCCCCTAGCTCGATTTCGGCTTTGCCGCCGGCGCCTCGGTCGGGCCGCCGGCTTTGCGCCATTCGCCGAAGCCGCCCCTGATGTGGGCGACCGGATGCAGTCCCATCCGATGCGCCGTTTGGGCGGCGAGTGCCGAGCGCCAGCCGCCGGCGCAGAAAAACACGAAGCGCCTGTCCTCGGCGAATACCGGTTTGTGATAAGGGCTTTCCGGATCGATCCAGAACTCGAGCATTCCGCGCGGGCAATGAAAGGCGCCGGGCACGCGGCCCTCGCGTTCAAGCTCACGCGGATCGCGCAGATCGATAAAGTTCACGTCATCGCGCCCAAGCAACGCGATCGCCCGTTCGACCGATAAAGTCTCGATCTCGCGCTCGGCGGCGTCGACCAGCGCGCGAAATCCGGTTGTGATTGTCTGCGGCATGACGGAACTATCCAACCAGCGTCAACGCAAAGCGACATCTATAGTCACAGTAGCGTCGCGGCAAGTCGCGGATCAGCTCGCGAGGAGGAGGGGGGCGGCATTATTGGCATGCGCGAGCGCCCTTGCCACGACGGGTAGCCGCACGACGACTGTCGTGCCGCTGCCAAGCGCCGAGCGAATGCGCATCTTGCCGCCGTGCAGCTCGGCAAGCGATTTGGCGATGGCAAGCCCGAGGCCAGAGCCTTGATGCCGCTTGGTCAGCTGACTTTCAACTTGTTCGAATGGTCGGCCCAATTTGCGCAACGCGTCCTTCGGGATGCCGATGCCGTTGTCGGTGATGGCGATTGTCACCAGGCCGCCGCGCACGCGCGCGCGCACGTCGACCGCCCCGTCGTGGGGCGTAAATTTAACCGCGTTCGAGAGGAGGTTAAGCGCGATCTGCTTGAGCGCCCGGCGATCGGCGGTGAGCGTGATACCGGTGTCGACCTGGGAATTCAACATCAGGTGCTTTTCGTTCGCGCGGCCCACGACAACGCGCAAGCAGTCCGCGAGGGTGCGGTCAAGCTCGACCGTTTCCGGGTGGAGATGAATGCCGCCTGCTTCGATCTTCGACATGTCGAGAATGTCATTGATGACGTCGAGCAGGTACTGGCCGCTTTCACGAATGTCGCGTGAATATTCGAGGTATTTTTCGGCCCCGAGCGGACCGAACATCGCGGATTCCATGATTTCGGAAAAGCCAATGATGGCGTTGAGCGGAGTCCGTAGCTCATGGCTCATATTGGCGAGAAATTTCGATTTGGCCTGATTGGCTTCCTCGGCGCGGGTTTTTTCCTCGGCGTATTTTTCCGCGAGATCGGCTAGCGCGCCGGTTTGGCGCTCAAGCGCCTGCTGCGAATGTCGCAAATCATTGATGGTGGCGATCCGACGCCTTTCGCCTTCGATAAGCTTTTGCTCGTGCTGCTTGATTTTCGTAATATCCGTTCCGACGGAAACGTACCCGCCATCCTTCGTGCGGCGTTCGCTAATGTGCAGCCAGCGTCCGTCGTTGAGCTGTGCTTCGAAGGTGCGCGCGCCCTGCTTCTGACAGTCGTCGTTTGCGATGGTGGTGCGGATGATCGGTTTCCGTCCGGCGGCGACCACGGTCTCGTAGGGCGTTCCGGTAATGACGGCTGCGTCAGGCAGCCGGTGCAAATCCTGAAAGTTCGAGTTGCATAAGACCAGCCGGTTGTCGGCGTCCCACAGTACGAAGGCTTCCGGAATGGTCTCGATAGCGTCGCGCAGGCGTAAATCCGCCGCGTTGGTTTTCTCCATCAAGCGTTTTTGCTCGGAAACATCCACCGCAATGCCGATGAGGTGCGGGCCGGCCTCGGCTTGCTGACGCGTTAGCTCGCAGCGCACCCGCAACCACAGCCAGTGGCCGTCGGCGTGCCGCATGCGGAAAGCGTGATCGATCGAGTTAAGCTCGGCGTCGGCAAGCTGGCGCGCGAGTTCGTAAAGATCAATGTCATCCGGATGTACCAAAGCATCGAGTTCGCCGAAACTGAGCAAATCGTCCTTGGCCGGGAGCCCGAGAATGTCGAACATGGAGCGTGACCAAAACACACGGCCGCGCCCCAGATCCCAGTCCCAGAGGCCGCAGCGGCCGCGATTGAGCGCCATGTCGATGCGCCGGCGTACCGTGTCGTGGATGACATCCGCTTCGCGCGCGCGCGCGGCCTGCCAATGGAAAGCGAAGCCAAGGATGAGAACGACGAAGCCGGTCGTTGCCGATAGCGTGATTGTGAGCGCGGTGGCGGAACGCCAACCCGCAAGTGCGTCGCTGGCGCGCTCGGTGACGGCAACAAGGCCGAGCGGGTTGCGCAGCGCACGCACCGTCGCCAGCGCCGCGTCTCCGTCGGGCAGGGTGATGTCCAGGGTCCCGCCCTCCCGTCCATAGGCAGTCAGCGCCTGCGAAAGGCCGAGCACGTCGAAAATCCGGCGGCCGATCTTTTTCGGATCGGCCGGGTTGCTGGCGACGATCATGCCGTCGGAATCGGCGACCAGGATCGATCGATTGCCTGCGGTCGCCCAACCCGGCACCGTCCGCTCAAGAGTCGCCGATGCGCGGCCGGCAGTTGTTTTCGTCTCCCTTCCGGCCCGATCGAGCTCGATCGTGAGTTGCTCGGCGAGAGCCTCGATCGCTAGTTGCACTTGCTGGATGACCTGCCGGCGTTGTTCGAGCACCTGAACTGCCGCACCGACACAGATAGTGATCAAAAAGGCGACGATGAGGACCGGGACGGCGCGCCGCAGAAGCGGTTCCGCGCTCAACAGGCGCCGGTAGGCTGGCTTGGCAATCGATTTTGCCAAACCCTGGATCGAATCTGATCGTAGCGACGCACTCGCCAATTCGGCGCGCGCCATGCCTGCCTCCGTTTCGGAACGTCCCTTGCACCCTCGATCGGAAGAATAAACTGCCGCATCTCTTTCCGAATCGATCCGATAAGAATTGATACGCGCTGATTTGTCGAGAGTCCGGAGTCAATATTTTTCTTAACGCTACCCGTGCTATTTTGACGCCTGCGGCAGCCTCGGCAAAGCATGAGTCAAATCAACAAGATGGTGGGAGCGCCGTCGGCTGGTGTTGTGAACCGCAAAATCGTCCGAAGCTGCCGGGGCACGTTCAATTGCCTTGCCGCCCTGCGTCGCCGTTCGCGCCTCGCGTGGCGGGGGGACCGCTTCATCTTGACAGCCAAACGGTTTCGTTGCGGTCTAGCCGTGCTTGGAAGCGGCACGGCGGGAGATGCATCATGAGTGAGCGTTATGCGGGTTATTCGCGAAATTCGACACGCCGCATCCCAAAGTGCTGCGCATCATGATGGATAATGGCAAATTCAATACGGCGGATCGCGCCATCCATGCCGAGCTGGCGCGCGTCTGGCGGGACGTCGACGCCGATCTTGCGATCAACGCCGCGATCATCACTGGCGCCGGCACGATGTTTTCCGCCGGCGGCGACTTCGGAATGACTCAGGTTATCATGCGCAATTTCGACCATCGCGCGCGCGTCTGGCGGGAAGGAAGCGACATCGTCTACAACATCATCAATTGCTCGAAGCCGATCGTGAGCGCGATGCGCGGGGTTGCGGTTGGGGGCGGGGCTCGTGTGCGGCCTCCTGGCTGACATTTCGATCGCGAGCAAAGAATGCCGCATCATCGACGGCCACACGCGGCTGGGTGTCGCGGCAGGCGATCACGCGGCGATCATTTGGCCGCTGCTCTGCGGCATGGCTCAAGCCAAATATTACCTCCTCCTCTGCGATCAACTGCTCGGCGCCGAAGCCGAACGGATCGGGCTTGTCAGTCTGTCGGTTGAGAATGCCGATCTCGACACCGAAGCCGTTAAGGTCGCGACGCGGCTGGCGGAGGGCGCGCAAAGCGCCATCCGCTGGACCAAATTTTCCCTCAACAATTGGCTTCGTCAGGCCGGGCCGATCTTCGTCCTCGCTGGCGTTGGAGTTTATGGGTTTCACCGGCCCGGAATCGGCGGAAGGGCTCGCCGCCCATCTTGAGAAGCGCAATCCGGCTTTCCCGCCAAGCTCCGCAGTATAGGTATAAATGTTTCGCGCGCTTAGCCTTCGGCGGCGAGCGTGCGGGCGACGATGTCGCTCACGTCGCGCGATAGCGACGGTGCAGCCGTCACACGGCGCAAAGTCGCTTCAGCGCGTTCGCGACGCCGCGGCTCCAGCACGCGCCACGAGCGGAACGCGCCCATCAGGCGCGCGGCGACTTGCGGGTTCTTCGGGTCGAGCGCGAGTACGGTATCGGCCACGAAATCATAGCCGGCGCCGTCGACCCGGTTGAACTGGGTATGATTGACTTGGGCGAACGAGCCGATCAGTGCGCGCACGCGATTGGGATTGGCCATGGAAAACGCCGGATGCCCGGTGAGCGCCCGCACGCGCTCAAGCGTGGCCGGTTCCGGTATCGCCGCCTGCAGGGCCAACCATTTGTCGATGATCAGCGGATCGTCCTGGTAACGGGCGTAGAAATCCTCGAGTGCCTGCGCCCGCTCGCGCCGGTCATGCAGGGCCAGCGTTTCCAGCGCGGCCATACGGTCCGTCATATTGTCGGCATTTTCGTATTGGGCGGACGCAAGCGCGATCGCCTCGTTGTCCTCTGTCGCCGCCATAAGATCGAGGCAGACGTTCTTGAGTGCGCGCCGGCCGGCACTTGCCGCGTCCGGACGATAGGGACCCGGCCTGATCATCCGCCGGTATCTTTCCGCGAGCGTCGCGCCGAAGCTCTGGCCGATGGCGGCGCGCAAATTTTTGCGCGCAACGAAGGTCGCCTCGGGATCGATGTCGCGGCCGATTTCGCGGGCAATATCGGCCTCGCTCGGCGGCGTCAGCGTTAGAGCAATGAAGGCCGGCTCAAGTGCCGCATCGGCCAGAATGGCGTGGAGCGCGCCCGCCAGACCATCATCCTCGCGCATCGCCTCGCCCTTGCGCAGCGCCGCCACGTTCGCGGTCAGGAGCGACATCGCCAACGTCTGCACGGCCTGCCAACGATTAAACGGATCGGAATCGTGCGCGGCGAGAAACCGCAAATCATGGGCTTCGATCGGCAACGCGAGCCTGACCGGCGCAGAAAAGCCCCGGTTGAGCGAAGGAATCGGGCGCTCGGCCACCTCGGTAAAGACAAAGCTTTGGCTTGGCTTGCTCAGTTCGATGACGCCGCGCGCCAGCGGCTTACCGTCAAGCGTAAGCGGCAAATCAATTCCATTTTGGCCGACAAGCCCCAGCGCGAGCGGGATCAGCATTGGCGCTTTCTCAGGCTGGCCGGGCGTCGGCGGCACAGACTGCTTCACATCGAGCCGAAAGGTCTTCGCGCTCGCATCATAATGCGGTGCTACAAGGATCTCGGGCGTGCCCGCCTGGGTGTACCACAGCATGAATTGCAAGAAATCACGCCCGCTTACGTCGGCGAAGCACCGCACGAATTGCTCGACGGTCGCCGCTTCGCCGTCGTGGCGCGTGAAGTAAAGGTCCATTCCCTTGCGGAACAGCTCGTCACCGAGCAGGACCTTGATCATGCGCACCACTTCGCCGCCCTTGTCGTAGACCGTGGTGGTGTAGAAGTTATTGATCTCGTGATAGGTCGCCGGTCGCACCGGATGCGCGAGCGGCCCGGCATCTTCGACGAACTGGTGCGAGCGGAGCGCGCGAACGTCGCCGATTCGCTCGACCGCGCGTGAACGCTGATCAGCGGAAAATTCCTCGTCGCGGAAGACGGTGAGGCCTTCCTTTAGGCAAAGTTGAAACCAGTCGCGGCAGGTGATGCGGTCGCCGGTCCAGTTGTGAAAATATTCGTGTGCGATCACCGCCTCGATATGCGCGTAGTCGTTGTCGGTCGCGGTCGCGGGCGACGCCAACACGTATTTGTCGTTGAAGACGTTGAGGCCCTTATTTTCCATCGCGCCCATGTTGAAGGCCGAGACGGCGACGATCATGAAAATATCGAGATCGTATTCGCGGCCGAACGCCACTTCGTCCCAGCGCATGGCGCGCTTGAGACTGTCGATGGCGTAGAAGCAACGGTCCTCCTTGCCCGGCTCCACGTAAATATGCAGCGCGACGTTACGGCGGGACATGGTGGTGAAAGAGTCGGACACGCACGCGAGGTTGCCGCCGACCAGCGCAAACAAATAACAAGGCTTCTTGAACGGATCGTGCCAAACGGCGAAATGCCGGTTGCCGCCCGGCACATCGCCTTGCGCGATCAGGTTGCCGTTGGCGAGCAATACGGGCGCATCGGTTTTGTCGGCCTCGACGCGCGTGGTGTAGACCGCCATGACGTCCGGCCGATCGAGGAAGTAGGTGATGCGGCGGAACCCCTCCGCCTCGCATTGCGTGCAGTAGGTGGAACCGGCGCGATAGAGACCCATGAGTTGGGTGTTGGCGGACGGATCGATCACCGTTTCGATGGCAAGCTCGAACGGCCGATTTGGCGGCTGCGCAATGGTCAACCCATCGGGCGTCGCGACGAAACTTGTGTCCTGCAGGGGGTTGCCGTCGAGTGTGAGCGAACGCAGCTTGAGGTCGTCGCCATCAAGAATAAGCGGGGCCGGCCGCCCGGCGCTGTTCGGCTTAAGCTTAAGCTTGGCGCGAACAATCGTCGCAGTCGCGTCGAGCGAGACGTCGAGGTCGACGGTGTCGATCAGCCAATCGGGTGGGCGGTAATCCTTCAGACGGAAAGTCTGCGGCTCTTCGGTGCGCATAACCGGGTTGTGTAGAAGTTTTGCGCGCCGATGAAAAGCGCCAGAGATGTTCAACCGGCCGGATTGAAATTTCTTTTCTTCGTGCGCGGCCGTTCAGCTTTCCTTCATTTAGCGCCGGGGCTCGGCATGGCCGATGACGCGAGCGATGCCGGGAAACTGACGCCGCAGTCCGCGCTCAATGCTGTCGACCAGATCGTGCACCGCGCTGACCGATAAATCCTGGTCAACGCGGCAATGAAAGTTGACGATCTCACCCTCCGCGGTCTCGCGCACGCGTACGTCATGCACCTCATCGAGACTCGCAGATCCGGCGGCGAGCGCGGCCAGTGCTTCACGGATTTCAGCGACGCGCGCGCTCGCCGCGTCGTGACCGGCAAGCACTGCGGCCGGCAGCGGCTCGATGTGGGTTTCGACCTCGACGTCCGGCCCGAGTTCCTCGCGGATGGCTTCTTCCAGCCGGCTCGCGGTCTCGTGCGCCGAGGAAAGCGGCAGCGTGCCGTCAACCTCTAGATCGGCCGAAACCGATAAACGGTCGGCAAGTGCCTGAACTGCGACGTGGTGAACCGCCAGACCACTGTTGCGGGCGATCAGCGCCACACGTTCTCGTACGGTTTCGTCGTCGAGAGCACGTGGCTCGGTGGTGATGGTTATCTCGGCCTCAGGCAATTCGGTTCGCACGGCGCGGGTCAACCGCTCCTTGATGGCGGTGACGCGATCGAGCGGCAGGGCGCGGCTCACGCCGACGCCAAGATCGACAAACAGTACAGCGCCTGCGGGTCGCGCCCGCACGCGCTCGACGGCGACGATACCTGGCACGCGCCGTGCGATCGCCGCGATGCGCTCGCTGACGCCAGCTGGAGCGGTGTCCGTCAGCGTATCGATGGTGCGCCGTCCAAGTCGCCAGCCGGCAATGCCGATGAATAGTGCGACGACCAAAGCTGCGACGGCATCGGCAAAGGGGAAGCCGAGCGCGACGCCCGCGAGCCCGACCAGCACGGCGATCGACGACAGCATGTCGGTGCGAAAATGCAGGGCGTCCGCTTCCAGTGCCTGGCTCGACGTCGCTTTCGCCACGCGGTCCAGCGTGCGTGCGCGAAAAAAATCGATAACGACCGATATGGCGATGATGACGAAAGCGGCGGTGGTCGCTTCAACCGCGTATTCACGTTCGCCCACGAGCCGTTGCGCGGCCTCGTAAACGACGGCGGCGGCGAGAACGAACAAAAAGCCGGTCTCAATCAACGCGGTTACGCTCTCGACCTTGCCGTGGCCATACTGATGTTCGGCGTCGGCCGGCTTGCCGGAAATGCGCACCGCAACGTAGGTGAGCACGGTGGCAGCGAGATCGAGCAGCGAATGACCGGCTTCGGACAGGATGGCGAGCGACCCGGTGAGGAGGCCGACCACAGCCTTCGCCGTCGTCAATCCCGCTGACGCGGCTATCGATCTAAGCGCCACTTTTTCCTTATCGTTCATCGCGTCACGATAGCTGGCTTCGCCACATAAGGAGTGACTGTGCCGCTAAATTTCGCTATTGCCCAGCCTGTCGAGTGGCGGTGTATTTGCCTACTCGGGTCAATGTCTCAAATGGGTCACGAGCGACCGATTTGCGATGTCCGCTCGATGTCCACTTATCCCGAGAGCGGACATTCCACTACGGTTTGCTCAGCAACTCCGGCAACTTCGCCACGTTGACGGCGATCCGCCGCGCTTCGTCTTGGTAAGAATTCAGTAAGTCCTGTTGCGGAGACGATCTCCAATTCGAAGCCGTCCGCGTACAGCCACCAATCAGCCACATGACACTGGCGCGCATACAGACGCTTTGCAGCCTCGACGGCACGTTCAACACTCCTTGCGTTACGGATCACAATGCTCTGCTGAAGGCACTTGTGTGAATGACCGTCGATGCTGAGCAGAGTTTTGAAAAAGCTCACTCGATATCGGCACATAACTTGCAAATCCTACTCGCCACGCCACCGCCGCCAATGGGTCGGCTCCAACTCTACGTAACGACCAGCCCGCACGGCGCGCCAGCTAGAGCCATCGCGCCGACATGGAAATGCCAACGCGTGATATTCGCCTTGATCGTAGATACTTAGCTCCAATTCGACGTTCGCTGGAGCGGTCGCGATTGGCTGCCAAACCTTTTCCATTGGAAACTAGTCGTTGAAGGCGCATAAGGGTGCATTGATCTAGCGCAAAGCTACGAGCGGGGGTGCGGCTGCCCAGCGACCAGCGGAGGCCCATATGGATATGGAGCGTTTTGTTGGACGACAGAACATTGCGCATTTCCGGGCTATGCTCGAAATCACCAGCGATCTCGGCCATCGGCAAGTGCTTGAGAAATTGCTTCTGGCTGCAGAAACCAAGCTCAAGACAGACGAAGAAAATCACAAATCGAAATAATGCTTCGCGACGGACATTGACCGACTTTCGTCCATCGAGCTTCTACGAGCGCCGCAGCAACTCCGGCAGCCTGGCGATGTTGGCGGCGATGCGCCACGCCTCGTCCTTGCTCAGCAGCTTCGCCGCTGTTTGTCGCCCCGGCTCTTCCTCGAAGTAGACGTAGGCGAGCGCCTGCCCCTTGTGGTCGCCCACGATGAAGCAGGCGTTGTTATGCTCATCGAACGTCCACGGTGGCGGGAAGCGGCGTGCGGTGGGCACGACATGGCCCATCGCGCCATTTCGGGACAACACACTAATTTGATCGCTTTCGGAGCGAAAGCGGACATGAGCCGGTAGTAGGATCAATTGCATCGGTGGCGAATGACCCTGAACGGACCTTGCGTAGTAGCACGTCGGTCATGTTCAAAGCCTGCGCTGCCATAACCAGGCGAGCATGCTGATGCTCACCCAAAAGGCCGTCGCAGCCACAAGCGCCAGTACGGCTGGAGGCGACCGAATTTCCCAGTCCTAATTTGTACTATCGGGCGGCCCGGTGACTCGCTTATGTCTGATGGGCGACCTTGAAGGTTCAGGGCGCATCGCTGACGATCCGTCAAAGGATGACGACGGCGAGCGCCACGAGGGAGCGCTTTGAGATGCGCGTCATCCTTGTACTGGTCATCGGTCTGGCAATCGCGTTTTGGCTCGATCAACACTATAACGCTGGCCTGTACAGCAACTCACTTGCTGACATGCTTCGCCATATCGCAGTTAGCTTTAGGTAGGCCGCTCTATCGGCGGCCTCTTCCATTCTAAACCAACGCGAAAGTCCGCGAGTGGCCCCTTTGTCACTTGGTGCAGTGCAAGCGAATGTCGGCTCTAAGGGGGCAAAGCGGAAGTCGCCGACGCGCGCTCGAAATGACGCTCATGACCCTGAGAGAAGAGACATAAGTGGCGTCATTTTGTTGCAATGCACTCCCCTATCAACGCTTCGCTTGCAGCCTCACGACTACACGCGCATGATTAGGGGCCGGTCTAGCTTGCTACGTTTTCACCGTGACGGACTCTGTACCGTCTACCTTCCGCCGGTCTCCCGCGCACCCGTCCACAGCATCAAAACGGTGGTTGTCAGAGAGTTTGTTGGCCTGTGAAGGCGACGTGCTTTCGTAAGCTTGATCGCATTAATCGGGTGAAAGGATTCGTTTACGATTTCAGCAGTTACCTCGACCGTGTTGGGAGCCGTGAATGCGGTGTCAAATTTTCCTGGGTTAGGAACATGAGTGTTAAAGGCATCAAAAAACTCCCTTGCCGGGGGCGAGGCCGCGGGGATGGCTCTATTTGAACTTCTGCGGTCATTGGCCAAGCGAAGGTCGGTCGAGATAGTCCCGACCGAAATCTTCGTCAAACTGGTCGATGATCTCTATTCGGCGCTGAAGTCGTTCGCGATCGGCGCTACCACCGGTGTGCTGATATGCAGTATCGCGGCTGCACGCGCTGACAGCCCCTGGTTATATTTTCTGTCCATCGCGACCGCATTCATCGCTCTCGCCCGCGCTCTCCTTTTGATCACGTACCGCAGGCGTAGGTCGTCCATCGTCCATGAGAAGGCCGCACTGGACAGATGGGAACGATGGTACGCAGTCGGCGCTTTGACCTATGGGGCATGCATCGGAAGCATCTGCTTCTTCAGTTTCGCGTTCACCGACGACCTACCCTGCCAATTGCTGGTTGGTTTCTACGCAGTCGGATTCACGGCCGGAACCACCGCACGCAGCTCCAGCCGACCGTGGATCGCAATAGGGCAAGTTTCCCTCATTTTGCTGCCGATCGTCCTCGCTAGCGCGCTTCGCGGCGGGCTGATCTATATAACGTTGTCGGGAATCGTTTTCTTATACTATGTCGCAACCATCGAACTCGCGCGATTTTTGGGCGCAAATCGATTTCGCCTCCTGCTCGCTACCCAGGAACTCGCGGAACAAAATTTCCGCTTCGACACCGCGCTTGCCAACATGTCCCACGGCCTTTGCATGTTTGATTCACAGCGCCGGCTGCTGGTTTGGAACAGGCGTTTCTGCGAAATCTTCAACATCCCGCCGGAGGTGCTGTCGCCAGGCATCACGATCAGGAAGTTAATCGAGCTGAGCGCCACCCGCGGCAATTATCCCTATCGGTCGGTCGACGACATCGTTGCCGAGAATGAGGCTCGACTGGACAGCGCCGTCGTAACGCATTCTCGGCGCGTGTTGCCAGATGGCCGGATTATTGCGCTGTCCCATCAGCCGGTGACGGGCGGTGGCGCGGTGGTCATCTTTGAGGATGTGACGGACCGCGAGAAGGCCGAGGAACGCGCCCGCTTCCTGGCGACGCACGACGATCTCACCGGGTTGCCCAACCGCTGGCTGTTTGCTCAGGCCGTGAACGACGCAATCAAGGCGGGACATCGTTATGGTCATCTATTCGCCGTCATGTTTATGGACCTCGACCGCTTCAAAAACATCAACGATACACTCGGCCACGCAGCGGGAGATGTCTTGCTTCTTGAGACCGCCAAACGGCTGAAGGAGTGCGTACGCGAGAGCGACGGGATCGCCCGTATTGGCGGTGACGAGTTCCTCATCCTGCTGCGTGAGGTGTCAGATGTGGCGCCAGCTGTCACGGTGGCGCGAAAAATCCTTGCCGCCGTCGTCAAACCGGTGATCATTCACGGCCACGAGTGCAGGATCACCGCGAGTATTGGCATTTCGATGTTTCCAACTGACGCGCTGGATGAAGAATCGCTGATAAAGAATGCCGATGCCGCGATGTATGTTGCCAAGCAAGATGGTCGCAATGGCTTCCGCTTCCATTTCCAGGATATCACGACCCAATCGATCGAACGGTTGACGCTTGAGGCCAGCTTGCGAGGCGCCCTTGAGCGAAACGAGCTGTTGCTGCACTATCAGCCCAAGCAGGACCTCCGGCACGGCGGCATCTCGGGCGTCGAAGCCTTGCTGCGCTGGCAACATCCCGATCTCGGCCTGTTGCCGCCCGCCCGCTTCATTCCGCTCGCCGAGGAGACCGGCCTGATCGTGCCGATCGGCAAATGGGTCATCGAGACAGCCTGCGTGCAAAATGCGGCTTGGCAGCGCCAGGGTCTGCCGGCGTTGCGCGTCGCGGTGAACCTGTCGCCTCGGCAGTTCGCCGACCCAGGCCTGCTCGGGGACATAGATGCCGCCCTGGGCAACTCGGGCATGGCGCCAGAACTCCTTGAGCTGGAAATCACCGAGAGTATGGTGATGCAGAACGTTGAGCGAGCCATGCGCGTGCTCAAGGCCATCAAGGGCCTCGGCGTGATGCTCGCCATCGACGATTTCGGCACCGGTTATTCATCGATGTCGCTATTGAAGAAATTTCCGATCGACGTTCTCAAGATCGACCGCTCGTTCGTGCGCGAGATTACCAGCAATAGCGAGGACAAGGCGATCGCCGACGCTATTATCGCGCTCGGTCGCGCGCTTGATCTCACCATCGTCGCCGAGGGCGTGGAGACCGCCGAACAAGAGGCGTTGCTGCGCGCGCACCGTTGCGACCAGGTTCAGGGGTATCTGATCAGCAGACCGGTGCCGGCCAACGAATTCGCCGCGTTCATGGGTACCTTGGCCGAGTTGAAGGCACGAGCTGCACCACGCCCTGAAATTCTTCGGACCGGCACACATTAAATTGGCGGCTACGCAGCGGCGGCGACGTGATTGCTGCAGTGCCACAAGGACGTGATTGATGTGGCGGACTGCGCCCGCTCCCGACAACGACTTCCCCTAGGGTGATCGTTGTCAACAAATCACATCAGGGAGCCTTCCAGATGCAAGTTACAACGATCGGATTGGATATCGCCAAGAACGTGTTCCAGGTTCACGGGATCGACGCGGTCGAGAAATCGTCGTTCGGAAGCAACTTCGACGCAGCCAGGTCCTGGTGTTTTTCAAGGCGCTGCCACCTTGCCTTCTCGGCATGGAAGCCTGCGCCTCGGCGCATTATTGGGCGCGTGCAGCTTGGTCATCGGGTGCGACTGATGCCGGCGAAGGACGAGCCGGTAGCGACGGCCGGTTTGAACTTCTCAGCCCGGAAACTCCCGGCGCGGACGACAGCCTCTATTTGGTCGCTAAAGGGGGCCAAGCGACAGTCAACAAGAGTAGCGTCGGTTAGCGAATTAGCGGGCTTTCCCAAACGATGGCTAGCAGCTCTTTAAGGTGAGTGAAGCGCTTGGGCCCAAGCTCGGCGCTCCACTCGCGTTCGATGTCGCGGAGTACATCGACCATTTTCGCGTTTACGGCACTTCCGCGCTTGGTGAAGCGGACAATGCGTGCGCTGCCCTCATTCGGTACGTCAGACCGAACGATATAACCAAGACTTTCGAGGCTCCGGAGTAGCTGGTTCATGGCCTGCTTGCTCATGCCGGCGCGCTCGGCGAGCGTGCCTGGGCGAACCCCATCCGGCCCCGGAAACTGCAGTACCGCCAAATGCGGAATGCTTAGTCCGTCAAAACCGGCGGCATTAAGCTCGTTAACGAGGCGGCGGTGGATCGCCTGAGCCGGAACGCGTAGTAGGGCGCCAATGAGTATATCCTCAGTTTTGATCGGTGACTTTTTTGGCGATGAAGGCATTGACACTTTCGGTAAATTGCGTTTACTCTGATAGTAAAGTCTATTTACCACAGGAGAGCGCGCAATGCTACAGCGAGCAATCAACGTCCGCGTCAATCCTTCCAATGAGACCATCCGTCTCGGGCCACTCGCGGTCCGCTTCTTGATCACTGCCGAAAACTCGAACGACAGCGTCGCGGCTTTTGAGCTCATTGTCCCGGGCGCTGCGCGTTTGGCGGCTCCGGCGCATAGCCACGACCACTACGAAGAGACCATCTACGGCATCGACGGAGTGTTGACCTGGACCGTCGACGCCAAGCCAATCGAGATCGGGCCCGGGCAGGCGCTATGTATTCGGCGCGGCGCCGTTCACCGGTTTGATAACCACGGAACCCAGGAAGCTAAGGCGCTGTGCGTGATCACGCCGGCTGCGATAGGTCCGCAGTATTTCCGTGAGTCGGCCGAGGTGATCAACGCTGCGGCCGGCGGTCCGCCGGACCGGGTAAAGATGGCGGAAATCATGCGCCGCCATGGCCTCACGCCAGCTCCGCCGCCGCCTCGGGCGTAGTGCTGAGGCGCGTCAGAGCGAACTCGTCGCACTGCGCTGCCATGTACCCAATGTCGCAGTTGGGTCAACAACGCCCGATCGACACTGTCCGCGTAATGTCGGCTTGTTCCTCAGCGTCGTATTAAATGACGCTTCGGGCCACGAACTGACATCGCCTAATCTGCTCTGCCAGAGTCCCGAAACGCGTTGCAAGAGGCGGAACCGCCGGGCGCCCGTCGGCCGCTGCCTGGGCGGTAGGTTCGCTGACGCGGGAATTGGCATTCACGTCCAAGCGGTTTTATTCGGGTCAGCGCGATGGTGCAGTAACGGTCCGCGAAGGTAATTGGACCAAGCGTCCCCTTCAAAACCGCTTCGATTATCGAAAGCATTTGACGGAGCGCTCATCGCGGCATGCCCGCCTTGCCTTCAACGTCCTCGCAGACGCGCTAGACAGCGAGCGCCGCGCGGACGAAGTTCATGAATATTTCGCTCGGCGCGTCATGCCGCTTTTACTGCCCCGTTTCACGATCAGCCGGAGCCGGGTTTTGGCGTATGTTAATCTCATCAGTCAGGAGAAAAACGCTGAGAAAGGCACGGATTAGTCAGCCGCGCTCCGAGCAGATTGTTATCGACGTTCGGGCGTAGGTGACTTCTGCTCTTGCCCCAGAATCCGACATTCGGGCGCGGCGCAGCAAGTAACACTTCGGGCCAAGAGTCGACATTCCGGGTGTGCCTCGAGATGCGTGATCTGGCCCTGTTTAATTTGGCCATTGATAGCAAGCTTCGCGGCTGCGACGTTGTAGCTGTAAGGGTCGAGGACGTTGCCCCAAACGGTTATCGAACGGTGCGGCAGAAGAAGACGGGGCGGCCCGTCAAGTTCGAGCTGACGGATCAAACACGCCAAGCTATCGACGACGGCTTGAAGGCGGCAGGTAAGAAGCCGCGTGAATTTCTATTCACGGGCCGGCGCGGCTTCGGCCATTGCATGACGACACGGCAATACGCGCGGCTACTTGCGGGATGGATCGCCAGCATTGGGCTTGACCCAAAGCTCTTTGGGACGCACTCGCTTCGGCGAACAAAGGCGACACTGGCAGATTTGGGCCATTAGGCGGCATAAGAAGTCTCTCAACTCTCGCCATTGCGCGAACGAAAGCGGCGAGGCGTTTCCGCCCCGCCGCATTTTGCCAAAGCCTGCTCAGGAAGGGTTTAGCTGAACAGCTTAAGCACCGACTGATTGGCCTGATTGGCGATGGACAGCGCCGAGATTTCCAGCTGCTGCTGGGTCTGCTCGGTGAGCAAGTCGGCGCTTTCCTGGTTCTGATCGGCGACAACAAGGTTGCTGGCGCCGGTCTGCAGCGTGTTGATCATCGCGGTTTCGAACGTCTGCCGGGTGCCGATGACGCCCGAGTTGGTGCCAAACGTTTCCGTTTGCGTCTGCACCGAGGTGATCGCGCTGTTGAGGTCGGTCACGAGGGCGCTGAGGCCGGTGGCCGAGTTGTCTTGGAAGGATCCGGCGCCGGAACCGCTGACAGTCGAAAGACCGAGACCCGCGGCATTGTAGGTGACGCCCTGGATGGTCAGTGAGCTGGTGCCGGTCGGGTTGAAGTCGATCGTCAGGCTGTTACCGTTAAGCAAGTTGACGCCGTTGTAGCCCGAGTCCCCTGCGAGTTCGCCAATTTGCGTCAGCAGGCCGTTGTAGTTGTTCTGCAGTGTGGCACGCGTAGAGCTTGTGCCGTACACCGCAGTTGCGCTTAGGCCAAGGGCTGTCTGCCCGTTGCCCCCCAACGTGAAGCTGGTGGAGCCGGAGTTGGCGCTGAGAACGATATCGCCCGAACCGTTGTCACTCGCGGTAACGGCGCCGGTGCTGCCGAGGCCAGTCGTGCCGTTGATGTCGGCTTCGATCTGGCTCAGGGTCGAGCTGGCGGCGATCGAAACGCTGTAGGTGGTGGCGCCGACGGCGATCGTCAGCGTGCTGGCCGAAGCGGGCAGCAAGCTGCCGCTCGAGGCGATGCTGACCGTGCCAGTGGTGGAACCGGCGGTCTGGCTGGCCTGCTGGGCCTGCTGCACCGTCGACAGCGCCTGTTGCAGCAGGCTGGTGATGCCGGTCAGACCGTTTGTCGCCGCATCGATCGTCTGTTGGCCCTGACCGATCTGATCGAGCAAGGTGCTGAGCGAGTTGGCGGTGTTGGTCAGGTTCTGCGAGGTGAAATAGGCGCTCGGATTGGCGGCAGCTGAGTTAACAGCCTTACCGGTGGCAAGCGCTTCCTGCGTCGTGGTCAAATCGGTAGCCGTCTGCTGTAGAGACAGCAGGTTCTGCCGAATGCCCGAAGTCAAAGTGATATCAGACATGGTACTTTACCCTTCTGGTTACAGGCCCCACTCGCGGGGCACGTCTCGTTTTTTCCCGACTGAAACCGATCGGCAGTCGGAGTTTTTGCCTTATTAACCTTAAAAGCGCGTAAATACGCGTGGGCTGAAGGAAGCCTTGTTGAGGGGTGGAAGCCGCTCTCGTCCGTTTCCGGCGCCTGGAACGTCGGGCATGTTGACATATTTACGGACTTTGGCTCCGCAGTATTCGCTGGGCGGCCTCAGCGTAATGATCCGCAACGGCGTAATCGCTGGGTCGTTTGGTCAACTTTGGGCCTGATCGTGGCCATGATCCAAGTGATTAATTTTAATCGCGGCAGAATCCTTAAGTCGCTCATGTCTCAGTTGGGGAGCGCAAGCGTCCCGGATGGAAATGGGCCCATAACCTGTCTCATGCACCGCCGCAAATTCGCGGAGGTCATGCTGCGAGTTCAACCCGCGTTTCGCATCCGGCCCGGTTGCCCGCACATTGGTGGTCGAGGTGGTAACCTCCTGCTTTGCACGGGAGATTGAAGCTTTATTAACCGTGCCCGGAGCTAATGTTCCAGCCTAAAAGCTGTGGGGACGGCTGCTCGCATGCGCGTATTGCTGATCGAAGACGATAGCGCCACAGCGCAATCGATTGAGTTAATGCTCAAATCCGAGAGCTTCAACGTCTACACGACCGATCTTGGCGAGGAAGGAATCGATCTCGGCAAGATTTACGACTACGACATCATCTTGCTCGACCTGAATTTTCCGGACATGTCGGGCTTCGAAGTACTGCGAAGCCTGCGCGTCTCGAAGGTGAGGACGCCGATCCTGATCCTCTCCGCTCTCGCCGCCATCGAAGACAAGATCGAAGGTCTCGGCTACGGCGCCGATGACTATTTGACGAAGCCGTTTCACAAGGACGAACTGGTCGCACGCATCCACGCCATCGTACGCCGATCCAAGGGACACGCGCAGTCAGTCATCAACACCGACGATCTATGTGTCAATCTTGATTCCAAGATGGTCGAGATCGGCGGCACGCGCGTGCATTTGACCACTAAGGAATACCAGATGATGGAACTGCTGGCGTTGCGCAAGGGCATGACGCTCACCAAAGAAATGTTCTTGAGTCACCTCTATGGCGGCATGGATGAGCCGGAGATGAAGATCATCGACGTCTTTATCTGCAAGCTGCGGAAAAAGCTTGCCAACGCGTCCGGCGGCAAGGATTACATTGAGACGATCTGGGGACGCGGCTATGCGATGCGCGAGCGGGGCGAGGCCGCAGCGACGATTCCTGCCTGACGATTTTCTCGAGCACGTCAGTGGTTGGCGGCTGTGTGATCTGCGAACCGGCGCGATGTGCATCGCAACAATATGGACTGTCGTTTTGGCAGCTGACCTAGGCTGTATAAAAACGCAGAAAATTGAAAAGGGACAAGAACGATTTTTCTCAGGCCTATTGAAATTAGACTCGCTTGCGAATTTTTGCGCGCTTAATGGTGATTTAGAGGAACGTTTGTTCTAACGCGCTTGGACGCCGCCGCGTTTTTACACAGCCAAGACCCGGAGCCGACATCAGAGCCGGAGCTGATTCAGCTGATGGCGCGATATACCTGCCACTGTTCGGGAATGCCTTTCAGGGTGTGGGTGCCGAAATCGTCGAACTTAATGCCCGAGCCCGCAACTAAATCCTTCACGGTGCGCGAGACGAGCACGTCGTTGGCGCCGCCGATATGCGCGACACGCGAGGCGATGTGCACGGCGATCCCGCGTACATCGTCCTCTGCCAGTTCAACCTCGCCGGTGTGCACGCCAATGCGTACCGGGACGTCAAGCTGATGCAGCGAATCCCGAATTGCCCCGGCACAGTGGATTGCCCGCGCTGGCCCATCGAAGGTCGCCAGGAATCCGTCACCGAGTGACTTCACTTCCTTTCCACGGAAACGTGAAAGCTCCCGGCGCACCGTCTTGTTGTGCGCTTCAAGAACGTCGCGCCAGGCAGTATCGCCCCGGGCGTCAGCCCGTTTGGTTGAATCCACGATGTCGGTGAATACCACGGTGGCAAGCACGCGGTCGACGTCAGCGGCCGATCGCGAGCCGGTCAAGAACTCTTCCATTTCGGCAAGTATTCTATCCCCGGAGTTCGAGCCACGGGAGGTGATCGATCCCCGGAATCTCCACCAACCGCGCACCGGGTATCCCGGCTGCCAGCTCGCGACCGCCTTCGACGCTGATTAAGGTATCGCCCGTGAGGTGGATAACCAGGGTTGGCACATTTATCGAATGAAGAATTCCAGAGATGTTTATCTCGCGGTTCATTCGCATCAACGCAATCGCAGCGGACGGACTGGCGCCGAGCCGTTCGAATTTGCCCCACCATTGCCGGATCGCGGCGTCATTGGACTTGGTCGGAGCGAAGTTCGGCAAACTTTCACCGCTGCCCCAGTGCTGGTCGATATACTTGGTCAGGGCCTCAAACCCTTCGTCGTCAGGTATCCAGTGGCAGAAACGTGCAAAGGCCCCGTAGAGGGTGAGCGATTTGCTCCGTTCGGGATGAATGGCGACGAAAAGTGCGGCGAGCGAGCCGCCCTCTGAAATTCCAAAGTGATGCGCGCGCTCGATTTTAACCGCGTCCATGACGGCGCGGACGTCATCCATCCGCTCGTCCATCGCCGGTAGGTTGGGCAGGCGGTCGGAGAGGCCGGTGCCGCGCTTATCGAAAAGCACCACGCGGCAAAAGCTGCTCAGCCTGGTCAACCACCGCGCAAATCGCGCGTCGTCCCAATAATTTTCGATGTGGGAGACGAAACCAGGTGCCATGATCAGGTCGGGACCCTCGCCAAAAACCTGATAAGCGATGTGTACGTCGCCACTCTTGGCGTAACGGGTCTTGGGTTGCATACCGGGGCTCTCCCTCGATCGCGATCACCCATTTCGGGTGCCTGTTAGGAACGCCTCATCGTCAGGACAATGCCGCGAACACTGCGGCCATGCTTTGATAGGTTCTTGATATTTGCTTGAGACGGACTTGAGTTTCGCTAACGGATATTGAGGTCAGCGGTAAGCATGTTGCCGGCAAATCTTCCGTCGGCGATCAGGACTAGTCCAAGCCAGCGCGTTGGAATGCTTGCAAGTAGTGCTCGCGCTCGTCGTCGTTTTTGATGGGCATATGGTCCGCAATCCAAGCGAGCGAAATGTTCGGCTGCGCGCGGCAAAGCGCCTGCAAAGCGACCTTGGCAGCGTCAATCTGACCGGCCATCGCCGCGGCGGCGGTGAGCACCCGGTGGGCACCAACGAAATCGCTGCGCTGACGAATGGCTTCGTGCGCCAGTCGCATTGCCTCTTGGTAATTGCGCCCAACGAACTGAGAATAGGCGGCAATCCCGTAATACACCGCCGAGAACGGGTCCCGCGGGCTCAATCGGATGGCGCGGCCGCCCGCTTCATAGGCTTCCTGCCAGCGCCCGCAGTAGGACAATGCCAGACCGTAATAGCCCTGCGCTAATGAAAAATTCGGATTAAGCCGAAGCGCTAGATCGAATTCGGCTAGGGAGTCCTCGAAACGCCGCGCGAACAGATAAACGCAGCCCAGCGCATGATGCGCCCAAGGGTCTTCGCTGTCAGATCGGATCGCTGCCAGAGCCGCATGCTCGGCGATTCGTGCCGACGCGGCCATCTCTTCCCAGCCCATATGAGCGCTGAATGTGTGGCTGGTAGCTAGCACTCCGAGCGCCTGGCCGTAATTTGGATCGATACTGATCGCCTTTTCCAGCAAAGCCTGTGCTACCAAGTTGTCTTGTCGCGTCACCCTCCAGTAATGCGATAACGCCCGCATTACCAAATCCCAAGCATCCATGCTTTCCGGCGTCTTACGCCTGGCGTGAAAATTCTCCGCAGCATAGAGCTGCGGCTCGATGGCCGCGACAATCGCTTCCGTAATCTCGTCCTGCACTGCGAACACATCTGCAACGGCGCGGTCATAGCGCTCTGCCCAAATGTGGCTGCCAGTAGCGACATCGTTGAGCTGCGCGGTGATGCGGACGTGTCCGCCCCCCTTGCGAACGCTTCCTTCAACGACATAACCGACGCCAAGCTCAGCCGCGATCTCCTTCAGATGGACGGCCTTACCCTTGTAGATGAAAGACGAGTTGCGGGCGATGACGAAGAACCAGCGCAGTTTGGAAAGCGCCGTGATGATGTCTTCGGTAATGCCGTCAGAGAAGTATTCCTGTTCCGGATCTCCGCTTATGTTGACGAAAGGGAGCACGGCGATGGCCGGACGGTCAGGCAGCGCCAGGGCCGGCCGTTCCCGGGCGTGCGTTCCATCTGGAAGACCGCTATCGTGTGCGGGGGCTACTTTCGCCGGTTTCGTTCGGACGGCACCGACAAAGCGCAAGCCCTTGCGGGCGATGGTCCGGATCAGTTTCTGATCGTGGCCGCTGTCACCGACCGCCGTTCGTGCGGCATTGATGCGGCTGGTCAGGGTTGAGTCCGAGACAATCCGGCCAGCCCAGACCGAAGCGATGAGATCGTCCTTGCTGACCACGCGATCCCGGTTCTGCACCAGATAAACTAACAGGTCGAACACCTGCGGTTCGACATGAACCGGCAATTGAGCGCGGCTCAGCTCACGCCGCTCGACATCGATCTCGTAGTCGTCGCCGAAGCTGATGATCATTGGTCGGTCGAACAAATCTGGGACGGATGGCCAGGCCCCGTGGTGCTGGTTCAGACTTCCATTCTGGCCTACTTCAAGCGACGTTTAATGCCGACAAAATCGGAAGTATCTAGCGTCCATCTGGAGGTAAAATCAATGCTTTCTGAAAGCCTTGGTGGACCATGCCGTGCATGTTCTTGTCCGCCTCGCTTAGGCAAGGCGAACATGGGAGAACGACGATGCCGTTGATAGAGGTCCATCTGGTCGAGAAGGTGTTTAGCCCTGAGCAAAAACGCCAGATCATCCAAAAGTTGACCGATGCCATGGTCTCGATTGAAGGCGAGAACATGCGCGGTGTGACCTGGGTAAAAATCTCGGAAGTAACTAGCGGTGAATGGGGGATTGGCGGCAAACCCCTGACCACCGAAGCAGTCAAGGAGCTCGCGGCCGGCAGACACGCGGCGTAACGAACTTTCAATCGGCGCATCGCTGGCGGGGCGGTTGTCCCGCCAGCGGTGGTTTTTCACATTCCGCCCGACATCTGCGTTTGGGCCTTTTCGTCATTTGCGACTTGCCCGCGATTTGGTTGCTTGCGGGGGAACAACAGACATTGATCCATACCAGCGCCGAATCGCTCGGCAGTGTTTGAAGCTGTGGACGGCGCCCACTCTACGGCATCAATGTGCCAAGGGGTGGTTGCGTCGGCGTTGGCGTTGATGGCGCAGCGGTGGACAAAACGGCGCCGTCGGTTCAGCCGGTGACCGTTTCGAGGTCCTCCAAGCGCCGATTGGCGGGCTCGATTCCCCAGATGGCGATGACGATGATGTTGATGATGAGGAGCCCGATCATCAGCGCCAGCACGCCCGTAACCCCATAATTCCGGAACAGTGCGAGCACGACGAACGGCGACACGATCGTCGCCGCCCGCCCGATGGTGTTGCAAATGCCATTGGCGCGCAGCCGCACCTCAGTCGGGAAAAGTTCAGGCGTATAAACTCCGAAAAAGATCGCGACCTGGACGTAGATTGCGACGATCAGCAGGAAGCCCACACTGAGCACTGCGCTCGGCTCGTGCATGAACGGATAGATGGCTCCGAGCACGATCGTTGCGATGGCCGCGCCGATGAGCGAGGGCTTGCGGCCGAAGTAATCGCAACTGAACGCGCCGATAGCGCAGCCAATCGGCGAACCGGTGATTATCACCAGCGTGTAGCCGAACGACTTGGCGATGCTCAGGCCTTGCTGCACGAAGAAGGTCGGCAGCCATTGCACGAAGCCGAAGATCAGCGTGTTGATCACGATTAGCGCTACCGATCCCACGACCATGCTCGGCAGCAGCGACGGGCCCACCAGCGATGCGAGGGTGAACGCCGGCACTGGCGTCGCCGGCTTCGGCGGCGGCAGTGGACCAGCGGTTGCGACCTCCGTCTCGATTGCCTGCATTAGCGCCTCGGCTTCCGCGGTTCGGCCCTGCGTTTCCAACCAGCGCGGCGATTCCGGCATCGACTTGCGCAGATACCAAACAACGAGAGAGCCGAGCCCGCAGATCACGAACATCGGACGCCAACCGTAGTTCGGAATGATCAGGTAGCCGAGCAGCGCGGTTGCCGGCAACCCGAACACGACGATGAACGACATGAAGGCGAGCCAGCGTCCGCGAGTTTGCGGCGGCACAAACTCGGTCATGGTGGAATAGCCCACCACGATTTCGGCGCCGAGCCCCAGCCCCATGACGAAACGCAGAATGTTGAGCGTCATCATGTCAGGCGCGAAAGCGGCGGCGAGCGAGGCAAGCCCGAAAATCATCAGGTTGAACTGGTAGGTGAAGCGCCGCCCGTAGCGGTCGCCGATGAAGCCGGTGATGAAGGAACCGATGGTCAAGCCGAGGAACGTCAGCGAGATGAATTGCGGGACCTGTTCGAGCGTGGCGAATTTCGATTGCACGACCGAGCCGAGCACATTGGTGCCGACATAGAGATCGTAGCCGTCGAAAAACATCCCGGCGCAGATCAGAAAGAAAATGCGGCGATGGAACGATGAAATCGGAAGTCGGTCGAGACGGGCGCCGGCATTGACGGACGTAACGGAATTGGTAGTGACGGACGTGGTCATGGAAAGATATTCCCCCGGCCAAATAAGAACGGCGAGCCATGCTGAGCTTGGTCCTGGTGAAGCTACACCAACTGAGCCAGGCCGACTGCGAATTTAGCCTGCAATTCCCGCCGCTTCCGATAAATGCCACGCGCAGCCAGACCGCTCAAACGATTACCCCGCTCGCGGCAGCCTCTCTGCGTGCCAGCCGCAGATACTCGGCTCGCCAAGCCCACCCGTCCTACGGCTTGGGCGTGGCCCTCTTGGAGCTGGGCTTGCTCACCGTCACGGCGTGATGGTGATCGAGCGGCGTTGTTACCGTCAAGTTCTCAGGCCAAGTCGTCGCCTTGCGAAGTTCGCCTACTGTCCTGGCGGACACGCCGATGCCGGAGTCTGCATGAACCCGCATCTGATCCGGCAGGCCACCTAGAGCAAGATTAAGCGCAGCGATGTTCTTCACTTTATATCGCATGAGAACCTCCCATCATCGTGTTGCCTAGCCACAGCGAAGCAACCAGCGTTACGCCTGAATGCGGACAACCTGGTGACGTGCGGCCCGCTATTTACGCTCAGGGCTACTTATTCCAGCAACCCCACCGCTTGCGGCACCCCAGCCATCCGCAATGGTGCCGCCAACCGCACCACGCCTTGGTAACGGGCGAAAGCGCTGCGGAAGCCTGCCGTATCGCAGCGCCTTCTGCGGGCATCGCCACTGCGGACGCTACTGTGATCGCAATGAAGCCAAAAAATATTAGGCCGATTAGAGCGGGCCTCTTCAATGCAGCCTCCACCTCGTCGCCAGATGATGCTGCCGTGGCGACTGCGGATCAAGTCGCTGTATTTTGGGGATGCGCTTTCGCTACTCGGCGAACGGCCTATTTATATTGATACTGTTGGCGACAGACGTTGTCGCAGCGCGTAAATAGCTCGAAGGCTCCAGCTGACGACGCCACTCTAATCGAGCAGCCCACTGCTGGTTGATACCGCGCCTTAGTCCGCATTTGGGGGCGAAGCGGACATGAACCTGCAGGCGAGGTTGGCCGTAACGGTCGCCAATGAGCCATTGCAGACATCATTAGGCTACAGCATGATTTGCGTGCGCGGAAACGTCATAGATGTGGTTGGCTGCCTGAGACCACAGGAGGGGCTCCGATGAATCCAAACAAGGCACTTTGGGAAAAGGGCGACTTCACGCGCCTTGCGGCAACCTTTCGTGACAGCAGCGAGGCTCTTGTTAGCACGCTTGGAATAACGAAAGGACTTAAGGTCCTTGATCTCGCATGCGGTGACGGCAACACAGCCGTCCCAGCTGCAAAACTAGGCGCAGACGTTTTGGGTGTGGATATTGCACACAACCTGGTTGAGGCAGGGAAGCGGCGTGCGCAGGAAATGGGTCTAAAAAATCTGCAGTTCCAAGAAGGCGACGCCACTAATCTTGCCGGATTGCAGGATAAGACATTCGACCTCGTCATCAGCATCTTCGGTGCAATGTTCGCGCCCAAACCGTTTGACGTGGCTAAAGAGATGGTGCGCGTTACCCGTCAAGGTGGCAAGATTGTCATGGGGAATTGGATCCCCAATGACCCCACGTTAGTTGCTCAGATTTTGAAAATTAGCGCCTCCTATATGCCCCCCCCGCCAGAAGGTTTCATCAGCCCGATGACATGGGGAGTCGAGGCCAATGTCGTCGAGCGATTTGCCAGCACCGGCGTTCCCCGGGACAATGTGTCCTTTCACCGGCAGAATTGCATATTCAACTTTCCTGGCAAGCCCTCTGATTTCGTGGATATATTCCGGCGTTTTTACGGGCCTACCATGAACGCTTTTGAGGCGGCAGAAAAAACTGGCCGTGCGGAGGAGCTAAGATCCGAACTAAACACGCTGTTTGAGAGTCAGAATAGCAGTACAAGCGACAGTGTGACTAAGATTGCGGCTAATTTTCTTCGCGTCACGGTCGGGGTGAAGTAGATACGTCATTTAGTATTGCGCTCGCATGCGACCGTAGTCGGCATCGGGTCTGCTGAGAGAAGAGGTACCTTGTTGCATCGCCACATGGCTCGGTCGCGACTGACCCATATGCGACACGGCGGCCTCGATAGACACCTTGCACGATGGACCATAATGTCGCCCCGCCGACAGATAACCCCGGGGAGCGGTTTACATGGCGGAGGAGCGCCTACAAAGAAGGCTTGCGGCGATCCTATCGGCCGACGTTGTCGGTTACTCGCGCCTCATGGGTCTCGATGAAGCGAGCACTCTCTCGCGTCTGAATGCCTTGAGGCGCGAGTTGATCGACCCGGCGATTGCCGCCCATTCGGGTCGTGTCGTTAAGCTTATGGGCGACGGCGCGTTAGTGGAATTCGCAAGTGCCGTCGACGCTGTCACCTGCGCCATTAAAATCCAACGGCAGCTTCGGGAGCGCGACGCGGCGGGCTCCGAGACCACTCCAATCAAATTTCGAATCGGGATCAACGTTGGCGATATCATCATCGAGGGTGATGACATCCTTGGCGACGGCGTCAACATCGCGGCGCGGATCGAGGGCGTCGCCGAACCCGGCGGCATATCGATTTCCGAGGACGCCTGGCGGCAGGTTCAAGGCAAGGTGGCAGCCAACTTTGTCGACGCTGGGGAGCAGAGCCTGAAGAACATCGCACGGCCGGTGCGCGTCTATCGGCTGGACCTTGCGCCAAAGACCGCGACCGGCTCCGACAAGTCGCGACCAATGCCCGCACAGCCTGACAAACCTTCCATCGCCGTCCTCGCCTTCACCAATATGAGCGGTGACCCCGAGCAGGAGTATTTTTCCGACGGTATCAGCGAGGACATCATTACTGATCTTTCAAAACTGTCGGAGCTGAACGTCATCGCCCGCAACTCGAGCTTCACCTACAAGGGCAAGCCGGTCGACGTGAAGCGGGTCGGCCGCGAACTTGGCGTGCACTACGTGCTTGAAGGCAGCGTGCGCAAGGCGGGCAATCGGGTCCGAGTCACGGGCCAGCTTATCGACGCAGAGAGCGGCACGCATATCTGGGCCGACCGCTTCGATCGCGACCTCACCGACATCTTTGCTGTACAGGACGAACTGACGCGGGAGATAATTTCTGCGCTTAAGATCAAGTTGAGCGAGGGCGAAAAAGCGCTGCTCGCCGATAGTGGCACCAAGAACGTGGATGCACATGACCTCTTCCTAAGGGGTCGTGAGCTGATGTTCGGGCCCAAGAGAGATCGCGATATCTTCGAGCAATTTATGTCCTGTTTCCGGGGCGCTATAGAACTTGACCCTAACTATGCCAGCGCCTACGCGGGCCTGAGCATGGGCTACTCACTCGATTATCAGAACCATTGGAGCGATGCGCCGGAGAAGTCACTCGATCAGGCTCAACGCTTAGTCGACGAAGCGATCGCCAAGAATGACAAGGATGCTTTCGCCCGTTTCGTCGCTGCCGTGGTGGCTACCTGGATGAAGGATTATGAGCGATGGGCCCGGGAATCCGACAAGGCCTTGGCGCTCAACCCCAACTACGCACTCGCACTCCTAACAAGGGGAAATGTGCACATTTATACGGGAGAGCCGACAAAGGCGATCCCGTACATTGAACGGGGGATGCGTCTCGACCCGGGCCCTGTACAGGGTCAATACTTGCATTTCCTCGGAACTGCTTATTTCGTGGCTGGCGAATATGAGACCGCGGCGACTTATTTCAAGGATCGCATAACGATCAATCCAACCACGGATTTGTCCCGCGCTTTGCTCGCGTCAGCGCTGGGTCATTTGGGTCGCCACGAGGAAGCTCGGCGTGTTTGGCACGAGCTTAAGGAGATCAACCCTCGATACTCTTACGGGGATCATTTTACTCGACTGCCGTTTAAAAACCACGCCGATGCCGATAAGCTAACTGGCGGCCTGCGCAAGGCGGGCCTAGTTGAGTAACAGGGCGCGCCTTAACCCGCATGTCGCCTCATGGCCGACAACGTCTTTCGCCGCGACGCAGCGATGTGTCGGAAGTTCGTTGTTGACCCAACCGCGACATGGCGGCCTCGATAGATACCGTGCCCGGTGAACCATAATGTCACGGCCGTCGGATTACCCCGGGGGGGAGCGTACGTGACGGGGGAAAAATAAAAGCCGCGCAGACGGCGACCCAACTAAAATGCAAACCGGAAAATCATCCGGCGACCTTAGGTGAGCAATTTGAGCAGATTGCTAATTCTAACAATGAGCATGTCGAATTGGGATGTCGGGCACTTGAGTTCCTTGTCGCAAGCAGATCAATACTGGGCAATACGCCAAAGAGGCGATCCTTTCTGCCTGCGAGGCCAAAACCGACACTGACAAGCAGGGTCTGCTTGAGTTGGCACGGACCTGGACGAAAGCAGCATTACAAGAGCGAGCGTCTACTAATCGACAGACGGTTTAAGCCAGTCTGCGCTGCTTATTGAGCGTAAGACCCGTATTTAATCACCAATACCCTCGCCTGCGACCAAAATATCCGCCGCCGCCGCCAAACAGCAACACTAGTACAACGATGATCAGGATCAATTCCATGGGAAGTCTCCTTTGATGGTGCAGAGTTATTTACCGCACACCGCATGCTGTTATTTGTTTGGTGTCTGGGTAACGGCCTCATCGAGGTATTTGTTCCAGATAGCGTGCTGGTCAATTCTATACAGACTTCCAGAACACCAAATGCACATTCTGTTTAACAATGGGACGGCAAGCGTCCCTGGCCGAGGAGAATGTCATGAAGAATGCTTTACTCGCCCTTTTTATTGTTCCGCTCCTAGCGGGGCCGGCATTTGCCGGCTCTTTGAGCGCCAGCGACAAACCAATGATCGTCGCGGAAGAAGTCGGAGTTGAAGTCGGTAACGTCGGCGTTGGCGTTGGCGAGCCACAACGGCATCGGGACCATGATAACCTCTACATGACCACGCGACACCGCCATCCCCATCACGATGGCCATGATGATCGTCACGACGATCGTCACTAAGATATCCACACCCCGCTAATTATCCATCGAAGTGAGCAATTTGGTACAGTTATCGGACAGCGCTGGCGCAAAGCTGCCGGTGCTAGACGCTCGCCCCGTCCCCCCGACACCCCCCCGAGCGCTTGCGCTTGTAAATGCGTACTGAAGGCCCCGGCGAGGTCCCATCCTTGCAGGGGCCTTCAGTTTTGTCAGGCCGAGGTCCACGCACTGCACCGTATCTGGTCGCGGTTTTCGAAGAACTGCGGCGGGCTGGATTTATCGAGGGCGCAAACCTCACCATCGATTGGCGAACATATGGACAGAATGTTGATCTGATTCCCGAATTTGTGGCGGAACTGATCAAAGACCGCGTCGATGTCATCGTGGTCACCGGAGATTTGCCAATTCGCACCGTACAGCGAGCGACGACAACTATTCCGATTCTCGGGCTTACAGACGACATGGTCGGATCAGGCTTGGTGAACTCGCTGGCCCGGCCCGGCGGAAATACGACAGGCGTGAGCATCCTCGCGGCTGCAGCCGTTGGTCAACGCTCAACGTTTAATTTCAAGGCGCATTTCCCGCCGGGTTTCAAGTTAGAACATTTGCTTGCGCCTGGTATCTCCAAAACCTAAAACGGCGAACCGCTCGGCCGTCATCGCGCAGCAAATATAAAAGTCAGCGTGGCTTGCAGCGACCATGTGTCATTTCCCGCGTTTGGTCGTATCGCGTTATAGTAAGCCTCGAGCGCCAGTTTTATCGGTTGTTTGTCGAGCCTTATGACTTTGCTGAAGCCGCCGCCGAGTGGCACGGTCCATTTGCCTCCGCTCGCGATCCAGTTCGCCGTAATGCTGGGAGACGAGCTCAGTGCCCATCCATCTGCAAAATGATAACTTACTACCGGATTGAACAGAAGTTGGTCCGTTCTATCACTGCTGTTAGACGGTCCGCCAAAGGTCCAGATATTGTTGATGACTGCACCGTACACCCATGGGCTTGCATCCTCGTGGAGGAATGCGACAGAAGGGCCGGAACCCCATTGGTAGCCCCCGAGCGCTGAACTCGATGCCGGATAATAAAGTACTGGTCCGGCGCCCCAGAAAAAACCTTGTCCGTGCTCTGGCGACAAGAAGAACGTGGTATAACCATTCGAAAGCCCGTCGACCCAGTGCCCGTTTAGGTCCTTTGGTGGTTGCGCCTCTACGAGGAGCTTAGTGCGGGTGATCAGCGCCCAATCGTCGTTCAACCGAAACGGCACCACAGCCTGATCAATTTCGAAGATGTCTCTCGTGGCGTCGTACGGACCAATGAAGAAATCCGCTTCATAGCGGAGGGGCAGTGTGATTTGGCGAGTCACCGGGTTCTCGGTTTCCTTCGATAGATCGGTATCGCTTATCGGACCGCTTGACTGGGCAATGGCTTGTCCGCTCCAGAGCGCGGCGAGGGGAAGAGCCGCTATCACGCGCTTCATTAGCGGCGACGATTCCCTATAAAAGCTCATCGGCCATCGCATTCTTGCTGCCGGGCACACCTTCACCACCGTTGTCACATAGTGGCACCGGCGCTCAGCGAGATCTATGAGCAGATGAAGGAGCCCGTTAAGCCACAGCTGCGACCCAGAACCCTCCCTAGGGTTAGGACCCTCGATCCGCTCGCGGATGCCCGAGTTTTACTGCGACGACCCGACGGCGCTCGCGCGCGGCGTCCTCCCGGGCGGGCATGAAACCACACAACACTTCCGATACGAGAGCGTGTACCATGAAAATTTTTCGGTTAAACCAAATCTTTATTGTCGCGGGTCTGCCCTGCATCTCAGCAGAGCTGCTAGCTATCCATCGTTTGGGAAAGCCCGCTAATCCGCTAACCGGCATCTGGTCGTTAATGGCCCAAAGCGGACCAAGCGCTGAATCCGAGTTATGTCCGTTCTTGGGTGAAATGCGGACATCGAACGACGACTAATCTTGCTTGCTTGATGATGGGACACATCGACTCTCTAAACGGTTATTCGTCGCAGTTCGCAAGCGATGGGCGAGGGGAGAGTCGTACCGGGGTCGTACTTGCGTCGTTCCGGTGGCCGACAAATTGGATCATAGCAAGCACTGATCTTCACACTCAGGCCCTTTGGAATGTCCGCTGTCGGGCCCATGAGACGTTGGGCAAGTGACCCGATATGTCAGTCCTTGACCCGATGCATGCGATCACCTCCTTCAGGAGGCGTTACGAGCCAAACGCTGCGTTTATTGGGGGGTTAAACTGCACAAAATTTGCGCACCGCGGATGAATCGTTTGCATGATGCTTGCATGGATAGGCGTGAATTCCCGCCCCCGCCAAAGGCCAAGGGACATGCATCTGAGTCTGGATATACGGACGCTTCGTTCGCTGATATCGGTGGTCGATACCGGAAGTATTACCGAAACAGCGCGCCAACTCGGCCGTACGCAGCCGGCTATCAGTCTGCAAATTCAACGGCTTGAGGAAATCGTCGGCAAGACTTTGTTCCGTCATGAGGGGCGCCGCATGGTGCTCACCCCCGACGGGGACATGGTGCTTGGCTACGCGAAATCTATTTTGCGGTTGCACGACGAACTGCTGTCGCGCCTTTCCTCGCCCGAAGTTCAGGGCCACGTGGTGCTTGGTGTGCCCGACCTTTATGCGGCGTACATGTTGCCGTCGGTCCTTTCGGTCTTTAAGGAAGCATTTCCGCGCATCCAAGTTGAGTTGCGTTGCGCGCTGTCAACTCCGACGGTCGAACGCGTTCGGCGGGGCGATGTCGACGTCGCCTTGGTGACGCGCATGAACGATTTTACCCGCGGTCTTGTCGTGCATCAGGAACAACTGGTGTGGATGGTCGGTGAAAACTCGCGAGCACAACTCGAAAATCCCTTGCCGCTCGCCTTACTGCCGCCTGGCAACATCTACCGCGAATACGCGATCGAATATGTCGAGCGCGCCGGACGCAGCTGGCAGATTGTTTGCGTGAGCGAAAGCGCGAGCGGACTGCAAGCCGCCGTGCTCGCCGGTATGGCAGTGACCGTCCTGGGACGCTGCGCGCTCACGGCCGGCACGCGCGAGCTTTTGCCGAGCGAGGGTTTCTTGCCGCTCCCCAAGGTCGACCTGCTGCTCTACAAGGCACCAGGCGCCTCGTCGCCGGCGGTAGACGCTCTGCACGATTATCTCGCCCATTACGTCGGGCTTTCGGAGACCGGCGCGACAGACATGCCCAAGTCTTTGCCGAAGCCGCACCAGCCACAAAATAAGCCCGTGCTGCCGGTCCCAGCGGTGCACGGCAAGCCACGCCCCGCTGCGTCGCACCGCGCCTGATGGCCCAAATTCAGGACGACTAGGCGGCGCGGGTGAATGCCGGCCAGGCGTGAGCCCACGGCCGCACCTGTTCGAATGCTGCAGCAACCGACAGAATCGTGTCCTCCCCGAGCCACGGCGCGACGATCTGTAAGCCGATCGGCAGACCATCTCGATCGCAACCGCACGGAACGGTCGCGGCGGGCAAGCCAGCCAAGTTGATCGGCCAAGAAAAAGGCGACCATCCCAGATGCCCGTCCACCTTGCGCCCCTCGATTTGGTCGACGCCGATCGTGCCCGCGGCAAAGGCCGTGACCGCTACAGTCGGCGTGACCAGGACGTCGATGCTGCGAAACAGATCGACAAAACGCCCGCGTAACGTCATACGCCGGTGCGTTGCGCGCATGTAGTCAACGCCGCTGTAGATCTGCCCCTTGGCGATGACATCCCGATACTCGTTGTCAGATTGCGACAGAAGCGCCGGATCACGCGCCGCAATAGACGCCGCCTGCTCGGTAAAGGCGATCGGCTGCAATACCTTCTCAAGTACGTCGGGCTCCACGCCAGGATCCGCTGCAGTCAACTCCGCACCTAAGTTCGCGAGCGCGTCGATCGCATGCTTAAACGCCGCTCGCACGTCGCCGGCGACGGCCGCGTAACCGAGATCCGGGCTGAAACCGATCCGCATGCCGTCGAGCTGCCGGGAATTGGCGGCGAACGTCCGTCCAGCGATTGGCAAAGAGCCGGGATCGCGCCGATCATGGCCGGCGATCACGCCGAGCAGCAGTGCGGCATCGCTGACATTGCGCGCGATCGGACCGGTATGGGCAAGCGAGGGCCATGACGGTGGAAAAAAGCCGGGCGAGCGCGGGACCAGGCCATAGGTCGGCTTAAGACCGAAAACTCCGCAGAAAGAGCAGGGCACGCGGATCGATCCGACTCCGTCGGTCGCGATCGCCAACGGACCGCAGCCGGCCGCAACAGCCGCCGCCGCGCCGCCGCTGGAGCCACCGCTGGTGCGATCAAGATTCCACGGATTGCGCGTGATACCCGAAACCGGACTGTCGGCCGTAAGCTTGTAGCCGGATTCACAGGTCGTCGTTTTGCACGTGATGATGCCACCAGCGTCTTTCACGGCGGCGACCACGGCGGCGTCGACGTCGGGAACGAAGCCGTCGAGCGCCGGAGCTCCAGCTTGGGCTCGCGTCCCCGCGACATAGATCAGATCCTTTACCGTAATTGGAATGCCGGTAAGCGGCTTCGCTTCGCCGGCCTTCCAAGCCACGGTCGCGCGATCGGCTTCCTGTCGCGCGGTATCGAACATGTCTACGGTCATGACTTTGCACAGCGCGTCTGTGTCTTTCAACGCGTCGATGACTTCATCGACGACGTCGCGCGGCGTAAAGTCTCCGGCGCGGTATCCGGCGAGCATTTTAGTCGCCGACAGCCGTGTCAGGCTGCGCGGAGCGATATCTGCGGCAGCGGTTTGCGATCGGCTGGTCATTGGCACCTCGGCTTCCGATTGTCAGGCGGCCAGAGCAGCCGCAACCGCACGCTTCGCCACGACTAGGACGAGGTGCGCGCGAAATTCCGCCTCGGCATGAATGTCAGAGGTCAGGCCGGAGGCATCCACGCGGTGCCCACCGACGGCATCCGGTTCGAAGCGCTTGGATAGGGCCGCTTCGAAGGCCGGCAGGCGAAACACCGCCGGGCCCGCACCGGTGACCGCGACCCGCACGCCCGACGAAAACTTGGCGACAAACACACCGACCAGCGCGAAACGCGAAGCGGCATTTTGCAGCTTGGCGTAGCCGGCCGCGGCGGGCACAGGAAATTTCACCGATGTGATCAATTCGCCGGGTTCAAGCGCGGTTTCAAACATGCCGCGAAAGAACTGATCCGCTGCAAGTTCTCGCCTGTCGGTTACAACGGTCGCCCCGAGCGCCAGAACAGCGGCGGGATAATCGGCGGCCGGATCGTTGTTGGCGAGCGAGCCGCCGATGGTGCCCCGATTGCGCACCGCCGGATCGCCGATGCCGCCGGCAAGCTGCGCCAGCGCGGGGATCGCCTTCTTCAGGGTGGGGGAGTTGGCGACGTCGATGTGCCGCGTCGTCGCTCCTACGGTGAGCATTCCCGTGACCGCAGTTATGCCTCGGAGCGTCTCGATTCCGGAAAGATCGATCAGCGCCGCCGGACGCGACAACCGCTGCTTCATCGTCGGCAAAAGCGACATGCCGCCCGCTAACGGCTGACTTTCGGCGCTGCTGGCCAGGAGCGCGACCGCTTCCGGGACGGAAGTCGGCTTATGATATCCGAAAGCTCTCATTCCCTTCCTCGCTACTCTGCCGCTTGTTGCAGCGACGAGCTCTTTATGATTCGCCAGAGACGGTTCGCGGTCGCCGGCATGTCCACGTGATTCACGCCGAGATGGGCGAGGGCGTCGACTACCGCATTCGCGACCGCGGCCGGTGATCCGATCGTTCCAACTTCACCGCAACCTTTCACGCCCATCGGGGTGTGCGTGCAGGGCGTGCTGTGTGTTGAGACCGTCATGCGCGGCAGGTTGTCGGCTCGCGGCATGCAGTAGTCCATGAACGAGCCCGACAGGAGCTGTCCCGACACGTCGTCGTAAATGCAGTTCTCGAATAACGCCTGACCGATGCCCTGAACGATCCCGCCGTGCAGCTGGCCTTCGACGATCATCGGGTTGATGACCGTCCCGACGTCGTCGACCGCGGTGTAATTCACCAGACTGACGATGCAGGTCTCGGGATCGATTTCGACTTCGGCGATATGCGCGCCGCCCGGATAGGTGAAGTTGACCGGATCGTAATAGGCCTGTTCCTCCAACCCGGGCTCCAACACCTCAAGCGGATAATCGTGCGGAACGTAGGCAGCGAGCGCGATATCGGCGAACGCTTTCTTTCGGTCGGTGCCGGCGACCTTGAATTCGCCGGCCGCGAACTCGATGTCCTGCTCACTGCTTTCCAGCAGATGGGCGGCGATCTTCTTGCCTTTGAGTATGACTTTATCGCTTGCCTTGGACAACGCCGCGCCGCCGACTACCAGCGACCGCGAGCCGTAGGTGCCCATGCCGAATTGCACCTTGTCGGTATCTCCGAAGACAATGTCGATGTTCTCGAAGGGCACGCCGAGCTTCTCGCAAACGATTTGCGCGTAAGTGGTTTCGTGCCCCTGGCCGTGATTGTGGGTGCCGATCAGCACAGTTATTTGTCCGGTCGGATGCACGCGGACGGTAGCGCTCTCGTACAATCCGCCGCGTGCGCCGAGCCGGCCGGCGATGCGCGACGGGGCGAGCCCGCAAGCCTCGACGTAAGTGCTCAGTCCAATCCCGCGCAGTTTGCCGTGGCTCGCCGATGTCGCCTTGCGTTTGGGAAATTCAGCCCAGTCGGCGACTGCGAGCGCCTTTTCAAGACAGCCCTTCGGATCGCCGCTGTCGTATTCCACCATGACCGGGGTCTGGTATGGATAAGCCTCTTTGGGGATCATATTGCGCCGACGGATATCGGCGCGGTCAATTCCTAAATCCCCTGCCGCAACGTCGACGAGCCGTTCCAGCACGAAGGTGGCCTCTGGACGGCCGGCGCCACGATACGCATCCACCGGAACCGTATTGGTGAACACCACTTTCACTTCGCAATAAATTGCCGGCGTCGTGTAAACGCCGGCTAGGAGCGGCCCGTAGAGGTTGGTCGGGATGTTCGGTCCGAACGTCGAGATATAGCCGCCGATATTGGCAAGGGTGTTGACGCGCAAGCCGAGGAATTTTCCGTGCTCGTCGAGCGCGAGTTCCGCTTCCGTGACGTGGTCGCGGCCCTGCGCATCGGAGATAAAGCCTTCACTCCGCTCGCACACCCACTTGATTGGCCTGCAGACCTTCGCCGCGGTCCAGGTAAGCACCGCTTCTTCCGCGTAGTGAAACTGCTTGACACCGAATCCGCCGCCGACATCGGGGGCTACCACCCGCAGTTTGTGCTGGGGAATGTTCAGCACGAAGGCCCCCATCAAAAGACGAACGACATGCGGAAATTGGCTGGTAGACCACAGCGTGTAGTGTTCAGTCGCGGAATTGTACTCGGCGATTGCGGCGCGCGGCTCCATCGGATTGCCAACCAGCCGATTGTTGACCAGGCTGATACGCGCGACATGTGCAGCCTTTCGGAATGCAGCATCGGTCGCGGCACGATCGCCAAGCGCCCAGTCGCAGCACAGGTTGTTGGGTACGTCGTCAAACAGGAGAGAAGCGCCCGGCTTAATTGCATCAAGCACGCCGACGACGGCGGGCAATACCTGATAGTTGACCACGATGGCTTCGGCCGCGCTGCGCGCCTGCTCTGAGGTTTCGGCGACGACGAAAGCGACGGGATCGCCCACGTGCCGCACCTTGCCTTGGGCCAGCGCCGGATGTGGCGGTTCTTTCATCGCCAGGCCGTCCTTGCCTGTGATGCCCCAGCCGCACGGAAGCCCGCCAATGCCCGCCGCCTTCAAGTCTTCGCCGGTTACCACCTTAAGAACGCCGGGCATGGCCAGCGCCGGGCTAGCGTCGATTGACTTGATGACCGCATGAGCGTGCGGAGAGCGCACGAACACGCCCGCGACCATGTCGGGACGCTTGATATCCGCCACGTAATTGCCGCGGCCCGTCAGAAAGCGCCGGTCCTCTTTGCGTAGCGGCCGTGCGCCGATGCCGATGACATTAGAAGACATCGCTCAAGCTCCCCTTTGGGCATGCATCGCAGCGGTACCGCGCAACACCGAGTTCACAATGTTCTGGTATCCGGTGCAGCGGCACAGATTACCTTCGAGCCAGTGGCGTACATCGGCTTCCGTCGGATTGGGATGGTGCCGGGCGAACTCGACCGAGCTCATCAACATGCCGGGTGTGCAAAAACCGCACTGCAAGCCGTGATTTTCGTGGAAAGCGAGCTGCATCGGATGCAGCGATTCTGGCCTACCCAGGCCCTCGACGGTGGTTACAGACGTGCCGCCGACGGCGACCGCGAGCAGCGTGCAGCTTTTCACTGAGCTGTCGTCCACGTGGACCACGCAGGCGCCGCATTGGCTGGTGTCGCAGCCGACATGTGTGCCGGTAAGCCCCAGCGTCTCACGCAGAAGATCGCAGAGCAGTGTCGCGGGTTCGACATCGACACTGACCGGATTGCCGTTAAGGACGAAGCTGATGTTCATTGAAGACGTTCCTTCTTGCTCTCAGCGCAAGAGCCGCGCGACTTCGACCGGCCAGGTGGCAAGCACGGTATCGCCGACGCTGACCGGGTCGTTGAAGAATTTTCGTTCTGACACATAGACGACAAAGTCTGCACTACTGCCGGCGTCGAGCATGACTTTGACGAAATAGCCCTGATACTCGATGGCAGTGACGCGGCTCGACATGGCCACCGTGTCGGCAGGGGCGGGGCTGCCGGGGCGGACGATCTCGATGTCGTCGCGCCGCACCGCGATCGCGATTGAATCGCCAGCGTCGACATGCAGTCCGGGCGTCAAGGGGACCGTGATGCCGGAGCCGGCCGTCGCTGCCACCACCGCGTGATGACCGTTGACCGTCCGCACCTGACCGCTCAGCACGTTCTGCCCGCCCAGAAATTCGGCGACATACCGGTCCTTGGGGCTGGCATAGACTTCGCGTGCCGGTCCGGCCTGGCGGATCTTGCCTTTTTCCATCACTACCACGAGATCGGCCAATGCGATGGCTTCGAGCTGAGTGTGCGTGACATGGACGAAAGTGATGCCAAGATCCCGCTGCATCTGACGTAGTTCTTGCCGCATTTGGATGCGCAGAAACTCGTCGAGCGCCGATAGCGGCTCATCGAGCAGCAGTACCCGCGGTTCGGTGATCGCCGCGCGCGCCAGCGCTACGCGCTGCTGCTGACCGCCCGACAACTGCGCCGGCAGCCGGTCGGCAAACTCCGAAAGTCGGACCTTTTCCATCATTGCGTCGGCCGCCTTGTTGCGGTCGGCTTTGGATATGCCGCCGCGCACGCGAAGCGAGAAGGCGATGTTGTCGCGCACGGAAAGGTGTGGAAACAGCGCGTAGGACTGGAACATCATGGCAGTGCGCCGGGCCACCGGCGGCAACCCGACGACATTTTCGCCGCCGATCAAAATCTCGCCTGCGGTCGGGTCGTCATGGCCGGCAATCATTCGCAAGATGGTGGTTTTTCCGCAGCCGGAAGGACCGAGCAGGCAGCAATAGGCCCCGTCAGGGACGTTAATGTTCACGCCGTCAACGGCGTTGACAAACCCGTCAAAGCTTTTGACGATTCCGGCTAGTTCGATCTGGCCCGCTCCAACCTCCATTCTCGTCCTCCTTAATGGGCCGGGACGCGGCTCGCGCGCCGCTTTTGCATCGTGGCGATAGTGCCGAGGCAGATGGCGATGATTATGAACGAGATGATGGTCGTGACGGTGCCGAGCGCGTAGAGCGACGGCGAGGTGACGTTCAACGTCATCGTCCAGATTTCGAGTGGCAATGTGTTGAGCGAGCCTGCGGTCTGCAGGGTCCGGGCAAATTCGTCGTAGGACAGCGTGAAGCCGAACAGCGCCACCGCGACCAGGCCTGGCGCCAAAATCGGAATGACGACAAGCCATATCGTCTGAAAGCGGGAGGCGCCGAGGTCGTAAGCGGCTTCTTCCCAGGCGCGGTCGAAACGCGACATCACCGCAAACATGACCAGAACGCCAAAAGGCAACGTCCAGGACAATTGCGCGCCGACGGCAGATGTGTACCAAGTACCCTCAATGCCGATGAAATGCATGAGGAGGCCGACTCCGATGCTCAATACGAGTCCCGGCGCGACCAGGCTGCCGATCATCAAATAAAAGACGACACTGTCGCCGGTGAAGCGGCGGCGGAACGCCAAGCCCGCGAGAAACGAGAAAACGACTGTCATTATTGTGACAATCACGGCGAGCTTGACCGAGCGGTCGAACGCGCCCTTGACGTCGCCGGTTCGGACCTGCGTGAAGAGGTCGACGAACCAATGCAGCGAAAGGCCCTTCATCGGAAAAACCAATCCCCCGCGCACGTCTTGGAACGACAGGATGTAGATGCAGATCATCGGCCCGTAGAGTGCGGCCACATAAAACACGAATACCGCCGATAGCGCGTAGAAGGTCCACGGTCGGCCGCTGGCGCGCGGCGCGATGGCGTGCGCGGCTACCGCCCGTGACACTGCCGGGACGTTGACGGTCTGCGCGGCAGTCATCGGGTGAGCTCCTTACGTACGTCGACCGTCCGCAAGATCAACGCGACCAGCATGGTTACGATGATCGTCAGCACGACAGCGCTCGCCGCCGCGGACGGGTATTGCAGAACACCGACGTCCTCATAGAGAGCGCCGACCACGGAGGCAGAGCCGCCCCCGCTCATGACTTTGATCACGAAGAAATCGCCCATGACGATCGACACGACGAAGATTGAGCCGAGCGCAATCCCGTTCTTGGAAAGCGGCAAAATGATCATGCGCATGATGTCGAGGCGGCTGGCGCCGGCGTCGAGCGCGGCTTCGACGACGCGCTTGTCAATCCGCGCCATGGCGTTGAAAATCGGAACGATCATGAAGATCGTGAGCTGGTGGACGTAAGCGACTACAACCGAAAAACCGGAGAACAGCAGGAATTCGAGCGGCTCGTGAATGACGCCGACACGCAGCAGCGCCATGTTGATCAATCCCTCTTTGCCGAGCAACGGGATCCACGAAATCATACGTATGATGTTCGATGTCCAGAACGGCACGGTACAGAGAAGGAATAGCCCAATGGCAAGCAGTGGGCTGCGCACGTGAAAAACCAGAAAATAGGCGACCCAGAATCCGATGATCAGTGAAAACAGCCACGTCAGAAATGTGAACCTGATCGTTTCGAGATAGAGGTTGAACGTCAATCCGGAGCTGAAAATGTCAATGTAGTTTTGCAGCGTCGGATTGAAGATAATCCCGCCGAAGCCGTCGCTCTGGAAAAAGCTGGTCGCAAGTACCACGAGGATCGGCGCCACGAAGAACGGCACCAGCACCAGCATCAGCGGTGATACATAGAGCCAGCCGAGATTGCGTTCGCGTGCGGCCATAGGTCGCCTCTGCAAAAAATTAAGATCCATTAACGTAAGAAGTGGGCCGGCTTCGGGAAGAGAGAAGGCCGGCCCGCGCGCGTCACGCGACTTTAAAGTCGTTCCAGCGCTTGTTCATGTAAGCCGCTTCGTCCATCAGCGTGTTCCAGCATGATATGTTGGTGACGCGTTTGACGAATGAGCCGCCGTCACGCACGGTGCCGGCCTTTTCCATCGGTACGCCGTACGGATCGCTGATCGGGCCTGGAGCGGGCTTGCCTTCGTACCAATAGGCCCACTCGGTGTCCGTCATGAACTTCTTGGCGGTCGGGGGCACCGGGCTGTAATAGCCGTAGCGGCTGACGAACGCGCCTTGCCATCCCGACAGATACCAATTGAGGTACTCATAAGCGGCGTCGAGCTTCTTGCCGCTTAAGTGTTTCATCAGCGCCATGCCGTTGCACCAACCGCGATAGCCTTCCTTGCCGTTCTTCACGTTGACCGGCGCGTAGATGCAGGGAATTCCCTTGACGCGGACCGCGGCGACCGCCGGCGACCACATCGACTGAATGATCACTTCGCCGGCCGCCATCAGCTGCACTGACTGATCGAACGTGGTCCAGGTGGCGCGGAAATGTCCGTTCTTCTTCAACTCGATCAACTTCTCGGTCGTGAAGTCGATCTCCTTCTTGGTCATGTTGCCTTTGTTACCGTACGTGATGAGTCCGGCACTTTCGAAGCACAGAGCCGCGTCCATGATGCCGATTGCCGGCACGTCGAGAATCGCTGCCTTACCCTTGAACTTGGGATCGATGAGCTCTTTCCACTCCGTCACTTCATGGCCAACGAGGTCGGGCCGGTAGCCGATCGAATCGGCATTGTAGACTTGGGGCAGGAAAGTCATCCAGTCGGTCACACCCTCGTGCAGCTCAGTATCGTGTGGCTTGGAGATGTACATCGCCTCGTAGGGCGAGATGCCCTGGCGGGGAATCTTGTGACCTTCGAGTTCGCCTTTGGTGAAGATTGGGAGGATGTTGTCGAATTCCTTGATCTTCTTCACCTCGATGCCTTGCAGAATTCCCCGCTTCGTCGCGAGCTTGGACTGCCAGCCTTCAACGTCCGCGATGTCGACCGAATCGGGTTGCGTAATGAATCGATTGATCGCGGCCGTGGTGTCGAGATTTTGCATCGTCACCTTAAAGCCGAGATCCTTGGAAGCTTGGTCGCCGATCGCCTTCACGACCGAATAGGAGACGCCGACGTGGCGCAATTCGATATCTTTGATCTCCTGCGCCCAGATCGTAGGAAACCCAGTGATTGCGCCCGCACCTGCGGCGCTGCCCAAAAGCGCGCCGCCGGCCTTAAGAAGCGCCCGGCGGGAGGGGCCTTTATTGGCTTTGGCCCGGTCAACAACCGACTTTGTAGGATTTGTCGACTTGTTAGGAAGCTCGCTGTCTCTGCTCATGACTTCTCTCCTTGCGCGCACGGGAATGTGCGCGCATCGACGTGTTCAGATGTTACCGGCGGAGTTTTTTTATCTCGCACTTGCGTAGCAGAATTCCGCAATGCGAAAAAATTGGAAATTCAAATCCGCCTCATAAGGGCGATTAATGTGCAAACATTAGCGCCATAGGCTGCCGCATTTGTTGTCAGGCTGCTCGATACAGTGCACGTCAGAATAAGGGCCCGCTATGCACGTTATTTGCGCCGCCAGCGGCTTGTGAAGTTCATTGTGCCTTTAGTTGAAAATGCATATCGAATAAGTGGCACACGATGCGTCGTTTACCGTTGCGTTGCGGCCAGATGATAGATTTGGACCACGGTCTTTATGTCGTTCCACAAAGTCGACATTCTTTGACCGCCGCCGCTCGGCGCTTATCGATATAGGCGGCAACGCCTGGAGGGATGGGCGATAAGCTCCACTCTCGACAAACGCATCGGTACCGCACTCAATCGGGGCGTCGGTCTCGCAAGCTATGGCCGCCGCCGTTGACCAACCGGGCGGCGATTGGTGGCAACAGCGCGATGAGCGTCTTCGTAAACTTCAGACCAAATGACGCGTGACAGGTGACAGGGAGGAGCGCCGAGCCAGGGAGGTCCTGTTAGGCCTGGTGTGGCAATGATGGGTGCGCCTGAGTAGTTCTCGTGCGTCACGCATTCGCGCGGGGCAATCCTCCGAGGCGTGTCGAGAAACGGTTCGCGGATCTCTAGCTGAAAGCGCATCGAGCAACGATCGATCCTCTGAAGATTTGCGCGATAGTACTTCACGGTGATCCGAGAGACCGAAGGGACGTTCGCTACCGGTCAAGGCGAAGATTTTCGCGTCCTTTTTGTTGCAGCGCATGAGTCTGGTTTTGGCCCATCACGTCACTTGCTGCACCGCAATCGAATGTCGGCTTCCGGGGGTAAAACTACCGTGACGCGGGCATCACGCGATGTCGCAGTTTGACCCGATGTATGGTCCGGCCGTGCGTCGCAAGAGATTTCGTCGAGATGACGGTTGCGGTCTTGCATCAATGTATACGGCCTTCGATTGGAGCCTGTTTTGCTCGGGCCACCATGGATATCAGCGCGCGTGCGATCTCATTAGCGGACAGGCCTCGACTGGACCATTTGGGTCACCAGTGTTCGCATGCGCCGGGAAGACCGAACCTCCATCTCTTCTCATCCTCTCGCAGACCTCGGCAGGTAAGTCCTATCGATCTGGCTACGTCATCGCGGGCTCCTCATGTCCTTCGGAATGAGAATTAGGCCGACTGGACAGCGGTCACACTGATCGTCCTCGTCTCGAAGTTTCGACCGTGAGCCAGAACGCTCCAGGCGATACACGCCAGCTTGTTGGCAAGCGCGATCGCCAGCACATTACGGTGCAGTCTCTTCTTAGCCGCCTCGATCCAGGACTTGAGCCCGTGGCGCTCCCAACTCTTCGGCTTGATCAGAACGACCCATGCCGCCTGAACGAACAGGACGCGCAGGTAGCGATTGCCGCGCTTCGATATCTTGCCGAGGATGGTGCGGTCGCCGGTCGAGATTTGCTTGGGAACGAGCCCCAGCCAAGCAGCAAAGTCGCGACCTTTGGAGAACACATCTCCAGTACCGATCGCGGCCACCATCGCGCTGGAGATGATCGGGCCGATGCCGGGCACGCTCATCAGCCGCTCGCAACCGGCATCCTGGCGCGCAATAGCCTCGATCTCACCCGATAGAACTCTCGACCCGCTCGTCGAGCCGGCGCCAGTCTCCAACTAGACCCTCGATGACCCGCACCATGCGGGGCGACAGGACATCGGGGGGTGTAGCTAGGATGCGCGGCAGCTCGTCGCGCAAAAACCGTAACCCCTGCCGCACCGCAACGCCGCGCTCCAACAGGAAGGCACGGATTTGATTGACGATGCCGGTGCGCTGGCTGACCAGCCGCTCTCGCACCCGGTGCAGTGCCTGCAGGTCGAGCTGATCAGCGGTCTTCGTCGCCACGAACTTCATCGTTGGACGCTGCACAGCCTCGGCGATCGCCTCCGCATCACGGAAGTCGTTCTTCTGTCCCTTCGAGTAGGGACGCACGTACCTCGCCGGCATCAGCCGGGCATCATGACCAAATGCCTTAAGCCGGCGACTGAGATGATGCGCGCCAACGCAGGCTTCCATGCCGATCAGGCACGTAGGCATGTTCGCAAATCGTGCGTCTACTTGGCCACGCGACCACTTCTAACGCAGCACGATCGCGCCGCGTTGATCAAGGCCAACAACGTGCAATGAGTTCTTGCCAATATCGATGCCGACTACGGCGATCGAGGTGTTTGAGTTCTGAGACATGGCGTGCTCCTTGTCTTTGGCCCCCCTTGCCAGCTTCGATCGCTGGCAGGAGCACGGCCGGACCATTCCATTAGCAGACAACAATGGCTGCATCATCCGCAAGGATCAGGCGTCCTTTTCAAGGTTTCATTTCTCTGGATTTCGGCCTGCCGAAACGACGCCCATTTTCTGTCTTCAGTGCAGCGAAAAGCGGATCGGCACTGTCAGATCGAGCCGCGCCTGCGGCATGCTCTCGGGAAAGGGCGGCAGCGGCTCGGCGCGCATGATCATTGCCATGACCTCATCGTCGAGGGCGGCATAACCCGAGCTTTGCACGATACGGTGCGCCAGCACGCGGCCATCGCGGTCGAGGCTGAAGCCTAATAACACCACGCCTTGCTCATTGCGCGCCTGTGCTTGCGGTGGATAGCGCTTGTAACGCTGGATTTGCCGAATCAGGTTGGTTTGCCATGACGGTTCGACGTGCGGCGCGCCGCCCTTGACCTTCTCGGCAGTGCGCGGCGCGGCGGGCCGCGGTTCCTCAGTTTTCTCCGGCGGCCTGATGGCTGGCTCCGGCAAGATCGCGTCCGTGTCCGGCGGTTGTTCGATTTTCACTTCGTCGGGCGGCTTTTGCTGCTGCGGCTGCGGGACCGGCTTCGATTCGACCATGGTCTCCGGTGCCGGCGCCAGATCGCGTGCGACTGCATCAGGCGTCGAATCGATTGGTGCAAGCTCAACGGTGACGACATCAGTATCGGCGCCGATCTCCTCCGGCTCGGAGCGAAACAGCAAATAGGCGATGGCGCCGGCATGAATAGGCACGGCGATTACGGCCGCCAAAATCCAGCGAACCAATCCGCGCGAATTGCGATCATTGTGCCATGGCAGTAGCAGGGTGCTCATTTCGCCTGCCGTATTTCGAGCCCAACCAGGGCGATTTTCAGATAGCGGGCCGCCCGCAGCTCATTCATCACCGTCATCACTTCTCCATACGGCACACTGCGGTCGGCGCGCAGAAGGATGCGCTCGTTCCTATTGCCGCCGGTTGCGGCATCGAGTGCGTCTGCGAGATCGGCGCGCGCGACCGGTTCGTCGCCAACGGCGAGGCTCAGATCGGATTTGAGCGTGATATAGACCGGTTTGTCCGGTCGCTCTTTTGGTTCGGCGCCGGAGGTCGGCAAATCGACGGCGACATCAACGGTCGCGAGCGGGGCAGCCACCATGAAGATAATCAAAAGCACCAGCATCACATCAATAAATGGCGTGACGTTGATGCCGTGCAGCTCGGTAAGTTCGTCTTCGCCGTGGGTGAGACGTATCGCCATCGTCTTACTCCGCCGCTCGCGAGATCACACCAGCCTTCGGCCGGCCGTGCCGGTCGAGATCGCGGCTCACCAGCTTCATGACCAGTGCGGAGGCATCGCCGATGAGCGCGCGATAATGCGCGGTCGAGCGGGTGAGCATGTTGTAAATCACGACGGCCGGGATCGCCGCGACGAGCCCAAGTGCCGTCGCCAGCAAAGCCTCGGCGATTCCCGGCGCCACCACGGCGAGATTGGTTGTGTGGGCTTTGGAAATGCCGATGAAGCTATCCATGATGCCCCAAACCGTGCCGAACAACCCGACAAAGGGCGCAGTCGCGCCGATGGTGGCGAGAATGCCGGTGCCGCGGGCGATATTGCGGCCGGCGCCAGCTTCGATGCGCTCCAGCTGCCAGGCAATGCGCTCCTTCAACCCGTCGCCAGGCAAGCCGGTGGATTGCTGGATTTCGGCGCCGGCGGCCTGCAAGGCTAGTGCGGCCGGACTTGTGCTGCCGCTTAATTGCTCAAATGCTTGCGTCAGTGTGCCGCAATTGGCCAGTTTGCCCAGGTCACGCCGGAGCGCGATGCGGGTGCTACGCAATTCCAGGTTTTTGGCGATCCACACCGTCCAGGTGACGAGCGAGGCAAAAGCAAGCCCGATCATCACCGCTTTCACAATGGTGTCGGCATGCAGAAACATGCCCCACGGCGACAGATCCTGCGGCAGTTCTGCGGTGGTGATGGAATGCTCAGCCGTGCTGGACTGCGCGTAAGCGGAATCGAAAGTAATCAGGACGTTTGCGAACGCCGCGCAATAGAAGGTTATCCACACTGCACGTCTTTCCCGCATCCGTTCACCTGCGTTGGTTGTGAGCTTAAGTTGGGTCATCGTCGTGGCCGTGACTTTGTTTTTCCTGACGTCGTCTGCGTGGGCCGCGACGACCACGTGTAAAGACTGTCGTGGCTGGCCCTTGCGAAGCGTTCAATCACGGCTACCGGCCGTTCGGTGGGCCTTTGACTGTCGTGATCGGCGCGCGCGCCAATCGTCGAAGCGATCCCAAGAATAGCGGTGATGCACAGTGCGAAAAGCGGGCGCATTTCTTTGCTTTGTATTCTGGGCTTCATCGCTACGGTCCGCTCAAATCTTTTTCGAAACGCCGACGAAAAATCCGAGCCGCGGTCCGTATTGCGGCGCGAACACGCCGATGCCGGTACCGCTGCGGATCATGTAAAGGGTGTCGAACAGATTGATGATGTCGAAGCGCACGGTCATCGGCTTTGGATCGTCCGGCAGGAGGAATTCACGAGCGACGCCGACATTGAACTGCGTGTAAGGCGGCACCGTCGAGATGTTGGCATCGCCGCTGCGCAGGCCGCTGCCGTAGATCATGTCGGCGCTGAGCCGGATACCGCACCACGATGTCGCGTCCGCACCGGGGAAGCCGTTGAACATTTCGCCGGCATAGGCCGCCCGGCCGCAGAACTTGTAGGCGACTCCGGCCGAACCGGTTACCAGCTGGGTGTGATCGGTGTAGATCCAATGCGAGTCGACGTATTGTTGCAGCGTTAAGCCGCCAAGGTCGGCAAGCGGCGTGGTGTTGTCGAACAAATATTGGTTTGACACGACGTTGGTGGCCCGCTCCTCACCGAGCGCGAGGTTGGCGTATGCCTGGAAATTGCCGCTGTGGAATTTGCCGCTGAACTCGATGCCTTCAACATAGCCCTGCGCGTAGTTGAAGGCGCTGAGCACCAGCGCCTGACCGAAATTGCCATTGTCGATTAGATCGGTCGCGATCTTGTAGTAGGCATCGACGCCAAGAGTAAGCGCAGTGCAGTCCTTTGCATTCGGGTTGTTGCATCCGAACGGTATCTTTTGGTCGACGCCGGCATCGAAATAATGCGACCGCTCCGGCAGCACGGGGCTGGTCCCGGGAGTGGTCGACGCTCCGGTGGTGCCATTGAATAAGGCGATATTCGCAGGGGCCGCCTCGACCAGGACCGGCGGTGTGAAGTAGCGCGCGTAGCCGGCGTGGAAGGTGGTGTAATCAAACGGCTTGTAAGTGAAGTTGATGCGCGGGCTCAATTGATTGGCGCTGACGAATTGCCACATCTGGTCGAAGCGTAGCCCGCCGTTGATTGTGAAGTTGTTCGTGATCTTCCACTCGTCCTGCACGTAGACGCCGGCAAGCCAGCCGACCTTTGAGACGTTGTCGGTTATCGTCTCTGGCACGCCCGAAGGAACTCCGCCGGGGGCCGCCTCGACCAGCGAAGTGTTGCCGACGAAGGCCTGCTCGTCGCTGACGGTGAAGCCGGCGCGCACGGTATGCGCCGGATTGATTTGATAGGAACCGTCGCCCTGTATTCCATTGGCGTAGGACTGCCGCGTAATGTCGGACGCTATGCCGTTGAGGAGGAGGTCGCCGACCGGGTCGGGGATGAATTGCAGGCGGTTGTAGCGGGTGAAGTAGGACAATTGCCCGTCAAAGCCGTTGGCCGATTTCTGTACGGCCAGCACGCCATATTGGGTGAACTCGATCTGGTTCTCGTTGAGCGCTGCCGAGTTGAAACTCGTGATGCCGTTTACGCTGGTGACGGGCGGATTGCCCATTTGTCCAACCGGCTGACCGGGGACGTTCGGGATCTGGAACGTGCTGTAAGCAGTTCCCTCGATCATGCTGATCCGCGTGGTCGGATCGATGAACGTCGATATATAGGCGAAGCCTTTTCCTTGCCGCGAAAAATCGTGGATCGGGAAATACGAAGGCGTCGCGTTTTCCAGCCCTTCGTTGGTCTGCAGATAGCGCCCGGTGAAATAATATTGCACGCCGGGGAAACAATTCTCCGGCGGCGGTGGCGCCGGCTTGCCGGGAGGCGGCGTGGCCGCGGGACAGGTGCTGCCGAAGGTGCCGCCATATTCCATATACGGCGTGATCATGCTCTGGCTGCCGCCATAAACGCCGACGGTGCCCGAGTTGTTGAACAAATCGGTGCGCGTGGTGATGTCGACGAGGCCGACGGTGCGCATGCCGAATTCGGCCGGCAGCGCGCCGGTAATGAGCGCGATGCTGCCGATGAAGGTGGTATCAAAGATGCTGCCGAAACCGGTGACCCCGTCGGGTAGCATGACGCCGTTGATGCGGAATTGCACATTGGCGTGGTCGTTGCGGACATGCAGTAAGCCGCTGGCCGCGGAATCCTGCGACACGCCCGGGGCTTGCAGCAGCGCTTTCTCGACCGTCTGATTGGTACCTTGCGGCAATATGTCGATGGTATCGTGGCTGATGGTGTCGGAGGTGGTGCCCGTCGTTGAGTACAGATTGCTTCGCGACTGATCGAAAGCATCGGCCTTGGCGTTGAGCTGAGCGGCCGGCGTGACCGGCGCCGTCGAAGCGGGCGTAGCGCGCACGCGGCGCGGCTTCGGCTTCTGCTTCGGCGCGCTGACCACGACCTCCGGAAGCTGGGTTTGCGCGCTGACGCCGCCGCCCGGACACGTAAGCGCGAGCAGTGAGCAGCCAAGAAAATATGCGCGAGGCGTCCAGCGCGCGCGGGCGGGACAAAGAGCCATGACGCTCCACCTGTGAACTTCACTGAAGACGGAAAGGGATTGGTCGCAGGGCGGCCGTGCCCACGGCTATTCGGCAATGCCGAAGATCAGTTGCGACCGGGGGTCAAACGAGCGGCGGAGCGCGCGACTGGAAAGGCTCTCGCCGGGCGACGACAAAAATAATCGCAATGCGATCGAAATGCTCGACCGTGCCGGAGTAAAACAGCGCCGGTATTTGCGGCGGCTGCGGCACAAACGAACTCGCTGTGAGATAGATCGTGGCGCAGATTGCGCAGTATTCGTCGCCGTCATCACCGGGCTGCGCGGGCAGTTGTTCAGCCTGCGCTCGTGCGGCCGCGAGGATGGCTGCCCGATTGCCACCGTGGATGCCGTCGAGGTGGACGTGTCCGAACGAAACGACGAGTTGCAGCGCCAGCGCGGCAAGCGCCAACAGGCTAAATATGCGGTTTGCTTTCAACTGGCGCATTGCAAGATCTAGCTTTCCACTTGCATCGTAACGTCACTAAGTCACGTGACGCAATCTCAAATACGGCCCACTGCTGCGTCGGCAAGCCGCGCGTTCGCCGCAGCCGCCACAATTACCGGCGCTCCCACCGGCCTAAGTCTGCTAGTGGCCCAAAGCTGACCAAAGCGAGCCGCTCATGAATGTCCGCTATCGGGAAAACCGGACATGAAAGCGGACATCGGGAAATGCCCGTTGATGACCCCTGAGCGGACATGAGCTGGGTTGAAATCTCCTAGCGTTGCTGTGAAAATGGCTAGGCCTTCGCGCCCGCCCGATGACGTCTGGGCCCTCATGCCGATTAGATACAATCAGGATCACCAATACATAATCGTCGAGGACGGTGTCGGAACCGTTGGAATAACAAAGCACGCTCAGGAAAAGCTCAGCGACGTGACTACTGTTGAGCTCCCGCACGTCGGCGCACAAGTGCAGAAGGGCGGCGCGGTCGGCGTTGTCGAATCTGTCAAGGCCGCGAGTGAACTCTATTCTCCCGTAAGCGGCGAAATCCTTGGTGTAAACGAAGCACTGGCCGGCAAGCCCGAACTTGTTAATGAAGACGCCGAGGGTGCCGGCTGGATCTACAAGATCAAGCTCACCAAGCCTTCCGAACTCGACACACTATTGGATCAGGAAGCTTATCTCGCTTACGTACGGGAGCAAGGTTGACGCGCCACGCATCAAACTGCGGAGGATCTTATGCGATCTGACATTGTTGCAGGAGCCACTTTCCCCGACTACGAACTTTCCGACCACACCGCGAAGCGCCAGAAGCTCTCCGAGCTCCAAGGCCAGCATCCCATGGTCCTTGTCCTCAGTCGCGGCGGTTTCTGCCCTAAGGACCGCAGACAGGCCGAAGGGCTTCTTGAACTCCACCGGGAGATGGAGGTTGGCTATTGCCGGCTTGTCACCATCAGTACCGACAACATAACCGAGACGAACGAATATCGTAGCGGCGTCGGCGCTCACTGGCCCTTCCTCTCAGACACGAGGCGCATCGTCCAAAAAGATCTCGACATCGCTGAATACACGGATTCGGCCCACAATCCGATGATCCCCCATGTGATTGTTCTCGAGCCCGGCCTCGTCATTTATAAGATGTATAATGGCTACTGGTTCTTCGGCCGGCCCACTCTGGAAGAGCTCCGCCAGGACTTACGCGCCGTTACCAAGAAATGCCGACCGGATTGGGACATCACAACGCCCGAACTCAAGGCGGCGTGGAAGCAAGGCCGAAAGGAACTCTTCTATCCCTACGGCAAAACCTACGCCCAAACTATCGGAGAACAGGACTAGTAGCCTCTGCATGAGCTCCGGTCGTCGCGGTGAGTGAAACCACATCGATGAATCTGCGCGGGGCCGTCCTCACGGGCTTCGATCTTCTTGGCGGAAATCAACTGCGAGAGGCTACGCTTGCTGATCGACAAATCCGCGTGGCATCGCGTGGCGAGAGGGCCTAGCGGTTCAAGGGTACCGATCAAAATCCGTCAACGTCAACGATAGCTTGGGCAAAGGCCTGCGGGGCTTCCTGAGGCAGATTGTGCTCAATGCCGCCCGTGACGATCCGGTTCTCGTATTTACCCGAGAGAAGCTTGCGATACGCCGTGTCGTCTGGATAATGCGGAGCACCATTGGCATCACCTTCAAGGGTGATTGTGGGGACGGTGATGACCGGATTTTTGGCGAGCTTATTTTCCAAATCTTCGTATTGCGGCTCGCCTTCAGCTAGGCTCAGCCGAAAGCGATAATTGTGAATCACGATGGCGACGTAGTCCGGATTGATGAACGACGCCGCGGCGCGATCGAACGTGGCGTCATCGAAGTCCCACTTAGGCGAAGCGATCTGCCAAATCAGCTTCCCGAAATCATGCCGGTACTTATCATAGCCGAGCACGCCGCGTTCGGTGGCAAAGTAATACTGGTACCACCATTGGAGCTCGGCCTTCGGCGGCAACTGCAGCTTGTTGGCTTCGCGATTGGCAAGCAGATAACCACTTACGGAGACCAAAGCCTTGCAGCGCGGTAGCCGGCCTGCGCCACCAGCGGGGCGACATCGACGTAGCTGTGAATGTCGTAGGGCCAGCCCTGCATCAGAATGACCGCAGGACCATTGGCGGGACCGGCTTCGGCGTTATCCGACAATTAAGAACGCCGGCATCGATCTGCTTCAGCGAGCCGAACGAGGTGTTCGCCCCCGGCTTGATTGCGGGCAGCTTTATCTAGCTGGACTGTGATTCCGAGTTGCTGCGCGATCCGCATCCTGGCATCGCTTTCAATCAACATTACGATGGCGACGGCGCGATCATTCATAAGCATGCGTGCGCACTCGGGTGTGAGGGCTTTGTATGGAAGCGTCTCGGATCGCCATATCGGTTCGGCCGATCAGCCGACTGGATCAAGACTAAGAATCCGGCTGCCCCGGCTGTAAAGCGCGAGGCAGAGGAAGATTGGGGCCGATGATCCACAACGGTGCGTTGTTGCTGGCCGCGCGCTATACTGGCGTTATGACCAAGACCCCGCCAACCAAACCACCGCTGCCGCCGCTGCGCTCGCGCCTAAAGTTGCCCGACAACTGTGTCGACGTCACCGGACAGCATGTCGGCGAGGTCTTCGTGCTTACCGGCTACGGTACACATGACGGCTCGGCTCGCGGCGCGTGGATCAAGAAGGACGAACTCAGTAAAGTTCTCCCTCCAGGGTTCCTCCCGCCCAAGAAGTAGCGATGCTGCCCGCCACATCGTCGCCAACATCGCCAAGCTGCCAGACTTTCTGCAGAAGTCTTGACTGAAGGCACCCGATGTTTTCACAGCCTATCGTTTTGGGGGTCGGGTAGCCTTGACCTTGTCCCATCCCGGATACGGGGCTGTTGATTGGTACACAAAGCTCGTATCCGAAATCTGGACGGATTGGTCGCCCGACGGCGATCTCTTTTTGGCCCGGGATGACTGGGCTGATTTAGCCGCAGGAGCGTTGCCCCGATGAGCTACACCAAATCCGTGCTCCAGCCGGACGAGCAGGTCGTTGTGATCGGTAGGTTACACTGGATCGTCTATTACCGAGCGATTTTGTACCTGATTCTCTGCATCATCCTGCTCTTGCTGGCGCATAAATATCGGGCCGAAGAGCAGGTCATCATTCTCATCGCGGTCTTATTCGGCGCCTTGGCCCTCATGAGCGGCATTCATGCCTGGTTCATTCGCTGGATTACCGAAATCGCCGTAACTGATAAGCGCGTGATCTACAAAAGGGGGTTCATCAATCGGCACACGGTCGAGACGAACATGGACAAGGTAGCGACTGTGGACGTTGATCAATCGATTCTGGGACGTCTTCTGAATTATGGAACTGTTACTGTCAAAGGAACCGGTCTGACCTTCGAGCCGCTACGGAACGTCGAATCGCCGATTGAATTGCGAAACTCGATCATCGCAAAATGATCGCCGCGTTGCCGGAAAAACTCTGAGCAAGTTTCCCGAAGTGCGTGCCGCCGCCTTGCTCCAGGACCGGCGCCTGACGGACCGAAGGGGCGCACCAGCGACGTTCCTTACGCGCCTGACAGCAGGTCAAGCCGTAGGTTTCATTTCCTTTATCGCAAAATCTATCTATAATGATTTCCGCAAGAAATGGCGGAGAGGGAGGAAAAACCGGATAGATAATCGCAAATCACGCGGTAGATGAAAACTGCATACTCCTAGTCGGAAGGCATGACTCTGGAACGATTTAAAGCGCTCTACCCGCATGTGATTGAAAACGGCCTGGCGTATTCACTCATATAAGGTGCGGATACTTTTCCTCCCTCAAATGCTCCGACGGCGGCACTCGTGGCGTGTTCCAAAAGATCGAGGACACGAAGCGCGCCCCGTCCGCCGTTTTTGAAATCGATTGAATCCGCAAAAACGACCGCCGCGCTCCTCATAGCCTCTTCGTAGAACGTTGCGACACCGTTTAAGGATTTTGCACATAGCGATTATAATAGGGTCCGATAAAGGGATGTATCGGAAGTAATTTCCGGAAGCCGAACACGCTAAATGACGTAGAGCCGGTCTGGCAATTCATTAGGCAGGCCGTTGGGAGGAGAGTGGGTCGCGAGCACGGCGCCGCAGCGCTCAATCGCTACTGTGAACCCCTGCACGACGCGGCCCGCGCTTATGTGAGCAGTTAGGGCGTCGATCGCGGCCTGCCATTCCGAGCTGTGGACCTTTTGCGCGATACCTTCGTCTGCAATGATGCGCGCGTAGCGTTCGGATAGCGATACGAAAATCAGGACGCCAGTACGGTTCTTTGTGCGGCTTATCCCGTGCACCACAAACTGTTCGAGCGCAGCGCGATGCGCGTGCGCACGTCGCACCACGCGCGGCACCATTGCGAGCCGCAGCGGCGTCCATGAGAATAAAAGCGCCGCCGCTATGAATGTCACGATTTGCAAAAGGAAAATCAGCTGCACACTCCACCCAGTGAAATGAATCATTGGCCATGGAGCGATAAGTGCCAGCGCGCTCGCCCACAGGATCGGGACATGGGCATAGTCCGATGATGCACGCGCGATTACGCAGACGATTTGTCCGCTAGTGCGCTGCTCTGCGGCGCGGATGGCGTTCGAGACGGCCGCATGGTCTTCGCGGCTAAACTGCATCACCAACTCCCCGACGCCCCGCCGCCACCCGACGACCCGCCGCCGCCCAGGAAGCCACCGCCGAAACCACCTCCGCCCAATCGCCCACCGCCCCCCCAACTCGAGCTGCTATAGGGAATGAAAACCGGACCGCCGCCTCGCGTGGCGGTACGGCCCGGCCCGCCGCCGTTGGCATTGCGGATCAAATACCAGCAAATGAAAACAACGAGCAGGAAGAGCAGAATGGGGAACAGCTTATCGAAATCCGCTGAGGCATCTTCCCGACGGACATCGACTTTTGGCTGCCAATCGGCCGTGTCGCCGCTAAGCACGCTAATGATACCATCGACGCCGCGTTCGATGCCGCCGGAAAAATCGCCCGTCTTGAAGCGCGGAAGGATCGCGTTCGAAATGATCACGGAGGACAAAGCGTCGGTAAGCGTGCCTTCGAGACCGTAGCCGACTTCGATGCGCACCTTGTGCTCGGCTGGCGCGACCAGCAGCAGGACACCGTTGTTCTTCTGCGCTTGGCCGAGCTTCCAGAATCGGAACAGCTGATTAGCATAACTCTCGATATCGCTGCCTTGTAGTGACTTCACGGTGGCGACGACGAGCTGGATGCCCGACTTGTCTTCGAGATCCTTAAGCTTGGACTGGATATCGCTGCGGCTTTCCGCGGTCATAATGATGGCCTGATCGACAACACGGCCAGTCAGCGGCGGAAAGTCGGACGCGAATGCAAACGTGACAAGACAAACAGCAAGCGCGACTGCAAGGCACTGGATCACTCCGGGGCTTGCCAACGGCTTTGTACTCGAACCTCGAAGAGATTTTCCGCGCGAGCCCGAAGCCCATCGCAACGAACAGTGCAGATTTGCGCTTTCTATAATCACGCCATTTGACCAGTGGTTGCCAATTGCTGCGCGGCTTCTGGAATAACTAAATGGCTGTCGCTGCGGTTCTTCAGAACTTCACCTGGGGCGGCGTTGCCGCACCTTCATTCGCCGTAAATTCGGCCATCGGCTTTTCGCTAGAAAATGCAGTCTTTGCCCAAATGACGGTAGGGAACGTGCGCAAGGCCGTATTGTAGGCCCTCACTGCGTCGATGTAATCGCGCCGCGCTACCGCGATGCGGTTCTCGGTGCCTTCGAGCTGCGATTGCAGCGCCAGGAAGTTGGCATTGGATTTCAGGTCAGGATAATTTTCCGTCACCGCCAAGAGTTGGCCAAGGACCCCGGTCAACTGGTTCTGCGCGTCCTGGAACGCCTTGAGTTTGTTGGGATCGGTGAGATCGGAGGCGTCGAGCTTGATCTGGGTAGCCTTGGCGCGCGCCTCGACAACCGCTGTGAGGACGGTCTTTTCCTGCGCGGCATAGCCCTGGACCGTTGCTACAAGATTGGGAATAAGATCGGAGCGGCGCTGATATTGGTTCTGCACATCCGACCATCGCGCCTTGGCCTGCTCCTCTAGTGTCGGGATCGTGTTGTAGCCGCACGCCGATAACGTGAGGCCGAAACCAATTACGGCAAAACTCACACGCATTCTTGACATGATGCCAGGCATTTTCGCCCCTCCTTGCTTGACTGCCGATCCGATCTACGAATGTTGCACACGGCTTGGCCGTCGAGTGCCTCCGTTCGGGCAATCACAGCTGATAGCATATGACCGCATTCACGTCCGGTTTGGAGATGGCAACACCACGCCGTCACAGAGTAACTTAATGGCGACGCTGAGGTCATTCGGTGAGCGCCTATTTTAGCTCCGATAAGGGATTTATCGGAAGTAGTTAAGTCGTGTCTGGCTGCAAAATGTCCCCAGCCAGCTGGAGTGTCGTCGCTCTTTTAGGTCGAGACGACGGATTTCCAACCCCAATTTCCATATTTATCGCAACTTTGGCGAATATGGGTATATCGCTTCAAACTGGTCCAGCTGCGGTGACTCGAAACAGCCGCCACTTGCGGAATTGTCCTGCCCATTTCGAACAAACGCGAAATCCCCTCGTGCCGAAGATCATGAAATCGCAGATCTTCGATGCCGAGAATCTTGCAGGCGCGGGTGAATGCGGTGCTGATTGCATCCGTTGAATAGGGGAATATCCGCTCTTCATCGCGTGGCATCGATTTGACGATCGCGATCGCCTCGGGCGGCAGCTCGCAGTAGACGTTATTGCCTTTCTTATCGCCAGGATGCTTCATGTCGCGGACCAGGATGCGGTCCTCCTCCAGATCGTCCCAGCGTAACAACGTGATCTCTTCCTGCCGTCGCGTTGAAAAAATCGCGAATGCGACGATCTTCTGCATCGGAATGGAGGAGGGGCGGTTCGCTCGAATTCGTTACGCCGTTTTGCTTGATGACGATCTGCGCGGTATAGGCCTTCGAGTCGTCTTTGCGCGTTCGTACGATTATTGTTCCCATTGGTACGACTTTGTTGTTCCAGGAGACTCGCCGTTGTGAGTTGGTTCAATTCCCGAGATCGGCCGAAAACGGTACGACACCAGCCCTAATGGAAATTAACGAAGTGCCTGATAAAACTGAAAAATCACCACTCAGTCGGTCCCGCCGATTTTCAGTCGCTCCGATGATGGAGAGTAAGCACCGCCGGGAAAAGAATTTGATTCTCTAAAGGTTAGGGTAGGGGCGTTTCCCGAATGTCGTACTGCTCGTCGTACGTGACATCATCGCGCTCGATGTCGGCTTTCGGGTTCAAAGCGGAAATCGGTCGTCGGCCACTCGATGTCCGTTACTGACCCAGATGTATGGTCCAGAACACCCCAAGCGATGCGGGCGAGCTTGTTGGCGAGCGCAATCGCCAGCACGTTGGGATGCAGCCGCTTCTTGGCAGCCTCGATCCAGGATTTGAGGCCGTGGCGTTCCCAGCTCTTGGGCTTGATCAGCACGACCCATGCCGCCTGAGGTCGCTTTTTGGCCCAAAGCTGACCAAAGCGAGCCGCTCATGAATGTCCGCTATCGGGAAAACCGGACATGAAAGCAGACATCGGGAAATGCCCGTTGATGACCCACGAGCGACATTATGCGTGCCGGCCCGGGGGAGCCGAGCCGGGACAATAAATTCACCACCGCGGCAGCTGGATCGGAGGTCCGAGGTCTACGGGAGATGGAAGACCGGGAGCCGCGGGCTGCGGCTCACCTGTGGGCGCGAGCAGGTTGCCCCAGTTGGTACGCGCCCGCATTTGGTTTCGCGTTGCGGCGGTCACGAATTCGCTGTCCTCGCGGATTTGCCACCCGCCGCCTAGCGCGCGGTAGATCGCGGTGGCACCGAGCGATACGTTGGCGCGCGCGACGGCTAAAGCGGTCTGGTACTGGAACAGATTTTCCTCCGCCACGAGAACAGTCGTGAAATCCGCACCACCGGCGTCGTATTGCTCTGACGCTACTCTCAGTGTTCCGATTGCGGCAACAACGCTCTTGCGCAGATCCTCGGCCTGCGAGCGTGACAGGAGGAACGCCGCAATTCCGTCGTCCACCTGCTGCTGTGCCGCGAGCACGGCGTTCTGATAGTCGACCAGCAACTGTTGCAGCGTAGCATCCTGCAGACGGACGTTGTTGGTAATCTGGCCGTAATTCAAGATATTCCACTGAAACGCCGGACCGCCCGCATAGGCAACGCCGGTGGATTTGAAAATCTGTCCAAGATTGTGACCACTGGCAGTGCTGGCCGTAGCGCCGAAAGTTCCAGAGATGCTGATCGCGGGGTAAAGCTGCGATTCGGCAACCCCAATCTGGGCGCTTTGGGCCAGTGCGGCAAGCTCGGCAGCGCGAATGTCCGGCCGCCGCCGCAGCAGGTCGGCCGGAATACCCACCGCGATCGCGTACGGCGGCCTTGGAATTCCTCGTGATCTTCCGAGCAGGTGTCCTAAAGATTGGGGCGGGATACCGAGCAGCACACAGAGCGCATCGCGCCCCTGCTCCAGCTGAATTTCCAGTTGAGGAATTGCCGACTGGGTCGCTTCGAGAACGGTAGTCGCCTGATAAACGTCAAGCTGACTGGTGCTGCCGCCTTTATACTTCGCCTGCGCGATCTTGAGTGAATCCTGCTGCTTGCGGACATTATCGCGGGCGATCGCGATGAGCTGCTCGGTAGTACGAATCCCGATGTAGGTTACCGCAACATCACCGAGGAGAGTAACTAGGACCTGGTCGTAGGTCGCAATTGACGCGAGATACGCTGCATCGGCGGATTCGACCCCGCGGCGAAATTTGCCCCAAAAATCCAATTCCCATGCGGCCTGGGCGCCGAGCGCATTGGTCCAAAAGAAATTGGGGCTGGAATTGGGTGGTGCTAGCGGTGTGGCCGCACTGGTCCGATTGTAAGTTAGGCTACCGGTCCCCTGCTGGACCTGAGGATAGAAATAACCAACTGCGATGCCGAGCACGGCACGGGCCTGGAGCACGCGCGTGCCAGCGCTCAACAAAGTCAGGTTTTGATTGTAGGCAATCTGAATGAGCCGATTAAGCGTCGGATCATGAAAGGCCGACCACCAATTTTGATAGTCCTGGTGATCAGTTTTAATCGAACGATTGTTTGTCGCGCTAAAATTGTCCGCAAGTGGCGCGACAGGCGGCACGAAATCCGGGCCCACAGCGCATGCAGCCAGAAACAGGAACGACGCCATGACCGCAAGACGCGATCGCACCAGGGCGTGACGTACAGCAACGACCGAACGCATCTGACCCATGACCGTCAACATGGTCCACACACTCACCCCAACCGGCCACGCGCACCAACCGGCTACGGCAGTGACCCGCCCATATAGCGGCTCGATTTCATACCCGCCGTGGTGGGCGAGCTATCAAAATCCTCCAATCAAGGTTGAAATCCTCAGCTTGTGTCTATCGTGCCACATTGAAAGCCTCACCACGCTCCAAGAGCAGGAAACCTCGGCTTGTCGCTGAAGTGCTGAATTAGGGCTTTTGCGCCGAGGGCACCACATAGGCCAGCCACTTCTTCATCCGCATCACCACTTTGGAAATGACGTGAACCGGCTTGCCGTATTTGGTGTAAATCGCAGCCGATCCGCCTGATCCCAGCGACAGCTTCTCGGCGACACTCGCGACGTCAAACCTCATCTTGACGGCGAACAACCCGTTCGATCCGGGAGTTGTTGCTGCGTTAGGAACGGTCCCGCTGGGCGCCAATTGACCTCCGCCCGAGGCAGGAATCACGGTATCGACTTTTGCCGTGAAAATTCGACCGGGATATGGGTCGAGCACAAGCTCCACGTCGTCGCCTGGCGCGACATTGCTGAGATAGTTCTGTGGAAACACCGCAAGGACATAGATGTCGGATGTGCTGATGAAGGTCCCGGCCGCAGACATCGTCGCCGACGCCAGCATAGTGCCGGGCTGAACCTGCCAATTCACCACGTAGCCGTCGCTTGGTGCAGTCATTTTGCACTGATCGAGATTGAACAGCGCTTCGTCCAATTGCGCCTGGACAGCTGGAACGTTGCTCTGCGCTTGAACGAGGGCGGCCTCCGCCTGTTCAACCGCAGCGTCCGCTTGCACGCGGGTCTGGGTGGCTTCGGCTACTTTCAACACGCTGATTGCGCCTGCGTCCTGACGTTGCGTGTTCAGAGCGATCTTTTCCTGTGTCTTGGCAAGATCGTCCGCCGCTATCGTCTTGTTCAGGTTGGCCTTCGCATTTGCCACGGCAGCATTGGCCTGCGCGAGCGCGGCCTGCAATTGGTTCACCGCGTACTGATATGGCGCCGGCTCGATCTCCAATAGTAAATCGCCCTGCTTCACCGGCTGATTGGCTTGCGCAGCCACTGTTTTGACCTGCCCCTTCACGTAAGGAACAAGCTGGATGACGTATTGGCTGGTCACCAGCTTTTCACTGATTGGCGCAGAGAGCGTCCAAGCGACCACGACGCCGCCAATCATCAGGACGCCCGCGAGCAAAAATCCTGCGATACGGAAGGCCGTCGGCTTAATGCGTAATACCTTGAACGCGACAACTACGATGGCAGCATAGATAATGACCAGAAGGGCGATCACGGATGGATCTCCTTGCTGGAAGCGGGGCCATTAGGGGCCGGTTGCTGTTGGTCCCTCGGCCCCACCGCAGGTTGGGCAGTTGGGGTCATGAACGCCCAGATGAATGCCAACGGCCAAAGCAGACCTCCCGTTGCGATTCCGATCCAGCTTGCGGCGTTTATGGCGGACGCTTGGGGATGACCCCATTTTCGGGCGAGTTGTCCAGGCAATTGCCCCAACTTGACGATGACGATTACCGCCGCTGCGATCAGGATGGCAAACACCAGAAAGGCAAACGCGTCCAAAGGGCCGAATGAGGAATCCATTGTTTCGGTGCCCTTTAATCCAAAGAGGATTGTCTTGCTCAGATCCGTCGCTCGCGATCAACCCGTCTTTGAACCGAAAACGACTTCGAACCCGCTGCGGCTCAAAACTTCGTCATATGCCGTTTCTATAAATCTGGATCATCTGCGCCCTACCTCGTTTGTAAAGAAGGCAATAAAGTAGTTCAATGGCGGCTCGCCTGCGGCGCAAAACGATGGTTGAGGCAGATCAAAAGACAGTTACGGGTGAACCACGTGACGCTGAAAATTCGGCGTCGACGACGCGCAAAGTTGCGGTCGCCCTGCAGGGAGGTGGCTCGCACGGGGCGTTCACATGGGGCGTGCTCGATCGGCTGCTCGAGGAACCGACTCTAGAGATTACGGGCGCTAGCGGCACCAGCGCCGGTGCGATGAACGCCGTGGTCTTGGTGCACGGATTGGTACGGGGAGGAACCGAGGAAGCTCGACGTGCGTTGCGCCGATTCTGGGCATCGATCGGCAAGATGCATGGTGTTGCGGATAGCACGGTGAGCCAGAGGATCGCTAACAGCGCCGTGAACCAGAATTTATCGCCGTACGACCTCAATCCCTCTAATTTTAATCCGTTGCACGGCCTGCTCACCGAAATGATCGATTTTGAGCGTTTGCGCTCGCAAAACGCCGTTCACATCGCGGTGTGCGCGACCAACGTCTGGAGCGCTGTGCGGCGAGTTTTCAATAACAAGGACATCTCGGTCGATGCCGTTCTGGCGTCGGCATGCCTGCCCCACATGTCTCAGGCAGTCGAAATAGACGGCGAACCGTATTGGGACGGCGGCTGGACAGGGAATCCGGCGATAGCTGCCGTCCTTCGTGACATGGATGTGCGCGATTTGATCGTCGTGAGAATCGATCCTGGCGCTCGCGAAGAAACACCACGCACGCTAAGTCAAATCAACGATCGGATGATCGAGATCGGCTTCAACTCAACGTTCTGGCTTGAGATGGGCGCGATCGCGGTCGTCCTCCTGCTTCAGGACGAGGGGGTCCCTATAATAATCCGCACGTTCTTTCACTGCATCGAGGTACCCCCAGAACTTGTGAAGCTTGCTTCGTCGAGCAAAATGAACACCGACCCGGCGTTCCTCGAGGACCTGTTCCGTATGGGCAGGCAAACTGCCGATGCGTGGTTAGCCGAAAATAGTGCAGCTGTTGGTCAACGCTCAACGTTTAATTTCAAGGCGCATTTCCCGCCAGGTTTCAAGTTAGAACATTTGCTTGCGCCTGATTTTTCCAAGACCTAAGGTTGCGAACTCGCTAACGCGGGCACCAATTGATCGCTATTGACCCTACAGCCGACGTTCGGCGTCGTCGGAATGTTTGCCGAACTCGTCGCCGCAACTGTGGGCCCGGCTGTCGGCATCACACTTAGCAAGACTCTCGGGTTGCCGGCGACTATGTGGGCAGGCGCCGCCACGTTAGCCGTTGTGCTTATCGCGGTTCTGTTTCTCCGTGAGACAAGACCTCACGAATTGGCGTCGGCCGGGAATTGAATATGCCGCTGCACCGAAGGATCCTGGGCGCCTCAGAGCTAGGCAATTTCCGTTAAGAGCTCATTAGCTGCTGCGGCGCGGTCGATTTAGGGACCGAATTCGGAGAAGCTCTGCGCCTTCCTTGTTAGCAAGGAATTCGCGGTGGAGGCGGGTTAGCGACAGACTGCGTCCTCAGCCTATGAGGCGGTCTTGAACCGATTGATAATGGGACGGATCGATTTTCCAAACCTATAATCGTCGCAGTTTGCAAGCGTTAGGCGAGGGGGAGTTGTACCGAAGTCGTACCCGCGTCGTTCCGGGGCCAACAACGTGAATAATAACCCGCAGCCAGTCTTCACAGCGTAAGTCCTGGGAATGTCCGCTCTCGGGAAAAGATGGGTTAATCGGCCGAGCAGCTTGTGGATAGCTGAAGAATTTTGGTGCTGCGCTTCAGGCTGATGGTGAAACGAGGTCACCGTGGTTACGGGCCTCAAGCATCAGAAGGAGAAGCGCAGCATGGACCATTTTGCTGGACTGGACGTCTCGGTCAAGGAGACCAGCGTCTGCATTGTGGATGACTCGGGCAAGATCGTTCGGGAAGTAAAGGTTGCGAGTGAACCGGCAGCATTGCTGGCAGTGCTGAAGAGGCCCGCCTACCGCTTCAAGCGGATTGGATTGGAAGCCGGGCCGTTGTCGCAATGGCTTTACGGCGCTCTCGCCGAAGCAGAGTTAGCTGTGGTCTGTGTCGAGACGCGCCACATGCAGGCGGTGCTGAAGGCGCAGATCAACAAGACGGACCGAGTAAAGCGAGCGGGAAGCCAACGAGCGACGTAAATATCAGTGCGGTCTCTAGAGTACTGAGCGGCCGACTACTGCCGTCCAAAGAACTTCTTCGCGCGCTCAAGCTTCGCGTCGGCGATTACCGGCAGATGAAAAGGCTGCAACAATTAGGACCCAGGGCTCGGATTGGGAAACCAGCTTAGAATGAAACAGGTGGCCAGTGAGATGGCTTATTCTTCATCTTCTCCAAGCACCTTGCCCGTGGTCGGATTTACGAAGTGGACCTGTTGGCAAATGATGCAGGTAATTTGCTCGTAGGTGTTGGGATTGACTTCCTCGGCGACGAAGCCCTGAACCTTGTCGCCCGTGTTCGGGCAGCGGTATAGGAACGGTGGCATCTGATGGGTCAGCCTGTGCCATATAAGAAACCATTGCCTTGAGGTATAATCCCGGCATGCACCCAGAGGAAATACCGTTCAAATGCCCGAATTGTGGGGCTGCGTACAAAATCATCAGGATACGATCCAAGGTCACGCGCGAGCATGACCGAGAAACCATATGCCTTGGCTGCGGCGGCCCGCTTCACGGACGCAGGGGCGGATTCGTGCTCAAGTACTTTCCGATAAAACCAAACGAACAGCCCCGCCTAGAAAGCAAAGACTAGAAAGCCAAAAATTTCAAACTGAGACACTACCCTCGAAGATAAGCGCCGGATCAAGCGCGGGCCGGCCGTCCTCTTGGCGGCGGCGCTAGTGCGCCAAGGGGGCCATCAACCATGCCGGTTTTGACGCCCGAGCAGCACCAGATGTCCAGCAGACAGCGGAAAGGCCCCGCGCCGGGAAAGCGGGGCCTCTATCGTTTTCAAAGCCCATAGAGCGCCGGGCAAGCGCGGGCCGGCCTAACAAAATTGCAAAGAGGAATAGGCAAGCCGCTTTCGGCGAATGTCCGCTATTGGGAAAACCGGACATGAAAGCAGACATCGGGAAATGGCCGTTGTTGACCCTGAGCGTCGTTTCGCTGCCGTCAATTGATGGTTCGAAAGGTTCATTCGGCCGTTGCAGACCCCTCCCTGCCCGGGGGATGATCTGACCTTGGGAAGGACGAGCATGGATGTCGCTGCATGGTTGCGGAGCCTTGGTCTCGCAGAGTACGAGGCGGCATTCCGCGAGAATAGGATCGATGAAACGGTCCTACCGAAGCTGACGGCGGAGGACTTAAAGGAACTGGGGGTTTCTGCACTCGGGGACCGCCGTAAGCTGCTCGCTGCTATTGGCGCCCTGCATGCAGATACCAGCCCGATCCCAACCGCCGCGGCAGCACGGGCGACGGAAACCCCGCTGCGCGACATTGCCGAGCGCCGCCGTCAGGAAGAAGCAACGCACATCGAAGCTGAAGAGCAGCGCACCGCGGAGGCGAAGCGCGAATTTGAGCGCAGCTTACCGCGATAGAAGTTTCCAGGCTCACAGCTTCCGCGCGACCTGCCTGATAACCCCATGCGAGGATTGCTATGACTAAGGTTGTTGTCGATATGTCAATGTCGTTGGACGGGTTCGTTGCTGGCCCAGACGACGGCAAAACATTTCCACTCGGCCGCCACGGCGGGGTGCATATCTTTGACTGGTACACGAGTGGCCCGAGACGTCCGGGGGACCTGGACATCTTGCATCCAGAGCCCGGCGTCAACAGAGAGGTCGTGGACGCAATGTTTGTCGAGTTGGGCGCATTTATTTTCGGCCGGCGCACCTATGAGATCACCAATGGCTGGGGCGGTCGCCACCCGGTGAACGGCGCGCCGGTTTTTATCCTCACGCACAATCCGCCCGTTGATTATCCGCGCGGGCCATCGAATCTCACCTTCGTCACCGACGGCATCGAAAGCGCAATTAAAAAGGCGAGAGCGGTCGCCGGCGGCAAGGATATCAAACTGGGCGGCGCTTCGCCCTGCAAGGAAGCGCTGGCCGCGGGACTGTGTGACGAGATTTTGATCCATTTGGCGCCCTATCTCTTGGGCGGCGGCGTTCGCTTATTCGACGCTCTTCCTGACGGAGTACGTCTCGAAAAGCTATCCGTCCGTGATGGCCCGCACGCAACTCATCTCCGATACCGCGTTCATCCGTGGACTTGACGGTGTCCGGTACTGAAGGCCCCGGCGAGGTCCCACCCCTTGCGGGCCTTTTGGTTTCAAATCCCGCGCATGCACAGTTGTTGGTCGCGCGCCTGCGCCCGCGGATCCGCGTGGTGGCGGCAGCCCTGGTCCAGCACCGGCACATGACCGCCGTCGACATCGCCGTCGTTGCACGGTCTCCATAAACCGATGCCGTATCGGATCAACAGCGGACAAACTGCGCCGGCGGGCTCGACCGGCTCCGCAGCGTTTGAGCCACCGCCGTCATCTCGGATGTTGGATCTTCCACACAGAATGTGTCTTTGGACTGTCGCCGGCTTGAACGTGCCTTCGGCGGGTGGAATTGTTTGCGTCTTCAACGAAGCCTTGGCATGCCTGTTGCAACCACAGTTGGGGCTTTTTGCAGTAGCCAAATTTAACCAACAAAACGGACCTAGCGCTGCATTGGCTTAGTGCGGAAATCGAGATTTATGCACCGCATCAGGTCGCTTTGTGGCGCAACTCTTCGACAAGTAGGGGAAGGCAGGGGCGGGCTGACAGGCGCTCGATAATAGAGGTGGTAGTCTGAAACGGGCGGGCACAGTAGATTGGTCACAACAAGGACAGCCTGATGACTGATAAAAAAATTTGGTTTGTTACCGGCGCGGGGCGCGGTTTGGGCGTTGATATCGCCAAAGCGGCATTGGCGGCCGGCCACGCCGTCGTTGCTACAGGCCGTGACGCCACGAAGATCACAAAGGCAGTGGGCGTCCACGAGGACCTGTCGAGCCTCAAGCTCGACATCACGCGTCCCGAAGATGCACAGGCTGCCGTAACTGCCACGGTCGAAAAGTTTGGCCGCATCGACGTTCTGGTCAACAACGCGGGCAATTTCTACGCGGGCTTCTTTGAGGAGCTCAGTCCCGACCAAGTACGTCAACAGATTGAGACGCTGCTGTTCGGTCCAATGAACGTCGTCCGCGCAGCGCTGCCGACGATGCGCAAGCAACGCTCTGGCCTGCTGCTCACCATCTCCTCCACGGCAGGCATTAATGGCGGCATGTTTTGTACGGCCTATGCGGCAGCGAAATTCGGCGTCGAAGGCTGGATGGAGTCACTCGCCCCTGAGGTGGCCCCTTTCGGCATTCGCACGATGCTAGTCGAGCCTGGCTTCTTCCGTACCGAGCTGCTCACCAATAGCTCCACTACTTTCGCTCCTCCGTCGATCAACGACTATGCCGAGCGTACCAGAGAGACCATTTCTGCATGGAGTGGCATGGATGGCAAACAGGGGGGCGATCCCGCCAAACTGGCTAAAGCCCTTGTGCAGCTTGCTGCATTCGAGGAGCCTCCTGCCCGCTTTGCGGCCGGCGCTGACGCTGTCCAGACCTTCGAGACCAAGGCTAACACTTTGCTGGCTCAAGCCAACGCGCACCGTGAGCTGTCGTCTTCCCTTTCGTATGACGACGCCTGAACAGCGGGACTAGCTATGTCTCCTCTTGGCCCGTTGCGTCGTTCGCCGCGACGCAGCGATATGTCCGAAGTTGAGGGTTAAGCCGACATTACGCGGACATCGTCGATCAGGCGTTGTTGACCCTCTGCGGAAGTCGCGTCCGCTTGCTGGCACTCTACGGCGGGGCTATGCGCAGAATGACAAGAGGGCTACGGCCTAGATGACTGACGACGATGCCACCCCCGACCTATTAAGGGCATCCGATTTAATTTGGCCCGCTCGCATAAAGCTTCAGCGCTGCACAAAGGAAATGGTGAATTGGCGTTCGGACGCCGGTCTCGTCGCCGAGCTCCGCTACCGCGCCGGACAGCCATTCGAGTTCGAGAGGATGGCCCCGCTCAAGATCCATCAGCATCGATGGCTTGGTCTCAGCGGGAATGCTGTCGCAAAATGCCATCTGCTTTGCCTGATAGTCTCTGCCAAGGACCACCCCCTCAGCTTGGGCGACGGCCACGGCTTCGCTGAGAGCGTCGGCGAAGAGTTGGCGCGTCACGGGGTCGCTCAGAACAGGACCGATCGGTTTCCGTATGACCGTGCTCGCGCCGCTGAATGTTGCGAGGAAAGCCGTTCCCAGATGACCAAAGATTGGTATGAACGCTACCATTCTGCCGCGCTATACAGAAGCCAAAGGGCGATGTCCGGGACGCTTGCAGCGTTGAGCGAGACTTCCGCTCACGGCTTTTCCAGTAGTTGAAAAGGCTCGGTCGCTCTGACCCGGAGCCGACATCAGAGCCGGAGCTGATTCAGCCGATGGCGCGATATACCTGCCACTGTTCGGGAATGCCTTTCAGGGTGTGGGTGCCGAAATCGTCGAACTTAATGCCCGAGCCCGCAACTAAATCCTTCACGGTGCGCGAGACGAGCACGTCGTCGGCGCCGCCGATATGCGCGACACGCGATGCGATGTGCACGGCGATCCCGCGTACATCGTCCTCTGCCAGTTCAACCTCGCCGGTGTGCACGCCGATGCGCACCGGAAGGGCAAGCCGATGCAACGAATCACGAATGGCGCGAGCGCAGTGGATCGCCCGCGCCGGACCGTCGAAGGTGGCCAAGAAACCGTCACCGAGCGATTTCACTTCCCTTCCCCTAAACCGCGAAAGCTCCTGGCGCACCGTTTTGTCGTGGGCGTTAAGAAGGTCTCGCCATGCGAGATCGCCCTTAACGCCGGCGCGCACGGTTGAATCAACAATGTCGGTGAAGACGACAGTTGCCAGGACCCGGTCAACAACGGGGGTCGATCGCGAACCGGTTGAGAACTCCTCTATCTCAGCCAGTATCTTGTCGTCGGCATGGAGGAACGCGAGGTGATCGGTCCCCGGAAACTCGACCAATCGGGCGTTGGGAATGCTGGCTGCCAGTTCGCGACCGCCTTCCACGCTGACCAAGGTGTCATCTGTTACGTGCAGGACAAGGGTTGGAACTTGAACGGTATGAAGAATCCCGGAAATGTCGATCTCTCGATTCATGCGCATGAGCGCCATAGCGGCGGACGGGCTGGCGCCGAGCCGTTCGAACTTACCCCACCATTGTTGTACCGCAACGTCTTCCGCTTTTGACGGAGCGAACATCGGGAGACTTGCGCCGCTACCCCAATGTTTATCCATATACCCCATCAGCGCGTCGAAACCCGCGTCATCTGGTATCCAGTGGAGGAAGCGAGCAAAGCCACCATAGACGATGAGCGACTGGGTCCGCTCGGGATGGCTGGCGGCGAAAAGCGTCGCGAGCGAGCCGCCTTCTGAAATTCCAAATTGAATCGCACGCTCAATACCGACCGCGTCCATAACAGCGCGGACGTCGTCCATTCGTTCGTCCATGACTGGCAGGTTCGCGACACGGTCGGAGAGCCCGGTGCCGCGCTTATCAAAAATGACTACGCGGCAAAAGCTACCCAGCTTGTTCAACCAGCGCGCCAATCCCGGCTCGTCCCAGTAATTCTCGATATGGGAGACGAACCCGGGAGACAAAACAAGGTCCGGGCCTTCGCCAAATACTTGATAGGCGACGTGAACGTCGCCGCTTTTGGCGTATTGCGTCGTGGGTTGCATACCGGAATTCCTCCAACGCCTCCACGGGGTGTCGGCCGTGCCCAAAGCGATCCGAAGGGTCAGCCCCGTCATGACGGCGCCCTACTGAGCGAGGCTATGAATTCTCGCCGTGCGACGTCCGTTGCAATCCGACCTCCAAGGGCGGTCTTCTCTGCATCATTAGGTGCGGTAGCACGTCTTAACAAAATAGTCTGTGACGTACTACGCAGTCCGATGGGGACCAGGGAATGTCGGCGCCCCGACCGGCCCGATGCCGGGTATAGTCATGAGACGACGCGCGACATCATTGCCGCGTTGCCAAATGAGCAGATCGCGATCAATTTGGCGAAGCCGAAGGTGGATGTCGAGCGCCTGCCGTGACAGGGTGCCGACGATCTTTGCGGCTTCAATCGGAACGTCCGGTGCTTCACCATCGACTATCCGTCGCGCCATCAGTAGCGCCCGTTCGAGACCCTTGGGGATGTCGATGCCAAACTCGGCGAGAAGGCCGCGGATCATGTTGACTAGCTGCGTGCGCTGCTTGACCAGCAGATTGCGCGCTCGGTGCATCGACAGCGCCGCCTGCTGTTCGGGTGACTTCACCGGCACGAACCGCATGGTCGGACGCCTGACCGCTTCGCAAACCGCTTCTGCATCGGCGGCGTCGGTCTTGCCGCGCTTAACATATGGCTTGACGTAGGCTGGCGGCATCAGACGCACCTCGTGGCCGAGCTTGATCAGAGCGCGCGCCCAGTGATGCGAGCTGCCGCACGCTTCCATGCCAACCAGGCACGACGGCAATTTGGCGAAGAATGGCAGCACCTGCGCTCGTCGAAGCGACTTGCGGAAAACGACCTGACCGGTAGCATCAACACCGTGAACCTGAAAAATGCGCTTGGCCAAATCCAGCCCGATCGTAGTAATCTCCATGACGGATGGCTCCATTTTGCTCGTGAATGCTTGATAGCCTTCACACCTTGGCACCTAGATGCCGTGAGCGGGAGCCATCCACCTCATCTATTATCGGGAAAACCGGACATGAAAGCGGACATCGGGAAATGCCCGTTGATGACCCCAATTCGGACATTAGCAATCCGACGCGCAAGGAGCGGCTGGATCAGCAATCGCTTGGAGGCGTGTTGCCTTGGAAGCGGTCGGCCATCCAATCAGCTGCAGCATCCGCACTGTCATAGCCTATAAAGCCGTGGCTAACGCCTGGCATCAAAAGCAATTTGACTTTGCTGCCCGCTTTGCAGAGCCGGTCCTTATAGGCTTGCGTGACTGCGGGACGAACGAGACCATCGGATAGTCCCTGCGACAGGAACAAAGGAATGTCGATTCGGAAGAACACCCACGGTGTTCTGTACGAGAAGGGACTTCCAAGGTTCTATCGTGGCCGGGTTTTTCACGGACAGGAAGGTTTGCGCTAACGGGGCGGACATCTTCTCCCGGATGTAAAGGTCGAATGCTCCTTCAATGCATTGGTTGGCAAGCGCGTCGACGGTGGGCATCGCCACAGGTTCAACGACTTCATTTATGGGAGCGTTGAAAACCCTGGCCCATGACCACATCGTCATAGCCGTCAGGTTGCGGCCGCCGGCCGTGTTGAGATCGTCGGTCATCAGTGCGATGAGGTCCGTTGCCGGCGCGGCGGCAGCGACGCCGACGAGCTGCAACTCCGGCGCATAAGATTTGGCGATCATTCCGGTAAACAGGGCCGCCTGACCGCCCTGCGAGTGACCCCAAACGGCATAACGGGTAGAATTCTCCAGTCCTGGAAACGATCGGGCGGCTCGTACTGAGTCGATAACCGCGCGCGCTTCGCTGTCTCCGACGAGATAGGGGTGCGGGCCGGGCGTGCCGAGGCCGGGATAGTCCGTCGCTGCAATTGCGTAGCCGTTCTCCAAGAGATGGCGACTTCCTGCCATTTGTTGAAAGACGAACAGCGCCAGGGATGGTGCACAGTGTGATACAACGCCGGTGGTCGGATGAGCCCAAGCGACAATGGGCCATCCGCCGAGCCGGCGCTTGTCCGGCGGGAACGATGACAATTCCCGACACGGCAATCGGCGTCCCGTCAGGCTTAGTTGAGCGATAAAGCACCTTGTGCGCGGTTGCTCCTGCAGCTGCCCCGACCCTAGGCTCATTGCGAATCAGACTGCCGATCGGTCCGGCGATTTCGCTGTCGGTTGCCTGGTAGAAAGCATCCTGGGCTCTCGCGGGCGGAGAGGGAAGCAGGGAAGAGCAAGCGCTCGCGAGAACAAACGCGCAAGCCCCGAGGTTCGTTGTTATCGGGTGCACAATGACCGTTCCTTCTGGAAACTCGTTGCGGTTATCGTGATCGCATCACGGCGTATAGACGATACGCAATGTACCTGTCGCCTGCGCGATGATCTCGATATTGTCTTTCAGTAGAACAATTTTCTGGACGGTGGCCGAGGTGAAGCTTCCTTCCGATTTAAAGCCGCTTCCCAGGTCGCGCGTCAGCTTGGCATTGGATTGCTGCAACACCGCATCGTATTGCGGCTTGTAGTCGGCAAGAACTTTCTGGCGAAGGGCATCCAGCACCTTTGCAATATCAATCCCGCTGGCGTCCGGCTTGTCGGAAACAATTTGCGCGCCATCCAGTACAAGGCTGCTGCCCGCGGCATCAGGCTTGAGTTGCGCGGTCAGATAACTCCATCCGTCCGTGGTTACATCGACACCTGCTGGCGGACTATCGAACCGTAAACCAACGACCAGCTTGCCGTCGGAAGGATACACATCGACGTCCTTGATGGTCGTATTGAAGGCTTGTGAAGCAATCGGTTGAACGGCTTCCCGCAGAACCTGATAGCTCAATTTCAGCGGCACCAGGAACTCAAAGTGACCTGGATTTGACACATCCGAGCCGAGCTGGGGCAGCGGTGTCGGAGTCACAGTGGGCGCAGTAGCACCGAAATCCGTCTCCACGGGACCAGAGAATTCTATTGCGCCTTCCAGCACGTCGCTCGTCGTGCGCAAGCCGGCGAATGCCACGCTTTGCGGTGTCATGCGAAGCCAGGTGCTATCGGCGATCTGGACTGGTGTGAACGCGTGTCGCCATGCAGCTTCCGCCTTCTTTCGCACATCGATCGTCCGCATTTTCGCAGCAACGTCGCCTTCGACACGGCGGCTCTGCGCTTGGATCTGCGGCTCCACATAACGTGCAATAGGAATATCGCGGCCGAGTATGCGCAACATCGGCGGCTCCGTCCAACGATAGCTTTGCGCAATATTCAGGTCGACGCTCCAGTGGGGGGTTAGCCGAGGACTGGCGTCAACGAAGACATCCATGGCACCCTGCGCAACACCGTGAATCAGACGCGCAAGACCGCGCGCGCCCTGACCGTATACGGAGCCGTCCAGTTTGACTTCCGCCTCGATGCGGTTGCCTTGCGCACGCAGATAGACGGGCGATGTTCGCTCGATGTAGCCGGTGACGACACACTGGATGTCGACCTCTCGGCGGAAAAAGCCGCGCCGATGTCCGCAGGTTGTTTCGCGATCTTCAAAAGATGCGAGGCGGCGCGGCACTTCGCGATTGAGCTCGTCGGCGAGAGCGCGCGCGCTGAAGCTCAGCACTGCCGAAACTTTGGACTGGACGATGAGCGGAGCGTCTTCCTGATCAGGGCTGAATGGCGGCTTTTCCAACGCGAGGGCCGGATTGACCGTCGTAATCGCCACAACGGCGCCAATGATACAAAGACAGCGTTGCACGCTCGTTCGAGCATTCGAGGAACGCATCGACGGCACCTTATTGAACTTTCGCATGCGACAAGGAGGAAAGGACTCCTCTGGCATCGATGGATTTCCGGCGTAAGCTTATTCGCGCGCCTTCGCTTCGAAGTTCGATCGCGGTCACGTGGCTGAAGTAAGGCCAATTTTCGCTTTTGGCCCACCGCGTCACTTGCCGTAGTGCAGCAATCCGGTAGCGATCGGGTGGAACGCGGACGTCGCGCGAACATGGTTGATCGGTCGCATAATGACCTGTAGCCGACTTCCAAACGGTGCATTGGATTGCGATGAGACTGCGGAGAGGCGAGCACAATCTCGTCGGTGAGCATTTGGCCTTGTAACGCTAATGAGCGGAAGAGCCGATCTGCTGCGGTAGCCAGCGCACGATCAAGTCCACAACTTCCGGAAGTTTTGAGGGACCACCCAAGACGCCACAGTGTCCGATATCCGGCAGCAAGTGGACTTCGGTGTTGCGGCGGCCCTGAAAGACAAGCGTGTCCGCTTGCGGGACGAAGTAGTCGTTTGCACCGTTGATGACGAGCATTGGAGAATTGTTCGCTTGGTCCAGCAGCGGACGCCGCGAGAACTGTTGTACTGCCGCCAAGAAGTCCACGGAGGTCGGCTCATAGTCGAACCCCATGTCGTTAACCGATGATGCCGGGCATGCCGTAGGGCAGGTTTTGTGCGTTTTCTAAACCCATTGTTGTAGGCCTGCAGCGAAAATTCTCATGAAAAGACAAAGACTAGCAGCCTTAATGCTTAATTAATAAATCGGGTATAACTTCCCAAAACGCATTGTGGAGCAGTGTATCCACCCCGCTGGTGCAAAACCCGCGGGTTTTTTTGCGGCTCAGCCGCAGCGCAAATCAGACCTGAAATCGAATTGAATCTGACAGCCTGGGGTGGCTTTACGTTCGTCCCGGCAAGCTGACGGCATTCCTTCAATGCTGCCGCGCGACGTTTGTCGATATAGGTGGCAAGGTCGACAAGATGGACGCCGCGTTGCGCCTTCTGGCTCGTCTCAATCCGCACGATCGGCAGAGCGATATCGCCGCGCAGCGCCTTGCGCAGCAGCTTCTCGACCGTGAGGTGGCCAAAAAAGTCGCGGCACACCTGGTCCAGCGGCACGACGGTTTGACCGTTGTACTGCGCCATCAACAGGAAAAGGGTAGGGGCCGTATGGGCCTGATCTTCCGCCATCGATATAACTCGTAGCCGCACGCGTTTAGGCGGCACCCTGCCATGCAACCTCTTTCGCCGCGGGGCTAATGCCGGAAAAATTAGAGTGGTCTTGAGCAAATCGAGTTCGCGACGACAAACCGCCGTCGCCATCAAGGAGCGTTGACTATGCGTGCGATGAGCATTCCACCATTTAAAAACCGCGTTGAAATCGCGGACATTGCGGCGTTTACGAATGCGCGATTGGCTGGAGAATTTAAATCCTCTGAACAAGGTTTGGCCCTGGCCGGGTATATGTTCTATCCGGCCAGCGAAGATGCCAGGACTTCGTTCGAGTCAGCGCTCCGCACTTCTGCGGACCGGCTAAAGCTAAATCTTAAGGGGATGCGCCGGATTCAATGTCGTTGGCTGCGCGTCGCCGATGTGTTTCACTTGTACTACGACACGGCCACAGGGGGTCATCAATCGCGGCGTGGTGGTGCCACCATCAGCAAGGCCGTCCATCTTGCTGCGAAAAATTCGAAAAGCGTCGGTACCAGCGAACCCACCTTTTGGAGCGCCTGGAAGGCTTTTAAGGATGTTGCCCCTTTGGTGACCGCTACAGTCCTGATCTGGGATAATGCGCGCAGGGTATCTAACGATGAGTATCTCGGAGCATTCCGTACGCATGATGACGCCGAGCCCATCACGCTGGATCAGCTATCGCCGTTTCACGTGATCATGTTGATGCCGGAGTTAGTGCTGGCCGTAGGCCGGCAGTTTCCAAGGTTTTGCGTTAACGAAAATTAGTAATCGTGTCGATGCTGGACTAGATCCTGAAACGCTTTGGAGAATTCCGGAAGACGTGAGTGTTGTCCCGGTGCCACCACCGACGCGGAGCATAAGATCCGTCGATAAAATCGTTTTGAACCGGCGCCGTGCCGGTAATCGGGGCCGACGCAATAGAACGCAACTCAACCCGCTCGCTCCGAAACCACTCTAATTTTTCGCCCGGTTCAGCTGGGCCTACCCATTTTTGGCGCATGGTCGCTCCGGTTTTTCGAGAACGGGAGCTTGATCATGCAGTCAACAGCACTTGTTACCGATTTGTTGCTGGAGCCGAGGGAGGCTGCGGCGATTTTGAAAGTCAGCCTTTCCTGGTTGGCCAAGGCGCGCATGCGTGATGAAGGGCCGCCGTTTATTCGGATCGGTCGCTGCATTCGTTACAGCAACGTCGCGCTTTTTCGCTGGCTGAAGTCGCGGGAGCGATGAGGAGAAAACGGCGTAACGACAGTCCAATAGAATACTTCCGGACGCATCAGATACATCAGAAAACATTGAGGTTAGGAGCCAACGTCGAAGTATCTTCGCGCAATGATGAGTTGGCGTATTCCTAATCTGAACCGGAATTTAACTGGGGCTATCCCCATCCATCTGGAGGATAATAGAGAGGGTCCTAATGCGTGAAAATACTGGATTAATCGAACCTTCCTTCCATGACGCAATCGTCATGATCGCGGCCTCGAAGGAGCTGCCCGAACAGCTCAAGCGACACTGGAATACTTCGCTCCGGCAGTTCGCCAAGGCCGTGGGCCGTCCGCTCGAGGTCATTCCGGCGCGCTACAGCGCGGTGAGGAACGAGCTGGCCAGCTGGCACCATGCCCCGTCCGGGCAACGGGACTGCGAATGACCGTCCATCAGTTCAGGCACGCCGCCGGCGCGATCATCCTGAAAAATCGCCCGGGCGCGTTTGAGCTTGTCCGACAAATTCTCGGCCACCGCAGTATTGCAACGACCATGCGGTGTTACGTCGGGCTAGAGACGATCCAGGCAAGTGAGATCTTCACGGAAATGGTTGTAGCCGAAATCAATCCGAACTTGTTGGGGGACGATCATGAAACCCGGTAATCCCCGACGGCGAAGACCGCACCCATACCGGTCCCTCCCGATTCATGAATGGCCCGAGGCCGATCGGAAAGTGTTTGAAAAAGCCTGCCGCCCCGGGCTGCGGCTTAAGCCAGGAGGCCGTGCCAGCCATTTCGCTGAGGCTAGCCTGAAGGACTTCGCCAACCGATACGGCGCTTATCTGGGCTCCTTGCTTAGGAGGGGAGTTCTTAGCCTGAAGGCCGCGGCAGCGGCTCAAGTGACCCGATCAAATGTCAAAGTCTATGTTGGCGAGCTGAAGCGAAGGAAGGTTTCGTCAGTCACGATCTGGAACTGCATCTACAAGCTACGGCGAGCGTCCCAGATACTCGATCCGAAGCGCGACTTTGGCTGGCTCATCGAGACCGAAAACGAAGCGGCACTGGTCGCGACGCCAAGGTCAAAGTTCGCTCGGTTGGTGCTTACAAATCGACTTGTCGAGGCGGGTCTTACGCTGATCGCTGAAGCAGAAAAACAAGTAACGTCCCGATTTGATCGAGCGCGAGCCATCCGAAATGGGCTGATCATTGTGATCTTGGCGCTCACGCAAATTCGGCTGAAGAACTTTGTGGCGCTCGAAATCGGAAGTTCGTTCAAGGAGGTGAACGGCAGCTGGTGGGTCAGTGTTCCTACCGGCGGCACCAAGAATAAAAGGTGGATCGAAAAGCGCATCCCCAACACGTTCAATCGCGTCATCGAATTGTATCTGAAAGAAGCCCGGCCAATTCTCATGAAATCGCCGGGGTCAGACAATTCGCTATGGATTTCGGGGCAAACTGGACGGCGGTTAACATATAAAAATCTGGGTTCGCTGGTATCGAAGATAACTCTTCGAACTCCGGGCGTGGACGTGTCACCGCATCTGTTTCGGACCGCAGCGGCTTCGACCGCTGCAGTGAAGTTGCCCGGCTTTCCTTACTTGGCCACCGCCCTGTTAGGGCAGGCTGATCGCGATATTGCCGACGAGCACTACAAGTGCACCACAAGCCTAAGTGCTGCAAATATCTATGGGGATCTTATTCAGGAATACCTAACCGGCTGACTCTTAATCAGCTGTTCCACGCGTCAGTCGGGACATGGGCTCTGTGACGCTCAAAATCGATCTGAGAGCGAGCTTGACCGGGTCGGTACCGCTAACGACTGACCAGATCAGCAGCCAATGCTGGGAGCCGAACGTATTGATTCTCCGCCCAACGATATTCAATCGCGACGTTCTGGCCTTCTGTAAAGCCGGCTTGAGTTCCGCAGTCGCCGTCGTTCGCATCGTTAATCCACGCCGTGTCGGGCCTTAAGGTTTATTTCGGTTTGAACTCGTCCGCGCGGTAGGGCGCTGCTACGGCCGAAGTGTAGGGCCGAGCTAGCTCCAGCTCGGTTTTGCACGCGGGGCCGCTCAGGGTGGGGACTACCTCTGCGGTCCCGCACCAAAGGACAAGGGAATGTCGAAGATTCACGTAATTGTTTTGGCGGTTGCTCTACCGCTTTCGGCGGCAGCGGCGTGGTACGCACCGTTGATCTATGGCGTGTTCATGCTGATTAGCTGGGCCTAGCAGCGACCGTGCGTCACAAACATCTGCCCGAGGCGATGACGAGTTGGTCGAGCGGAAGAGTTATTCTGAGGCCGAACGAATACTGCTGGTCATCGTGGTCCACGGTCGCGTTGTGCGATAGAGGGTCGCAAATGTCGATTGAGCCTTACTGGACATTTCGCGGGGCTGGCACGAATTTTATGTTGAGGCATGTATCCGCCTCCGCTTCTGCGAACGCACGCCTTCGGCCGCACACACTCTGTTATAACTCCAAACCGCCGGAACCAGAGCGAGGATTTGGCGTTAATATGTCCGACGGGCGGAGGCTCTTTGGAGCTTGCCGTGGAACGCCGATCTTTTCATTCCAGGCCGATGCAGTGTGATCACTGCCGCAGATTATTTGGTTTCATCACCCATCGTTTTTGGCGAATGCAGCTCTGCTCGGCCGATTACCTGACGGCGTATCAGCATCGCCTCGATAAAGAAACTATAGCCCAGATACGCCGGCTTGATTTTGTCGGCACGAGGGGCGAGGCCGCGACTCAGGGCAATGGCAACCGTTTTTCCGCGGCTTCACCTCAAGTAAGGGCACGCATTTCCACCTGAACGAAAATCCTCAGGCTCGCAATTGCACTAGCAGCAGAAAATCTGCGACGCGACCAAACTTAAGGGGTTACAATGGATCAGCGCGACCAGGAACTTTTGGACAAGCAGCTCCGACTTCTTGTCCCTTCGCCGCCGCGGAGCGGCCTATTGATGCTGGCGATTGTAGGCGTTTTTCTCGGCGGCATCGCTGTTGGCGGCTTAATATTTGCGAATAAGACCGAGCCGCCGGTACAAACTGCATCCAACGACGGAACGGCTGCACTTTCTTTTTTCTTGAACGGGACCTCAGGCACCCGACATAACTAGGGCGCGTACTCATAAAATCCGGCTGTGATGTCCGCTTCGCACCGTTTGCGACCGGAGTCGCGCTGCGATGCAGCATGTCGCGATGGGCCAATAGCGACGCTTTCAGAGACGCTTTCAGAAATGAAAGAGGGTGCCGACTGAGGCGGCCAGCTCGGCCTCCGAAGACCCTTTCATAAAATCGCTACGACCGCTCGGCCTCGGCGACGGCGATAAAGTGCGCAAGGTAAACCCGTCCTGCGGCCGCATTTGATGGGTCTTCTGCCCGACCTGGACTTGGTTCATGGATAGCTCCTTTGCGTATTCGCCGGACATAAAGTTGAGAGACGAGCGGACAACCTGCCCATCGGTCAGATGGAATGTTTGGCCAAGAATTCAGAATAAGAACTTCGCGATTTCGTCGTTCTTCTCGTCCAAGGCAAA
>CAVVGN010000004.1:0-942262 GCA_963747855.1 uncultured Alphaproteobacteria bacterium
CGAACGCGACGTCGGTTCGCAGGGTTTGACACACGTAGCGGTACTGTATTTTGGCTTCTCAGCGACGGTGCCAAAGCAAGAGTGCCACCCCATTGCACGGTGAAGCGCGAGCGAAATTCCATGGGTCGAAGATAGCGCCCGAAGCGCGCGCAGTGTCGTGACGCCAACAAACCAGTGTCAACGCGCGTTAATGCCGAACAATGCCGAAGACTGCATCATCGGCCAACATCTGACAGTCGACATTACCGGATTTTTCCTCTGTCTATCCATTCCCGCACATCATTGAGTTCATAATATACCTTGCGACCTATATTCGTGCTCGGGGGGCCTTTGCCTTCCTCGCGCCAGCGTTGCAGCGTCCGCGGGTGGTAGCCCAGCATTTTAGCAACGCGACGCTGGACGAGAAGGTGTCGGTCGTCGATAACGATCTCGTCGCCAGCAGTGGCCGTCGCAGAAGTGCTCGATTGAGGATTGGCAATCGTCCGCGGCACGATATTCGTGGGCGGCTTGTCAGACTGCCGCTCGTCCTCACTCGGTACCAGTAACAGACCGTTCGACTCACCACCAGTCGGCAACTCGGTTGCTGACGGCGTCGAGCGCGGCTCGGTTGGTTCAGCCGCGACATCGGTCCTGGCTCGGGCTCGCAGATCGCGTAAGAATTCCTCACGAGTTTGCCAGCGATCCGGATGGTCCCGCAGCCATTCCTCTTTTTGCCGCAGGGACAATCTTCCGATGAAGAAGTTTCTTTCGCGGCGATCGCGGAACACGCGACCGTCATGCTCTCGCCCGTTGAAGGGGTTTTCGGTGGTCATTGTCAGGTCCACCGGTCGCGGGAGCGAGGACTCGTAGGTCTTCGATGAGTTGTTCTTGAGTGCGACCCGCTCGCGCTCGGCAGATTTCTGTTCGGCCGCGATGTCGGCCATCTCCGCCGGAGCAACGAGTTTGGCGGCAGCCGCTTCAGCGTCGCGCCGCACGTTATCTGCAAGCAAGGCGGCGGGGTCTCTGATCCCGGCCGACTTTAGCGCCGCCAACACGTACTTGATGAATTCGGCCAACTCGGCGGGCGCAAGATTCGCCGGGTGGGTCGCACCAAGGCGTTCGCGAAGAAGCTGTTCCCAATTTACATGATAGGCGTCCCGGAACACCGTGATGATGTGGGTCAGGGTGACGCCTTCCGGTATCAACGCGGCCAGCGTCGGGTCGCCGTTGGCGACGGGTGTGTCCATGCGCATGATCGAACCTCCTGAGCGCAACAAATGCGGCGCATCGCGGCGCAAAAGGTGCAAGGTTGTTGGCAGGAAATCCGCGTCGCCACGGAGGTTCGACCTACTGACGCACCCGATAGGGCCGTGGGATCGGTCGGCAACTCTCACTGCGAGCGTTGAACCCAACAGTCGGAAGACCCATGTCCTCCAGGACAATCTGTCCGCGAGTTGTAGTGGCTATGTAGCCTCTGCTACGGGCATTTTCAAGGCGGGATCGGTCCGATCCAACCCGGACGGGTCACTCCCGCGCCCCGCCAAGCTTTTCGACCCTGAACCGTTTCGCACCACCGATTACGCGTTCGGCGTGAAGAAGCCACGGCGTAAGCAGATAAGGCAGCGACCGTATTCGTCAAGCGCGAGGGGAGTGGTACCGGCATGCCCGGCCAGATGTCTCAAATGGTCACCGAACGTCCAAATGCCGGCGCCGTCAGGCACTAGGATCGGTGCGGTGTCGTCCGCCGTCCGAGGCGTGGAGGCTTTGTTTCCATTGTTGCTCACTGCATCACTCCGATCGACGTCGCTGCCGAGTCTAAGAAATGTCCGCACGGAGTTTGCCTACGTTAATCACACTCATTGCGGTCACGCGCGCGCCGTTTAGTTGGAGGCGTTTTTCGCACGAAGGTGCCAGGCATTCGCGCGCTGCTGTGCAAGTCTAGCCTTAGTTTGAAACTCCAGCGCGGAATCCGCAGCACCCTTGTCAGCCCAGTCCTGAGCTTCGACTAGGTGTTTGGCTGCACGGTGCTCGAACAAGCGAGTGGTTTCGAGACAGACGGCGCGTGTGTAGGGATGAGTTCTTATGTTCTCGATCATGGCACGCTTGGCGGCATCCCAGACGCAAGTTGGATTTTGGCAGTTTCCAACCGGCGTCTGGATTTTCGAGCAGCGATCGGACAACGGTTGCATATGGTCAACCGACATTTTTCTGTCGGGCGCTCTGCCGTTCCGACGGCGTTGCCGTGGCAATCTTTTTGGCTTTGCCGGCAATGGGAAGCAGCATCTCGGCCTGTCCCTCAGTGCGCTTGCGCCCCTTCTTCGGCGGAGCAGGAGTGGCTTTTTCCTCTGCAATGCTGCGGCGTAGCGCGTCCATTAAGTTTGCAACATTCTGCGGCCGTGGCGCGGCACGCTCGCGCGATACTGGCAGGCCGGCCTGTTTCTTCTTGAGCATAGCGACGACGGCTTCTTCATAGTGGTCGACAAACTGCGAGGGGTCGAAGTCCGTCGCCTTGCTCTGGAGGATGTGCTGGGCCAGCTTGAGCATATCGGGCTCGACCTTCACGTCAGGAATGTCGTCGAAATATTCCTTCGCGTCCCGAATCTCGTAGGGATAGCGGAGCGTAGTGGCCATCAGCGCCTTGTCCCATGGCTGGAGCATGATGACCCGCTCGCGCTTCGCCAGCACGACACGACCGAGCGCGACCATGCCCTTGCCGCGCATGGCCTCGCGGATCACCGCAAATGCGTCCTGGCCGACTTGGCCGTCCGGCGTGATGTAGTAGGGGCTGTCTAGATACCGCTCGTCGATCTGCTCGCGCGGGACGAACGAGTCGATTTCGATAGTGTGTTTGCTTTCGACCGCTAGGGCGTCGAGTTCGTCGTCATCGACTGGGATGTAGGCGTTCTTGGAGTATTCGTAGCCGCGACCCTTGGCCTCGCCCTCGACAACCTCGCGCGTGACCTCGTCGACCAGCTGCTGGCGCAGGCGCTGGCCGGTTTTCTTGTTGATCTGGCGAAACGAGACCCGCTCGGTCGATGCTGTCCCGGCGTAGAGGCCGATGGGGCACGAGACGAGCGAGAGCTTGAGGTAGCCTTTCCAAAACGCACGCGCGGGCGCCATGGGGATATCTCCGCTTGGTTGCAGGTGCCACTTGGGCGCCGGCCGCGTCTACGGACCACCTTGCTCGGAGAAGCGCAGGTTGGCGCGGGCCAATCCGTCGAAGCCCGCATCTGTACGCTGAAGCTAATGTAGGGCGCGCTTTCCGAGAGGCAAATCCTCTCGCTTGCCATGGTTAATCGGTCATTTCCGGCGCGATGCCGCGCTTCACCTCGACGGCTTTGGTGTCGTAGACTTCTTCGGCACCAAGAAGGCGCGGCCTCGTCAGCGTCGCCGCGAACGGTGCTACTTTTCGCGCTCCGATATCTTGAAGATTAGAAAATCGACAAGGCCGATGATTTTTATAGTCAGGGGAGTGAGAGACCCGACGACTGGTCAATCAACTCGTACCGCCACAATCAGCCGGATTTGCCGGTAAACCCTGCGGCTAATGCCCCTAAAGACGCCTGTAAGTCATTGTAAAACCACAGGCCCATGACCCTCCGAAGGCAGAGGTCAGGGGTTCGAATCCCTTCGGGCGCGCCAGCTTTTCGTTGAACCAAGATTCGAAAGAAAAAGGGACGGCCAAAGCCGCCCCCTAATCGCATTGCGTCGCCCGTTCCTTACTTCGGACGGCCGTATCGCCATTCCAGCACGGCCTTGGCCTTGGTGGCGAAGTGCAGTTCGAAGCCGACCACCGCCGCCGACACGTTGTCGTCCTTGGCGAATTCCAGCTTGTCCTTGCCGACCGCGTAGACCGTCAGGATGTAACGGTGCGGCTTGTCGCCCTTGGGCGGACACATGCCGCCGTAGCCGTCGGCGCCGTAATCGGTGCGGCTTTGAATCGCGCCGTCCGGCATCAGCTTGGCCTTCACGTCGCCGGCGTTAGTCGGCAGCGAAGTGGTGGACGCCGGGATGTTGAACACGACCCAGTGCCAGAAGCCGGAGCCGGTCGGTGCGTCGGGATCGTAGAGGTTGATCGCGAAGCTCTTGGTGTCCTTCGGCGCGCCGGTCCACTTCAACGACGGCGATATGTTCCTGCCGTCGCAGCCGAAGACGTTGGCTTCCATCGCCTTGGTGCCGAAGGCGCCGTTCTTGATGTCGTCGCTGGTGACTTTCATTTGCGCCTGCGCGGCGGTCGCCGCCAGAACGCCGAAAGCAACCGCCACCGCCCCGAATGCCATTTTGTGCATCGTTTCCTCCGTGGTTTCTGGTTGTGGGCGGCGAAAATTAGCACGCGGATTGGGCCTTGTCCCGCCCCTCGCGGCTTCTCCGTTCGGCGACCGGCTCCGAGGCGGAGGCCTTGATTGCGGGGCGGAAGCTTGCCGACGGCTTATGCGCGATCGGGATCAGATCGTCGGGCAAAACGCGGCGGATGGGTCAACCAACTCTTGCAGGGCGTCATCCTGGGCGGGCTTTACACCCTGTTTGCGATCGGGCTCTCGCTATCGGCCGGCGTCATGCGCTTCGTCAACATCGCGCACGGCGACTTCATCGTACTCACCTGTTACGCGCTGCTGCTCTTGACCTCTTTGCTCGGGCTCAATCCGGTGGTGGCGACAAAAATTGGTCAAGGGAGTGATTTTCCCTGCGGCTTGGTGTCCCCCAACTCCACCCGTCACACTCGCACCCTGCGCTGCACGCATGGCTTGCGCCAAACGCCCGGCACACAGCACAATGGCGGTCGAGCCGACGCGATCAAGGGCCCCGTCTTGCGGGGCTCGAAGAGAATCGCTGGGCGGCAGGGAGGTCTCAATGTCCGGCGGCGCCCGCTTCGACTTCATCCATTTCATGCACTACGTGCACCTGCCGGAAAATCACAAAGAATTCCCCTCGCTGTGGGTCGATTTTCCCAACAAATATTTCGATCCCGAAAAAGGGTATGCGCTGTACCAGCGTTATCTTTCGGAATTGGTGCTGGCCGACAAACTCGGCTTTCACGGCATCGTCGTCAACGAGCACCACAATACGGCCTACAGCATGATGCCGGCGCCGAACTTGATCGCCGCCTCGCTCATTCCGCAAGTGCGCAACGCCAAAATCTGCGTCTGGGGTACGCCGCCCAATCTCGAATATCCGAACCGCCTCGCCGAAGAATACGCCATGCTCGACGTGCTCTCGCAGGGCCGGCTCGAAGTCGCGTTTCCGCTCGGCACCGGCATGGAATACTGGGCCAATCCGATCAACCCCTCGACCGCGCGCGCGCGTTATCGCGAGTTGATCGACATTATCCTGCAAGCCTGGACGCAGGACGGCCCGACCAAATATTACGGCGATTTTTACACCTACCGTTATCTCAACCCGTGGCCGCGGCCGGTGCAGAAGCCGCACCCGCCCTGCTACATCGTCGGCACCGGCAGCCCGGAGACCATCGACATCGCCGCCCAGCTCGGATTCGGCTACGCCTCGGTGTTCGTCACCAAGCCGCGCGCGCGCGAGCTCAACGAAAAACTGCGCCGGACCGCGGCCGAGCATGGCCACCACATCCGGCCCGAGCAACTGCCGTTGCAGGTCATCACCTACGTCGCCGAAACCGAACAAAAAGCCCGCGAAGAAGGGATCGATCACATCCGCTATTTCTTCGAGGACACATTGCGCACCACGCCCACCTTTCTTGCACCGCCCGGTTATCTCTCGGTCGACCAACTCAAGATGCGCGCGGCTTTGGCCGACAAGCTGCATGGCGCGTTCAACTTCGACAACGTCAACGAATCCTTCTTTGTCGCGGTGGGCACCGCCGACCAGGTGGTCGAGCAGTTGGAGCAATGGGGCGAGCAGATGGGGACCAATCATTTCGTCATGCTCGCCGCGCCCGGCAACATGCCGAACTGGAAGGTGGTCAAGAATCTTAATCTGATTGCGCAGGACGTGATCCCGCGCGTGCGGGTCGGCGCCGCTTACGAACGCCGCGTCGCCGCCGAGTAGGGACAGGAGCCGCCGGATGCCCGCGCAACCGTTTCCCGCGCAGTTCAAGCGCGAGACCCACACCATCAACGGCGTGAAAACCGTTGTGCTCACCGCCGGCAAGGGGGAGCCGCTGGTTTTCCTGCACGGCGCCGGTATCTGGCACGGCTTCAATTTCGCGCTGCCGTGGACGGAGAAATTCCGCGTCATCGTTCCGTTCCATCCGGGCTTCGGCGAATCCGGTGAGGATCCGGCGATGAACGACCTGCATGACTACGTCATGCACTATCTCGATCTGTTCGATGCGCTCGGCATCGCCACGACGCGACTGGTCGGTTTCTCGCTCGGCGGCTGGCTGGCGGCGAAATTCGCGGTGGCGCACGGCGACCGGGTCGAGCGGCTGGTGCTGGTGGGCCCGGCCGGCTTGCGCGGCAAGGAGCAGCCCAAGGGCGACATCCTCAGCCTGCCGCCGGAGCAAATTCCTGCGCTGCTGGTTTCGAATTTCGACGTCATCAAGCCATACCTGCCGGACAATCCCAAAGACCTCGATTTCATGGGCGAGCGCTACCGCGAAGGCGGAACGTTGGCCCGGCTGTTATGGGAGCACCCCTACGACACCAAGCTGCCGCGCTACCTGCATCGGCTCACCATGCCGACGCTTCTGGTCTGGGGCGAAGACGACAAGCTTCTGCCGGTGCAGACCGCCGAATTGTGGCGCCGGCACATTCCCAAAGCGGAATTCAAGACCTTCAAGGGCGCCGGCCATCTCGTGCTGGACGAGAAACGCGAGGCGGTGGACGCGGTTGCGCGGTTTTTATCGTGAACGCTTTCGGTGGCTACGGGAACGCTCGTGGCCGTTGCATTTTTTGTTCGATAATCGACCGATAGTTAGCACGGTCAGCCGATTGTCGGCGTGCGGGTCGGGTGTTAGTCTTTTACTATTGGCGTCGTAAACGCCGAAAAAAAGCTGGGGGAAATGCAGCATGGACAATCTGAAAATCTACGCGGCTCCGCTTGGGCGGTTGTTCCTTGCCGCTCTTTTCATTTGGGCGGGTTACACCAAACTGTTCGTGTTCGGCCCGGCAGGAACGGCGCAATTTTTCACTAAGATAGGCGCCCCGATTCCTGAGCTGGCAAATTGGATCGCGATCATCGTCGAGCTTGTCGGCGGCATATTGCTTCTCGTCGGCTTTCAAACGCGTTGGGTCGCGCTCGTACTCGCCATATGGTGTCTGTTCACCGCGCTCGGCTTTCATCTTCCGAGCAGCGCGGCGATGCACGATATGACCCAGTTCTACAAGAACGTGGCGATCGCGGGCGGGCTTCTGTACGTCTTTGCCTTTGGCGCAGGCATCTGGAGCGTCGACCGCACCACCGGAACGGCTTAAGCGGCGCAAAACGCGATCTGACTCTAACGGGGCGGGCATCCTTCCGTCCCGTTAACCTTTTGCCAGCCCTGTCGTTCGACGAACCGTAAGGTTTGCCCGCTATATGCCAGGGAGCGGGCGCTCGCGCAGGCGCGCGAATGCCGCACGGATCTGGCCATGTTGGATGTCGAGGGCAAAGTCGAGGATCGCCGGGTACTCCAGCGCACCCGCGTTTTGCGGTGCGCCAAGATCATCGTGCCGCGCCGCTCCTCGGTCATTTCCTGCACGGTGCAGAACATCAACAGCGGCGGCGCGTGCCTGAAAGTGGCCAATACCGGCGGCCTGCCGGAGCCGTTCGATTTGACGTTCGAGCACGGGCGCACGCGCCGGTCGTGCCGCGTTGTCTGGCGCACCACCGACAAGGTTGGCGTGAAGTTCGAAGCCGGCGAAGCCCTGGCCGAGGTCAGGGAAAAGCAGTTGAGCTTGCCATTTTAAAATTCCGCCACCGCGCGAATGAGCCGCTCGATGTCCTCAGGCCGCGACAGCCGGTGATCGCCGTCTTTTACCAATGTCAGCACGACGTCATCGCTCGCCAGCCGCGAAACCAACTCGACCGCGTGCCGCCACGGCACGTCCGGGTCTTCCACGCCCTGCAGGATGCGCACCGGGCAGCCGGTTTCGATCATGCCGCCGAGCAGGAGGTGGCTGCGGCCTTCCTCGATCAATTGTCGCGTCACCAGATACGGCTCTTGCGAATATTGCGACGGCCGCGACCAGACTCCCGTTTCCTCGAGCTCGCGCTTGATCTCTGGCGGGAAGCGCTTCCACATCAATTCCTCGGTGAAGTCGACCGCCGGCGCGATCAGCACCAATCCCGCGACCGTTGCCGCGCCCACCGCCGGCCGCGCCCGCAAGGCGCGGACCATCAGCAAAGCGAGCCAGCCGCCCATCGACGACCCGATCACGATGTTCGGCCCGCGGGCGAAGGCGTCGAATACCGCCAGCGATTCGGCGAGCCAGCAGCCGATGGTGCCGTCGGCGAAGTCGCCGCCCGATTCCCCGTGGCCGGAATAGTCGAAACGCACACAGGCGCGGCGGGCGTCTTTCGCCCAGCCGGCCAGCGCCTGCGCCTTGGTGCCGTGCATGTCGGAGTTGTAACCGGACAGCCAGAACAGGCCCGGCGAGGCGCCGTCCTGTGCGCGCACCGCGATCGAACGGCGGTCGGCGCCCTCGCCAATGTGGAGGAATTTCAGGCCGTTATCGTCCATAAGCGCGGTCCCGGCGGCGCCTGATGCAGGGCCGCAATAAAGCGTTTGCCACGCTATGTTTCGCCGCAAAAAACCTTGCGATGCAAGCTATCACGCCACTGCAGGTCGTTGACTTGCACCCGAAAACTCCCGATCTTCACCGTTTGCCGAGTAGCGCCGTAAAAGCGTGCGAAAGGCTCGCCGCAACAGCTTGAGGAGAAGTGAACCATTCGTCGCCCCATTAGAACCGCGCAGCCCGCCGCCAAGGAAGGTCCGCGCGTCAACGAGGAGATCCGCGTCCGCGAGGTCCAGCTCATCGACAAAGACGGCGCCAACAAGGGCGTCACCGAAATCGGCGCCGCAATCGCCATGGCGCAGGAGGCCGGCCTCGATCTGGTCGAGATCGCGCCGAATTCATCGCCGCCGGTCTGCAAAATCCTCGATTACGGCAAATACAAATACCAGGCGCAGAAGAAAGCTGCCGAAGCGCGCAAGAAGCAGAAAGTCGTCGAGATCAAGGAGATCAAGCTGCGGCCGATGATCGACGATCACGACTACGACGTGAAGATGCGCTCGGTTCAAAGGTTCTTCGAAGAAGGCGACAAGGTGAAAGTAACGCTGCGGTTCCGCGGGCGTGAAATGGCGCACCAGGAACTCGGCTACAAGCTGCTCGATCGCGTCAAGGCCGACACCGCCAAGATCGCCAAGATCGAGCAGGAACCGCGCTTCGAAGGCCGGCAGGTTGTGATGGTGCTGGCGCCGCGTTAAGCGGCGCTAATCGTGCTCTCGCCGCGCTGACCCCGTCCCGACGAAGTGCAAATGGCTTGCAAATTAATGCGTGCCCCGGCGTCGGGGATAATAGGGAGAGACGGCCATGCTGTTCCTCGGAATGTTGAGCTGGACCGATCAGGGCATCCGTTCGGTCAAAGATACGCCCAAGCGCGTCCAGGCGGCGAAAGAAGCTGCCAAGAAACTCGGTATCGAAATCAAGCACATTTTTTCTCACCACCGGCGAATTCGACCTTCTGACCATCCTCGAAGCGCCCGACGGCGACAAAGTTGCCAAGTTCGCCATGGCGGCCGGCGCCCAGGGCAATATCCGCACACGCACGGTGCGAGCGTGGCCGGAAGCGGAGATGTTCAAGTTGATCTCCGAGCTTCCGTAGGCCGACGGGTCGACGTTTAGTCAGCTTAAAACCTCAGCGTCATGGCGGGTTCGCCGCGACGCGCGACGTATTTGCCATTTTTGCCGCCCTCTGCCATAACGCCGCCCTCCCGCCGCCCGGCTGGTAAGGGCTGCCGTGGCGGCGGCGACGTGCTCCAAGCACACACCGCTCATTCATGAGCATTTTCAGCCCGCGCGCGGTTTCGCGCCTGCGGCCAAGGAGAGCCAAATGCCCAAGATCAAGACCAAGTCCGGAGCCAAGAAGCGCTTCAAGGTGACTGGTTCGGGAAAGGTCCTGTACCAGCAGGCGGGCAAGCGCCACGGCATGATCAAGCGCACGAAAAAGCAGATCCGCCAGCTGCGCGGCACCAACGTGCTGTTCAAGACAGATGGCGACAAGATCAAGAAGTACTTTTTGCCGAACGGCTGACGGCCGTTTGCGGCCGCCGTCTTTGCATAAGCGTTTCGCGATTTAGAGGAGAGCAGTCATGGCACGCGTTAAGCGCGGCGTCACCACTCATGCCAAGCACAAGAAAGTGCTCAAGGCCGCCAAGGGTTATTACGGCCGGCGCAAGAACACCATCCGCATTGCCAAGCAGGCCGTCGAAAAGGCGAACCAATACGCCTTTCGCGATCGCAAGCGGCGCAAGCGCACGTTCCGCGCCTTGTGGATCCAGCGGCTCAACGCGGCGGTGCGCCCGTTCGGCCTTAACTACAGCCGCTTCATCGCCGGCCTGAGCAAGGCCGGCATCACCATCGACCGCAAAGTGCTTTCCGATCTGGCGATCCGCGAGCCGGCCACGTTCGAGGCGATTGTCAGCCAGGCCAAGTCCGCGCTCGCGTAAACACTTTCGTCATGCCCGGCCTCGTGCCGGGCATCCACGCCTTCCTTCGTGGGAAGCAAGACGTGGATGGCCGGGACAAGCCCGGCCACGACGGGTAGGGAAAGTGTCATGATTGATAGAACCTACGCGGCGCGCATGGCCCGCTACAATCGCTGGCAGAACGAAAATCTGTACGGCGCGGCCCACCGGCTGTCCGACGACGAGCGGCGGCGCGAGCGCGGCGCGTTCTTCGGCTCGATCCACAAGACGCTCAGCCACATATTGTGGGGCGACCGGATTTGGATGAGCCGGTTCACTGATGTGCCGAAGCCGCAGGGAGGAATCCCGGACTCCGTAACGCTCTATCCCGACTGGGCGGGACTAAAGACGGAGCGGGCGCGCTTCGATCAGACCATCATCGATTGGGCCGATAATATCGACCCGTCTTGGCTTGCCGCCGAGCAGACTTATTATTCCGCCGCGACCAAGCGCGAATGGACGCGCCCGCGCTGGATGCTGGTGACGCACATGTTCAATCACCAGACGCATCATCGCGGCCAGGTGCATTGCATGCTGACGCAAGCCGGCGCCAGGCCGTCCGATACTGATCTGCCGGTCATGCCGGATTGATACTGTCATGGCCGATACCGCACAGCTTGAGCAGCAAATTCTCGGCGTGGTCGCTGCGGCGAACGACGAAGCGGCACTCGAAGCGGTGCGGGTAGCCGCGCTCGGCAAAAACGGTTCGATCACCGCGTTGCTCAAAACGCTTGGCGCGTTACCGCCGGAGGAACGCAAAACCCAAGGTCCGCTGATCAACGGCCTTAAGGATCGCGTCAATGCCGCGCTCGCGGCCCGCCGCGAAGCGTTCAAGGGCGCGGCGCTGGAAGCGCGGCTCAATACCGAAAGCGTCGACGTTACCCTGCCGGTGCGCGAAGCGGCCGCCGAGATCGGCCGCGTGCATCCGATCACGCAAGTAGTGGACGAATTGACCGCGATCTTCGCCGACATGGGATTCGCCGTTGCGGAGGGTCCCGATATCGAGACCGACGATTACAATTTCACCAAGCTCAATTTCCCGCCGGATCATCCGGCGCGGGAGATGCAGGATACGTTCTTCTTCAATCCGAAGCGGGACGGCTCGCGGCTCCTGCTGCGCACCCACACCTCGCCGGTGCAGGTGCGTGCCATGCTAAGCCAGAAACCGCCGATCCGGGTGATCTGTCCCGGCCGCACTTATCGCAGCGATTCCGACCAGACCCACACGCCGATGTTTCATCAGGTCGAAGGCCTGGTGATCGACAGAGGCTCGCATCTCGGCCACCTGAAATGGATCCTCGCGGAATTCTGCAAGGCGTTTTTCGAGGTCGATCACGTCAAGATGCGCTTTCGGCCCTCGTTCTTTCCGTTCACCGAGCCGTCGCTCGAAGTCGACATCCAATGCCGCCGCGACAAGGGCGAAATCCGTTTTGGCGAGGGCGACGACTGGCTGGAAATTCTCGGCTGCGGCATGGTGCATCCGAGCGTGCTGAAGAATTGCGGGCTCGATCCCGACGAGTATCAGGGCTTTGCCTGGGGCATGGGCATCGACCGCATTGCCATGCTCAAATACGGCATCCCGGACCTTCGCGCCTTCTTCGAGGCCGACGTCCGCTGGCTTTCGCATTACGGCTTCCGCCCGCTCGATCTGCCGACGCTGGCGGCGGGATTAAGCGCGTGATGAAATTTACCCTCGCCTGGCTCAAGGAGCATCTCGACACCGATCATTCGCTCAGCGAGATCGCCGACAAGCTGACCATGATCGGGCTCGAAGTCGAGCGCATCGAGGACAAGGAGAAGCTCTACGCGCCGTTCGTCATCGCGCGCGTCGTCGAGGCAAAGCAGCATCCCAACGCCGACCGGCTGCGCGTTTGCATGGTCGATACCGGCAGCGGCGATCCGGTCCAGGTGGTGTGCGGCGCGCCGAACGCGCGCGCCGGCTTGAAGGGAGTATTCGTTCCGCCGGGCGCGTACATCCCCGGCAAGGATATGACGCTGCAGGTCGGAACCATCCGTGGCGTAGAGAGCCGCGGCATGCTGGTGTCGGAATTCGAATTGCAGCTGTCGAACAATCACCAAGGCATTATCGAATTGCCGGACGACGCGCCGGTCGGCAAAAGCTTCGCGCAATATGCCGGCATCGACGATCCGGTGCTCGAAATCAATCTGACGCCGAATCGTTCCGACTGCACCGCGGTGCATGGGGTCGCCCGCGACCTCGCAGCCGCCGACATGGGGACGCTCAAGGACGCCGGCATCAAGCCGGTGAAAGGTGAATTTCTCTGCCCGGTCGCCGTCAAGATCGAATCCACCGAACTTTGCCCGGCCTTCGCGCTGCGGCTGGTGCGCGGCGTAAAGAACGGACCGTCGCCAGATTGGCTGCAACGCCGCCTCACCGCGATCGGGCTTCGCCCAATCAATGCGCTGGTCGATATCACCAACTTCGTCACTTACGACCGCGGCCGGCCGCTGCACGTGTTCGACGCCGCCAAGGTGCGCGGCAAGCTCACCGTGCGCCGCGGCCGCGCTGGCGAAAAGCTGACCGCGCTCGACGGCAAGACTTACGCGCTCGACGACACGGTGTGTGTGATCGCCGATGAGGCAGGCGTGGAATCGCTGTCTGGCATTGTGGGCGGTGAAGCGACCGGCTGCTCGGAAGCGACCACCGACGTGATAATCAAATCGGCGCTATGGGAACCGAAAAATATTTCGCAAAGCGGCCGCAAGCTCGGCATCAATTCCGATGCCCGCTATCGGTTCGAGCGCGGCGTCGATCCGGCCTTCACGCTGCCCGGGCTCGAGCTTGCGACGCACATGGTGCTCGATCTCTGCGGCGGCACGCCGTCGCAGGTCACGGTCGCCGGCAGCGCAGACGCGCCCGAGCGGGTCATCGATTTTCCGGTGTCGGAGCTCAAACGGCTCGCCGGTCTGACGGTTCCGTTGCCGGAGATGCGCCGCGTGCTCGAACGGCTCGGCTTTTTCGTCGCCGGCCAAGGCGAGCGGGTCAAGGTCGCGGTGCCGTCATGGCGGCCGGACGTGCAGGTCAAGGCGGACTTGGTCGAGGAAGTGGTGCGCATCCTCGGCGTCGATCGCGTGCCGTTGACGCCGTTCGATCGCGGCGAAGCGCCGCGCAAGCCAGTGCTGACGCCGATCCAGACCCGCACGCGCAAAGCCAAGCGGGCGCTGGCGGCGCGCAATCTCATCGAGGCGGTGAGCTGGTCATTTGTCCCGCATCCGCAGGCCGAGCTGTTCGGCGGCGGCAAGCCCGAGCTAGTACTGGCCAATCCGATCGCCGCGGAATTGTCGGATATGCGGCCGAGCCTCATTCCCGGCCTCGTCGCCGCGGTACAGCGAAACGCCGACCGGGGCTTTGCTGATGTCGGCCTGTTCGAAGTTGGTCAGATATTTCGCGGCGACGCGCCGGCCGATCAATTCACCGCCGCGGCCGGCATCCGACGCGCGTTGGCGAAGCCCTCCGGCATCGGCCGGCACTGGTCCAAGCGCGACGGCGAAGTGGACGCTTTTGATGCAAAAGCCGATGCGCTGGCCGTGCTTGCAGCGGCCGGAGCGCCGCCGTCGGCGCTGCAAATTGGGACCGGGGCGCCCGCCTGGTTCCATCCCGGCCGCTCCGGGACGATCCAGATCGGCCCGCAAAACGTCCTCGGCTATTTCGGCGAACTGCATCCGGGCGCGCTGGAAGCGCTCGATGCGGAGGGGCCGCTGGTCGCGTTTGAGGTCATTCTTGAGCGCATCCCTGAACAGAAGAAAAAAGCCACCCGCGCCAAATCCGCGCTCGAACTTTCGCCATTCCAGCCGGTCGAACGCGACTTTGCCTTTGTGGTCGAGGGGAGCGTGAAGGCGGCCGATCTCGTGCGCGCGGCGCTTGCGGTCGACCGCAAGCTCATCACCGGGGTAACTGTGTTCGACGTTTACGAGGGCAAAGGCATCGAGCCGGGCAAGAAATCGATCGCGATCGCGGTCAACATCCAGCCGCGCGACAAGACCATGACCGACGCCGAAATCGAGGTGCTGGCGGCGAAAATCGTCGGCGAAGTCCGCAAACGCACCGGCGGCGCGTTGCGCGCGTGACATTGTGCCGTCTCATATCTTCGGCTGCTGTCGCATATTGCGCTTGAGCGCCGCGCCCGGTGCGGGCGGTGGTTCCTTCAATGCGCCGAGATGATGCAGCGCGCCGTTCGCGGCGCGCTCGCCCAATTCCCAGGCGCCGCCGACGGTGCCCCACAACGTCTCATGCGCCGCCTCGCCGGCGAACCAGACCGGACCGGGCGCCGGCTCTATCAGGATGCGGCGCGCGCTTTGCCCGCCTGGCGCCGCCGCCGAAAAGGCGCCGCGTACCCAAGGCTCGTCGTTCCATCGCGTAGCGTGCGAGCGCTTGATCTCCTTTTTGACCTCCGAGCCATACAATCCGGCGAGCCAATCGGCGGCAAAGTTCACCATGGCGGCTTCGCCTTGCTCCACGAGCTCGCGCCCGAATTCGCCGGCGACCTCGATCAGGCAAAGTTGCGTGCCGGAAATATTTGCAAGGATTGCGGCGGTGTGCGTGCCGACAGCCTTTTCGAACACCAGATCGTCGCTCTCGAATCCGAGCGGATTGCCGGCGAGTTCGAGCGCGACATGATCGTAGCTGCCGAGCGAGAGCTTGGCACAGGCGTCGAGCTGCCGCTTGGCAAAATCGGACATAAATTTAATGCCGCCCGACGAAAGCACGTTGGTCGAAGCGGTGACAATGGCGCTGCGGGCGTTGATCGTACCCCTCGGTGTCGTCACTTCCACGCCGCGCCTGACGTCGATGCCGGTCGCCGGCGTCGACAGTTTGACTGCCATCCCCTCGGCGAACGAGGCGACCAGCGCCCCCAGCCCTTGCCGGCAGAACGCGCCGGTATTGCGGTCGGCGGATTTGGCGAAGTCGGCCGCCGAGAGGTGCGCGAGATCCTTGCCGCAAAAGAACGGCCCGAATTGAAACTCGATCGACGGCCGCCAGTCGCCGAGATCGTTCGGCAACGCGCGCTCGCAGGCGCCGTCGGCCCGGCGGGCCGCGTCGGCGATGGCGCGATTGGCGCGGACCTGCAACGCCAGAAAGTCCTCGAGCTCGCCCTCGCGCGCGTAGCGCCGGCCGATTCTGATCTTCTGGCTCGCCGGCGCCGGATAGATTTCGAGCCCGCGCCGCGCTGTCAATTTCATCAGCGGATTGAAATCGGGTGCGTGTATCCAGTGCGCGCCGCGGTCATAGGGCACGCCGAAGGTGCGCGCTTCGGTGATGCATCGGCCGCCGATATGGTCGGCGGCTTCGAGCAGAACGAATTTACGTCCGGCGGCGGCAATCCGCCGCGCCGCCGCGATGCCGGCGGCGCCCGCGCCGACGATCACAACGTCGATCTCGGCCGAGATGCTCGCGCCCGCGGCAACGGCCGGACGCGCGACCAGCGCGGCTGAAGCGGCGACGAACGAGCGGCGGCTCAGGCGCGGCATGGTTTCCAATTGCTTGCGGGTCGCGCGAGATTGCCCGAACGCCGCGTATTGCGCAAACCGCATGGTTGAGATTGGGTCAAGAACCGGTCCGGACGCGTGAACGGAATTGCAAGGCCCGCCGGCTAAAATAAGCGCAAATAACGACCCATAAAAACGACGCGAAGAATTCGCGCGGCGCAGTTGGGGAGACTTCATGAGTATGATGCTTGATGGCCTTGGTCGGCTGATCGCGCGCTATCTGCAAAAGCCGGTGCGCGGCTACGAGCCGTTCACGCCGAGCGACCCGGAAGCGTTGCGCGCATCGCTGCAACCGGGCGACGTGCTCTTGGTCGAGGGCAACAACCACATCGCCGGCGTCATCAAATATCTCACGCAATCGACCTGGTCGCATTCGGCGCTTTATGTCGGTCCTATCGCCGGACGCGCAGCCGACGACGGCGAGCCGCACGTGCTGATCGAGGCCAATGTCGGCGAGGGCGTGGTGTCGGCGCCGCTGTCGAAATACTTCCGGTTCCACACCCGCATCTGCCGGGCGGTCGGCCTGACGGAAGCCGATTGCGCGGCGGTGTGCGGGTACGCGATCGAACGCATCGGTTTCGCCTACGATCTGAAAAATATCGTCGACCTGATGCGCTATTTGTTTCCGCTGCCGGTGCCGCCGCGCTGGCGCCGCCGCCTGATCGCGCTCGGTTCGGGCGATCCGTCTCGGCTGATCTGTTCGGCGCTGATCGCCGAAGCATTCCGCGCCGTGCACTATCCCATTCTGCCCAAGGTGACGCTGACCCGGAGCCGCCAGGCGCTGGAGCAAATCCTGGAGATTCGTCACTCGTCGCTTTATTGCCCGCGCGATTTCGACATTTCGCCCTACTTCAATGTGGTGAAGCCAACCATCGCGCGGGGCTTCGACTACAAGGCCCTGCAATGGGCCGGTCCGGCCCCGACGCCGGAACAGAAAGCGGCGGTTACGGGCAAAAAGGCCAAAGCGATCGCGGCCTAAAGCGCGGCTTGTGCCAGCGGCGCTCCGTCATTACCTCTGCGGGTCTGCGCAGGGGATTGCATGCTTGACGACGTCGCCAAAGCGCTCAGCCAAATGCTTTCGCCGCCGCTGCGCGCGATCCTCTGGAAATCGGTCGGGCTTGCGCTCGTCGTCATTATCGTCGCCGCCATCGCGTTCGATCGGCTGATGCTCTGGCTGCTCGGCGCGGGCACCGCCTCGCTCGAACAAAATTTCGGTCCGCAGACGCATGCGCCGATGACGGCAATCGCGTGGCTGCTCTCGTTCGCGGCCGGCTTCGGCGTCATTCTCGGCGGCATCTTCCTGATGCCGGCAGTGACCGCGCTGGTCGGAAGCTTCTTTGCCGATCAGATCGCCGATGAAGCCGAGCGCGAAAACTATCCGGCGGACCCGCCCGGCACGGCGTTAGCGCTCGGCATCGCGCTACCCGAAGGCGCCAAGACCGCGCTGCTCGCGATCGTGGTCTATGTCTGCGCGGTGCCGTTCCTGCTGTTTGCAGGCTTCGGCGCGTTGCTTTTCTTTGTTGCAACGGCCTGGCTGCTCGGGCGTGAATATTTCAAGCTCGCCGCGCTACGCTTTCATCCGCCGGCGCAGGCGCGGCTGTTACGTGCCCGCCACGCGGCGGACGTTTTTATCGGCGGACTGCTGATCGCGTTTTTTGTCTCGATCCCGGTCATCAACCTGGCGACGCCGTTGTTTGCCATGAGCCTGATGGTGCATGTGCACAAGCGGGTCGGTGGAAACAGATCGATCGCGCGCGATCAGCCGCAAAAATAATTGAGCGGCTTTGCGGCGAGGATCGCCGCGCAGCCGCCCAAAATAAACCAGCGGTTGGATCGGGCTTAGGTTCCCGAAGGATTGGCCGGCGTCGGCAGCGGCTCCAGCGGCGAAAGTCCGCCCTTGCGCATGCCGTCCTTCGGTTTTTGGTCCCGCGTCGTGTAAAGCTCGACCTTCGGCGGCTTCTGCTCGGGGCGATAATCGGTGGAGGACAACCCGCCGGCGATGCTCGCGCCTTGCTCGATCTGCAGGAGGCCGTAGCTGATGTTGCCATCGACCCGCCCGGTCGAGCGCAGGATCAACAGGCATTTCACATCGAGTTTTTCGAAGACCTTGCCAGAGATTTCCGCGTTCTCGGCAACGGTGATCCGGCCCTTAATCGCGCCGGTTTCGCCGACGATCAGGTTGCCGACCGTGACGTCACCCTCGAGGACGCCGCATACCACCAAGGTATCCGGCACCGAAATTTCGCCCTTTATCGAGACGCCCTCGCCGATATAGAGCCGGTTTGCATCCGGCATCGTGTGTTCCGTTGACGACATATGCTGCCCCTTTTGCCCTACTGGACCCACGCTGCCACTTGGTAAATATTTACGGCACTACGTTCGACTTGTCATCGTTAAGTCAGCGGGCAATTCCAGATTTTCGGGTTTTTTTGTTAACCTTGCCGCCGGCTTATATTCCTAGCGAGTTTTCGGCCGAATTTAACGCCAAATTTCATTGGCGATCTCGACTACCATCCGCAACTTGGCCCATTGCTCCTCTTCTGCGAGCTCATTGCCTTCTTCAGTGGAGGCAAAACCGCACTGCGGCGAAAGGGCGAGCTGGTCGAGCGCCGCATGCTTCATGGCTTCGTCGATGCGGCGCTCGACGTCCTGCTTCTTCTCCAGTTCGCCACTTTTAGTGGTGACGAGACCAAGCACGACAACCTTATTGCCTTTGGGCAGAAAGCGTAGCGGCTCGAAGCCGCCGGCGCGCGCGGTGTCATATTCGAGGAAATAGCCGTCATACTTCAATTCGCCGAGCATGATCTCGGCGATCGGTTCGTAGCCGCCCTCGGAAATCCACGTCGAGCGGAAATTGCCGCGGCAGACATGCGTCGTGACCACCATGTCGGCCGGCTTGCCTTCCAGGGCCTGGTTGATGACGCGGGCGTAGTCTTGCGCCAGGCGGGCGGCGTCGAGCCCGCGCTCGCGCGCCTTCTTCAGTTCTGCCGGCGAGCACAAATAGGCCCACGCGGTATCGTCGAATTGCAGGTAACGGCAACCGGCGTCATAAAATCCGCGAATGGCCTGCCGGTAGGTTTTTGCCAGATCGTCAAAGATAGCGCTGCGATCGGCATAAAACTTCAAATCGACGGCGTTCCGCTCTAGGCGGAAATGCAGCGTGGCCGGACTCGGGATGCACATTTTCGGCATGACGCGGGTGTGCGCCTTGAGAAACTTGAAATGCTCCAGCATCGGGTGACTGGAGAATCCCAGCTTGCCTTTGATGCGGATGCTGCGCGGCTTGGTCTGCACGCCGTGGAATTGGATGCCGTGGTCGAGCTCGTAGATTTCGACGCCATCGAGCATCCCGTAAAAATCGAAATGCCACCAGGAGCGGCGGAATTCGCCGTCGGTCGCGACTTTCAGCCCCACCCCTTCCTGTTTCCTGATGATCTTTTCGATTTCACGATTTTCGACCTCGTTGAGCTTGGCCGCGTCGATCTCGCCCTTTTCCCGCTTGGCGCGCGCCTGCTTCAAGGCTGCCGTTCGCAATAGGCTGCCGACGACGTCGGCGCGAAATGGCGGTTTATTCCTGGGCATCGGCGTTATCCTCCTTAAAATTGGAGGGAAACAAGCCGGGGCGGGGCTTTTCGTCAACCACAAAACGCCGAATGGGCGTTATCCCATGGCGGCATGACCCTCGGCTTGCGCACGCCGAAACGTAAGTTGTGGCCGAATATCGCAGCTAAGCCCGCGTTTGCGCCTCAGCGGGCCTGATGACCGACTTGCCGGGCGCCGGCAGAAAAATCCGCCGGTCAGTCGAGATCGTAAGGATCCGCGTCAGGATGCTCCTTGAGGCCGTCCATAACGCAGTTGGCGACGTATTTGCGCCGTTGCAACAGGCCGAGGTTTTTCTCCTTTGCCTCGCTCTTACATTGCGATTTTACGTGATTGAAAATGGCCTGGTCGTCCTTGGTCAATCCCTTGGCGGAAACCGGGATCAGCGTGAAAGCAATGACGGCAACGATTGCCGTTCCGACGATGCCGACCGCCAACCCAGCAAAAAAGCAATTCATGCGCTCCCCCTCAAAAACGTCTGTATCCAGTCCCTGTCTCTCGACTACGCGCCTAAAATGACAGTCTTGTGAATAGCTGGCGCGCGGTTGCGACGCGCGGTCTGCCGGTGGATTTCGATCTTTTTTACGCCGCTAGTGTGAAGCGCCGGTATCGGCGGCACGACCGTTTTTCAGTGCGTCCACTTTGGCTTGTATCTTCAGCCGCCCAATTCCAATGACAGTGCTGGGGGCGGGGATTATCTTAAAGTCCGGCTTGTCCCATCGCCGCATGCATGCAGTCGATCATGGCCGTCGCGATCCGCCCAGCTTGAACCATCGCCGGAGGGGATATGAATAAAGATTCCACGGACCTTTCCACGATAATGAATCGTGCACTGGAGCACGCGGCGCAAAATCTAACGTTCGATAAGCTGCTGGTTCAGATCGGCCTTGATCCCAGTAACGTTACGCTGCACGCAATTATCGCCCGGTTGATCGATATCGCGGCTGCAAACATCAATTTTGCAAGCATGTGCGCTCTGGTCGGCGCGGCATTCTATGCGGCAACTCTGTTAATGCGAACGATGGTGCCGCTGCGTGCTTTCGGAATCATCAGCACGCTGTTCTTTATGGCCTATGGAGCGCTCGCCGGAGCGATCCCGACCTTCCTGATGTATTTGCTGTTGCTGCCCATCAACAGCCTGCGGCTCCTGCAGATGCTCAATCTCGTCAAAAAGGCCCGCGTCGCCGCGCAAGGCGATTTGTCGATGGATTGGCTCAGGCCGTTTATGAACCGGCGCAGTTATCGACAAGGCGACGTGCTGTTTCGGAAAGGGCAGCCGGCCAACGAGATGTTCCTGACCGTGGCCGGAAAATTCCTCGTGACCGAAATTGCCGTCGAAGTTCCTCCTGGACGTCTTATGGGGGAGCTTGGTTTTCTGACGCCCGGAAACAAACGGACGCAGACGGTGGAATGCGTCGAAAGTGGGGATGTGCTGACCATCTCCTACGACCGGCTGCTGGAAATCTACTTCCAGAATCCGAAGTTCGGGTACTACTTTCTCCGTCTCGCGAGTGATCGGCTGCTGCAGAACATTGCGCGCCTTGAGGCGATCATTGAGCAAAACAAGACTGTCTTGCAGCCGGGCAGCGTAGAAATCATGCAATGAGAAACATGTTGGCGGTCCGGTTGTGTGGACGAAGCGGCCAGCCCGATTGCCTTTGCAGGTATCGGCCGGACCCGGCACATCGACGCCGTAAATCCGGGGATTTGCGCGGAGCCGACGCCGCACTCGCGCCTGAACGCGACTTCTGCTAGGGGGAGCGCGGCCGGGTGGCGAAGGACTACGGTCGTACCGATGCGCGAGCAGCCAGGCGGGGGCGCGGGATGCTGAAAAGCTTGCGTGCCGCCGCGCGCTTTTTCAGCCAAAATATCGGGTTCAGCCGCTTGGGCGTCGCGCTCAGCGTCGCTGTCATCATTGTTGCTGCGTTTGTGCTTTACCGCATCCTGCACGACATCGATCCCGACGAACTTGTCGACGCATTGGAAGCGACCGATTGGCGGACACTGGGCTTCGCCGGCTTTTTTGTGGCCGCCGGCTATTTGACGCTCACTTTTTACGATCTGTTCGCGCTGCGCACGATCGGCCGCCCCGAGGTACCGTACCGCATCGCCGCGCTGGGCAGCTTCACAAGCTACGCGGTCGGGCACAATGTGGGCGCCAGTGTTTTTTCCGGAGGCGCGGTACGCTATCGCATTTACTCCGCCTGGGGCCTGAGCGTCATCGAGGTCACCAAAATCTGCTTCGTCGCCGGGCTTACGTTTTGGCTCGGCAATGCCGCCATGCTCGGCCTCGGCGTTCTTTACGCCCCGCAGGCGGCGAGCGATTTCGACCAACTCCCGATCTGGCTCAACCGGGTCATCGCGCTCGTCATACTCGGTCTGCTGGCCGCTTATCTGGCGTGGGTCTGGATCAAGCCGCGCGTGATCGGCCGCGACGGTTGGCAGGTCTCGCTGCCCGGCGGCCCGTTCACGCTATTGCAGATCCTGATCGGCATTCTCGATCTGTCGTGTTGCGCGCTGGCAATGTACTGGCTCGTGCCGGACGAGCCGCATCTCGGCTTTGTGACGGTGGCGGTGATCTTCGTTACTGCGACGCTACTCGGCTTCGCCAGCCATGCGCCGGGCGGTCTCGGCGTGTTCGACGCGACCATGATGGTCGCGCTGTGGCAATTCGATAAGGAAGATCTGCTGGCTGGCTTGCTGCTTTTTCGCCTACTTTATTACATCATTCCGTTTGTGATCTCGCTTTCGATTCTCGGAACGCGTGAATTTCTGCTCAACCGGGCAACGCGGCGCATCGCACCGCCGGGGGGCGCATCGATGGACCCGGTGGCCGGGTTGGTGCGTGAAAAATCCGACCTCGGCTGATCCGGCTGGGCGTGGAGAGACGGACCGATGAGCTTGAACGAAGATCGCGTCGGGCCGCGCAGGAGCGAACGTCGCGGGTTACACTTCGTGGTTGTCACGGCGGCGATCGTGTTTGCCGGTTTGGCGATCGTCGACGCGCTTGCGGTCGGCTATGCGCTGGCCGGCTTTGTAATCGTCGCGGCGGCTGCTTTTCTAACATTGCGCGCCGCGGAAGAGATCGGCGTGGCGCGGCCGGCCGCCGTGACTGAACGGGCGGGAGAACCGCTCGCTGCGGTCATCGCCGGTCTGCCGGACCCGGTGATCGCGCTCGATCGCAACGGCCGGGTGCTGGCGTTCAACGACCGTGCACGTTCGCTGGCGCCCGCCTTACGGGTGGGAGAGCCGGTTTCGCTTGCTCTGCGCATGCCTGAACTGAGTGAAGCGATCGGCCGCGCCTATGCTAACGACGAGGAACAGCGGGTCGAATACTCCGAGCGGGTGCCGCTCGATCGCTGGTTCGAGCTGATCGTCGTACCGATCAAGCCTACGGCAAATGCGGCGCGGCCAGAACTTGTGCTCATGACCTTCCACGATCTGACTCCGTTGCGCAGGGTGGAGGAAATGCGCGCCGACTTCGTCGCCAATGCGAGCCATGAATTGCGCACGCCGCTGGCGTCGCTGTCCGGTTTTATCGAAACCTTGCAAGGCTCGGCGCGGGATGACGCCGCGGCGCGCGATCGCTTTCTTGCCATCATGCAGGAACAGGCGCGGCGCATGGCGCGGCTGATCGACGATCTGTTGTCGCTTTCGCGCATCGAGCTGAACGCCCACCGCCGGCCGGACACGCCGGTCGATCTGGTGCCGATCGTCCGTCAGGTGACCGACGGTCTTGAGACGCTGGCACGTGACCGGGGAGTGGCGCTTCAAATCGACGGTGCAAACTCACTGATGGTTCTCGGCGACCGCGACGAACTGGTTCGCGTGTTTGAAAACCTGGTCGAGAACGCACTCAAATACGGTGCAGCCGGCAAGCGGGTCGACATTACGCTCGCGCAAGGACTTCCCGCCGAGGGCACGGCGGAAGCACGGGTCGTAGTACGCGACTACGGACCGGGTATTGCGCCGGAACATCTGCCCCGGCTGACCGAGCGCTTTTACCGGGTGGATGTGCGTGAAAGCCGCGCCCAGGGCGGCACCGGGCTCGGGCTCGCGCTGGTCAAACACATTCTCAACCGGCATCACGGCCGGCTTTCCATTGAGAGCAAGCCCGGTAACGGCGCTACCTTCATCGCCTTCCTGCCGGCCGTTACTGTGGGGCCTTTAGGCTGAATAGGGCCGAATTATCAGACCTTTACACTGTCATCTAACTGTCATCTTGGGCACATAGAACAGTGACGTGCCCAAGCTAGACGTTCCGTAGCTGCGGGTACGCTTTGGTCAAGCCATCATTCCTGCGGCGCGTTGCCTGAATAAGTTCGAGCAGAATCAAGGCCTCGAGAGGGGACCTAAGTCGGCGCGGGCAAGCGGCCTGTGTCGCCCAAAATATCGCTGACAGGAGTGTTCCGTGAACCAGCTGAAAACGATTGCCGTCGCCGGGTTTTTAGCTGCGACGGTGCTGCCCGCCTTCGCCATCGAGATTTCCGGTGCTGGTGCGACGTTTCCCTATCCAGTCTACGCCAAGTGGGCCGACACGTACAAAAAAGAGACCGGCGTCGGGTTGAACTACCAGTCGATCGGTTCCGGCGGCGGCATCAAGCAGATCGAGGCGAAGACTGTCACCTTCGGCGCAACCGACGCGCCGCTCAAGGGGCCCGACCTCGAAAAATTCGGTCTAGTGCAATTCCCGATGGTGATGGGTGGCATCGTTCCGGTGGTGAATCTCGAAGGCATCAAGCCCGGCCAAATCGTCCTCGACGGTCCGACGCTTGCGGGAATCTTTGCCGGCACCGTGAAAACCTGGGACGATCCGGCGATCAAGAAGCTCAATCCGAATGTACCGCTGCCGTCGCAGGCGATTGCGGTTGTACACCGGTCCGACGGTTCGGGCACGACATTCAATTTCACGTATTATCTGGCGGCGGTGAGCGCCGATTGGAAATCGCAGGTCGGCTCGGCCACGTCGGTCGAATGGCCGGTCGGCATCGGCGCGAAAGGCAATGAAGGCGTTTCCAACAACGTGAGCCAGACCAAAGGCTCGATTGGCTACGTCGAATATGCCTACGCGCTTCAGAACAAGATGGTCTACACTAAAATGGTGAACAAGGACGGCGCGAGCGTTGCACCGACCAGCGAGGCCTTTCAAGCCGCGGCCGCCAACGCCGACTGGAATTCCGTGCCTGGCTACGGCGTGATTTTGGCCAATCAGCCGGGCGCCACCTCCTGGCCGATGACCGCGGCGACGTTCATTCTGATCCCGAAGCAGCCACAAGATCCGGCAGCCACCGCCGAGGCGCTCAAGTTCTTCGCCTGGGCCTATGCCAAGGGCGACAAGATGGCCGAATCGCTCGATTACGTGCCGATGCCGAAAAAGGTCGTCGGCGAAATCGAGAAAGTTTGGGGCAGCGAAATCAAAGACTCTGGCGGCAAGCCGCTCTACGTCGCGAGCGCCGGGTCAAATTAGCGTTGGCGCAATGCCGGACGAGGCGGGCCAACCGCCAAAAGTCTCGTCATCCGTTGGGCCGGTCTGCCGCGCAAGCCCCTTGTGCGGCGGCCGGCAGCTTGTTTGAACTAGGCGCTTCCGGAGTGCCGACGGAACGCCTTGGTGGACGCGGCCTGGAGACGTTCCGTGGTTGACGCAGTGTTGCAGGAGAGAGCGGTGGTTTCCATCGCGATGGGGACGACGCGTGCGAAAGTGCTCGATCGCCTGCGTCTCGGAGACCTGGCGTTTCGCCAGGTGACTCGGGCGGCGGCTATCGGCGTGTTGCTGCTGCTCAGTGGCGTGATCGCGGCACTGATCCTGGGCTCGCTGCCGGCGCTTTCGACTTTCGGCCTCGGCTTTCTGACCAGCGAAAAGTGGAATCCCGTCACCGAGAAATTTGGCGCCTTGGCGCCGATTTACGGCACTCTCGTCACGTCGTTCATCGCCATGGTGATTGCGGTCCCGGTCGGACTGATGATCGCCTTCTTCCTCACCGAGCTATGTCCACAATGGCTGCGGCGACCGATCGGCATCGCCATCGAACTCCTCGCCGGCATTCCGAGCATCATCTACGGCATTTGGGGGCTTTTTATCTTTGCTCCGTTCTTGCAAGAGACGCTGCAGCCTTTCCTGATCAATACGCTCGGGCACGTGCCGGGTATCGCGCCGCTTTTCACCGGTCCGCCCTACGGCATCGGCATGCTAACCGCCGGACTGATCCTTGCCATTATGGTGTTGCCGTTCGTGACGTCGATCTCCCGCGATGTGTTTGAGGCGGTTCCGCCGGTTCTCAAGGAGGCGGCTTACGGTGTCGGCTGCACGACTTGGGAAGTGGTACGCTACGTGGTGCTGCCCTATGCGCGCGTCGGAGTCATCGGCGGTGTGATGCTGGGCCTCGGTCGCGCGCTGGGCGAAACCATGGCGGTGACCTTCGTGATCGGCAACGCCCACCGCATTTCCGCGTCGCTGCTCGCACCGGCAACCACGATCTCCGCTAGCATCGCCAATGAGTTCACAGAAGCGGTAGGCGACCTTTATACGTCTTCGTTGATCGCACTCGGTTTGATCCTGTTTGTGATCACCTTCATCGTGCTTGCGCTGGCCCGCTACATGCTGATGCGCATCGAGCGGCGGATCGGATGATGATCGCATGAACGCCCGTTATTCCGCCCGCCGCCGAAACAATGCCGTCGCCATGGCGTTGGCTTTTGCCGCGACGATTTTCGGGCTCGGCTGGCTGGTTTTGGTCTTGGGCGCTTTGTTATGGAAAGGGTTTGGTGGGCTCTCACCCGCGGTATTCACGCAGATGACGCCGCCCCCTGGAGCGAGCGGCGGACTGCTCAATCCAATTGTAGGCAGTCTTATTCTCACTGTGCTGGCCGTCGCGATCGGTACGCCGATCGGCGTTCTCGCCGGCACCTATATGGCCGAGTACGGCCGTTACGACCGCCTGAGCAGCGTCGTGCGCTTCATCAACGATATCCTCCTGAGCGCGCCCTCGATCGTGGTCGGCCTGTTCATCTACGAGGTTATGGTCGCACCCATGGGGCATTTCTCCGGCTGGGCCGGCGGCGTCGCGCTTGCCGTCATTGTGATCCCGGTGGTGGTGCGCACCACTGAGGACATGCTGACGCTCGTTCCCAACGCGCTGCGCGAGGCCGCCACCTCCATCGGATTGCCGCGGTCGATGTCCATCACTCGCATTTGTTACCGCGCCGCTCGCGCCGGCATGGTGACCGGCGTGCTGTTGGCGGTCGCCCGCATCAGCGGCGAGACTGCGCCGCTTCTCTTCACCTCGCTCAACAACCAGTTCTGGAGCCCGAACCTCAACGCGCCGATGGCGAGTTTGCCGGTCGTGATCTTCCAGTTCGCGCTCAGTCCGTACAAGGACTGGCAATCGCTGGCCTGGACCGGCGCACTTATTATTACGCTTGCGGTGCTGGCGCTCAGCGTCACCGCGCGCAGTCTCGTGTCATCGGGTAAACAGTCATGAACATGTCCTCAGTCGCCGTCCCCTCCGTCGCAGTTCCCACCGTTGCCGCCCCGGCAATCGACCAGGCGGGCCTCGCCCAGAAGCTGACCATCCGAGAGCTCAATTTCTTTTACGGCGACGCACAGGCGCTGAAATCGATCACTCTTCCGCTCTACAAGAACAAGGTGACCGCCTTTATCGGTCCGTCCGGCTGCGGCAAATCCACTTTGCTGCGCGTTCTCAATCGCATGTACGACCTTTACCCCAATCAGCGCGCAACCGGCGACGTCATGTTCGATGGCAAGAATATTCTCTCGCCGAAGCAGGATCTAAATCTGTTGCGCGCTCGCATCGGTATGGTGTTTCAAAAGCCGACGCCGTTCCCGATGTCGATTTACGAAAACATCGCTTTCGGCATCCGGTTGTACGAGCGGCTGCCGAAATCCGAGCTTGATGGGCGCGTGGAAATCTCGCTGCGGCGCGCGGCGCTGTGGGACGAAGTCAAGGACAAGCTCTCCGCCAACGGCCAGAGCCTGTCCGGCGGACAGCAGCAGCGGCTGTGCATCGCCCGCACTGTCGCGGTGCGGCCGGAGGTTATTTTGTTCGACGAACCTTGCTCGGCGCTCGATCCGATTTCGACTGCAAAGATCGAGGAGCTGATCGACGAGCTGACCGACGATTATACGATTGTAATCGTCACGCATAATATGCAACAGGCGGCGCGCGTATCCGATTTCACCGCCTTCATGTATCTCGGAGAGCTGATCGAGTTCGAACTCGACGAGCAAGATGTTCACCGCTCCGCGCGATCAGCGGACGCAAGACTACATCACCGGCCGCTTCGGGTAACCGCCATGACCGACGTGAATCCAAGGGTCGACCACACCGCCAAGGCCTTCGATACCGATCTTCAGGAGATCACGCGCCGCGTCGCCGAAATGGGCGGCCTGGCCGAGCGGCAGATCGCCGATGCCATGCGCGCGCTGGTCGAACGCGATACCGATCTTGCTGAGCGCGTGATCGGAACCGATCCGACCATCGACGCGATGCAGCACGAGGTCGAGGAGAAAGCGATACTGACCATCGCCCGCCGGCAGCCGATGGCGGTCGATCTGCGCGAAATAGTCGGCGCGATGCGGGTTGCCAACGATCTCGAACGGATCGGCGACCATGCCAAGCACATCGGCAAGCGCGTCGTCGCTCTCGATCTCGACATGCATCCGCAAAAGTTGATCCGCGGCGTCGAACACATGGCGTCGCTGGTGTTGGCGCTGCTCAAACAGGTGCTCGACGCTTACGCTGGGCGCGATGTCGCCGCCGCGCTCGCGGTCTGGAACGGCGACGAAGAAGTCGACGCGCTTTGCACGTCGCTGTTCCGCGAACTCCTCACTTACATGATGGAGGATCCGCGCAACATCACCTTCTGCATGCACCTCATGTTTTGTGCGAAGGACATTGAGCGCATCGGCGATCATGCCACCAACATTGCCGAGACCGTGTATTTTATGATCGAAGGCCGCACGATCGCCGACCAGCGTCCGAAAGGCGACATCACCAGCTTTGGCGCAACGCTGTTGCAAAAATAGGAGAGCGGGATGGGAGCCAACATCCTTATCGTCGAAGACGAAGAGCCATTGACCACGCTGTTGCGTTATAACCTCGAAGCGGAGGGTTACGAAGTCGATGCCGTCGCCCGCGGCGATGAGGCGGATACGCGCCTGCGCGAGACGGCGCCCGATCTCATTGTGCTGGACTGGATCCTGCCCGGGCTTTCCGGCATCGAGTTGTGCCGCCGGCTGCGGACCCGTCCGCAGACGCAATCGCTGCCGATCATCATGCTGACCGCGCGCGGCGAGGAGAGCGAGCGGGTGCGGGGGCTCGCCACCGGCGCCGACGATTATATCGTCAAACCGTTCTCGGTGCCGGAGCTGTTGGCGCGTATTCGCGCGTTGCTGCGCCGGGCAAGCCCCGAACGCGTCGCCACCGTGCTGGCGATCGGCGATCTCGAACTCGACCGCGAGAAAAAGCGGGTATCGCGCTCGAGCCGTCCGGTGGACCTCGGGCCGACCGAGTTCCGCCTGCTCGAATTCCTGATGGAACGTCCCGGCCGGGTTTTTTCGCGCGAACAGCTGCTCGATGGCGTTTGGGGCAGCGACGTCTATATCGATGAGCGCACGGTCGACGTGCACGTCGGCCGGTTGCGCAAGGCGCTCAACCGCGGCCACGGCCCTGATCCGATCCGCACCGTGCGCGGCGCCGGCTATTCGCTCGACGATCGTTTCGGCCGCGCGAGCTAAAGCGTCAGCGCACAGGGCGACGGTCGCGGCGGCGTTCGCCGGCCGGCTGGTAGGCGACGCGCGAGTGATAGGCGCAATAGGGCAGCCCGGTGATGGTATTGCCGCCGCAGAAGAAAAATTCGCTGCTGCCGGGATCGCCGATCGGCCAGCGGCAGGTTTGTTCCGTCAGCTCAAGGATAGTGCGGCGCTGGCCGATCGGAATGATGTTTTCAATCAGTTCGGGCGTTGCTTCTTCGATCTCATAGGCATGCGCGAGCGCGGTGTTGCCACGGATCGATGCGCGCCCGATGCGCATCAACGGCGAACGCGGCTTGCGCGGCCGCGGCGAGGAACTTGAAGCGCTTTTGGCGCGGCCGGACAGGCCAAGTCGGTGCACCTTGCCGATCACCGCGTTACGGGTGATGCCGCCGAGCTCAGCGGCGATCTGGCTGGCCGAAAGGCCGTCGGACCACAGCTTTTTCAGCAACTCGACCCGCTCGTCGGTCCACGACATGCTCAGTCCTTCCACGCTCAGTCCTCCAAGGCAGTGTGCGGTTGGTCCAGACAGAATCCATCATCGAGCCCGGCGGCGCTTATTCCGCCCGACACGCACGCTTCGCTGACGCTTTAGCTGACTGTCCGCCGCACGAGATATCGTACTTGACAAGTAAAAGGCTACAATATGGGGGGAGTCGGGCGCAAGAGTCTGTGCGCCGCACGCCACACATTTTCGCATTTGATGTGGACGAAGTGGGGACAACCCGCGCCGCATCGGGGTTTCTGGCGTGTTGACCGGCGCTGGCCGCGCAAATAAAATGTTAATTGTGCCGCCCGGAGAGGCGGCACAATTTGTTTCGGCCGCGCAGATAGATGCTGCGCAGCGCGGGCTCCAACCGTGACATCGCATCTGTTACCGACTTACGCGCGCGTCGATCTTGCTTTTGAGCGGGGCGAAGGCGCTTGGCTGATCGCCACCAACGGCGATCGCTACCTCGATTTTACGTCCGGCGTGGCGGTCAACGCGCTTGGGCACGCGCATCCGCAGCTCGTCGCCGCTCTCGCCGAGCAGGCGCAGAAGGTTTGGCATGTCTCCAACCTTTATCAGATTCCGGAAGCCGAGCGCGTTGCGGCGCGCTTGTGCGAGGCAAGCTTCGCCGACGTGGTCTTCTTCTGCAATTCCGGCGCCGAGGCGATGGAATGCGCCATCAAGACGGCGCGTAAATATCATTCCGCCGGCGGGCATCCGGAACGATACCGGATCGTCACGTTCGAGGGCGCTTTTCACGGGCGCACGCTCGCGACGCTCGCCGCCGGCGGCCAGAAGAAATACCTCGACGGCTTCGGTCCCGTGGTCGAAGGCTTCGATCAGGTGCCGTTCGGCGACCTTGAAGCCGCCAAACGCGCGGTCACGGACGAAACCGGCGCCATTTTGATCGAGCCGATCATGGGCGAGGGGGGCGTGCGGGTGGTCGAGCCGTCGTTCCTGCGCGCGTTGCGCGAGCTGTGCGATGAGCGCGGCCTGCTGCTGATTTTCGATGAGGTGCAGACCGGCATGGGCCGCACCGGCGAGTTGTTTGCCTACCAGCGAGTCGGCGTCGCGCCTGACATCATGGCGCTGGCCAAGGCGCTTGGCGGCGGCTTCCCGGTCGGCGCCTGCCTGGTGACAAGCGAAGCGGCCAAAGGCATGACCGCGGGTACGCATGGGTCGACCTTCGGCGGCAATCCGCTGGCGATGAGCGTCGCTAACGCCGTGCTCGACGTGATGCTTGCGCCGGGCTTTCTCGACCGCGTGCGGCGCAATGGGCTCCTGTTCAAGCAGCGGCTGGCCGAGATCAAGGACCGGCATCCATCGGTCCTCGCCGAAGTGCGCGGCGAAGGGCTGTTGATCGGGGTGCGCGCGCACGTGCCGGCCGGCGAACTGGTCGATGCGTTGCGCGCCGAGAAGATGATCACGGTCTCCGCCGGCGACAACGTGGTGCGGCTGTTGCCGCCGCTGATCATTAGCGACCAGGAGATCGCGGAAGGGATCGCCCGACTTGACCGCGCTTGCGCCGCGCTTACCCGGGCCGGCAAGGCCGCGCACAAGGCGGAGGCGCATTGATGACCGCGCTTCGCCATTTCCTCGATTTGATCGACGTTCCCACGGTGGAACTGCGCAAGATGATCGACGCCGCGCGCGCGATGAAGAACAAGGGCGCCAGCGGCGAACGGCCGCTTGCCGGCAAGACGCTAGCGATGATCTTCGAGCGGCCCTCGACCCGCACGCGCGTATCGTTCGAAGTTGCCATGCGGCAGCTCGGCGGCGACGCCATTACCCTGACCGCGGAAGAGATGCAGCTCGGCCGCGGCGAGACGCTGGCCGACACCGCGCGGGTTTTGTCGCGCTATGTCGACGTGATCATGATCCGCACGCTCGACCCGCGGGCCATCACCGAATTAGCCAAATACGCCAGCATACCGGTGATCAACGGCCTCACCCGACGCTCGCATCCGTGCCAGGTGCTGGCCGATGTTATGACCTTCGAGGAGCATCGCGGCCCGATCCGCGGCCGCACCGTCGCCTGGACCGGCGACGCCAATAACGTCCTCACCTCGTGGATGCATGCGGCCGAGCGGTTCGCGTTTCGGCTCCGGGTGGCGTGCCCGCCTGAGCTTGCGCCGAAAAAGCCGCTCACCGACTGGATCAAATCTTCGGGCGCGGAAATCTCCATCGGTGCCGATCCGGAGGAGGCGGTGAAGGGCGCCGACTGCGTCGTCACCGATACTTGGATCTCTATGGGCGATCGTAACGGCGCGCGCCGCCACAACCTGCTCAAGCGCTACCAGGTGAATGCGCGCCTCATGGCTCGGGCCAAGCCGGACGCCACTTTCATGCATTGCCTGCCGGCGCATCGCGGCGAAGAGGTGACCGACGAGGTGATGGACGGCCCGCATTCGGTTGTGTTCGACGAGGCGGAAAACCGCCTGCACGCGCAAAAGGGCCTGTTGACCTGGTGCCTCGCTTACGCACGGTGATAGGCCGGCTCGATTCCGAGGGCTCCCAATCCCGGCGCGGCTGCCTATATTGCGTTTGCGATGAACACCCCCGGCATTGACATTCCGGTTCGCGCGCCTGCCCAATACAGCCTCGACGACACCATCCTGCCGTTCGAGGTCAAGGCACTAGATCTGCGCGGACGCATCGTGCGGCTCGGTCCGGCGGTCGACGCGATCCTGAGCGGCCACGATTATCCGTTGCCGGTTGCCAAGCTGCTCGGCGAGGCGATCGTGCTCACCGTCATGCTCGGCTCGGCGCTCAAATTCGAGGGCCGCTTCATCCTACAGACCCAGACCGACGGGCCGGTGCGCATGCTGGTGGTCGATTTCACCTCGCCAAGTAAAGTGCGCGCCTGCGCGCGGTTCGATGCCGAGCGGGTGGCCGTTGCGATCGCGGCCGACGCGGCCGCGCCCGGTCAGCTGCTCGGCAAGGGCCACCTTGCCATGACCATCGATCAGGGTCCCGACATGAGCCGCTATCAAGGGCTCGTTCCGCTCGAGGGCGACGACCTTGAACATGCCGCGCACGAATATTTTCTGCGCTCGGAACAGATTCCGACCCGCGTCCGGCTTGCCGTCGCCGAGGAGTTCCGCGGCGGGGAAAGCGGCGCGCGCCGCCGCTGGCGCGCGGGCGGAATTCTGCTGCAGTTCCTGCCCAAATCGCCCGAGCGCGTGCGCCAGGCGGACCTCGATCCCGGCGACGCACCGGCCGGCGCCGAGCCCCACGTTCCCCCCGAGGACGACGCATGGGTCGAAGGCCGCTCGCTGGTCGCGACCGTCGGCGATATCGAATTGATCGATCCGGCGCTGTCGAGTGAACGGCTTGCCTATCGCTTGTTCCACGAACGTGGCGTGCATGTGTTCAAGGCTGCGCCGGTGCACGCGCAGTGCTCATGCTCGCGGCAAAATGTCGAGAACATGCTGCGCAGTTTTCCGCCCGAGGACCGCGACGAAATGGTCGAGAATGGCAGGATTACCGTGACCTGCGAGTTTTGCAGCTCGACCTACGAATTCACGCCCGACCAAGTCACGGCCGGACCGCTCAATTGAGCGTGCGCTTGCCGTCGCCGCAATCGAGCGAGAAGGCGGGAATGTCGATGTCGAACGGCTCGCCGCTGGAGCCGATCATTCCGTAGGTTCCGACCATGAAACCGGACGCCGTTTGCAGCGGCACCCCGCTGGTATACTCGAACGATTCTCCGGCTTTGAGCACCGGTTCTTCTCCGACCACGCCCGCACCGCGCACTTCCTGGCGCCGGCCGGTCGCGTCGATGATGCGCCAGTGCCGGGTCTTTAGCTGCACGGTGTCGCCGCTCTTGTTGGTGATGGCGACGGTGTAGGCCCAAAAGAAATAGTTGTTATCCGGCGAGGAGCGATCGGCGACAAAGCGCGGGGTGACGACGACTTCGATGTTATGGGTGACGGCGCGATACATCGTATGAATCCCGGCGCGAATCCTGACCCAATCCACGGACTTTCTCAAGCAGTGGCCGCCGCGAAGTATGCAACGGCAATGCCATAATCGCTTGCGAAATTCGGAATCCGGGCACTAGATTACCGCCGGCGTCCGCGCATGCCCGTATCGTCCAGCGGCGGACAATGGTTGCACAGTTCATGGCGATGGTTCCCCCGCCACCGGCGGTTCCGGGCGAACGCGATCTGCGGCTCGATCTGTTCCGCGGTGTGGCGCTGTGGCTGATCTTCCTGGACCACATCCCCGAAAACATCGTCAACTGGTTTACCATCCGCAATTACGGCTTCAGCGACGCGACTGAGATCTTCATTTTCATTTCCGGCTACACCGCCGCATTCGTCTACGGACGCACCATGCGCGAACGCGGCTTCATGCTGTCGAGCGCGCGCATCCTGCGCCGCGCCTGGCAGATCTACGTGGCCCATATTTTTCTGTTCACGATCTTCATGGCCGAGATCGCCTACGTCGCGGCGACCTTCGACAATCCGCTCTACGCGGAAGAAATGAAAATCCTCGATTTTCTCAAGCAGCCCGACATCACGATCTTTCAGGCGCTGCTGTTGAAGTTCAAGCCGGTCAACATGGACGTGTTGCCGCTCTACATCGTGCTTCTGCTGTTGTTCCCGCCGGTTCTTTTCTTCCTGCTGCGGCGGCCGAATTTCGCGCTGGCCGGATCGGCGGTGGTGTATGCGTTTGCCTGGAAACTGGACTGGAATCTGCCGGCCTATCCGAACGGCGTCTGGTTTTTCAATCCATTCGCCTGGCAGTTGTTGTTCGTATTCGGCGCCTGGTGCGCGCTTGGCGGCGCGCAGCGATTGGCCGGCGTGCTGCGCTCGCGGATTGTGCTGGCGGTCGCGATTGCCTATCTGGTGTTTGCTTTTTTGATCACGCTGACCTGGCATTTCGAATCTCTCGACCGCTTCGTGCCGGGCTGGCTTGCGTATTGGATGTATCCAATCGACAAGACCAATCTCGATGTTTTGCGGTTCGCCCATTTCCTGGCGCTGGCGGCGGTGACCGTTCGCTTCATTCCGCGCACCTGGCCCGGCCTCAAGGCTCCGGTGCTGCAGCCGGCGATCCGCTGCGGTCAGCACTCGCTCGAAATCTTCTGCCTCGGCGTCTTCCTGGCGTTTGCCGGACAATTCATCATTGCCGAATCTTCGGGCGGCCCGCTGCTGCAAACCGCCGTCAGTGTATTAGGCATTCTCATCATGATTGCTACCGCCAGTCTTATTTCATGGTACAAAGGCGTAGAGGGACGCAGTTCCTTGTCGCGCGTCAAAAATCCGGACGCCGACCTCGCGGGGGGCGAGGCATGAGCTTTATGTTCGCCGCTGTGACGTCGATTGCGCTCGTTGGCGGCGCCGTCGCGGCCGAGCCGGAAACGGACTGCACCGTACCGGATTCGCTCATTGCAACGGAAGCCGCTCTTCCGCGCGCCGCAGCGGACATCAAGGATCAGCACCGGCTCGATATTACCGTCGTTGGTTCCGGCTCATCGGTGCTGTCGGGTCCTGACGGCACGCGGTTTTCCTATCCGGCGCAACTGGAGCAGGCGCTTAAACAACGGCTGCCCGGCACCGACATCAAAGTCACCGCGCATGTCGAGCCGCGTCTGACCACCGCCGACATGGCGTCGGGCTTGCCCCGGCTGCTTGCGGGGGACAAGCCGGCGCTGGTGATCTGGCAAGCCGGCACGGTTGACGCCTTGCGCGGGGTCGAGCCGGAAGATTTCCGCATCAGCCTCGATCACGGGCTTGAGGCCATCGCCGCGGCGAAAGCCGAGGTCATCCTGATGAACATGCAGTTTAGCCCGCGCACCGAAAACATGCTCAGCGTGACGCCATACGCGGACGTCATGCACTGGGTGACCGAACAGCGTGGCATCCCGTTGTTCGATCGATTAGCCATCATGCGCTACTGGAGCGACGAAGGGATTTTCGACCTCTATTCGGCCGCCAACGGGTATGCTATGGCCCGCCGGGTCCATGAATGTTTGGGCCGGGCTTTGGCGACGCAAATCATTAATGCCGCCCACCTCGATGCCGGAACGCCTGCGAATGCCGATAGCAAAAAATAAGAAACGGGCCGCGGGCGTTGTGCATTGCACGGGCGGAGCATTCGCGCTGGCGTTGCTTGCCGCGGGCGCGACGGCGGGGCAAGCGCAGACGGTGATGGTGTCGCGCACGGCGGTAACCGCGCCGGTTGCTGCATCTTACGCGTGCGTTGCGCCGGCCGAATTTTCCCGCTTCAGCTATCCGCTGCGGCACACCGCGCAGCGTCTGGCGCGCGGCGAACCGCTGACTATCGTCGCAGTCGGCTCTTCGTCGACCGCGGGCGCCGGCGCAAGCTCACCCGCGGCGAGCTATCCGAGCCGGCTTGCGGTCGAGCTCAAGCAACGGTTTCCCGGACGCGACATCACCGTGATCAACCGCGGGGTCAACGGCGAAGAGTTCGCAGCAGATGGTGGCCCGTTTTGCCACCGACGTCGTTGCCGCGCATCCCGATCTCGTCCTCTGGCAGGTCGGCACCAATTCGGTGCTGCGCGATCATCCGCTGACGACCCATTCGGTCGTGCTGAAAAACGGCATCGCGCAGTTGCAGAACGCAGGCGCCGACGTGGTGCTGATTAACATGCAGTTTGCGCCGCGCGTGCTGGCCAAGCAGGAGACGGAGGGAATGGAAAGCCAGATTGCGCTGACAGCCAAAACGGACGGCATCGATCTGTTCGACCGCTTCGCCATCATGCGCAACTGGCACGACGTTCGGCATATGTCATTCGAAGCGTTCGTCGCTCCGGACCAATTGCACATGAACGACTGGAGCTACGCGTGCGTGGCGAAGCTGTTGGCGGCGGCGATTAGCGAAGCGGGAACCCGCCCGACTGCGTCGGCAGCGGTGCATACGCCCGCGAAAGCGGTTCCGACAATCCGCTAGACCGCCTCCAGCGCGGCGAGCACGTCCTCCACGATATCATCGGGATGCTCAAGCCCGACCGAAACCCGCACCAGGCCGTCGGTGATGCCAAGCTCGTCGCGCTGCGCCGGCGTGAGACGCTGGTGCGTCGTCGTCGACGGATGGGTGATGAGGCTCTTGGCATCGCCGAGATTGTTGCTGATGCGGATCAGCTTGAGCGCGTCCTGAAAGCGGAAGGCGGCGCTCTTGCCGCCCTTGATATCGAAGGCGACTAACGTGGAACCGCCGCGCATCTGCTTCTGCGCGACTTTTGCCTGCGGATGATCCGGCCGGCCGGGATAGATCAGGCGCGCGATCTTCGGGTGCTCGGCCAGCGCTACGGCGAGCGTCGCTGCCGAGTTGGTCTGCCGCCGCACCCGCACCGGCAAGGTCTCCAGGCCCTTGAGCAGCACCCAGGCGTTGAACGGAGACAGCGACGGTCCGGTTTGCCGCAGTAGCGTGTGCACGTTTTTCTGGATGAAGTCTTCCGAGCCCAGGATGATGCCGCCGAGGCAACGCCCCTGGCCGTCGATATGCTTGGTGGCCGAATAGACTACGCAATCTGCGCCGAGCGCGAGCGGCGACTGGAAGATCGGCGTGGCGAACACGTTGTCGACCACCAACGTCGCGCCGGCCGCGTGCGCTATCTCCGCGAGCGCGGCGATGTCGATGATTTCGAGCGTCGGATTGGTCGGCGTCTCGATGAAGAATGTCCTGGTGTTCGGCCGCACCGCATTGCGCCATTGCTGAAGGTCGGTGCCGTCAACCAGCATCGACTCGACGCCAAAGCGCGGCAAATAGTCTTCCACGACGTAGCGGCAGGAGCCGAACAGCGCTTTCGCCGCCACTACGTGGTCGCCGGCTTTAAGCTGGCCGACGAGCGCGAGCGTCACCGCCGCCATGCCGGTCGCGGTGGCCCGCGCCGCTTCGGCGCCTTCAAACGCCGCCATGCGTTGTTCGAACATCGCCACCGTCGGATTGGCGAAGCGCGAATATTGAAAGCCCGGCTCTTCGTTCTTGAAGCGGCGCTCGGCCTGAGCGGCGTTTTCGTATACGTAGCCCTGGGTGAGGAACAGTGCCTCGGAGGTTTCGCCGAATTGCGAGCGCAGCGTGCCAGCATGCACAAGCCGGGTCTCCGGGCGGTAACGATCGGGTGCGGACGCGGTCATGTGGCCCTTCTCCTTGGCCAGACAAAACAAAACCCGGCCGGGGGGATAATCCTCGGGCCGGGCTCAAGCGTCCCCGGCCTTTTAGCAACTTGTTTTACGTGGCTGCAAGCCGGCCGGCTCAAATGACCACGGGATAAGATGGCTCTTACGCCGAGGCTGTCTTTGCGTCAAGCAGGGCATCGGGTTAGATCGCAATCGCCCGATATTGCCCACGCCGCGTGGGACCGATTGGTGAGCTGTGCCGCTTTCCTTCAAGCCCTCCGAACGGGGAATTTTGCCTGACCGCATGATAGCGGCGCTGGCGGAGGAGCGCGCGATTATTGCTGCGCGGCCATTCGCGCCGGATCAAATCCAGCCGGCCAGTCTCGACCTGCGGCTCGGCGCGATCGCCTATCGCGTGCGCGCAAGCTTCCTGCCCGGGCCGGGAACTGCCGTCACGCGCCGCATCGCCGAGCTGAAGCTGCACGAATTCTCGCTGACCGGGGGCGCCGTGTTGGAGACTGGCTGCGTCTATATCGTGCCGCTGATCGAGAGCCTGGCGTTGCCCACGGACATCGCCGCCGCCACCAACCCGAAAAGCTCCACCGGACGCCTCGATGTTTTTACGCGAGTGATCGCCGACGAAACCCGCGGCTTCGATCGGGTCGAGGGTGGTTATCACGGCCCGCTTTACGCCGAAATCAGCCCGAAAACTTTTCCGGTGCTGGTGCGCGAAGGCTCGCGGCTGTCACAAGTCCGCTTTCGTCACGGCGAGGCGGCACTCGACGGCAAGGCTTTGCGCGGCTTGCACGCGCGCGAGCGGCTGGTCGATCGCGCCGAGGCGGTAATGGGCGAGGGGATCGCGGTCAGCGTCGATCTTTCCGGCGGCGCTCTGCATAACGGCAAGGACATCGTCGGCTACCGCGCCAAGCGGCACACCGCGGTGATCGAGGTCGAGCGCCGCGCCGCCTACGACGCGGCCGACTTCTGGGAACCGATCGCCGCGCGTGCCGACCGCAGCCTGATCCTCGACCCGGACGAGTTTTACATACTGGCATCCACCGAGGCGGTGCAGGTGCCGCCCGATTATGCCGCCGAAATGGTGCCGTTCGATCCGCTGGTCGGCGAGTTCCGCGTGCACTATGCCGGCTTCTTCGATCCCGGTTTCGGTTATGCCAGCGCCGGCGGACTTGGCGCTCGTGCGGTCCTGGAAGTGCGTTCACGCGAGGTGCCGTTCATTCTCGAACACGGCCAGGTCGTTGGGCGCCTTGTCTATGAGAGTATGCTGGCGCGCCCCGATCAGTTGTACGGCGCCGGCATCGGCTCGAACTATCAAGCGCAGGGCCTCAAATTATCGAAACACTTCCGCGGTTGAGCGTGGTGATTTTTATTTGCGCCCGATCTTTTTCGGAAGATCGGGAACCACTTCTCGGGATCATTAGCGGCAGAATCTTGTGGTATTCGGCCGCAAAGCGCGGTCTTCTGTGGCTGGGGGCTTAACGTTGCCAGCTCGAAGTTGCGAGCAACGCGAGGCGGCGCATGCGCGCACTGAGCTTTGCCGGCCTGATTTTTAGCGTCGTGACAATGGCAATGGCCGGCGTGCCGGTTCGCGCGCAGTCGGGCTTCGACCGGCCGGGCGGCGACTATGCCAGCGCTCCGCTGCCAAGCGGCGACCCGGCTGTGTGCGGCGCGCGCTGCGAGCGCGACAAAGCCTGCCGGTCGTGGAGCTTTTCCTACCCGACGGCCTCCGGCGCCCCAGCGATGTGCTGGCTCAAGCGCGCGGTCGTGCCGGCGGTGAGGTCGAGTTGCTGCGTCTCGGGCGTGCGCGGCGCCGCGGTGATCGAGCCGAAGCTCGGCGAAACCGAATTTTCCATCGATCGCGCTGGCGGCGATTACCGGAATTTCGAAACCGCGGCCGATCAGCGCGGCAAGGCTTGCGCCGCCGCCTGTCAGGCGGAGACGCGCTGCCGCGCCTGGACCTATCGCCGTCCCGGTTACGGGACCGCCGCGCCGCGCTGTTATTTGAAGGACGTCATCAAGCCGCCGCACCATCGGCCGTGCTGCATTTCCGGCGTGATGCGGTAAGGTGTCAAGATTGAGCACATGAAAAGCTGGCGAGCACATCGCCGGGTGAGCGCGTTGATGAAGTTTTCGTGACGTGGGCATCATCGCAACGCCGCATAACCGCCGTCGGTCGCAAGTTTAGCGGTTTCGTCAGCAACAATCGCCGCCGCGCGCCGCGCCGGATTAATCCGGTCGCGACGTTGAATTTCGGCGGCGCGGCGCGAGCGCGGGTCAGCGAAACGAAATGGTCATCCCGCCGAGCCCGAGCGTGGCCTCGACACCGAGCTGTACCCCATGTAATTCGAGGATGACGCCCTTGTCGTTCTGCAGCCGCGCCACCTTCGCGCCGCCAACGACGGCGATGCTGGCGCCCGCCGCGGAATAAGTACCGATAATGTCGACAGGGTTCCGCAAGTGGTACGCGGTGCCCGCAAGCCGCGCCTCGGCTATTCCGATCGTGCCGATGCCGACGCCGCCGATTTTCAACGGATAATGATGGCCATTATAGATCAAGGTACCTTGGCCGCCGCCGAAACCCAGGATGAATCCGGCCTTTACGACTTTGATGTAGACTGTTCCAGTCTGCGCCTGGGCTGGCTTCAGCCCTCCTGCCATTAGGAAAGCTGCCGCGAGCAGGACCGCGCCGATCTTCACCGCACGAAAAAACCGTATTCCGAACATTGTCGCCTCCGGCATTTTGTTTCCGACCGCCAATACGTGAGAAAGCCAAGCCATACCAATACGAATTACCTCGCCTTCCGCCAGCCTGCGTCGATAAATATGCGACAGAGTTCGCGCCTTAACCAGCCACCTTGGACATGGCGTCGATGGCTTTTTCGTTAGGGTTGTCCAGACAGCGCTCGATGAAATCCGTGCTATGCTTGTGCAAGGCATCAATATTGAACTTCGTGCTCCCGGATTTTCCGAGCAGGAATCCGTGCAGAAAGGCGATGGCAACGTCGCGGTTGGTTCCGCTTTCGCGCATGATGTCCTTGCACGTGTATTGCTCGACGGTGCGTTCTTTCGTGTCCTGAGCTGCCGCCGGAATCAAACCGAATGCTACGACAAAAGCCGCGACGGCATTTCCGATTGCTTTGTGCGCATAGCCCATCTCATAACTCCTCAATCGCAGGCGCTCTGACGCAAAAGCCCGATACATCGCGTGCCGCTGCCGCTGAACGTGATAGCACCGAACGTCGCGGCCGGAGCCTGTCCGATGGACAAATCACCTCCCAGGCCTTGGATCGGATCAAAGCGCGGGCGAGTAGAGGATGGCGTATTGCTTAAATTACTGTTCGGCTGCGTGGCGCAGTAAGTGCCATCGATCACGGGGTTACATTCTCCGGCGATCGCTTGTGCACAGAACACGCTGACCAAAATCGTTGCGAAAGAAGTTCGTAACATCGGGAACTCCTGCGCACGAGCGCCTCGGCTGTTCTTTCACCCGGTGCCGCCGACGGTGATGCTGTCCATCCGCAAGGTCGGCTGGCCGACGCCGACCGGCACGCCTTGGCCGTTCTTGCCGCAAGTGCCGATGCCGTCGTCGAGCGCGAGATCGTTGCCGACCATGGAAATGCGGTGCAGGTCAGTCGGGCCGTTGCCGATCAGCATGGCGCCCTTGATCGGCGCGCCCTGCTTGCCGTTCTCGATCCGGTAGGCTTCGGTGCACTCGAAAACGTATTTGCCTGAGGTGATGTCGACCTGGCCGCCGCCGAAATGCACGGCGTAGATGCCGTTTTTCACCGAAGCGATGATCTCGCCGGGATCGCGCGTGCCCGATAGCATGTAAGTGTTGGTCATGCGCGGCATCGGCACGTGGGCGAAACTTTCGCGCCGGCCGTTGCCGGTCGGCTTCATGCCCATCAGCCGCGCATTCTGGCGGTCCTGCATATAGCCGACCAGAACGCCGTCTTCGATCAACACGGTGCGGTTGGTCGGCGTGCCTTCGTCGTCGATCGACAGCGAGCCGCGGCGCTGCGCGATGGTGCCGTCATCGACGACGGTCACGCCGGGAGCGGCGACGCGCTGACCGAGCAGTCCAGCGAAGGCCGAGGTCTTCTTGCGGTTGAAATCGCCTTCGAGGCCGTGGCCGACCGCTTCGTGCAGCATCACGCCCGGCCAGCCCGGTCCGAGCACCACGTCCATCTCGCCGGCCGGCGCCGGCGCGGCTTCCAGATTGACCAGCGCCTGGCGCACGGCGCCATCGACTGCATGCTGCCAGGTATCCGTAACGATGAACCGCTCGTAGCCTTCGCGGCCGCCGTAACCGGCGCTGCCGATTTCCTGGCGGTCGCCGTCGCCGACCACGACCGAGACGTTGACCCGCACCAGCGGCCGCACGTCGCGATAGGTCGCGCCATCGGCGCGGACCACTTCGACCGCCTGCCACGTCGCGCCGAGGCTGACCGAAACCTGGCGCACGCGCGGATCCTTGGCGCGGGCATAAGCGTCGATGGCTTCCAGGAGTCGTGCCTTGGCTTCAAAACCCGGGCTCGCGAGCGGGCTGCCCTCACTGTAGAGCTTGACGTTGGTGCGCGGCGGCGGCCCGGCATAACGGCCGGAATAGCCACCTTTCACCGCGCGCACTGTGTCGGCGGCGCGGGCAATCGCCGCCTCCGAAATGTCGGATGCGAGCGCGTAGCCGACGGCCTCGTCCTTGACCGCGCGCAGCCCGAAACCCTGCGATGTGTCGTAGGTCGCTTGCTTGAGCCGGCCGTTGTCGAACACCAGCATTTCCGCTTGGCGGTATTCGAGAAACAGCTCGCCGTCGTCGGCGCCCTCAAGCCCGCGCGCGATGATCTTGTCCAGGCTCGCCTGGTCGAGGCCGGCGCGGTCGATCAGTGAAATGGGAACATCAGCCATCCAAAACTCCGGGCGTTTCCTCTTATGCTTTCGTCGTTGTTTATAGAGATAAGCCATCGCGGCCCGTATTTCTACGGACCCGCACGTTAGCCAACCGGCAACGTCCGGCGGCCTGGTCTCGTCACGGTAAGCGGCGGGGCCGTTCATCCTTCGGGACCGCCTCAGGATGACGGCCGACCGGTTATCCCGACAGCCGCTCGATCGCGGCGCCGCAGCGGCCGAGCTTGTCTTCCAGACGCTCGAATCCGCGGTCGAGGTGATAGACGCGGTTGACGACGGTCTCGCCTTCGGCGGCGAGCGCGGCGATCACCAGCGAGACCGACGCGCGCAGGTCGGTCGCCATCACCGGGGCGCCTTTGAGCCGCTCGACGCCCTCGATGGTCGCGCGCTCGCCGGTGAGCTGGATGCGGGCGCCGAGCCGCACCAGCTCCTGCACGTGCATGAAGCGGTTCTCGAACACCGTCTCGACGATGTGCGAGGTGCCGCGCGCGCGCGTCATCAGCGCCATCAGCTGCGCCTGCAGGTCGGTCGGGAAGGCCGGGAACGGCGCGGTCGTGACTTCGACCGGCTTGAGCCCGTCACCGTTGCGGGCGACGCGAATGCCCTGATTGGTCGGCGTCACCGTGACGCCCGTTTGCTGCAGCACGTCGAGCGCCGCCTGCAACAATTCCGGCTGCGCATTCTGCAACAGGATGTCGCCGCCGGCCATGGCGACCGCCATCGCATAGGTGCCGGTCTCGATGCGGTCGGGCAGCACGGCGTGGCGCGCGCCGTTGAGCTTGGCAACGCCTTCGATCACGATACGCGAGGTGCCGGCGCCGGCGATGCGCGCCCCCATTTTGTTGAGACAATCGGCGACGTCCGCGATCTCCGGCTCGCGCGCGGCATTCTCGATTACGGTGGTGCCGTCGGCCAGCACCGCCGCCATCACCGCGGTATGCGTGCCGCTGACGGTGACTTTCGGGAAAACGATCTCGGCGCCTTTGAGGCCGCCTGGCGCGCGCGCCACCACGTAGCCGGCGTCGACGTCGATCTGCGCGCCGAGCCGCTCCATCGCCATGATGAGGAGATCGACCGGCCGCGTGCCAATCGCGCAGCCGCCGGGCAGCGACACCCGCGCCTCGCCCATGCGCGCAACCAGCGGCGCCAGCACCCAAAAACTCGCCCGCATCCGCGACACGAGTTCGTAAGGCGCGGTGGTGTCGACGATGTGCGCGGCGGAGATGTGCAACGTCTGGCCGTGATCGGCGGTTTCGCCGGCGCGCTTGCCGCTGACCATGATGTCGACGCCGTGATTGCCGAGAATGCGCTCAAGCAAGGCGACGTCGGCGAGGCGAGGCACATTGTCGAGGATCAGCGTCTGGTCGGTGAGCAGGCTCGCGATCATCAGGGGCAGCGTGGCGTTTTTTGCCCCTGAAATCGGGATCGTGCCGTGCAAAGGCCGGCCGCCGACAATACGAATACGGTCCATCATCACCCCCAAGCCCCTCACGAAGCGTCCGTGGCGGGACCTAAGTTCCTAATCGCGGCCCCGATTGCGGCAAAAGTCGGGAGCCTGCTTTTCGCGGCCCAGATCTGGCGTTGTCTCGGTTTTCTCGTCTGGCCGCTCCTGCGCCCGGCCGCGGGCTTGCGCCTTGCGGCGCTTGAGGTTCTCCCGCAATGCCGCCGACAGGCGCGCGGTGCGCGCCGCGTGCTTCTCCGCCTTGCCGCGCGAGATCACAGCTGCTCAACCCTCACGGCAACGGGAGCAGATGCGGCGCAAACAGGCCGAGCGACAGCACGCCGAGCCCGACGATGCCCAGCAAGCCGGAGAACCAAGCAAGTGCAATCATCCCGGTGATGACGGCCGCCGAAGCGAGCACAATGCCGACTTGAAAGGCGGCCGAAGCGAGCTCGTAGTGATGGTATTTTGCCATCGACAGATCGCGTTCTTCCTCGATCGATTTGGCGCGCTCGGCGAGCTCCTTGCGGCCTTCGCCCGTCTTCGGGTCCGACTCGTAGCGCGCGGCGGTCTTGCGCCAGGTCTCGATCTGCTGCTCGACGGCCGCCTTGGCGGCGGGATCGGTGAAACCAGCCGCCAACAGGGTCGTTTGGTCGGCCGTCGCATTGAGTACCGTCCGCCGCGTGTCTTTCGCCTGATAGAACGACCAGGTGTCGGTGGACTTGACGTTGGCGTCGATCGCTTCGGTCTGGGCGCTCTTGCCGAGCGTTTCCGAGAACGAGAGAAACAGCGCCAGGATCGCGATCACCAGCGCGATCTTGCGGTCTTCGCGCGAGACTTCTTTCGCGATATCGGCCTGCTCCATTTGCTCGTGCGCGTCCGGCATGTGTTTAGCCCCCTCCAACTCCGGGAATGACCGAAACCAGCCGTAGCATAAATCTTACGCGCGGGGATGGGCCGAGCGGTAGGCGTCGATCAGCCGTTCGGCGTCGACGTCGGTGTAAATTTGCGTGGTCGCCAGCGAGGCATGGCCGAGCAATTCCTGAATGGCGCGCAAATCGCCGCCGCGAGCGAGCAGATGCGTGGCAAAGGAATGACGCAGCGCATGCGGCGTCGCGCTGTCGGGCAGGCCGAGCGCGCCGCGTGCGCGCGCCATGGTGAGCTGCACCACGCGCGGCGAGAGCGGGCCGCCTTTGGCGCCGACAAACAGCGGTCCGTCCGCGGGTAGATCGAGCGGGCACAGCGCGAGATAATCGGCGATGAGTTCTTGCACCGCCGGGATCAGGGGCACCATGCGCTGCTTGCGGCCTTTTCCCGTCACGATGATGGCGTCACCCGCGCCGGCATCGGCGCGGCGAAGACCGAGCGCCTCGGAAATGCGCAGGCCGCAGCCGTAGAGCAACGCCAGCACTGCCGCGTCGCGCGTATGGATCCACACGTCTCGGCCGTCGCCGGCGGCAAGGCCCGGATCGGCCATGCCCTTGGCGGCCGCGACCGGCAAGGGTCGCGGCAGCGTCTTGCCCAGCTTCGGCGTGCGCACTGCGGCAAGCGCTCCGACTTTGCCTTTGCCGCCCCGTTCGAGAAAACGCGCAAAGCCGCGCATGCCGGCAAGCGTGCGCATCAGCGAACGGCTGCCGATCCCGGCCGCGCGGCGCGCGGCGAGGAAGGCGCGCACGTCCGCCGGTGCGAGCTTGGCCAGTTCCGCCAGTGACAGCGGAGCGCCGAGATGCCGGGCGAGAAAGCCGAGAAATTGCGTGACATCGCGCCGGTAGGCGTCGAGCGTTTTCGGCGAATAGCGACGCTCGGCGCTCAAATGGCGCAGCCAAGCCTCGATTTCGGCGGCGACTTTCGGCGCGATCATGTTTGTCTCGGTCTTCGGAGCCATCCACGCTCTTCCCGGCGCAAGCGGGGACCCAGTTCTTTGCTGCGATTTCGGTAGTAGATTCCACTTTCGCGGGAGTGAGCGGATTGTAGCTCTGCCGCCTTTCCCCTTCCTAAACTGCCGAGAATCGGCAGAAAATCGTAGCATGGCCAAACGTGTCGTCGATGTCCTCGTCCCGGTCGCGCTCGATCGGGCCTATTCCTACCGGGTGCCCGAGGCGCTGACGCTGGCTGCGGGCGACATCGTCAGCGTGCCGCTCGGTGCGCGCGAGGCGACGGCGGTGGTGTGGGCCGACAACGTCAAGCCCAATCCGCGGCTCGACAACAGGCTCAAGGACGTCGAAGAGAAGCTCCAAGTCCCGCCGCTTCGTCCGGAGCTGCGCGACTTCGTCGATTGGGTGGCGAATTACACGCTGTCTTCGCGCGGCTTGGTGCTGCGCATGTGTCTGCGCATGGGCGAGCATTTGGGCGCCGAGCGCGAGCGCGTCGGCGTGCGGCTTTGCGGACCCGCGCCGCAACGCATGACCGCGGCGCGCTCCCGCGTGTTGGAATTATTGGCGGATGGCTTGGCGCGCGGCAAAGGCGATGCCGCGCGCGAAGCCGGCGTCAGCGCCGGCGTGATCGACGGCCTCGTCGACGAAGGCACGCTGGAAACTTTGGTGCTGCCGCTGGCGCCGGTCGCGGAAAAACCCGATCCGGATTTCGCGCGCACCGACTTCACCGCGGACCAGGCCGCCGCTGCTGCCGAGCTGAAAGCGACCGTGGGCACGGGCGGCTATTCGGTGACGTTGCTCGACGGCGTCACCGGCTCGGGCAAGACCGAAGTTTATTTCGAGGCGGTGGCGGATGCGATCCGCGCCAGCCGGCAAAGCCTGATCCTGATGCCGGAGATCGCGCTCACCGCGCAATTCCTCGACCGCTTCGCCGCGCGGTTCGGCGTGCGGCCGGCGGAATGGCATTCGGATTTATCGCCACGCAAGCGCGCGCGCACCTGGCGTGCCGTTGCCGACGGCGAAGTCTCCGTCGTGGTCGGCGCGCGCTCGGCGTTGTTCCTGCCTTACGCCGATCTCGGAGTGATCGTCGTCGATGAAGAGCACGACCAGGCCTACAAGCAGGAGGACGGCGTGCATTATCACGCCCGCGACATGGCGGTGGTGCGCGGCCACATCGCGCACATCCCGGTGGTACTGTCGTCGGCGACGCCCTCGCTTGAAACTGAGGTCAATGCGCGGCGCGGCCGCTACCGGCGGCTTAAGCTGCCCGAGCGCTTCGGCGGTCAGGCGATGCCGCTGGTCGAGGCGATTGACCTGCGCCGCGAGCGGCCGCCCACGGGCCGCTTCATTGCGCCGTCGCTTGCCGGCGCGGTGGCGAACGCGATTGAGCGCGGCGAGCAGGCACTGTTCTTCCTCAACCGCCGCGGTTACGCGCCGCTGACGCTCTGCCGCGCCTGCGGCTTACGCTTCTCCTGCCCGAATTGCGACGCCTGGTTAGTCGATCACCGCTTCCGCAAGCAGCTTGTCTGCCACCATTGCGGCTTCGCCATGCCACATCCCGCCGAATGTCCGCAATGCAAGGCGGTGAATTCCTTCGTCGCGGTGGGACCGGGCGTCGAACGGCTGGATGAGGAAGTGCGCGGCTTGTTTCCGCGCGCGCGCGTGCTGGTGCTCTCAAGCGATCTGGTCGCCACCATGGACCGGCTGCGCGCTGAGCTCGACGATGTGGCGGCGGGCCGTTTCGATATCGTCATCGGCACGCAGCTCGTCGCCAAGGGCCATCATTTTCCGAAGCTCAATTTGGTCGGCATTGTCGACGCCGATCTCGGACTCAACAACGGCGATCCGCGCGCCGCCGAGCGCACATTCCAGCTTTTGCATCAGGTGGTGGGCCGCGCCGGACGCGACGCCGGGACCGGGCTCGGATTGTTGCAAACCCACCAGCCCGAGCATCCGGTGATGCGCGCGCTGATCGCGCAGGACCGCGACGCGTTCTATGACGCCGAGATCGCCGCGCGCGGGGCGATGCACTATCCGCCGTTCGGGCGGCTCGCGAGCCTCGTCATTTCAGGTGAAGACAAGCACGACACGCAAAGCTACGCGCGCGCGCTGGCGCGCGCTGCTCCGCCGCTCGACGATGTGCGCGTGCTCGGCCCCGCCGATGCGCCGCTCGCTTTGGTGCGGGGCCGCCATCGCCTGCGCTTCCTCGTCAAGGCGCCGCGCAACTTCGATCTGTCGACTTATTTGCGCGAATGGCTCACTGAGGCGCCGAAAACCAAAGGCTCGATCAAGCTCGAAATCGACGTTGATCCGCAGAGCTTTTTGTAGATAGATTCACCCTCTCTCCAGCGGGAGAGCCAGCGAGCGAAGGGGGCGTTTATTTTGTGAACGCCGTGCCGGTTTTCAGATACCGGCATTCTCTGTATCTTTAAACAGCTTTTCATAAACCCTTACACAGCACGCGTGTGCATTACTTAATGCCTGTTCGGCAATAATCGCTGCGCCTCGTCCACCCGCCCGGCGCGGTTTTCGCCGGCCACGATGGCTGGACGGATGGCGCATCGAGCATCCGTGCATTTTATGCCGAACGACGTTCTTTCGCAGCGCGGCCCCGCGCCGGACCAGCCGGACTTCCGGGCGGCCATCCGCGCCGAGCAGATCAGGGCGCTCTATCGCGCGCCTGCGATCATGCTGACCAACCCGGTCAACGCATCGATCCTTGCCGTGGTCGTCTGGCCAGCCTATCCGGCGTGGATTCTCCTGCTTTGGGTCGGGCTGTTCTGCGTCGTTGTGGCCGCGCGTTTCGCCGATCGCGCGCGCTATACATGGCAAGTGCACAACAGGGGGCAGGAACTTAACTGGGCCAGGCGTTATACCGTCGGCACTGCTGTGACCGGTTGCCTGTGGGGCCTCGCCGGATCGGTCGTCTTCGTATCGCCAGATCCGGTCGCTCACGTCGTCGTCACGTTCGTGCTCGGCGGCATGACGGTCGGCGCGATTTTCCAGCAAGCAGCGTATCTGCCGGCCTTTTTCAGCTACGCGCTGCCGGCCACCGTTCCCCAGGTCGTTTGTTATTTCGCAAGGGGGGATCGAACTTCGATTGCAATGGGCCTGATGCTGGCGGCCTACGTCGTGGTGGTCGCCGCGATGGGACGCTATTTCAATCGCTGGATCGTCGAGAATTTGCACCTGAGACTCGACCAGGCCGCTGCCAACAGCAAACTGCATGCTGCGGTCGCTGAGAGTAAAGCCTTACTCGGCGAAATCGAGCAAATTTATCGCAATTCACCGGTCGGTCTTTCTCTCCTGGACAAGGACTTTTGCTTCGTCCGGATCAATGAGCACCTGGCTGAGATGAGTGGGGTGACCGTGGAGGCGGCCATAGGCCACACGTTGCACGAAGTCATTCCTCATCTGGCCGAGGGCATCATTGCAATGCACCGGCCGGCTTTGGAACGCGGTGAGCCGGTCCTGAATGCCGAAATGACAGGCAGGTCGCCCAAGCCTCCCTATGGCGAGCGGCACTGGCTCGTGAACTGTTATCCCTATCGCTCGGAGTCCGGTGACACGATCGGCCTGCTCGATTCGGTGTTGGACGTCACCGATCTCAAACAGGCGCAGTCGGCATTGCAGGCAAGCGAGGAGCGCTTCCGCACCATCTTCGATTCCGTCAATGACCTTATATTCGTGCATGACTTCGAAACCGAGAGCGTCGTCGACGTCAATCAACGCGTCTGCGAGATGTTCGGCTATACGCGCGAGGAACTGCTCAAGGGAAAGATCGGCAATCTCTCCGAGGGCAAACCGCCTTACACACGCCAGAACCTGGTGTCCGAGATGCAGAAGGCGCGATCCGGGACGCCGCGAACGTTCGATTGGCGCTGCAAGGCGAAGGATGGGCGGCTATTTTGGGTCGAACTCTCAATTCGCCCGGCCACCTTCGGCGGACGGGATTTCGTGCTCACGGCCGCCCGCGAAATTTCGCAGCGCAAGGCGGCGGAAGATCAGCTCAAGCGGATGGCGCAGTTCGATCTTCTCACCGGCCTGGTTAATCGCGGCGTATTCGTCGCCGAGGTAGCCAGGGTGATCGAGCGCGCGCGGCGGGGCGAGCATGGCTTCGCGGTGCTTTATCTCGACCTCGATCATTTCAAGGACGTCAACGATACACTGGGACACCCGATCGGAGATCGGCTGCTCCAGTCCGTCGCCGAGCGGCTGCGGGCGAATGTGCGGGCGAGCGACACGCTCGCCCGCTTTGGCGGCGACGAATTCGCGTTGCTCATGTCGGACGTCGGTGATCCCACGGATGCCGGGGTCCTGGCAGACAAGATTCTGCAGATCATGAACCAGCCGTTTCTGCTCGATGGCAACCAAATCCATTCCGGGGTCAGCATCGGCATCGCGCCCTACGAGCCGGACGACGCGAATGCCGAGGCACTGCTCGCGCACGCCGACGTGGCGCTTTATCGGGCCAAGTCGGAAGGCCGGCACACCTATCGGTTCTTCACCGACGCCATGGACGCGGAAGTACGCAAACGGGTTACGTTGACCTCCGAACTGCAGGCAGGCATCGCCGCCGGCCAGCTATTCCTGGTGTACCAGCCGCAGGTGGATATGGAGACCAGCCGGCTGGTCGGGCTGGAGGCGCTGGTCCGCTGGAATCATCCGGTCCGGGGCGTGCTTATGCCCGGCGAGTTCCTGCCCGCGGCAGAGCGCGGCGGTCTTATCGTCACACTGGGAAACTGGGTTTTGCACGCGGCTTGTCAGCAGGCGCGGCAATGGCGGGAAAGCGGCGTCGCGCTGCCTCCGCTTGCGATCAATGTTTCGGCGCTTCAGTTCAAGGCGCCGCGCGAGCTGGAAAGAAAAATCGAGGCGGCGCTGGCGGAGAGCGGGCTTTTGCCCGGCGCGCTGGAAATCGAGATGACGGAAACCGCGCTTATGGGGACTTCAGGCGGGCCGGAAAACGTCGTCGACCGGCTGCGCGCGCGCGGGTTGCGAATCGCGATCGATGATTTCGGCACCGGCTATTCCTCGCTGCTCTATCTGCGACGCTTTCCGGTCGACCGGATCAAAATCGCGCAGGAATTCGTCAAGGATATCGGCATCGAGCCCAACGACACGGCGATCGTCAAGGCGGCGATCGGGCTTGCGCGCGAGCTTGGCATCGCCGTCCTGGCCGAAGGCGTAGAGACGGCCGACCAGGTGCGATTACTGCACGCGTGGGGATGCCGGCAGGCGCAAGGCTTCTATTTTGCCAAGCCGATGTCGGCCGAAGATGTGCTGCCGCTCCTGCGCAGCGGCAGCGTCATGCATTGGCTGGCGTCGGGATCGATCGCTCCCCGCCGGCCGCGGCGCTTGGGCGTTACCAAGCCGCGCCGGGCGCAGCCAGCAGCCAAAAGCGTCACGTCGCACTAAACGCAAATCCTGGGAAGTCAAAAGCGATCAGAGACTGGTGATGACGGTGTATGAAAGGTAAACGAATAAAGCACCCCCGAGCATCGCCAACAGACCCGCGAGCGCTACGTCCAGTCGCTGTCCGGAACCGGGTAGTGTTTGGACGCTGTCGATCTCTTTCGCAGTGCGGCGAAAGCGCGCCAGCGCCAAGATGATCGTCGCGGCGCCAAGCGCGATGAGGATCAGACCGGCGACGTTCCCGACAAGTTGCCCGGCATGCGACAAGGCGCGGCGCGCGAGCGTCTGGCCTGCAATCTCCAGGAACAGGTCAAACTTCTCCACCAGGAACCCAAAGGCCATGATCGCAATCCCGGTCCGGACCCAGGCCAGGAAGGTGCGTTCATTCGCGGCGTGGTCGCTGTATCGCTCGATCATGGTTGCTGCCTTGGGCGTGGTTGAAGCTCACGGGCGGAGAGGTAATCATCGCTTTTTCTTCGTCGCGTTCTTTTTCGTTTTCTTCTTCCCGAAAATCGCGTTCCAGTTTTCCTTGTAGGCCGCGGTGACCGGTTTCTGGCCTTCGCCCCGGCTGTAGTTGGACGGCGTCGCGGCGGCTGTCTCGCCGTCTTCAGGCTTGGATGCCTCTTTCGCCGCCGGGCTCTCAGCCTTCGCCGCGGCGTCTTTCTTCGGTGCCGCGTCCTTCGGCGCCGTGCCGGCTTTAGGCTTTTTAGTGTCGTCGGCCATCGCTTTTTTCCTAGCTGTCGGCTTTGGGCACGCAAGCGTAGCCTGGATGAGCAAAGCGATATATACGTCCGCCCGGACCCGCCTTTGCAGCAGAAAGTGAAAAAGGAAAGCGGGATGATGAAATCGTCTGTCGTTGCCGCATTATTGTTTCGCTGACGATCGGGACGGGAGCCGCCTTCGCGGAAGATGCGGCGCCGGCGGCAAATACGTCCGCGCCCAAAATGAGCGCGGCCGACAAGAAGGTCATTTCGAAGTCCTGCTCTGATCAGGCCACGGCCAAGGGGCTGCACGGCAAAGCGCGCAAGGAGTTCAGGAAGGCCTGCAGACAACGCGGCGGCAAGCCGGAGTAGCAGGCTCGGCGCCTATCCTTCCTTCGTCGTGGCCGGGCTCGTCCCGGTCATCCACGACTTGTCCTGATTGTGTGCGGGCGACGCCGGCAAGCGCCGGCCCGCCCGAGCGCATGGGGCGCGAATTGCTGTCAGGCGACTTGGCAGCCGTGCCGGGCTTGACCGCCCTGGCGCATCCGCCATCGTGGGCTCCGGGGCAAAGTGAGCCATGACGGCGACATGACGGCGACGATCGTAACGGTCTTGTTCCTGCTCGCGGTGCTGGTCGCCGTCGCGGTCGCGGCGCGCCGGCTCAATACCGCGCCCTCGATCCTGCTGGTGGTCGCCGGCATCGCCGTTGCGCTCATTCCCGGTTTGCCGCGCATTGCGCTGGCCCCGGAATTGGTGCTGCTCGGCATCCTGCCGCCGCTGATCTATTCCGCCGGCGTCGCCATGAGCTGGCGCGAATTCCGCTTCAATCTGCGCCCGATCACGTTGCTCGCCTTCGGCTGCGTGATTTTCACTACTTGCGCGGTGGCCGCCGTCGCGCATTTCGTGCTCGGCATGCCGCCGGCGGTTGGCTTTGTGCTCGGCGCCATCGTGGCGCCGACCGATGCGGTCGCGCCGCTTGCCATTATCCGCCGTCTCGGCTTGCCGCGCCGGCTGCTGGTCGTGCTCGACGGCGAAGGCCTCGCCAATGACGCCACCGCGCTGATCCTCTATCGCTTCGCGGTTGCCGCCGTGAGCACCGGCCTGTTCTCGCTCGGCGAAGCCGCCGGCACCTTCGCGCTGATCGTGGTCGGCGAGATCGCCTTCGGCATCGGTATCGGCTGGGCCAGCCTGCGGCTGCGCCGCTGGGCGCGCGATCCGCGCGTCGAGATCACGCTGTCGCTGATGACGCCTTACGTGGCGTTTCTTGTTCCCCAGCACCTCGGCGGCTCGGGCGTGCTGGCGACCGTCGCGGCCGGCCTGTTCGTGAGCTGGAACGGACCGCTGCTCATTCCGGCGGCGACGCGGCTGCAGGGAATCTTTTTCTGGGACCTGATCGTCTATTACCTCGAAGGCTTCATTTTCCTGGTGACCGGCATGGAGACGAGGGCGCTGCTCGATCAGTCGAACGCGGTCTCGCTGCGCGAACTCGGCGTCACACTGGCGCTGACCGTCGCGGTGATCGTCGTGGCGAGGTTTGTTTGGGTCTATCCGACGGTCTATCTGCCGCGCTGGCTCAGCCCGTCGCTGCGCCGCCGCGACCCGCTGCCGCCGTGGCAGTGGTCGGTCCTACTCGGTTTTGTCGGCGTGCGCGGGGTCGTTTCGCTCGCCGCGGCGTTGGCCATTCCGCTTACCACCATGAGCGCCGCGTCGTTCCCCGACCGCGATCTCATTCTCTTTGTCACCTTCGGCGTGATCGTCGTCACGCTGATCGGGCAGGGGCTGCTGCTGCCGCCGCTTGTGCGCTGGCTCGCCCTGCCGCACGACGCCGAAGACGAACGCCGGCGCGAGCAGGATGCTGAGATCACCGCGCGGATCGAAGCGCTCAACGCGTCGCGCGACCGCGTGAAGCGGCTTTCAGCCGATGGCAAGGTGTCGCCTGAGGTGCTGGAGATCCTGCGCGGCCGCCACGATCATCACGCCGGACAGTTGCCGCGCAACACCAAGGAAGGCCGCAAGGCCGTGGCGGCGGCGGCCGAGCTGCGCGCCGAATTGATCGCCGCCGAGCGCGAGTACATCTACCGGCTGTTACAGCAGGGCCAGATCACCGACGAAGCGCGCCGGCGGATCGAGCGCGAGCTCGATCTGGAAGAAGAAAGCCTGGCGTTCCGGCGCGACAGCGTGGACGATCCGCCGCTTTAGTCCATTGTCCGAAGTTACTTCAACTGATCGGCGACCTTATCGAGCCCCGCCTTGATGCATGCTTCGTCCTTTTCGCCGCCCGGCGCGCCCGAGGCACCGGCCGCGCCGATGGTTTCGTCGCCGATCTTGATCGGCAGCGCGCCCTGAAAGGCGATGATGTTGGAGAGATGGATGAACGGCAATGTCGGGTCGGCCTTCACGCGTTCGGCGAGCGCGCCCGACGGGCTGCGCAACGTGCGCGCGGTGTAGGCCTTGCGGAAGGAATTTTCCATGGTGTGCGGCGGCGTGTTGTCGCCGCGTACCTGCAAGATGGCTTCGCCGTTCCTGCCGACCACGGTCACCGAAACCGCATAGCCGTTGGCCTTGCAAGTATCGATCGCGGTCTGCGCGATCGTTATGGCGATGGAGGCGGTCAGATCTTTGTGGGTCAGCAATTGCGCACCGGCCGGCGCGGCAAACAGGCAGGCGGAGGCAAGCGCGGCGGCGGCAAGACGATACGCGGAAAATGACATGGCGTGTTTCTCCCTGAGACGGGACAGGTTAGCGCGTTTCGGACCGGCCGTCAGGGCGGCCTCGGCTACCGCTTCGATGGTGTCTCGCGCCCCACTTGCGCGGCTCAACCGCCGGCGATTTATCGCGTTGCTGCGTGCGTCACGCGGCTGCCTGCGACTGCGTGGCCGCCGGGGCGGCAAACTTTGTCAGAAATGCCGGCACGTCCGCGGCCGGCATCGGCCGCGCGAAATAATATCCCTGCGCCTGGTCGCAGCCCATGGCGCCAAGAAGCTCAAGTTGCCTGGCGTCCTCGCCCCCTTCGGCGACGACCTTGATGGCCATGCCAGCGCCGAGCGCGACGATCGCCGCTACAATCGCCGGATCGCGCAGATCGCGAACGAACGATTTATCGATTTTGATGCGATCGATCGGGAATTGTTTGAGGTGCGTCAGCGAGGCATAGCCGATGCCGAAGTCGTCGAGCGCGATCAGGATGCCGGCACCATGCAAGGCGTTAATTGCATCGGTGACGGTATCGGATCCCCAGCCCATATACACGTTCTCGGTCACTTCGAGGGTGAGCTGGCTTGCAGGGACGCTTGCGCGGTCAAGCTTGGCAATAACAGTGTTCGCCAAATTGCCGGCACGGAACTGAGACGCCCACAGGTTAACCGCGACCCGTCCGAAATCGATGCCGCCGATCATCCAGGCCCGCATCTGCGTTATCGCGCTGTCCAGCGCCAGCTTGCCCAGAGCAAGCGAAAGCTCCTGATCCTCGAAGCCGACCGAAAATTTGTCCGGGGTGAGCAAGCCGCGCGAGGGATGCTGCCAGCGCATCAGCGCCTCGAAACCGGTCACCAACCGCGGCTCGGCGATGCGGACCAACGGCTGGTAAAAAAGCATGAATTCGCCGCTTTCGGTCCCGGACCTGATTTCGGCGTTGAGGGAGACGCGCTGCTCGACTTCGTCACGCATGCCCGGTTCGAAAATCACAAACCGGTTCCGACCGGCATTTTGGCGCGATACAGCGCGATTTCTGCATTCGCCAGCAGTGCCGCAGCGTTGCGGTCGCGCTCCGGATAAATCGCCGCACCGATGCTGACGCTGACCGACATGCGCTTACCGTCATGTTCGCGCGGGTCTCGCAGCAGCTCTCTGGAGCGGTTCAGTGGGTACGGCGATGTCGTTCTCGTCCCGAATGTTCGGAAGCCGCTCACCATGTTTACGGTCAGCACAACGTCAGGGGCGACCTCGAAGATGCGATAGGTTTCCTCCGACCACAGCATCGACGTGGCCCCCAAATCAAACGTCCAACTGCCGATACTGCCCATCCGCGCCGCTTGCTCCAACAAATCTCGTTGTCGCTTGAAGTCGAGCGTCACCCGGCGCCTGCGCAACTCGTTGACGGCAATCGTGGCGAGCATCTTCAGACGTGAGGCCTCCTCCTCAGGAAAATCGCGCAGTGCGGTGTCGATTATGCAAAGTGTGCCGAGACGCACGCCGGGTCGAATGATCAGCGGAGCGCCCGCATAGAAGCGGATATGCATGTCGCCGGTGACGAGCGGTTTTTCCGCGAACCGGGCATCAAGGGTGGCGTCGGGACGATCAGAACCTCATCGTCGAGGATCGCGTAGGTGCGGAACGCGTCCGTCCGCGGAGTGCCGTCGACGTCGACGCCGCATTTGGCCAGAAATTTTGTTCGTCGCGTCCAACCAGTGTGACCAGCGCGATCGGCACCCGGAACAGGCTCTGCGCCAGGAGGCATATTTGATTGAGACTTGCTTCGGCGGAGCCATCCGGAAAGGCTAACCGAGAATTTCCTGAAGCCACCCTTCTTCATTCGGTGGAACGGGATAGCCGCGCGGGGGCGGTGACAGGCCGGGCGTTGATCTCCGTCGCTGATAAGAAGGATAAAATGTGCGCGAAAAATCAAAAATATCGGCCCAAAAAGGTCCATGTTACTCGGGCGAAGCAAGCCGCCATGACGTTTTTGCGTCGCGGGCTATGTCCGCCGGGCCGCCCGCTTTTGCTTGGCGGCTCGCTTGCGCGGCGCAGATTTCTTCTGCTGCGCGATGGCGAGCGCGCGGTTGGCCCACACCGCAAGCTCGCCGGGATCGTCATAGAGCCGCTCCGGCAGGCGCCAATAAGACAGCGATGCGCTCCCGACGCGGCCTTTGCTCTTGGCGCGGGTGTAGACGAACGGGCGGCTGCCTTCGCGCTCGAAGTCGGGGATGCTTATTTGGTCCACTTTGAGAAAGATCGCGCCGTCGAACACGAGGCCGAACATCAGGCCTTCGGACCAGATGCCGGCGCCGCCGAACATGCGCTTGACCGTAACCGGGCCGAACAGCGCGAATAGTTCGCGGATGAATTCGGGGTCCAAGCGGAATCCTCCGCAATCAGCTGCTTTGCCGGGCTTGATAAGAGCCGGGCGGCAGCGCGTCGGCGTCGACAATCATCTTGCCGATCGGCCACATCGCGAGACCGGCGAGCTTCAGATGCGCCCACGCGAACGGGATGCCGATTAGCGTCACTGCCAAGAGAACGGCGGTAATCAAGTGGCCGAGCGCCAGCCACCAGCCGGCGAGGATCAGCCACACGATATTGCCGATCAGACCGAACGGACCGGTGCCGAAGTTTTCCTTGCCGAGATATTCCTTGCGCGACACCGCCTTTCGGCCGAATGGCAGCAGGGTATAGGAGGCGATGTTGAACGCTGCCCGCGCCCAGGGAATGCCGATGATGGTGATCGCCATGATCGTGGCGGCGATCAGCCAGCCGACCGCCATCCAAAGGCCGCCAAAGACAATCCACATAAGATTAAGTAGAAGGGACAAAGGCGACATGAAATTCCTCAAAGCTGACACGAAAATGCCGACCGACGTCACGGCTCCAGCTTGCGCTGAATTTAATAACGCCGCCTTTCGTCTGCCAGCCGGAATCGCCCGGGTTTGAGCGGCAGCAAGCCCGGGGACATTGTTTCAGGGCCGAGCAGATGTAGAGAGGCAACATGGCCGATATTTTCGCCGATCAATTCACCGCGCGCGTGGACAAGCCGGTTGTGCTGTTTTTGATCGGCATGCGCTTCAACAAGCTTCTCGCGGTGCATAAATGGTTCTCGGTGACGCTCGCTATGCCACGCATGCTGGCCGAGTTGGCCAGACGCCCGGACGCGGGCATGCTGTTTGCCCGCAGCTATATTTCCGGACGGGTCATTCTCGTGCGGCAATATTGGGAGAGCTTCGACAAGCTTCTCGCCTATGCGCCCGACCGGTCGGGGCAGCACTTTCCCGCCTGGGGCGCTTTCAACCGCGCGATCGGCAAAGGCGGCACGGTCGGCGCCTGGCACGAAACCTATCTGGTCGGGCGCGGTAAAAGCGAGTGCGTCTATGCCAACATGCCGTTGTTTGGTTTAGCGGCGGCGACGCGCCACGTCAAAGCGGAAGGTAGCCTAGCCGCCGCCAAAGACCGCATGGGCGCGCAATGAGCGCGAGGACAAAAATCTATCTGGCGGGCCCGCTGTTCACGCTGGCCGAGCAAAGGTTTAATGCCGAGCTGGCGCGCTTCCTCGAAGGCGAGGGTTTCGCGGTCTGGCTGCCGCAAGAGCACGAGCCGCGCCGCAACTCCGCGCAGTCAATCTTCGCGATGGACGTCGCCGCGATCGACCGGGCCGACATGGTGGTCGCCTGCATGGACGGCGCAGATCCGGATAGCGGAACCGCGTGGGAGTGCGGCTACGCTTACGCCAAGGGCAAGCCGGTCGTCTGTTTCCGCACCGACTTTCGCATTTCCGGCGATACCGAGGGCGCTCCGTATAATCTCATGCTGACGGAGAGCGCGACGTCGCGCGTCGAGCTGCCGTTCCGCACCAAGCCCGCTGCATTTCGAAAGCGCCTGCTGGCGCACATCCGGCGAGCGGCACGGGCCCGGCCGAAATCCAAGCGTGGCCGCAAGTAGAGGACGCGCGCATTGGCCGGCGCGCCCGATCACACCAATTTGACGGGGGCCGCGCCGATGAAGTCGCGCTTGCCGATGTCGACACCGCAATGGCGCAAGATGGCGTAGGCGGCGGTGAGGTGAAAATAATAGTTCGGCAGCACAAAATGATTGAGGTAATCGGCGCCTTTCATTTGCCCGTTCCTGCCGCCGCCCAGCGGGAAGGTGATGTCGCGATCAGCGGATGCATCGATCGCCTTAGCGTCCAGCGCTTTCAAATATGTGACCGTCCTGGCGAGCCGTGCCTTGAGTTCGGCGAATGTGGTCTCAGTATCTTCGAACACGGCCGGTTCGACGCCCGCGAGACGGGCGGCGCCGCGTCTGGCCTGATCCGTCGCGACCTGCACCTGGCGGGTGAAATCGAACATGTCCGGAGCGAGCCGTGTGCGGAGAAGCACGGCCGGGTCGAACTTCTTGGCGGCAGCGTATGCTTCGCCTTTGTCGAGAACCGCCGACAACGCATTGAGCCCGACTTCAAAAACCGGAATGGAGGCTTGCGACAATGAGAACGGCATCGCGATAGATCCTTGGGTTGTGGATGGCACTTTGGCGCTTGACGCCAAGCCCTTTGAATGGCGCTTGACGCCAAGCCCTTTGAATCAGTCGGAGTGCTCGCTTAACATCAAAGCAAGTGCCACTTTCCCCGCGCGGCCGGCCTCGGCCATTGTCTCGAAAAGAGCCTCGGACCGGTCAATCGGGCTGGTTCTGCCGGCGCGATAGATTTCCCACCGCCAAGATTTCGGCGGCGGCGCCCGGTGCTTCACAACGACCGAAAAGTCGGGATGGTCAGTCATGGTGAGTTCCTAACCCGTCTGCGGACGCATGCGGTCCTCGACCTTGAAGTAATGCCGGGCATGGGCGACGAGCTGAGCGTCACTCGGATGATCGACGGTTTCGACGCCGGCGATGACCTGCATCAGCTTGGGAGCGTGCTGATCGATGTGCTTGACCAGCGCATTCTTGGCGTTACCGGGCCCGGTGATGAGAACCGCGCCGGCGTCGGCGACCGAACCGACAATCGCCTGGAAGAAATGGTGATCCTCCGGAGCGTGCCCGCTGCCGATGGAGTTTGCCTTGTGATGGATGTGTCGGGTCGGATGATCGGGATGCAGCACCAGCCGCTCGACGTCGGCCGCGTTGAAATGGAATACGCGGGCTTCATGATGGTCGATCCAGATGACCGCGTGATAGTGATGGGTAGGCATAAAGATTTTAGTCCTTCTGATCGCAAGAAGTGCGGCGCTGTGAAGCCGCGCGGCAGAATTCTATCATGACGCCGCGGCCGGCGCTTCGACCAGCGTGTTGGTGTTATCGACGCTGTCATACACCGACACCTGCACGATCGGATGCGCGGTCTTGATGACCAGCGCGGCCGATTGGGCGGCTTCCGGGGTCTTGTAGGAACCCTTGGTCTGCCGGTCCACTTGCAGCAAATACCGGCCGCTTTCCGGCCGTTTGCGCTGCGAGAACGCGTCCTCCATTGTTTCTTTTTCGGAATCGTCCTTCACAGGCAGTTTGATTTGGCGCGGGGCCATTCGCCGCTCCTTGGTTGTGGGAATGACCTCCATGTAGGCGTTTCCGGCGTCAACCGCCAGCATAATCGCCGCAATCGGCGCATCGTGATGAAGGGTTCCAGGCATCCCGACGGCGCTTCGGTCCGCGCTTTGCCACCGAAAGAGCCTTACCGCACCTGGAAGACGAGTTTGCCGCGGAAATGCCGCCCTTCGCTGACCCGGTGCGCTTCGGCGGCCTGTGACAGGCGATAGAGCCTGATTTCGGGGGGCCGCACAGCGCCGGCTGCGACCAGCCCGGCGATGCGTTCGAGCGGCGCGCGGGCGCGTCCGACCGCCGGACGGAGGGAGGCTACGTTGTTGCGCAAGGGGTTTGGCGCCTGCGGGCCAGAGGCGATAAAGGCGGCGCGCCCGCCGGGCTTAAGCACGGCAAAAGATTTTTGCGCCACGTCGCCGCCGACCGTGTCGAATACGGCGTCGCAGTTGTTCACCGTTTTGCTGAAGTCCGCCGCGTTGTAGTCGATCACCTCGTCGGCGCCGAAGCTACGCACATAATCGACATTGGCGGCGCTCGTGGTCGTGATCACGCGCGCGCCGATATGCTTGGCCAGCTGGATGGCGACATTCGCCACCCCGCCCGCGCCGCCCTGAATGAGGATCGTCTCGCGACGCTTGAGCTTGAGCGTCGCTTCGATGGCGCTAATCGCCGTTAATCCGGTCAGCGCCAAAGCTGCGGCCTGAATATGCGACAGCGCGTCGGGCTTCCTAGCGATGATCGCCGCGCCGACGGCGAGCTTCTCGGCGTAGGCACCTTCACGGCCGGCTTCGAGCACGCCGAATACGGGATCACCGATCTTCAGATCGGCGACGCCCGTGCCGGCACCGGACACCGTACCGGAAAAATCGCGGCCGAGCACCAGTGGAAACGTCGCCTGCGCATATTGGCCGGCGCGCACTTTCCAATCCGCGCCGTTGACGCTCGCGGCAACGACTTCGACCAGGACTTGGCCGGGTCCGGCCACCGGATCGGGCAGCTCGCCGTATTGGATGACCTCAGGTCCGCCGAATTTTTCAATAAAGGCCGCTTTCATATCCAGCATCCTACATATTGAACGCAATCTGGGCTACGCTTTCCGCGGGGAGAAGTTGCGATGGCGCATGGGGTGTTCGTCGACGGCGTGTGGCACAGTGAATGGTACGACACGTCCGCGAACGGCGGGCGTTTCGTTCCCGCCGAGCCGGTGTTCCGCAACTGGGTGACGCCGGACGGCAGTCCCGGTCCGTCGGGCGAAGGCGGCTTTGCCGCCGAGCGCGGCCGCTATCACCTTTATGTTTCGCTGGCCTGTCCCTACGCGCATCGCACCGTAATCTTCCGCAAGCTCAAGGAGCTCGAGAGCGTGATTTCCATGTCGGTCCTCGATCCGGTCATGGGCGATCGAGGCTGGCAGTTCGGCACCGGTCCGGGCACCGTCGCCGACACCGTCAACGGAAAACAGCGGCTCGGCGAAATATATTTGCTCGCCAACCCGCGCTATACCGGCCGCGTGTCGGTCCCGGTGTTGTGGGACAAGGAGAGATGCACTATCGTTAACAACGAGTCGCCCGAAATCATCCGCATGCTCAATTCGGCGTTCGCGGCGTTCACCGACGACCGTGCCGATTATTATCCGCCGCAGCTGCGCGCTGAAATCGACCGCATCAATGCGCGCGTTTACAATGACGTGAATATCGGCGTCTACCGCGCCGGCTTTGCGACCCGACAAAGCGCCTATGAGGAGGGCTGCCGCACCGTCTTCGCGGCGCTCGACTGGATCGAGGAAATCCTGTCGCGCCAGCGCTATCTCGTCGGCGCGCGGCTGACCGAAGCCGACTGGCGACTGTTCACCACGCTGGTCCGGTTCGACGCGGTCTATTACAGCCACTTCAAATGCAATCTGCGGCGGATCGTCGACTATCCCAATCTGTCGAATTATCTGCGCGATCTTTATCAAGTGCCGGGAATCGCCGACACGGTGAATTTGGATCACATCAAACGGCACTATTACATGAGCATGACCGCGATCAATCCGACCCGTATTGTGCCGCTCGGACCGCAACTGGATTTTTCCGCCCCGCATGATCGCGCGCGGTTTGCGCCCTAAAGGCCGCTTTTGGGCCGCGGGCCGATTGCGACAGTTTTGTGAAGGATTTGCTGCGCCTCAAATATTATGGCGGCGCGGGATGATTGCTTGACGAACAACAAAAATATTTCTGATATTTTGCGCACCTTCCTCAAAGAGCAGCTTGCACATCATGTCCCGATCGGTCGTTGCATTATCCGCCGGTATCCTCGCCGGCATCCTGGTGAGCGCACCGGCATTTATCACGCTCGCGGCGGCGGCGGCGATGTCCGACGCCGACAAAGCCGCGATGGCGGACGCTACCGCCAAATGCCGCGCGCAGGTCAAGGAACAGTCGAAGTACCATGAAATGTCGCTCTACGCGCGGCACAAAGCCGTCAAGAAGTGCGCCAAGGACATGCTGGCGGGCCATTGACCGGTCGACGAAGTAGCGCGGCAGCTCGGAAAGCAGCAGGGTGTCGTCGGCCGGATCGACGATGCCGGCGAGCAGGGCGCCGCATGCATTGCATTTAAGGCGGTAGCTTTCGAGGCCGCAGGCGTCGATCAGCGGCGTCGCGCTTCTACCAAATATTAACTGTACGCCGCAGCCTGGACAGGCGGTGGCCTGCGTGTCCACCGCGAAATCTGTCGCTTCCTTGCGCATAACCGGATGATGGGCCATTAAGCCGTTCGCCGCGCCGCCGCGTGCAGCGCGTTCGTTATACGTGATGCTTTGCAAGAGTGACTGAAGCGGACAGGTCGAATTTTACGGAGCCGACTAAATTTCGGCTAACCGTCTCATACCGGGCAAATGAAGGCAACGTGCGGCTATTTTACCCCGCGAGCCGCGGGGCCTCGCTTCCGACGAAAGGGCGCTTTGGCTCCCGCGGCTGGGGCGATACGTGCAAGTCCGGCAGTTTGGCGGCTCCGGCGGAGTACAAGAGCCGCGGCCGTTCAAACAGCTTGCGCCGCTCCGCCGGGGTCGAGCGATAAAACGGATAGCGGCGATACAACTCGGCGCCAGTGGTCGGGAAATGCACGGTCGTCAGTGCGATCGGCTTAAGCAGCATTGGATAGGGCCGCGCATCGCAGAGAACCTTGCTGCCGAAGGAGCGGATGTAAAACGCCCGATGCTCGGATCGCACCGCGGCCAGCAGATGGTGAGCGCCAAAATATTCCCCCGCCACGACGCACAGGCAAATCGTCACCAGCGGTAGGCCGCGATGCAGCCGCGACAGTCTTTCGTCCGCAACGAAACGAGTTGTGTCGACCAGGACATTGCCGGCGTCGAGCAACGGCTGCAGGATATCGGAGAAGACGTGTAGCGACGGGCAGTTGGGGGTCCCGTTCTTGCTGGCGATATGGAGACGAAGTGACGTCGCCAATTCGCCGTCGATGTAGAGGCCCATCAGATAGGCGTTGTCCGCCTCGTCATCGTCGTCGGCAAATCTTGCGGCGCCGTTGGGTGAGATGGCGCCTTCGCGCAGATACGCTTTGTAACGCAGCCGGAAAATCGCTTCCCGCTCTTCGCTCGTATCGGCACGCTTGAACTCGATTTTGGCCGCTAATTCCGCGAGACGATCGGAGAAGCTCTTCGTCGCCTGATCAACCGGCAACGAGGAACGCACTACATTACTCATTCCCGCCTCACCATAGGCGCCGGCACCATCATGCGCCCGGCCCGCGGCACCATCTAAAAAATGAGGTTAACAGTTTGTTAACGCGATTTCAATTTTCGGACAGTATTAGGGTTAACTTCGACCCGAGCGCGCAAACGCTCTGTGACACAAAAGTTTCATTCAGGCCGACTAATTCAGCTTACGCGGCGTCGCTGTGGACTTTCGACGGCCAGGAGCCCGCCGGCGCAACATAGGATGCGTAAAGCAGCTTGCGCAGATCGGCGGCCGGCATCGGCCGGCATAGTAGAAAGCCCTGGACCTCGTCGATGCTGTCTTCGCCCGCCAGCAGTTCGAGCTGCTGTTCGGTCTCCACGCCTTCGACCACGACGCACAGGCCCAACTGCGCGCTCAATCGCGTAATGCCGCGCAACAATGTTACTCGCCGCTCGTCGTTGTTCAGGTCTTGCAAGAATGATTGGTCGATTTTCACTTTGTGCAGGGGAAAGCTGTGCAAATAACTGAGGCTCGAGTAGGCGGTGCCGAAATCGTCGAGCGAGAACTCTTACGCCGAGGTCCGTTAGTTGCTGAAGATCGGCGCGGACCCGTTTGGTATTCTGGAGCAGCGTCGATTCGGTGATCTCAAGCTCGAGCCGATGCGGAGCCAAATTTGTGGCGGCGAGCGTTTCGCGCACCAGCGCAGGCACATTGGATCGATCGAACTGAATTGAGGAAAGGTTCACGGCGACGCTGGTATCGCCGGGCCAACGGCGACATTCGAGGCAGGCCTTGTACAAGACCTGATTGCCGATTTCGACGATCAAACCCATTTCTTCGGCGACCGGGATGAATTCCGAGGGCGATACCATGCCACGTTCGTGATGCGGCCAGCGCAGCAACGCCTCGCAGGCCTCGATCCGCTTGGTCTTCAGATTGAACAGCGGCTGATAGTAGAGTTCAAACGCCTCACTCTTGGCAGCCGTGCGCAGATCGAATTCCAGGGAGCGCCGCGCCTGCGCGTTGGCCTCCATCTTGGCTTCGAACCAACGCCAAGTGCCGCGGCCGTCGGCTTTTGCCTGATAAAGCGCCAAATCGGCGTTGCGTAGGAACTGATCCGGATCGATCGGGTGATTGGCGATGGCAATGCCGACGCTGGCCGTCACCGCAACTTTGTGTCCGTCCAGATCGTAAGTGCCGCCGAGCACGCTCAGAATCCGCTCGGCCAGAACTTCCGCCTCCTTCAGAGATTTGATCGGCGCCTGCAACACCACAAACTCATCGCCGCCGAACCGGGAGATCACGTCAACTTCGCGGATATTTTCACGCAGCCGCTGTGCAACGGCCTCCAACAGCATGTCGCCGCGGGTATGTCCGAGCGTGTCGTTGATCTGCTTGAACTGGTCAAGATCGACGAAGTGAATTGCGCAGAGGCGGTCAGGACGCCAGGCGCTGAGCGCGTGCTCCATGCGATCGCGCAGAACCGTCCGGTTGGGCAAGCCGGTCAATGCGTCGAACCGTGCCAGGTGGTTGATCTTGGCCTCGGCGATCTTTCGCTCGGTAATGTCTTCGGTAAGCACCACCATGCCGCCGTTTTCCATCGGCTGCACGGTGAACTCGATCGTTCGCGCGTTTTCAAGATCGACGGTGAAAGGGGTGTCGTCGCGTCTGGAGAGTTGAGCGTCGAGGCGATCCGTCAAGGTCTGCGCGTGCGCTTCTGAGAGGAGACCCGCGCGCCGAATGCCATCCACCAGGCCGTGCACACTCGCGCCCTTGAGATCAAAATCCGCGGCCAGTCCCAATTGCTGGTTAAGTTTCTGGTTGGCGACCACGATGCGCTGGGTGCCTTCGAACATGGACAAGCCATGCGGCATGTTGTTCAAGGCAGTGTCGAAACGTTTCGCCAGCAGCGACATGTCGCGGGAGGTTACTACCGCCTCGAGCAGCGTGGCGCGCAGCCTGTCCGATATCAATTTCGTTCCGTAAAAAGTCGGAACCAAAAGGATGGCGAAAACCCAATGATACACATTGCCGTAAAAAATCAGCGCGGCTGTCATCGGCGCCCAAGTGCATAGAATTTGGATCACAACAAATCGGGGATTCGCGAAATTGCGTCCGAAGATTCCGGCCGCGTAGGTCAGGGTCATCGCGAAGCTGACCAGGTCGGCGAACGCGTCGTTCGAACGGGAAAAGGTGACAAAGCACCAGATGCTAAGCAGAGCGAGAATGATCGACGCGCCGATGCTATAACGATATTCCCACCGGCGCGCCGCGTCCGCCGTTTTGATCGTCTCCCGAATGTTGTTGTAAGCGCGCATCATAAGTCCGCGCGCGGCAGCAGCGACGGTGATCGCGATGGCGCAATACAGAATGAGAACGTCGCCGGTCTTCCAATAAGTGCAGAAAACAGAGCCGACGACGAAGATAACGCCCATAAAAAGGGCGGTGCCCTCTTTAAAAAGCGAATCAACCAGCGGAATATAGAGTTCCGCTGGAAGCGTCTCGTGAGGTTCGCGAGCCCGAAACACGGAACTCATTACATTCACACCGTTTGCAATCGCGAGCGGCTAAAATCGCACGAACAGTATGGCGGGAAGGTATATCCACGGAGTTAAATGCAGAGGCTTCTTTGCTTTTAGTGTCAGCACATTGAGCGTGCTTTGCGACGCCCGTTAGCAGACGATTATCCATGCGGGCCCACCCGCTGCGCGCAAGCGGGCAGCGACGCGCGTTATACGGGCAATGCCGAGGTGACCGGCCCGTAGACGTGGTTGCCGGTTGGTTACCAAGATCTCGCCGCGGCTTACCTGATGTTTCGGAAATCGCCGTGTCGGCCCAGCCCGTCCTTGAAACGCGTCGCTCCCGCGACGCCGTCGCGCACCAAGGCTTCGCGACCATTATACCATTCCTGAATCAGCGCATCGCGCACCGAAGGATCATGGCTCTTGATGGCGGACCGGCGATCGGCGCGTACGCACACTTGCGGGAAGCGGGCAATGTCGTGCGCCAGCTCCTCGGCTTTTTGCCGGGCTCCGCCCTCCGCCGTGAGATACTCACATAGCCCGATGTTCAAACACTCCTCGGCCGGAACTTTGCGTCCGGTGAGAATGATCTCCAGCGCACGGCCTTGGCCGACGATACGGGGCAACCGCACCGTTCCGCCGTCGATCAACGGTACACCCCAACGGCGGCAATAGACGCCGAAATACGACTCTTTCGCCATCACGCGAAAGTCGCACCACAGTCCCAACTCCATGCCGCCGGCGACCGCCGGTCCTTCGATCGCGGCGATCACCGGCTTGTCCAATTCGAGCCGCGAGGGACCGAGCGGCCCGCGCGGAATTTCGCCGCCGTTGCCGCGCGGCCCGGCGGTCGGAATATCAAGCTCGCCGAGCGGGTGGGCGGCATCAAGCGTGCTGACGTATTTAAGATCCCAGCCGGCGCAGAACGCACCGCCTGCGCCATAGAAGACCGCGACCGAGGCCTTCGGATCGGCATCGAATTCGAGGAAGGCCTGCGTCAGCGCATCCGCGCTCGCCGGGTCCATGGCGTTGCGCGCTTCCGGCCGATCGTGGATTACCGTCCACACTGCGCCCTTTTTCTCGACTCTGACGGTCATAATTTCTCCTCTACGCTTGTGGCTGATGCCGTTATCGGCCGGTGAAATTCGGAACGCGCCGTTCCGCCATTGCTTTCACGCCTTCCTTAAAGTCGTCGGTTTTGCGGAGCCGGGTTTGCTCGGCAAGCTCGCGTTCGGTCGCGGCGCCGACGCGGTCGGCCAGGTCGCCGCGGAGGGTCGCGCGCGTCGCCGTCAAGCCAAGCGGCGAATTCTCGGCGATCTCGGCGGCGAGCGACAGCGCGGTGGCGCGCACCTGATCTTGCGGCACCAGGATGTCGGCTAGGCCCATGGCGGACGCTTCTTCGCCGCCGACGCGGCGGCTGGTGTAGAACAGCAGCGCCGCTTTGGTCGGGCCGATGACCCGCGGCAGCGTCACGGTCAGGCCAAAGCCCGGATGAAAACCGAGCCGGGTAAAGTTGGCGGAAAAGCGCGCCTCCGGGCAGGAGACGCGGAAGTCAGCGACCATGGCTAAGCCCAGCCCGCCGCCGACCGCGGCGCCGTGCACGGCGGCGACGATCGGCTTTTTGGTGCGGAACAGCCGGGTTCCTTCGAGATAAAGGCTGGCGGCGCCGGGTCGCGGTCCGCTCAGGAGTTCGCCGCCGTCGCGGTCGTCGCCGCCGAAATTGGCGCCGGCACAAAACGCCTTGCCTTGCGCGGCAAGCACCAGCGCGCGACATTCGATGTCTTCGTCGAGAGCCTCAAAAGCATCGGCGATTTCCGCGATGAGCGCTACGTCGAAGAAGTTATTTGGTGGGCGCCTGATTTCGATCAGCGCCACGTGGCCGGTTTTTTCGACGCAGATATCATTGAAAGGCCCCATGGGTTTTCCTTCGTAAAAATTATTCTGCAGCGCCGCGGCGCTCCGCGGAATGGTCATTGCGCTTGACGATGAGCGCGTCCACGACGGAAATACCGCCGTGCTCCGCGTGCACGATGACCGGATTGAGGTCGATTGCGGAAATCTGCTCGGCATGGTCGGCGGCAAAATTCGACAACCGCACCATGAGACCGGCGAGTGCGTCGACGTCCGCCGGTGGCGCGCCGCGATGGCGGCCAAGAAGTTGTGCGCCCTTGAGCCGGGCAATCAAGGCAAGTGCGCCGGCGTGATCGAGCGGCACGGGCGCGAGGACTATGTCACCCAGCGCCTCGACCAGCACGCCGCCGATGCCCACCATCAGCAACAGCCCCCAGGTCGGATCGGAATGGACACCGACAATGACTTCCCGGCCGGGCGGCGCCATCGGCTGAACCAGCACGCCATCGATGTGCGACGCCGGTGCATGGTGTTTTGCGGCTTGCAGCACCTGTTCGTAACCCGCGCGGACGCGTTCGGCTCCGGCCAGATTTAAAATCACCGCACCCGCCTCGGTCTTATGCGGGATGTCGGCCGATTGAACCTTGAGCGCTATCGGCCGCCCGATCGCCTGTGCGACCGCGGTGGCTTCGTCGCCCGACTGGACGAGTTGCCCAAATTTTTCAGAGCCGATGCCGTAGGCCGCGAGCAGTGGCCGCGCCCGGTACTCACAGAGCACGGCCGGCGATGCTGCGAGCATAGCGCCAGTGTCGAAACTGCCCGGCGCCGGTCTTGCCTCAACCAGACGCAGCAAGCGCGCGCGCAGCGCGCGGTAGTCGGCCATCTTGCGCAGCGTGCCGGCGCAGCCATGCGCCGTGGTGAACAGCGGATATCCGGCCTCGTTGAGGATTTCGACCGTTCGCTCGGCGGGCAAAGTATAGGTCCACATGAAAACCGGCTTTTCCAATTCGCGCGCGAGGTCCTTGAGTTTCGGCAGATCCGCTTCGAGAAAAGCGGAGCGGCGCGCGGTTATCACCACGATGACGCTATCGACCGAAGGTGAGCGTGCGACCAAGCGCGCGAATTCGGCATAGCCGAGCTTTTGCACGCCTTGCGCCGTGGAATCGACCGGATTTTGTGTCGTGCCGTAAGAGGGCACACGGGCGTCAAGCGCGTTACGCGTTGCCGCATCGAGCACTGGCACATCGAGCCCGGCGGCGGCGCAAGCGTCCGCCATCCAGATGCCGGCGCCGCCGGACGCGGTGCAGATACCGACGCGGCGTCCAGCCGGCATGCGATCGCCGCAGGCGAGAAAGCCGACAGCCGAGTCGAGCATTTCGTCAAAGTCGCGGCCTTCGATCAATCCGTAGCGATCGAACACCGCGCGATAGGCTGCCGCAGAGCCGGCCAGCACGGCGGTGTGCGAGGCGACCGCGCGGCTACCCGGCTCGCTTTGCCCGATCTTGCCGACGATCAACGGCTTGCCGGCGCGCAGCGCTTTCCCCGCCACGCGCTTGAACTTTTCCGGCGACTTCACCGCCTCGGTCAGCAGCAGGAAGACATCAGTCTCGCCCTCGTCGAGCATGTAATCGACGAAGTCGGCGATCTCGAGCACCGCCTCGTTGCCGGTCGTCACGATGTAACGGAATTTCAGGTTGCGCGGCCGCGCGCGATCGATGAACGCGAAGCCGACACCGCCGCTCTGCGAAATCACCGATACCTGACCACGGCCGACCGGCCGCAGCGGAATGAGCGGTCCGGCGCTTTTGTCCGAGGCCGGACTGAAGTTCGCGCATAGCGCGGCGGCGACATTGGAAAAGCCCTCGCTGTTCGGCCCGCTGACCGCCATGTCATATCGCTGCGCTGTGGCGGCGATCTCCTGCTGCATGCGTTTGCCGGCGTCGCCTTCCTCGGCGAAGCCGGAACTGAGGATTGCGGCCGCCTTGATGCCGGCTTTGCCGCAGCGTTCGAGTTCGGCTGGTATGTACTTCGCCGGCACGATGAGGATTGCCAGATCGACCGGTTCCGGCAGCGCCTCGATGGAAGGATAAGCTTTCAGCCCCTGCACTTCGGCTGCGCTCCGGCTTACCGGAAAAACTTTGCCGGCAAACTGATGGCTGAGAATGATTTCCAGAATCCGGCCGCGCAGGCCGTGCAGGTCCGACGAGGCGCCGATCACGGCCAGCGATTTCGGCCACAGGAATTTTCCGATATCCGGCACGATCCGTCTGTCCCTTAACGCAAGCCTAACCCGCGTGCGATGATGCCGCGCAGGATTTCGGTGGTGCCGCCCTGGATGGTGAGTTTGGGCGCGATCGTGGTGGCGTAAGCGAGCTGATCCTCAAGCGTGGCCCGGTTGACGATTTCGGATTCCAGGAACGCGGCGAGATCGCGCACGCGGCCGGGAAGCTTCTGTTCCCAGACCGTGCCGAGATCCTTGACGATCGAGCCTTCCACGACCGGCTCTTTGCCGGCTTGCAGCATGCCGGCGACCGACACCGACATGCGCCGCAACGTATGCAATTGCGCGACCAGCCGGCCGAGACCTTCAGCGCCGCGCAGATCCGGCTCCGGCCCCAGCGCGCGGATCAGCTCAAGCAGTACATAAAAGGTGTCGAGGAACCGCTCCGGCCCGCTGCGCTCGTAGGCAAGCTCGCTGGTGGCCTGCTTCCACGCGCCGTCGATCTCGCCAAGCACGTGATCGTCAGGCACGAATGCATCCTCGAACACCACCTCGTTGAAGCCGGCCTTTCCGGTCATCTGATAGATCGGATTTACGGCAATACTGGGCGTCTTCATTTTGACGAGGAATTGCGTAAGTCCGTGGCGGCGATTGTCCTTGCTCGGCGGTGACGTCCGGAACAATGCCAACATGTAGTCCGCGACTTGGGCGCTGGTTGTCCAGATTTTGCTGCCGTTGATGCGCCAGCCGCCGTCGATCTTCGTCGCTTTGGTCTTGGCCGCGAACAGATCGGAGCCGGATCCCGGCTCGCTCATGCCGATGGCGAAACACAATTCGCCGCGGCAGATGCGCGGCAGAATGTCCTGCTTGATGTGCTCGGGCGCATATTTGAGCAGCACCGGCCCGCTCTGGCGGTCGGCGACGAAGTGCAGATGCGACGGAGCATTGGCGATGCGAAATTCCTCGGTCACGACGTAGCGTTCGAGTTGACTGCGCTCGTGGCCGCCATAGCGCTTGGGCCAGGTCATGCCGATCCAGCCATTGGCGCCGACGCGCCGGCTGAATGCGCGATTGTAGCCTTCGCCGTCGCCGGGCTGATGCGGATCGAAGGTGCCCGCGGCGATTTCTTCGGCCAGAAACGTGCGTACTTCGTCGCGCAGCTTCGTGCATTCGGGCGGGAGACGAATCGGATCGAAATGCAGGTCGACGGTCATCGCGAGGCCACCAGAGGCCAAAAGTTGTCGGCGCCGCGCCGGGCGATCAGCTTGCCGAGTTCCGCGGCCCAATAGCTTTCGCTGCCGAAGTCGTCGCGCCACGACAGCATGCGCAGCGTGTAGCGGTGCAGAATGTGTTCCTGCGTGAAGCCGATGGCGCCGAACACCTGATGCGCAATCGCCGAGCCCTCAGCGGCGGCTTCGGCGGTCCGAATTTTTGCCGAAGCGGCCTCAAGAAGCACGCCCTCGTCGAATGTCTCGGTTTGCGCGGCGGCGTCGACCGCCGAGCCCGCAATCGCGATCGCGGCCGCGGTTTCGCCGGCGAGCCTCGCTAGGTTCTGCTGCACCGCCTGGAATTTGCCGATGCGGCGCTCGAAGGCAACCCGCTCGTTAGCGTAAGCGACGCTGAGCGACAGGATCGCTTCCAACGCACCCGCGGTCTCGATGCTGCGGATAATCGACCCCATCAACATCAAGGATGTTTGATCGAAGCCGCGCGGCGCTGGTGTAATACGCAGCGGCGTGACGTGCTCGAACGTGACGATGTTCGCCGGATCGCCGGCGAGATTGCGACTGTCGCCAAGCCGGCAATCTTTTGCCTCCACCAGCGCGATGCATTGCTGCTTGTCGTCGCCGGCAAGCACGGCGATGTGCTCGGCTTCGCGCGCGAACGGAACGCCGACGGCGCGGCCGCTCAGCTTGCCGTCGGCATCGACGGTTATGCGGTCGCGCGGGCGGACCGGGGCGAGCGTCATGCGGGTCGGCGGTGCCACGAGGCTGCCGCGCGCCAGCAGCCAGCCGGCGGCCAGCGTCTCGGCCAGCGGCACCGCAAGGGCAAAGCGTCCAGCGACACTGAGGATGGCGAAGCCTTCGGTGAGACTCGCGCCCGACCCGCCGCGACTTTCCGGCACCCAGGCGAGCGTCAATCCGGCTGCGTTGAGCGCCTGCCAGAGCGGCTCTTTCCACGCGCCGTTCGCAGCCCGGTTGATTGTCTGCGGATCGGCGAGGTCGGCGAGAATGCGCGTGGCCGTTTCGGTTACGATATGGTTCTTGCTGTCCCCCACGCTGACTATTCCCGGACTCCGCGCTGTCGACGCCTGAGACGTGCATGGTGGGCGGAAGCCGAAGGCTTGGCAAGTTGGCTGTATTCTGGCCCGCCGGTCGCGCATAATGCCGCTCAAGCGAAGCTCGGGGAGGGCGCAAGTGGCCAAACGGCACGCCACGGCGGCGGTTATCGGCGCTGGCGATTTCATCGGCGCGGCGATTGCCAAAAAATTCGCCGCCGAGGGATTTACAGTCTTTGCCGGCCGGCGTAACGCCGACAAGCTCAAACCGCTGGTGGCTGATATCGAAACCGCCGGTGGCGAGATCGTCGCGCGCGAACTTGACGCGCGCAATGAGGAAGCCGTTACTGGCTTCCTCCAGGCCGCCGACGCGCATGCGCCGCTTGAAGTCTGCGTCTTCAACATCGGCGCCAACGTCAACTTCCCGCTGCTGGACACCACCGAGCGCGTGTTCCGCAAAGTTTGGGAACTCGCCTGCTATGCCGGCTTCCTCACCGGCCGCGAAGCGGCCCGGCTTATGTTGCCGCACGGCAAGGGTTGCATTTTTTTCACCGGCGCGACGGCAAGCGTTCGCGGCGGCATCGGCTACGCCGCGTTTGCCAGCGCCAAGTCCGGGTTGCGCGCGGTCGCTCAAAGCATGGCGCGCGAACTCGGGCCGAAGAACATTCACGTCGCACATCTGATCATCGATGCGGGCGTCGACACAGCTTTCGTGCGCGAGCGCATCAAGCAACGCGACGGAACGGAGGCGCTGGAGAATCTCGCGTCCGACCAGCTGATGAACCCGGCGTCGGTCGCCGAGGCGTATTGGCAACTCTATCGGCAGCCGCGCGACGCCTGGACGTTCGAGCTAGACGTGCGTCCCTACCGGGAGGTTTGGTGAGATGACGAAGGTCGAGTTTCATTTCGATTTCGGCAGTCCGAACGCCTACCTCGCCCATCGGGTCATCCCAGAGGTCGAGCAGCGGACCGGCGTCAAATTCGAATGCGTTCCGATCCTGCTCGGCGGTGTTTTTAAGATGACCAATAACCGCTCGCCTGCGGAGAAAATGGCCGGTATTAAGAACCGCCTGCAATACGAGCAGCTGGAAATGCAGCGGTTCATCCGCGGCCACGCCATCAAGGAGTTCACGTGGAATCCGTTCTTCCCGGTCAACACGCTTCTGATCATGCGCGGAGCCATAGCGGCGCAGCTCGAAGGCGTGTTCCCACGCTACGTCGATGAAATGTTTCGCGCCATGTGGGCCGAGCCGAAAGATATGGACGATCCGGAGGTGGTGCGGGCGGCGCTCAAGCAATCCGACCTTGACGCCGACGCCTTGCTCGCCCGCACGCAGGAGCCCGAGGTCAAGGACCGGCTTTTGAAGAATACCGAAGCCACGGTAGCGCGCGGCACGTTCGGTAGCCCGACCTTCTTTGTCGGCGACGCGATTTTCTTCGGCAAGGATCGGCTGCGCGACGTCGAAGAAGAGATCGTCCGCGGCAAATAGCTTAGGTATCCGCCGTTGCGATGGCGTGGAAGAACGCGCCCGTCACTCGGCCGCGCCGCCCGCCGGTCTTTTCAACGACGCTGCCGGTGCTGTCGGCGACTTCGGCGAGCGGCTCGTCGTTGCCGGCAGACGTGAGCGAGGCGTAGTGAAACTCATGGCCGCGCACGAGCGCGCCGGTGCGGCCGATCACGCTGTCGTGTAAAAGCCGCGCCGCGCGGTAGCCGATATGCAATATTCGCCTGGCGAAGCTCGTCGTGTGACCAAGCAATCCCGTCATCGCATGGCTACGGCCGTAAGCGTCTTCGAGGCTTTCGCCCAAAACCATGTAGCCGCCGCACTCGCCGTGCACCGGGCGGGTCTCGGCGAAGCGCCGCAAGCCGTGAGAGAATTGGGGTGCAGCCGCCAGCATCCCGGCATGTAATTCCGGATAGCCGCCCGGCAGCCAGCAGCTATCGGCCCGTTCGGGCGGCGGCTCGCCGGCCAGTGGCGAGAAGGTGAGAATTTCAGCGCCGGCCCGGCGCCATGCGTCAATGAGATGCGGATAGATAAAGCTGAAAGCCCGATCGCTGGCGAGCGCGATGCGCTGGCTTGGTGGCGGCATCGGCATGGCGTTGCCGATCGCTTCGGTAAACTTGAACGGTCCTGCCGTTGCGACGATACCGTCCAGGTCGACGTGCCGTTCGGCCTTAGCGGCGAGAGTGTCCATCAGAGTGGCAATGCTGGGATGTTCGCTCGCTTGGACGAGGCCGAGATGGCGCTCCGGCAGCGCCAATGCAGTCTCGCGCTTGAGCGCGCCGAGGACTGGAATGCCGAGCGGCGCTATCGCCTCGCCGACCATCGCGCGATGCCGCTCGCTGCCGACGCCGTTGAGAATGACACCGCCGATTCGTACCGCGGGATCGTGCGCGGCAAAGCCGCGGACCAGCGCTGCCGCCGACTGTGCCTGGCGCGTGACGTCGATTACCAGCACGACTGGCAGGCCGAAATGCGCGGCGAGGTCGGCGGTGGCGCCGCGCCGGCCGCCCGTGCCCGGCGCGCCATCGAACAAACCCATGACGCCTTCGATCACCAATAGATCGGCGCCGCCGACCGCTTGCGCGGCCAGCGCGTCGAGGAGCGTTTCCGACATCGCCCAGGAGTTCGAGATTGACGCTCTGGGTTCCGGTAGCAGCGGCGTGAAACGCCGGATCGATGTAATCCGGGCCGGCTTTGGCCGCGCGCACCGCGACGCCGCGCCGGGCGAGCGCGGCCAGCAAGGCCAGCGTCACTGTGGTCTTTCCGGCGCCCGATTGCGGCGCGGCGATAATGAGCCCGCGCGGGCTCACGATTTTGCCTTGGACGTCGTCGCGACGATAAGGCGTTCGCGAAAGTTTACGATCTCGCCAATCGCTACAATGGCCGGCGGCTCGAATTTATGTGCCCGCGCCTTGGCGGCCAACGTTTCCAGCGTGGCGACGAGCAGCCGCTCCTTTGGCGTGGCAGCGGAGGCGATCACCGCCGCAGGCATTTGCGGCGAAAGTCCTGCCATTATCAAGGCACGGGCGATCTGCTCGAGGTTATGCATCACCATGTAGAGCACGATCGGCTGGCCGGCCCGCGCGATCGGGCCCCAGTCGAAATTTTCCTCGGCGCCATGGCCGGCGGCGAAGATCACCGCCCGGTTGACTCCGCGCAATGTCGCCGGGATTGATGCTGAAGCCAAAGCCGCAAGTCCGGCAGTAACACCGGGGATCACGCGGAATGGAATGCCGGCTGCGGCCAAAGTCATCGCTTCCTCGCCGCCGCGCCCGAACACGAACGGATCGCCGCCCTTGAGACGGAGCACGCGCCGGCCTTCGCGCGCCAGCGCTACCAGCCTTTGACTGATGTCGGCTTGGGTGGCCGACGGCTTGCCGCCGCGCTTGCCGGCGAATTCGAGCCGCGCCTGCGCGCCTGCGAGCGCCAGCACTCGTGCATCGACCAGCGCATCGTGCACGACGATTTCGGCCTGTTGCAGCCCGGCGACGGCGTCGAGTGTCAGCAGGCCGGGATCGCCCGGTCCCGCGCCGGCGAGCCACACATGCCCGGGTTCGAGGATGGGTATGCCCGCGCGTCGCGCCAGTGCGTCCCAGGCGGTCATCGCGGCAAACTCCCGCCTCCGCGGAAACGGCGGCGATAATCCGCGTCGTAAAGCGCGCTGTCACGAAAATCGTACGCGGCAAGCGCGCGGCCGACGAGAATGAGCGCAGTGCGTTCGATCTTTTCGGCGGTTACTATCGCGGTGATATCCGCGAGCGTGCCGCGCAGGATGCGCTGCGCGGGCGCGCTCGCCTGGACGACGATTGCCACCGGGCAGTCGGCGCCGTAGAACGGCGTCAATTCCTCGACGACGCGCTCAATGTCGTGAATGGCAAGATGGATCACAAGCGTTGCGCCGCTCGTGGCGAAGGTTGCGAGCTTTTCCGCTTCCGGCATGCGCGAGGCGCGGCCGCCGACGCGCGTCAGCACGACGCTTTGCGCGATCTCCGGCACGGTCAGCTCACACTCCAGCGCCGCCGCCGCCGCCGCGAAGGCCGGCACGCCAGGCGTGAGCGTGTAAGGTATGCTGCGGCGCGTGAGCCGCCGAAGCTGCTCGGCGAGCGCCGAATAAATGGAAAGATCGCCCGAATGAAGCCGGGCGACGTCAAGCCCGGCGGCATAGGCTGCGGCGTATTCCGCATCGATGTCGTCGAGCGACAGCGGCGCCGTATCGACAATGCGTGCGCCGGGAGGGCAATAAGCAAGCAACTCGCGCGGTACGATCGAGCCGGCATAAAGACAGACCGGACAGTGTGCGATTAGATCGCGCCCGCGAATGGTGATCAGGTCGGCCGCGCCCGGGCCGGCGCCGATGAAGTGCACGGTCATGGTTTGGTCCACAGCCATTGCGTGACCGGCATGGCGCCGCGCCAGCCGGTTTTTTCGCCGAGCGGCTGCGCGCGCGCAATCGCGATGCGCGTGAGTTCGCCGCCCAGCGCCGCGTGTCGGGCAAGCAATAGCGCTTCCGTTTCCAGCGTTACGGCGTTGACGACCAGCCGGCCGCCGGGCCGCAGCGCGCGCGACGAAGCGTCGAGCACGCTTGGGGAAGCGCCGCCGCCAACGAAAATGGCGTCCGGCACGGCGAGGTTTGCCAGTGCTACCGGCGCGGCGCCTTCGACAATCCGCAAATGCGGCACGCCAAGTGCGACGGCGTTACGGCCGATGCGCGCAGCCCGATCGGTGCGTTCCTCGATGGCAATGGCGCGCATGAATATCGGGTCGGACAAAAGCCATTCGATTGCCACCGAGCCAGCGCCGGCGCCGATGTCCCACAAGAGTTCGCCGCGGCGCGGCGCAAGCGACGACAGCGTCACCGCGCGCACGTCGCGCTTGGTGATTTGGCCGTCATGCTCGAAAAGATCGTCGCTGAGGCCGGCACTGCGCGCAATGACGCGGGCGTCGGGTGCGGCGGTTGCCTCGATCGCGACGATGTTGAGTGCATCGACTGCGCCAAAAGGAAAATCCGCGGCCGTCGTCGAGCGCACGCGTTCGCCCGGGCCGGCGAGCGCTTCCAGCACTGTGAGCGACGAGTTTCCGAAGCCGGTTTCCGCCAACAGCCGCGCCAAAGCCGCCGGGCCATCGCCGTCCGATGTCAACGCCAGGATACGCGCACCGGGCTGCAAATACGGACGCACGAGATCGAGCGTGCGGCCGTGCACCGAAAGGAGAATGGTGTGCGGTACCGACCAGCCGAGCCGAGCCGCCGCTAGGCTGAAAGCGGACGGTGCCGGAAAAACGATCATCTCGCGGGGGTCGATTTTCTCCGCCAGCACCGCGCCGACCCCGAAATGGAACGGATCGCCGGAAGCGAGCACGCAAACCTGCCGGCCGCGATGGCGCAGTATTTCGTCGGCGGCGCCGTCGAACGGGGTCGGCCACGGCCGCGTCGCGCCGCGAATGGTGGAAGCGGCGAGCGCGAGATGGCGGCGGCCGCCGAACACGATTTCCGCTGCGCCGATCAACCCGCGCGCCGCCGGACCCAAAGCCTCGATGCCGTCCTCGCCGATGCCGACGATGGACAGCCAGCGCGGCAATGCGGCAGTCTCGCGCTCGGCGGTATCAGGAAGCGACATGCCACGGATCCTCGTTCTCGGCGGCACGACCGAAGGGCGCGTTTTGGGCGAACGCCTCGCCAAGCGCGACGGGCTCGATGTGACGCTGTCGCTCGCTGGCCGCACAGCCTCGCCGGTCAAGCACGCGGTGGCGCTTCGGATCGGCGGCTTCGGCGGCGCCGCCGGCCTGGTCGATTATCTGGTCGAGCATCGCGTCGAGGCGCTGATCGACGCTACACATCCTTACGCCACGATCATTTCGCAAAACGCCACCGCTGCCGCGCGGCAAGCTAAAGTAGCGTTCATCACTTTGCGCCGGCCACCGTGGATTGCGGTACCGGGCGACCGCTGGATCAACGCGAACGACGCGAGCGAAGCGGCGGCCGCTCTTGGTGAACAACCGCGCAGCGTTTTTGTCACGATTGGCCGCAACGAACTTGCACCGTTTGTCAGCGCTCCGCAGCATCGTTACCTGATGCGCAGCGTCGATCGGGTCGAACCGCCGCTGCCTTTGCCGCGAGCGACTTACCTGGCCATGCGCGGCCCGTTCAGCGAAGCCGACGACCGCGCGCTGATGCAGACGCACGCTATCGATGTCGTCGTCGCCAAGAACAGCGGCGGCGCCGCGGCCTACGGGAAAATCGCCGCCGCGCGCAGTCTTGGTATCGGCGTCATTATGCTGCGCCGGCCACCAGAATCGGATGCGCCGTCGGTCGAGACAATCGAGGACGCGATTACCTGGCTTGATCATACGCTCACCACGGCAGCCACGCGCGGCGTGTAAACCAGCGGCGATCGTCCGGCCCGTGGGATCACGCGCGTCTCGCGTGATCCGACGATGATCAGCGTCGCCATGTCTGCCGGCATCGTATCGGCGGCGGCAAGCGTGGTGACGCTGATCGTCTCATCCGGCCGTCCGGCCGCGCGTCCGAACACAATCGGCGTCGATGGCGGCAGATGCTGGCGCAGTCGCTCCAGCGCCGAGCCAAGCTGCCACGGCCGCGCCCGCGATACCGGATTGTAGAGTGCGATCACAAACCCCGCACCGGCCGCGGCATCGAGCCGCCGCTCGACCAGCTCCCAAGGTTTAAGATTGTCGGACAACGACAACGCACAAAAATCATGACCGAGCGGCGCGCCGATCCGCGCCGCCACTGCCAGCATGGCGGTAATCCCCGGCACAATGATTATGTCGAGTTCGCGCCAGCTTTCCGGGCCCGTTTCTATTTCCTCGCACACCGCCGCCGCCATGGCGAACACGCCCGGATCGCCGCCGGAAACGATGGCGACGCGCGCACCTTGCGCGGCGTGGCGCAACGCGGCCTCGGCGCGCACTCGTTCTTCGCGGTTGTCCGACGCGTGTCGCGTTTGTTCCGCGCGCTCCGGCACGCGCATGAGATAGGGTGCGTAGCCATAGAGCGCGGCGGCTTCGGACAGCGCGACGGCGGCTTCGGGCGTCAGGTAGCGGGCGTCGCCCGGACCCAACCCCACCACGGCCAAACATCCGCTCACGAGCGTCGCTCCCAGCCAGGCACCAGCACCACGGCGAAATACGGCGCATCGTCGTCCGGCTTGCCGCAAAGCGGAACCATTTTCGCACCGGTCATCGTGCCACGCTCGACGTAAAGCGCGCGCGGCAACCGGCCACTGCGATCGAGCGCGCGGCGTACCTTCGTCAGATGCCGGCCGACCTTCATCACCACCGCGGCATCGGCGTCGGCGAGCCGGCGCGCCAGTTCGCCCTCCGGCAACGTTGCCGGCAGCACGGTAAAGACGTCGTCGCCTTGCGCGATCGGCACGCCGGCTGCCGACCAGCAGCCCGACATGCCGGTGACGCCGGCGATAATCTCGGTCGGGTAGTTTTGCGCGAGCCTGGCGTGCAAATGCATGTAAGAACCGTAGAACAGCGGGTCACCCTCGCAAATGACCGCTACCATTAGTCCGGCTTGCAGATGCGCGGCGATTTTCTCGGCCGCTTCGTCATAAAAGTCACGAATGGCATCGCGATAATCGTCGCGGAATTTCGGCACCTCGGTGGTCACTGGATAATGCAGCGCCAGCTCGGCGACGGTGCCGGGAAGATAGCGCGCGGCAATGGTGCGCGAGTGGCTGGCGTTGCCGGCTTTGGCGAAATGCACGACGACATCGGCTCGGCCAAGCGCGCGCATCGCCTTGAAGGTGATCAGCTCTGGATCGCCCGGCCCGACGCCGACGCCGATAAGTTTGGCGGCGCTCATAGTCCCGGTCTCGCCAAAGCATTGACGGCCGCGGCGGTGATGGCGCTTCCGCCCAAACGTCCGCGCACAATCAGGAACGGCACGCCGCCCGAATCGGCGGCGAGCGCATCTTTCGCTTCGGCGGCGCCGACGAAGCCGACCGGAATGCCGAGAACAGCAGCGGGTTTCGGCGCGCCGGCAGCAATCAGTCCAAGCAGATGGAGCAGTGCGGTCGGCGCGTTGCCGATGGCAACGACGGCACCGGCCAGCCGGTCGCGCCATAATTCAAGTGCCGCGGCCGAGCGGGTGGTGCCGAGAGTTTCCGCAAGCTTCATCACGCGCGGCTCGTTGAGCGTGCAAATGACCTCGTTGCCGGCCGGCAATCGTGCTCGCGTCACGCCACGCGCCACCATTTCGGAATCGCAATAGATCGGTGCTCCGGCGGCCAATGCGGCGCGTGCCGCGGCGACAAGGTTGGAACTGAAGACAATGTAGCGCGCGAGATCGACCTGGCCGCATGCATGGATCATGCGCACCGCGATCTCGGCTTCCTCGGCGGAGAAGGGCGTCAGGTCCGCCTCGGAACGGATGATCGCAAACGAGCGCTCGTAGATCGCCGCGCCATCGCGCAAATAGGCCATGCGCTCAGACATGGCTGTCCTCGCGGAGGCGCTGGCGCGTGTAGCGCGCAACGGCGACGGGCAAGTCGTCTGCTGCGACGGTGACAAAAGGCGCGTCGCGCACCGTGCCTTCGGCGACCAGTGCGCAACCTCCCGGCGTGCCGACGACGGTCAGCGACGCTTTGCCGGCATGAGCGCACCCTTTGCCGCAGCCGGAGATATGAATGAACATCGTGTCGGGGAGGGGGGCAACACAATCGGCAATCGCGGGCGCCAAAGCGCGGGTGGCGAAGTGACCAGACGCACAGGCCGGAGCGCCGGCGCAGGCGGTCACCCGGCGGCGCGGATCGCTGGCGTCGACAATGAAACTGAGGCGTGCGGCGTCCTTCATGAACGCAGGCATCATCCGATCGGCGAGACCGACGATCAAAAGCGTCCGGCTCGCCGTGCCGATACCTTTTGCTCCAGCGGTTCCCGCGGCTGCTACCAATTGTTGCAGCGTGGCCGAATCGGCATGGCCGAAGGCAAGCCCGATGCCGCATGCGAGCGAACCGTCGCGGAGCCGATAGGCCGCGATGTGCTGCATTTTCTGCTCATTCCCGCGTAAGCGGGGGTCAAGTAGTGGGTCCCCACCTTCGCGGCGACGAGCGGAGATCAAGGGGGCATCAATCGCAGATCGGAACGCGGCGCCGCTTTCGGTGGCGAGAACATCGCGTGCGCGCGCCGCGCGACCGTGCCGCGCAATCACTTCGAGCAGGCGAATAACGGCTTCGATGCCGTCGGCGGGTGCGACCGCGCCGAGTTGCTTGGCGTTGACGCCGTCGCCGCCGACGCTGACATGCAGCACCACGGCGCGATCCGCGCGCCCGGCATGCAACCGCACGTCGGCGGCAACGGCATCGAGATCGAGCGTGCCACCGCCGTCGATTACGACCGAGACTTTCGGCGCGAAGTCCTGCAGCAAGCCCGGCATGTGCCGCGGCGCGCCGGATCTGAGCGGCGAACTTACCGGAGTCGAGGATTTCCGCCTGATCAAGACCGGCAAGCGGATTGGCGAGAACGGAAACGCCGTCCGCTGCGGCGATGCCGAGCGCGGCGATACTGTCGGCAAAACGCGGCGCAGACCCGGCGCTCAATCCGCGAATCTGTATGCTGCCGCGCCCGGTGACCTCCATGATGCCATTGCCGTCGCGCCGGGCCGCGGCGCAAAGCGCGAGAAAAGCGTCGAGCGCAATAATGCCGATCGGTTGCAGGCGCACGAGCAATCCGTCGCCGGTCAGCATCGGGGCCGAAAGCCCCGGGCAGACGCCGCGGCGGCGAGGGGTGAGCACGGCGTTCGCGATCATGCCAAAACCTCCGTACCCAGCACCGCAAGGCCGGCATCGACGTCATTGCGGCGCGGATGCCAGAAACCGCGCCGTCGTGCGGCATCGAGCCGCGCGACAATCGTTTCGGCGGCCGGCCCGTTCTCGCGCAGCATGAAAGCGCGGACGTCGGCATCGGCGACGTACGCCTCATACAGAAGATCAAACAATTCGCTCGCGACCGCGTCGGTCGTCTCGGCGAAGGACACGAGGCGGTCGACGGTTTCCGCAAATTCGGCGGCGCCGCGCGGACCATGCCGCATCTGTCCGGCAATGAAGCGCGGATTGACCGCGCGCGACCGGACAATGCGCGCAAGGGCCGCCGATAGCGTCCGCGCGCGCGGGCGTTGCGGATCGGTGACGTCGAGCATGACCAGGTCGGCGGCGCGGCCGAGCATCTTGGCCGCCGCGGCAAATCCGCCAATGAACGCGACGTCCTCAGCCCCTTCGAGTAGATCGCGTCCGGGATCGTCGCCGATGTGAACCAAAAGATCGGCGCCGGCGACGCGCTGCGTAAAGGCGCCATTAGCGGCCGTGCCTTCGCCGTCGGCGCCGCCATAATTGTGCGAGGCGGCCGCGAGGTAGGCGGCGCCGATCGTCTCAATGTCGGCCGCGCGTAACAAATCCTCAGTGCCGGAGCCGTAGGTGCCGGGCGCGCTGCCGAAGATGCGATCAAAGCGGCCGTTCGCGGCACGCCGCGCGGCGGCCAAAGGATTTTCCTCACCGGTTTCATCGCGTGCGGCAACCGCCTGAACAGCGGCATCTATGAGCGCGATCTGCGCCGGGAAGAGATCGCGGAACAGCCCGGAAATGCGCCAGGTCACGTCGATGCGCGCGCGGCCCATGACGGCAGCGGGAAGTACCTCGACGCCGGTGACGCGTCCGGTTGCCGGCTCCCAGATCGGCCGGCACCCCATCAGCGCAAATCCCTGGGCGACCTCCTCGCCGCCGGTTCGCAGCGTGGCGCTTCCCCAAAGATCGATGACGACGCTGCGCGGCAGCTCGCCGTGCGTCTGCAGATGCATGCGCAGGACTTCGTCGGCGGCGAGAAGGCCGAGGTCTATCGCCGTCGCGGTCGGCAGCGCGCGGGGATCGGCGGTGAAAAGGTTGCGACCGGTCGGCAACACGTCGCGGCGTCCGCGCGCCGGCGAACCAGCCGGACCGGGCGGCACGCGCCGGCCGTCGAGCGCGGCGAGCAACGCCGCGCGTTCGGCTTCGGCGCTCGCCCGCCACGCCGGATCGTCAGTGCCGGCTGGCGCGCGGCCGTAGATGTGCAGGCCGTCCTTGATCGCGAGGTCTTTGAGATCGCACAGCCAGGCATCGATCCGCCGCAGCGCATCGTCGGGCCCGACGGCGCTATCGACGCCGGCTTCACGCGCCAGCCCGCTACGTTGCGCGGTCTCAACGATCAGTCGGGCGAGACGCTCGCGCCGGCGCCGGTCAAGCCCGTCGGCTTGCGCATATTCGTCGACCAGGCGTTCAAGCTCACGCGTCTCGCCGGAGAGGCCGCCGTCGATCAGCGGTGGCGGCAGGTGGCCGATGGTCAGGCCGGCGATGCGCCGCTTGGCCTGTGCCGCTTCACCCGGATTACTGACGATAAATGGATAGATGACCGGCAGCGTCCCGGTGACGATTTCCGGAAAACACTCGGCGGACAGCGCGACCGCCTTACCGGGCAGCCATTCCAGCGTGCCGTGCGCGCCCATGTGAACGAGCGCATCGGCTTTCGCCACATGCCGAAGCCAAAGTCCGAAAGCGACCAGCGCGTGCCGGGGCGGCAGCAGCGGATCGTGGTAGTCGGCGCGTCGTTCGTTCGCACGTCCGCGATCCGGCGGCAGCGCGACAATAATGTTGCCGAAGTGCCGCGCGCGGAAATAAAACGCGCCGTCGCGAACATCGGGATCGTCGGCGGGCGAACCCCAGGCTTCGTGCAAGCGGGTAACGGCCGCTGCCGGGAGGCCCAGCAACAGCGCCTGATAATGCGCCAAGCTCAGCGCAGCTTCGGCACTTCCGGCGGCGAGCGCGTCGAGCAATTCGCGCGGTGTCGGCGGAATGCCGCCGACGCCGTAACCGGCGTCCGAAAGATCATGAAGCAGCGCAAGCACGCTCGCCGGCACGTCGAGACCGACCGCGAAACCGCTGCGGCCGGGCGCTGCCGGATAATCGGGCATCAGCACTGCGATGTGCCGCTCGGCGCGCGGCATGGCGCGCAATCGGATGCGGGCGGCGATGCGGTCCGCAACCATGGCGACGCGGTTTGGCTCGGGCCGGCTCGCCAGTGCGGTAAAGGCCAAAGATTCCTGCGGCGGCAGCGGATCCTTAAAGGCGATCGGGCCGACGAGAATGCGGCCGTCAAGTTCCGGCAGAACCACATGCATCGCCAAATCCGCGGCGCCGAGGCCGCGCGCGCTTTCGCGCCAGGCGGTACGGCGCGTCGTGGCGCGAACCGCTTGCAGCACAGGCACATCGGTTGCGTCGAGCGGCGTCGGCTCCCCCGCGGCAAATGCCGTCGTTGTGACGATTAGCGCGGGAGTAAGGCGCGTAAATGCTTCTTGCAGGAACGCCGCCGCGTCCCGATCCTTCAGACTGGTGACGACGAGCGGCGCCGGTGCAAGCCCTCTTGACTGCAGCGCCGCGGCGAGAGCATCGATTGGCGCCGTGTCGAGGGCGAGTAAAAGCGCGCGATAGAAAATGAGCGGCACGACCGGTCGCCCGCGATCAAGCGAAGCGATCAGCTGGTCGATATCGACCGCGCCTTCATCGGGAAGGTAGCCGGCAAAACGCGGCACCGGCCTTGCCGTCGGCGCGTCGAGTTCCACTCCCGCGTGGACGGCGAGCCGGCGCAGGAAACCGCGCAGATTCTCACGCCCGCCTTCGCGAAAAAAATTCAGCAGCGCAGCGAGCTCGTACGGCGGCAGCGTCGACACCGAGGAGAGCCGGGCGTCGTCGCGATCTTCACCCGGCAATACAGCGAGCGCTATCTGGCGTTCCCGCGCCATATCAGAGAGCCGCTCGATCCCGTATTTCCACCAATCGAGGCCGCCAAGCAGACGTACCACGATCACTTTCGCGCGTGCGCCGACCCGGTCGATCCACAGGTCGACCGACATTGGATGTTGAAGATCGCGCAGATGCGCCAGCCGGACGCTGGGCAGCGTCGCCTGCTCCAGCTCCCAAGCCGCGGCAAGCCCGGCAAGATCGCTGTCGGCGAACGATAATATTGCGATGTCGCCCGGCGGTTGGCCGAGGTCGACGGCTTCGACAATCTCATCGAGACGGGTCGACGTTGTCGCAAGCAGATGCATCGCTCGCTCGTCCTCAATCCATCAGCGCGCGCGTAACCGCTGCTCGGTCGAGGCCCTTCAATCCGATCACCACCAGCCGGCCCTCGCGCGCTTCGGCCGTGTTCCACGGCCGGTCGTATTGATGCGTCACGCGTGTGCCGACTGCCTGCACCAAAAGCCGCAACGGCTTGCCGGCTACCGCCGCGAAGCCCTTGACGCGCAGCACGTCAAACTTTTCCGCCAGCGCGCCGACACGCGCGGTCAGCGCCGCCGGATCGGCGACTTCGTTTACCGGAACGACAAACAAATCGAAGTCGTCGTGGTCGTGCTCTTCCTCGGCGTCGTGCTGGGTGCGGCGATTGTCGATATCGTCCTCGGTGCCGACTCCGAGCCCGAGCAGCAATGTTTCGTCGATTTTGCCGTCGGTGACGGCGATCACCTTGACGCTGCGCGGCAGCACGCCAGCGATCGCGGCGCGCGCTTTCTCGATGCCCGCGGTGTCGATCAGGTCGCGCTTATTGAGCACCACCAGATCAGCGCAGGCGATCTGGTCCTCGAATACCTCTTCGATCGGATCGTCATGGGTAAGCGACGTGTCGTCCGCCCGCTGCTGCGCCAGGGCGTTGAGGTCGTGCGCTACGCGGCCCTCAGCGAGAGCGGCGCCGTCGACCACGACGATCACGCCGTCAACAGTGACGCGCCCTTTGATCGCCGGCCAATGGAAAGCCTGCACCAGCGGTTTCGGCAGCGCCAGGCCGGAGGTTTCGATGACGATGTGCTCGACGCCTTCGCGCGCCAGAATGGCGTCAAGCGCGGGCACGAACTCGTCGGCGACAGTGCAGCAAAGGCAGCCATTCGCAAGCTCGACGATATTGTCTTCCGGGCAGGCATCACTGCCGCAGCCCCTGAGGATTTCGCCGTCAATGCCGACGTCGCCGAATTCGTTGACGATGACTGCGAGGCGGCGGCCTTGCGCGTTGGCGATCACGTGGCGGATCAGCGTCGTTTTGCCGGCGCCGAGGAAGCCAGTGACAATGGTGCAGGGGACGCGCGCGAGCGGAGCGGTCATTCGTCAACCTCTTCAAACCCGATCGGGGGAATGCGCGCGACGAGGCCGCGCTTGAGCGGCGCCGGGCGGCCGCGCCAGGGAAGAATACCGTCGGTGGCGTGCGCCAGCATGCGCGCGCCTTCGATCAGCGCGTCGGCGCTGCTCGCATCGAGGCCGCCGAACACATAGGTCCACGACCCGTTGGCGCGCATCGCGGCGCTCGCGCCGCGGGTGCAATTGGCAAGGCACCGCATCCGGCGGACTTGGACTTCGGTGCCGGCGGCGGCGCGCAACGTGGCAGCAGCGAGGGTTTCGCCCGGCCGCACCGCACTGTCAGGCTCACCCGGTGGCCGGCAGGTCACGCAGACATAGACAATCGGGGCGTCGGGGGACACCGCATTTTCGTTCGCGCTTGCTGGATTGACGCTAGTCACCCGTGCTGCTCCGCGGGCATGACGACGGGTGCGATGCCGACCGATCTCCGCCGAGGCACCCCGCCCGGCTGCGACCGCGTCGACGGCAGGTCTCCTGGCTTACGGCTCGCCGCCCGTCACCGCCTTCCCGGACGTAGTCCAGTGGCTCTGTGGTTCGGGCTCGCCGCTTACAGTTGCGGGGGCAGCTGCGGATTTAGGACGTTGATCCCGCACCGCATTCCCTGTTCGCTCTCGATCGAGAGACCGTCGATGCGGACAGTTAGCGGTCGGCGGAGAGGCTTTGTCAATGGTAGCGCTGGCTCGCTATAGTCGTCCGCGCACAACAGAAAAAGGCGTCTGTGGGCAATCGGTTGACCCTCGTGCTCGGCGGTGCGCGCTCAGGCAAGAGCCGTTACGCTGAGAGCCTGTTCTCCGCCTGGCCGCCGCCATGGATTTACCTGGCGACGGCGCAAGCGGGCGATGACGAAATGAACGCGCGGATCGAATCCCATCGCGCGCGCCGCCACGAATCGTGGCTGACCATCGAAGTGCCGCGCGATCTTGTCGCGGCGCTCGCGGAACGCAAGGGATCGCCGGTGCTGATCGATTGCCTCACCCTGTGGCTATCCAATCTGCTGCTCGCGGACGCGGACATCGAACACGAGATTGGGCGCCTGGAGAGCACGCTGGCGGCCGCCGCTATTCCGATCGTGCTGGTCGGCAACGAAGTCGGCTCCGGCATCGTGCCGGACCATCCGTTGGGCCGGCGCTTCCGCGATTTGCAAGGTATCGTGAACCAGCGCATGGCCGCGCTCGCCGATTGCGTCGTGCTGATGGTGGCGGGCCTGCCGCTCGCGGTGAAAGGAACGCTGGAGCAGGCGTCATGACCCAACGGACGGATCAGACCGAAGCCGAACGCCATCGCGCCAAAATGGCCAAGCGCAAGGGAATGCAAGATGCCGAGGTTGCCGGCAAGAGCATCGAGAAGGGCCTGTTGATCGTTCACACCGGCGCGGGCAAGGGAAAGTCGACGGCGGCATTCGGTCTTGCCTTGCGCATGCTCGGACGTGGGCATCGCGTCGGCGTGGTGCAATTCATTAAGGGCGCCTGGCACACGGCCGAACGCGACGCGCTCGCCAAATTCGGCGACCAGGTTTCCTGGCATACAATGGGTGAAGGTTTCACCTGGGAAACCCAGGACCGCGCCCGTGATGTCGCTGCCGCCGAGCAGGCCTGGTCGAAAGCGCGCGAGCTGATGGCCGATCCGAGCTTTGCGCTCGTGGTCCTCGACGAACTCAACATCGCGCTGCGTTACGACTATCTCGATCTCGCCGCCGTTATTGCCGCACTGACTACCCGGCGGCGGGGGTTACATGTCGTCGTTACCGGCCGTAACGCCAAGCCCGAGCTGGTAGCGGCCGCCGATCTCGTCACCGAAATGAATTTGGTCAAGCATCATTTCGCCGCCGGGGTGAAGGCGCAGCCGGGCATCGAGTATTGAGCGGATGCCCGCGCGCACGCTCATGTTTCAAGGCACGGGCTCCAACGTCGGCAAATCGTTGCTTGTTGCCGGGCTGGCGCGCGCCTTCGCCAAGCGCGGTCTGGCGGTTCGCCCGTTCAAGCCGCAAAATATGTCAAACAACGCTGCAGTAACCGCGGACGGCGGCGAAATCGGCCGCGCCCAAGCGCTGCAGGCGCGTGCCGCCGGCACGCCGCCGAGCGTGCACATGAATCCGGTGCTGTTGAAGCCGCAAAGCGAGATCGGTGCGCAAATTGTGGTGCAAGGCCGGGTTTTCGGCAGCGCCAAGGCCGCTGCCTATCAGCACATGAAGCGCGACCTGTTGCCTTATGTGATCGATAGCTACAACAAAGTGCGGGCTGAGGCTGACGTTGTTCTGGTCGAAGGCGCCGGCAGTGCCGCCGAAATCAACCTGCGCGAAAACGACATCGCCAATATGGGCTTTGCCCGGGCCGCGGACGTGCCCGTCGCGCTGATCGGCGACATCGACCGCGGCGGCGTGATCGCCAGTTTGGCCGGCACCAAAGCTGTGCTGGCGCCGGACGATGCCGCGCTCGTCTGCGGCTTCATCGTCAACAAGTTTCGCGGCGATGCGGCGCTGTTCGCTGCAGGAATGGAACGCATCACGCAGGCGACCGGTTGGCCGGCGCTCGGCTTGGTCCCGTACTTTGCGGACGCGCGCTTGCTGCCGGCGGAAGACGCGCTTGCGCTCGAACAAGCCCGGCCCGCGAAAACCGGGAAGCGCGCGCGCATTGCGGTCCCGGTCCTGGCGCACATCGCCAACTTCGACGATCTCGATCCGCTCGACGCCGAGCCGGGCGTCGAGGTCGTGCGCGTGCGGCCGGGCGCTGCGCTGCCGGGCGACGCCGATCTCATTGTGTTGCCGGGATCGAAGGCGACCATAGGCGACCTTGCATCACTGCGTTCCGCCGGCTTCGACATTGATATTGCCGCTCATCATCGCCGCGGCGGGATGATCCTAGGCCTGTGCGGCGGCTTTCAGATGCTTGGACGCACCATCGCCGATCCAGGCGGCATCGAAGGCCCGCCCGCTACGGTCGAGGGCTTGGGCTTGATTGACGTCGCAACGACATTGACCGCGGAGAAAACACTCGAACCGGTGCGCGGAGTGAGCGCCGATGGCGCATCGTTTAGCGGTTACGAGATGCATATGGGCGTGACCGCCGGGCCCGATTGCAAGCGGCCGTTCGCAATACTTGCCGATGGTTCCCCGGAGGGCGCGGTATCCGCCGACGGCCGGGTAATCGGCACTTATGTGCACGGGTTATTCGCGGATGACCTGCAGCGAGCGGCGTGGCTCCGCCGTTTTGCCGGCGGGAGCGCGACCATCGCCTACGAAGCGTTGATCGAACGAACCCTCGATGCGTTCGCGGCGCACCTCGCGGCTCATCTCGATCTCGATCGCCTGCTCACTTTGGCGCGATGAGAGTGGCGGTGGCGACGGCCAGGATTCCGACGAGAATCGCGTCAGCGCGGCGATAGAGCCCGAGCGCGCGGCGGATGTCCGCGCTGTCGGCGTTGCGGCGTCCATCACCCATGAACGCGTCTTCGACTTGCGCGCCGCCGTAGCTCCGCGGACCCGCGAGCGAAAGCCCGAGCGCGCCGGCCATAGCCGCTTCGGGATAGCCGGCATTTGGGGAGCGGTGGCGTCGTGCATCGCGTCGCACGGCTCTCCTGGCCGCGCTGGCGGAGGTATCATCGCTCAACGCCGCGGCGCCAGCGAGTAATAGCGCCGCGAGGCGCGAGGCCGGCAGGTTGACCAGATCGTCGAGGCGCGCAGCGGCGGAGCCGAAAGCGAGGTGGCGCGGCGTTCGGTGGCCGATCATACTGTCGGCGGTATTGATTGCCTTGTAGAGTGCCGCGCCAGGGAGTCCGGCAATGACCGTCCACACCACGGGCGCGACCACCGCATCCGAGAAATTTTCAGCGAGGCTTTCAATGGCCGCACGGGCAACGCCGGCGGCATCGAGCGGCTCCGTATCGCGGCCGACGATGCGCGATACGGCCATGCGGCCGGCCACGACGTCGCCTTGGTCGAGCGCGTCGGCCACATCGGCCACATGGCGGTACAGGCTCCGTTGCGCGATCAATGTGCTGGCGAGAATGCCGATCGCGATAAGTCCGAACGGGACACGCGACAGCTCGCACTGGACGATGAAAGTAACGGCGCCGACGACAACCAGAACAAAGATGAGTGCGACGACGCCTGCGGCTCGCCGCCTGTCCAGCCCGTCAGTGTCGCGGTTGAATCGCCGGTCGAGCCAGCCGATGAAGCTGCCGATCCAGACGACCGGATGGCCGACGGCACGCAGCAACCCCTCCGGATAACCGACGCAGAGCTCCACCAGCATGGCCGCGAGTGCAAGCGCGATCGACATAATGCTCACCGGCCGGGCGGATGAACCGGTCGCTCACGGCGGCGATCTCGGTGCCGCCCGGCGGCTGTTCCCGGACGCGCCCGAACCATTCCTCGACCTTTCGACCGGGATCAATCCCAATCCTTACCCGCTGCCGCGATTTTCGGTTGATCTTTATGCCCGCTTGCCAGAACCAGCTGCGGTCGCGGCCCTCGCGGCCGCCGCGGCGCGCGCCTACGGCGCGTTGTCAGCGGATCATGTGGTGACCGCGCCCGGCACGCAGATTTTGTTGCCGATTGTCGCCGGTCTGGTGCCGGCTGGCCGCGCAGCCGTTCTCGCGCTGGGCTATCCCGAACATGCGCGCTCTGCCGCATTGGGTGGGCATACGGTCATCGCGGCTCGCTCAATTGAGAACTGTGGCGATGCCACGCTCGTCATTCTCGGCAATCCGAACAATCCCGACGGTCGGCTCTTCACCCGCGGCGCTCTCGCCGGCTTGGCGGCGGATCTGCGCCGTCGCCGCGGCCTGCTGGTGATCGACGAGGCTTTCATGGACGCGGCGCCGGCAGGTCTTAGCTTCGCCGGCGATCTTGCAATAGGCAGCAACGCCGTGGTTCTGCGCTCGTTCGGTAAATTCTTTGGACTCGCCGGTGTGCGGTTGGGTTTTGCCCTCGCGGCGCCGACAATAGCTGCGAGGATTCAAGCCGCGCTCGGCCCGTGGGCGGTTTCTGGACCGGCGCTCGCCGTTGGTACAAAAGCGCTAGCCGATACTGCCTGGACCGCGCGCGCGCGCAAGCGCTTGGAGGCGTCGGCGAAGCGACTCGATTCAATCCTGACCGCTGCCGGTCTTGACATCGTCGGAGGCACAACGCTGTTCCGTCTGGTACGCACGTCCGCGGCCCAGGCGTTGTTCTCCCATCTCGGTCGCACCGGTATCTGGGTTCGCGCCTTTCCGGATGAGGCGCATTGGCTACGTTTCGGCTTGCCGGCGAATGAGCGGCAGTGGCGAAGGCTGAACAGGGCGATGTCATCCTTCCGCGACACAGCAGCAGCGTAAGGCGGAGACGCCGGCGTGGCGGCAAAGGCACCGATCACCTTCGACGATACGTTCCGCGCGCAGTTGCGCGACCTTTTGCTCTGGCGGCGCGATGTTCGACGCTTCCGCCGCGATTCGTTGCCCGACGGCGCGCTCGAAAGCCTTATCGATCTCGCCTGCCTCGCCCCGTCGGTCGGACTAAGCCAGCCTTGGCGCTTTGTCATTGTCGAGGATGCGTCGGTGCGCGCCGCCATCCGGCGCGACTTTGCCGCCTGCAACGCCGACGCGCTTGCCGCGCAAGACAGCGAACGGGCCGGTCTCTATGCGCGCTTGAAGCTCGCCGGTCTGGAAGAAGCGCCTTACCACCTCGCCGTCTTTGCCGATCGCGCCACGGCGCAGGGCCACGGCCTCGGGCGCCGCACCATGCCGGAGATGATCGAGTATTCCGCGGTGACCGCGGTGCATACGATCTGGCTTGCGGCGCGCGCCCAAGGTATCGGCATGGGGTGGGTGTCGATCCTCAATCCGAAAGTGATCGCTGAGCTTCTTCAGGTGCCGGAAGAGTGGAAATTCATCGGCTACTTTTGCCTGGGTTTTCCTCAGCTTGACGATACGGTGCCCGAACTCGAGCAAATGAAATGGGAAGAACGGCGGCAGCCGGCGTCGGTAACCATCAAGCGTTAACGGGTGTCTCGCGCATTCCTGCGCGGCCCCCATAACCGGCCTTTTCTGTACCAAAACAGTGCAGATTCGGTGGCACCGCGCTTGCTCGCTCCCGGTCGACGCATCGCGCATGGTCCAGGTGCGGGACTCAGCACCTGAAAACCGCGCGCGACGTGAAACCAGAGCGGCGCTGCTTGAAGTCAATCGGCACACGCTCGCAGGGAGAGAACTGTGTTAACCAGTCATCCAGCCGAAAAGTCTTCGGCTTTATCGTCCGTCGCGCGCGCGGGCGTTGCATTACTTTTGTCGGCCGTCACGTTCGCGACGGCTGATGCCGGAACCGTAATTGGTCTAAGCTGTGTTGCCGGATTCCGGAGCTTCAACTGCGTGGCGCAGATGGCAACGGCCGGCGATCCATACGTCAGGGTCGTGCCTGAGGCGCTTGGCGAAGCGCAGAAGTCGCAGCTTGCCGCGCGTGACCGTAAATGGGTGGCGCGCTGTCACCCGGTCGCGGAGCGCGACGGCTACGGAGTCGTGCGCTATCACTACGCCGCGCCAGGCTGCGAATACGGCCTCGGTTCCGAGTGATCAGGGCGCGGCCCGCTCGCGGGCCGCGCATGCGTTTGCGCGAGTTCAGCGAACCTGGTTTGCCGATTTACGTCGCATAGCGGACATGCTCGCCGCCTGCTCCGGCAGATATTTTGCGACCACAACGGGATCGAGCTCTTTGAGGGCCTGTTCCGGCAGGCGGTACCAAGTCTCGTTGCGTCCAAGAAATTCAAGACCGAGATAGCCGCGAACGGTTAGCGTTTGGCCGTCCGGGCTGAGCGTCATCTTTGCATTATAAATGCTGCCGTCGCGTGGATCGAGGATGTTGCCATTCTCGTAGCGCAGGCCGATCCTGCGCATGTCCTTGATGATCGGCAGGCCCAGCATCGGGGCGTCCTTGCGGTCATCGCGGCAATGCGTGCAAAAGGCGTTCGCTGGGTCTTCATTCGGGCGCGGAAACAGCTTTGCCGCCACCCCTTCGTAAACGCCGCCGCCGTTGTCCACGAACAGAAACCATACGACCGACTTGCCGGTCGCCTCGTCGATCTTCTGCCAAAGCCCGGCCACCGACTGATCCGCCGCGGCGACAGGCTGCATGGTGGCAAAAAGCACCGCCAATCCGGCCAGAATCGGCCTCGTCCATTGCGTCACCAAGGGGGGTCTCCAATCCAGTCTGCAAATCATCACTGTATTACTCTTAAATCGCGTTGATTAAGTGTCTTTACAATACGGTGATTTGACGACGCCAAATCGCCGAAAAGCGCGCAAAATCGGGTTCCTCGGCTAAATTTGGGACTTGCATCGCAGACGACAGATTCCAATGATTGTACCGCCCAGGGGATCAAAAACGGCTGGCGGACATTAAAGCTAGTCGGCTCGGATTAGAATATTCATGCCACGTCCTTCGTCCACATCGCGTTCCAGTCTCGCCCTCGACAATCTGCGAGCCGTGGTCATCCTTGTTGTCCTCGCCTTTCATTCGGTGCTCGCTTACGTCGAATGGATTCCGCCGCGTTCGTCGGGATTTAGCGATCCGCCTTACGGCTGGCGCGCCTTCCCGATTGTCGATGCGCACCGCTGGTTTGGGTTCGACCTGTTCTGCGCGTGGCAGGACGTCTATTTGATGTCGCTGATGTTTTTTCTGTCCGGCCTGTTCGTATGGCCGAGCCTGCAACGCAAGCGTGGCTTCGGTTACGCGCGCGACCGATTGGCGCGGCTCGGCATTCCCTTCGCGTTTGGCGTGCTTGTTCTGGTTCCGATAGCGATCTATCCCGCCTATCTCGCCACCACTGAAAATACCAGCATATCCGATTATGCGCAGCGCTATTTGGCATTGCCCTTCGTACCGAACGGCCAGTTGTGGTTTCTGTGGCAATTGCTCGCGCTGAATTTTGTCGCCGCCTTTGTCTACCATGTCGCGCCGAATGCCTTGCGGGCGTTGGGCCGCTGGTCGGGCGCCGCGGGGGCGCGGCCCGGTTATCATTTTGCTGTCGTCGTCGCTGTTTCAGCCCTTGCCTATATTCCGCTGGCCCTCATCTTCACGCCGTGGGAATGGTCGGATTCCGGTATCCTGGCGGTGCAATGGTGCCGGCCGCTGCTCTATGCCGTCTATTTCTTTGCCGGGATGGGTGTAGGCACCGCCGGTATCGACGTCGGCCTGACTGCCGCGGACGGCGCTCTCGCGCGCCGTTGGAAATTATGGCTCGGCGTAGCGCTGGTTTCGCTGTTCGTCTGGATGGGCGTGACGTCGCAGACGCTGGACAAATCGGCGTCGATCGTTATCGATATCGCCGCCGATTTGATGTTTGTTGTTGCTTGTGCCGGCGGATGTTTTTTTCTCATCGCCTCGAGTTTGCGCTTTGGCCTGCACCGCTCCTCCATGCGCGCAGAGTCTTTCAGCTAATGCCTACAGTCTCTATCTGGTGCACTACGTGTTTGTGGTTTGGCTGCAATACGCCTTGCTGACGACCCCTTTGTTTGCCTTGTTCAAGGGAATGATTGTCTTCTGCATAACGTTGATCCTGAGCTGGGTGACCGTGCTGGGTGCACAGCGCATTCCGTTCGGATCTTTACTGCTGGCGGCCCCGCCGCGGGCACCCGGTCTGCGCGCGCCGTCGCCGGCCGGGGCTTATGCCCGGCTTCGGCAAGTCGATTCGCAGTAAAGCAAGCTACGTTAGCGCGGCCCGCGTCGCTTTGCCGATTGTCGCAAGTCCAGCATCCGCATCGCCCGCGATATGCACGTTCAGAACGCGTCGCTCGCGCTCGGCCAGGACGCGAAAATCGCCGCGGGCCTGCGCCAGTTCGATCACGCCGAATGTCGCCTTGCGGCCCGGAATGCCAAGATCGGTCTCTGGCTCCGCGGTGATGCCAAGGAAGACCCCGGAATTCGGCCCTCCTTTATAAGCCTGCCCGGTGGAATGCAGATAGCGCGGACCGAATTGCAGGCAGGTCGCGGTTCTGGTGCGGTCGCGTACCGCCGACCTGATGTTCTGCAACGCGTGAATTTGCTCCGTCCCTGCATCAAGATAGGCGAGCAGCGCGAAATAATCGCCAGCGGTCAATTGGCCGAGAAGCGCCTTGAACCAGCTTTCGAGCGTGGAGCCCGCACCGCGCCGGCGAAGCTCCTGCGCGTTTCGCTGGTCGGTAAAGAGTGCGATCCGATCCGCTTCAAAAATCGGCTGCTCGAACGGCAGCGCGCCCGTCTTCTCGAAGGTTTCGGTGATCGCGCGGGTCGCAATCTTGCTCGCTTCCACGTCCGGCTGGTCGAACGGATTGATGCCGAGAACCGCGCCGGCGACGGCGGTGGCGATTTCGAAGCGGAAGAATTCCTGCGCCAAAGATTTTGCCGTTGGCAAAATAATGCGCGCCACCGGATGACCGGCTTGCGCGAGTGCGCCGACCGCCCGGTCCTGCGCCGGAACGGGATGCGCCGCGTCGCGCAAATAAACGAAAATCCGCCGCGCGTCATACGTGGAGGGCTCGCCCAGCGGCTCCCCCACAATCGGGATAACCGCCTTGCCGTTTTTACCGGTCAATTCCGCGAGCAACTGCTCCGCCCAGGCGCCGAACGGCTCAATCGACGGCGAGGCGATGATGGTCAATTTATCGTGGCCGGCATTTGCCAGGACGCCGATCGCAAGTCCAAGCATCACTCCGGGATTTTCCGATGGGAGGATGTCCGGCCCGCACGCTTGCGCCATGACGCTGGCAATTTCGAGAAATTCGCGCACGTCGTGGCCGGTCGCAGCCAGCGGAACCAGGCCAAAATCCGAAAGCACCGAATAGCGGCCCCCGATATCCGGAACGCCGTGGAAGACGTGGCGGAAGCCCCTTGCTTCGGCGGTTTTTTGCAGCTGCAAGTCTGGGTCGGTGATGGCGACGAAGCGTTGCGCCGCCGCGCGGCCGACCGCGGTTGACGCCCGCGCGAAAAAATAATCCATGAGCACATTCGGTTCGAGCGTCGTTCCCGATTTGCTCGATACGATGAACAGAGTGCGCGCGAAATCGACGTTACGCTCGAACCGCTGTACTTGCTGCGGATCGGTCGAATCGAGCACGTGTAAGCGGGGATAGCCGGCGACCGATCCGAGGCACCTCGCCAGCACTTCTGGACCGAGGCTCGATCCCCCCATCCCCAGAAGAAGCACATCGGCGAATACTTCCTCGCTCAGCTTCCGGCCGAATTTCTGGAGCGGGCTGCAGTCGCGCAGCTCCTGATCGATGACGGCGAGCCAGCCAAGCCAATCGGCCTCATCATGTCTGGTCCACAGCGATGCGTCTTTGCTCCAGAGCCGACGGGTTTTGTCGTTCTCGCGCCACGCCACTTGCGCCTTGGCGACTTTCTCGGCCAAAGGCTGCGGTAGCGTAACGGTTTGTTCGTTGAGGCTTTGCACCAAGGCGAACGCGCTCCCGCCGGTCGAGGTTCCGAACGCTCACCTCGAGCGGGATAGGATACTCCGCCAGCGGCGTAAAGGCCGCGGACGATGCGCGGATGTCGTGGCGAGCCGCGTCGTGCGCAATGGTGTTTGAATGCAACAGCGCGAATGTTATGTCATCGCGTCGCCTTCGCGGCCGGGGCTTTGGGGCGTCGGGCCGCGATCTCAATGACGATCGTGTGACACAAGCGCGGATTGGGCATCGCGGACATGCGGCTGAATGTGCCAATTTCCGTCGGCGGCTGGGGCCGTTTTTTTAGCCGCTGGGACGTGCTCGCGGTGCTTTTGATCCTCGGGCTGCTGGTGTTTTTGTCCGAGGCAAGCCGGCATCTGCTTCAACCCTTGGCGGAATTGCGACGCAGCCCGGTCTCGCTCGATCCCGCCAACCTGCCCGAATATGCCGCGCGCACGACTTTGCGCATGCTGATCGCCATGGCGTTGTCGCTTCTCTTTACGTTCACCTACGCGACGCTAGCGGCCAAGAACAAATATGCCGAACGGCTGCTCGTCCCGCTGCTTGATATTTTGCAGTCGGTGCCGATTCTCGGCTTCATTTCGATCACCGTCGTGTTCTTCATGGCGCTGGCGCCGGGACGCGTGCTGGGCGCCGAATTCGCCGCGATTTTCGCGATTTTCACCAGCCAAGCCTGGAATATGGCGTTCAGTTTCTATCAATCGCTGCGGACGGTGCCGACCGAGCTGGTCGAAGCGTCGCGCAACTTCCGGTTGAGCCCGTGGATGAGCTTCTGGCGGGTCGACGTGCCGTTCGCCATGCCCCAGCTGATCTGGAACATGATGATGTCCATGTCGGGCAGCTGGTTCTTCGTCGTGGCTTCCGAGGCGATCAGCGTCGGCAACACGACCATTACGCTTCCCGGTGTCGGCTCCTACATTGCGCTCGCCATCGAGCATCGCGATCTGGCGGCGGTCGGCTATGCGATCGCCACCATGCTCATCGTGATTCTGATCTACGATCAGCTCTTGTTCCGGCCGTTGGTGGCCTGGGCGGACCGCTTCCGCTTCGAGCAGGAACCCGGCGTTCTGGCGCCGCATTCCTGGGTACTCGACATCCTGCGCAGCTCCCGGCTGGTTGACCGACTTGTCCGGCCGTTCGCGTCGGTGTGGCGGGGTCTTTTGCTGGCGCGCTGGTCCAAGTGCGCCGAGCCGGTCGCACGCGAACAGCGCCGCCACCACGGTTGGGTCACTTTTCAATGGGCCGCCATCGTCTCCGCGCTCGCCGCCGTCGCACTTTGGCAAGTCGGACGTTTCGTCACCGAGGACATTACCCTCGCCGACGTGGCGACCGCGTTGCTTCTGGGGCTCGCGACATTGAGCCGTATCATCGTGCTCATTGCGCTCGCGACCATCGTCTGGGTGCCGATTGGCGTATGGGTTGGCACGCGCCCGCACGTCGCTGAAAAGGTTCAACCGGTAGCACAATTTCTCGCCGCCTTTCCGGCCAATCTTCTGTTCCCGATCGCCGTCTCGGCGATCGTCTTGTGGAGGCTCGACCCCAATATCTGGCTGAGCCCGCTGATGATCCTCGGGACGCAATGGTACATCCTATTCAATGTGGTCGCAGGCGCCGCGGCAATTCCCGCCGAGTTGCGCGCGGCCGGCGTTAATTTTCGCGTCAGCGGCTGGCTGTGGTGGCGGCGGATCGCGCTGCCCGCGGTGCTGCCCTATTATGTGACCGGCGCGATCACCGCGTCCGGCGGTTCGTGGAATGCAAGCATCGTCGCCGAGGTTGCAAGCTGGGGCGACGTGCACCTGCAAGCCTACGGTCTGGGCGCCTATATCGCGCAAGAGACCGACGCTGGCGATTTCCATCGCATCGTGCTCGGCATTGCGGTGATGAGTTTCTTCGTCGTCCTCATCAACCGTACGTTTTGGCGGCCACTCTATCTTTATGCGGAACGCAAGTTCCGGCTGGGCTGAGGTCCGATATGGAAAACGCGTTGCTCAATATCCATGCGCTTCGGCAAACCTTTCCACGCGCCGATGGCGGCGAGCATCTGGTGCTCGACGGCATCGAACTCGAGCTGGCGCAGGGACAGATCGTCGGCCTGCTCGGCCGCACCGGCTCCGGCAAATCGACCCTGCTGCGCTCGATCGCCGGCCTGATGCTGCCATCGGCCGGCACTATCACCTATCTCGGCCACCCGGTCGTTGCGCCACCACCTGGCATTGCCATGGTGTTCCAGGGCTTTGCGCTGTTCCCCTGGTTGACGGTCCTGGAAAATGTCCAGCTGGGCCTGGAGGCGCTCGGCCTCCCCGAGGTGGAAATCCGCAGACGCGCGCTCGCGGCCATCGATCTCATCGGGCTGGACGGCTACGAATCCGCCTATCCGCGCGAATTGTCTGGCGGTATGCGCCAGCGTGTCGGCTTTGCGCGCGCGCTGGTCGTGCATCCCAACATCCTCTTGATGGACGAGCCGTTCTCCGCGCTGGACGTGCTGACCGCGGAAACCCTGCGCACGGATTTCCTCGAACTTTGGAGTGACGGTAAGCTGCCGATCAAAGGCGTCCTCCTAGTGACCCACAACATCGAGGAAGCGGTGCTGATGTGCGACCGCATTCTTTTGTTCTCGTCCAATCCCGGCCGGATCATTCGCGAGATTGCCGTCAATCTCAAACAGCCGCGCAATCGCCTCGATCCGCAATTTCGAGATCTGGTCGAGGAGATCTATGTGGAGATGACCGCGCGCGCGCCGAGGACGCCGAAAGTTGGCGCCGGCCCGGTTGCCACCAGCATCGACACCATTCTGCCGCGCGTCTCGGCCAATCTTCTGTCCGGATTTATCGAAACCCTTGCCGCCGAGCCCTACAGCGGCAAAGCCGATCTTCCTGTTATCGCCGAACTCCTGCACATGGAGGCGGACGATCTCTTTCCGGTCTCTGACGCCCTGCAAATGCTGCATTTCGTCGAGGTCGAAGGCGGCGACATCAAGCTTACCGAGATCGGCAAGCAATTCGTCGAGGCGCGCACCGATGAGCGCAAGAAGATTTTCCAACGGCAACTCCTCGCCTATGTGCCGCTCGCCGCGCATATTCGGCGCATCTTGCAGGAGCGGGCCAATCACGTCGCGCCGAAGAGTCGTTTCTTCGACGAGCTGGAAGATCACATGAGCCACGACGATGTGGAGCAGACGCTGCGTTCGGTCACCGCCTGGGCGCGCTACGCCGAAGCCTTCGCCTACGACGATAACTCGCAAACCTTCAGCCTGGAAAATCCGACCTAAGCAGGCGCCGCTACGCTGCGCTCCGCCGCGCCTTCACCGCCAGGCTGAGCAGCGCACGCTCGGTGATGGTATCGGCCAGCGCGGGCGTGCGCCGCGCGGCCAGTACGGCGTCGGCAAGTTCAGTCATGGCGATAGCGAGCCGCGCCGCGTTCCACTGCCGGAGTGCGGCTTCGACAATCTCCTTACGGCGAAAATGGACCGGCGGAATAAGACTATCGACCGAGAACCGACCGCCGGCGGCCTCGATCGCCACCCGCCATCTGTGCAGCTGCGCAAGCTGGCGCTGCGCGGCGAACAAGATCGAGCCGACAGAGGTCCCGGCAATGCGCGCCTTGGCGATCTGCGCCTCGAGTTCGTGCGGGCGGCCGGCGTATGCCGCGTCGACGAGTTCGTCGAGCTCCAGCATCGACGCGTCGGAAACGATCGCGACGATGTCGGCGGCGTCGATGGCGTCGCGCCCGCGGGCGTAAAGCGCGAGCTTGCGCAGCTCGTTGCGCGACGCCGCCCGATCGCCGCCCAGCAGAGTAACCAGCAAAGCGCGCGCCTCGGGCTTGATGGTCAGGCTGGCGGCGCGCAGCTCACTGTCAATCAACCGCTCCAGATCGCGCTCGCTGTCGGCATAGCACGGCAGCGCTGCCGCATTCTTGGCGCGCTCGCAAACCGCGCGCAGCGGCGAATTGCGCCGCAGGTCGCCGGCTTCGATCACGACCCGGCATTCGAGCGCCGACAACGCGAGCAGGGATTCGACCGCAGGCGCGAAGTTGTGGCTGCCGGCTTTCACCCACACCGCCCGCCGGCCGCCGAACAACGGGATGGTCTGCGCTTCCTCGATCAGTCGCGCAGGGTCGGCCGCGAGCTCTTCGCCTTCCAGCCGCACCAGCGAGAACGGATCGTTCACGTCGTCGACCGAGGCCTTGATCAGGGCGTTGACGCGTTCGCCGACCAGACCGGCGTCCGGGCCAAAGACCAATATCACCGCCCGCCCGGGATCGGGACGGACGATAAATCGGTCTACCTCTGCTCCCTTGATTGCGGTCATGACAGTGTCAGCGCCGGGGCTTACCCGGCCGCTCCGCTTGCAAATGTCACGACGATTGACTGCTCAATCGCGACGCGCAGGTCAAGACCGTGCGCCGAAGAGCTTTATGTGCCGGCAACGAAATACGAGGCGAGCCGGTTCCTGATCGTCTCGGCAAGAACCTGCACCGCCCGGTCTTCGGCGTCGCGCCGGGCGCGCTGTCCGGCGAAGCGCTGTTGCGGGCCGGGGATATCGTAATCGACGCGTGCGAAGGCGTTGTCGTTGACCACGATCTTGCGGGTCGCAATTTCAACCAGCGTATATTTGACCCGTACGGATTCAATTTGCGTGTCCGGCCGGCCGGATGTCGGATCGATCACGGCGGTATATTGCGTACCCGAGATTTCGACCACAAGCGTGTAAAGCGGCGAGCTGGTGTTGGCGCCGTTATGCAGATCGAATTGCAGCGCGTTGCGCATGGCAACCGCAATTCGCTCATTAGGAGTACCCTGTTCATTGGCTCTTTTGAGCACCTTCAGCGGTGGGATATCGATGCTGGCGAATTTGTCCTGCACGCCTTCGGCGCCGGGACCCGGCGGCGTGCCGTAGAGCGGCTGCCAGCAGCCGGCGCACATTCCGGCAGCAGCCAGCACGACTGCCAGTCTTGCGAACCGGCGCCGCTGCAGGAGGTTACGCCACCACATTTACGATCCGTTGCGGCACGATGATCACCTTCTTCGGCGCCTTGCCGTCGAGCACTCTTTTTACCGCATCCAGCGCCAGGACGGCAGTCTCGATTTCGGCGTTGCCGGCGCCGCGCGGCACGGTGACATCGGCGCGTTTGCGGCCGTTAACCTGCACGGGCAGGGTCAGCGTGTCCTCGATCAACAAGTCGCGCTCGACCCGCGGCCAGGGGGTTTGCGCGACCAGCGTGTCGTGGCCGAGCGCCGCCCAGCATTCTTCGGCAAGATGCGGCATCATTGGGGCAAATAATTGCACGAGAATGTTAACCGCTTCGTTCATCGCCCAGCGCAGGTCCAGGGTAGGGGCCCTCTCACCCTCAGCAACATCGCCGATCGCGGCGCCGAGCGTATTGGCGAACTCATAAATGTGCGCGACACAAACATTGAAGTGTAGCTTTTCAATGTCATCGGTAACTTTCGCGAGCGCTTGGTGCGCCGCTTTGCGGAGCGCCGCCGCCGGGGACGAAAATTGCGCCGGCCGCGCATTCGGCGCCGCCCTCGCTACTTCGGCGGCCTCGGCGACCAGCCGCCACAGCCGCTGGACGAATCGCCAGGCGCCCTGCACGCCGCGTTCGGTCCATTCCACGTCGCGGTCCGGCGGCGAATCCGACAGCATGAACCAGCGCGCCACGTCGGCGCCGTAGGTCGAAATGATCTCGTCGGGATCGACGGTGTTGCGTTTCGACTTCGACATTTTCTCAATCGGGCCGATCTCGACCTCTTCGCCGGTGGCGACGAGCGTCGCCCGGCGCGCATCGCCTTCGGCCTCGACCTTCACTTCGGCCGGCGCCGCCCATTCGCCGGTTGTCTTGTTCTGGTAGGTCTCGTGCACCACCATGCCTTGCGTGAACAAACCGGCAAACGGTTCGTCGAGGCCGACGTGGCCGGTCTTCTTCATCGCGCGGGTGAAGAAGCGGCTGTAGAGCAGATGCAGGATCGCATGCTCGATGCCGCCGATATATTGGTCCACCGGCATCCAGGCATCGACTATCGGCCGATCGGTTGGTGCAGTCTCGATCCACGGATCGGTAAAGCGCTCGAAGTACCAAGACGAGTCGACGAAAGTGTCCATCGTATCGGTCTCGCGCGTCGCGTCGCCTCGACACTGCGGGCATTTGACGTGCTTCCAGGTCGGATGCCGGTCGAGCGGGTTGCCGGGTTTGTCGAAAATGACATCTTCCGGAAGAATGACCGGCAGATCTTTGGCCGGCACGGGCACCACGCCGCATTTGGCGCAATGGATCACCGGGATCGGGCAGCCCCAATAGCGCTGACGTGAAATTCCCCAGTCGCGCAGCCGGAAATTCACTTGCCGCTGCGCCCTCGGGCGATTGCCTGCGCTCTCTTTCTCCAGCCGGCGCGCCACGTCCTCCTTCGCTTCCGCAATGGTCATGCCGTCGAGGAAGCGTGAGTTGATCATGCGGCCGTCGCCGTCATAGGCCGTATCGGTGATGACGAAGCTTTTCGGATCGACGCCGGGGGGGCACACCACCGGCACATTGCCCAGCCCGTATGTGTTGACGAAATCGAGGTCGCGCTGGTCGTGCGCCGGGCAGCCGAAAATGGCGCCGGTGCCGTATTCCATCAAGACGAAATTCGCCACGTAGACCGGCAGCTTCCAGGTTTTATCGAACGGATGCCCGGCCTTGATGCCGGTGTCGAAGCCGAGTTTTTCAGCGGTGTCGATCTCGGCTTGCGCGGTGCCGCGCCGTTTGCATTCGGCAATGAATTCGGCAAGCGCCGGATTTTTCTTTGCTGCTGCGGCGGCGAGCGGATGATCCGGCGCGACCGCGACAAACTTCGCACCGAACAGCGTATCCGGCCGGGTGGTGAAGATGTCCAGCTCGCTTTCGCCGGCAGGCGTCGTTGCCCGATCAAGCGCGAAACGGATCAGCAAGCCTTCCGAGCGGCCGATCCAGTTCTTCTGCATCAGCCGGACTTTTTCCGGCCAGCGGTCGAGCGTGTCGAGCGCGTCGAGCAGCTCCTGGGAATATCGGGTGATCTTGAAGACCCACTGGTTCATCTCGCGCAGCTCGACGATGGCGCCAGAGCGCCAGCCGCGGCCGTCGATCACCTGCTCGTTGGCAAGCACGGTTTGGTCGACCGGATCCCAGTTCACTTTGCGCTTCTCTCGCTCGACCAGTCCCGTGCGCAGAAAATCGAGAAACATCTTCTGCTGGTGCTTGTAATAGGCCGGATCGCAGGTCGCGATCTCGCGGCTCCAGTCGAGCGATAGCCCCATTGACTTGAGCTGCTTTTTCATCGCGTCGATGTTCTCGTAGGTCCACTTCTTCGGGTGGACCTTGCGGTCCATCGCCGCGTTTTCCGCCGGCATGCCGAAGGCGTCCCAGCCCATCGGATGCAGCACGGCAAAGCCCATCGCCCGCTTCACCCGCGCCACCACGTCGCCCATGGTGTAGTTGCGCACGTGGCCCATATGGATGCGCCCGGAGGGGTAGGGGAACATCTCCAGCACGTAGTATTTGGGGCGCGTCAGTTCATTCGGCGTCGCGAAAATGCCGCACTCGTCCCAGACTTTCTGCCAGCGGGCCTCCGCGGCAGCGGCGTTGTAGCGTTCAATAGCCATTGGAATCGCGGTCTTATCGGGCTGATTTGGCGCTAGCGACGTGGCATGAAAGGCCGCGACGGGTCAATTGCCAGCCTTTACGCGCCGCCGGCCGGGCTGTCGTCGTGCGAGCGGCCGAAATTATCGCACAGGCACCGTTCGGCGCGGGTTTTACCGACTTTGTCGATCACGACGACACGGGCGGGCCGGCCCAGCCTGCGCAACTGCAGTGCTTCGGTGGTTGCGATCTTTAATGCAAAATCGAGGTCGATGAATGGGCCGACCGCCCCGTTTTCCAGGTGGGCCATCCATTCTCGCTTTGAGGTGGGAAATACAATGCACGGAATACAGTTCATGAAATTCCTGACGGGAATCGCACTCGGACGGACGAGAGGTGCGCCCGCGAGCCGCGATGCGTCGTTTAAGCGATTCACCTGTGCGAAAAGTTAACATCGTGCCGTCGCCAGTGGATTAGCGGCGCACTCAAGTTAGACTAGCGCGAAATGCAAGAAGAAGCTTCGGGGAGCGAAGACACCATGACCGATCCCGCCATCCAGGTGCGGCTTCAGCGCCTGCTCGACCGCACCGAGATTTTCGATCTGGTTCGGTTCGAGCGGTTGTGCCGCGATCAGCGGGATTTTCCCGGTATGATCGCCTGCTACGTGCCGCATGCGCCGGTGCGCACATCGTGGTTCGACGGCACCGTCGAGGATTTCGCCGAAGCGTCGCGGCAGAAAATGACGTCGGGCGCGAGCCAGGCCAAGCACTGGATCATGCCGGCGCGGCTCGAGTTCAACGACGGCCGCGCGCTGGTCGAATCGCCGGCGGCGATTTTCGACCGCATGACCTTCGACGGTGTCGAGTTCGATATGTTTCAGTATTGCCGGTTCTGCTCGCGGGTCATCAAGACGGCCAACGGCTGGAAGCTCGGCTCGTTCGAGGGCATCTACCAGCGCGACCGGCTGGAGACAGTCGACCCGCGCGAAGAATTGCCGGTCGACTGGGCGATCGTCGAGACGCTGCGGCCGTCCTACAAATTCATGGGCTACACGCAGATCAAGCGCGGCTACACGCTCAATCCGGAACTGCTCGGCGATGATCGGCCCGATTTGCTCGAGGCCTTTTACAAGCGCGAACAGCAGTGGCTGCAGACGGGGAAATAGCCGCCGGACGCTCACGTCACCTTCGCTGTGGTCGGCGGAGCGTTATCCAGAACGCCCATCAGCCGCTCGCCGATCAGCCGTTCTGCCTCGCTCATGATCCGCTCGATCAGCTCGGCGACGCTTGGAACATCGTGAATCAGACCGGCAACCATGCCGCAGCTGAAGGCGCCGGCATCGACGTCGCCCTGGCCCATGATGCGCGGATAAAGTCCGCCGACGCGTTCCTTGATATCCTCGATGGTCAGCGCCGCGCCTTTTTCGCGCTCGATCCGAACGATTTCTTCCACACCTTTACTATTGAGCACGCGCTCGGTGTTGCGCAAGCTGCGCATAATCAGCCGCGTATCGAGCTCGGAAGCAGCGACGATCGCCTGCTTGACCTTGTCGTGCACCGGCGCCTCTTTGGTGGCGATAAAGCGCGTGCCCATGTTCATGCCGGCGGCGCCGAGCGCCAGCGCGGCGACGAGACTGCGCCCATCGGCCATGCCGCCCGAAGCGACGAACGGTATCTTCAATTCGTCCGCCGCCCGCGGAAGCAGAATGAAGTTCGGCACGTCATCCTCGCCGGGATGGCCGCCGCATTCGAAGCCGTCGACGCTGACCGCATCGCAGCCGATGCGCTCGGCCTTGAGCGAGTGCCGTACCGACGTGCATTTGTGAATGATCTTGATGCCGGCAGCCTTCAGCGGCGGAAGATATTGCTCGGGGCTTCGCCCGGCGGTCTCCACGATCTTGATGCCACCTTCGATGATGGCGCGGATGTATTCGGGATAGGGCGGAGCGGTAAACGCCGGCAGAAACGTCAGGTTCACGCCGAACGGCTGGTCGGTCATGTCGCGGCAGCGGGCGATTTCCCTCGCCAACAGTTCCGGCGTCCTCTGCGTCAGGCCAGTGATGATGCCGAGTCCCCCGGCATTGGATACCGCCGACGCCAATTCCGCGAAACCAACATAATGCATACCGCCCTGGATGATCGGGTGGCGGATGCCGAACATTTCGGTGATGGCGGTGCGCAAACAAGGCTCCACGGCAAAAGCCCGGCATGAAGCGGGCATGACGTTTCACTATGTATCCGGTATTTTCGAGCGGCGAAATGCGCCCGCCGCACGCGGGCGAGCGGGATGGTTCAGAGTGGCTGAAGCGTTCGATCCGCGGCTTTACCATGCGCACGTTGCCCGCAATCGCGCGCCAATCCTTGAGGTGCTTAAACGGGTGCTGCCACCGCAGGGATTAGTGGTCGAAATCGCGAGCGGCAGTGGCGAGCATGCGGTCTATTTCGCGCAAGCATTACCGCACCTTCGCTGGCAGCCGACCGATGTCGATGCCGGCGCTCTTGCCAGCATTGCTGCCCATCGAGCGGCGGCCGCCGCGCCCAATTTGCTTGCGCCGTTGCGTCTCGACACCACAGCGCAGCCGTGGCCGATCGCGCATGCCGATGCGGTCGTTTGCAGCAACATGATCCACATCACGCCGTGGGCCGTCAGCGAAGGCCTGGTGGCAGGCGCCGGGCGCATCATGCCCGCCGGCGGCATTCTTTATCTTTACGGGCCGTACAAAGTCGGCGGGCGGTACACCGCGCCAAGCAACCAGGATTTCGATAACTGGCTGCAGGCGGAAAATGCCGAATGGGGCGTGCGCGACCTCGCCGACGTCACCGATTTGGCGGCGCGTCACGGCTTTGCGCTCGCCGAGACGGTTTCGATGCCGGCCAACAATCTGAGCGTCGTCTTTCGCCGCGGTGCCTAGCCCCTCCGCGCGAGCCGTCACGCGGCCGCGATCAGGCCGCCCATCTCGGCCAGCAGGCCGAGATGGTAATCGGCGTCGCCGAACATCGTGTCGATCGTCGTCACGCGCTTGAAATAATGGCCGACTTTGGCCTCCATGGTCATGCCGATGCCGCCGTGGATCTGAATCGCCGCCTGACCGACGATCCGCCCGGAGCGGCCGACCTGCACCTTCGCTGCCGAAATCGCCTGCCGGCGCGCACGCACGTCATCCTCTGCCGCCATCATGGTCGCGAGCATCGTCATGCTGCGCGCCTGTTCGAGTGCGATCAGCATGTCGGCGGCGCGGTGCTGCAAGGCCTGGAAGGTGCCGATGGCGACGCCGAATTGCTTGCGCGTTTTCATATAATCGACGGTGGTTTCCTGCATGGCCGCCATGGCGCCGACCGCTTCGGCGCAGAGCGCCGCCATCGCCTGGTCGGCCACGCGCTCGATCAGCGGATAAGCCCTACCGGGTTCGCCGATCGCGGCGTCCGCGCCGACGCGCACATTCGACAATTGCACCTCGGCGGCCCGCTGGCCGTCGACCGTGCCATAACCACGGGTGGTGACTCCGGCCGCTCCGGCATCGACCAGAAACAGGCCGAGCCCGTCGTGGTCATTACGCTGGCCGGCCAAACGTACGGAGACGATAAATTTTTTCGCGCTGTCGCCATGCAGTACAAGAGTTTTGGCGCCGTCGAGAACAAAACCCGCGCCGTTGCGGCGGGCGGTCATCATCACGTCGGCGAGGTCGTAACGCGCCTGCCGCTCCACATGCGCAAAGGCCAGCGTCAGCTCGCCGCCCGCAATTTTCGGCAGGAGTTCCGCTTGCAGCTTTTTACTGCCACCGAGTTGCAACAATCCGCCGGCTAGCACCACGGTGGCGAGATACGGTTCAAGCGACAGCGCCCGCCCGATCTGCTCCATCACGATCATGGTCTCGACCGCGCCGCCGCCAATGCCGCCATGCTCTTCGGCAAACGGCAGGCCGAGCAGACCGAGCTCGGCATATTGCCGCCAAAGGTCGCCGTTCCAGCCGGCCGGCTCCTGCGCGTAGCGCTTGCGCGCATCGAATTGGTAACAGTCGGCGAACAGCCGCTCGACGCTTTGTTGCAGAAGCCGCTGCTCTTCGTTCAGCGCAAAATCCATTTCACAGTCCCAAAATCGCTTTGCAGATGATGTTCTTCTGGATTTCGTTGGAGCCGCCATAGATCGTGGTCTTGCGATAGTTGAAATATTGTGGAGCGAGCGGGCCGGCCCATTCCGGGCCGACCGGCGGCTCGTTCCAGCGGTCGCTCTCGTCATGCGGAGTCTGATCGGGCAGGGCGTAGGGACCGACCACTTCGAGCAGAAGCTCGGTGATCAGCTGCTGAATCTCGGAGCCTCTGATCTTGAGGATCGACGACGCCGGATCGGGTTTGTTGCTGCGGGTGCGGGCGGCCACCACGCGCAACTCGGTCATTTCCAGCGCCTTGAGCTCGACCTCTGCGGCGGCGATCTTGGCGCGGAAGCGTTCATCGGCAATTAAGGGCTTGCCGCCCGCCTGTTCGAGCGCGGCGAGTTCCTTCAGCCGGCGGAGGCGCGCCTTCGAGGCGCCGACGCGGGCGATGCCGGTGCGCTCATTGCCGAGCAGGAATTTGGCGTAGTTCCAGCCTTTATTCTCCTCGCCGACCAGATTCTCCGCCGGCACTTTCACGTCGTCGAAAAACACTTCGTTGACTTCGTGCCCGCCATCAATGGTCTGGATCGGGCGCACGGTGATGCCGGGCGACTTCATGTCGATCAGCAGAAACGAAATGCCTTCCTGCTTCTTGGCCGCCGGATCGGTGCGCACCAGGCAGAAAATCCAGTCGGCGAATTGCGCCAGCGTCGTCCAGGTTTTCTGGCCGTTGACGATGTAATGGCCGTTGGCGCGCTTGGCGGAGGTTTTCAGCGAAGCGAGATCGGAGCCGGCGCCGGGCTCGGAGAACCCCTGGCACCACCAATCGTCGAGATTGGCGATGCGCGGCAGGAAGCGTTTCTTCTGCGCTTCGTTGCCGAAGGCGATCAGCACCGGTCCGAGCATGTTGGTGCCGAACGGCAGCGGCTCGGGCGCCGGCGCCTGCTGCATCTCGTCGCGGAATAGATACATCTGCACCGCGCTCCAGCCGGTGCCGCCCCATTCCTGCGGCCAGTGCGGCACTGCCCAGCCTTGCGCGTTGAGGATGCGTTGCCAGGCGATAATGTCTTCTTTGCCGAGCCGGCGTCCTTCGACCATCTTGGTGCGGATCGTTTGCGGCAGCTTGTCCCGCATGAAGGCGCGCACGTCGACGCGGAATGCGGTTTCTTCCGGCGTAAAGCGAAGATCCATGACGCGCTCCTAATTGATTTCGAATAATCCTGCCGCGCCCATGCCGCCGCCGATGCACATGGTGACCACTGCGAGCTTGGCGCCGCGCCTTTTGCCTTCGATCAAAGCGTGGCCGGTCATGCGTGCGCCGCTCATGCCGTAGGGATGACCTATAGAAATTGCGCCGCCGTCGACATTGAGCCGCTCCTGCGGAATGCCGAGCCGGTCGCGGCAATACAGCACCTGGCTGGCGAAGGCCTCATTGAGCTCCCACAAATCGATATCGGAGATTTTAAGCCCCTGACGGGAGAGAAGCTTCGGCACGGCATAGACCGGCCCGATGCCCATCTCATCCGGCTCGCAGCCGGCGACGGCAAAGCCGCGGAAGGTGCCGAGCGCCGCTAAGCCGCGCTTTTCGGCCACCCTGGCGTCCATGACCACGCAGGCCGAGGCGCCGTCCGACAGCTGACTGGCGTTGCCGGCGGTGATCCACTTGCCTTCGCGGACCGGCTTGAGCGCGGCGAGACCTTCGAGCGTGGTGTCCGGGCGATTGCCTTCGTCGCTCTTGAGCGTCACCTGTTCGAGGCTCTCAACGTTGGTTTTCTTGTCGACAACCTTCTTGGTCGTCGTCATCGGTACGATCTCATCCTCGAACTTTCGCGCTTGCTGTGCGGTGGCGGTGCGTCGCTGACTTTCCAGCGCGTATTCGTCCTGCGCTTCGCGACTGATCTTGTAGCGTTGGGCAACGTTATCGGCGGTGTCGATCATCGGCATGTAAAGGTCGGGCTTGTGCTCAAGCATCCATTCGCTCGGCGCCTGCAAGCTTTTGCCGTCCTGCACGAGGCTGATGCTTTCCAGGCCGCCGGCCGCCATGATGTGCGCTTCGCCGGAAATGATGCGTTGCGCCGCGAGCGCGATCGCCTGCAGGCCGGAGCTGCAAAACCGGTTCACGGTCATGCCCGAGACGGTGACCGGCAGCCCGGCGCGGATTGCGGCCTGGCGCGCAATGTTGCCGCCGGTTGCGCGTTCGGGGAGCGCACAGCCCAGAATGACGTCTTCGACCTCCACCGGCTCGATGCCGGCGCGCTCGACCGCGCGTCCAACAACATGGCCGCCGAGATCGGCGCCGTGCGTCATGTTGAATGCGCCGCGATAGGCCTTGCCGATCGGCGTCCGCGCGGTTGAAACAATGACAGCGTCGGGCATTGGCGTCTCCCCTTGGGCGCGAGGGCAACGCCCGCGCGGCTATTTTCGCGGATCTTGCAAAGCCGCGGCCGTCATCTTCAGAAGGATGGGTTGCCGGGTCAAGCCCGGCAGATCATTGTTTCGCGACCACGGAAATGTCAGAGCCGTCGCGATAGGCTGGATGTTTCCAGCCGTTCTCGTCGTAATCGGCCATGCAGCGCTCGACCAGCGCCTCCATGGCTTTGAGCGTGCCGCTGCTCTGCGCCTGTTGGAGTTGAAAGACGCGGATCAGCTCGTGACTGCCGGAATAATTCATTTCGTAGAGTTCGTGGCGGGCGCCAAATTCGGTGCCGATGGCGTCCCACAGGAGTTTCATGATCTTGATGCGCTCTTTGTAGTCGATGCCGTTCGAGCCGCGCACAAAGCGCGCGAGGTATTTGTCGACGTCCGGATTTTTGAAATCATTGGCGTGCGAGGGGAGATAGATCAGCCCGGAGGCGATCACTTTTTCGACGATGTTGCGGACCGCCGGGTAGGCTTCGGTCATGAACAGGCGATAGCTGGCGGACCCTTGCGGATTGGGCAGCACCGCGCTGTTCTTCCACGGCACCGGATTGAAAGCCATCGCGTCGGTGAGCGACCAGAACAGATTGCGCCAGCCGATCACTTCGCCGATCTGCGCCTGCACGCCGCGGAAGCCTTCGACGCCGGTGGCGCGCGCCGCTTTGAAGAGCAGGCCGGCAATGAAATCGAGCTTGACCGCCAGCCGCGTGCAACCCTGAAAGGTAAAGCCGTTGAAGAAGCCCGACTGCGGATAGAAATTCTTCAGCCGCTCCATGTCGCGATGAATGATTACGTTCTCCCAGGGAATGAAAGCGTTGTCGAAAATGAAGATCGAATCGTTCTCGTCGTAGCGCGAGGTCAGCGGATAATCGAACGGCGAGCCTGCAGCCGCGGCGGCGAATTCGTATGAAGGGCGGCAGATCAACTTGATGCCCGGCGTGTTCATCGGCGCGATGAACATCACCACCATGGCGGGGTCGGTGATCTCCTGGCCCATATTCTGGCCGAGGAAATTATATTGGGTGAGCGCTGAATTGGTGGCGACCACCTTGGCGCCGGAGACGTAGATGCCGGCATCCGTCTCTTTCTGGATGGTGATGTAGACGTCCTTGACCTGCTCGACCGCCTTGTTGCGGTCGATCGGCGGATTGACCAATGCGTGATTGAGGTAAAGCACCGCTTCCTGCCCGCGCTTGTGCCAGGCGCGGGCGTTGTCGGCGAATTTGCCGTAAAACTCGGCGTTGGCGCCGAGCGTGTTGAGGAACGAGGCCTTGTAATCGGGGCTGCGTCCGAGCCAGCCGTAACTGAGGCGCGCCCAGGCGGCGATGGCGTCGCGTTGCGCCACCACCTCAGCGGCCGAGTGCGCTGCCTTGAAGAACTTCATGGTGTAGCCGCCCGAGCCGGTATCGGTCGGCGCGGTGAGAATATCCTGTTGCGCCTTGTCGTGCAGCGCATCGTAGAGAAGCGCGACCGACGCCGCCGCATTGCGAAACGCCGGATGCGCGGTGACGTCCTTCACCCGCTCGCCGTAAATATAAACCTCGCGCCCATCGCGCAGCGATTCGAGAAACTCCGCGCCGGTAAAGGGGCGCTTCTTGCCTGCAACAATCGCTTCGGGACGTTCCGCCATTGCCTACTCCATGATCAATTGACGGGCACCATATTCATTCGTGCCGCCGCCGCCAAATGGACCACAGCGTGAGCGCACCGACGAGCGCGACCGCCAGTGGCGCTCCGGGCAGGCCGGTTTTGGCGTAGGCGACCGCGCCGCAGCCGGCGCCGAGAATGAATCCGATGGCGATGGCCAGGACTACGGCAAGCCGCCCGCGCACGCTGACGAATTCGTGGGCGTGGTCGCGATCGTTCGGATTTCGCGCATGCCGCCGCCAGGCAATGACGAGTTGGGTGGTCTCGATGCCGAGCTGCGTCATGTTTCCGGTCATCACGTTGGTCTGCGGAATGCCGCGCATGAGCAGGCGCACGACTACGCTTTGCGTGCCCATCGCCATGGCGCCGAACACGCCGGCGACGATGCCGCGCCAGTCGCCGACGCCGCTGAGCGGGCGGCCGGCGAGCAACATGATGGCAAATGCGGCAAGCAGCATAGTCTCGAACGCCAGCATCCAGGGCAGGGCGTCGCGGCTGTGGTTGCGTAGCAGCCCGATCAGCCCGGCGGTGAGAGCCGCCGCAACCAGAAAGGCGAAGATGGCAACGGCCTTGCCGGTAATGCCGGTGTCGTGCGTGACCAATTCGGCGCCGGCGGTGACGAAGCTGCCGGTCACCTGCGCGACGAACAACCCGAACAGCGCGAGAAAGGTGTAGACGTCGACATAGCCGGCGACGAAGGACAATACCGCCGGCACCCAGCGCGGCGGCAGATCCTCGCGCCCCGGCGCGACTTCGGTCATAGTCACTCCGCTCGCGCCGCCCGCGTTCATGGCGGCGTCAGGGTCTGCTGCTTAGCTATTTTTCGGAGATGCGCCAATGCATATGAGCCAATTTCATTATTTGCCGCTGGTGCCGGGCTTTTTTTCCATTCTGGTCGGCCTGTTCGTTGTCCTGTTCGTCGTCATGCTGGTGCTGCGGGCGCTGCGCGTCGCTTACCTGAGTTCTCGGCATCAGCTCGTCGGCCGCCATGTGGCTCCTGATCGGTACCTTGGTTGGCAGTTACTTCAACATTCCGATCGCCGTGTTGCCGCATGAGCCGCTGCAATCCGACACCGTCGCCAGCTTCTTCGGCATGCAATACACCGTGCCGCCGGATGAGGGCCTGTCGGGCACGGTGATCGCCATCAATGTCGGCGGCGCGGTCATCCCGACCGCGATGTCTTTTTATCTCCTGGCCATCCGCGGCTTGTGGATCAACGGCGCGATAGCTACCGTGGCGGTTGCGCTCATTTTGCACTGGCTCGCCAATCCGGTGCCCGGATTGGGCATCGCCATCCCGGTGTTCCTGCCGGCGCTGGCAACCGCAATCGTTGCGCTCGTGCTGTCCCGCGAAAATGCCGCGCCGCTTGCTTACATCGCCGGCAGCATGGGCACGCTGATCGGCGCCGACCTGACCAATCTCGATAAGGTCGCCGGATTGGGCGCGCCGGTCGCCTCGATCGGCGGCGCCGGCACCTTCGATGGCATTTTCCTCACCGGCATTCTCGCCGTGCTGCTGGCCGGCCTCTATCACCGGCAGCCGGCGCCGCCGTCATGAGGCGTCAAAGGCCTTCCGCTTGCAAGACTTGCCGGTAGCGCGCTTTGATAGGCTTGGAGCAACAAAGATCGTCGCATGCTGCCGTGGTATGACTATCTCGCGCATTTCTTCGCCGGGGCGTTTATCGCCAACGGTGTGCCGCATTTCGTGCAAGGGATTTGCGGCAACAAATTTCAGACGCCGTTCGCTTCGCCTCACGGCGTCGGCGAATCCTCGGCGCTGGTCAATGTCGTTTGGGGCTGGTTCAATTTCTGGTCGGGCTTGTGCTCCTTCGCATCTTCATTCCGCCGCTGCCGCCCCCGCTTGGAGATTCCGCCGCCACTATGCTCGGAATGCTGGTCACGGCGGCATTGATGGCCAATCATTTCAGCAAAGTGCGCAACAGCGGGCCGCAGCCGTGAGGAAGGCGATGAATTTGGAAGCGGGGCGGATGTTTGCGTCGCTGGCTTTCGGTCTGCTGGGAGGCGGCGCCTGCGCGCAGGAAGCGCAGGAAGCGCAGGAAGCTACCGAAATGAAGCTCGAAGACGTCGGCTTCGTTATCGTCCGGCGAACACGCCGGCACAGATCGAGCACCTGCGGTTGCTGCCGCCGCGTGCGTTCGTCTCGCGCAGCAAGGACGGCCGACGATACTATGTGTATGCCGATCCCGATCTTTGCAAATGCGCGTTCGTCGGCGATGATCTGGCGCTGAAGAACTACCGCGATATCGTCTCTCCGCCACCGCAAGCGCCGATGGCGATTAGCTCCGGCGATTCCCTGCTCGCCAATGGCATAATCATCGAGATGGATCCGACGCTCGGCCTGACCATCGAGCAAGACGACATTCTCGACGCGCCGTTTTGACCGGTGGGTTTGTTTGCGCGCCGTCAAAAGCCGCTCCCAAACCGACGGGATAACAACTACCCAATGGATTGGGGAACCTTGTGGAACTTTTTCCGGTCGCGGTAGTTTGCTGGTGGGGGTTTTCCATGCAAACGAGGAGGAATCCAATGCGGAAGACGTTGCTTGCCGTAAGTTTGGCCGCAGGAATTGGGCTTGCTTTCAGTCAGACCGCCGTTGCGGTCCCGGCGAGCGCGCCGGCCTTGAAGGAAGCCGCCGCCACCTCAACGATCCAGAAAGCGCAATATGACGAGCGGCGGACCCGCCACGGCGTCGTGAAGTGCTACCGCGACTTCGTCATCGGCCCGTATCGCTGCCACTATTTCCGCAACCCGGTCTAGCCGTCATCCTTGACGTCGGTTTCGGGCCGGTCGGTGCCGAGGGCGCGTTCGGTGTGCCAGTTGCCGTTCTCGTCCTCGTATTCGATCGTTTCCGTCTGCCCCGGCGCACGTTGTTCGGCGGCGGCGCGCCGCGCCGCCCCGAGCGCTTGCGCATGGGTGGGAAAGCTTTCGGAGAAAACGCCGCTCACGGTGTAGGCCCAGCCGTCGTCGTGACGGACGATCTTGTAGGTGACGTGTGCCATCGGTCAGCTCCTCGCCCGCGACTTTAGCCTAAATCCGCGCCGCGAAGCGAGGGTTCCTCCGGGAACCTTGGCCGGCCGCCTCGGTTGGCACAATAAAGAAGGCAGAGGTGCGCATCATGCCAGACCGATACGACCTCGATCGCAGGAATGACGGGAAATTCTTCACGCCGCTGCTGCTGATGGCCTTGTTCATTGCCTGCGGCATTCTGCTTTACGCCTACACCGGGCATTCGCTGGCGGCACTGGGTTAGCGCAGCTTCGCCCGCGCTATTTTACGCCCGTTCGACGCGGGCGGCGTAGCAACCGGGCGCGGCGAAGTGCACATGCAGATAGACAGCGCGCGGATCGGCCAGTTGCCGCCCGATCGCCTCCTTCAATTTTGCGCCTTCGACCACCTCGCAAGCGAGCATCATGGCGTCGGCATCGAAGGCGCGCACCGCGAGGGTGCGCGTCCGCAATTGCTCTGGCACGGCGTCGACCGCGTCGAACGTCTCCTCTCCGGGACGAACATAGATCGCAAACCGCATACGATAGGGCGAGGCGGCCGGGTGGTGTTCGTAGTTGACCAGGATGAGCTCGTCGCCGGGTCTGGCATCGCTGAGGCTGACGCGGCAAGGGTGCGGCCCGTCGGCAATGCGCCGCACCGCGCCGTGTTTCTTCAGCTCGTCGTCCGAGAGCGCAAACAGCGGCGCGAAGTGCTCGGCCGGCAGACCGCGAATCCGGAAATGCATGATATCCTCCTGTTCCTGGAGGAGGAAAATGTGCCGTGCAGAGGCAAAAACCCACCCGATTTCTGCGTTGGGCGCAGATTAATGAACCAGCAATTGCAGTCCGCCAATCGCGATCTCCACGACGATGAGCACGACAATGATCAGTTCGAGCCGCGCCGATCGCTCGGTGTCGATGATATCGGCAAACGCCTTGGCGGAATCCGAGATCACGGTCAGCTTGCGGGTCAGCACGTCGGCGCGCTCTTTCAACTCGTATTCGTCTTCGAGCCGCGCGTAAAAACGCTCCAGATCGGCGCGCTCCCACAGCACGTCGGGCTTTTCCGCCACCGCGACCAGACCCGACACGCGATGTTGCACCAGCAGCGCATTGCCGATGTGCTTGAGGATGGCGCGGCGGCCGCCCGGCGGCCGGCCGTACTCGGCAAGCTCGCGCGCGATCGGCTGGATCACGTCGAAAACTGCGGCCACGCTTTTTTCGTCGTGCGCGAGGATGACGCTGGTGGCGAGTGCGTCGGCGATCAGCAAGGTATGTTCGGCGGTCAGCGCCTTCACCACGATAATTCCCGACGGCGCGACCTGATCGTCCTTGTCCGGCGCCACCTCGATTTGCACGGTCTCTTCTTCGCGTATTGTGAGCGGGCTGACGATGCGACCGTCCAGGCGGGCGATGACCTCTTCTTCTTCCAGTGGCGACATGCCGACCATGACCGCGACGCCGTAGCGGAACAGCGCGACGACTTCGTTCTCGCCGGCGCGAAACGCTAGCGGCACTTTCGACAGCACGTCGCTGCGTTCGAGGCCGGCGGTCTCGATCCGCTCGCCGAGCAATAATGCCCGCACGGTAATGCGGCGCGCGGAGGCTGCTGGCAGATCGCTCATGGCACTCTCGGGTTACACGACGGCGCTTGCGGCGGAGGCGCGCAAACGTAGCACGGGCGGGCGGCAAGCGACGAGGGTCACCGCCTTTACGTGCCAGCAGCAAAAAATTACGCTGTGTTTGAAAGTCAGGGAGAGGAAGCATGGTCCGCCGCCCACCCGATACCCGCACCGCCGCCGAGAAGGCATTCAAAGCCGTCACCACCAAACCGATTGAAGGTCCGTCCAAGCCGCAATCGATTCCGGGCGTGAGAGAAATGGTGTCGCTGCGCATCGACCGCGACGTGCTCGACTTTTTTCAGGAAGACGGCCCGGGCTGGCAGGACCGCATCAACGAGGCGTTGCGCAAGGCGGCGAGCAAAAAATAGCGCACCGCACGTACACAATCGAGAGGAATTTTGCCGATGCCGAGCGACGTGCCGAATTACAAATGGGACCACATCCATCTGCGAAGCCCCGACCCGGAGGCGACCGCGGCGTGGTTCGAGCGCACGCTGGGCGCGCAAGTGATCCGCTCAACGGTCGCCGGCAAGCCGCGCATCGATCTGAAGCTGGGCGGTGCCGATGTGTTCATCTTCCCGGTCGGCGCCAGCGACAAGGTCAGTCCGCCGCCGGTGTCGCCCTATCAGGGGCTGGACCATTTCGGGCTTTCGGTCAGCAACATCGACGCGGTGGCGGCTTCGCTCAAGGCCAAGGGCGTCGAGTTCACCCGCGAGCCGACCACTATCCGGCCGGGCGTGCGGGTCTGCTTTCTGCGCGGGCCGCAGGGCGTATCGATCGAGCTGCTCGACCGGGATCCGAAGTATGTGTGATGGGGGCCAATGCTTAACGCTCTGATCGGCGCTCGGTGATACCTTCTATTTACGGGAACCGGGCTATCTCAATTTCGCCAGATACTGCCGGTTGAATCAGGCGGCGGAACGGGGCGATATGCGAGACTTTCCGGGGATGGCCGTGGCGAACCAAGGTTCCTTCTTTTCGCGTTTCACCATAAAGTTCGTCGAGGTGATCGGCGCCGGCGTCGCCACCGCGATCACCGGCTATCTGATCGCCCATCTCGGCGGTTTCTGGGCCGCGCCCCGCACACCGGCCGCCATTCCCGCCACCGTGCAGATGGAGCCGGCGGTGACGGCGGTGCCGAAAAGCGCCCGCGTCGTGCCGGCGGTGCCGGTTGCGGTTGAGGCCAACATCCAGCCGTCTGCGGCCAAGACTGAGGTGGCAAAGCCCGAAGCCGCTCCGGCCAAGGAGGCTGCCGTCCCGCCCGCGCGCAAGCGCGCGCCGGAGGCCGCGGCGATTGAAGCAAAGCCGCGCCAGCCCGAGGCCAAGCCGGCTGACAAGGATGACACCGCCTCGGTCGAAGAGCAGGTGCGTGCCGCGTTGGCCAAGGTCGACGCCAATCGCCGCTCGCTACCCGAACCCGCCGCGCCGATCGAGAGTGCCCCGCCGGCGCCCGCCGCTGTGACGGTGCCGCCGGCTCCTGCCGCCGCCGCGCCTGATGTCGCCGCGGTCCCGGCTGCCCGGCCCCTGGCGATCAATCCACCTTCCGCCCCGGCGGCTGTTGCCGTTGCGCCGCCGCTTGGCACGGTCGAGATCAAATCGCAGCCGGTGGCGACCGTTGACGCGGCGCCAGCCGCCGCCGAAGCTCCGGCTCAGGCCAGTGCGCAGCCCGAGGACAAGGGTATCTTCGCGGCGCTCAAGAAGATCCCCGAAATGCTGCGCCCGGTTTCGGGCGCCACCAGCACACCGCCGCGCCCGCCAATGCCGGTCGGGGAATAACGGTTACTTCTTCTCCAGCAAAGCGTCGCGCTGTTTGTTCAGCCGGTCGAGCTCGGCCTGTTGCTGCGCGATCCGGTCGGCATTGCGGTCTTCATCCTCGGCGCCCGACTGCGCGGCTGCTTGCTCGATCAGCTGGCGGATGTTGTCGCGCGTAATGGCGATACGGTCTTCGAGTTCGGGGAGCGAAAGTGTACTGCCGTTGCTCATGCTGTGTCCCGGTCGTGTGCCAAAGAGGGTGAAGGCAAGTCTAGCGCGATCCGCGCCGTGATAACATAAGTAAAAACCGGCCGCAGGGGACGCGCGCAGAATGTCATACAAGAATCCGGCGGTCGCCGCCGATTGCGTCGTGTTCGACGCGCACGATCGGCTGTTGCTGATCCGCCGGCGCCACCCGCCGTTTGAGGGCCAGTTCGCCCTGCCGGGCGGCTTCGTCGAATACGGCGAGGAGACCGAGGCCGCGGCCAGCCGGGAACTGCACGAGGAAACCGGCCTGCGCGCGCGGGCGCTGCGTCTCGTCGGTGTTTATTCGAAGCCCGATCGCGATCCGCGCGGCCACACCATCAGCGTCGCTTATCTGGTCGACGTCGGTACGCAATCGCCGACGGCCGGCGACGATGCCGCCAGCGCCGAGTTTCGCGCCGACTGGCGCGAGCTTAAGCTTGCCTTCGACCACAACCGGATCGTCGCCGACGCCGTGCGGCTGCGCGGCGGCGCGTAGCCTTCGATCCGCGCAGCTTTATCCGCGCCGCGTCACAGCTGCCGCAGGATCAGCACCAGCCCGATCACCGCGACGAGCCAGAGGGCCGTCCGCAGCCACGGCACGCCGGCGACATAAACGACCGCATAGGCGAGGCGGCCCCAGAAAAACAGCTGGCAGCCGAGCAAAGTCATCGCGTTGGTCTTGCCGGCGATCTGCGCCACCAGCACTAGGATGGCGAACAGCACGAGATATTCGAGCATGTTGAGCTGGGCGCGGCGCGCGCGCCCGGCCCAGCCGGTGATCGGCGGCAGGTTCTCGCGATTGCCAACGAGCGGCATCAAGCCGACTTGCAGCTGCGCGCCGGAGACGGCGACGAGCATCTGCACGAAGGCGAGAATGGCGGACCAGATCAGCAGCGTGAGTTCAGGTGTCATATGCAGCCCCCCTGTGGCGCCGGCTTTTGAATTCAGGCCGTGCGCTGCCGTCGTTTGTAGCCCGGATGCAGCGTCAGCGAAATCCGGGGTCGGCCGCGACGCGAGCCGCGATTAATCCGGAATTTACGCTCGGTCGCGCCCGGCAAGACCCGGGCGCGCAATCCGGGCTAAAGTGCCGGCAAGAAAGCCACCGGGAGGTTGCGCATGTGCCAGCGATGCAGGGACGTGAATGCCGAGCATGACGCGGATTTCGACCGCCGCCGTTTCCTTCTGACCGCCTCCGCCGGCGCGGCCGCGGCTCTCGCCTGGTCCGCTCCCGTTTGGGCTAAGGCCAAAGCGCCGCCCGAGCCGGAGAACGTCGTCTCGCCCGATGCCTCGCTCGCGCGGCTGATGGAAGGAAATGCGCGCTACGTCCAGGGTGTTTCCAAACGCCATGACTTCAAGCACGAGCGCGAACCGCTGACGCGCGGCCAGAACCCCTACGCCGCCATTCTCTCCTGCGCGGATTCGCGCATCGCGCCTGAATTTTGCTTCGATTCCGGCCGCGGCGATTTGTTCGTCTGCCGCGTTGCCGGCAATTTCGCCAACGCCGAAAGCATCGCCAGCTTCGAATACGCCGTGAACGTGCTGTCGGTGCCGCTGATCCTGGTGCTCGGCCACGATTCCTGCGGCGCGGTCGACGCCACCATCAAGTCGCTCAAGGACAACACCACTTTGCCGGGCCACCTGCCGTCGCTGGTCGATGCGCTCGCGCCGGCGGTGAAGGACGTGCTCGGCGAGGCAGGCGACACGCTCGCCAACGCGATCAAGCGCAACGTCGTGCGCACGGTGGCGACTCTATCGGCCGCGACGCCGATCCTTAGCGCCGCGGTCGAAGCAAAGAAGCTCCGCGTCGCCGGCGGCATTTATCAGCTCGCCACCGGCAAGGTCGCGATGGTGGGTTAAGGCGCGGCGCCAACAAGTGGCCCGCATGGAGCGAAGCGCAATGCGGGGATTGTGCGGCAACGGTTACCCCGGATTTCGCTGCGCTTCATCCGGGCTCCGCAATGACGGCGTTCGTCATTGCCGGGCTTGATCCGGCAGCCCATGATGCGGGCCGTGCCTGCGTGAACCGAAAAGTCGCGTTATGACCATCGACAAGCAAAGCGGCAAGCTGGCCTTCGCGTGCGACGTCTGCGGCGCGCGGTTTGAGCTTGACGACAAAACCGGCAGCCCGCCGGATGTCAACGCGTTGTGGGCCGCCGCCAAGGAAAAGGGCTGGCACGCGCGCCAGCAGCGCGGCGGCAAATGGCACACCGCCTGCCCGGATTGCGTCACCGGCGACTGGAAATTGTGGACCTGGAAATAGCGCGCAGCCGCTGCTGCGCTGGCAGATGAGAAGACTCAGTGCCCCTCGTCGTCCTCGTCTTCGAGGGCATCTGCCTCGGCGTTTTCCACGCCCTCCGCATCCACCAGGCTTGGCACTGGCTTGACGTCTCCGGCCTGCCCGGCGTGGACCTTGCGCTCCGCGGCCTCCTCGATCGCGCCCACCATGAATGCGGTGAGGTCGTCGATCGCCTCGCCGATCTCGTTCGCGGTGATGCCCTGTTTGCCCGCATCGGCGAGACAGCGATCGGCGAGCGCCTTGGCGCGCGCCTGTTCGCCGCCCGACTTGTCTTCGGCGCGGACGTGGCCGGACACCCATTCTTCGACAAAGGCCAATGCGCGCTCGCTCATTGTTCCGGCTCCCGGTTTGGGCCAGTGTATCACAGCGGCGAAGCGCGAAGAACGCGTGACAGATTCGCGCCATGGCGTTTCTTTCGCCATGGCGGCACCCGTTGGCTTCATCCGGGCTGCGCTTGCCGGAAAATTCGTCGAGCGGCCGCCCGCGCGGTATGGTGCGGGTTGCGAAAGCCAATTCGCATCCTCTAAACGCATCCGGGAGCAGCCGCCATGCCCGTTTTGTCCGCGCTTCGTGCAAGCGTCTTTGCATTTGTGGTCGCATTGCCGGCCTTGGCCGGCGCCGCCTTCATGTCCGCCGCCTACGCCGACGAGGGCGGCATCCGCTTCAGCGTCGTCAAGGCGGGCTTTGTCATCGGCGGCTCGGCCGGGTCGGGCACGCTCACGTTCCAGGGCAGACGATACGCACTCGGCATCGGCGGCCTGAGCTACGGCTTCACCTTCGGCGCGTCCGAGACGCGCTTTCGCGGCACCGTAAGCCACATCACCCGCGCGTCGGACGTCTCCGGCGTCTATGCCGCAGGCAATGTCGGCGCGGCCGTTGGGGTGGGCGCGCAAGCGATCGTGCTCACCAACCAGCATGGCGCGGTCCTGACGCTGACCGGCAGTTCGGTCGGCGCGATCGTCAGCGCGGACCTCAACGGCCTGGTCATCACGGTGAAGTAAGCGGCTGCACTTTTGCTACCACCAGCGGCGCCGGCCGAAGCCGCCGCCGTAGCTCCAGCCGCCGCCATAACCGCCAAAGCCGCGCAGCAGCCGGATCACCAGCAGCAGCAACACGGCGCCGATGGTGGCGTTGATGATCGCGGGGACAATTCCGGTGCCGAGATGAAGGCCAAGTTGCGGCAGCAGCCAGTCGCCGATGAATGCACCGACGACGCCGATGATAAGATCGCCGACCAGGCCGAACCCGGCCCCGCGGACGATAGTGCCGGCCAGCCAGCCGGCCACCAGGCCGACCAGCACGATGACCAGAAGACTTTCATTCGACAGATGCATGGCCGTGTCTCCAAATCCTTAAATCGATAACGCCGATGCGCCGAGAATCCGGTCGCCGGCCTCATACAACGCGCGAAACCCGCGAAAGTTACGCCCGTCCGGCGCTGATTTTACTGCCGCTCAAGCTAAAGGCGGGGTGGTGGGACTTACCTCTCCCCGCTGCGCGGGGAGAGGTCGGATCGCGTTAGCGTTCCGGGCGAGGGGGTTCAGCCACGAGTTTGAGCTTGTCGGCAAAGCCCCCTCATCCCAATCTTCCCCCCGCCCGCGGGGAGAAGCACAATCGATACGATCATGTCATCGGGATACGGATGGCTCTTTGCTTCCCGCATCAAAATGTTCGTTCCCCGCGCTTGATCGGGTGTAAGCGCCAACGTCGGCGGCAGGCAAAACGATGGTGCCCCGCCGTTGCGGGCAAGAACGACGTTGAAAGCGATAAGGCCGTCCCGTCTAAATATATGGCATTTAAGATGCGTTGCTTTTCACCTCAGGCGCTATGTAGTTTTTGAGCCGTAAAGTTGCAGCGTTCGCACTGGAGGCAACGCACAAAGCGATGGCCGCGCACATCGCCCGCTTCATCATCACGCTCTTCCCATCGGTTGCATGAACAAGATAGCTCAACCAAAAAAAATAGACGAGCAGCGCGCAATCGCGATCACTGCCCATCGGGCATGCTTCGACGTTTCCGATCAACAATGTCAAACAGCGGCACGACTTTTCTCTTCACCTCCCCCTGGAGGGGGAGGTCGACGGATGCTGGGCTGTCGCCCCGTGCACCACGACGGACAGGCGCTCTGCGCATCCTTCGAGGCCGCTTCGCGGCCACCTCAAGATGAGAATCACAATGCCTTATTACTCTCCTTCGCCTTGCCCGCCTCGACATACACCTGCGCACCCATGTCGATGAACTTCTTCGACATGTCGGCCATGCCTTGCTCTTTGTCATTCAGCGTCGCCGCGTAGTCACGCACGTCCTGGGTGATCTTCATCGAGCAGAATTTCGGCCCGCACATGGAGCAGAAATGCGCCACCTTGTGCGCTTCCTTCGGCAAGGTCTCGTCGTGGTAGCTCCGCGCGGTGTCGGGGTCGAGCGACAGGTTGAACTGGTCGACCCAGCGGAACTCGAAGCGGGCGCGGGAGAGCGCGTCGTCGCGCAATTGCGCCGCCGGATGGCCCTTGGCGAGATCGGCGGCGTGCGCGGCGATCTTGTAGGCGATCACGCCGTCTTTCACGTCGTTGCGGTCAGGCAGCCCGAGATGCTCCTTCGGCGTGACGTAACAGAGCATGGCGGTGCCGAACCAGCCGATCATCGCCGCCCCGATCGCCGAGGTGATGTGGTCGTAGGCCGGCGCGATGTCGGTCACCAGCGGGCCTAACGTATAGAACGGCGCCTCGCCGCATTCCTTGAGCTGCTTGTCTACATTGATCTTGATCTTGTGCAGCGGCACGTGGCCGGGGCCTTCGATCATCACCTGGCAGCCTTTCGCCCAGGCGATTTTGGTCAGCTCGCCCAAGGTCTCCAGCTCGGCGAATTGCGCGCGGTCGTTGGCATCGCGGATCGAGCCGGGGCGCAGGCCGTCGCCCAAGGAGAACGACACGTCGTATTTGCGCATCAGGTCGCAAATCTCGTCGAACCGCTCGTAGAGGAAGCTCTCCTTGTGATGCGCCAGGCACCACTTGGCCATGATCGAGCCGCCGCGCGAGACGATGCCGGTAACACGGTCGGCGGTGAGGTGGATGTAGCCGAGCCTCACGCCAGCATGGATGGTGAAATAATCCACGCCCTGCTCGGCCTGCTCGATCAGCGTGTCCTTGTAGCACTCCCAGTCGAGCTTGACCGGATCGCCGTCCACTTTCTCCAAGGCTTGATAAATCGGCACCGTGCCGATCGGCACCGGCGCATTGCGCAGGATCCATTCGCGGGTGTTGTGGATGTTCCGCCCGGTCGAGAGGTCCATCACCGTGTCGGCGCCCCAGCGGATCGCCCACACCATCTTTTCCACTTCTTCTTCCACGGATGAAGTGACGGCGGAGTTGCCGATGTTGGCGTTGATCTTGGTGAGGAAGTTCCGGCCGATGATCATCGGCTCGAGTTCGGCGTGATTGATGTTGGCGGGAATAATCGCCCGACCACGCGCCACTTCCGAGCGCACGAATTCCGGGGTGACGTAGAGCGGCACTGACGCTCCAAAACTTTCCCCATCGTCATGCGCGGCCTGCGCGACGTCGAGCATCTTTTTGCGGCCGAGATTTTCGCGCTCGGCGATGTAGATCATTTCCTTGGTGATCACGCCCGCCCGCGCCCATTCCAGTTGGGTGATCGGCTGGCCGGCGAGCCCGCGCAGCGGCTTCGGCGTGTTGGGGAAATTGCGGGCGAGATGCTTGCCGGTGACGTTGCCGTTATCCACCGGCTTGATCGGGCGGCCTTCGTATTCCTCGACGCCGCCGCGCTCTTTTACCCAGTTGAGGCGCGTGCGCGGCAGTCCCTTCTCCACGTCGAGTGTCATGTCGGGATCGGTGTAGGGGCCGGACGGATCGTAGACCGGGAAAGGCGGCTCGCCCGAAGAGGCATCGAGCACGATCTCGCGCAGCGGCACCTTCAGCTCGGGCGCAGCATCAGGCCGCGCGTAAACCTTGCGCGAGCCGGCGATCGGGCCGGTGGTGACTTTCGGCGTGGCGAGATCGGATTGCGCCAATTGCTTGTTCATTTTCGTACTCCAAATTTCTTGCGCATGATCATGCGCTCCGGCGGTAGCCCTCGAAACTGAGATACACGCCGATGACGAGGACGATGATGCCCACGATCGCCATGCCGCCGGACCCGGAATAGAACGAGATCGCGAGCACCGCGGCGATGCCGGGCAGCACGATACGGACGAAGCCGGCGATCACCATGAGCAAGCCGAGGAGGGTGATGATGACCCGCCAGTCCGCGGTCCAGGCCCGGTGCGCGTTGAGGATGGCAAGTCCGGCGAGAAGCGCCATTACTCCAAACAGGTAGATCATGACCGGCACGAGCACGGCCTGGCCGATCATGTCGGTATAGAGCTTCTGGTTCAGCAGAATGCCGACGCCGATGACGGCGAACAGCGGGCCGACGAGTTGGGCAATGAAGACGACGGGCTGCATGTCGATCTCTCCTTATGGGCGCGACCAATAGCCCTTGAAGCTGAGGAAGCCGCCGAGCACGAGAACGATCACGGCAACGATCTGCAACGCCGGCGTTCCACTATAGATGTTGGTTCCGATTGTCGCGATGAGGTCGGGCAACACGATGCGCAGGACGCCGCCGATCACGATGAGCCAACCGAGGATGGTGACGATGACGCGCCAGTCCCGTGTCCAGGCCCGATAGACCGCGAGCATGGCAAGCCCGGTGACGAGCGCCATCAATCCGTAAAAGTAGATCAGGGTCGGGCTGTGCAGCGCCTCGACCATCACCGCATCGTAGAACTGCCCGTTGAGGAGGATGCCAACGCCGATCGCGACGAAGGTCGGCCCAATCAGCTTGGCGATGAAAACGGCCGGTTGCATGATATTCCTGTCCCTTCGCCGGCATGACCCGGATCAGGTTCAAAGGGTTTCCGCGACAGCGTTTCTCAGCTCCCGCTTGGGAGCTCCCCTCGGAACGCATCTAATCTAAGCCGACAGGGGGGCAAGTTCAACGCGGCTTCCTCGTCATTCCGGGGTCGAGCGAAGCGAGGAACCCGGAATCCATAACCACCGCTGGCGAATATGGATTCCGGGTTCGCCACTTCGTGGCGCACCGGAATAACAGCTAAATAAATTGCAGCGCGATGCCGCCGAGCGAGCCGAAATCGGCGTGCAATGTGTCGCCCTTGCGCGCGAACACCACGCGGGTGAACGAGCCGGCCAGCACGATATGGCCGGGTTCGAGCGGGACGCCGTGCGTGCCGAGCTTGTTGGCGAGCCAGGCGACGCCGAGCGCCGGATGGCCGAGCACGCCGGCGGCGACGCCGGTCTCCTCGATCTCCGAATTGCGATACATGATGCCCCCGACCCAGCGCGGGTCGACCTCCAGCGGCTTGACCGGGCGGCCGCCGACGACAATGCCGGCGGCGGCGCCATTGTCGGAGACGGTATCAAAAATCTTGCGCGGGTCCTGCAGCCGCGCGTCGACCACCTCGATCGCCGGCACGACGTATTCGGTCGCGCGCAGCACGTCGGTGAGCCCGATTCCGGGGCCGCGCAGTTCCTTGCCGAGGATGAAAGCAAGCTCGATCTCGACCCGCGGCAGGCAGAAATTCTCGTGCGGCACGCGGGCGCCGTCAGCGATCATCATGGTGTCGAGCAGATGGCCGTAATCCGGCTCGTCGATCTGCGAGGACCGCTGCATCGCTTTCGACGTCAGCCCGACCTTGTGGCCGATCAGCCTGGCGCCGGCCGCGATCTTGCGGTTGGCGACCTCGGTCGAGATCGCGTAGGCGTCCTCCATGGTGATGTCGGGCCAGGTCTTGGACAGTTGCACCGCCTGCTTGCGCGTCTTTTCGGCGGCCATGAGAATATCCGCGGCCTTGTTGCGGTCCTCTTTCGACATCATGGCCGGCAAACCCTATTGCTGAATTATTGACAGATAGCGCGGGTGACGGTGGTCTCGATCGGACAATTGCGCTGTTCCGGGGGCTGACCGCTCGCTAGTGTGGCGGCGTCGCATTTCTCCTCGGTGCGGACATCGAGCGGCTTGCCGCCGCCAAAGCCCTTGGCGCGGCAGGCATTGGCGGCCGCGGTTGCGCAATCGGGCGCGCCGTTCGGCGCTTTCTCACAATGCTCGCGCACGTCGATCATGCGCGTGCCCGGCAGTTTCACGATCGTGGTCGCCGCGTTCTTGGTGCTTTCCACCGCGCCTTTCACCACGTCGCCGGCAGCGCCCGCGGCCCCCTTGGTGACGTCGCCGGTTTTTTCGATTCCTTTGCCGAAAAAGCCGAGCGAGTCGTCCCACCAGTTTTTCATCTGATGCAGGAAGCCCGGCTTTTCGGGCGGCGGAGGCTGCGGCGGAACAGGCGAAGCCGCTGCGCCGGGCGGCGCCGCGGCCGGAGCCGGCTGATCCTCGGCTAAGGACAGGCTCGCCATCAGCGCGAGTATGAGCACCGCGCCGGCAGCACTGCAAAGGCTTCGACGTTTCATCATCGTCGTGGCAGTGTTTTTGGAACTGGACGTGCCGTCAGAATACGCGCACCACGACAATAAAGCCAACGACGATGGCCAGGGCGGCGAGCCCGGTCCACATGCCGAGCCGCTTCTCGATGATGCCGCGCGCGCGTTCGCCGTAACGGTTGAGCAGGAACGCCTCGATGAAGAACCGCGCCCCGCGGGTGATGAACGAGAATAAAATAAACAAACCGAGGTTGTAGCCGGCAAAGCCGGAGGTGATGGTCACGATCTTGTACGGGATCGGGGTCAGCCCCTTGAGCAGGATGATCAGCGAGCCGTATTGCGCGTAAGCGGCGCGGAACGCCTCGACCTTGCCGCCATAGCCATAAAGATGGATGAGCCATTGCCCGACCGTGTCGTAGAGCAAGGCGCCGATGAAATAGCCGAGCACGCCGCCCGCCACCGATCCAACCGTGCAGAACGCCGCCAGCCGCCAGGCGCGGTCCGGCCGCGCCAGCGCCATCGGGATCAGCATCACATCGGGAATGATTGGGAAGAACGAGCTCTCGCAGAACGACACCAGCGCCAACACCCACTCGGCATGCGGCTTGCCGGCGGCGTCGATGCACCAATTATAAAGACGGCGGAGCATGGGCCGTTGGTTAGCGGCTGGAAGAACGATTGTCTAACAAAATGCTGCGCGGCGCCGTCGGCAGTCCGCCACAACGTCCAATTTACCCGATCCGCGCTATCGCGGCGGAGGACCTACGGAACACGCTGCCAGACGGTCCCGTTTTCGAATTGAAGCGTGAACCCGTCGGGAGAATAAAATGCGCCCTGGGCGGCCCTCTCGATCCAGACATGGCCTGGATAATCGATCCATCCCCGCATCGGCACGCCGGCCTGGAAGGCGAGATCCCAAGCGTATTGCGCTATGTAGGCGATACCGCCGAGCTGGCCGACGCACCACGACACGCACTGCCATCGGCCGGTCAAATTTACATCCTGCGCCGAAGCGCCGGACACCATCGCGGCCGACAACGCAAACCCCTTGAAGTTCATGGGCGCTTTGATTGAAATCAAAAGCGGCCAAATCAGATGGGCTATGACACGCAGCGTCCCGCAACATGCGCCAGCTCGCGGCTCACGAGTGAGCTAACCAGCGGTTCGCAGCCGTAGGGTAATTTTACGGCGGAAACTCCGTCGCGTGGATGTGCAGCCAGAGGCAACGCGTGCAACGAAGGCAGACGATCACCCTTAAGGGCGCGGTTGACTGTTTCTGCTGTTAATTGGCTTCCCGATCGCGCATTCAAATCCGACCCTTCGAGGGCGGGGATCAGCGCAAGCACGGCCAGCACCACTATGAAACTCCGGCCAAAACGCCGGGAGCCGATGGATATGGGCAAGCAATAAGATCGGATTGACCTCCGGGCAATCATGGCGCGACCCTTTGACTACTAACGCCATGCTTAGCGCTCTCGGACCTAAAGGAAATTCAGATAATCGCCTTACGGGATATTCCGGAGATGATTGCGCGCGGGCAGATTTCATCGGGGCAAAAAGACCAATTTCGCTTGATCTGAATCAATGTGAAGCATAACGACGCCCTTATTAGATTTCGTAATGAACAATTACCCAGCCAGTCGTGTTTCGAAGCGGGTCGCGAAGTCGTTGCACGACCATTGGCTTCTCTTTGTCGCGGAAGGCCCGGCCCTCATCGCGCTGGGGCTGCTCGCTATTATCATTCCGTCGATTGCCAGCGCGAGTTTAACGGTCGTTCTGGGCTGGCTGTTTCTCGTCAGCGGAGCCATCGGGTTGGCGACGACCTACTGGGCGCGGCGAGCACCGGGCGTCTGGTGGTCGTTGATATCGGCTCTCCTCGCAATTCTTGTTGGCGTGGTGCTGATCGCGCACAAATCGCGGGATTTGTATGGTGGCTTGATAGGCTGGCCGTTTGAAAGCACCGGCCCGCTGCGGCTGATTTTGGTTCTGTTCTTTCTGATCGAAGGCGGCGCGTCGATCATGTTCGCGTTCGAGCATCGGCGTCAATTCGCCGGGCGCTGGGCATGGATGTTGGTCAGCGGCGCCGTCGACATCGTCCTCGGAATCGTCATCGTCTTCGACCTGCCCGGGACCTCTTCATGGACCATGGGGCTCCTGGTGGGGATTAACATGATCATGGGCGGGGTGGCGCTGCTGGCGATGGGATTGCACGCGCGAACTGAAATTTCCGGTTCGGGCGCGATTCCTCAGCGCCGCGCCTGATCGATGATCAGCGCCGCTTGCGCAGCCGGCGGTTTTCAAGAATGACGATCTTGCGGCGCGAGCTTTCGTCCGCGACCTTCTTCGGCACTTTCTCGGCGATGCCGAGCAGCCGCTCGCGGCGGTCCATCTCTTTCCAGACGTCCTCAGGGCGGATGCCGGTGGAAACCCACAGCACCACGAGATGATAGATCAGGTCGGCGCTTTCTTTCACGACCGAGTCGCGGTCGCCATGCATCGAGTTCGATCACGACCTCGACCGCCTCTTCGGCGAGTTTCTTCGCCATCTTGCTGCGGCCGGAGCGAAGGAGCCGCGCCGTCCGCGAGGTGGACGGATCGTCGTGCCGGCAAGCCAGCGTCGCTTGATAGAGGCGGTTGATCGAATCAGGCATCTCGTCAATCAGAATACCGCGATATCGTCGCAATTGTGTTAATTCTCTTAAACAGCTCGGATGAAACGGCCCGCGGTCCGGCTTTTTAATCTTCCTGCGCCAGCAGGCCGGCATTGCCGCCGGATGCCGCCGTGTTGATGGTGACCACCTGCTCGGCGGCGAAGCGGCGGAGATAATTCGGCCCGCCGGCCTTCGGGCCGGTGCCGGAGAGCCAAGTGCCGCCGAACGGCTGCGTGCCGACCACCGCGCCGATCATGCTGCGATTGACGTAAACATTGCCGTGCGGCAGCCGAGCGGCGATGCGCTGCACGGTCAGGTCTATGCGCGAGTGGATGCCGAGCGTCAGCGCGGTCCCGTTCGCGGCGATGTCGTCGAGCAATTCGTCAAGCGCATCAGCGCTCCAGCGAACGACATGCAGCACCGGCCCGAACACTTCGTCCTTCAGATCGTACGCGCGGTCGAGCTCGACGATGGCGGGGACCACGTAAGTGCCGCCCGCGGGCAGCGCCGCGTTGCCGTCCCAGTGGTAAATGAGCCGGCCGGCGCGCTGCGTGGCCGCAATCGGGCCTTCGAGCTTCGCGCGCGCTTCTTCATCGATCACCGGGCCTATATGGGTCGACGGCTCGCGCGGATCGCCGATCATGAGTTCGTTGGTCGCGCCGATCAGCATGGCGAGCATGGCATCGGCGACGTCGGCTTGCAGGCAAAGAAGCCGCAACGCCGAGCAGCGCTGGCCGGCGGAGCGGAAGGCCGAGACGATGACGTCGTCGGTCACCTGTTCGGGCAACGCGGTGGCGTCGACGATCATGGCGTTGACGCCGCCGGTTTCGGCGATCAGCGGCACGATCGGCCCGTCTTTGCCGGCGAGCGCCCGGTTGATCGCGCGGCCGACCTCGGTTGAGCCGGTGAAGGCGACGCCGGCGGTGTTTGCATCCGCGATCAGATTGGCGCCCACTTCGCCGCCACCGGGCAGAAGATGCAGCGCCGTAGGCGGCACGCCCGCCTGGTGCAGCAGCGCCACGGCCTGCGCGGCAATCAGCGGCGTCTGCTCCGCGGGCTTCGCCACCACCGTGTTGCCGGCGGCGAGCGCCGCCGTGACCTGACCGAGGAAAATCGCCAGCGGGAAATTCCATGGGCTTATGCAGACGAAAGCGCCGCGGCCGCGATAGCGCAGCACATTGCTCTCGCCGGTCGGGCCGGGCATCGGCTGCGCGGCAAGAGCGCGGCGCGCCTCCGCGGCGTAATAGCGGCAATAATCGACCGCCTCGCGTAACTCGGAAACGGCGTCGTCCAGCGTCTTGCCGCCTTCGATCTGCAGAAGTGCCAGCAGCGGCCCGCGATTTTTTTCCAACAAGCCGGCGGCGCGTTCGAGGATCGCGGCGCGTTCCTCGGTGGGCGTCGCCGACCAGGCAGCGAAACCGGCCGCAGCCGCGGCCATGGCTGCACGCGCGAGCGCTTCATCGCTTTCCCGCACCGCGCCGATCGGACGCCCGTCAATCGGCGAAATCACCGGCCGCTCGCGGCCGGGAAGCGCAATGCCGTCGATGAGAGGCGCGGCCAACGCTCGGCCGGGTGTGCCGGCGCGGATTTCAGCGACCAGCGCATCGAGGCTTGCGCGGTTGCCAAATTCGACTCCGGCCGAGTTTTGCCGTTCCGGCCGGTAAAGATCGCGGGGAAAAGGGATGTGGCGATTGCGGGCATCGCCGGCTCCGGCGATCCGGCTTTGCGGGCGGCGCAAAATCTCGTCGATCGGCACGGTCGGATCGGCCGCGACCGAAACGAAGGAGGAATTGGCCCCGTTCTCCAGGAGCCGCCGCACCAGATAAGCGAGCAGCTCGCGGTGGCCGCCCACCGGCGCATAGACGCGGCAGGCGGCCTCCGGCAGTTCGGTGAGGAGCGCGTCGTATAGCGCTTCGCCCATGCCGTGCAGGCGCTGAAACTCGAAGCCGTCGACGCCGCCGGCATCCTCGATGATGCCGGCGACGGTCAACGCATTGTGGGTGGCGAATTGCGGAAAGAGTTTCCCGCGCGCGGCGAGGAGTTTCCTGACGCAAGCCATGTAACAGAGGTCCGTCATCGCCTTGCGCGTGAACACGGGATAGTCGGGTAGCCCCCGCTCCTGCGCGCGCTTGACCTCGCTGTCCCAATAGGCGCCCTTGACCAGCCGCACGGTCAGCCGGCCGCCGATCGCCGCCGCCGCTTGCTCGACCCAGTCGATCACCGCCGGCGCGCGCTTCTGATAGGTTTGCACCGCAAGGCCGAGTCCTTCCCAGCCGTGCAGTGAATGATCGCCGAGTGCGCTGGCGATGACGTCGAGCGACAATTCCAGCCGGTCGGTTTCCTCGGCGTCGATGGTGAATTGCAGGTCGTGCGCCTTCGCTAACTGGGCCAGCTCGATCAGGCGCGGCGTGAGCTCGGCCAGCACGCGCTCGCGCGCGATCGCCTCGAAGCGCGGGTGCAGCGCCGAAAGCTTGACCGAAATTCCTGGGCGAGCGGGCAGTACGGTGTTGCCGGCGCTCGCCCCAATGGCTTCGATCGCGCCGGCGTAAGCGGCAAAATATTTCTCGGCGTCGGCGGCATTGCGCGCGCCTTCGCCGAGCATGTCGTAGGAATAACGAGAGCCGGAAGGGCCGCGCGCCCGCACGAGCGCTTCGTCGATGGTCTGGCCGAGCACGAAGTGCGAGCCGATGAGCCGCATGGCCTGCCGCGTCGCCGTGCGCAACGTTGGCAATCCGAGCCGCCGTGCGATGTCGTCGAGGATCGTCTCCGGCGTTTCGCCCGGATGGATAATGCGGGCGGCGATGCCCAGCGCCCAGGCGGAAGCGGAAACCAGCAGCGCGGTGGATTCAAGGTCGCTGTCGCGCCAGCGGCCGGCGGCGAGCTTGTCCTCGATCAAGCGGTCCGCGGTGGCGGCGTCGGGCACGCGCAGCAGCGCTTCGGCCAGCACCATCAGCGCGAGGCCCTCCCTGGTCGAGAGCGAATACGCGTGCAAAAAGTCCTCGATGCCGCCAAGGCCGCCGGTCCTGGCGCGGATCGCGCCGACCAGCTTGCGCACGCGCGTGTCGATCCGGCGCTCGGCCGCGGCGTCACGGCCGGCGGCGGGAAGAAATTCGGCCGCCAGTTCCTCGTCCGGCGGCGCGAATGGCGCACGGAATGGGGGCAGGCTGAGGCTAGCCTTCGTCATCGAAGGCATCTTGGTCCTGCCCGGCGTAACCGGGAAGGGGGACTATCGGAGATTAAGCCCGCTCGTGCGGCGGTGGCCTTAAAGAACGTCTGGTTTTTAAGCGCGCTTAACCGGCCTTGGCCAGATAGGCGGCGAGCTGTTCGAAAGCGGCGCTCCAAGTGGCCTTCAGGCCGACATGCGAAGCGTCGAACGTCTTGCGTTCAATTTCAGTCGCCTCGTGCGGCGACCAGGTGATGGTCAGTCTGGTCTTGCCGTCGGCTTCGTCCTCAAGCGCAATGACGATCAGCGTCAGCAACGGCCAGGTCGGGACGACGGGATTCCGCTTTACTTCGCCCGCCTGGTTGGAGAACGAATTGACGAAGACCAGGCGTTCATGCAGCGCGACCTCGCGATAGATGAATTTGGCCCACAGCTTGTAGCCCTCGACCGAGCGCATGCCGGTATGAAAGACGCCGCCGGGCCGCAGGTCCATGCTTGCGTGGATCATGGTGTAGGTCTTCGGCGGCCACCAGTCCTTCAGCTGCTCTGGGTCGGTCAGCGCCTGCCATACCCGCTCGCGCGGCGCATCGAATACGCGAAAGATCACGAAATCCGTTGCCCCGGCTTCACCACTCATCACCGTTTCCCCCCAACGTTGGTGACGAAATCTAGTTTGCCACAACGACCATCCAGCCGACACCAAATTTATCGGCCACCATGCCGAAGCGCGGCGAGAAAAAGGTCTTGCCAAGCGGCATCTGAATCTGGCCGCCTTCGGCGAGGCCTGCGAATAGCCTATCGGCTTCGGCCTCGCTGGCCGCCGAGATCGAAAGCATCATGCCGTCAAAGTTCGGCTTGCCGGTGCCGCGGCCGTCGGAAGCCATCACGGTGGTATCGCCGATCTGAAACTGTGAATGCATCACCTTGTCGGCGTTTTCCGGCGTGCATAGGCTTTTGTCCGGGCTGTCCTTCCAGCGGATCACCATGCCGATTTTGGCGGCGATCGCTTTCTTGTAGAACTCCAGCGCCTCGTCGCAGCGGCCGTCGAAATTCAGATATGGCTGCACGTGCATTGGTTGTTTCCTCTTCCTATCTTGTGTCTCGATTTTGAGCCGGCAGGGCCGCCTTGACAAAATAGGGGGACCGGCGCGCCTTGCCCTCTTTGAACTTAGATCGCACTTTGGATCACACCCTAACATGGCATTTGTGCGCATCTATCTTCGGGTGCTTGGCCTCCTGAAGGCTGAGGCCTGGGTCGCCGTAACGCTCGCGCTTGCCAATATCGCGTTGGCGGTGGCGCAGTTCGTCGAGCCGGTGCTGTTCGGCCATATCGTTGATGCTTTGTCGGGCGCGCTCCCCGCCAATGCGCGGGCCGCCGCTTACGTGCTAGCCCCGCTCATCGGCGCGTGGATCGGTTTCGGGTTGTTCATCATCGTTGCCGCGGCTTTGGTGGCGTGGTTCGCCGACCGCTTGGCGCACCGCCGGCGCAACTTGGTGCTGGCGGACTTTTTCGAGCACGTCCTGCAGCTTCCGCTCGCCTACCACGCCGGCGCTCATTCGGGCCGGCAATTGAAGATCATGCTCACCGGCACCGATACGCTCTGGTGGCTATGGGTGCAATTCTTCCGCGAGCATTTCGCGGCGTTCGTTTTCATTGTCGTCCTGCTGCCGGCATCGCTCGTGATCAATTGGCGGCTGGCGCTGCCGTTGCTCGGGCTTTGCATCGTGTTCACGGCGTTGACGGTGGTCGTCATGCGCCGCGCCGAGGCGATGCAGCGGTCGGTGGAGCGGCATTATTCCGATCTGGCCGAGACTGCCGCCGATGCACTCGGCAATGTCGCCGTGGTCCAGAGTTTCGCCCGCATCGAGCTTGAGGTTTCCGCGCTGAAGGGTCTCGTGGATTCGCTGTTGCGCGCGCAAATGCCGGTGCTGTCGTGGTGGGCGGTGGCTGCGGTGCTCACGCGCACCGCCACGACGCTGACCTTGCTCACGATCCTCGTGATCGGGACCTATCTCAAGCTGATTGGCCTTGCGTCGGTCGGCCAAATTGTCAGCTTCATGGCGATCGCGGCGCTCCTGATCGGCAGGCTGGAGCAGGTAGTCGGCTTCGCCAACAGGCTGTTCATGGACGCGCCAAGGCTCGCCGAATTTTTCGTTGTGTTCGATACCGTCCCTGCGGTGCGCGACCGGCCGGATGCGGTCGATCCGGGCCGCTTGCGCGGCTTGGTTGAATTCAACGACGTTTCATTTTCCTATGACGGCAAGCGCGCGGCCGTCGCCGACTTGAGCTTCACAGCGCTGCCCGGCGACCGTGTTGCGCTGGTTGGACCGACCGGCAGTGGCAAATCCACGGCGCTAGCGCTTTTGCATCGCACCTTTGATCCGCAAGCCGGCGTCATCAGCGTCGACGGTATGGACATTCGCGCGCTAACGCTGACCGGCCTGCGGCGGAACATCGGCGTCGTGTTTCAGGAAACGCTACTGTTCGATCGCTCGATCGCGGAGAATTTGCGGGTGGGCAAGCCGGACGCTACCGCCGCGGAGATGCGCGAAGCCGCGGGAAGGGCGCAGGCGCTCGACTTCATCGACCGCAATCCGGAGGCTCTCCAAGCGCGCATCGGTGAGCGCGGCCGGCTGCTTTCCGGCGGCGAGCGCCAGCGTCTCGCCATTGCGCGGGCGCTGCTCAAAGACCCGCCGATCCTCATCCTCGATGAGGCGACCAGCGCGCTCGACCCGCTGACCGAAGCACGCGTCACTGCCGCGCTCGATGAAGTGATGAAGGAGCGCACCACATTCGTCATTGCGCATCGGCTTGCGACCATGTGCAATGCCACGCGCATCCTTGTTTTCAGCGACGGACGTATCGTCGAGACCGGGACATACGACGAGCTGGTAAGAAGCGCCGGCTTGTTTGCCGAGCTCGTCCAGGCGCAGTTCGGCGCGACGGCACCTTCGCCCGCTGTGCGCGGAGAGGTAGGTTAGCGCAGGCGTTCCAGGATGCTGACGTAATTGGCGACGGCGGCGCCGCCCATATTGAAGATGCCGCCGAGCCGCGCATCCTTGACCTGCATGTCGCCGGCCGTGCCGTTGAGTTGCATCGAGGCGATGGCGTGCATCGATACGCCGGTGGCGCCGATCGGATGGCCCTTGGCTTTGAGGCCGCCCGATGGATTGATCGGCAGTCTGCCGTCTTTGGCGACCGTGCCGTCGACGATCACTCGCGCACCCTGGCCTTCCGGCGCCAATCCCATCGCCTCGTATTCGATCAATTCGGCGATGGTGAAGCAGTCGTGCACCTCGGCGAAGGAAAGATCGGGCAGCGCGATCGCGGCCTCGGCAAGCGCGCGCTGCCAGGCAACCGAGCAGCCTTCGAATTTGAGAATGTCACGCCGCGACATCGGCAGAAAATCCTGCACATGCGCGGCCGCACGGAACACGATCGCCTTGTTCATCTTAAGCGCAGTTTCGACGTCGGTCAGCACCAGGGCGGCGGCGCCGTCGGACACGAGCGAGCAATCGGTGCGTTTGAGCGGACCGGCAACGCGCGGGTTCTTTTCACTCTCCTGCCGGCAGAAGTCGTAGCCGAGGTCCTTGCGGATCTGCGCGTAGGGATTGGCGACGCCGTTTTTGTGATTTTTGGCGGCGATTTGCGCCAGTGCGTCCGACTGGTCGCCCCAGCGCTGGAAATAGCGGTCGGCGATTTGCCCGAACACGCCCGCAAAGCCGCCCTCGATGTCAGCTTCTTCGCGCACATAGGAGGCCTTGAGCAGGTTGCGGCCGATTTCAGGTGCGGGCGTTGCGGTCATCTGCTCGACGCCGACCACCAGCACGATGCGGGCCGAGCCGGCGGCGATTGCCTTCAATCCCTGATGCACGGCGGCCGAGCCGGTGGCGCAGGCGTTTTCAACCCGCGTCGCACGCTTAAAGCGCAGATCGGGCGAAGCTTGCAGCACCAGCGATGCAGTGAAATCCTGGGCCGAGAAGCCGGCGTTGAAATGGCCGAGCAGGATCTCGTCGACGTCCTTGGCCGCGATGCCCGCGTCGGCGAGCGCTTCGGTTGCCACTTTCACAATCAGGCTTTCGACGGTTTCGCCGGAAAGCCTGCCGAACGGCGTATGTGCCCATCCTACAATGCAGGCGGTCATGGTCGGTTCCTCGCCGAATTTTCGTCGCTTTTCTAGGCCGATGGTGCGGAGGCATGCGCCTTGATATCGACTAATGATACCGGCATTTCGCTTTGCGTTCGAGCGTTGCTTGGGCTTAGATAGTCCGGCTGCCGGGCGTTGGGAACCTTTCGTGAACCCGCCGCGACCGTTTTGCCGGTTTTTGGCCCAGGCCCGAGACCGCAGCCCGGGCAACGAACCCGAACAACGAAGCGGACCGCGATACGTGTACCATTTGCAGTTTTCCCGGACGCTGACGCTTGGTGCTGCGTTCGTTTTTCTCCTTGCCGCAGGCTTCGCCGCGACGCCGGCCCGTGCCGGAGCGACTATTCTGGTCGAAGCGGATTCCGGCAAAGTGCTGCGCGCCGAGAATGCGACCTATCCGTGGTACCCGGCGTCGGTGACCAAGCTGATGACGCTCTACACCACCTTGCAGGCGATCAAGCAGGGCCGCATTACCTTCGATACTCTATTCAAGGTGTCGCACACCGCGCTGGCGCAGGCGCCGACCAAGATGGGCTTTGCCGTCGGCACCCAGGTGACGGTCGACAACGCGCTCAAGATGATGATGGTGAAATCGGCCAACGACATGGCCGTGCTGCTGGCGGAAGGCGTCGACGGCTCGATCGAAAATTTCGCCGAGGACATGACCAGGACCGCGCATCGCCTTGGCATGAGCGAATCGAACTTCGTCAATCCCAACGGGCTGCCGGCTGACGAGCAGATCACCTCGGCGCGCGACATGGCGATCCTTGCCCGCGCGCTGATCCGCGATTTTCCCGAATACAATTCCTACTGGCACATTCCGGCGATCAAGTTCGGTCGGCGCGTGGTCCGCAACTACAACACCTTGCTCGGCCGCTATCCCGGCGCTGACGGAATGAAGACCGGCTTCATCTGCGCGGCGGGTTTCAATCTCGTCGCCACCGCTACCCGCAACGGCAGGCAACTGATCGCCGTGGTGATGGGCGCCCCGTCGTCCGGCGCACGCGCGGTCAAGGCAGCGGAATTGCTGGAAAGCGGTTTCGTGCAAAACCCGCTGGCGTGGCTCACGCCGGCGCTCGGATCGGTCGATGCGCTCACCCCGATCAGCGCCGCGCCGCCCAATCTGCATGACGAAGTGTGTGGCAAACACCGCAAGAAGCCGGCAGCGGAGGATGAAGACGATGATGCCGGCGGCGAGAACGCCAGCGGAGACAATAATGGCGCATTCTCGGCGTTGCTGTCGAGCTTAAGGGCGCCGACGCCGAAGGGCGCCGCGCTTCTCTCCGACGGCGGCGCGGTGACGCCGATCGTGGTCTATACGGGACCGACGCGCACGCCGGCTGAAGTTGCCAAGCTTGATGCCGTCGAGGAAGCCGCGCCGCATCACAAGAAGAAGGTCGCGGCGAAAACTGCGGCCAAGCACACGGACGAAAAAGAAACCGACGGCAAGGCCGCGGACGGCAAAGCCGGCAACGCTAAAGCGCCCGACGGTAAAGCGTCGAACGGCAAGGCGGCGGACGGCAAAGCGTCCAACGGCAAACCTTGGACGCCGTTGTCGTCGTCGGCGTTGGCCGCCAGCCCGCCGTCCGAGCTGCAAGCGAAGCCTGCGGCTGACGCGCCGAAGAAGCCGCACAAGCCTAAGCCGCCGGTCAAGCCGGCGCCCGCAGCGGCAGCGCAGTAATCTGGTTTGGCTAATTAATTCGCCCGGCGCAGCTTCGCGTCGGTCACGTCCTGCAACGCTTCGAAGGTAAGGCCGGGCGCCATGTCGCGCACGGCGAAGCCGTTCTCGGTGACGTCGAGCACCGCGAGATTGGTATAGACGCGCTTTGCCGCGCCGATCGCGGTGAGCGGATAGGTGCAGCGGCGCAGGACCTTGCTCTCGCCGCTTTTGGTCGTATGGTCCATCAACAGCCAGATCGCCTTGGCGCCGGCAGCGAGGTCCATGGCGCCGCCGACCGACGGCATGTCGTCCTTGTCGGACGTCCAGTTGGCGAAGTCGCCGTTCTCGGCCACCTGAAACGAGCCGAGCACGCACAGATCGAGATGGCCGCCGCGGATCATGGCGAAGCTGTCGGCGTGATGCACGTAGGATCCGCCCGGGACCAGCGTGACGTATTTCTTGCTGGCGTTGATCAGCCAGCGGTTGATCTTGTCGCCCGCCGGCGTCGGGCCCATGCCGAGAATGCCGTTCTCGGACTGGATGATCACTTCGCGCTCCGGCGGGATGTAGTTCGGTAGCAGCACCGGAATGCCGATGCCGACATTGACATACCAACCTTCTGGGATGTCGTGTGCGGCGCGCGCGGCGATTTCCTCGCGCGTCCACGGTTTGCACGCCGCCAGTGTCTTTGCCGCCGTTTTCGTGCTCACCTTATTCTCCGTCAGGTTACCACCGGTTCGCCGTACGGCACGTGGACCACCCGGTCGACGAAAATTCCGGGCGTGGTGACGTGCTCGGGGTCAAGCGCACCGAGTTCCACAATGTGCTGGGCTTGCGCGATGGTCAACGCCGCCGCCGCGGCCATCACCGGATTGAAATTCCGCGCCGACGAGCGGTAGGTCAGATTGCCCCAGCGATCCGCCTGCCAGGCCTCGATCAGGGCCACGTCGCCCAAGAAAGCCTCCTCCAAAACGTATTTGCGGCCGCGGAATTCCCGCACCTCCTTGCCTTCGCCGAGTTTGGTGCCGACCGAGGTCGGCGTATAGAAGGCCGGAATACCGGCGCCGGCGGCTCGCATCCGTTCGGCCATCGTGCCCTGCGGCATGACCTCAAGCTCGATCTTGCCGGCACGATAAAGTCCGGCGAACACGACGGGGTCGGACGTGCGCGGATACGAGCAGATAATCTTGCGCACGCGGCCAACTTCCATCAGCCGCGCCAGTCCGGTGTGGCCGACGCCGGCATTGTTAGCGACGACGGTCAAATCCTTGGCGCCCTGCTCGATCAGTCCGTTGATCAGCGCATTCGGCTGGCCGATGCTGCCGAAGCCGCCGATCAGCACGACCGCGCCGTCGCGGATGCCGGCCATCGCTTCGGCCATGGTCTGCACGATCTTGTTGATCATGTCACACCGGCTTGAACATCGGCACCGGCGGGCCGTTGTCGGTTTCCTGGAACACCACCGCGACTTTTTGGCCGACGCGGAGCTTGTCGAAATCGCAATCGACAATGTTGGTGAGCATGGTCGGCCCTTCGGCGAGGGTTACATGCGCGATGGCGTAAGGCTCCTTGACCCGGCGCATCACGCTGAAGGTGTAGATCGTGCCTTGGCCGGAGGCTTGCCGCCATTCCACCTTCTCGCTTGCGCAAAACGGGCAGATGGCGCGCGGGTACCAATGCGCCTCGCCGCACGCGGTGCACACCGGGATGACGAATTTGCCGCCGCGCGCAGCGTCAAAGAACGCTTTGCTCTCGGCGGTTAAAACCGGCGGCGTGAGCTTGCGCGGCATCGGCTTACTCCCGCTCCATGATGACGGTGGCGCTGCCGTGGCGAGTGGCGAGCTGAAAGCCGGTGCCGTGCGCCAGCGCAAGGTCGCAGTTTTTCACCTGGACCGCCGGATGCGCCTCGCCGCGCAACTGGCGGACGGCCTCAATGACTTTGGTCATGCTGCCGCGGTTGGCCGGATGATTGTTGCACAATCCGCCGCCGTCGGTGTTGAAGGGAAGTTTCCCGGTGCCGGAAATCAGATTGCCGTCGGCGACGAATTTTCCGCCCGCGCCCTTGGCGCAAAAGCCCAGATCCTCGATCTGGATGATGACGGTGATGGTGAAGCTGTCGTAGATCGACGCATATTTGATGTCGGCGGGCGTGATGCCCGCTTCGGCGAAGGCGATCGGCCCGGAACGCGCCGCGGCTGACGTCGTAAGATCGAACGTGCCGCCCGCGAGATGCTTCACCGCCTCGCCGACGCCGATGATCTTGACCAGCGCGCGCTTGAGCGACTTCGCGATTTCCGGGCGCACGATGACCAGCGCGCCGCCGCCGTCGCTGATCACGCAGCAATCGAGCCGATGCAGTGGATCGGCGATCATCGGCGAGGCAAGCACCTCCTCGACGGTGACGACTTCGGGCAACATCGCGTGCGGGTTGTGTTGTGCGTGATGCGAGGCCGCAACCTTGACCCAGGCGAGTTGCTCGCTGGTGGTGCCGTATTCGTGCATGTGCCGCATCGCGCACATCGCATAACCATTCGCGGTGGTGATGGCGTAGGACGCCTCCCAGGGCGCTTCCGGCTGGTTCGGATCGCGCGGCCGCGGCGCGGTGCCGGTTGCCATGCCTTCGCTGCGCGGCCGGCCGGCGAGCGTGATCAGCGCCACGTCGCATTTGCCGGTAGCAATCGCCTCGGCGGCATGCCCGACCAGGAGCGTGTAGGACGCGCCGCCGACTTCGGTGTAATCGGCATGCCGAAGCTTCAGATTCATGTATTCCGCCATGGAGGCGGGGCCGGGCCCGGGTGCGTCTCCCGAGCAGAAATAGCCGTCGACGTCGGCGCGCGTGAGCCCTGCATCCGCCAGCGCTCCAAGCGCCACCTCGGCATGCAGCTGCGCCACCGTCTTGTCCGGCGCATGCCGGGTCGGATGCTCGAAAGCGCCCGCGATATAGGCCTTGCCGCTGACGGTCATGCCCCGAAATCCCCCTTTGCCGCGGCACCATATCGGTGTCCGCGGCGAGCGCCAACACCGGCTGCCGCATGCATTCCGCTATCGGACGGCATGGCTCTTGCGTTAGAAAGACGCGAGTAATGGCGCCAATAACGCCAATAACAATGGGTTTTGCGCATGAAGCGCGCGCGGGACGTGAAGGCTGCCGGCCATTGGGACAAAGCCAGTGCTGTCGATACTATCAGCCTCGATGCCCACGACCGCCATCGCCGCCGGGTCGTGCTGCGCGCGGAGCGCGGCACCAAATTTTTGCTCGACCTGCCGAAGGCAACCGCGCTGCATGACGGTGATGGGCTGGTGCTGGACGACGGCGCCGTTGTGCGGGTCGTCGGCCGGCCGGAGCCGCTGGTCGAAATCGCGGCCGCCGATGCGCGCCAACTCGCGCGGTTCGCCTGGCATATCGGCAACCGGCACATCGACGTCGAGATCGTCGGCAACCGGCTGCGCATCCGCCGTGATCATGTGATCGAGGACATGCTGCGCGGACTGGGCGCTGGCCTGTCGCCCATCGAGGCGCCGTTCAATCCCGAGCACGGCGCCTACGGTCAGCACGGCCACAGTCACGATCACGGCCACCACCACCACCATGATGACCACGGCGATGGCTAAAACCCGCACGCGGCCGCTGCTGCGCTCGTCACTACGCAAGCGCGCGCCACGCAAGATCGAGCGCAAGCTGGGTTCGCACGTTCGCGCGGCTGTAGGGTTGGAAACTGCGGCGCTCTATCGGCTGATGGCCTGGCTATCGCCGGCCTATCCGGTCGGCGCGTTCTCTTATTCAAGCGGCATCGAATGGGCGGTCGAGGCTGGCGACGTCGGCGATGCCGACACGCTCAAGGCATGGCTCGCGGTGATGCTGGGCGAGGGCGGCGGCTTCTGCGACGCGGTGTTCTTCGCTCACGCGCACCGCGCCAGCGCCGATGACAACTCGGCCGATTTGCGCGCGGTGGCGGAACTTGCCGGCGCGTTCGTTCCGTCGAAGGAGCGTTTCCTCGAAACGACCGCGCAGGGCCGCGCTTTCCTCGATGCGACGCGGGCGGCATGGTCATGCGACGCGATCGGTCGGCTTGACGATGCGTGGGAGGGGCCGGTGGCTTTGCCAGTTGCCGTTGGTGTCACTTGCGCCGGACACGGCATCGCCTGCGAGCCGGCGCTGCATGCCTTCCTGCATGCGCTGACGGCCAACTGGATTTCCGCCGGCATGCGGCTTATTCCGCTCGGCCAGACGGATGGTCAGCGCGTGCTCGCGGCGATGGAAGACAATGTTGCCGCTGCTGCAGCGCGCGCACTGAACACGCCGCTTGCCGAACTCGGCAGCGCAGCGTTCCGCGCCGACATTGCCGGCATGCGGCACGAAACCCAATACACGCGCTTGTTCAGGAGTTAGACGCCCGATGACCAAAAATAATGTGCACGGTCCCTTGCGCGTCGGGGTCGGCGGCCCGGTCGGCTCCGGCAAGACCGCGCTGATGGACGCGCTATGCAAGCGGTTGCGCGACCGTTACGAGATCGCCGCCATCACTAACGACATCTACACCAAATGGGACGCCGAATATCTCGTCCGCTCCGGCGCGCTCGTTCCCGACCGCATCGCCGGCGTCGAGACTGGCGGCTGTCCGCATACGGCGATCCGCGAGGACGCTTCCGCCAATCTCGCGGCCATCGCCGAAATGCGGCAGAAATTTCCGGCGCTCGATCTGGTGCTAATCGAATCCGGTGGCGACAATCTCGCCGCGACGTTTTCGCCCGAATTAGCCGACCTCACTATTTATGTCATCGACGTTGCCGCCGGTGACAAGATTCCGTCCAAGGGCGGGCCGGGCATCACCCGCTCGGACCTCCTGGTCATCAACAAAGTTGATCTCGCGCCGCATGTCGGCGCGTCGCTGGAAACGATGGAGCGTGAATCGAAACGGATGCGCGGCGCTCGGCCCTTCGTGTTCACCAATCTCCGCGCCGGCAAGGGCGTCGAGGAGATCGCAAGCTTTATCGAAGAGAAGGGCGGCCTCGCGGAGCCAGCAAGTATGGCGAGACGCGTATAGTGAAGTTCGCGGATTACAGAGTGGGCAGAGCGTGTGACGAATAATCGTGTGATCATCGCCGGCGGCGGCATTGGCGGACTGGCGGCAGCGCTAACGCTTCATCAGATTGGCGTACCCTGCGTTGTCTTTGAGTCGGTCCGGGAAATGCGGCCGCTCGGCGTCGGCATCAACATGCAGCCCAATGCCGTGCGCGAACTCTATGATCTCGGTTTCACCGAGGCGGAGCTCGACCGGGTAGGCCTGCCGGCAAAAGAATGGGCGCTGGTCGGGCTTAACGGCAATGACATCTATTCGGAGCCGCGCGGACTTCTGGCCGGTTACAACTGGCCACAATACGCGGTGCATCGCGGCCAGTTCCACATCCTGCTGCATGAAAAACTTATGGAGCGGAGCGGGCCCCAGACCGTCAGGCTGGGCAGCCGCGTGACCGGCTACCGCAAGAATTCCGACGGCGGCGTGAGTGCGCTCATCCAGCACGCCGATGGCGCGACGTCGGAAGAAACCGGTGCATTGCTGATCGGCGCCGACGGCATTCACTCGGCGATCCGGGAGCAGATGCACCCCGCTCAGCCGCCAATTCATTGGGGCGGGGCGGTCATGTGGCGCGGCACCACCTGGGCAAAACCGATCCGCACCGGTTCATCCTTCGTCGGCCTCGGTACGCATCGCCAGCGGATCGTTTTTTATCCCATCTCCCACCCCGATCCGGCGACCGGTTTGTCGATGATCAACTGGATCGCGGAGGTGACAATGGACAGTGCCGAGGGCTGGAAGCAGAGCGGCTGGTTCCGGCAGGTCAGCGTGCGCGAGTTCCTGCATCATTTCACCGGCTGGATCTGGGATTGGCTGGACGTGCCGGTCTTGATCAAGCAGGCGGACACGGTTTTTGAGAATCCGATGATTGATCGCGATCCGGTGCCGACATGGCGGGACGGTCCGGTGGTGCTGCTCGGCGACGCCGCGCACGCCATGTATCCGACCGGCTCCAATGGCGGCAGCCAGGCCATTATCGATGCCCGTGTTCTGGGCGCTTGCATGGTCGAGCATGGTGTCACATCGGAGGCGCTGGCCGCGTATGACGAAAAGCTGTGCGGGCCGATTTCCAAGCTGATCCTGCGCAATCGCGGCGCGGGACCGTTCGGGCTGCTCAACATTGTCGACGAACGCTGCGGCGGCACGTTCGACAATATCGACGATGTGATCCCACCGCAGGAGCGCGCCGAATTCATGGCCGGTTACCGGGCCGCCGCGGGCTTTGCCATCGAGACGCTCAACAGGGCGCCACCAACGATCCCCCATGGCGCGCGCGCTCGCGCCGTACAAACCGCCTGAATATCGTTTTCGGCGCCGGGCTTCGACGTTTCCTCTTATAGCGAAGAGCCCCAGGCGCTTCGCGCCGCACGTTTGAACTTTTCACCTTCACGCCGCGAGAACAATTGCTCGCCTGCCGATCCATCGGAACGGCACAGCTTTAGCGTGACGCGGCCGCTCGCTTTGCGCGGCCGCGCAATGACGCGGGCGCCGACAGCCGGCGGCGGCCGGCGCGACACCGCCACGTAGCTGAACTTCTCGTCTTCCCACGGGACATCGGCGCGTTTGGTTTGGCGATGCAGGCGCGAGCGAGCGACACGCTCGGCAAAATGACACCAGTCTGGCGGCTGCAGCGGGCAGGCATATGCGTGGGGGCAGGGCGCGACAACGTAGGCGCCGCGTTCGATCAACCGCCGCCGCGCAACGACAATGCGCTGCCAGCCCGCCGGCGTTCCCGGTTCCACGATGACTAATGTGTCGGCGGTTGCGTCCCACAGCCCCTCCAAAACCGAATGCCGATCCTCGGCGCGAAGCTCGTTCAACACGTAGGCCAGGGTGACGAGATCGCGCGGTGCTTCATTGAATACCGAGGCGGTGACGTTGGCGCTGCGCCAAGTGACGCGCGGCACCGGAGCATCGGCGGCGAGCCGCTCGCCCCAACTGCGAAACACCGGGCTTGCCTCGATCAGCAGCGCGTCGGCGAGATCGGGCCAGCAATCGGCCGCCGCCCACAGTGCGGTTCCCGGGCCCGAGCCGATATCGAGCACGGTCTTGGGCCCGAAATCCGGGCGGGCATTGGTGATCGCGGCAAAGCTCGCGCGGGCCGCCGCATAGGTCGCAGGCAGACGCACGGCGAGATAGGCAAGCGCTTCTTCATCGGTTGCGATGTGTGGCCGGCCGTCTCGTCGTTCGTCGCGGTAGCGTTGTGAAAGCGCCTGCGCCGTCGCGGCAAGGTGCTCAAGCGGCCGGCCGCTCAATGCGCGGTCGACGGCTTGGCGCAACAGGGGCGGCAAATCCATCGCTTGTTCCGGCCGTTCCCGCGCGGGAACGAAGACATCTACGCCCGCCCGGTGACCTTCCTTGCCGCTTCCAGGTGGCTATAGCTCTGCACCGGCGCGCACATCAGGAAGCGGTAGCCCTCTTTGATGACGCGCTCGGCGTTGCCTGCCTCGACGTGCGGGTGACCGACCACGACATTATGTTTTTTGCAGGTGTCGACCACCCGCTTCATCCATTCCAGCACGATCTTGTGCTCGTATTGGCGCGGATAGCCGAGTTCCTGCGACAGGTCGCCTTCGCCGATCAGGATCGCGCCGATGCCCGGCACTTCTTTAAGGATGTCGTCGAGATTCTCGACACCCCGCATATCCTCGATTTGCAGGATGCAGAAAATCTCGCCCTGCGGATTGAGCGGCCACACATCGGCCTTCTGGTAATATTCCTGCTGGGTGAGGCCCCAATAACGCGCCGCGGTGGTCGGGCCGTCGCCGCGGATGCCGGCTGGGTAATAAAACGACGCGTCGCTGAGCCGGGGATACCGGCAAGCGCCGACCGCGTTGGCCGCTTCTTCCACCGTCGAGATGTGCGGGAACACGAGGCCGTAGCAGCCCATGTCAAGCGCCTGCTTCGCCTGCCATTGCGCCATCTCGACGCCGTTGACCGGCACGCGCGCCATCGGCGTCACGCCCGGCACCACCGAGCCCGCTTTGGCGATCTGCGCACGGTTGAGCATGTATTGCAGGCAATCGCGCAGCAGGCGACCGTCCCACGGCTGGTGCTCCATTTCGAACACGCAGCCGTCGAATTTCGACGTGGCGATCGCCACCGCGCTGGTGGTTTCCGCGGGCGTGAAGCAGGTCAGCGCGTGCTGGCCGGCTTCGAGCGCGCGGATGACGCCGTTAAGCCGTGTTAGGTTAGCCATTCCCTAATCTCCCTGATGCGACGGGTATCCTATCAGACCGGCCTCCCGGTTTGACAATCGCACCCCGCCCCGTAGCATCGGCGCTACAAACCCCCAAAGCGAAGTCCCATGATTATCGACTGTCACGGCCACTACACCACCGAGCCCAAGAATCTTCTGCGCTTCCGCAAGGAGCAGACCGCGGCCGCCAATGCCAAGGACAAGATGGCCACGCCGTCGCGGGCGTCGCTCAAAATGTCAGATGACGAAATCCGCGAAAGCATCGAGCTCAATCAGCTCAAATTGCAGCGCGAGCGCGGGACCAATCTGACGATCTTCTCGCCGCGCGCCTCCGGCATGGGTCACCACGTCGGCGACGAAAGCGTCAGCCTCGAATGGTCACAGATCTGCAACGACCTGATTGCACGCGTCGTCTCGCTGTTCCCGCAGAATTTTATCGGCGTGTGCCAGTTGCCGCAGTCGCCCGGCGTGCCGCCGAAGCATTCCGTCGGCGAGCTCGAACGCTGCGTCAAGGAGCTCGGCTTCATCGGCTGTAATCTCAATCCCGATCCGTCCGGCGGCTATTTCAATTCGCCGCCGCTCACCGACAAATGGTGGTACCCGTTCTACGAAAAGATGGTCGAGCTCGACGTGCCAGCAATGATCCACGTCTCGGGCTGCTGCAATCCGGCGATGCACACCACCGGTTCGTATTATCTCAACGCCGACACTATGGCGTTCATGCAGCTCATCCTGTCCGATCTGTTCAAGGATTTCCCGACGCTCAAGCTGATTATCCCGCATGGCGGCGGCGCCGTGCCGTTCCATTGGGGCCGCTTCCGCGGACTGGTGCTCAACAACGGCCGGCCGGAACTGGTCGAGATCATCAAGAACAATATCTTCTTCGACACCTGCGTCTATCACCAGCCGGGCATCAATCTGCTCACCGAGGTGGTGCCGGTCGACAACATCCTGTTTGCGTCGGAGATGGTCGGCGCGGTCAAGGGCATCGACCCGAAGACGGGCTTCAACTTTGACGACACCAAGCGTTATGTCGATGGCACGCCGAAGCTGAACGATGCCGACCGGCAAAAGATTTTTGAAGGCAATGCCCGCCGGGTGTTCAGCCGCCTCAAGACCAAGGCGCCGGCAAAGGCGTCGGCGTAGAGCGTCACCGCATTGGCCAAGCTTCGCCGCAGACGTAAAGACCACAAATCGCATTTCGTCCGCGTCGGTCACCATGAGGTCGAGACGCTCGGCCTCAACCAGGGCTTTTGGACCGATCTCTATCACCGGTCGATGACCACCTACTGGCCGGTATTTTTCGGCGGCGCGGCGCTGCTTTTCGTCCTGCTCAACCTCGCGTTCGCCGTTCTGTACTGGCTCGGCAAGGACCCGATCGCCAATGCCGAGCACGAAAGTCCGCTGCAGCTTTTTTATTTCTCGATCGAGACGTTGGCGACGGTCGGATATGGCGACATGCATCCGCAGACCCATTACGGGCACACCATCGCCACCATCGAAATCTTCACCGGCATGTGCTTTTTGGCGGTGATGACCGGGCTGATTTTCGCCCGGTTCTCGCGCCCGCGCGCTCGTTTCGTCTTCGCCGATCATCCGGTGGTGGCGACGCGCGACGGTCATCCAACGCTGATGATCCGCATGGCCAACATGCGCCACAACACGATCTCCAGAGCGACCGCGCGGCTGTGGCTGCTGCGCATCGAACGCAGCATGGAGGGAGATCAATTCCGCCGCTTTTACGAATTGAAAGTCGAGCGCAGCGAACACCCGATGTTCATGCTCAGCTGGACGATCTTTCACGTCATCGACAAAGAAAGCCCCTTGCACGGCGCGACCGTCGCCCAGCTGATCGAGACCGACGCGTCGCTGGCGCTCAACGTCAGCGGGCTTGACGACGCGTCCGCCCAGCAACTTTACGCCCGGCGCATTTACGCGGCGGAGGACATCCGCTGGGGGTATCGTTATCGTGATATCAGCGGCGTTTCGCCAGAGGGACGTTTCCAGCTCGATTACAACAAGTTCAACGACGTGGTGCCGGACAAGGCGTGATTGCACGCGCCGGTATCACCGGTGTGCCTTCTTGCCGGAGCACAATGCGCGCCCATTTAGCTGGTGAATTCGGATATCATTGGCGCCGGACGGCGCCAGCCTTGAGGAATTCCACCATGTCCATTCGTCCGGTCAAGCGCATCGTTTCATCGAAACCTACGATCGAGGGCGCCGGCGTGCATTTGCGCCGCGCGTTCGGCTTCGGCGATACCGCAGAATTCGATCCGTTCCTGCTGCTCGACGATTTCCGCAACGATCGGCCGGATGAATACCGCGCCGGCTTTCCCTGGCACCCGCATCGCGGCATCGAGACCATCACCTATGTGCTTGCCGGCGACGTCGAGCATGGCGACAGCCTCGGTAACCGCGGCAAGCTCGGCGCCGGCGATGTGCAATGGATGACCGCCGGCCGCGGCATCCTGCATCAGGAAATGCCGCAGGGCGACGCGCAGGGCCGGATGCACGGCTTTCAGCTTTGGGCCAATCTTCCATCGTCGCTGAAGATGACCGCCCCGCGCTATCAGGACATCAAGGCTGGGCAGATACCCGAAATCGTCGACGACGACGGCACGCGCGTGCGCATCGTTTGCGGCGATTTCCGTGGCAAGCGCGGTCCGGTCGAAGGCGTTGCCGCCGATCCGCGCTATCTCGACGTGTCTGTGCCGCCGGGCAAGCGCAAGACGCTTGCGGTCGAGCTCGAGCGGCACGCTTTCGCTTACGTGTTCGAGGGATCCGGCAATTTCCGCGCCGCGTCAGAGCCGTTCGGCGTACGGACCGAGAAGACCGACGGCGCCAACGAAATCCTGGTGCGCGAGCAAACCGGCAATCGCTCGCTGGTGCTGTTCGATTCGGGCGACGACGTCACCGTGCAGGCCGGGGACGAGGGAATGCGTTTCCTGCTCGTGTCCGGCAAGCCGCTGAAAGAGCCGGTCGCCTGGTACGGGCCGATCGTGATGAACACGCAAGCGGAGCTGCAGCGAGCCGTCGCTGAACTGCGCAACGGCACGTTTATCCGCTAAGCAGTGAGGCGCGATTCGCGTCGATCGCCAAACGCGAGGAAAAGCTTGGCGTGTCGCGATGGTAAACCGCGCAGCTTGCGCGACTGAAACAAGAAGCCGATCTGCCACGTCCGCGTGGTCGCCGTATAGGCGCGCTTACCGTCCCAGCCCAGTAATTGGAACCGCGTCATTGGCATCCTGCGGCGGCGCGGTTGCCAGCCGCCGGCCTACCGGGAAAAGCTGCAGGTCGTAGCGCCGGACCACCCAGCCCCAAATTCCAGAGGGCGCCTTGAGCATCACCGCTATGGCGATGAGGCCGAGCAGGATCAGATAATAGGTGCCGTAATCGGCCAGCAATTCGCGCAGAACGATAAAGATCAGCATGCCGATGAAAGGTCCCTCGATGGTACCGATGCCGCCGATCACGACCATGAAAATGACCACGACGGTCCAGTCGTTGATGCTGAAGCCCGCCTCGGGCGAGATGCGAAGTTTTTGCAGGAAGATCAATCCGCCAATCAGGCCGGTGCAGGCGGCAGTGGCGATATAGATGATGAACTTGGTGCGATACGTGTTGACGCCAAGGCTCGCCGAGGCCGGCTCCGAATCGCGTATTGCCGTGAGCGCAAGTCCATGGCGCGAGCGCAACAACAAATAGACGACGGCGACCACCAAGATAGAAGCCCCGAGCGTCATGAGGTAAAGAAGCGCGTCGCGCGTATCCCGGTCGGGCGAAATCTCTTTCAAGATCGGCACTGTCAACGATAGGCCGGACCCTGCGCCGAGCACGGCAATGAGACTCGCGAATAGTGCAAACACTTCGGAAACGACCCATGTGCCGATGGCAAAATACGCTCCGCGCAGCCGAAATACCGCAAAAGAAACCGGTATCGCCATCAGGCCGGCGAACGGTCCGGCAATCAACAGGGCCAGATACACATTCATGTTCCAGACGCCGGTCAAATAGAACAAGATGTATCCGCCAAGGCCGACGTAGGCTTGTTGGCCTACGGACACGAGGCCTGCATAGCCGGCGAGCAGATTCCAAAGCTGCGCCAGGGCAACGTAGTACGCCATTTCAGCGATAAGCCGCATCCAGCCGGCATCGCCCCACCACGGCAACGACACGAGCGCCGCGAGCGCCGGTATCGCCAAAACAACGAAGGCGCGGCTAACCCTCGTACTTCGTTCGACGCGGACGGGCTCCATGTCAGTCCCTCGTCCGCGGGAACAGTCCGCTTGGGCGAACAATCAGGATGGCGAGAAAGGCGAGATGCCCAGCTAGGATTTGCCAGGTCGGGTCTAAAGCGGCGCCGATCGCTTGCGCGATGCCGAGCACCATGCCGCCGATCAGCGTCCCCCAAATGCTGCCTAGCCCACCGATGATGACGGCCTCGAAAGCGAGGATCAGCCGAATCGGTCCCGAGGACGGAGCGAAAATCGTCCGGATGCCGAACAGGACACCCGCTAGCGCGGTGAAGATCATCGCAATGCCGAGCGCGAGTGCATAGAGTTTGCGGTTGTCGATGCCCATCAGCTCAGCGGTATCGGCATCGTCAGAAACGGCACGAAAGGCGCGGCCGAGCCGTGTACGGTAGAACAGAAGCTGCAGGCAAGCGATGCCGACCACGGCTACCGCAAAAACCAGCAGCGGATAAACGCCGACATAGAAGCCGTCGGCCTGCAAGCTCGCGGTCTCGATTGCGCCTTCTTTGAGCCGATGGTCGTAGGCGCCAAAACCCTGCAACAATCCATTCTGGATGATGATGGAGATGCCGAAAGTCACCAGCAGCGGCGGCAGCAGACCACCGCTAAGAGTCTGGTTCAACAGCCCGCGTTGCAGCGCATAGCCGAACGCGAACATCACCGGTAGAACGATAGCGAGGCTCAAGAATGGATCGAACCCGGTGTACCAGGTAACCACGAGGGCGACATAGGCCGAAAGCACGATCAGATCGCCGTGGGCGATATTGACCAATCGCATGATGCCGAACGACATCGATAGCCCGATGGCGAATAGCGCATAGAAACCGCCGAGGAGGCCGCCCTGAACGAGAGTGTTAAGCCAATTCATCGCGCCGGCCTACAATCCAAAATAAGCTGCAGTAATGGCGGCGCGATCGAAGTTCTTGGTCGGCGCGCTCAAGGCAAGGCGGCCTTCCTGAAAGCAATAAAAGCGCGAGGAAGCATCGAGCGCGCGGTTAATGTCCTGCTCGACCAGCACAATCGTCGTGCCTTCGGCGGTGACGGCCCTGAGGCACTCGTAGATATCCCGGATGACGACTGGCGCCAGGCCGAGCGACAACTCATCGCAAAGCAGCAGCTGGGGGTTAGACATGAGCGCGCGCCCGATCGCCGCCATCTGTTGCTGTCCGCCCGAAAGCGACGGGGCCGGCAAGCGACGCAGATCACGCAGGCGGGGGAACAGCTGGTAGACACGCTTGAGATTCCACGGTCCGTCGCGCTCGCTATGGGTGCCAAGCAGAAGATTCTCCTCCACCGACAAGCTCGAAAACAGCCGCCGTCCTTCCGGCACCATGGCGATGCCGAGCCGCACAATTTCATGCGGAGTTTTGCCGCCGATCGGCTGACCGTTGAATATGACGCTCTCGGGCGCAGTCGCCAATGCACCGGCAACAGCTCGCAAAAACGTCGTCTTGCCGGCGCCGTTGGCGCCGATAATCGCCACCGTCTCACCTTGCTCGACGGTGACATTGATGCCGAACAACGCCTGGAAGTCGCCGTAGAAGGCCGAAAAATTCTGCGTGCGCAGCAGCGTCATGATGCCGGAATACCCATATATACTTCACGTACGCGCGGATCGGCCATCACTTCATGTGGATTTCCCTGCGCCAAGAGTTGGCCGAAATTCATCACGATGAGCCGGCTCGCCACCGAGACGAGCGCGTGCACGATATGCTCGATCCAGACGATCGTCGTGCCGCGAGCATGGATTTCCTTGATGGTCTTGACCAACTCGCCGCATTCATACTCGGTCAGTCCGCCCGCGATCTCGTCGAGCAGCAGCAGTTTAGGCTGTATTGCGAGCGCGCGCGCCATCTCTAGCCGCTTGCGCTGCAGCAACGTCAATGTCCGCGCCGGCACGTTGGCTTTCTCATAGAGGCCGGTGACTCGGAGCACGTCGCTACAATGATTGTAGCTCTCCCGCTCGGTGACGCCGCCGCCGAAAATGGCGCCGACGAGCAAGTTCTCAAACACGCTCATATTCGCGAACGGGTGCGGGATCTGATACGAGCGCCCGATTCCCAGGCGCGAGCGCGCGTGGGGCGGCATCGCCGTCATGTCGGAGCCGCCAAACACGACACGTCCTCCGCTTGGGGCGACGTCGCCGGTGATCAGATTGAACAAAGTGGTTTTGCCGGCGCCATTCGGACCGATCACGGCGAGGGCCTCGCCGTCTTCCACCGCAAGGCTCACCGTGTCCACGGCTTTGAGTGCGCCATAGGATTTGGACAGCTCGTTGAGTTGCAAGAGGACCGTCATGAACCGCTTTTATTAGAAAGCCGCCGCGCGTGTTGCGCGGCGGCGGTATTTTAGTTTGCCGGCGAGGGTCTTAGGAATATTAAATCGCCGAGAACGGCCTGTCGAGCGGGATGTTCGGCGCCGTCTTGTTGAAGACGATGTTCAAATCGTACTTCCACTTGGTGCCCTTTTCCCATTGCCCGCCGACGAGCGGCGTGATGCACACGTTCGGCACCGGGTTGGTGGGGCCGCCCCTCCATGTGATCGGACCGACGATCGACTGATAATCGGTCTGCGCGATGGCGTCGCGGATGGCGCTGGCCTCGAGCTTCTTGGCGCGCTTCAGCGCATCGATTGCGACTTCGAGGTTGGCGTGCTTGAAGCCGAGCGGTTGGGTCCATTGCCTGCCGCTCGCCTTCTCATAGGCATCGCAATATTGCTGCGCCGTCTCGCCGGTCAGGCTCGACTTGAAGGGATGGTGATGCGACCACCATACTTCGGTCGACATGCCGGCGCCGCGGTCGCCTAGCGCTTCCACGGCGGTGGGGAACAACAGCGCCTTAGGCGGTGTCACAATCTTTGGCTTGTAGCCTTGCTGTGCGCACTGCGTCCAAAAGATCGCGAATTGCGGCGGGTTGAAAATGCCGCAGGCGATGTCGGCATTCAAGTTCTTCAGTTGGGTGATTTGCGCGCTGAAGTCGTCGGTCAGCGGCGGATAAAGGCCGAGAAAATGCACGTCGAAGCCATGCTGCTTGATGGTCGCCGGAAGCCCGTGCACCGGATCGCTGGCCGCGACGCCGTCGGGATCGTTGGTTAACATGACGCCCACAATATTGTTCGTCGGAATTGACTTCCACATATCGGCGAACATGTTGGCGACCATGCCGAAGCCCCAGAAGAAGTGGTAGGTCCATTCGAAACCCTTCTTCGGATCGCCCTTGCGGCCGAAGAACCAAGCCTCCCAGGGATCGTCCGACGTGATGCAGGGCACGCCGGCGAGCTCGCATTGGTCGGCTACCGGATTGGTGGTGTCAGACGTCGACGAGGCCACCATGAGATCGACTTTGTCATTGTTGATGAGCTGGGTCGCCACTTCTGACGCGCGGTTCGGATTCGACTGGCTGTCGCGGTTGAGGATTTGCACGGCGTGTTTCTCGCCGGCAACGACGATACCGTCGCCCAATGCCTTGCTGACGCCTTCGGCAACCCACTTCGAGGGCTCGCCGAACGCGGCGATTGGCCCGGTCTCCGGCGTGATCATGCCGATCTTGATGGTCTTTGCGGCGGCGCGTGAAGACTGAAATACCCACGGCGTCGTAATGGCGGCGGCGCCGCTGGCCGCGGCAAGCTTCAGGAGCTTGCGGCGTTGCGGGTCGACCTTCACCGCCCGCTTGGTATTCAAGTCCGATTCGGCTTCCATTTTTAGTCCTCCCCTTTGTTAACTGGTCGCTCTGATTGGCGTGCCGATGGGCCATACCCCACTCATGCCATAAAAGCAGAGATTGCCGTTTCAGGCTACGGGGTCATTGGTGTCATAGTAGCCCCTACCCGCAATGCGGGACAGGGCGGCCCAGGAAGTGGACCAGGATCACGGCACGCTAGGATACCGTGGCGAGGCAGGCAGAAGGAGACAGAAATGCCGCAATTATTTCAGTCTTTTTTCGCGGCGTTCGCCCTTGCCGGTACACCCTGTCGTTTTCGATAAACACTTTCCTCAAGGGGGGAACACAATGAGTTAACCCGCAAGCCTGCACAGCGTTGTGCCGCCGACGGCGAAGGACCTTGTAGCCAGGGCTCGTGAACTGGCGCCGCTGCTGCGCAAGAACGCACCCGCCGGCGAAGCCAATCGCCGCGTCGAGCAGGAGACCATCGAAGCCGCCATCAAGGCCGGCTTGATGCGGATCTGCACGCCAAAGCGCTACGGTGGCTGGCAGATGAATACACGCGCGATGCTGGACGTCAGTGCGGCAATCGCCGAAGCGGATGGCGCTACCGCATGGGTTGTGAACCTCAACAACGTTTGTTGCTGGCTGACAAGCTTATTTCCGGTGCGGGCCCAGGACGAAGTTTTCGGCCACGATCCAGATACCTGCGTATCCGGGGTGCTCAACCCGACGGCCACGGTGAAAAAAGAGGCGGGTGGGTACCGCATCGTCGCCGGCACGTGGCACTACAATTCGGGCGGCTGGCACGCGCAGTGGGCGGTGCTCGGCCTGCCGATCGTGAATGAGGCGGGCGAGGCAATCGACCAGGGGCTGGCAATGATCCCGATGGCCGATTTGAAGCGCGAGGACACCTGGTTCGTCGCCGGCATGAAGGCAACCGGCAGCATTTGCCTGAAAGCCAACGACATCTTTGTTCCCGATCACCGCATTTTGTCGGTGCCGCGTGCCATTGCCGGCGAGTATCCGACGGAAATGCATAGTCAAGAAGCGTTCTATCGCTCGGCATTCGTGCCACTTCTTGCCATCATCCTGGTCGGCCCGATCTTGGGATTGGGCCGCGCGGCGCTGGATTTCGTTCGCCAAAAAGCGGCAACGCGGACGATCGCCTATACCTTTTTCGACAAGCAAAGCGCATCGGTCGCATTTCAATTGCAGGTCGCTGAGGCCGCGATGATGATCGATACCGCGCATCTGCACGCCTATCGCGCTGCCGATGACGTCGATAATGCGGCGGCGCGCGGCGTCTATCCGGACCTGCTGACGCGTGCGCGCGTGCGCGCCGACACTGGCTATACCGTCGAAAAGATCACGCAGGCCATTGACAAGCTTTTGTTCGCGCACGGCTCCGCAGGTTTTGCGGAATCAAGTCCGCTGCAGCGTATATGGCGCGACGCCGCGGTCGCCTCTCGGCATGCCGTCGTGCTGCCGCCGATCGGCTACGAACTCTATGGCAAAGCCTTGCTGGGAATCGAAAACGAAGTCACGCCGCTGATTTGACGTCAGCTGCTGGCTGGCGGAGCTAACAACGGACAGGTCGACGTGCCCACTGAAGTACTGCTGCACATTTGCTTCGATTGGTCCGCGCCGGCGCACGCCTCGACCTGTCATAAGTCGGCGCCGTCTTGCTCCTGCATCGACTTGAGATATTGCATCACCTTGCCGCGTAATGCGATCTGTTCCGGCTCGCTCCACTTGCGGAAGCCTTCGCCGGTCTTGAAACCCAGTTTTTTCTCGGCGACGAGCTTTTGCAGATAGGGCGAAGGCCCGGGCCGGCTGTCGATCGCCGGCAGCACGATGCTGTGGATGGCGAGCGTCAGATCGGTCCCTACTTGATCGGCGTTTTCGAGTGGACCGAGCACCGGCAAGCGGCGGCCGAACGAAGCCTTGACGACGTTGTCGACGGTTTCGGCATCGCAGATGCCATGCTCGACCAGCGAAATCGCCTCACGCCACAGCGCATGCTGCAAGCGGTTGCCGATAAAGCCGGGTACGTCTTTTTTCACGTGCGCCGGCTGTTTCCCGGCCGCCTGATGCAGCGCCATGGTCCGCGAGACAACGTCCGACGCGGTCCATTCGGTGGCGATCACTTCCACCAGCGGCACGAGATAGGGCGGATTCCACCAGTGGGTGCCGAGCGCGCGCTCGCGAACGGCGAGCTCGCGCATGATCGAGGTAATCGGGATGACCGACGTGTTGCTGGCGAGAATCGTGTCGCGGCGCGCATGCCGCTCGATCTCGGCAAAAAGCTTTTGTTTGAGCGCCAAATCCTCGGATACCGCTTCGACCACGTAATCGGCGTCGCGCACCGCGTCGGCGAGCTCCGCGCGGGGACGCACGCGCTCGGCCGCGCCTTCTTCCGCGCCGAGGTCGAGCAAATTCGCCGCGATGCGGGTTTTGACCGTATCGAGGTTGGCCGCGATCGCATCGGTGATGGCTACGTCATGGCCGGCTAACGCGAAGACTTGCGCGATGCCGTGCCCCATGAGGCCTGCGCCGATCACCGCGATGCGCGCTTTCGCCATGCCTTAGCCCGCCGTGTAGCCGCCGTCGGCGTAGAGGATGTGGCCGGTGTAGAAATCCGACGCCTTCGAAGCGAGGAACAGGAGCGGGCCGGCCAGGTCTTCCGGCTCGCCGAGACGGCCTTTCGGCACCCGGGTGAGAAAGCCGGCGCGCACCGTCTTGCCGCGCTCGTCGTCGGCAAACATCCACTCGGTAAGCGGTGAACGAAAAACCGTGGGTCCCAGCGCGTTGACGGTGATGCCGATTGCGCCGAGCTCGCAGCCCAGCGCCTTGGTGATGCCGTCGACCGCCGATTTCGAGGCGCAATAGGCGGAATATCCGGCCGGATGGCCAAGCAGCCCGCGCGCCGACGACATCAGGATAATCTTGCCGCCGCGGCCCTGCTTGATCATCTGCCGCGCACAGGCGCGCGCCATCAGCCACGATTGCGTGACATTGGCGTCCATCACGTCGAGGAAATCTTCCGGCTTCTGATCGACGATCTTCGATACTTTATTCTGGCCGGAAGCGACGACCAGAATGTCGATGCCGCCAAACGCATCGACCGCAGCTTTGACAATGGCGTCGCAGTTCGCTTCCGAGCTTGGTCGCTTGGCGACGACTTCGGCCTTGCCGCATTCAGCCGCAATCTTTTTGAGTCCCTCCGCGTTGGCTGCGGCGATCACGACGTTCGCTCCGGCGGCCGCCAGTGTCTTTGCCGCAACCGCGCCGAACGCGCCGGTGGCGCCGGTGACGATCGCGGCCTTGCCGCGAACGTCAAACAGCGCAAGCGGGTTTTTCAGAAAGTCTTCCGACATTGCGTTTTCCTCGGCGTCGGGCCGTCACTTCGGCGCCGGCGCGATCGACACCAGGATCGAGCACACTTGGTTCGTGCGGTTGACGATCTCGCGGCTTTCGTTCGGTCCGATGAAGCAGGAATCGTGCTTCTTCAGGACGGTCTCCTTGCCGTTGACGATCACCGTCAGCTCGCCTTCCAGCACGAAGTAGACTTTCTCCGGCGGCGAGGCGTCGGGACCGGCGCCGCCGCCGGGCAGAAAATGCGAGATGCCGACGATCAGGCTCTTGGAGCCGCCGGCCTCGGCCCCAAACAGCCGCAACCCGGTAAAGTCGCGATGATTGGGCGCCTCATAGGTCTTGGCCTCGGCAAAGCGTTTGACCTGCATCAGAATTTGTCCCCCTTTTCGATCCGATAGGCTTGCTTCGGATCGGTGATGGCAACGAGCCGGATGATGCAGCCGTCGCCGCGATCCCAATTCCACGGAAAGAATGCAAAGTTGCATCGCCGCCCGGTCACCTTGTCGATGTCGCCGCCGACATTCTCGATGCCGAGAATGCCGTTGTTGAACAGGATGCGGTGCACCGGCTCCCATTCTGGAAAATCTTTTTTCCAGTCGCGCCCGCCGGACCATTTCTTGTATTCCTCGGCGAGATGCGGATGCAGCGGCCCGTTGCGCTGCGGCCCGATGGCGGTGGCGAGCGGATGATCGTTGGCTTGCGTATCGTGGCCGACGACCTTGACTTTCTTTTCGACGAACCATTTCCCGGCCGACGGAACGAAACCCGGCGCGTAACAGAAATAGTCTTCGCTATCCTCGTACTTTTTGTGCCAGCCGGTGTTGACGATCACCACGTCGCGCGGCCGCACGACTTTGCCGGCGGCCTTTTCCAGATCGTCGTAGGTGATCGGCTCCCATTTCTTTTTCGGGATCGACACGACGATGCCTGAGCCGAAGAAATGTGGCAGCGGCACCTCGTCGATGAACGGCGTGCCCTGCACGACGTGCGCCGGCGCATCGATATGGGTGGTGTTGTGCATCGAGGTCGTGATGCGCTGCGACAGCACGCCCGACTTCGCCATGTAATGGATGCGTTCGATCTTGACGTCTTCGAAGTACGGCCAGTTCGGCGACTGGTACCCGAAGCGATGGGACAGATTAAAAAAGAATAGTCCCATCGCGTTGTTCTCGTTCTCCTCGAACGAGATGCCGCGAATCTTCTTCGCCACGCGACCCTCCAAGCTACGGACCTGACGTTTCCTTTGAGGCTCCGCCGGCTTTGCCGCAGCGGTTGGCCTGTATCGGCATATGATACAACTGTATCGAAAGCCGGTGGGCGGGACAAGCCGCTCCAAATTACGCCGCGGCCGCCAGCAGATAGCGCTCGAGCGCTTCCTTGGTGGCAAGCAGCCGCGTCACGATGTGGCGCTGATGCTTGGAAAATCGCTGTGCCGGCACCGGCACCGAGACGGCGACGATATTACCGAGCGGATCGCGCGTGACGATACCGGCCGCGCATATCCCATGGGTATGTTCCTCGCGGTCGATGGCGACCCCGGTTTTGCGCACGGTCTTAAGCTCGCGCAGCAATTCGTCGAGCCGCGTAATGGTGTGCGGCGTGCGCGGCTCGTAGCTGGTGCCGATCAGTCGGGCCACGGCGGTATCGTCGAGCCGGGCGAGATAGGCCTTGCCGTTGGCGGTGCAATGCAATGGAAATGTCTCACCGACGGCCGACACCGCGCGCAGCCGCTGCGACCCGATCACCTGATCGATGAACACCAGATGGTCTTTCTTGACGACCGATAGATCGACGGTCTCCTTGAGTTCGTTGGAGAGTTGGCTGAGGAACGGCCGGGCGACGGCAACGAAATCGGTGCGCGCCGAGCCGGCGAGCCGCAGGATGGTCGGACCAAGACGGACGCGGCCGTTGGGCGAGGCGGCGATCAGGAATTTTTCGGCCTCGAGCGCGGCGACGATCCGCTGCACTGTGGAGCGCGCGAGACTGACCCGCTGGGCGATTTGTCCGAGGCTCAGGCCGTCGGCCTCGTCTTCGAGGGCGCGCAAGATCGCCGCCGCGCGCGCGATCACCTGCACCTGGCTGTGGGTCTGGCCTTTATCATCCCGCATGCCGGCCCCTTTCATTGTTTCCGCCTGCCTGTTGCGCAACTTGCCCCGATCCGCGCTTTGATACAGGATCGCCGCGATGCGGTACAGAAGGTACGCAGCGCGAAGCCGTGCCCATGACGAAGGTTCTCATTCTCGACGGCCACGCTGAAATCTACCGCGACCGGCTGAAAGCGGAATTCCCGGCACTGACGTATGTGCCGGCGCATGGCGTGGCGGATCTTCCGCGCGATCTGTCCGATATCGATGTTCTCATCTCCTTCGCAATCCAACTGACGGACGATTTCTATCGGCGCGCGATCGGTTTGAAATGGGTTCAATGTCTGGCAACCGGCGTCGATCACGTGTTGCGGTGCCCGTCGCTGCAGCCGGGCACCCTGCTGACCAGCGGGCGTGGCGTGCATGGTGCGCCGATGCGCGAGACCGTGCTTTACCTGATGCTGGCGGTGAGCCGCGACGTGCGCGGTCTGGTGGAGGAGCAGAAAGCGCACCAGTGGAACCGGCGCTTCTATAGCCTGCTGATGGGCAAAACCGCCGTGGTGGTCGGCATCGGCGTCGTCGGCACCGCCATCGGTCAGTTGCTCAAGGCTTTCGGCATGCGGGTCGTCGGCGTTTCACGCACGCCGCGCGCGGTCGAAGGCTTTGACGAGATGTTGCCGACCGACCAGCTGGCGGAAGCGGCCCAGCGAGCGGATTTCCTGATCAACGTGCTGCCGTCGAATGCCGATAATGACCTTTTGTTCGACCGCGCGCTGTTCGCGGCGATGAAACCCACCGCCTATTATATCAGTGCCGGCCGCGGTCAGACCGTTGATGAGGCAGCCTTGATCGCTGCGCTACGCGAGCGCTGGATCGCAGGCGCCGGACTCGATGTCTTTCACACCGAGCCGCTGCCGCCCGATTCTCCGTTCTGGGACCTGCCGAACGCGTTCATCACGCCGCATCTTGGCGGCTACACGATCGAGTACGAGGCGCTGATCATGTCGCTCATCGTCGACAACATTCGGGCGTTCCTCGCCGGGCGGCAGAACGAGATGCGCAATATCGTCAAGCACTGAGGGCGGCGGGTTTTACTCCGGCGGCGTGCCGTTCGCGGCCAGCACTTCGCCCGCCAGATAGAGCGATCCAGTGATCAGAACGCGGGGCGCGGGGTGAAGGTCGAGCTTGCCGGCTACCGCAAGCGCGCTTTCGACGTCGTCGCGCACCATGGCCGGGATGCCGATTTCTTGAGCGATGTCGGCCAGGTCGGCCGCAGGCAGCGCCTTGTCCTGATGGATCGGCACCGCGATGATGCGGCGGGCGAGACCGGAAAAATTGCCCAGGAAACCTGGGCTATCCTTGGTCGACATCATGCCGACGACGAGCACGAGCGGGCGCGACACGCGCTCCTCGAGGTCGGCCAGCGCCGCGGCAATGGCGCGGCCGCCATCGGCGTTGTGCCCGCCGTCGAGCCAAAGCTCGCTTTCCGGCGGCAGGAAGCAAGCGAGTTTTCCCTGCGCCAGGCGTTGCATGCGCGCCGGCCAATCGACGCGGATCATTCCGGCTTCGAACGCGGCCGGCGGAAGTTTAAGGCCCGCGACGCGTAGTGCGGCGATGGCCGACCCGGCATTCTCGAATTGATGCCGTCCGTATAACCTCGGCGCGGGAAGATCGAGCAATCCGTCGTCGTCCTGATAAACCAGCCGGCCGCGTTCTTCGGTAGCCGTCCAGTCCTCGCCGGCGATCTTGAGCGGTGCCTTGACCCACGCTGCCTGCCGTTCGATCACTGCAAGCGCGTCACCCGCCTGGCTCGCAATTACCGCCGGCACCCCGCGTTTGAGGATACCGGCCTTCTCGGCGGCAATCGCTTCCAGGGTATCGCCGAGGAAGTCGCGATGATCGAGCGAGACGCGGGTGATGACGCTGGCGATCGGCTGTTCTGCCACGTTGGTGGCGTCGAGACGGCCGCCCAATCCGACTTCGAGCAGCGTAACGTCGGCCGGATGCCGGCTGAACAGCAGAAATGCCGCGGCCGTCTCCATTTCGAACACGGTGATCGGCGCGCCGCCGTTCTTCGCCTCACATTCACCGAGCGCTTCGGCAAGTTCGGCGTCACCGACGAAGTGGCCGCCTTGCGGCGCGGCGACGCGGAAACGCTCATTGAGACGGACGAGATTGGGCGAGGTGTAGACATGCACCCGCTGCCCGACGGCTTCGAGGATCGCGCGCATGAAGGCGACCGTCGAGCCTTTGCCGTTGGTTCCGGCGACATGGATGACCGGCGGCAGACGTTGTTCGGGATGGCCGAGCGCCGCCAGCAGACGTTCGATGCGCTCGAGCGAGAGATCAATGCGTTTGGGATGCAGCGCCAGCAGGCGGGCGTGGATGGCGCCGATCGGTTCCGCGCCGGCGCGCGGCTCGCTCACGCCGGCGCCGGCAGGCTGAAGCGCGGTTTCTCCGCCGAAGCGGCGGCCGGCGCTTTCAGCAGCAGCCGGCAGAGCCGTGCGATGGTGGCGCGCAGCGCGTGGCGATGCACCACCATGTCGACCATGCCATGATCGCGCAGATATTCCGCGCGCTGAAAACCTTCCGGCAATTTCTCGCGGATGGTCTGCTCGATCACCCGCGGCCCGGCGAAGCCGATGAGCGCGCCCGGCTCGGCGATGTGCACGTCGCCCAGCATGGCATAGGAGGCGGTGACGCCGCCGGTGGTCGGATTGGTGAGCACAACAATGTACGGCCTGCGCGCCTCGTGCAGGTTCTGCACCGCGATGGTGGTGCGCGGCAATTGCATCAGCGAGAGAATGCCCTCTTGCATGCGTGCGCCGCCCGAAGCGGCGAACAACACGAACGGGCAGCCTTTTTCCACCGCGGTCGTCAACCCTTTGATCACCGCTTCGCCGGCCGCCATGCCGAGCGATCCGCCCATGAAGTCAAAGTCCTGAACGCCGAGCACCACCGGCAATGCGTCCAGCTTACCGTAGCCGAGCTTGACCGCGTCATTGAGCCCGGTTTTGCTGCGCGCGTCCTTGAGACGATCGGCGTAGCGGCGCTCGTCGCGAAATTTCAGCGGGTCCGTCGGCACTTCGGGCGCGGCCACGTCAAACCATGTTTCGTTATCGAACATCGACTTGAGCCGCGCCGTGGCGCTCATCCGCATGTGATAGTTGGAGCCGGGGATGACGAACTGGTTGGCCTCGACGTCCTTGTAGAACACCAGCTGGCCGGTCTCCGGACACTTGATCCAGAGATTCTCAGGCACTTCGCGGCGGAGCATGCCGCGAATTTTCGGCCGCATAACGTTGGAGATCCAGTTCATGGACGAACTACGCTACCCTGAAGGCCGCTATTTCCGGCGTCTGACGAGCGGCTTGGTATATCGCATTTCGCGGTCCTTGCGCACCTTTTGCCGCCGGTTGCATCTGGAACAGCCGGCAAAGTTTGTTATTGTTACCGGGCCTGTTTCATTTGTTATGTGGGGCGTGTTGGGGCGCCTCCTAAGCGTGGGTTTTCAAAATGCGGGTTGGATATTTGTTGCTTGTGGGCGCATTGGCGCTCGGGCTTGCCAATTGCGGCAAAAGCCAAAAAGGCGACCCCGGACCGCAGGGTCCGCCCGGTCCGAAGGGTGATGCTGGCCCTGCCGGGCCGGCTGGACCGGTCGGTCCGCCCGGCCCGCCGGGTCCGCAAGGCGAGCAGGGTCCGCCCAGTCCGACCGTTCGCGTCATTCGCCTGAACTGCCTGGTCGGCGGCTGCTCGGCCTCGTGCCGCGGCGACGAAGTTCTGGTGAGCGCCTATTGCGGCCCGGCGCGCAACCCGGCGACTTACATTGGCGAGCGGCAGGTTTCCTGCGGCGTTGAAGCCAATGCGGCGAACGCGCCGCTGGTCGCGATCTGCGCCGCGTCGCCGCCATAACACCAAATATGGCGGCCGCTGTGCCGCCCCTACCGCGACGCATTTTCGCCCCTCTCGCGGGTAGAGTTGGCGCGGCATGACGGAACCCGACGCGATTCTCCCCGATCGGTAAGCCGCGGGTAACAAAGCCGTGCGCAATATGCGCGCTCGCCGCGCCGGCGGCGCCTCAACCGACAAGCCTGGACGCAAGGGAATGGGAATGAAGAAGCTTTGGGTCGGATGCATCGTGGCAAGCGCGCTCGTCGTCGCGCGAGGTGCCGCTGCGGCCGATCTGTCGCTTGAGCCGCTCTACAAGGCGCCGCCCGCGCAAGTGACGCAGGCCTACAATTGGACCGGCTTTTATTTCGGCGCCAACGGCGGTGGCGGCTGGGGCCATTCGTTCTGGAGCGCAAACGCGACCGGCCTTGGGCTATCCGGCGGCCAGGCTGGCGGCACTGTCGGCTACAATAAGCAGCTCGGCAGTGTGGTATTCGGCGTTGAAGGCGATATCGACTGGTCGGGATTTAACGGCACCACCAGCGCCGCCGGCTGTCCCGGCTGCAGCACCAACGACAACTGGCTTTCGACCGTGCGTGGCCGTGTCGGTTATTCGGTCGACCGGTTCATGCCGTATGTCACCGGCGGTCTCGCGGTCGGCGATATTCAAGCGGCGGCTCCTGGCTTTGCCGGCGGCAGCACGACCAACGCGGGCTGGACGCTCGGCGCCGGGCTTGAGGTCGCGCTGCCCGGCAACTGGAGCGCCAAGGCCGAATACTTGCGCGTCGATCTCGGCCGCTTCAATTGCACCGGCTGCAGCGTGGCGCCGCCCGACAATGTCTCGTTGCAGGAAAACGTCTTCCGCGCCGGCGTGAATTATCGCTTCGGCTGGGGCAAGTAGCAGCTCGCGGACGCAGTCGCGCCGTAGCCGCCCTCCGCGGACGCATAGGCCATTCCACGCTCCCCGCCACGCCCTCAAAGCGTGTACGATCACCTACCTCCTAGAGACAGACGGTTTGCGCGTGGCGTGCCGACGAGCGGTTGAAACAATGCGATAAATCAGGGGTTTTCGGCAAGGACGTCGTAAATAAACGGTGAACGTATCCCCGGAACTTGATGTGACAGTGAAGTGAAAGTTCTTGTGCTGGGTTTCGCGGCGCTTAGAACTACCAGCTGTTGCGGCCAAAATATGTGATTTTGTACTGACTTAACTAGTTAATCTAGGGCCGAAAGCGGAAGGCAAATGGCCGTGAATGAGCGTGCGAGCGCGCTACTGACCGACCTCTACCAGATCAACATGATTCAAGCCTATCTGGACCATGGCGAAAAGGACACCGCAGTTTTCGAGTTTTTCGCCCGCAACCTGCCGGCGCGGCGCGGCTTCCTGGTCGCCGCCGGGCTCGAACAGGCGCTCGATTACTTGGAAACCCTGCGTTTTTCCGACACCGATATTGCCTGGCTGAAAAGCACCGGGCGGTTCCGCGAAAACCTCATCGATTATCTCGCCACGCTGCGCTTTACGGGCGACGTGCATGCCATGCGCGAGGGCAGCGTGTTTTTCGCCAACGAGCCGATCCTGCGCGTGACCGCGCCGCTGCCGCTGGCGCAATTCGTCGAATTGCGGTTGATCAATATCCTGCATTTCCAGACGCTGGTCGCGTCGAAAGCCGCGCGCATGATGCTCGCCGCGCCCGGCAAGCTCCTGGTCGATTTCGGCATGCGGCGCGCGCACGGTGCCGAGGCCGGGCTGCTGGCGGCGCGCGCGAGCTACCTCACCGGCTTTGCCGGCACGGCGACGGTGCTCGCCGGTAAGCAATTCGACATTCCGCTCTACGGCACCATGGCGCATTCCTTCATCGAGGCGTTCAGCGACGAGGCGGCGGCGTTCGCGGCGTTTGCGCGCTCGCGCCCCGACAATCTCGTGCTGCTCATCGACACCTACGACAGCGAAGCCGCGGCCAGTAAAGTCGTGGCGCTAGCGCCGAAGCTCAAAGCCGAGGGCATCGCCATCCGCGGCGTGCGGCTCGATTCCGGCGATCTTGTCGCGCTCTCGAAAAGCGTGCGCGCCATCCTCGATGCCGGCGGCCTGCGCGACGTGACGATCTTCGCCAGCGGCGGACTCGACGAAGATGCACTGGCGCGCTTCGTGCAAGCCGGCGCGCCGATCGACGGGCTCGGCGTCGGCACGAGTCTCACGACATCGTCCGACGTGCCGGCGCTCGATTGCGTTTACAAATTGCAGGAATATGCCGGGCTGCCGCGCAGGAAGCGCGCGGTCAACAAGGCGACCTGGCCGGGACGAAAGCAGGTCTGGCGCCGTTACGGCGCCGACGGTCGCATGGCCGGCGACTTGCTCGCGCGCGAGGGCGACCACAAGCCGGGCGAGCCGCTGCTCGAACCGGTGATGCAGGACGGCAAACGCGTGCGTCTGGCTCCTACGCTTGATGAGATACGCGCGCATACCAAGCGGGAATTCGAGCGTCTGCCCGAGCCGTTGCGTTCGCTCAAACCGGGCACCGCCTATCCGGTCGAAGTCGCCGCCGAGCTTCAAGAGTTGGCGGCTGCGTTCGACCGGCGCATGCAGGCGCAAAACGCCGACGTTCGATAAGCCTCGGCTGCGACACGATCGGGAACAGGCATCCGCCTGTGGGCCCGCGGTTCCGGGCCGCCTTAATTTCCGCCCTCCTGGCGTCAAAAACGCAAATTAACCAGAAGGTTATGGCGGCGCATCGGCCGTTGTGTGCAACGCACAAAAATCTTAACTCATGGCGCAATCGGGCGGAGATTACAAAACTGTAACCAACTGGATACGCAATGCGTCATCAAACGGTCGCACCACCGTCAAGCCTTCCCTCGCTGATGATGCCGTGCCCTGTTTGCGCGGGGCGCATGGTCTACAAGGCCCGCCGCCCGATCTCCTCCGAAGTCGAAGACACCATTTACGCCTGCCGCCGGTGCGGCGCCGAATTGATCCGCACCTCCGTCGTTCCGCAGGCCGGCCGCAGCGCCGAAGCGGCGTAGTCATTCCGGAGCGCCGCGCAGCGGCGAATCCGGAATCCATAACCACCATCGTCCGGAAAGAAGGCTGCGGCGCTGACCACGATCGCCGGGATTATGGATTCCGGGTTCGCACCTGCAGTGCGCCCCGGAATGGCGTCACCCCAAATTGAGTTCCTTGAAGAAGTCGTTGCCCTTGTCGTCGATGACGATGAAGGCGGGAAAATCCAGGACCTCGATCCGCCAGATCGCTTCCATGCCGAGTTCGGGATATTCGATGCACTCGACTTTCTTGATGCAATACTCGGCGAGGTTCGCCGCTGTGCCGCCGATCGAGGCGAGATAGAAGCCGCCGTATTTCTTGCATGCCTCGCGCACGCTCGCCGCGCGATTACCCTTCGCCAGCATCACCATCGAGCCGCCGGCGGTCTGGAAATCGGCGACGAACGAATCCATTCGGCCGGCGGTGGTCGGCCCAAACGCGCCGGACGCGTAGCCCTCCGGCGTCTTCGCCGGACCGGCGTAATAAATCGGATGATTTTTGAAATAATCGGGCAGGGGTTCACCGCGCTCAAGCCGCTCGCGCAATTTGGCGTGTGCGGCGTCGCGCGCCACGATCATCGGGCCCGACAACGACAGCCGCGTCTTGATCGGATGCTTGCCCAGCTGCGCGAGAATGTCCCGAATCGGCTTGTTGAGGTCGATCCGCACCACCTCGCCGCCGAGATGCGAGGTGTCGATCTCCGGCAAGTATTTTGCCGGATTGTGCTCAAGCTCTTCCAGGAATACGCCGTCGCGGGTGATCTTGCCGAGCGCCTGCCGGTCGGCCGAGCACGACACACCTAAACCAATCGGCAGCGAGGCGCCATGGCGGGGAAGCCTAATCACCCGCACGTCGTGGCAGAAATATTTGCCGCCGAATTGCGCGCCGACGCCGAGCGACTGCGTCATCTTCTGGATCTCCTGCTCCATCGCCTTGTCGCGGAAGGCGTAGCCGTCCTCGGAGCCGTGCTCCGGCAGCGTGTCGTAATATTTGGTGGAGGCGAGTTTGACCGTCTTCATCGTCAGTTCAGCAGAAGTGCCGCCGATGACGATAGCGAGGTGGTAGGGCGGGCAGGCGGCGGTGCCGAGCGTCAGCACTTTCTCTTTCAGGAAGGCGAGCATCCGCACGCGCGAGAGGATCGACGGCGTTGCCTGGAACAGAAACGATTTGTTGGCCGAGCCGCCGCCCTTGGCGATGAACAGGAACTTGTATTCGGCGTCGTGGTCGGGATGCTCAGGGTTGTGGCCTTCGGCGTAGATCTCGATCTGCGCCGGCATGTTCGAGCGGGTGTTCTTCTCCTCGAACATGGAGATCGGCGCGAGCTGCGAATAGCGCAGATTGCGCTTGAGATACGCATCGCGCGCGCCCTCGGCCAGCGCCCCTTCGTCGTCGCCGTCGGTCCAGACCAGCCGGCCTTTCTTGCCCATGACGATGGCGGTGCCGGTGTCCTGGCACATCGGCAGCACGCCGCCGGCGGCGATATTGGCATTCTTGAGAAAATCGTAGGCGACGAACTTGTCGTTGTCGGAGGCTTCCGTGTCCTCGACGATAGCTTTAAGGCTGGCCAAGTGCGCGGGGCGGAGCAGGTGATTGATGTCGGTGAACGCGGCTTCCGCCAGCGCCCGCATCGCCTCGCGCGGCACTACCAGCACCTCTTCACCAAGGACTTTTTCGACCCACAACCCTTCGGTCGCGATTTTCCGGTATGGCGTTTGATCCTTGCCGAGCGGAAACAGCGGTGTGTGCTTGTAAGGCGGCGTCGGATGGGCGGTGAGAGGGGCGTTCATGGGGCGATACCTTGTCGGAACCGGCCGGCATTTATAGCGCAACCGCTAGTCTCGTCATACGCACGATTCGGCTTGCCGCGCAGAGAACCGTAGCGTGAGGTCACTCGAATCACTTAGATAAGCAACGTTGCGTTCTATTCTTCATTCGGACTGGCAGCCGAAGCCCCTGCGAGACCTGTAATGTCTGTGCGCTCCTTCCGCGTCGGCCGTGCATCTGCCGGTCTTGGACTGTTCGCCGTGAGACCGATCAAGCGAAGGGACTACATCGTCACCTATTCCGGCCCGTGGATCAGCACCGAAGAAGCCGAAGTGCTGGAGCGCCGGAACGTGCGATACCTGTTCGAAGTGACCAGCCAGTGGACCATCAACGGCGGGTCGCGGCGCAATCTTGGCCGTTATGCCAACCATTCGTGCCGGCCGAATGCCGAGGCGGTGCGGCGCCAGGGGAAAAGGCAGCTGGTGCTGCTGGCGCTGCGCAAGATCGCGCCCGGCGAGGAAATCACCTACGACTACGGCAAGGACTATTTCAACCTGTTCATCAAGCCGAAGGGCTGCCGCTGCGCGGCCTGCGTTGCGAAACGGCGCCGCGCCAGGAAAAGAAGCCGCGGCAAGTCGCGGAAGGGTTAGCGCCCGCGTTGCCGTCTGTGCGCGTTTTTGTAATTATCTAAATGCGCGTATTAAAGATGGCTGCATGGCAAAGGATGATGAGGAATTTGATCGAAGCCTCGGATCGCTAAAGAATCTCTTCATCACTGAAATCGCAAAACACAAATTAGACAAACACGTCCTTCGAGGGCTGTGCTCAGAGCACCTGTCCCCCGTGCGCCGACAACCCGCATGAGTATCCACCGCTGCGCACCCCTCACGTCGCCCTGACTTTCCCAATTTCGCCCAGAGCGCATTCGAGCGCCTTCCGGTCCCATTTCCCCAAGTCCGCCGCGGCTTCGTAGGTGCTTTGCAGAAATTCCATCAGCGCCGCCTCCGGGTCGGCGGCCTTGCGCACGGCGTCATACGGCAGGATGAACTGACCATAGTCCTTGAAATAAAACGCCGCGGCCGGGCGTACTTTGGCCGCCGCGAAACCTTCGGGCTCCGGATAGGCGTAGGAATAATAGGCCGGATAACCGATCGTCTCGTCGCCCGGCCAGAAGCCCGCGCTCGAGACTTCATGCGAATAGGCGTCGCGCGCCACCGCGAGCGAAAGCCCGGGCGTGCCGCTCGAGGCGAGCAGCGGCGCGTGCCGCCCGGAAAATCGCGTCACCGCCAGGTCGAAGCTGCCCCAGAAAAAATGCACCGGGCTCGCCTTGCCGAGAAAGCCGGTGCGGAAATGCGCAAACACGCGGTGCGTCGCCGCCAGCGCCCGGAAATGCCGGCTGGCGAAGTCTGCGTCGTAGCTCTTTTGCGCGCGGTCTTCGCTGAAGCGCACGGCATTGGCGATTTCGCTCGGCATCTGGTTGATGCGGACCGTGACGCCGAGCGCGGCCAGCGCATTCATGACCTCGCCGTGGAATTCGGCCACGGTCTTCGGCCGCAGCATCACTTGGCGGAATTCGCCATCGCTCGTGCGCAGCCACAGCAGGTGATCGATGAAGTCGAAATCGATAGAAAGGTTATAGCTGCCGGCCGGCATCGGCCCGGTGGTCAGCCCGCGCGGCGTGACATAAAGCGTCACATGCCAGGAATGATTGAGCCAGGGCGTCAGCTTAAGCCGCACCTTGCCGACAATCTGCGTCCACAGATGCAACGTCGCGCGCGTGTCCCGCCACGCGGGGTAGGGCAGATCGGGCCAGACGGCGTCGTTTGGAGCTTGAGGCATAGTGACCATCGTAGCCCGGATTGAACCGCGCAAAATCCGGGAATTGTCATGCCCGCGCATAGCCGTTTAAAGAACGCCGTCGCTTTCCGCCGATGTCGCGAGCGTTCCACGTCTTTCTTTTGCAGCTTTCCGGGCGTCGATAAAGACGTGGATGGCCGGAACAAGTCCGGCCATGACGAGCAAAGAGGGTTGCATCGCATTTTAACCAATCCGCCGCTCTCGCCTTAAGGCGCCGGCGTTAATGTCCGCCGATCCGCACAATGGACTCAGAAGCAAAGGCTGTTCGCATGGCTTTCGGCCAACGCAAGTCGGTTGACGACGTCCGCTCCGAGCCGATCGCCCAGGAAACCTGCACGCGCTGTTGCGGCACCGGCTGGGTGCGCGAGCGCGGCAGCAAAATCGTCTGCAAGCCCTGCAAGGGCACCGGCCGGGTCGCCGCCGCCCTGCAGCGTGCCTCCTGAGGAGCGCAGAGCCGTAGGGCGGATTAGCGGAGCGTAATCCGCCGTCTATGTCATCGCTAAAGGAGCGCCAGAAACTCCGGCATCCTAAAGCCGGCCTGCGCGATGATACCCCGCAACGTGCCGCGCTTGAGATCGTCGCTATGCACCGGCACAATCATTTTGCGCGACGCGTCGGCGGTATGAACGTTTTGCGTCCACGGCCCGGTCCTATTTGTGAACCGCATTATAAGCTTTGCCACGCAAAATGCGTGGCCCAATTGGAGGAGGGAGGCTTATCAAAGCTCAGCCGCCGGCGCGCTTGTCCTTCAGCACAGCGCCGATCTCGTCGAGCACCTTCGGGTCCTCGATGGTCGCCGGCATGGTCCATTGATCGCCATCGGCGATCTTCTTCATGGTGCCGCGCAGGATCTTGCCGGAACGGGTCTTCGGCAGCCGCCCGACGGTGATGGCGAGCTTGAATGCCGCCACCGGCCCGATTTTCTCCCGCACTAGCGCGACGCATTCCTTCTCGATCTCGGTCGGCGGCCGGTTGACGCCGGATTTGAGCACAATGAAGCCGCATGGCACTTCGCCCTTGAGCTCGTCCTTGATGCCAAGGACGGCGCATTCGGCGACGTCCTGGTGCGCGGCGAGCACTTCCTCCATGCCGCCGGTGGAGAGCCGGTGGCCGGCGACGTTGATGATGTCGTCGGTGCGGCCCATCACGAAAATGTAGCCGTCTTCGTCCTTGAAGCCGGCATCGGCGGTTTTGTAATAGCCGGGAAATTCGGCGAGGTAGCTTTCTTTGAAGCGCTCGTCGGCTTCCCACAAGGTCGGCAGGCAGGCCGGCGGCAACGGCAGCTTGACCACGATCGAGCCCATTTTGTTGGCCGCGACCTCCTTGCTCGAATTCATCGACCGCGCGCACGTCGTAGCCGGGCATCGGCACCGTCGGCGACCCGTGCTTGATTGGCAAGGCGCCCAGACCGACCGGATTGCCGGCGATCGCCCAGCCGGTTTCGGTCTGCCACCAGTGATCGATCACCGGCACGTTGAGCATGTGCTCCGCCCATTCCAGCGTCGGCGGGTCGGCGCGCTCGCCGGCGAGAAACAGCGTGCGGAATTTCGACAGATCGTAGGATTTGAGCAGCTTGCCCTGCGGGTCTTCTTTCTTGATGGCACGAAACGCGGTCGGCGCGGTGAACATCGCCACCGCGCCATGCTCGGCTATCACGCGCCAGAACGCGCCGGCGTCCGGCGTGCCGATCGGCTTGCCTTCGTAGAGAATGGACGTGCAGCCGTGGATCAGCGGCGCGTAGACGATGTAGGAATGGCCGACCACCCAGCCGATGTCGGAGGCGGTCCACCATACTTCGCCCGGTTCGATGCCGTAGAGATTTTTCATCGACCATTTGAGCGCGACCATGTGTCCGCCATTGTCGCGCACGACGCCCTTCGGCCGACCGGTGGTGCCCGACGTGTAGAGTATGTAGAGCGGATCGGTGGCGGCGACCGGCACGCAGTCGTAAACCGAGCGGGCGTGAATGAGCGCGTGGTCGCGCAGGCTCGCCCAGTCGTGGTCGCGGCCGCCGACCAAGGTCGCCTCGGCTTGCGGGCGCTGCAGGATCAGACAGGCGCCGGGCTTGTGTGCCGAAAGCGCAATCGCTTCGTCGAGCAGCGGCTTGTAGCGGACGATGCGGCCGGGCTCGATGCCGCAACTCGCCGACAGGATCACTTTCGGCTTGGCGTCGTCGATCCGGGTGGCGAGTTCGCGCGCGGCAAAGCCGCCAAACACTACCGAATGAACAGCGCCGATGCGGGCGCAGGCGAGCATGGCGATCACCGCCTCCGGTACCATCGGCATATAGAGAACGACGCGATCGCCCTTGCCGACGCCGAGATCGCGCAGCACGGAGGCGAGCACCTGCGTTTCGGTCATCAGCCGGTGGTAGCTGATGGTGCGTTTCGATCTGGCGAGCGGGGAATCGTAGATGATCGCCGTTTGCTCGCCGCGCCCTGCGGTGATGTGGCGATCGACCGCGTTAAAGCAAGTGTTGCAGACGCCACCCGGAAACCAGCGACCGTAAATCCCGGCGTTCGGGTCGAACACGGCCTTCGGCTTTTCGAACCAGTCGACGTCGGCGGCGGCTTCCGCCCAGAAACCTTGCGGATCGCGCTGCCAGCGCGCGTAGACCTCGTGATAGCGGCTCGAACGGGCGTCCATGACGTTCCTCCAACTGTCACCCTGAAATAGCCGTGCGCAACACGGCCCTCGAAGGGCGCCATCCGGGCCGCTCATCCTTCGAGGCTCGCTTCACTCGCACCTCAGGATGACGGATCGCAGGGTCTTTGCAAGCCGTGCCGTCGTCACAGTCCCGCCATGCGCCACAAAACACGCGTCAGGCGCCGCGCTTTGCGCTATGTCATCGCGCCGTGATCACCGATCCGCTGTTTTATCTCCTGGCCATCCCCGCCGTGACCTGCCTCGGCCTCTCCAAGGGCGGCTTCGCCGGTCTCGGCATGATCGCGACGCCGCTCTTGGCGCTGGTTGTGCCGCCGCTCGAGGGCGCGGCGATCCTGCTGCCGATCCTGATCTGCCAGGACGCCATTTCGGTATGGACCTATCACCGCGCGTGGAGCGCCTGGAATTTGAAAGTGCTGCTGCCCGGCTCGGTGTTCGGAGTTGGCGCCGCCTGGGTGTTCGCGATTTACCTCTCCAACGCCGCCATCGCGCTGACGGTGGGAGCAATCGCAATAGTGTTTGTGCTGTACACCTGGCTCGGCGCCGGTTTGCGGGCTTATCTTGGGCGCCCGCCGAAGCAACCGCAGCGGCCGCATGCGGCCATGGGAGTTTTATGCGGCGCGCTGTCCGGCTTCACCTCGACGTTGCTCCAGGTCGGCGGACCGCCGTTTCAGATCCATATGCTCCCGCAGCGGCTGGAAAAGTTCACGCTGGTCGGCACCACGGTGATCTTCTTCACCATCCTGAACTGGATGAAGGTCGTGCCTTATCTGGCGCTCGGCCAGTTCTCGGCGCGCAATCTCGCCACCTCGGCGCTGCTGCTGCCGCTCGCGGTCGCCACCAACTTTCTCGGCATCTGGCTCGTTCGCATAACGCCGACCGAGCGGTTCTACCGCATCGCCTATGTGCTGATGTTTCTTATTGCCATCGGGCTGTTGTGGCAGGGGCTGCGCGGACTGATCACGCATTAGGCGCGGCCGCCATTGGCCAAGTGGTTGGCTTTCGCTAGGCTTCCCAGCGGGGAGAGAAACATGACGACGGCCTACGATACCGACCTGCCGCGCAATCCGGCGAATTTCCAGCCGCTGACGCCGCTGACCTTTCTCGCGCGTGCCGGCGAGGTTTATCCCGACGCCACCGCCATCGTGCACGGCGCGCGCGCGTGGAATTACCGGCAGTTTTACGCGCGCGCCCGGCGACTCGCTTCGGCGCTCGCCCGCCGCGGTATCAAGCGCGGCGATACCGTCTCGGTCATGCTCGCCAACACGCCGGCGATGGTCGAAGCGCATTACGGCGTGCCGATGGCCGGCGCCGTGCTCAACACGCTCAACACCCGGCTCGACGCCGCCATCCTCGGCTTCACGCTCGATCATGCCGAAACCAAGGTGCTGATCGTCGACCGCGAGTTTTCCAGGGTGATGAAGGACGCGCTGGCGCGCGCCAAGGTCAGGCCGCTGATCGTCGATTACGACGATCCGGAATATTCCGACGTCGGCGGGCGTATCGGCAGTCTCGAATACGAGGAATTGCTGGGCGAGGGCGATCCGGATTTCGCGTGGTTATTGCCGGCCGACGAATGGGACGCGATTTCGCTCAATTATACATCCGGCACCACCGGCGATCCGAAGGGCGTGGTCTATCATCACCGCGGCGCTTATCTGCTGGCGTTGGCCAACGTCGTCACCTGCGGCATGGGCAAGCATCCGGCGTATCTGTGGACCCTGCCGATGTTTCACTGCAACGGCTGGTGCTTCACCTGGACACTGTCGGTGGTCGCCGGCACACATGTCTGCCTCCGCGCGGTACGGGCGGCGCCGATTTTCGACGCCATCGCCGCGCACAAGGTCACGCATCTGTGCGGCGCGCCGATCGTGATGTCGACGTTGCTGAATGCGTCGACGCAAGAGAAAAAGCCGCTGCCGCATGTGGTGCAATTCGCGACCGCGGCCGCGCCGCCGCCGGAAGCGGTGCTGGCGGCGATGAAGGCGGCAGGCTTCAACGTCACGCATCTTTACGGGTTGACGGAAACCTACGGCCCGGCCAGCATCAACGACTGGCACGGCGAATGGGATGCGCTGCCGGCCGAGCGGCAGGCCGAGAAGAAAGCGCGCCAGGGCGTGCGCTATCCGGTGCTGGAAGACCTCGACGTGCTCGATCCGGAGACCATGCAGCGCGTGCCACGCGACGGGGCCACCATGGGCGAGGTGATGTTCCGCGGCAATGTAGTGATGAAGGGCTACCTGAAGAACAAGCCCTCGACCGACGCCGCCTTCGCCGGCGGCTGGTTTCATTCCGGCGATCTCGGCGTGGTGCATCCGGACGGCTACATCCAGCTCAAGGACCGCTCCAAGGACATCATCATTTCGGGCGGCGAGAACATTTCCTCGATCGAGGTCGAGGACGCGCTCTACAAGCATCCGGCGGTCGCCGCGGTTGCCGTGGTCGCCAAGCCCGATGCGAAGTGGGGCGAAACGCCGTGCGCGTTCGTCGAGCTCAAGCCGGAGACGAAAGCCACCGCCGATGAGCTGATCGCCTGGTGTCGCAGCCACCTCGCCGCCTACAAATGCCCGCGTCATGTGGTGTTCGCGGAAATTCCGAAGACGAGCACCGGCAAATTGCAGAAATACAAGCTGCGGGAATTGGCCAAGCAGGCGTGATTTTGCCGCTACGAAAAATGCTTTACGCCCCGCGGGCGCGGGGTGGGGCGTGTCGAATAATTCTTCTAACTAACGGCTAATGGACGCTGGCGTCTTGCCTGAGCCGGGCGATTTCGTCTTTGACGTGCAACTTGCGCCGCTTGAGCTCTGCAATGGTCAAATCGTCGGTGGACGGATGGGTAAGCGCGTCGTTGATTTCCTGTTCAAGTGCCTGATGACGTTTCTCGAGTTCCGCAAGATGCGATTCGATCGCCATGTGGCTGCCTCCTTGCGTTTGATCACCCTGGCCTTAGCGGCATGCTACACCAGTGACACCCACAATAAAGATACTCCCTTTTCCGAGTTCCGAAAATCCCCGCTGTGCACCGTTTGCCGCCAGCCTTGTCGGCGATTAACCAAAACGCGATACTCCATAGGAACTTACCGGCCTTTAGACCGTGCCCGGAGCGGGCCAAAGCGGGTCCACGGCGCGACCGAGACGGGACATGGCGATACCTGAGGAAGAACGCGAGCTTCGCGCGCAACTTGCGCGCTTGCAGCAGGAGCATCGCGACCTCGACGCGGCGATTGCCGCGCTGCAGGCGTCGCCCGGGTCCGACATCATCCAAGTCCAGCGCCTGAAGAAGCGCAAACTCTACCTGCGCGACCGCATCACCTTCATCGAAGACCAGCTGACGCCAGACATTATTGCTTAGCCGCATTATTGCGTAGCCGTCTTGGCCCTGCGGCCCTTGTCGGCCTTGCGCGCATACATGGCGGCGTCGGCGCGCGCCAGCACGTACGCGGGTGTATCCATCGGGCCGATCGGCGCAACGCCGGCCGAAGCGCCGACCACCAGCGTCGAGCCGCCCCAGTGCACCGGCGTTGCGTAGACGGTGTTTTCCAGCGCGGCGGCTTTGGCCGCTGCACTCGCTTCGCTAGCGTTCCAGAGCAGCACGACGAATTCGTCGCCGCCGACGCGCGCCACCACGTCGGACGTGCGGACCTGACGCACGAGCGCGCCGGCGACCGCCTTGAGGACGGCGTCGCCGGCGGCGTGGCCGTGGCGATCGTTCACCGGTTTGAAATCGTCGAGGTCGAGATAAATCAGCGCCGCCTTCACTCCATAACGCTTGACGTAAGCGAGCGAGCGTTTGAGCTCGCGTTCGAAGCCGCGTCGGTTGAGCGTTTCGGTCAGCGGATCGACGTCGATGCGTGTTTCCAGTTCGGAAATGCGTTCGCGCGACGCGGCGAGTTCGGCCGCGAGCCGCGCCACCTCGGCCGCAAGCCGCGCCGCTTCGGCGCGCGGTTGCCGCGGCGCGGCGGCGATCTCTTCGCTACCGGCGCGATACCGGTTTGCCGGCGGCAACGGAACGCGCCGCGGCACCAGCGTGTTTTTCGGCGATTTCGCAGGCTTTGGTTTCACCGGACCCCTCGGCGAATCGGCGGCGAAGGTTAGCGCAAAATCCGCAGGCGGAAACGGATCAGTCGGCTTGCAGAAATGCGATGGGGTTGGTCTGCGCGTCGTTAAACACCGCCGCCGTCAGCGCGCCGCGATACACCGCGGCGGTGTCGATGTTGAGCCGGTTGTCGCGCAAGTCCGGCGTGGCGGTTTGCAGTGGCGTATGTCCGTGCACGATCAAGCGCCCATGATCGCGCCGGTCGGAGAGGAACGGTTCCCTGATCCACATCAGGGCGTGCTCGTCTTGCGCGGCGAGCGGCTTGTCGGGATCGATGCCGGCATGCACGAAGAAACGGCGGCCGTCGTCGTGACTCGTCCGCAGTGAGCGGAGCCAGGCCACGTGATCGCGCGGCAGCGCTTCCGCGCTGGTGACGCCGTAACTACGCAATGTCTGCACGCCGCCCTGACTCAGCCAGAACTCTGGCGCGGCGTTGCCGTCGATGACGTCGAGCGCCATCGCCATGGCCTCGTGATTGCCTTTCAGCGGAATCGCCCGCTCGCCAACTTCCGCTGGCAACTCCATGATGGAACGGATGACGCTCGCGCTGTCAGGCCCGCGATCGATATAGTCGCCAAGAAAAACCAGCGTCATGGCGCGACCGCCCGCATGAACGCGGCAGCGCTCGATCAAGCTTCGCAGCAACAACAAACCGTGAATATCGCCGATGGCGTAAGTCAATGATGCATCAGCCATTTTTGCGTGTCGTCCGGGCTGCCAATGATGGCCTTATTCAGGCAATGTTGTTCAGCACACATTCACCAATAAATGGGAACTTAGGGACCAGGGGTCGATTTGGTGCGATGGAGAAAGTTCGAGGTGATGCCATGAGGAAGTTTCTAACCGCTCTCGTCGCGGTCGCGGCCATCGGTGCCGCGGCGCTCGCGACTTCGAGCACGGCTGACGCCCGCTGGGGCGGCGGTTGGCATGGTGGTTGGGGCTGGCGCGGTGGCTGGGGCTGGGGCCCTGGTCCGTTTGTCGCCGGCGCCTTGATCGGCGGCGCGCTGGCCGCCCCTTATTACTATGGCGGCTACTACGGCTACGGCTCCTATTACCCGTATGGTCCGTATCCCTATTACGGACCCGGCTGCCGTCGCTACTGGAACGGCTACGCCTGGGTACGTGCCTGCTACTAGGTACTGTAAGGCTCGCTCGGATATCGGTGGTTCCCCTGTCAGGGGACCGCCACCATTTGGTAAATAGTGGCGGATACCATGCCGGTACCAAACTTCCGCCACGGATCGCCGCCTTAAATGGGCGACGGAGGCGGCGAGGAATTCGGGGTTTACGGGGACTCCGCTCATTCGGTTTCGGACCGGCGCCCGGCCGGTCACTTGAGGAGATCACATGCATAAGTCGCTCATTGCGCTTCTCGGCGCTGCGGGCATCGGCCTTGCTGCACTGGCCGCCCCGGCTCCGGCAAACGCCGGCTGCTTCGGCTGCGCCGTCGGCGCAGGCATCATCGGTGGCGTCGCCGCCGGCGCGATTGTTGGCAGCGCCATTGCCAACAGCCCGCCGCCGCCCCCGCCGCCCGGCTATTATCCGCCGCCGCCCCCTCCGGGCGCATATTATCCGCCGCCCCCCGGCTATCCGCCGCCCGCTGCCTATGCGCAGCTGGCGCCCGGTTGCCATTGGGGCCACCGGAAAGTCTGGGTCGAGGGTTACGGCTATCAGTGGCAGACCGTTCAAGTCTGTCCCTGATCGCGTGGCGCTGAATTGAATCCCCCCGGCCGGCTTGCATAAGCCGGCCGGTTTGCTTTTCTGCGGCGGCGGCGGTCACGCAGCCGCGACAATACAGTGCGAAAACGCACCGGCAATCACCGGCTGAGGCAAGGATCCACAAGCGTGCGCTCGCTTTCATACCAGGACGCGAAACTCGGCGAAGTAGCGCACCGGCTTGCCGAGCGGGCGCGGCCGCTGGTGCGGCGCATTCTTGCCACCGCCGGCGCGGCTTGGGCGGCGTACGGACTGTTCGCACTCAAGTGGAGCGCTGTTGCGGCTGTCTGCCTTTATGTCGGCATGGCCGCGATCCTCTATGTCGCGCAGCGTTCGATGATGTACTTCCCGGAGACGGTCCACACCGCGCCCGCGCAGGCCGGTCTGCCGGAAGCGGAGGAAGTGACGCTGACGGCGTCCGACGGCGTGCGGCTGGTCGCTTGGCATGTCGCGCCGCTCGCGGACAAGCCGGTGGTCATTTATTTCCACGGCAATGGCGGCGCGTTGCGCTACCGCGTCCAGCGGTTTCGTTCGCTCCTCGCTAATGGCATTGGACTCGTTGCGGTGGAATATCGCGGCTATGCCGGTTCGGGCGGCAGTCCCAGCGAACAAGGGCTGATCGCCGACGGCGAAGCCTCCTACGCCTTTGCCGCCGCCCGTTACAAGCCACAACAACTCGTGCTGTGGGGCGAATCGCTCGGCACCGCTGTTGCCGTGCGGTTGGCGGCGGAAAAGCCGGTCGCGCGCGCGATCCTGGAGGCACCCTTCACGTCCGCGGCCGCGGTCGCCGATTTACGTTATTGGTACCTGCCGATCCGGCTATTGATGAAGGATCAATACCGCTCCGACGAGCGAATTGGCAAGATCACCGCGCCGGTGCTGATCCTGCATGGCGTGCACGATCACATCGTTCCGTTCGCCATGGGAATGCGGATGTTTGAGTTGACCAAAGCGCCCAAGCATATCGTGCGCTTCCTCGACGGCGACCACGAAAATCTCGACGCCAACGGCGCGCTGCATGCGGTCGCGCAGTTCCTCGCCGGCGATCTGGATGAGCCGCCGTCGCCGCCGCAGCGCTGAAAGCAGGATCTCATTGCGGCACCGTCATGATTTCGAGCACGTGGCCGTTCGGGTCACGAAAATAGAGGCCGCGCCCGCCGCCCCAAGCGTTCGGCTTGCCGTCCTCAAGGCTCCACGGCGCGCTGCCATGGGCGATTTTAGCGTTTTTGATGCGCTTGAAGATCGCGTCGAATTCGCGATTGCTGACGTGGAACGCATAATGATGACTCTCGAACTTGTCGTCGTCGTCGAACAGGAGCGTCAGCGCCTTGTTGACCTTGACCGGCGCGAAATACCCGCTGCGGCCGCGTTTTAATCCGAAAATGTGCGCGAAGAATTTGGCGGCTTCGGCCTTGTCGCGGGCCGGGACGATGGTGTGGTTGAGCGTGATGGTCATCGCCGCCTCCGCGCGTTCGGCCGGAGCATGATCAAAACGTTTCGTAGGATTGTCCGGCCTTGCCGCCGACGCGGGCAAAGCCTGTCTTGGCGGGCTCGTATTTGTCGCCGAGGTTGAGCGCCTTGGCGTAGGAGCCGGCCGCCTTGTTCTTGTCGCCAAGCCGCTCATAGGCGAGGCCGCGGCTGGTCCAGGCCTGCTGATTTCCCGGATCGATCTGCACCGCCTGGTCGAGGTCGCTTGCCGCCGATTTCGCGTCGCCGACCGCGAGATAGCTTAGCGCGCGCGCCACGAACGGCGCAGCCTTCTGGTTGGTCAGTCCGAGCGCGGTGGAGAAGTCGTCGATTGCGAACTGGTGCTGATGCTCGCTCTGATAGAGCAGGCCACGCTGGTAATAGGCTTGCGCGTTGTCGGGCCGCAGCGCGATCGCCTTGTTGAAGTCGGCGAGCGCCTGCGCGTTGCGGGCTTGCAGGCGGTGAACGACGCCGCGGCCGAGATAGGCGGGTGCGTAGGATGCATCGATCGACAGCGCCTTGTTGTAGTCGGTGAGCGCGAGCTCGAGCTTGTTGGCCTGGCGATAGAGCAGCGCGCGATTGGCGTAAGCTTGTGCGTAGTTCGGATCGAGCGCGATCGCCTTGTTGAAATCGGCAAGCGCCGGCTCGGTCTTCCCGTTTTCAGCCAGCACCGATCCGCGCATATTGTAGGCTTGCGGGTCCTCGGGATGGTTTTGAATGACGTCGGTGAGGGACGCGAGGTTGGGCTGCGAGTTTGCGTAAAGCGCGTCGTCTTTTTCCGGTGCGCCCAACCCCGAGCAGCCGGCGAGGGCCAGCGCCGCGAACGAACAAAAAAGCGCCGTGCGAAACGGCATCGAAGACCGCTCACGCCGATCAGTTACCAACGCCGGTTCCGTCATCCGAAACTCGCGGTACCACCCCACCTCAAGACTACCGCAGCGCCAAAGCAAAAGCGCGGGCCGATGAGCCCGCGCCCGTGTCCATTACGATCAATCTCAGCCGAAACGGGGCGCGCGCGGCGGTCCGGACCGGCCGGCGCCCGGACCGGTGGTCGGTTTCGGCTTCATCGGCAACAGGCCTTCGCGCTGCAATTTCTTGCGTGCGAGCTTGCGCGCGCGGCGGATCGCTTCCGCCTTTTCCCGTGCTTTGCGTTCTGAAGGTTTTTCATAATGGCCGCGAAGCTTCATCTCGCGGAAAATGCCCTCGCGCTGCATCTTTTTCTTGAGCGCCTTGAGGGCCTGGTCAACGTTATTGTCGCGAACGAGAACCTGCACGCGTGCTCCTTTTTCGCTGCACCGAGTTAAGTGCGCTGTTGAATGAAATAGCGGCGCAAGCGTCAGCCTGCGCCACGTTGGCGCGGTGTCTAGCAGAAAGCCTCCCTGAAGTCCACCAGTCCTTTGAAATCAAGGCGATTCCGGCCGTTCCGGCCCCGGGAGTGGGACCCTATTCGGGGAAGACCCGGGTCACATGCCCCATCTTGCGGCCGGGACGCACCTGCCTCTTGCCGTAAAGATGCACGGCGGCGCCGGGGACGGTGAGCCACTTGCGGTAATCCTCGATCTCGCTGCCGATGAGATTGATCATATCCACCCGGCCGCGGCGAAGGGGCTTCCCCAGCGGCCAGCCGGCCATGGCCCGGATGTGCTGTTCGAATTGCGAGACCGAGGCGCCGTCGATCGTCCAGTGTCCGGAATTATGCACCCTCGGCGCGATTTCGTTGACCAGGAGGCCGCCGTCGCGGGTCACGAACAACTCGACCGCTAGCACGCCGACATAGCCGAATTTCCGCGCGATTGTTTCGGTGATCCGCCGCGCTTCCTGCGCGGTTGCCGCCGAAATGGCCGCGGGGACGCGTGACACTTTTAATATGTGATCGCGGTGCTCGTTCTGTGTGACGTCGAAGCATTCCACCGCGCCGTCCTTTCCGCGCGCGGCGATGACCGAGACTTCGCAGGCGAACGGCACGAACGCTTCCAGAATGCACGCTAGCCCGCCGATCTCGCGCCACGCGGCTTCCGGATCATTGCCCTCGTTGATCGCTGCCTGGCCCTTGCCGTCATAACCGAAGCGGCGCGTTTTCAGCACGGCCGGCCGGCCGATTTTTGCAAGCGCCGGCGCTAAGTCTCCGGCCGCTCCGACCGCCGCAAAGGGCGCGGTGCCGATGCCGAGCGCGGCGACGAAGTTCTTTTCCGCCAGCCGGTCCTGCGTGGTCGCCAGCACGCTCGGATCGGGCAATACCGGAACGCGCTTCGCAAGGAAAGCCGCTGCTGCCGCCGGGACATTCTCAAATTCATAGGTCGCGACGTCGATGTCGGCGGCGAAGCGTTCCAGCGCCATCGTGTCGGAATAACCCGCCGAAGTCACCCGGTGCGCGACATCGACGGCGGGCAAGTCCGGGTCGGGCGCGAAAATGTGGCACTTGAAGCCGAGCCGCGCGGCGGCCTGCGCCAGCATGCGGCCGAGCTGGCCGCTGCCGAGGATTCCGATCGTGGCGCCCGGCGCCAGCGCCGGCTCGGCGGCGCTCACGCCCCGGATTCCTTGGGTGCTTCGGCGACGGAGGCGGTTTGGCGCGCCCGCCAGGCTTCGAGACGCTTGCCGAGCGCGGTGTCGCTCAGCGCCAGCACGCTCGCAGCCAGAAGCGCTGCATTGATTGCGCCGGGTTGTCCGATCGCGAGCGTGCCGACCGGAATGCCGGGCGGCATCTGCACGATGGAATAAAGCGAATCCTGTCCGGACAGCGCCTTGCTTTCGACCGGCACGCCGAACACCGGCAGGCTGGTCAGTGACGCGGTCATGCCGGGCAGGTGCGCGGCGCCGCCGGCGCCGGCGATGATCACCTTAAAGCCCGCGTCTTTCGCGCCTTTGGCGAAGGCATAAAGCCGATCCGGGGTGCGGTGAGCGGAAACAATGCGCGCGTCGTAGCTCACGCCGAGTGCGTCGAGCGTCTCGGCGGCATGCTTCATGGTCTGCCAGTCGGACTGGCTGCCCATTATAATGGCTACGGATTTTGCTTCCGGCGCCGCCACACGCGTCCCCTGCGCGAAGGAAGCGGCGCATTATAGGTCCGCGTTCAGGGGTGGCAAGGCAATCCGTCTGGTGCGGTTAAGGCGCAGCGCGCTCCGGTGGCAGCCGCAGCACGACGTGCTCGGCGGCGGACGCCTTGGCAATTGTTGCAAGCGCCGCGGCACACAGTCGCTCGGCGTCGCGCTCGCCCTTCGACGCCAGCGCGATGATGCGGCGTGCGGCCACTTCATGCATGATCCTGGGCAAGCCCCGGCTCTCGATCCCGGCGATTGCTTTCTCATAGGCGGCGACCAGCAATGCGGTCGTTTCCGAATCGAACGCCCGCTCGGGACAGAAAAACTGAATGACCTTACCCATGACCGTGGAAACCGGGAATTGGAGGCTTGTTGAGGCTGCGGAGGCAACGCGGCGCGGCGCGGCAAGTTCCTCCGCGGCGCCTCATTATGCCAAAGAGCGCGGAAGCAATACTGTCACAGCCAAAGACGCAAAATGCTCACTTGCTGCTGACAGACGCGTGACCGGCGGCGTTTCAGTTCCGGAGTACAAGCCCTATGCTTTCGCCTGTCGGCATGCTTCCCACAATCGCGCGGCCGTGACCGGCATGTCGAGATGCGCGCCGGCGCCGCTCGGAATGGCGTCGGCTACTGCGTTCATCACCGCCGCGATCGACGCTGTGGTGCCGGCTTCGCCGACGCCTTTGACGCCGAGCGGATTCGTCGTGGCCGGCACGCACAGGAGATCGTCGCGAATATCCGGCGGCATGTCGGCGGCGCGCGGCATGGCGTAGTCCTGAAACGAACCGGTCACCAGCTGGCCGTTGTCGTCGTAGAAAATCTGCTCCATCAGCGCCTGGCCGAGCCCTTGCGCCAGCGCGCCATGCAATTGGCCTTCGACGATCATGCCGTTGAGCACGTTGCCGCAATCGTCGACCGCGGTGTAGGCGACAATGTCCATGTGGCCGGTCTCGGGATCGATCTCGATTTCGGCGATGTGCACGCCGTTGGGGAATGTCAGCGGCGTCTCGGTGGTAACTTTGGTGTCGAGGTCGTCCGGTATCGCGCCGCGCTTTTTCAGTTCGGCGGCGTGCGCAGCGACTTCGAATAATCCGACCCGGCGGTCGGTACCGACCACGGAGAAGTTTCCGTCCTGGTAGGCGATGTCGCCTTCGGCGGTTTCCAAAAGCTGCGCCGCGATGCGTTTGCCCTTGTCGAGCATCACCGCTGCGGCCTTGACGACGGAAGCGCCGGCAGTCATGGCCGAGCGCGAGCCGACCGAAGCATAGCCGGGAATCTCCAGCGCGGAATCGCCGTGCCGGTGCGTGACCCTGTCGCGCCCGATGCCGAGCCGTTCGGCGATCAGCGGCGGAAAGACCGAAGCATGCCCCTGGCCGGTCGACTGCACGTTGAGATTGACGCAAAGCGTGCCGTCGCCGGGGAAGGTGAGCAGCGCACCTTCGAGCGGCGATCCGCCGGAATGCTCCAGCATACAGGAGATGCCGATGCCGCGGAACTTGCCGAGTCTCCTCGCTTCGCGGCGCCGGGTCTTGAACTTGTCATAAGCGGCGAGCGCCAGCGCCTTGTCGAGAATCGGCGTGAAGCCGCCGCTGTCATAGGTGGTACCGACGGCCGTCTTGTACGGCATGGCGGATGCGGGAATGAGATTGCGGCGGCGAAGCTTGGCCGGATCGATGCCGGTCACGCGCGCGGCCTCTTCGACCACACGTTCAAGAACGTAATTCGCTTCCGGCCGGCCGGCGCCGCGATAGGGAGCGGTCGCAATGGTGTTGGTGAACGCGCAGCGCGCGCTGACGTCGATAGACTTGATATCGTACATCGCCGGCAGGCAGCGGGTGAAATTGAGCGTCGGGATGTTGGCGCCGACCGGCCCGACATAGGCGCCGAGATTGCCGGTATTGCGAATGCGGAGCGCCAGGAAACGGCCCTTTTCGTCAAGCGCCAGCTCGGCCTCCGAATAAATGTCGCGCGCCTGATTGTCGGAAAGGAACGCTTCTGAGCGGCCCGACATCCAGTGGATCGGGCGGCTGAATTTTTTGGCGCCGACCATCTGCGCGATGTATTCCGGATACGGCCCGGTCTTTAGTCCGAACGCGCCGCCGACGTCGTCGGTCAGCACGCGGACCCGCTCCTTCGGCAATTGCATGACGGCGACGATCGGGTCGCGCATGGCGGTGGTGCCCTGCGAGCAGACGCGCAAGGTGTAAATGTCCGCCGCAGCGTCGTAGCTGGCGGTGGCGCCGCGCGGCTCCATCGAGGCGACGGTCATGCGCTGATTCATCACCGCGATCCGCGCAACGAATTTTGCGCCGGCGAAAATGGCATCGATCCGCCGCGCATTGGCTTGCGGATCAGCGGCTGGTCCGGGCCAGTCGACGGCGAGGTTGCCGGGCGCCTGCGGCCAGACTTGCGGCGCGCCGGGCGCGAGCGCCGCGCGTGCATCGGTGACCGGCGTCAGCGCTTCGTATTCGATCGCGACCTGCTCGGCCGCGTCCTGGGCGGCAAGCGCGCTTTCGGCAACGACCATCGCCACCGGCTCGCCAATATGCACGACGCGCTCATGCGCGAGAGCCGGACGATGCGGCACGATCAGGGTCGTTCCGCCGCGGCCGGCAAGCGGCGGGTGGCGCCCGAGGCTGCCGATGCCCTCCATATCTTTCGCGGTCAAAAGGCCGAGCACGCCGGGTGCGTTGAGCGCCGCGGCGGTATCGACGGCGGCGATGCGCGCAAAGGCATGCGGCGAACGTACGAAATGGGCATAGGCCTGGCGGGGCAGGGGTGCGTCAGCCATGTAGCTGCCCCGGCCGCGAACGAGAACATCGTCCTCGACGCGCGGCCCGTCGGCCCCGCGTCTATTCATTTTTGCATCCATCCCTGGTCCGGAACACTCTGTCGGGATATCGCTTGCCCCTTTATAACCGAAACCGCCGCCGGCTAAAGACGGACCTTACGCACGTATTTTTCCATCGCGCTTTTGCCGCATGGTTCGCGCCGGACGCCCGTATCTTCGCAACGATCGGTGGCGACTAAAGTCACCCTCTGGATCCAATTGATGCTTCGTCCCGGCACGTTCGCGCTGACCCTGCTGCTCGCCATGCTGAGCGCGCTCGGGCCGCTGTCGATGGACATGTATCTGCCATCGCTGCCCGACATCGCGGACGTGCTCGCGACGCCGATTGCAAATGTGCAGTTGACCGTTTCCAGCTACCTGATCGGCTTCGCCGTCGGCCAGGTGATCTACGGTCCCTTGTCGGACCGCCACGGCCGCCGGCCGGTTCTGCTTGCGGCGCTGGCGCTTTATTTGACGAGCACGCTGGTGTGCGCCGGCGCGCAGTCGGTCGGTCCGCTCATCGCCGGGCGGCTTCTTCAGGGCATCGGCGGATCGGGATCGATCGTGCTGGCGCGCGCCATCGTGCGCGACTGCTATTCCGGCGTGCAGGCCGCCCGCGAATTGTCGCTGATGGGATCGATCAGCGCGTTCGCCCCGATTGTGGCGCCGATGATCGGCGGTGTGTTGCAGACTGAATTCGGCTGGCGCGCGAGCTTTATCGTCATGAGCGCCGCCGCGCTGGTCGTCATCGCGGTGGCTGGGCGATTGCTGCCGGAGACTTTGCGTCAACGCGGCAATTCGCCTTCGCTTATCGCGCTGTTCCGCGGTTATCGCTCGGTGCTGCGGCATCGCCAATTTCTGATCTATCTCGGCATCCTCACCATCAGCTACGCCGGGCTGTTCGCCTGGATTTCCGGCGCCTCAGTTGTGCTGCAGGGAGTCTACGGCCTTTCGGCCACGGCGTTCGGATTTACCTTCGCGCTCGGCGCCGCCGGCTGGATGGTGGGAGCGACGATTGCGGCGCGTCTGGTGGTGCGCCTTGGCCTCGATCGCACAATGGGGTTCGGCGTGCTGGTGCTGGCCGCCGGCAGTGTCGCGCTGGTGGCGGTCGTCGCCGCCGGCATTCCGGGTGTATGGCTGGTCGCGGCAATGGCGGTCTATCTCGCCGGGCTCGGACTGGCGATGCCGCAGGCGATGGCCGGTGCGCTGACGCCCTTTCCCGAACGCGCCGGCACCGCGGCTTCGCTCATGGGGCTGGTGCAGCAAACCGTCGCAGCCATCGTCGCTGCGGCCATCGGCAATTACCTCGGCCATTCCGCGTGGCCGGTGACGGGGGTTGTCGTCGCCATGGGCGTGTTGACCCTCATTCTTTGGCTGGTTACGCGCCCGGTGCGTGCTCGACCGTGACAGTTATGACGGGTTGTTGAAGATCTTTAAACTCCGCGCCGTAAATCGGCATTGCCTGCCGCCCCTTGTTTGTTAGGATGCTTGGGGCTGGTGACATTGCAAGCGACCGATCTTTAAGAGGTTTAAGTCCGGCCACCCGCACTCGCTTTAAGCACTTCGGTTAAAGGGATCTCCATGACGTCGGGCGTGGCGTTGAGCCGCCGTTCTTTTCTTGCCAGCGTCGGTGTCGCGGGCGGGGGACTTGCGCTTGGCCTCGCCATTCCATTCGAGCCGGTATCGGCTGCCGACGAATTGCCCGAGATCACCGCCTGGCTGCGCATCGGTCCGGATAACTCGGTGGTGATCCGGGTTGCGCGCGCCGAAATGGGGCAGGGCGTGCACACCGGGCTCGCCATGCTGGTCGCGGAGGAGCTTGAGTGCGACTGGTCGAAAGTGCGCACCGAGTACGTGTCGCCCGAGGACAATCTGCGCCGTGGCCGTATTTGGGGCGACATGTCGACCGGAGCAAGTCAGTCGATCGCCGTATCGCAGCTGTCTCTCCGGCAGGCCGGCGCGACGGCGCGGGAAATGCTGATCGCCGCGGCTGCAGCCCGCTGGAATGTGTCGGCGAAAGAATGTTTCGCGCAAAACAGCGCCATTACCCACAAATCGAGCGGCCGCAGCGTGAGCTTCGGCGCGGTCGCTGCGGACGCCGCGAACATCGCGCCGCCGGCGCAAGTCGCGTTGAAGGGGCCGCCGGAGTGGAGGCTAGCTGGCACGCCGCAGCGGCGGCTCGACGTGCTGGAAAAGGTGACGGCGCAGCCGATTTATGCGGTCGATGTGCGGTTACCCGGCATGCTTTACGCCGCTATCGCTCACTGCCCGGTGTTCGGCGGGTCGCCTAAGGCCGTCAACGAGAGCGCGATTGCCTCGATGAAAGGCGTCCGGCGTGTCGTCCGGATGTCGGATGCGGTCGCGGTAGTAGCCAATTCATGGTGGCGCGCGAAGTGCGCGCTCGAGGCATTGCCCATTGAGTGGAATGATCGCGTCAACGGTGCGCTCTCGAACGCCAAGATTGCCGATGCCGTGCGCGCGGCCTTGCAGGTGGAAAAATCCCAGGTCGGGCGCGCCGACGGTGACGTGAATGCGGGTCTGGCGGGTGCGGTGCAGCGTCTGGAAGCGGATTACGAGGTGCCGTTTCTCGCGCACGCAACGATGGAACCGCAGACCTGCACCGCACATGTCACGAAAGATGGCGTCGAGGTGTGGGCGCCGACGCAAGGGGCGATGACGGCACTGGCGACCGCGGCCAGGGCCGCGGGCTTGAGCAGCGACAAGGTGCGGATTCACGCGACCTCGCTCGGTGGCGGCTTCGGCCGGCGCGGCGCGATTCAGGAGTTTGTCCGCGAAGCCGTCGAAATCGCCAAGGAAGTGGAGCAGCCGGTCAAACTTCTTTGGACGCGCGAGGAGGACATCAAGCACGATTACTACCGGCCGTTCGGCATGGCGCGCCTAGTCGCCGGGCTCGGAGCGGACGGAATGCCGGTGGCATTGAAGATCAGACTTGCCGGCCCGTCTTTTGTCGCGGCGCTGGTGCCGGCTTTCGGCATGAATTTTATCGATCACACTTTTCTGTCCGGGCTGGCCGAGGAAATGGCCTACGACGTGCCGAATTATCTGGTCGATTACGTCGTGCAGGGCTTGCCGGTGCCGCTCGGCGTATGGCGGGCGATCAACTACACGCAGAACACCTTCTATAAGGAATCGTTTGTCGACGAGATGGCGCACGCCGCCGGTGTTGATCCCTACCTCTATCGCCGGCGGCTGTTGCGCAACAGCCCGAAAAATCTGGCCGTGCTCGATGCCGCGGCGAACAAGGCGGGCTGGCTGACGCCGCCGCCGGAGGGCGTGCATCGCGGCATCGCGGTGACCGAGGCGTGCGGCAGCTTTTGTGCGCAGGTAGCCGAGGTCTCGGTCGAGCGGGGCGAGCTGCACGTGCATCGCTTCATTTCGGCGCTCGATCCCGGGCACGTGGTCAATCCACTCTCGATCGAAATGCAAACAGAGGGCGCTGTTATATTCGCTTTGACTGCGGCGATGGTTGGCGAGATCACCATCAAGGACGGCGGTGTCGAACAGGGAAATTTCGACGACTACCAGATGCTGCGCATGGCGGACGTGCCGCCGGTCGAGACGGTGATCGTGCCGAGTGGCGATTTCTGGGGCGGCGTCGGCGAGCCGCCGGTGCCGCCGGTTGCGCCGGCTTTGTGCAACGCCATCTTCGCGGCCACGGGCAAGCGCATCCGGTCACTGCCGCTGAAAAGTCAGGATTTAAACAAGCCGATCTGACGGCGATCCGCGGGTCAGGCGGCCCGCGCGGTTTCCGCAATGGCCTCCAGTGGCAGAACCTCGACCGCACCGCCGGCGGCTTGTCTGATCTTGTCCGTGTAGCGCGAGAAGGACGGACTTTGCTGCAGCGCCTTCACCGCCTGTTCGTCAGCGGCCGCCGCCAGATGATAATAATCAGCGCCGGCGCGGCTTTTCATACAACGATATGAGATTTTTCCCTTCAGCGCGGGTTCGCTGTCGAGCGCCGCAATGAATTCGGCGACGTCGCGATGCCACGCGTCGGGCGACACAGTCTTGAGCGTGTATTTGCTGAGAAAATACTTCATGATCATTGTTCCTGATCTTTCGCTTCGACCGGGGGCAGAAACGGGGCGCCGGGATAAAGCCGTCCGCATCTGGCGAAGCTGTCAGGCCAATATAAGCGCATTCCTGCGCGCGGTCGCGCGCGCTTACCGGCGGCCGAACAGCTTGTCGAGCAGCCAGTTATCGAGACCCTTATCGGCACCAGAGCCATCCGGCTGCGCCGGGCGGGGCGCGGGAGCTTGATCGCCGGTCAGTAGCGGCGCGCTCCAGCCGGCGCCGCCGAGACCGGGAAGTGCCACGGGCTGCACGCCTTGATGCGCAGTTCGCATAAACCGGCTCCAGATGTCCACCGGCAAGCCGCCGCCTGTCGCTTTTCGGGTCGGCGAATTATCGTCGTTACCGAGCCAGATGCCGGTGACGAGATGCGACGTGTAGCCGACGAACCAGACGTCGCGGAAATCCTGGCTGGTGCCGGTCTTGCCCGCCGCCGGCCAGCCCGGCAGATCGGCGTGGCGCGCGGTGCCGCTGACCAGCGTCTCGTGCAGCATGGTATTCATCATCGCGACGTAGCGCGCATCGACAATGCGGCCGAGCAGCTGGGTCGAGCGCGCATAGAGGGTTTTGCCGTCCGGCGTGCGGACGCGCTCGACGACGTGCGGCGAGACGCCGAATCCGCCATTAGCGAACGGCGCATAAGCGGCGACGAGTTCAAGCGGCGAAACTTCCGAGGTACCGAGCGCGATTGACGCATTCGGTTCGATCGGCGAGGTGATGCCCATGCGATAGGCGGTGCGGGCCACGGTCGCCGGGCCGAATTCCAGCGTCAGCCGCACCGACACGGTATTGAGCGAATTGGCCAGCGCCTGCGTCAGCGTCACCGGACCGGAATATTCGTGTTCGTAGTTTTCCGGCTTCCAGCCCTTCACCGCGATCGGCGCATCCTCGCGCATGCTATCAGGCGTGAGCCCGTGCTCGAGCGCGGTCAGATAGACGAACGGCTTGAACGCCGAGCCGGGCTGGCGCTTGGCGGCGATGGCGCGATTGAACTGGCTTTCGGCGTAACTCTTGCCGCCGACCAAAGCCCGCACCACGCCGTCCGGCGTCATGGCGACCAACGCGCCTTCACCGACATTAAGCTTCTCGCCCTTCTGCGTGAGTATGTCGGTGAGCGCGCGTTCGGCGGCGGCTTGCAGAATGGGATCGATCGAGGTTTCCACCACGATATCCTCGTCGAAGCGGCCGACGATGTCGTTGACCGCATCCATCACCCAGTCGGCGACATAATTGGCCGCGGTCACGCCGGCGGTTTTCACCGCGCGCGCCGGATGGGCGGCGGCGAGTTTGGCTGTGTCCTCGCCGATTAATTTCTGCTCAGCCATGTCGGCGAGCACCACCCGCGCCCGCCGCTCGGCGCCGTCCGGGTTGTGGCTTGGCGCCAGCCGCGACGGCGACTGGACGAGGCCTGCGAGCATCGCCGCTTCGGCAAGCGTCAAATGCCGCGCCGACTTTCCGAAGTAGCGCTGCGCGGCGGCTTCCACGCCGTAAGCGCCGGAGCCGAAATAAACGCGATTGAGATAAAGATCGAGAATCTGCGCCTTGGAGAATTTGTGCTCCAGCCAGACGGCGAGCACCAGCTCTTGAAGCTTGCGCGAGACGGTGCGCTCCTGGGTCAGGAACAGGTTCTTGGCAAGTTGTTGGGTGATGGTCGAACCGCCCTGCGAAGCGCCGCGGTGGAGCACGTCGGCCACCAACGCGCGGAAAATCCCCCACGGATCGACGCCGTGATGCGAGTAGAACCGGCGGTCTTCAATGGCGATGAACGCTTTCGGCACGTAATCGGGAAGTTCGCTCAGCGGCACCGCCGCGCCGCCCATGTCGCCGCGGGTGGCCAGCGTTGCGCCATTAGCGCCGAGAATGAGCACCGATGGCGGCCGCCTGGGTATTTCGAGCGACTGGATCGCCGGTAAATGAATGCCGATCCAGACCAGCGTGCCGATGCCGGCGATGATCGCCCACAGCGCCAGCACTATGCCCCAATAGATCAGCCGGCCGAACCCGGAGCGGCGCTTGCGGGACCCTCGGTGTCCGCGCGAATGCCCCGCGCGGCTGCCAGCCGTGCCGCGGGTTTTGGCCGAGGTCTTGGGCGGTCCGCCGATGCGGTCGGCTGGCCAAAGGCGCAGGTCAAAGCCTTCGGCGTTGCCGCCACGCCTTCGTCCCTGTCGCCACGCCATGGTCGGTCCCCGCCTTAAGCGACGGTAGAGAGGCGGATTTAAGGGCCAGTTACCGGGGCTTTAACCGGCGGACTCGCGCTTATTCTCGCCCTGTGCCGGGGCAAACAGGCCGATCAACGGGCGCTTGATCGCGACTTGCCGGGCCGGGGCGGTGATTTGCGCGCCGAGGAGGTCGGTCACATAGAAAACGTCGACCACCCGCTCGCCGAACGTCGCGACATGCGCTGAGGCGATGTTGAGATTGAGCTTCGAAAGGGTGGTGGTGAGTTCGTAGAGCAGGCCGGGACGGTCGAGGCCGGTGACTTCCACCACCGTGTAACGATTCGACCATTGATTGTTGATGGTCACCTCCGGCTCGATGGCGAAAGCCTTGAGCCGGCCTTTCGGCGGCGCTCGCTTCGGCACCACTTCCGGCAACTTGATCAGCCCGCGCACGGCTTTCTCGATGACGTCGCCAATCCGCGCCGCGCGGCGCGCTTCGTCCTCGTCATGTTCGAATTCGCGTGACACCGCGATGGTGTCGAGCGCGAGCCCGTCGGTGGTGGTGTAAATCTGGGCGTCGACGATATTGGCGCCGGCCATCGCGCAAGCGCCGGCGATAATGGAGAGCAACCATGGATGGTCCGGCGCGTAAATGGTCAGTTCGGTAACGCCGCGTTCCGCATCGAAGCCGACGCTGGTGCCAAGCCGTTTGCCGGCGGCATCGGCGTCGCGCACGAAGCGGGCCTGTGCGATTTTGTGCGGCAGATCGACCTTGAGCCAGTAAGCCGGATAGTGGCGGGCGATATACGCGTCCAACGCCTCGATCGGCCAGTCGCCGATCTCGGTGCGAAATTCCCGCTTGGCGGCATTGACGCGCTCGGCGCGGTTGACCTCGGAGAAGCCGCCGGTCAGCACCGGCTCGGTTTCATAATAGAGCGTGCGCAAAAGTTGCGCCTTCCAGCCGTTCCAGACGCCCGGTCCGACCGCGCGGATATCGGCGGTAGTGAGGATGGTCAAAAGCTTCATCCGTTCGAGCGACTGCACGACTGCCGCGAAGTTCTCGATGGTCTTGCGGTCGGACAGGTCGCGCGATTGCGCCACCGTCGACATCACCAGATGGACTTCGACCAGCCAGGCGACCAGTTCGGTTTCGGCCGGATTGAAACCCAACCGCGGACACAACCGTCGGGCGATGCGGGCGCCCGCGATCGAGTGATCGTCGATGCGGCCCTTGGCGATATCGTGCAGGAACAACGCGACGTAGAGCAATTTGCGGTGTGCGGGCAGAATCGTGTGGACCAGTTCGCTGGCGAGCGCGACGTCGCGATTGTCGCTGCGCTCGATCTCGTTGAGCACGCCGATACAGCGCAGCAGATGTTCGTCCACCGTGTAGTGATGGTACATGTTGAACTGCATCATCGCCACGATGCGGCCGAAGGCGCGCACGAATTCGCCGAGCACGCCGGCCTCATTCATGCGGCGCAGCACTGTCTCGGCCTCGTTTTTGGACGTCAGTATTTCCAGAAACAGGCGGTTCGCTTCCTTGTCCTGGCGGACTTGCGTGTCGATCAGCTTGAGCGAACGCGTGGCCGTGCGCATCGCTTCGGGGTGGATGGCGATATTGTGCTTCTGCGCTAGATAGAATAGCCGGATCAGATTCACCGGATCGCGCCTGAAAACGCTGGGCGCTGCCAGGTTGATGCGGTCATTTTCGATCACGAAGTCATCGGTTTCGGTCAACGTGCGCCGCGTGTTGCGGGCAGGCCGCAGCCGCGCGATCACGCGGCTCAAAACCGGCGCCGGCTTCGCCTGCCGTTCTTCCAGATCGGCGCACAGGATGGCGGTGAGGTCGCCGACATGCTTGGCGGTGAGGAAGTAGTGTTTCATGAAGCGTTCGACGTCCTGCAGGCCCGGATGCTCGGTGTAACCGAGCCGCACCGCGATCTCGCGCTGGATGTCGAACGACAAGCGCTCCTCGGCACGGCCGCAGAGAAAATGCATGTTGCAGCGGACCGACCACAGGAAGTCTTCGCAGCGGCGAAACATGTTGTATTCGTCGCGGTCGAACACGCCGCGATCAATCAGTTCCTGCGGCTCACGCACGCGGTAGACGTATTTCGCGATCCAGAATAGCGTATGCAGGTCGCGTAAGCCGCCCTTGCCGTCCTTGACGTTGGGCTCCACCAGATAGCGCGATTGGCCGGCCCGGCGATGCCGCTCTTCGCGCTCGGCAAGCTTGGCGGCGACGAATGCCGACGCTGTTCCCTGCACGACTTCCTTGTCGAACCGGGTGGTGAGTTCGCTGTAGAGCGTCGCGTCGCCGAACAGCAGGCGCGATTCAAGCAGGGCCGTGCGGATGGTCATGTCCGCCTTGGCCTGGCGGATGCACTCACCGATCGACCTGGTTGCGTGGCCGACCTTCTGCCCCATGTCCCACAGACAATAGAGCAGGGCCTCGGCGACCGATTCTCCCCAGGCGGTCTGTTTGTAGGGCAAGACGAACAGGAGATCGATGTCGGAGCCTGGCGCCAAAAGCCCGCGGCCATAGCCGCCGGTGGCGATCACCGCCATCCTTTCCGCCTGCGATTGCGCCTGAGGCGGAAACAGCTTGGTTATTGCGAAGTCGAACAGGATGTGGATGATCTCGTCCTGCGTCTGGCAAAGACGTCCCGCGCAGCGCCGCCCGTGGCGATCCTTCAGCAGGAGCTGCTCGGCGCGGGCCCGCGCCTCGGTCAGCGCGGTTTTGAGCCGGCGTGCGACCGCGGCCCGCAGCTCGCGCTCGCGCCCCGCGTGTGTTTCGGCCAGCGCGTTGAGGTCGGCGACAATCGCCGCGTTGTCGATCAGTTTCCCGGCGGCGCGCGCGGGATGTTGGGTATCCAGCATCGCGGTAGGTCATAGCTGAGCCGCTCCACGCTGTCATCGGCCCGCCCGTGCCGGACGGTCTATGCTAGTATTATCCGTTCCAGAATAAACGGCCGCCTCCGGGAGGATAAAGCCGATGAAAAGCTACGATCTGTGCGAATGCGGTGCGCCGCTGCGGCTGATGGAGCGGCCGACCCCGAAGCCCGCCGGGACGGAAGTGCTGCTGAAGGTTATTGCCGCCGGCGTCTGCCACAGCGATCTGCACATTTCCGACGGGTATTACGATCTGGGCGGCGGCAAGCGGCTCAAGCTTGCCGACCGCGGCGTCAAGCTGCCGCTGACGATGGGACATGAGAATGTCGGCGAGGTGGTCGCGGTCGGGCCGGATGCAAAAGGCGTCAAGATCGGCGACCGGCGGCTGGTGCATCCCTGGCTCGGTTGCGGCGAATGCGCGGTCTGTCGGCGCGGCGACGAGCAGCTCTGCCGCACGCCGTTTAGCATCGGCGTGTTCCGCGCCGGCGGCTATGCCGACCACCTGCTGGTCCCGCATCCGCGTTATTTGTTCGATATCGGCAACGTCGCGCCGGAAAAGGCGGCGCCGCTCGCCTGTTCGGGCATTACTACCTACGGCGCGCTGACGAAGGTCGGATCACTGTTGCAGGATGAGCCGGTCGTGATCATCGGCGGCGGCGGGCTTGGGCTGATGTGTCTCGCGCTGCACAAGGCGATGGGCGGCAAGGCCGCCATCGTTGTCGAAGTCGATCCGGTGAAGCGGGAGGCGGCGCGCAAAGCCGGCGCTAAAGCGGTGATCGATGGCAATGCGCCGGACGCGGCGAAGCAGATTATCGCCGCCACCGACGGCGGGGCCTGGGCGGTGATCGATCTGGTCGGTGCTTCGCGTACGGTTCAGCTCGCGCTCGATTCGCTGGTGAAAGGCGGCAAGCTGATCGTCGTCGGCCTGTTCGGCGGCGACATCACGCTGCCGACGCCGTCGCTGCCGCTGCGCGCCATAACGCTGCAAGGCTCCTATGTCGGCAGCCTCACCGAAATGGCCGAGCTTCTCGATCTCGTGCGCCGCAAAGGTGCACCCGATTTGCCGATCGGCACCCGGCCGCTGGCCGCGGTGAACGAGGCGCTGGAGGATTTGAAAGCGGGCAAGGTCGTCGGCCGGCTGGTGCTGACGCCGGCCGGATAGTTTGAAGGAGCAAATCATGGATGCTGCCGCTCTGCGTGCGCTGCAGGCGCCGATCAAGGAACGTTACAAAGCCGATCCCAAAGCGGGCGTGGTCACCCTCAAAGCCACGGGCACGCTCGATGATTCTGCCATCGCCTGCAAGGTGGAGACCGGGCGCGCGCTCGCGGTGGCGGGCTTGCATCCGGCCACCGGCGGGTCGGGCCTGGAATTGTGCTCAGGCGACATGTTGCTGGAGGCTTTGGTCGCGTGCGCCGGGGTGACGCTCAAAGCAGTCGCCACCGCCATCGACGTGAAACTAAAGTCCGGCATGGTTTCCGCGGCGGGTGATCTCGACTTCCGCGGCACGCTCGGCGTCGCCAAGGATGCGCCGGTCGGCTTCGCGCAGATCCGGCTGCGCTTCGACCTCGATACCGACGTGACCCAGGACAAGCTCGATCAACTGCTGAAGCTGACCGAGCGATATTGCGTGGTCTATCAGACCATCAAGAACGGCCCGCCGGTCGAGATCAGCCTGAAACGTACATAATTTTGCTGGTCATGCGCGTGCATAGCCGTTCGAAGAACGGCGTCGCTTCGCTCGCCTATGACCCGCGCATCCATTGAGCGTCGCTGCGGGACGGATTGCCGAGTCGAACCCGGCAGTGACGAAGAGAAAGAGCGCGCCGCTGAATGTCGCCTGACTTGCTGTTCTGGTTCGGTCTCGCGCTGAAAATGGTGCTGACCGCGACCGTCGTGGTGATCACTTCGCTGGCGGTGGAGCGCAGCGGTCCCTTCGTCGGCGCGCTGATCGGTGCACTGCCGACCGCCGCCGGCGCGGCTTATGTGATCCTCGCCATCGAGCAACCGCCCGACTTCATTGCCGCTAGCGCGATCGGTACGATTGCGGTCAACGCCGCGGTCGCGATTTTTGCGGCAGTCTATACGGTGCTCGCTCAGCGCCACGGCTTGCTGGTCAGCCTCGGTGTGGCGACGCTTGCGTGGTTTGCGGTCGCCTATGTGCTGCGTTTGGTCGATTGGACGCCGTTCCGCGCAGTCGCGGTCAGTGCCGCCGTTTATGCCGTCACCATCCCACTCAGTCGGCGCTATCGCACGGCCGGACGGCCGATACAATTTGTGCGCCGGCGCTTCGATGTCCCGCTGCGCGCGTTCACGGTCGCTGTCGTGGTGGCGGTCGTCACTACGGCGAGCTCCACCATCGGATCGTTTGCTTCGGGGATGTTTGCGTTATTCCCGATTATCCTCGGCAGCTCGATCGTCATTATGCATCCGCGCATCGGAGGCAAGGCCACCGCGAGCATGCTGGCGCATGCACAGATTTTCCTTATTGGACTCGGCCTTGGCGGCTTCGCGCTGCACTACCTCGTTGCTCCGCTCGGTGTCTGGCCGGCGCTTCTGGCGTCGCTTTGCGTGAACCTTGCGTGGAGCGGACTCGTCGTGGTTTTTGCCACGTGGCGGCGGCGCCGTCCCGTCTGACACCGCGGCTACGGTTTCGTCTTCGCAAGCTGCGCCTTGAGTGCGTAGAGCGCTTCCAGCGCATCGCGCGGCGCCATGTTATCCGGATCGAGCGCGGCCAACGCCTCGACCAGCGCGGTGAGCCCGGCGTAGGTCGGCGCAGGCGCCATGCCGCGGTGCGGCGCGGCAAACAGCGGCAGATCGTCGATCAATTTGCGCGCCGGTGAAATGCGGTCCTCGGCCTCGAGTTGCGCCAGGACGAGCTTGGCGCGCTCGATCACGCTCGCCGGCAGGCCCGCGAGCTTGGCAACCTGGATGCCGTAGGAGCGATCGGCTGCGCCGGGCACGACTTCGTGCAGGAAGACCACGTCGCCCTGCCATTCCTTCACCCGCATGGTGGCGTTGTGCAGCCGCGCGAGCTTGGCGGTAAGCGCGGTCATCTCGTGGAAGTGCGTGGCGAATAGCGTGCGGCAGCAATTGACCTCGTGCAAATGCTCGATGGTCGCCCAGGCGATCGACAGCCCGTCGAAAGTGGCGGTGCCGCGGCCGATCTCGTCGAGGATCACCAGCGCTCGCTCGCCGGCCTGATTGAGGATCGCCGCGGTCTCGACCATTTCGACCATAAAGGTCGAACGTCCGCGGGCGAGATCGTCGGCAGCGCCGACGCGCGAGAATAGGCGGTCAACTACCCCGATATGCGCGGCGTGCGCCGGAACGAAGCTGCCCGTCTGCGCGAGGATGGCAATCAGCGCGTTCTGCCGCAGAAACGTCGATTTACCTGCCATGTTCGGGCCGGTGATCAGCCAGATGCGGCCGGCTTTTTGATCCGCCGGCGGCGACAGATCGCAATCGTTGGCGACAAACGGACCGCCATCCGCAGCGAGGGCCTGCTCGACCACCGGGTGGCGCCCGCCGGCCACGGTGAATGCGAGACTGCCGTCGATCTGCGGCCGCACGTAATCGCGCTCGGCGGCGAGGCTTGCGAGCGCGGCCGCGACGTCGACGGTGGCGAGCGCGTCGGCCGCCGCTTTGATCGCGGCGTTCGCCGCCGTCACACTGGCCGCCAGCCGGTCGAACACTTCCAGCTCGAGCGCCAGCGCACGGTCGGCGGCGCTGGCGATTTTCGCCTCCAGCTCGCCGAGTTCGGTGGTGGTGAACCGCACCTGTCCAGCCAGCGTCTGGCGGTGAATAAAGGTCGCATTGAGCGGCGCGCTCACCAACTTCTCGCCGTGCTGCGCCGTGACGTCGACGAAATAGCCGAGCACGTTGTTGTGCCGGACCTTCAGCGAACGGATGCCGGTTAGGTCGGCGTAGTGGAGCTGCAGCGCGGCGATCACGCGGCGCAATTCGTCGCGCAGCGCGCGTGCTTCATCGAGCGCCGGCTGGTAGCCGGCGCGAACAAAACCGCCGTCGCGGCGGTAGGGCGGCAATTCGTCGGCCAGCGCCAGCCCAAGCTCGGTGGCGAGCGTCGCGTCGGGACGGTGCAACGCCTTCGCCGCATGCGCGAGCTCGCGGGGAATTTCGGACAGTGCCGACAGCCGCTGGGCGATATGCGCGGCGGCAACGATGCCGTCCCGAATGGCGGCAAGATCGCGCGGGCCGCCGCGACCCACGACGATGCGCGACAGCGCGCGCGCAAGATCGGGCGCGGCGTTCAGCTGGCCGCGCAAATCGGCGCGCGCGCGCGCGTCGCCGACCAGTGCGGCGACGGCATCGAGCCGGTTGCCGATGTCCACCGGATCGGTCAACGGTGCGGATAGCCGTTGCGCGAACGTCCGCGAACCGGCCGCCGTCACGGTGCGGTCGATGGCGGCCAAGAGCGAGCCGCGCCGTTCGCCGCCAAGCGTGCGGATGAGTTCGAGGTTCGCCCGCGTCGCCTGGTCGATCGCCATGGTCGCACCGGCGGCCACGCGGACCGGCGGCGACAGTGGCGGACGCTTGCCGAGTTGCGTGCGTTCCACATAAGTGACCGCTGCTGCCGCCGCGGTGAGCTCGACGCGCGAGAAGCTGCCGAACGAGGCGGTCGTCGCCACCGCGAAAAACGATGCTAGCCGGCGCTCCGCCGTCGTGCCGTCAAACACGTCGCGCGTGAGCGGCGTGACCGCCGGTAGCGTGCGCAGATAAGGCGCGAATTCCGGATCGGAGTAAAACGCGTCGGAGACAATAATCTCGCCGGGCACGATGCGGGCGATTTCGGCGGCAAGGGCGCTGTGGTCACACGCAGAGACAACGAATTCACCGGTCGAAATATCGATCCAGGCAAGGCCAAAACGATCGTCGTCGGTGGAAGCGCGGACGCGCGCGAGCGCCAAGAGGTAATTGTTGCTTTTGGCGTCGAGCAGCGAGTCCTCGGTCAAGGTGCCGGGCGTGATCAGGCGCACGACGTCGCGGCGCACAACGCTCTTGGCGCCACGTTTGCGCGCCTCTGCCGGATCTTCGAGTTGCTCGCAGACGGCGACGCGATGGCCGAGCGTGATCAACCGGTGCAGGTATTCGTCAGCGCGCTCGATCGGCACGCCGCACATCGGTATGTCGCTTCCGAGATGCTTGCCGCGCTTGGTCAGTACGATGCCGAGCGCGCGGGATGCTGTTTCGGCGTCGTCGAAAAAAAGTTCGTAGAAATCGCCCATCCGGTAGAACAGAAGGCAATCCGGATTGGCGGCCCTGATCTCGATATACTGCTCCATCATCGGCGTGACGCGCGCCGGTTCCGGCGGTGGACCGGTTTCGTCAATCGCGATCGGGCGCGCGGTATCCATGGAGGCGGACGCTAGCAGAGGGGCGCTGCACGCAAAAGCTCAGCGCGGAGCAAGCTCCGTGCTGGGACAAGGGGGCTGATGTCACTGGCGCCGCAAATGACCACAGCCGCACGCGGGGTGCGACTGTGGCCGAAGTGAATGAAAGACCAGGCGGGAGGCGGTCTAATCGTTCCAGTTACATGCCGTCACGCGGCAATCGTATCCCGGCGCATAGTCGTAATAGTCTGGGGCCGGACCGTAATAGCCGGGGGCGACGCCGAAAGTGACAGGGGGCCCGGTGTAATAGTCGTAATATCCATTGCCCCAATAATAATGGGGCAGGGGAGATGCGGGCGTCTGCGCCGATGCTATCGCGGTCGAGCCGATAAGGATCGCCGCAGCCGCCGCAGTCATGATCTTGCCGGACATTGCAAAACTCCTTGCTTGCCTCTCGTCACCGGTTAATGCGGCATGCGGACGTGCGTTCCCGGAACCGAATTTCCTCGGCAGGATCAAACTGACGTTACGTCGGAGGAACAAAGAATTTTCTGAAATTACGACGTAATGCTGTGAATGAAAAACCCAGCGACAAAAAATCGCCGCCGCCGGGTTCCGCTGTCGCCGCCGTCAGTCGGGCGGCGTGCCGGAATTGCTGCCAGCGGCCGGCTTGATTGAATTATCCATTCCTTCATTCGCGGATCCGGTCGCATTCGCAGCTCCGGTCGTTCCGCCGCGATAAAAATCCATATGGAGCATGCGCAGATTGTAGCCGACCGGAAGGAGCCGGATCCCGAGCCAGTCTTCGAGCGCCCCCCACAAACCGCGCGGCAGGAATAGGGCGAAGACAATAGCCGCGGCGCCGAGACCGACCAGGTACCACACGCCGGTCTGGCCAAAGAGGTACTCGATCAGAAAGAAAATAACGCCGCCGATGATCGGCCCTTCGAACGTGCCCAGCCCGCCCACCAGCACCATGAAGATCATGTAAGCGGTCCATTGGATGCCGAAATAAGTCCTCGGTTGAAACGAGATCGACGTCGCCAGCCAAAGGCTTCCGGCCAGCGCACAGCCGAATGCGGCGAGAAAGAAGATCGTCCGCTTTCCCGCGAGCACGCGTACTCCGACGGATTGAGCCGCATCCTCGTCATCGCGAATTGCCTGCACCGAGGCGCCCAGCCTTCCGCGCAACAGCGCGAATACGGCGGCGAGCAGAACCACCATCGCCGCCAGCGTCATCCAATAATTATATGCGCGGCGTTCGTCGGCGCTGAAAGCGTTCAGCGCTATCAGCGAGACGCCGGTTTCGCCGTTAATGAGCGGGTCGAGAGCGACCAGAAGATGCGCGAGTTCGGCCACCACCCACATGCCGATCGCAAATTCGCCGGCGCGCAGGCGCAGCATAAGCACCGAGATCGGCAGCGAAAGCACTGCTGCGATGATGGCGCCGACCAGCAGAGCCGGATAGACGCTCATTCCATGATACGAAAGCTGGATAGCGAAATACGCACCGAGACCGAAAAAGGCCTGTTGGCCGACCGACACCAAGCCCGCATAGCCCGCCAGCGCGTTCCACATCACCGAAAGAATGAGATAGATAAACAGAGTGGTGAGGCTATCGACGACGTTGGCGTCGAACAGAAGCGGCGCCACGGCGAGGACAACCAACACTAAGGCGGCCGTCACGGTTGCGGCGGCCGACAGCCGGGTCCAGCGCTCAACGATAAATCTGCGATCTGTGTTCATGATGGGCGCGAAAATACCCCGCGGATGCCGCCGCGCGCGCGCAGTGCGCCGAGCGCGAGGCGCCCGGCCAGCACAGCCAGAAACACCACGTGGCCGGTGATCAGAAAGCCTTGCGGATTAATCTGCGCGCCGAATGTTTGTGCGACGCCGAGGACGATGCCGCCAATGAGCGTGCCCGACAGTGAGCCGATGCCGCCGATCACGACCGCCTCGAACGCAAAGATCAGCTGCTCAGGTCCGGAAAACGGCGTGAACACCGCGCGCATCGCCAGAAATACGCCGGCCAAACCCGCCGTAGCGACGGCGATGGCGGCGGCGATGGCGTAAACAGCGCGCGCGTTGATGCCGACAAGTGCTGCGGTGTCGGCATCCTCCGCTGTCGCCCGGATCGCGCGGCCGAGCGGCGTGTAGGTGAGAAACAACTTCAACCCGCCCAGCAGCACAACCGCAAGCGCGAAGATCAGCGCCGCCAATGAGCCGACATAAACGTTGCTGGCGATCTCCCAGCTATCATAGGCAAAATCGCCGATGTAGGGCGCAAGCGACCGCGTGTCCGCTCCGAAATATTCGAACAATCCGTTTTCGATAACGATGGCAAGGCCGAAAGTCGTCAGCAGCGGCACCAGAACGCCGGCGCGGAGGCTGCGTTCCAGCATCCAGCGCTGCAAGCCCCAGCCGATCAGCGCCATGACCGGCAGCACAACGACCAGCGCAACGAACGGCGAGACGTCGGTCGTGTCCGCAATCAGAAAAACCAGGCAGGCGCTTAGAACGGCGAAGTCTCCATGGGCAAGGTTGATGATCCGCATCACCCCGAACATGAACGACAGGCCGCAAGCAATCAGCGCGTAATATCCGCCGAGCAGCACGCCGTTGAGGAGTTGCGTCACCCAGATCACGACGTTGCTCCCTTTGCCCGCCGCAAACCGAAATAGGCTTCCGTGACCTGCTCGCGGGTCATCTCGCTGGCGCGTCCTTGAAGAATGATCCGGCCTTCCAGCATGCAGGCGACGCGCGTCGCCACGCCGAGGGCGCGGCCGATGTCCTGCTCCACCAAAACGATCGTGGCGCCGCTCGCGATCAGCGCGGCCAACGAACGATAAACCGCTTCGACGGCGATCGGCGCGAGTCCGAGCGAAACCTCATCGAGCAACAGGAGCTTTGGGTTGGCCATCAAGGCGCGGCCGATTGCGGTCGCCTGTTGCTCGCCGCCGGACAGATTGGCGGCGCGGCTGTTGAGCCGTGCTGCGAGCATCGGAAAAGCTGCGATCACGGTCTCGATATTCCAAGGCCCCGGCCGGCCGTGCCTGCCGGCCACCATCAGGTTTTCCTTCACCGTCATCCCGGCAAACAACCGCCGGCCTTCCGGAACGAGGGCTACGCCCATCCGCAGGCGCGCATAGGCGGGGACGGCGGTCACGTCGGCGTCTTCGAACAAGATGCGGCCGGTCGCGGGCTCATGAGCGCCGGCGATTGCGCGCAGCAGCGTGGTCTTTCCAGCCCCGTTCGCGCCGATCAGGGCCAGGGTTTCGCCGGCCTCGATCTCGAAGGTCACGCCGCGGACGGCCTGGAGCAATCCGTGCCGCGCCTCCAATTGTTGGACGGCAAGCAGACTCACGACGCGCTCGTGCCCCCGATGTAAGCGTCGATCACCGCGGCATCGGCGATGACCGCATCGGGCTTGCCGTCGGCGATGATGCGGCCGGCGTCCATGCAAACCAGGCGGTCGACGACGCGGACAAGCACGTGCACGATGTGCTCGATCCAGACGATCGCAAGTCCGCGCCCCCGCAGCACCTGGATCGTTTCGACCAGCTCATTTGCTTCCTCGTCGGTGAGCCCGCCGCCAATCTCGTCGAGCAGCAGCACGCGCGGCTCCGTGGCGACCGCGCGCGCGAGCTCCAGACGCTTGCGATCGAGCAGCCCGAGCGTCTCGGCCCGGCGATTGGCGATATGCAGCATCCGGCAAAGCTCAAGCAAGTCGACGCAGGCTTGGTAGGCCGCCTGGCCCGAAAGCCCGGCGCCGGTCGTCGCGGCGACAAGGCAGTTCTCGAACACGGTCATGCCGCCAAACGGGCGTGGAATTTGATGCGAGCGAGCGACGCCGAGCCGGCAACGTTTGGCGGCGTCGAAGGCGGTTACATCGGTTCCGTTGAAATGCACCGTGCCGCCGGACGGCGGATAAGCCCCGGCGAGCACGTTGAGCAAGGTGGTTTTGCCGGCTCCGTTCGGGCCAACAATGCCGACGGCCTCGTTGGCCGCCAGCTTGAAGTTGAACTCCTTCCAGGACCGTCAACGCCTCAAAACGTTTGTGGACATCGGCGCCGACGAGCAGGCCGCCGTCGACGCTGCTCGCAGCCGTGTCCTGCAATCTTCCCCCTGAGCTCAGCTATAGGCTTGGAGCTTAGCACCAATCGGAACGTTGGGGTCATCGGCGTGGTCGACAACCACCAGGTCGAGCTTGTACTTGCTGCCCGGCTTGGCCTTGATCCACTGGGCGCCGATGAGCGGCGTTGGACAGACATTGGCGATCGGGAATTTGCCCCACTCCACGACGCCGACCGCAGTCGTAGCTTTGAAGTGACTGAGCGTCTTCGCGACGTCCGCCTTGTCCTTGGCGTTGGCGGCCTTGAGCAGTTCGGTTCCGACGTCAAGCAGCGATTGCGTGGCGCCGAGCTGCTGGTTCCACTGCCGGCCGGATTTCTTCTCGTATCCGCTCGCAAGCTCTTCCGAGGTGCCGCCGGTGAGCGGCGACTTGTACGGGAAGGTGGGATGCCAGTAGCACAGGCTCGCGATGTTGTAGGCGAGCGAGCCGAGCGCCTCCATTTGCGAAGGGAACAAGCCGGTCTTCGCAATGCTCTGGATTTTTATGGTCTTTGCCAGGCCGAGTTGGGCAGCCTGCCGCCAAAAGGTAGCGAAGTCCGGCGGAATTGGAACGCCGGTGAAGATCTGCACGCCGGCTTCTTTGTATTTGCCGATCTGCGAAGAATAGTCGGTGGTGCCGTCTTCGTATCCACCCGGGTCGAACACTGTGAACCCGGCTTTCTCAAAAAGCGGGATCATGTGCATGCGCAGGGCGTTGCCGTCGGCATCATTGGGGAACATGACGCCGACCTTTTTGTTGGTCGGGACCGCGCCGTTGCTCCACTCCGAGATATAAGCTTTGGCGAATTCGGCCACGCCGAAAGAGAAGTGATACGTCCATTTGAACGGCGAGGGCTCGCCCGGCTTGGCGCCGCGCCCGAAATACCAGGCTTCCCACGGCAATATGGTGGACACGCAGGGCACGCCCGCCGCTTCGCACGCGTCGGAAACCGGATTGACGACTTCCGGCGTCGAAGTCGTCAGCATCAGGTCGACGTTGTCGGTGTTGATCAGCGCTTTCGCCAACTGACTGGCGCGCGCCGGATCGGACTGCGAGTCCCGATCGAGTATCTCCACCTTGTATTTCTTGCCGTTCGACGTCAGCCCATTGGCCAACGCCTTGCGCGCGAGATCGAGCACGTATGGGTCGCTTTCGCCGAAGCCGCCCAATGGGCCGGTTCGCGGGCTGACGAAGCCGATCTTGATCGTGTCGCTGGCTTGCGCAAAAGCCGACGATACGCGTCCGGCGAGCGCGAGGCCACCGGCGCCAGCGGCGGCACGCTTGACGAAATCACGCCGCGATACGCCGGCGACGTCAAATGTCGTCTGCGCTTTGCATTGATTGATAGTCAGTTTCCTGGATGGCATTTTGGTCCTCCCGAGACAGAGTTTCTGGTTAAACGTCCACTCGCGGACACGGCACGGTTTGGCGATGCTTGTGACGTGTCTTGAAACGTTTTTGTTTTTGAGCCGGCGGCCGAAAAAGAGGCCGACGGGGTTGCGTTCTATGTGGCATAACTATTCCCCGGATTTAAGTCCAGCGTGGCGCATGCAACTCGTTTGTCGCGTGGCCGGCAAGTCGCGAGGACAGGTTTTTCCAATCGGATTTTTGGTTCGCGAAATATCGACAGCACACTGGAATTTTTTTGGGCGGGACTCCGGCTAATAGTATGAATACGGGTGCAGTTCGCATATCGTACAAAGGCCTGATCAGGTTCGCGGCGACATAAATAAATTGAAATTGCGGGGGGCTGGGTTAACCGTGCCGCCAAGAACCGCATCCGGCAGGGAGGAGAAATCATGGCTGTTTCGGCGACGGCAAATGCCGTGAGCGCAGCGGTCGTCCGCAAGAAGGGCGGCCCTTTCTCCATCGAGCAACTTCGGCTCGAGGAGCCGCGCGCCGATGAAGTTCTTGTCCGCATCATCGCCACCGGCATGTGTCATACCGATATGGTTGTGCGCGATCAGATCTATCCGGTGCCGCAACCGATCGTGCTTGGCCACGAAGGTGCCGGCGTCGTCGAGAAAATCGGTGCGGGCGTCGTCAAGGTACGACCGGGCGATCACGTGGTCATGAGTTTCATGTCCTGCGGCCGCTGTCGGCTGTGCGAGCAAGGGCGGCCGGCCAATTGCATGAACTTCAACGCGCATAATTTCAGCGGCGGCCGCGCGGACGGGACCGGCAGCCTGTACGACGATTACGGTCGCGTGCATGATCACTTCTTCGGCCAGTCATCGTTCAGCACGTTTGCGGTCGCCAATGAACGCAACGTCGTGAAGGTGCCGAAAGAGGCGCCACTGGAGCTGCTTGGTCCGCTCGGTTGCGGCATCCAGACCGGCGCGGGCGCGGTAATGAACGCGCTGAAAGTCGGGCCCGGTACGAGCTTCGCGGCGTTTGGCGCCGGTGCGGTCGGATTAAGCGCGGTGATGGCGGCCCGTGTCGTCGGTGCGACGACGATCATCGCGGTCGACGTCGTTCCCGCCCGGCTGGCGCTGGCCAAAGAGATTGGTGCGACTCACACGATCGACGCTACCAAGCGCGATTCGGTCGCTGCAGTGAAGGAGATTACCAGCGGTGGTGTCCAGTACAGCCTCGAAACCACCGCGTCGTCCCCGGTCGTGCGTCAGGCGGTTGACGCTCTAGGCGTGCGGGGAACGTGCGGCATCGTCGGCGCGGCGCCGCTCGGAACCGAAATCAAGATCGACATCACCGAATTCATGCAAATGTCGAAAACCATCTACGGAATTATCGAGGGCGATAGCGTGCCGGATATCTTCATCCCGCAGCTTCTCGAGCTGTTCCTGCAGGGACGTTTCCCGTTCGACAAGCTCACCAAGATGTACCCGCTCGATCGCATCAACGAGGCAGCAAGCGACAGCGAGCGCGGGATCACGGTTAAGCCGATCATCCAGATCGGCAAAATCTAGCGAACGAGTTCAAAAACGTGCATGGCCGGGCAAGCCCGGCCATGCCGTTAATCGATCGCTTATCAAGGATTCTCAGAACGGATACGGATTCGGCTTTTCCTTGATCGTCACCCACTGCCACTGAGTGAACTCGTCCCAGTTGGCCGGACCGCCGATGCGGGTTCCATTGCCGGACGCCCCCGATCCGCCGAACGGCACATGCGGTTCGTCGGCCACGGTCTGATCGTTGATGTGCAGGAGGCCGGTATTAAGGCGATTGCCGATGGCGATCGCCCGGCCGACGTCAGCCGAGAAAACGCCGGACGAGAGTCCGTATTCATTCTTGTTGGCTAGCGCCACCGCCTCATCGTCGCTGGCGACCGACGTTATCGCCGCCACCGGTCCGAAGATTTCCTCCTCGAAGGCGCGCATGCCGGGTTTTACCCCGGTGAGCACGGTCGGACGATAATACGGTCCTTCGAAGGTGCCGCCGGCTTCGAGCTTGGCGCCGGCCGCGACCGATTCCTTGACGATGCCGTCGATGCGCTTGACTTGCGCCTGCGAAATGATCGGCCCGAGCGCGACTTGGCCGAGCGGATCGCCAACCGGCAGATGGTTTGCCTTTTCGACCAGTTTTGCGGTTAGCGAGGCGGCGATCTTGTCCTTGGCGAGGATGCGGCCGGTGGTCATGCAGATCTGGCCCTGGTGGAACCACGCCCCGAAGGCGATCGCCGACGCTGCCGCATCCAGATCGGCGTCTTCCAGCACGATCACTGCGTTCTTGCCGCCGAGTTCGAGCTGCACCTTTTTCAGGTGCTTGCCGGCAAGTTCGCCGATGCGGCGGCCGACCGCGCTTGAGCCGGTGAACGACACCATGGCGATGTCGGGGTCGGTGCAAATCGCTTCGCCGGCTTCGATCCCGCCGGGCAGGACCTGCAGGACGCCCTTGGGGAGGCCGGCTTCCTCGAATATCCTCGCGATGATGAAACCGCCGGTCATGACGGTGCGCGGATCAGGTTTGAGCACGACTGCATTGCCGGTCGCGAGCGCCGGCGCGACTGCGCGGGTCGACAGGATCAGCGGAAAGTTGAACGGCGAGATGATGCCGATGACTCCACGCGGCACGCGGCGCGCGATACTGATACGGCCGGGATTGGACGGCAGCACCAGGCCTTGCGGCTCGGTGCACATCGCGGAGGAGCGATAAAGGATCTCCGTCACCATATGGATTTCGAAACCGGCTTTGGCCGGAATGCCGCCGGTCTCGCGCGCAATCCAGGGGATCAGTTCTTCCTGATTGTCTTCGAGAATACGCGCAGCTTTGCGCAGGATGGCGGCGCGCTCCTCATACAGCGTGGCTGCCCACCCCGGCTGCGCGGCGCGCGCTTCGGCCGCGGCTTTGCGCACATCGGCGGCGGACGCGTTGCCGACGCTGGTAATCTTTTTGCCGGTCGCGGGTTCTAACACATCCAGCGAGCCGCCTGCCGCACTGCGCCATTCCGCGCCGAAGACACGGCCGCGCCATGTGTCCTCGACCAGGAGCTTTCCTACAGGTGCATTCATGTCGATCCTCCCCTGCGAATCGCCGTTGACGACGACCATTATCGAATTGTGTTACAAGATTCAGTACCGTGATATCCAGCTGGATATATCGGGTTCATCCTGGCCAAACAATAGTAACGTGTACTGGCGCCGGAGTCTCAACCAGCTGTCAGTGTCATGCCGAGCCATCACCTGAGCTTGCCGGTGTCTTCGGCCCGATCAACCGCCGCCGCACGGGGAAAAGGCTGATATCGAGGCGGCGCGAAATCACTCCCCATACCCCGGCAGGCGCAAACAGCATGAGCGCAATCGCGAGGCCGCCGAGCAGGATCAGATACCAGGAGCCGAGCGCGGCGAGGTAGTATTGCAAGAGATAGAAAATCACGACGCCGATGACCGGACCTTCCATCGTGCCGATGCCGCCGATCACGACGATGAAGATGACATACGCGGTCCAGTCGATAAGCGAATAGGCCGCATCGGGCGAGATCCTAGCTTTCTGCAAGAACACCAGCGCGCCGACCATGCCGGTCACGGCCGCTGTCGCCACGTAAATCAACAGCTTGGTGCGGAATACGTCGACGCCGGTACTTTCGGCTGCTGCCTCGGAATCGCCGATGGCGGAAAGCGCCAGACCGTAGCGCGAGCGCAACAGGCGATAGACCAAGACGAACGTGCCGACCGCAAGCAGAAGCGCAAGCCAGTAGGACATGATATCGCGCGCCACCGGCCCGCGTACCGCAAACAGATTGCGGACGAAATCGAGCCCGATCATCGATGAAGCGACGTCGGGCGGCAGCGACGTTCCTGTGCCGCCGCCCAGTTGCTTGACCTGCGCGAGAATGAGCCTGCAAACCTCGGCCACGACCCATGTGCCGATGGCAAAATAAGCGCCGCGCAGCCGGAACACGATCAAGGCCGCCGGGATGGCGACGAGACCGGCAACGGCGCCGGCCAACACGATCGACAAGATGGGATCGAGATTGCCGACCAGCGTGAAGGCAAACAGCGCGTACGCGCCGGTGCCGACGAACGCCTGTTGCCCGACGGAAATCAGCCCGGCGCTGCCGGCCAGCAGATTCCACAATTGCGCCAGGGCAAGCATGGTGAAGACGTAGAACAATTCCTGCAACAGCACGCGGCTGCCGAAGGCCGGCAGTACGACGAGCACCGCGATCAGCGGTATGGCGGCGAGCATGGTGACGGTCGAAGCCCGCGTCGCGCGCGTGACCGCAAAGCGCGCGCCTTGCGGGTAGCCTGCGCTTCGGCCGGTGCTCAATCCGCTGATCGGCATGACGCTCTCAATCGACCGCACGCGGAAACAGGCCGCGAGGCCGGATCACCAGCACGATCAGGAACGCGATGTGGCCGGACAATATTTGCCATTCGGGATTGAGATGCGCGCCGACAGTTTGCGCCACGCCGACCACGATGCCACCGGCAAGCGTTCCCCACAGGCTGCCGAGCCCGCCGATGATGACCGCCTCGAAGGCGTATAACAGACGCGCCGGTCCGATGCTGGGGTCGAAGTTGGCGCGCGCGCCGAGAAAGAAGCCGGCGACCGCGCAGACCGCGAGCGCGATGCCCATGGTCAGAGCATAAATCGAGCGGTCGTTGATGCCCATGAGCTGGGCGATCTGCACGTCATCAGAGGTGGCGCGGAACGCCCGTCCTACCGCCGTGCGATAGAAAACCGCGTTGAGCAGAAGAATGACGGCGATCGCGGCGGCAAGGCAGATTAGCGGCATGACGCCAATCGCCACGCCGGCGCCAAGCGGCAGCGAGGCGCCTTGCAAGGGACCGACGTTGAGAAATCGCGTGTCGGCGGAGAAGCCCTCAAGCAGCCCGTTCTGCACGATGATCGACAGCCCGAAGGTGATCAGCAACGGCGGCAGGATATTGCGGCCGAGCACGCGATTGAGCATGACCGATTGCAGCACGTAACCGCCGGCGAACATCAGTGGCACGACGATCGCGAGCGCCAGCAAGATCGGCACGCCGATGCCGACCAGCGCCAGCATTAGAAAGGCCGGCAGCACGATCAGATCGCCGTGCGCCAGATTGACCAGCCGCATGATGCCGAAGATCACCGACAGGCCGGTGGCGTAAAGCGAATAAAGCCCGCCCAGCAAGATTCCCTGCACCAGTGTGTCGATCCAGCCGAGCATGCGGTCACAACCCGAAATAAGCGGCGTGGATGGCGTCGCGAGTCAGTTCTTGCGGACGGCCGCTGAGGGAAACGCGTCCTTCCATGAAGCAATAGGCGCGATCGGCCACCGACATGGCGTGCACCAAGTCCTGCTCGACCAGTACCACGCTGGTGCCGCGCGTCTTGATGTCGGCGAGCGCGGCATAAATGTCGCGGATTACGATCGGCGCGAGACCGAGACTCAGTTCGTCGCATAACAGGACCCGCGGATTCGACATCAAGCTTCGGCCGATGGCGACCATTTGCTGTTGACCGCCGGACAGCGCGGTCGAGGGCGTGCGGCGCCGCTCGCGCAGCATGGGAAACAGCCGGTAGACCGCTTCGAGGCTCCATGGTCCATCGATACGCCGGCCGTAGGCGCCGACCAGGAGATTCTCCTCGACCGAAAGCGAAGAAAAAAGCCGGCGGCCTTCAGGCACCAGCGACACGCCAAGCTTGACGATCTCATAGGCCGGCAGCTGGCCGATGTCGCGGCCGTCGAAACGAACCGCCGCCGCCGGTCGCGGCAGTAGCCCAGCAATCGCCTTCAGAAACGTGGACTTGCCGGCGCCGTTGGCCCCGATAATGGCGACAGTCTCGCCTTCGTCGAGCGTAAACGTGATGCCGAACAGCGCCTGAAAGTCGCCGTAAAAAGCGGTGAGCTCGCTGGTTTCCAATACGGCCACGCCCATGTCCTCACGCCGCGATGCCCATATAGATTTCGCGCACCTCGGCCGACCCCATTACCGCTCGCGGTTCGCCCTCGATGATTTTACGGCCGAAGTTGAGCACCAGCAGCCGGGACACGACGGCGACCAGCGCGTGCACGACGTGCTCGATCCAGACGATGGTCACCCCTGATCGCTTGATGTCCTGCACCAACTCGACGAGCTCCAGGCATTCGGCCTCGGTCAGGCCGCCGGCGATTTCATCGAGCAGCAAAAGCCGCGGCGCGCTGGCGAGCGCGCGCGCCAGTTCGAGCCGCTTGCGGCCAAGGAGATTGAGGGTGCCGGCACGGCGGTTGGCATGCGCGATCAGGCCGGTACGCTCCAGAATGTCGCCGCAGGCGTCCACGACCTGCGCCTCGCGTTGGCGCCGGCCGTGGATGGCCGCCACGAGCAGATTCTCGAATACGGTCAGATTCTCGAACGGATGCGGGATCTGGAACGAGCGTCCGATGCCGGCAATGCAGCGCGTGCGCGGCGGCGCCGCCGTGAGGTCGCGGTCGTCGAAGCGGATCATTCCCCCGTCCGGCGTCAGCAGGCCAGTGATAAGATTGAACAGGGTGGTCTTGCCGGCGCCGTTCGGGCCGATGATACCGAGAGCTTCGCCGGCTGCGACCTCAAGCTGGACGTTGTCGACGGCTTTGAGCGAGCCGAACGATTTGGTCAAATTGTCCAGCGTCAGAATCACGCGACCGCCCAGTCGAACGCCGGTCCACTGGTGGACCGGCGTTGCATTTTACCTCAAGCCGGGACGGTGTCTGCCGCCCCGGCGCGCTTAGCGAGCCGGCGTTTACGCGATCGGCTCCATCTTATCGCCGACCGGAATTTCCGGCGCGGTCTTATTGTCGGTAACGACGATGTCGTATTTGTTGCCGTTCCGCAGCCGCCACTGGCCGCCGACCAGCGGCGTCTTGGCGATGTTCTTGGCCGCGAACGGCGGCAGGTTCTTGCCGTTCCAGGCGATCGGTCCGACCACGGTGTTGAGATTTGTCGCGGCAATCGCCTTGACCAGCGATTTGTTGTCGACCGCGCCGGCGCGCTTGACTGAAATCGGTGGCGACCTCAAACAGCGCGTGCATGAAGCCGATCGGCTGCGTCCACTGCTTGCCGGAGGATTTCTCATAGGCATCGGCGAGTTGCCTGGCCGATTGGCCGGTCAGTGACGACTTGAATGGATGGGTCGGCGTCCACCAGACTTCGGACGACAGATTGTTGCCGTTCTTGCCGAGCGCCTCGACCGCCACCGGGAACAGCAGCGCCTTGCCGACGGAAGCAATCTTCGGCTTGAAGCCTTGCTGCGAAGCCTGGTTCCAGAATGTCGTGAAGTCCGGCGGAATCATCACACCAGTGATGATCTCGCAGTTCGCCTTCTTGAATGCGGCGATCTGCGCGGAAAAATCGTCGGTGAGGTTCTGGTAGCGGCCGGGATCGGTGAGCGTGTAGCCGAGCTTGTCAAGCACCGGCGGGAAGCCGACCTGTTTGCTGCCCCAGGCATTGCCGTCGCCGTCGTTGGGGAACAGGCCGCCGACCGATTTGTCGGTTTTGAGCTGGCCCCACATATTGGTGAAGACGGCGATGACGTCCTCGAGACCCCAGAAGAAGTGATAGGTGTAGTTGAACGGCTTCCACGCGGGCGGACCGCCGGCCGGGTCGGCTTGCCGGCCGATGAAATACGGTTGCCACGGCGCGACGCTGGAGATGCACGGCACCTCTTCGATTTCGCACTGGGTGGAGACCGGGTTGGTGGTTTCCGGAGTCGACGCCACCAGCATCAGGTCGATCTTGTTGGAGACGATCAGCTCCTTGGCGACCTCGGCGGCGCGGTTGGGATTCGATTGGCTGTCCTTGACTGTAACTTCGACCGGCAGCGTCGCGCCGCCGACCTTGATGCCGCCCTTCACCGTTTCGAGGAAGCTGGAGACAATGAATTTGTCGGCTTCGGCGAACGGCGCCAGCGGGCCGGTTTGCGGACTCACATAACCGAGCTTGAGGGTCTGCGCCGCGCGGACCGACGGTGCGAATACCGAACCGGCGGCGAGCGCCGCGCCGGTTGCCGCCGACGCTTTCATAAAGCTGCGCCGGTTCACGCGACTGCTGTCTAGTTTCTTCGCCATGACGTCCTCCCTGTGCGATCCGGCGCTGCTCCCGGGACCGGGCCGCGCCACTGGCGTTTCTTCCCCGAACGCAACCTTCGACTTGCACCAAGCGGTGCGGGCGACTATTGTTCGATTATCGAACGAAGGTTCGCGTTCCGGTCATTCTTGCCGAAGGTCGAATTTCTGTCAATTGCCGCGCCAAACGTCCGCGGCGGGGGAGGCAATGCGCTGTGATGCCGGATATTGTCCAGGACAAGGAATACATGGCGACGCTCGCCAAGGGCCTGGCGGTGCTCGGATCGTTCGACAAAAACCGCCCGGCAATGACGTTATCGCAGGCAGCGCAAGCGGCCGGCCTGTCGCGTGCGACGGCGCGGCGCATCCTGCGCACATTGAACGCGCTCGGTTACGTCGTGCAGAACGGCCGTGAATTCTCGCTTTCGTCCGGCATTCTCAAACTCGGCTTTGCCTATCTCGCCACCCAGAACTGGATCGAGCAGGCAGTGCCGCAGATGCGCCAGCTCAGCGAGCAGTTTCACGAGTCTTGCTCGGCCGCGATTTTGGAAGGCGCCGAGATTGTCTACGTCGCGCGCATTCCCGCAAGCCGTATCATGTCGGTGGCGCTGGCCGTGGGAACGCGGCTGCCGGCCTTCCATACCGCGCTCGGGCGCGTGCAGCTCGGCCTTCTTGACGAGGCGGAGCTGTGGCGGCGGCTGCGCTCGGTGCGCATCGAGGCGTACACGCCATCGACGATCACGGACGTGCAGGCGCTGTTCGATCGCGTGCGCGAAGACTGGGCGCAGGGTTTTTCGATCGTCGACGAAGAGCTCGAACGCGGGCTGCGCGCGATCGCGGTGCCGATTGTCGATCGCAGCGGACAGGCGGTGGCCGCGCTTAATCTCAGCACCCATTCGACCCGCACGACGCGCAACGAAATGCGCGATCGATTCCTGCCGCAATTGCGCAATGTCGCCGAGCAGATTTCAGTTTCGATGGTCTGAGCGACACGTGAGCGCGAAGCGCCAGCGGCGCATCGCTCGTCCGGCTTGCTCCGGCGGCTTCACGCCGCTATCGTTCGCTTATCGGTCGCATATCGCACTGTAGTTCGATAATCGAACAGCGGATATTAATCCGTGCGCAGCGATAACAGGGAGAGGGAAACGTCATGAGCGCAGCCGCGAAGGGAGCGAAGCCCGCCGCGAAGTCGGCAGTCACCACGCCGCAGACCGGCAACGAATACCTCAACTCGCTGCGCGACGACCGCACGATTTACATCTACGGCGAGCGCGTGAAGGACGTGACCACGCATCCGGCCTTCCGCAACACCGCGCGCATGGTGGCCCGGCTCTACGACGCGCTGCGCGACAAGAAGCACGCCGACAAGATCATGGTGCCGACCGACACCGGCAACGGCGGCAAGACGCACGCTTTCTTCAAGGCGCCGAAGTCACTGGAAGATTTATTGGCCGGCCGCAGCGCGATCGCCGAATGGGCGCGCATCACCTACGGCTGGCTCGGCCGCTCGCCCGATTACAAGGCTTCGTTCCTGGCGACGCTCGGCGCCAACGCGCAGTTCTACGATCCCTACACCGATAACGCGAAGCGCTGGTACAAATTCAGCCAGGAGCGCGTGCCGTTTGTCAATCACGCCATCATCCATCCGCCGGTCGACCGCGACCGGCCGCCAAGCGAAGTTGGCGACATCTGCTGTCACGTCGAAAAGGAAACCGACGCCGGCATCGTCGTTTCCGGCGCCAAGGTCGTCGCCACCGGCTCGGTGCTGACCAACTACACCTTCGTTGCGCACCACGGCCTCATTCCGGTGCAGGACAAGAAATTCGCGGTCGTGTTCATGATCCCGACCAATGCGCCGGGCGTTAAATTCATTTGCCGCACCTCCTACGAGATGACGTCGACGGCGATGGGCAGCCCATTCGATTATCCGCTGTCGAGCCGGGTCGACGAGAATGACGCGGTGTTCATTCTCGACAAGGTGCTGGTGCCCTGGGAGAACGTTTTCGTCTACGGCGACATCGAAAAAGCCAACAACTTCTTCCCGCGCACCGGCTTCCTGCCGCGCTTCGTCGTGCACGGCTGCACGCGGCTCGCGGTGAAACTGGACTTTATCGCCGGCTTGCTGCTCAAGGCGGTTGAGGCCTCCGGCACCAAGGATTATCGCGGCGTGCAGGCCAATGTCGGCGAGGTGATCGCTTGGCGCAATCTGTTCTGGGCACTCTCGGACGCGATGGTGCGCGATCCCAAGCCGTGGATCGGCGATTACGTGCTGCCGAACATGGATCCGGGCAACGCCTACCAGATCATCGCCACCATGGCCTACACCAAGGTCAAATACATTATCGAGCAGACGGTCGCGTCCGGGCTGATCTACCTCAACTCGCATGTCAGCGATTTCAAGAATTCCGAAATCCGCCCCTACATCGACCGCTACATGCGCGGCTCCAACGGCTACAAAGCCGAGGAGCGCGTCAAGCTAATGAAGCTTCTGTGGGATTGCCTGGCGACCGAGTTCGGCGGTCGCCACGAGCTCTACGAGATCAATTACGGCGGCTCGACCGAGGAGATTCGCCGCTATTGTCTGTTCGGCGCGCAGGCATCCGGCAACGCCGACCGCTTCAAGGGCTTCGCCGAAAACTGCATGGCCGAATACGACCTCGACGGCTGGAAGGTGCCGGATCTCACCGACCCCGGCGAACTCAGCTACCACGTGCTGCGCAAGGGCATGAAGTAATCGTTATCCCGCCACCCAGCGCGGCAAAGAAAAAAAGCCCCGCGGGAAACCGCGGGGCCTGAAGAGATCGGGTTTGCTTTAAGCGTTAGTTCTTGGCCACCATCGGCTTTGCAGCTTCGGGCGCCCAGATGCGGAAGCTCATGCGGCCCCACACGTCCCAGCCATAGCCAATGCAGTTTCCGCACTCGACGGTCTGATCGGCCCACACTTGCACCGCCACCGGGCCGAAATCGTAGCCGACCAGGAAGCCGAGATCGACTTGCGATTGGTTGCCGCAGATCCCGCCGACGCCGAACGTGCAGGGGACGCCGCCGCCGGGCTTGTCGGCTGTCGTCTGCACGACAAAATACCCGACCGGACCCAACGACCATTTGCCGATCTTGTAGAGGGCCGTGAGGTCGCCGAACAGCAGGTTGCCGTTGACGTAGCCGTTTGAGCCCGCGACCGGCAACATCGTGACACCTTGGTTGGCGGTGTTGATGTCATAGCGGAAGTTGGCGGACAGCAGCCAGCTGGCGTCGAGGTAGGAAATTGCAAATCCCGGCGCGATCGTCCAATAATTAGGATTGAGATCGACGTCGACGAATGTACTGGGCCAGCGTGATCCGTCCGGCGCGACGATAGTAAGCGCCAGACCGGCGAACCAGCCATGGCCCAATGCCCAAGACAAGCTGACGGGCGTGAAATTTGTGTTGGCGATTTCCGGCGAGATACCCGTAGCGGTGAACGGCGGGTTCAGTGGGGTCGCAAGCTCGGCTTGATAGAAACCCTGGACGACACCCATGCCGTAGCTCGCACCGAGGAATGTCCAGCCCGGCACGTAAAGCAGATTGAAGCCGTAGCCGAACGCAGGCGCAGTGTTGAAGCCAGGTACGGTCTGGTCTCCCTTGCCGTTGCTGCCGCCGAGGCCGGTGGCGTTTAGACCAAAACCCCCATAAAGCCCGGGAGGTGGTAATGCGCCGAGCGGCAGGCCTTGCGTGGCGCCGCGCAGATAGTTGGTGAAATCGCCAGGCTCGGTGGCGAAGCCCTGGCTCACCGGGCCAGCCATAAACAGCGCCGCGGTGGCGCCGCCCAGTACGATCTTTCTGAGATGGGTCATCGATAATTGCATCAAAATTACCCCCTTCACTTGGATTGTCCCAAACAAACCCGACGACCCGAAACGTCGTGCAACGAGTGACCAAACGCAATAATTTGTGTGATGCGGCACGGAGGAGAAATGTTTATTGGCGGCGTTCGTTGTAAAAAAGTCACGAACAAAAATTGGTTCGCCGATTGGTTAGGCAACGCGCGGATTAGCGATTAAGCAAACTGCAAATCGCGTCATCAAATCCGATTTCTTTGCTCGGCATCCGAGATTTGGGCCAACAGCGGCAAAGCCGGCACACTCGAATCAAACAAAAATAAGTTTCGGCAATTCGATCAAATAAGCGGCAGCATTGTGCCCAAGAAATCGGCGGGGCAACTTAGGGGATCATCGGCGACAAACCGAGTCGATCCATCAGCGCCCGGTCGCGATCCTGCGCCGGATTCGGCGTAGTCAAAAGTTTTGGTCCGTAAAAGATTGAGTTGGCGCCGGCGAGAAAACACAGCGCCTGCCCCTCTTCGTTCATCTCTTCGCGGCCGGCCGAGAGGCGCACCACCGACCGCGGCATGGCGATGCGTGCAACGGCGACGGTGCGCACGAATTCGAGCGGATCGAGCGGCGGGACATCCGCAAGCGGCGTGCCGGCCACCCGCACCAGCATGTTGATCGGCACAGATTCAGGATGCATCGGCAAATTCGCCAGCGCCTCGATCATGCCGACGCGATCCTCGCGCGTCTCGCCCATACCGACGATGCCGCCGCAGCACACATGGATGCCGGCATCGCGCACATGCGCGAGCGTGTCGAGGCGATCGCTATAGGTTCGCGTCGTGATGATCTCGCTGTAAAACTCGGGCGAGGAATCGAGGTTATGATTGTAGTAGTCGAGCCCCGCCGCCTTGAGTTCGCGCGCCTGCCCAGCGGTCAGCATACCGAGCGTGGCGCAGGTTTCCAGTCCGAGCGCCTTTACAGCCTCGACCATGGCGCAGACCTGAGCCAGGTCACGATCTTTTGGTGAGCGCCAGGCGGCGCCCATACAGAAGCGGCTGGCGCCAGCCGCGCGCGCGGCGCGCGCTTCGTCGAGCACCGCATCGAGCGGCATCAACTTTTCCGCGCGCACGCTGGTTGCGTATTGGGCCGCTTGCGGGCAATACGCGCAGTCTTCCGGGCAGCCGCCGGTCTTGATCGACAGCAGCGTCGAAATTTGCACCGCGGCCGGATCGAAATTCTCGCGATGGATGCTTTGCGCGCGGAAGACCAGCTCGGACAGCGGCAGATCGAATAGCGCGCGCAATTCCTCGCGCGCCCAGTCACGGCGGATAACGGTTTCGGGTAGGGCGGTTGATGGCGATGTGGCGGGCAGCATGTCAACCATAACTTCGAAGAGGAAATGAGATGAAACGGCAGGATATCGCCTCGGGAGCGGTACCTGCTATAATGATTCAATGGAAGGTACGAAACAATCGGGCAACGATCGAGCGGCAGGAATTCGCAGCCGCGGGGGTTCGAGTTTGAACGCCGCGTCGTTGTTGCTAGGGCTGGCGCTCGCCGGATGCTCGTCGTCCTGGGGAAACTCCGGTCAATCGGTTTCGCCGCCAATTCCTGCCCGGGTGGATTCTTCCGGGCCCGGGCAGGTACCAGCGCCCGCCGCAATGGCGCCGCCGATATCCGACGGCGTGTACCCCAATCAATCGATTACCGATCTGTTTCGCAACTCGACGTCGCCAGGATCGACGCCGGTATCCGACGGCGTGCATCCCAATCAATCGATCACCGACCTGTTTCGGGATTCAACCTCGTCGGCACCGCCCAATGTTCCGCACCCGCCGAGCAGCTATACGCCGGTGGCCCAGCCTTATTCGCCGCCCGGTCAGCCGGTCTATGGCGGGCCGCAAAATGCCGCCGTAGCCCCGGCAGCGCCCGCGGCGGAACCACCGCCGCCATCGGACGGCGTGCATCCCAACCAGTCGATCACCGATCTATTCCGTCAGTAGCTCGATTGGCTTTGTCGCCGCGCTCGCGATGACAAACAAAAAGCCCCGCGGTTTCCCGCGGGGCCCTTATAAAGATTCGGTGTCGCTAGATTAGTTCTTCGCGACGAGCGGCTTTGCAGCTTCCGGCGCCCAGAGGCGGAAGCCAATGCGCGTGAAGATCGTCCAGCCGGCTTGGGCGGCGTTTTGGCTCCAGACGAAGTCGGTCGCCCAGACTTGCAGATCGACCGGGCCGAAATCGTAGCCCACGAGAGCGCCGAGGCCGAGGAGGTTGTTATTGCCGCAAATTCCGCTAGGAGCGGGACCGCACCCAGCGCCGCCAGCCACGTCACCGGTGGTTTGCCACAGCCAATAACCAACCGGACCAAACGACCACTTGCCCATCTTGTACAGGGCCGTCAGATCGCCGCCGAACTGTTGACCGTTGGTGAAGCCATTGCCGAGCGGCGTGCCGCCCAAGCCGCCGGTGACGCCCTGCGACGCAGTGTAGATCTGATAGACCATGTTCATCGACAACGTCCAGCTGGGCGACAGATACGAAACCGCCGCGCCGGGGGCGAACGTCCAGTAGTCGGGATTGGGACTGCCAATGGTGTGCGTGCCGTCCGGCCCCTGGAAGCTAAAATACACGCTCGTAAACCAGCCGCTTCCCAAGTTCCACGACAGGTTCAGCGGTTGCCATATCGTGTTCAGGATCATCTGGTGCCAAGCGCAAAGCTGGCCGCCCGGAACACCCGGGCTGCAGTCCGTGTTGGCATTCACGCCGAAAGGAGCCCCGCCGCCCGTTCCGGCAAAGGCGGTCACGAACGGCTGTAACGCAGCCACGTGGAAACTGGCGCCCAGGAAGTTCCAGCCGGGAGCCCAGACCACCGGCACGACGCCAATGAACGCACCGAGCCCGATGCCGTGTGTGCTCGGGTTGTTCGATCCGACACCGCCCTGAGTGCCGGTCATGCCACCGTAAAGCCCATAGGCCAACTCAAAGCCGGTGTAGACGCCGGGTGGTGGTGCCGCGCCGCCGGGAATGCCGATCGAGGCACCCGCGAGGTATTGGAAAGTGCCGGGCTCAACGGCGAAGCTCTTGCTCACCGCCCCGCCCATGAGAAGCGCAGCAGCCGCGCTTCCCAGTACTAGTTGTTTCATTCGGGTCATTATGCCCCTCCGTGGTTTGTCCCCAAGACCCAGCGCAAGGAATGTCCGCACGGGGCTTAACTCGTCGGCACGTCCTGCCAACTGCCGGCAGGGTCGTGCAAGCCAATGAAGATTGCAATGCTTTGTGCCGTTTCGCACCGGGGGGAAGGTCATTTATGCCGTAGTAGTGGCAAAAATGACACGGAAATAGGCACTTCCCGATGCGCCGAAGCCGGGCGGTGTTTTCTTAAAATAAACTATTGAGAACAGACGGTTAAAAACAGTTGCTTCTAGCAACATTTGCCTGCATGTGCGCCAGCCGATGCCGCTGCAATTCGCACAGGGCCGTGCAACCTCCGGCTGCCTCATTTCCTGATTCGGACAGGAATAGCGGTTGTCGTTCCGGCCTTACTCGGCAGCTTTCTTGGCAGCTCTCCGCACCCTTCGTTCGCCCAAATCTCGCTCACCAAAAATCGAGCGTCGGCCAGATTGTTTGCTCGTGCGAATGCATCAGCGAAGCCAGCCGTCCGACGTGTAGCACGATCGGCGTGAGGCCTTCGCCATGGCGCAGCGCGAAGATGTGTCCCACGAACAACGAATGATCGCCGCAGGCGTAACGCGCGATGATTTGGGCGGCGATTGTCGCGTTGGCTTCCGCGAACAGCGGCGTTGTATCGGCGTATTCATATTTTAGTTCGACGCCTTCGACCGGATGGCCGGCGAAATGTCCGATCAAAGCTTCCTGGCCGCGTCCGAGAATGTTTACGCCGAAATGGCCGGCCTCCAACAGGAATGCGTGCATGCGCGCTTTGCGAGCGACCGAGATCACGCACAACGGCGGATCGAGCGAGCCCGACATGAAGGCGTTGGCGGTCATGCCGCGCACCTCGCCGTGCACCTGCGTGGTGATCACGGTAACGCCGGTCGCAAACGACGCCATAACCCGGCGGAAAAGTTCGTGCGTTACTTCGCCGTGCACGTCGGAGGGAGCCGCCGAAACTGCCATCGAAAAAACATATGGCGGCGCTGGCCTGGAGACAAGCCAAGCAGTGGCCGCAGAGATTCCTATTTCGTTTTCCGCAGATCCTGAGCCAGCGCGGCCAGCGCCTTTTCATAGTCGGCCGCGACTTCGTCGTCGGTGACATTCTGCAATTGCGGAATTGCTTCGGCTCTCAAGTGCAGCGCGCGCACCAATTTAAGGTCCTCGTGCGTAACGAACATCGACGATGATTTTTGGTCGGTGCCAATCACCCAGATGATGTAATCGCTCGCGTTCAGGCCGCTGCGACAAAAGTAAATTCTGTGGTCGGACGTCACCACGCTGACAACGGGGAGATCCTGCTTTTCATCCTGGGACAATCCAAGATTTTTCGCCATCGGCGGGGGGAAGGTCTGCTTTGCTCCAATTGTGTCAACGTAGGTGAGGAGCTTTTTGAGATCTGCGGGTGAAAGCGGCGAAGCTTCTTCCGCTGACGCAATAAATCCTGTCATCAAGGCTGCGAGAAGGACGCCTGCAACCTGCCATTTAATTCGGGGCAACATTGTCGTTCCTCCAGTCGCGACGATATTCGCCACGCCACCGTAAGCCCAAGCTCTGTGCGATGATAACTTGACTAATTTGCGGCCGGTAACTGACTGACACTGGTCGCTTCATTGCCCGGCCGAGCAGCCCATGACAAGATGACCGGCCGCGATATTGGCATTCGGCAACCATCCAATCGAGACGAAGTGACGCTTCCGCTTACCCGGCAATCGGCAGATTTCGCTGCGGCGCTGGAGAGATCTTCGGTCGCGTGGCATTTCTTTTGGCCCGATCGGCCCGGCGCGGTCGGGACGGATCGCCGGCACCTGCGATGGTGTCTTGCCGCGTCGGCGTTGCTGGTTTTTCTTTGCGTTCTATTTTCGGTCGGACAGCACAATCCCGACGAATATTACCAGATCGTCGAATTTGCCTCGACCAAGCTCGGCATTAGCGACCCGGCCGGGCTGCCGTGGGAATACGCCGCGCAGATGCGCTCATGGCTGCAGCCGGCGATCTATGTCGGGGTGGCGCGAGCGGCCAGTTATTTCGGCTTCGACCGTCCGCTAACGCTGTTGCTTCTGTTTCGGCTGACGACGGCGATTTTTACCTGGTCGGCATTGTGGGCCCTGGTGATCGCGGGCCGCGACTGGTTCGGTAGCGAAATCGAGCGCCGCCGGCTGTATTCGATTGCGGCTTTCCTCTGGCTGTTGCCGTTCCTCGGCGCGCGCACCTCCGCTGAGGCCGTCTCGGCAGCCACGCTTTGTTTCGGCATTGCTTTCCTGGAATGGCATTCACGCTTGCGCGGCCAGCGGGGCGGCTTTGGCCTGGCCGTGCTTGCCGGCACGGCGTTCGGGCTGTGCTTCGACTTCCGCTATGGGACTGGGGTAATGGCTGTCGGCGCCGGCGCCTGGTACCTGTTTGCCGCGCAAGAGCGGCTTTCCCTTCTTGCCGGATTAGCGCTCGGAGCACTGCTGGCGCTCGCTGTTGGCCTTCTGACCGATTGGTGGGGCTACGGCCACATTACGTTCCCAGCCTACGCGTACTTTTATCAAAACTTTATTCTAGGCCGGTCGCGGATTTTCGGCACCGATCCGTTCTTCGCTTATCTCTACATCCCGCTGCTCGAGTCGAACGCGATGGCGCCGGTCACCTTCGGTTTGATGGTGGCTACGCTGCTCACCTGGCTGGCCCGCCCCCTCAGCGTGCTGACCTGGGCAAGCGCGCCTTACGTCGTGCTGCTGTGCATCGCGGCGCACAAGGAAGCGCGATTTCTATTCCCGCTCATTCCTCTTTGTCCGTTTTTCGTTGCGTTCGCGCTCACATCGCAGCCGCGCTACGGAATTCGGCTCGCCGCGTTTTTCCGATGGCTCGCGAGCGGGCTGCGTCTCAAGCTCGGCTATTTGCTGAATTTCGCCGGCTTGCTCGGGCTCGTCACCATGCCGCAATCGGCAAACTACCCGCTCTTCCAGCTGATCGAGAATGAAACCCATGCCGCGAACGGCATCGGCGAGGCTGTGGTGATCTCGCCGGAGCGGATGCCATACGGAAAGGGCCCCGCGCACATGGTCTTTCTCGAGCCCAAGAATTTGCGCTGGATATTGAATCCGCCGGTGCCCGATTTGGCGGCGAAACGCGCGCGGGCTGAAACGTTCCTCGCACTCGTCAATGTTCCAGTCCGCTTCCCCGAGGCCGCCGTGTGGGTCGAGACCAACTGCGCGTTTGAATGGTCGACCTATCCCCGCTGGTTGCAGCCCTTCAATTATCTCGGCTGGCAGCAGCGGTCGCCATGGTGGATGCTCTACCGCTGCGACGGCGCGCGCTGAAATTTAAGCCTTCACCAACGTGCGGCCGGTGACCGCTTCGAGATTCTTGAAGAAGATCTTGTCGTGGTCGGCCTTCGACAGCTTAAGCAATTCCAAAATCCGCAGCGTCTCGCGCGGATACATCGTTCCGCCTTCCGGGTCGTAGGGGCAATCGGAGGCAAAGACGATCTTGTCGCGTGGGAAGAATTCCATTCCCGCCTTGGTCGCCGCTTCGGCGGTGAACACGGCGGTGTCCGCCCAGAAGTCCTGCTTGAAATAATCGAGCGGACGCTTTTTGAGGCTTTTGCGCAGCGAGACGTAGTCGGTGTCGGACGTGCGTGAGCCCATCACGTCGTTACCGGGGCCGATCCGGCCCTCCAGCATTGGCACGATGCCGCCGAAATGATGGGTGATGATTTTCAGATTGGGATGCGTATCCATGATTTTCGAATAAACCAGCCGCATCATCGCGGTGGCGGTGTCGTAAGACCAGCCGAAGGTCCACCAGATCTCGTACAGCGATTTCTGCTCGGAAATGTAATCCGGCATCTCGGCGCCGCGGCACGGATGCATCCAGATCGGAATGCCGAGCGCGTTCATCTTGTCCCAGAACGGCCGGTATTCCGGCCGGTCGAGCGGCTTGCCGTTGACGTTGGTGTAGATCTGCACGCCGAGCGCGCCGAGTTTTTTCACCGCCCGCTCGGCCTCGCCGACGCCGGCATCCGCGGCGTCGAGCGAGACTTGCGCCACCCAGCCGGGGAAGTGATCCCGCTCCATGGCACAGAGCTCGGCGAAGCCGTCGTTGATGATGCGGCAATACTCGTCGATCTGCCCGGGTGTCTTGGCGATGTTTTCGATCGGCGGCTGCGAGTAGCTGAGGATCTGCTGATAATCCTTGTGACCGTTAACAATCTTCTTGCGAAACTCGAGCTCGTGGAGCGCCGGAAGCGAGCGCACGCGCTTGCCCATGTCCTTGTAGTCGGACGCGATGTCATCGAGCATGCCGAAGAATTTTTTCGGAAAAAAATGCGTGTAGGCGTCGACGCGCATGGGCCGTTTCTCCCTGTGTGACGAGGTTTCTAGCACGGCCTCCGTGCCGGCCGGCAATCAGTTATGCAACCGCGCCATGCTTAAAACGCGCGAGAACCTCGGCGGGAATCGGATGCGACTTTATGTGCCGCGGATCGTCGGCCGAGCGCACGGTCCAAACGCGCGTCTCAAAACCTTCAGCCGCAAGCGCGCCGCCCTTGCTCAGGCGGTGTTCGATCTTGAAGCTCGAGCGGCCGCATTGCACCAGCCGGGATTTCGATCGCCACCTCGTCGCCGAACCGGGTGGGGAATTTGAAACGGGCGCGCGTTTCCACGAGCGGATAACCGGCGAAAGCATACGCCTTGAGATAATCGATCTTGTTCATGCCCAGCGCGCGTTCGATCAGCATCGTGGTCGAGGTGTCGAATATCTCGAAGTAGCGCGGGTAGAAGATGATCCCGGCGGGATCGCAATCGCACCACTCGATCCGCGTTGTACGGACGTTGCTGAGCATCCGGACGGGCCGTGGTTATCGCGGCGCCATGCGCAAGGCCGCGTCGATCCGGATGGTTTCGCCATTGATGTAGCGGTTTTCGATCAGGTGGCGCGCGAGCGCGGCGTATTGCGACGGATCGCCGAGCTTTTTCGGGAACGGCAATGAGGAGGCAAGGCTTTCTTGCGCCTGCGGAGTCAGCCCCATCAGCATCGGCGTGAGAAAGATGCCGGGCGCAATGGCGTTGACGCGCACGCCGAATTGCGCGAACTCGCGCGCCGCCGGCAGGATTAGCGCAACGACGCCGCCTTTGGACGAAGAATAGGCGGCTTGCCCAACCTGCCCTTCGTAGGCGGCAACCGAAGCCGTGCACAAAATGACGCCGCGTTCGCCATCGGCGAGCGGATCGAGCTTTGACATCGCCGCTGCGGCAAGCCGCATCGCGTTGAAAGTGCCGATCAGATTGATGCGAATGACCCGCTCATAGTCGGCGAGCGCCATCGGCCCTTCTTTGCCGACGATGCGCATGGCTTTTCCGATGCCGGCGCAGTTGACCAGGATGCGCGCGACGCCGTGATCGGCGGCCGCCTTGGCGATCGCCGCTTCGGTTGACGGTCCGTCGGCGACGTCGCAATGAATGGCGATGCCGTTGATGTCGATCGCCACTTCGGCGGCGGCTTTTTCATTGATGTCGAGGATGGCGACCTTGGAGCCGGCTTCCGCCAGCATGCGGGCGGTCGCGGCTCCAAGGCCGGATCCGCCGCCGGTGACGAGTGCAGACTGTCCGCGAATATCCATGTTCAACTCGCTTGTTTGGTGGCAACGGTCGGCCGGCCGGCGACAATGACGCTGGCCGGGGGCGGGTCGGTGTACAAATCTTCAACCAACGCCGCGCGACGCGCGAGCACGGCCCGCTGGTTGATCGATCCTTTGTCGGTGACTTCGCCGACGTCGAGCGATGGCGGCTCGCCGAGCAGGATGGCACGGCCGACGCGGGCCGAGGTGCCGCGGCTCGGCTCCGAGAGGGCGGCAAGCAGTCGCGCGAAACTCTCGCGCACCCGCGCGTCGGCGATGACGGCTGCCGCCGGCGCGTCCGCCGGCAAATCGGGCGCGAGTTTCCGGCACGCGTCGATGTCCGGAATGATCAGCACGGCGACGTCGTCGCGATCCGCTCCGGCCAAAACCACGTCGCGCACCAGCGGCGCACAGTGCGCGATGAAGGCCGCGCGCAATGGCCCGACGCTGACCCAAGTCCCGGTCGCGAGCTTGAAATCTTCGGCGATGCGCCCATCGAACAGCAGGCCTTTGGCCGGATCGCCCGGATCGGCGAATTTGAGTGCGTCGCCGATCTTGTAGAATCCTTCCGCATCGAAGGCGTCGGCGGTGAGTTTTGGCGCGCGCCAGTATCCGGGCGTGATGTTAGGTCCTCGCATCCGCGCCTCGAACTTGCCCTCGCGCGGCACGAGCTTGAGCTCGACGCCGGGCAAGGGAATGCCGATGTTGCCCGAGCGCTCGGTCTCCCAGGTGCAGGCGATCGCGGCCGGCGCCGTTTCGGTCGAGCCAAGACTGGAGAGGAAGATGATGCGCTCGCCGGTGGTCGCCACCGCGAGCGCCTGGTATTCGTCCCAAACATGTTGCGCGAGGCTCGCGCCGGCATAGAATAGGACTTTCAGCCGGCTAAAGAAGCGCTCCCGCAACGCCGCATCGCCGCGCAGATACGGCAGCAGCATCTCGAAACCCTTCGGCACGTTGAGGTAGATCGTGGTGGCGACGTCGCGCAGATTGCGCACGGTCGCCTCGATCGCCCCGGGCATCGGCTTGCCTTCGTCGATATAGAACGAGCCGCCGTTAAACAGCACCATGTTGAAATCGTGGTTGCCGCCGAAGGTGTGGCTCCACGGCGGCCATTCGACCACCACCGGCGGTTCGTCGACAATGAACTCAAGGCTCGAACGGATCATCGCCTGGTTGGCGCAGAGCATGCGCTGGGTGTTGATCACGCCCTTCGGCTGGCCGGTCGAGCCGGAGGTGAACAGAAATTTCGCGATCGTGTCCGGCCCGACCTTGGCGTGCGCCGCTTCGACCGCCGCCGTTGGCTGGGTGTTGGCGAGTTCGGCAAATAGTGTCGTCGGACGGTCTCCGGCGGGGTTGGCGGTCACTACAATTTCTGCATCGGCCGGCACGGTGGCGGCGATGGCGCGCGCGAACGCGTTGCCGTCGGCGGCAAACACCAGGCCCGGCGTCAAAGTCTGAATGATGCTTCTGAGTTTCTTGAAATCCTGCGAGACCAGCGAATAGGGCACCGAGATCGGCGCATAGGGAATGCCGACATGCACCGCCGCGAGCCCGAGCAGCGCATGCTCGTGATCGTTTCCCGACAAGATGACGATCGGCCGCTCCGGCGAAAGATCCCGCGCCAGCAATGCGGCGGCGATCGCGCGCACCGCTGCGAAAGTCTGCGTGTAAGTCAGCGTGCGCCAGCCGCCGGCCGCGTCGCGCTGCGCGAGGAAGACGCGCTCCGGCGCGGCCTTGGTCCAGTGGGCGAGCCGCTCGTTTATGCTGTTCGGATACGGTTGCAGCGGATGCGGCGAGCGCATCAGCAGACTGCCGTCGGCTTTGTGCTCCACCGCCACGTCCGCCGGGCCGAGCCGCACCGGTCGAAGCGGGGCGCCAGTTTGCGCGGAGTTTATTTTTGCCAACGTGCGTGACATGCTGCCAAAATCAATACGCCGTCCGCGTGACATGACCGCGCCAGCGCGTCAAGGCGTGCGCGAAATCGCTGCCGGACGGGCATTTGACCCTGTCTGCGGCGGCCCGTAAATAACCCATAGGCGGCGATGAGCGGAGTGAGCCATGCGCGAAGTTTTCGTTTGCGATGCAGCACGCACCGCGATCGGCCGCTACGGCGGCGCGCTGGCCAAAGTGCGCACCGACGATCTTGCAGCGGTTCCGATCCGGGCGCTGGTTGCGCGCAACAGCAAGGCCGACTGGTCGCGGCTCGACGAGGTTTTCTTCGGCTGCGCCAATCAGGCGGGCGAGGACAACCGGAACGTCGCACGCATGGCGTTGTTGCTGGCCGGCTTGCCGGACACGGTGCCCGGCCTCACCGTCAATCGGCTGTGCGCGTCCGGCCTCAACGCCGTCGGCGACGCGGCACGCGCGATCCGCACAGGAGATATGGATTTTGCCATTGCCGGCGGCGTCGAATCGATGACGCGCGCGCCGTTCGTCATGGGCAAGGCGAGCGAAGCATTTTCCCGCACGGCCGAAGTCTACGACACGACCATCGGCTGGCGGTTCGTCAATCCGGTGCTCAAAGCGCAATACGGCATCGATTCCATGCCGGAGACCGGCGAGAACGTCGCCGAAGCATTTCAGGTCGCGCGCAAGGACCAGGATGCGTTCGCGCTGCGGTCGCAGCAACGTGCCGGCAAGGCGATCGCATCCGGCTATTTCGCGGAAGAGATTGTTCCCGTCGAAGCGCCCGGCGGCAAGGCTGGAACGATCGTGGTCGACAAGGACGAACATCCCCGTCCGGATACGACCATCGACAGCCTCGCCAAGCTTAAACCAATCGTGCGCAATCCCGGCACCATCACCGCCGGCAATGCGTCGGGAGTCAACGACGGCGCGGCCGCCATCATCCTGGCGAGCGAAGAAGCGGCGAAGGCGCACGGGCTGATGCCGCGCGCGCGTGTGCTGGGGATGGCGTCGGCGGCGGTGCCGCCGCGCATCATGGGGATCGGTCCGGTGCCGTCGACGCGCAAGCTGATGCAGCGGCTCGGTCTGAAAATCGGCGATTTCGATCTGATCGAGCTCAATGAAGCCTTCGCGTCGCAGGGCATTGCGGTGCTGCGCCAGCTTGGCGTTTCCGAAGATGCCGAGCACGTCAATCCGCACGGCGGCGCGATCGCTCTCGGTCATCCGCTCGGCATGTCGGGAGCGCGGCTCGCGCTGACCGCGGTGCACGGGCTGGAGAAGCGCGGCGGCAAGCGCGCGCTCGCCACCATGTGCGTCGGCGTCGGTCAGGGCGTGTCGCTGGCGCTGGAACGGATTTAGGGGGAGACGCAATCCGTGCCGATGTCGCCCGGCTACGTTCCGTTCCATCCCAATCCGTCAAAGCCGAAATTCAAGCCGCCGGCGGGCGCGGTGGACGCCCATTGCCACGTGTTCGGCCCGGAGGCAAAATTTCCGTTCGCGCCGGAGCGCAAATACACGCCGTGTGACGCGCCGAAGGAAAAGCTGTTCGCGCTGCGCGATTTTCTCGGCTTCGACAAAAACGTCATTGTGCAGGCGTCCTGTCACTCGAAGGACAATCGCGCCATGGTCGATGCGCTCGATGCCGCGGCTGGCCGCGCCAAGGGCGTGGCCTTCGTCGGCGAGGAAGTAACCGACTCCGAGTTGAAGTGGATGGACAAAGCCGGCGTCCGCGGCGTGCGCTTTAATTTTCTCAAGCGGCTGGTCGATTTCACGCCGCGCGACGTGCTTGAGCGCATCACCAGGCGGATTGAGAAGCTCGGCTGGCACGTGGTCGTCTATTTCGAGATGGCCGATCTGCCCGAGCTGGACGGTTTCTTCACGTCGCTGCCGACCGCTGTCGTGGTCGACCACATGGGCACGCCCAACGTCGCCAAAGGGGTCGATCACCCGGAGAACCAGCGTTTTCACCGGCTGATGGACGCGCACAAGAACTTTTGGGTGAAGGCCACTTGCCCGGAGCGCATGACGATCGCCGGGCCGCCCTACGACGACGTGGTGCCGTTTGGCCGCGCATTGGTCGAACGGTTTCCCGACCGCGTGCTGTGGGGCACCGACTGGCCGCATCCGAACATGAAGAAGGTGGCGCCGGACGATGGCGTGCTGGTTGACTACATTCCGAAGATCGCGCCGACCGCCGGCCTGCAGCAAAAACTTTTGGTCGACAATCCGATGCGGCTTTATTGGAGCTAAACGGACATTATCCGGGAGGCAGGCATGGCGACCTTTGTTCTTGTTCACGGCGCCTGGCACGGCAGCTGGTGCTGGCGCCGCGTGGCGCAAATGCTCCGCCGCAATGGTCACGAAGTCTTCGCGCCGACGCTGACCGGGCTGTGCGAGCGCTCGCACCTGCTGACGCCCGCCGTCGATCTCGACACGCATATTCTCGATTTAGTCAACGAAATAAAATGGCAAGGCCTCGAGGATGTCGTGCTGGTCGGTCATTCTTACGGCGGCATGGTGATTTCAGGCGTCGCCGAGAAAATCGAGAGGGCGATTGGTTCTTTCGTGCTGCTCGATGCGTTCTTTCCGGAAAACGGGCAGGCCTTGGTCGATATCGTTTCAGCCCCAGTGCGCGACGGGGTGCTAGCCGCCCGAAAAAGCGGCGCGACCTCGTTGCCGCCGCGCGCCGCGGCGGCCTTCAATGTCAACGAAAAGGATCGCGCCTGGGTTGATGCGCAATGCACCCCGCAGCCCCTCCAGTCATTTGTGCAGAAGCTGACGCTCACCGGCGCGCGCGAGCGGATTGGTAAGAAAACCTACATCCGGGCGACCGGTTACGACAGCCCGTATTTCGACCTTGGTCTGGCGACGGCGCGCAAACGGGGCTGGCGCACCCATGAGACGGCGTGCGGCCACGATGTCATGCTCGACATGCCGGAACGGTTGACCGAGATATTGCAGGACGCGGCATGAGCCCGTTTCGATTTTGCCGGACAGAATGGCCGGCGTGACCGGTTAACGTTTGGTGGCTGGAACGGTTCGAAGCTGCGGCACCGGCTTACGTTGCCAAGCTATATCGCGTTATATATGTGAACCCCTAGGGAGAAGGTTCAGAGAACCGGACATGCCTCGCAAAGAGCAAGTTTACGATGACATTCCCGGCACATTCGTGTTTGACGCCGAGCGCTCGCGCGAGGGCTTCGGGATCAACATGTTCTGCATGTCGTTGATGAAGGACGAGAACCGCAAAGCCTTCAAGGCCAACGAGCCGGAATATCTGAAAAGGTTCAGGCTTACGCCCGAACAGGCCGACGCGATCCTCAAGCGCGATTACAACCGCATGCTGGAACTCGGCGGCAACATCTATTTCACCGCCAAGCTCGGCGCCACCGACGGTCATTCGTTTCAGCATCTGGCGGCGCTGATGACCGGCAACACGCAGGAAGGTTACGCCAAGATGATGCTGGGCGGCGGCCGTTCGGTTGAAGGCAACCGCTCGCGGTCCGGCAAGAGCGCGCCGTCGCCCTTCGTTGCTGGCGCGGCGAAAAAATCCGCCCAGCCGAAAGCCAAGGCGAAAGCGAAATCCAAAACAAAGTCGAAGTCCAAATCAGCAAAACGGAACTAAGGTCGTGGCCAGGATCATCGCAGGTATCGGTTCATCGCATGTGCCAGCCATCGGCGCGGCGATCGACAACGGCAAGACCGAGGAGCCGTACTGGAAGCGCGTTTTCTCCGGCTTCGAAAAGTCGCAAGAATGGATGCGGCAGACCAAGCCGGACGTGGCGATTATCGTCTACAACGACCATGCCTCGGCGTTCTCGGTGGAGATGATCCCGACGTTTGCGCTCGGCTGCGCCGCGGAGTTTCCGCCGGCCGACGAGGGCTGGGGTCCGCGTCCGGTCCCGGTGGTCGAGGGCTATCCGGCGCTCGCCTCGCACATCGCGCAGTCGGTCATCCTCGATGAATTCGATCTCACCATCTGCAACAAGATGGAGGTCGATCACGGCATGACCGTGCCGATGAATCTTCTGTTCGGCAAAGTCGACAAGAACTCGCATTGGCCGTGCCCGGTCATTCCGCTCGCGGTCAACGTGGTGATGTATCCGCCGCCGACCGGCCACCGCTGCTACATGCTCGGCAAGGCGATCCGTAAGGCGGTGGAATCCTATCCGGAAGATCTCCGGGTCGTCATTTTCGGCACCGGCGGGCTCTCGCACCAGATTTCCGGTCCGCGCGCCGGCCTGATCAACTCGAAGTGGGACAAGGCATTCCTCGATAATCTGTCGAAGAATCCGCAGAAGCTCGCCAAGGTCCCGCACGTCGATTACATGCGCGAAGCCGGCGCCGAAGGGATCGAGATGGTCATGTGGCTGGTCATGCGCGGTGCGCTCGACGACAAAGTGGACGAAGTCTATCGCTTCTACACCGTGCCGGCGTCCAACACCGCCGTCGGACACATCATCCTCGCCAACCGACCGCGCGGGGCGAAGGCGTCAGGCAAGCACAAGCGCGCCGCCGCGCGCGCCAAGCAAGCGGTTATCCGGAGCCGGTAATGAAAATCTGCGTTGCCGGTCAGGGCGCGTTCGGGCAAAAACACCTTGACGCGCTCAAGCGCATTCCCGACGCCGAAGTCACCTCGCTGGTCGGCGGCAATCAGGACGCGACCGCGCAGGTGGCGAAGAAATACGGCATCCCGCATTACACCGGCGATCTCTCGGAAGGCATCAAACGCGCCGACGCGGTGATACTCACCACGCCGACCAAAATGCATTTCCGCCAGGGAGAGCAGGTGATGCGCGCCGGCAAACACGTTCTGATCGAGATTCCGGTCACCGACAGTGTTGCGGATGCCGAGGCGCTGGTGAAGATCGCCAAGGAGACCGGCGTGGTCGCCATGGGCGGCCATGTGCGGCGCTTTAACCCCAGCCATCAATACGTTCACAAGAAGATCGTCAGGGGCGAGCTGAAAATCCAGCAGATGGACGTGCAGACCTACTTCTTCCGCCGCAAGAACATGAACGCTGCCGGCCAGCCGCGCAGCTGGACCGATCATCTGCTCTGGCACCACGCGGCGCACACCATCGATCTTTTTCAGTATCAGACCGGCGAAACGATTGCCGACTGCTACGCCGTGCAGGGCCCGGTGCATCCGACGCTTGGTATCGCGATGGATATGGGCATCGTCGCGCGGGTGCCGTCCGGATCGATCCTCACGTTGTCGCTGTCCTTCAACAACGACGGTCCGATCGGCTCGTTCTTTCGCTATATCTGCGACAGCGGCACCTACAAGGCCTATTACGACGACTTGGTCGACGGCAAAGACAACAAGATCGATCTTTCGCAGGTCGACGCGTCGATGGACGGAATAGAGTTGGAAGATCGCGAGTTCATCGCCGCCGTCAAGGGAAAGCGTGAGCCGAACGCCAGCCTGGCGGCCCTGCTGCCGTGCATGCACGTGCTCGGCAAGCTCGAAGGTATTGTCGATCCGCTGCGCAAGGCGCACGCCTGACACACACGGTTGGCTTCGCATTGCCGGGTGCTCGGGAACCAAGGCGACGAAGCCGTATTGGTTGTCTGACAATTTGAGGATTGATTGCGAGCATGAATTTCCCCGAGCACGACGTTGGCGCCGCCGGCGCGGCGCCCGGCCAATCCGCGAATTCATCTCCGGCGCAAGCATACGGACATAAGGTCATCAACCTGGCGCTCCAGGGCGGCGGCAGTCATGGCGCCTTCACCTGGGGTGTGCTCGATCGCCTGCTCGAAGAGGAGCGCCTGTCTTTCGAGGGCATAAGTGGGACAAGCGCGGGCGCGGTCAACGCTGTCGTACTCGCCGACGGCCTGGCGGCCGGCGGACGCGAGGGAGCGAAGAAAGCGCTGCAGGTTTATTGGCGAAAGGTGGCCGACCTGTCAGCGCGCGGCTTCTTTGTACCCTCTGCTTTCGACAAAGCGAGTCCCAGTTACGGTCTGGAACACTCTCCCGGCTATCTGTTTATGGAATCGCTGACTTACTATGCGTCGCCCTATCAGATGAATCCGCTCAACATCAATCCGTTGCGGGATCTGCTGACGGAAGCGATCGATTTTGAGCGGGTGCGACGCCAGTCTGCGCTCAAACTGTTTATTTCCGCCACCAACGTTGAAACCGCCAAGTTCAAGATTTTCGAAAGTAAGGAGCTGACGGCCGAGCACATACTTGCGTCGGCCTGTCTGCCGCTGATGATGCAGGCGGTAGAGATTGACGGCGAGTGCTATTGGGACGGGAGTTTTACCGCCAATCCGGCAATCTTTCCGCTCCTTTTCGAGTGTGAGGCGCCCGACATCCTCATGGTGCACATCACGCCGGCCGACCGGCCGGAGCTTCCGAAGACGTCGCCGGCAATAATAAATCGCATGCAGGAGATTGGCTTCAATACTTCGCTCATCCGGGAAATGCGAACAATCGCTTATCTGACCCGGCTGATCGACGCGGGCAAGATGGATGGAGCCAACCGCGCATTTGTGCATTTGATCGAGGCCGAGGACTTGATCAGAAAGTTGTCCTGGTCGAGCCGACTGAATGGCGATTGGGGTTTTCTGACGCACCTGAATGAACTCGGTCGCGCTCGCGCGGACAAATGGCTCGCCGCCAATTTCGGCCGCGTTGGAACCGAGTCGACCGTCAATCTCGAGGAAAAGTATTTCTAGAATGTCCGAACCTCAACGGCTTCGCGCGGCGTCAGCTTGAGCGCGGCTGGTTTCCGCAGCGGACTCGCGGGCGAGCGCGGACAGCCCCCGCAACGGCAGCACGCGATTGCCGGCAATGGTGGCGTCAAGCTTCGCTTGATTGACGCTCAATTGCGACCGGTCGTTTTGCGCGTGCCACAGATGCAGCAGGCCGGTGGCGAAGCGGCCGTCCTTGCGCCGCACGCCGGCATGCACAAGGCGCACGACCAAATCGGAATCTTCCAGGCCCCAGCCGACATAGCTGCCGTCGAAACCGTCAATTCGCTCCAAATCGTTGCGTGCGACGCCGAGATTGCAGGTTTGCGCCCCCGCCCACGAATAACGGTTGAGCTTTCGCAACGGACCGAGCGGCAGGCGCCATGCCGGCAGCAGCCGATTGATCCCGCCCCGCAGCCGCTCGCGCACAAGCGCGCCAAGGCTCCAGGATTCGACCGGCATTCGTCCGGCAAGGACCATCCGGGTAAATTCTGGACCCAGCAGGATGCGGTTGCCGGTCACGAACCAGCCCGGCTCCGCCAGCGCGCGGTGCCGGGCGACGAAATCGGCTCGCGCGAGGCAATCGCCGTCGATGAAAACGCAATACTTCCCCACGCTGGCGCGAATGCCGCGATTGCGTATTTCGCCGCCGCGGAAACCGGCATGTTCGTGACGGACATGTTTGATCGCGAGCGAAGCGTGGGACGCCCAATGTTCGATGATGCGCGCGGTCTGCGGCCCTGAGCCGTCGTCGGCGACGACGATCTCAAAATTGCGGTCGGATTGTGCGGCAAGCGCGCGCAATGACGCGTCGAGCGCATCCTCGCGATTGTGGGTTGTCACGATCACTGAAATAAGGTCGGCGTCGCGCAGCCCTGAGCGAGCGGCCGTGGAATTTCGGTTGAAACGGGCCTGCAATCGCCGTTTGCGCTCGCGAAGAAGACGAAACGGCAACGCCAGATAATATTTGCGCGCGATTTGCCATGCGCCGCGGAGCCCGACGGAGGGCGCTTTGTCCGCCGGGACATACCAGCCGTTCAATCCGGTGCGCCGGATCAGGCGGTAGCCGGCGCGGGTCAGAAATCGATGCGTGGCCAGGCTGGTCACATGGTCTTCCACTAACATCAACCGCGGACGCCAGCGAGCGATATCGAATCCGCGCAAGACCTCGACCTCATGGCCTTCAACGTCGATCGAAATAAAGTCGATGGGCGCGGGCGCTCCGGCCTCAACCAAGATGTCGTCGAGCGTGCGCGCCGGCACCTTGACGGTTCCGTGCGCAACGGAGCTCGCGACGGCGAGGCCGGGCCGCAGGGAGGAATGCGGCCCGGAAAGATAAAGCGTCACGCCGCCGCCGGCATTCTCCGGCGACGAACACGCAGCGGTGACAACGCGTGCGCGCCGGCTTTGCCGCAATTGCGTTGCCAGATCCGGCTGCGGCTCAACCAAAATCCCGGTCCAGCCGGTCTGCTCAAGCGGCCAGGTCTGCGAGCCGCGCTGCGGTTCGTTGGCGCCGACTTCGACAAAAAATCCGTTTCGCGCGGCGGCGAAAAAACTCGGCCTTTAAAGTCTCTTCGGCCGTGTCGGGAAAAACGGTTCGCATCTGTGCCGACTTGGTTGCTGCTTCGCGGGCGCGCCAGCATGGCCACGGGGGTGCCTCTGTCAATCGCCGAAAATAAGCGTTGTGGCGGCTACCCTTGCGACCGTCCATCCCCGGTGCAAAAACTGCACTGGAGTTCGACCGAGGAAACAAAATTTATGCCGCTGCTCAGCGCCATCGTGATTACGAAAAACGAGGCGGCCAATATCGGCGCCTGCCTGGATACGCTCGCGTTCTGCGACGAAGTTATAGTGGTCGATTGCGGCAGCAGCGATTCGACGGTCGATATTGCGCGGCAAAAAGGCGCGCGCGTTGAACTGCACGAGTGGCGCGGTTATGGTCCGCAAAAGAACTACGCGCTGTCGTTGGCGGCCGGAACCTGGGTCCTCACGGTGGACGCCGACGAGCGGGTAAACGGCGAATTGGCCGCCGCCATCAAGAACGCAGTCGCCGAAGATTCCGCCGATGGCTTCGAGTTTCCCCGGCTCTCCAGCTTTTGCGGCCGTCCGATGCGTCATTCGGGCTGGTATCCCGATTACGTGCTGCGGCTGTTTCGGCGCGGCAAGGCGTCATTCGACGACGTGATCGTCCACGAGCGGGTGATTTGCAGCGGCAAAGTCAAACGGCTGCGTCCGCCGCTCATCCATCATCCGGTCCAACGGCTCGAAGACGCGTTGTCGCGCATGGATCGCTATTCGACGGCCAGCGCAGTGGCGATTGTCGCGTCGGGACGAAGAGTGTCGTTCCTGACCGGCATCGGGCACGGACTTTTTCGTTCTTGCGCACCTACGTGCTGCGCGCCGGCTTTCTCGACGGCGCGGAGGGATTCCTGCTGGCGGTCGCGAATGCCGAGGGCAGTTACTACCGGTACATGAAAGTCTGGCTCGCGACGCGGCCGCCGCGGTGAGCGCTAGAATTTCTGGCTGAACACGGCGCCGCGTAGAGGCCAGGAACCCGATTGGTTAATCGGGTCTTAACCTCGTCGAACCTATGCTATGGCGTCGGTGATGCGGCGGGCGCCCCCGCTGTTGATTGATGTACAGGATGACCCGCCAGGCTTCCCTTTTGCCGGTTCGCGTGCCTGACGCGCGCTCGCCTTTCGTGCGGTTGCGTGAACTGCTTGGCGATATTGCGCCCGGCAAGCCCGCGATCAGCATGGCCGTCGGCGAACCGCAGCATCCAATTCCTCCATTCGTCGCTCCGGTCATTGCCGCTCATATCGAGGAGTTCGGCCGCTATCCGATGAACAAGGGACTCGATGCGTTCGGGGAGGCGGTCGCCAAATGGCTTAACCGCCGCTATGCGCTGGAACGTCCGGTCGACCCGGCTTCGGAAGTGCTGGTGCTCAACGGCACGCGTGAGGGACTTTTCCTTGCCGCGCTGGCCGCGAAGAAATGGGTGAAGCCGCGCGCCGGCCGGCCGGCTATCCTCATCCCCAATCCCTTTTACGCCGCCTATTCCGCGGGCGCGATCGCCGCCGAATGCGAGCCGGTCTATCTGCCGGCGACCGCGGCATCCGGATTTCTGCCCGACCTGAGCGCGCTCACCGACGATCTGCTCGGTCGTGTCGTCGCCTGCTATATCGCCTCGCCGTCGAATCCGCAGGGCGCGGTGGCCGACCGCGCTTACCTCGGCAAGCTCGCCGCATTGGCGCGCCGGCACGGCTTCCTCGTTTTCTGCGACGAATGTTACTGCGAGATCTACAACGACCGGCCGCCGCCCGGGATGCTGGAGGCGGCGGCGCCGGATTTCGCCAACGCCGTCGTCTTTCATTCGTTGTCCAAGCGATCAAGCCTGCCCGGCTTGCGTGTCGGCTTCGCCGCGGGCGACCGCCGCTTCCTCAGCGCCTTTCTCGAATTGCGCAACGTTGCCGCGGCGCAGGTGGCGATACCGGCGCAGCACGTCGCCGTCGCCGCCTATAACGACGAGACGCATGTCGAGGAAAACCGCCGGCTCTATCGGGAAAAATTCGATCTCGCCGACCAGATCGTAGGCGGCCGCTACCATTACCGCCGGCCAGCCGGCGGATTTTTCCTCTGGCTTAACGTCGCGGCGCAAGGCGGCAGCGAGGCGGCGACTTTGGCGCTCTGGCGCGAAGCCGGCGTCCGCGTCGTTCCCGGCCGTTATCTTGCGCGCGAGCAGACCGACGGCAGCAATCCCGGCGCGGACTATATCCGCGTCGCCATGGTGCAGAACAAAGAGATCACCGCCGAGGCGCTCCGCCGCCTGATCGCGGTGCTCGGGTGAAATAACCAATGTCGATGATCGACCGCAGCCTTGACGGCATGGCCTTTCTCTCCGGCCAGCTCGGCGCGATTTTGCGCCGGCGATTGCGCGAGTTTGGCGGTGTCGCGCTGGTCAGCCTTGCCATGCTGGCGGCGCTCGCGCTCGCGACCTGGTCGGTGAACGATCCTTCGCTCAGCCATGCGACCGACGCGCCGGTGCACAATCTACTTGGCCGCCCCGGCGCGGCGGCCGCCGACCTGTTGATGCAGTTGCTCGGGCTAGGCTCGCTGGCGCTCATCCTGCCGATCGGCGTCTGGGGCTATCGTCTGCTCGGCCATCGGCCGTTGCGCCATGAGCGCCTGCGGCTTTTGTCGTGGCTCGTTGGCGCCGTGCTGGCCGCGGCGTTCGCTTCGTCGCTGCCGCGCGGCGCGCGTTGGCCGCTGCCATGTGGGCTGGGCGGCGTGGTCGGCGATGCCCTTCTGCGCTTGCCCACGGCTTTATTCGGCATTCCGCTTGCCGGGACCTACCGCATGACGACCACGATCGTGCTTGGCATTGCAGCCCTGGTCACCTTTGCCGGCGCCGCCGGTTTGATCCTGGCCGGCTCCGCCGATGACGAGGATGCCGACGACGAAGACCGCGAATGGATTTCGCTCGGCCGGCTTATGCATTTTGTGTTGAGCGTCCGCACCCGCGTGGCGCTGATGTTCCGCAGTCCGGCACGGTCGACGGTGCCGCAGCGCGCGGCAGCGCCGCCGGCGCGTCGGATCGAGCCGCGGTTTGACGGCCGGCCGGATCCCCGCACAATCGAAGAGTCGGAAGAGGAATTGGCCGGCGCTCCGGCGCCGAGCGCCCCGCGCAGGCCGCGTGTCCCCAAGCCGCGTCGGTCGAGCGGCGGCTACCTGTTGCCGCCGCTCGAACTCCTTTCGCAGCCAAGCAAGATCGGCCGTGCGACGGTCAGCAGGGACGCGTTGCAGGAGAACGCCACAGCACTCGAAAGCGTGCTGGCCGATTTCGGCGTGCGCGGCGAGATCATCAACGCGCGGCCAGGGCCGGTTGTTACGCTGTACGAACTGGAACCCGCGCCCGGCATCAAATCCTCCCGCGTGATCAGCCTCGCCGACGACATCGCCCGCTCGATGAGCGCACTGTCCGCGCGCGTTGCTGTGGTGTCGGGACGAAATGCGATCGGCATCGAACTGCCGAATCCGACCCGCGAGAAAGTCTATTTGCGCGAATTGCTCGCCTCGCACGATTACGCCGAAAGCGCCGCGCGGCTGCCGCTGTGCCTCGGCAAGGCGATCGGCGGCGAAGCGGTGCTGGTCGATCTGGCGCGCATGCCGCATCTGCTCATCGCCGGCACCACCGGTTCGGGTAAATCGGTGGCGATCAACACCATGATTCTGAGCCTGGTGTATCGGCTGCAGCCAGACCAGTGCCGGCTGATCATGGTCGATCCGAAGATGCTCGAACTTTCCGTGTATGACGGCATCCCGCATCTGCTCACGCCGGTCGTCACCGACCCGAAAAAGGCGGTGGTCGCGCTGAAATGGGCGGTGCGCGAGATGGAAGAGCGCTACAAGAAAATGTCGAAGCTCGGCGTGCGCAACATCGACGGCTACAACGCGCGTGTCGTGGAAGCGGGCGCCAAGGGCGAGAAGCTCACTCGCACGGTCCACACCGGTTACAACCGCGAGACCGGCGAAGCGATCTACGAAAAAGAGGAACTCGATCTCGAGCCGCTGCCTTACATCGTCGTCATCGTCGACGAGATGGCCGACCTGATGATGGTCGCCGGCAAGGATATCGAAGGCGCGGTGCAGCGGCTCGCGCAAATGGCGCGCGCCGCCGGCCTGCATGTCATCCTGGCGACGCAACGGCCGTCGGTCGATGTCATCACCGGCACCATCAAGGCCAACTTTCCGACCCGCATCTCCTTCCAGGTCACCTCGAAGATCGACAGCCGCACGATATTGGGCGAGCAAGGCGCCGAGCAGCTGCTCGGCCAGGGCGACATGCTCTATATGGCCGGCGGCGGACGCATCAGCCGCGTGCACGGACCGTTCGTTTCCGACGGCGAGGTCGAGAAGGTCGTGCGCCACCTGAAGTCGCAAGGCGTGCCGGAATATCTCGAGGCGGTGACCGCCGAAGATCCGGGACGAGGACGGCCAGGCGGTATTCGACGCGACTGGGATGGGCGCTTCGGAGGGCGGCGATCTCTATCAGCAGGCCGTGCAAGTGGTGACCCGCGACCGCAAGGCTTCGACCAGTTACATACAGCGCCGGCTGCAAATCGGTTACAACCGCGCCGCCTCGTTGATGGAGCGCATGGAGGCGGAAGGGATTGTCGGACAGCCCAATCACGCCGGCAAGCGCGAAATTCTGGTCGAGGCGGTCGAAGACGGTCGCTATTGAGAATCAATCGAACGGCGATTAATCGGAAAGGCCGCGAATTCGCCATATCGCGCCGGTAATGCTCGGTTCACGTGCGCACACGAGGCTGGGCGCGCAATCACGGGGTGAATGATGTTGGGACGGGGGGCGCGGACGATTTTGCTGGGCATTGCGTGCACCTTGCCGTTTGCCCTTTCCGCCGCCGCCGAAGACGTCCCGTTACCGACGCCGGCGCCACGCAGCAAGGCCGCATCCGCTCCGCCGCCCGCGGTCGCTCCCGCTACCGCCATGCCCGGCCCGGCGGCTGCGCCCGGCAACAAAGGTTTTTTTCCGTTCTCGTTCTCGACCGGCAAGAACGGCCCCAGCCAGGCGACCGCCTTCGACGACAAGCAGCGCGGGCTGCTTGACCGGATCAGCGCCTACCTCACCAGTGTGCAGACCCTGGTAGGTAATTTCGTACAGATCGGACCTGACGGCCGCCGCCTCGACGGCTCGTTCTGGATCCAGAAACCAGGCAAGGTCCGCTTCCAATACAGTCCGCCAAGCCCGATCGACATTATCGCCGACGGCTCGGCGGTCGTGGTGCACGATCGCTCGCTCGAAACCACCGACTTTTATCCGCTGTCGCAGACGCCGCTGCGTTATCTGCTCGCCGACCACATCGATCTGTTGCACGACACCGATGTGATCAGCGTGTCCGCCGACGATACCTTCGTCACCGTGGTGATCGAGGAGACGCAGGTGATGGTCGGCACCAACCGCCTGATGATCATGTTCGACGCCAAGACTTTGGCGCTCAAGCAATGGACGGTGACCGATCCGCAAGGGCTCGACACGACCGTCGCGGTGTTCAATCTCGATGCGGTGAAGAAGCCCGATCCGAACCTGTTCGTGATCAACTATCAGAACAATCTGAAATAGGATTCGCGAGGCGAATCCGTCATATTGTGACCGGGCATCCACGTCTTTGATGGGAAAAGTAAGTCATGGATGGCCGGGACAAGCCCGGCCATGACGCGCCGTGGCGCTTCACTGCCGCGCGATGCCGATCAGCCGGGCGCCGCGCTGGAACGTCATGTAGCTCCACAGCCAGTTGAGCGCGACGACAAAGCGGTTGCGCAGTCCGATCAGAAAATAAATGTGCACCGCGCTCCAGAAAAGCCAGCCCAAAAAGCCGGTGAGCTGAACTACGCCGAGTTTCACCACCGCGGATTTGCGGCCGATGGTGGCGAGTTCGCCGAGATGATGATAGGCGAATGGCGGCGGTGCGCCGTGGCCGAGAACGCGCGCAGCGATCGCGTTGCCAGCATAGCTTCCCATCTGCTTGGCCGCCGGCGCGATGCCCGGCACCGGTCTGCCGTCGCGGTCGGCAATGCTTGCGGTGTCGCCGATAGCGAAAATCTCCGGCCGTCCGGGAACCGACAGATCGGCGTTCACCTTGATGCGCCCGGCGCGATCGTGTTCGGCGCCGATCCAGGGCGCGGCCGGCGAAGCGACGACGCCCGCCGCCCACACCACGGTTGCCGCCGCGATGCGGCCGCCGGCGAGCGAGACGCCCTGCGCGTCGCAGCCGGTGACGGAGCGATTGAGCTCGACCTCGACGCCCATGCTTTGCAGCGAACGCGTGGCGTAGTCCGCCAGCGGTCCGGGAAAGGTCGGCAGCAGCCGCGGGCCGGCTTCGATGAGAATGATGCTCGAGTTGCGCGGATCGATGCGGCGGAAATCGTGCCGCAATGTCCGCCGCGCCACTTCGGCGATCGCGCCGGCCATCTCGACGCCGGTGGCGCCGCCGCCGACAATGACGAAGGTGAGGAGCCGCGCCCGCTCAGCCTCGTCCTCCACCACCTCCGCCCGCTCGAAGGCGAGCAGGAACCGACGCCTGATCTCGGTCGCATCGGCGATGTGCTTGAGCCCCGGCGCGAATGGCGCCCAATCGTCATGGCCGAAATAGGAATGTGTCGAGCCGGTGGCGAGCACCAGATAATCGTAAGGAAGCTCGATCTCGCTGGTATGCACGCGGCGCGTTTCCACATCGATTCCGGTGACTCGCGCCATGATCACCCGCACGTTCTTCTGCGAGCGCACGATGGCACGGATCGGCCAGGCGACGTCGGCGGGCGAGAGCGCCGCGGTGGCGACCTGATACAGCAACGGCTGAAAGCAATGATGGTTGTAGGCGTCGACCAGAACGATATCGACCGGAGCCCTGGCCAAAGCCTTGGTGGCTTGCAGCCCGCCGAAACCGGCGCCGGCGATCACCACCTGCGGCCGCCGCGACCCACTCTGCATGCGCGTCTCCCGACCAGCTTGTGCAGGATAACAGAATTCCGTAGGCGAGTTCCGCTTTCGCCCGGTGTTTTAGCCTTGTGCCGGGGCTTGGGCCTGCGCATATAAATCCGCCGTGCGTTCACCCTTCTCCAGCATGCAAATCACCGTCACCACCTGGAACATTAATTCGGTGCGTTATCGCATCGATCTGGTCGCCAAATTCATCAAGGCGGTCCGGCCCGACGTGCTCTGCCTGCAGGAGACGAAGTGCCCGGACGATGCGTTCCCGATGAAGCGCTTTAAGCGGCTCGGCTACGAGCATGCCGCGCTCAACGGCCAGAAGGGGTATCACGGCGTGGTCGTGCTCTCGCGGCTGCCGTTCGAAATCGAAGGTCATTCGGGAGTTTTGCGGCAAGCGCGATTGCCGGCATGTCGCCGTCACACTCGGCGACCGCGCGGGCTTAACGGACCCCATCACTTTGCATAATTTCTACGTGCCGGCCGGCGGCGATATTCCCGATCCGGCGGTCAATCCGAAATTCGCGCACAAGCTCGCCTTCCTCGACGAAATGCATGCCGACGTGACGCTGCGTCCAAAGGCGTCCGATCGCGCCATCATGGTTGGCGACCTCAACGTGGCGCCGCTCGAATGCGACGTCTGGAGCCACAAGCAGCTTTTGTCCGTCGTCTCGCATACGCCGGTCGAGTGCGAGAAGTTGCTCGGCGTGCAGACAGCCGGCGGCTGGGTCGACGCGGTGCGCAACAAGGTGCCGGAACCGGCCAGGCTCTTCACCTGGTGGAGCTACCGCTCGCCGGACTGGACCAAATCCGACCGCGGCCGCCGTCTCGACCATATCTGGACTTCGGCTATGCTGGCGGATCGCGTCTCGGCGATCGAGGTTGCCAAGGATTATCGGAGCGCCCGGCGGCCCTCCGACCACGTCCCTGTGACGGCGACGTTGGAACTATAAAAAGACGCGACGGGGAGCGAGCGAGGGGGAAGCGCCATGTATCCCGGCAATCACGCGGTCACGCGCGCCACGCAGCCGGCCTTCATCATGGCCAAGACCAGCGAGGCGGTGACCTATGCCGAACTCGAGGCGCGCAGCAACCGGCTGGCGCATTTGTTTCGCGCGCACGGGCTCAAGCGGCTCGATCATTTTTCGATTTTTATGGAGAACAACGCGCGCTATGTCGATTGCTGCTCCGCTGGCACGCGCGCCGGCCTGTTTTACACTTGCATCAATTCGTACCTGACGCCGGACGAGGCGGCTTACATCGTCAACAACAGCGAATCGAAAATCCTGATCACGTCGGAAGCCAGGCGCGAGGTGGCGTTGGCGGCGCTCAAGTTCTGCCCCAAGATCGAGCTTTGCCTGATCGTCGACGGCAAGGGCGACGGCGCCCGAATGCAGAATCTCGACGACGCAACCGCTAAGTTTCCGGCTACTCGGATCGCCGACGAGACGTTGGGCATCGCCATGCTCTATTCGTCGGGCACGACCGGCCGGCCGAAAGGGATTCTGCGGCCATTGCCGGAGCAGCCGCCGTCGCAGCCGCTGCCGCTTTATGCCTTCCTTGACAAGCTTTGGCGCTATCGCGACGGGATGACCTATCTGTCGCCGGCCCCGCTTTACCACTCGGCGCCGCAGGCTGCGGTCAGCCTCACCATCGACCGTGGCGGCACCGCGATCATCATGGAGACGTTCGACCCCGAGCGTTATCTGCAACTGGTCGAGCAATACAAGGTGACGCACAGCCAGCTGGTGCCGACCATGTTCTCGCGCATGCTCAAGCTGCCCGAGGCCGTGCGCCGCCGCTACGATTTGTCGTCGCTCGAATGTGCGGTGCATGCCGCGGCGCCGTGCCCGGTGCCGGTCAAGCAGCAGATGATCGAATGGTGGGGGCCGATCATTCTCGAATATTACGGCATGACCGAAGCGATGGGATTTTCCGCCTGCGACAGCGCCGAATGGCTCAAGCATCCGGGCACGGTCGGCAAAGTGCTGTTCGGCGAACTCCATGTCCTCGATGAGGAATTAAAGCCCTGTCCGATCGGAACGCCGGGCACACTGTGGTTCAAGACGGCGAAGCCGTTCGAATATTTCAACGATCCGGCCGCGACCGCCAAGGCGCAATCGGCCGACGGCACGATGAGCACGGTCGGCGACGTCGGCTATATCGACAACGACGGCTACCTTTATCTCACCGACCGCGCGACCTTCATGATCATCTCCGGCGGCGTGAACATTTATCCGCAGGAATGCGAGAACCTCTTGATCACGCACCCGAAGGTCGCCGATGCCGCCGTGTTCGGCGTGCCGAACGAAGATCTCGGCGAGGAGGTCAAGGCCGCGGTCCAGCTCATGCCCGGCAATGATCCCGGACCGGAGCTTGCCGGCGAGCTGATCGCCTTCTGCGCCGAGCACCTCGCCCACATCAAATGCCCGCGCTCGATCGATTTCGAGGCCGAGCTGCCGCGGTTGCCGACCGGCAAGCTGTACAAACGCGTGCTGCGAGAGCGTTACTGGGCCGGGCACAAGACCCGGATCGTATAATCGACTAGATTTCCGGCCGGCAACGCGAATTTCCCCGATGCACCCCCGGATCAAGTCCGCGCATAACCGTTTCCTGGAGTTGCAGGAGCTCACCCGCGAGGCGGGCCTCACCGCGCTGCTCATCGTTGAGGTCCTGCTCATCTTCGTCGTGGTTCCCCTCTCCGGCATGGATCTGATTCCGCCGATTGTGGCGCCAGTCATGTTCGCGGTGCTGGTGCTGGCCATCCTGGTGGTGACCTCGCGAAGCTACTTCGTCTCCGCGCTGGTGCTGATCGCGGTTGCGCTCAGTCCAGCCGGCGCATTCGTGCGCGCCGACCATCCCTCGACGCTGACCGAGTGCCTGACCGCGGGCGGACGCATGCTCGGATTGGCGGCGTTAAGCTGGGTGATTGCGCGTGCCGTGTTCGGCGGCGGACGCGTAACATTCCATCGCGTGCAGGGCGCGGTTGTGCTCTACTTGAATTTTGCGTTGTTCTTTTTCGTGATCTTCCGGCTGCTCGACATCCTGATGCCGAACTCGTTTGCCGGGCTGCCGCCGGCCGGCGCCGAGCACGGTTCGGGCGCGGCGCTGCTTTATTTCAGCTTCAGCACGCTAACGACGGTGGGTTATGGCGACATCACGCCGCTTACGCCCCTTGCGCGCAACCTCGCCAACCTCGAATCGGTGATCGGCCAATTGTTTCCGGCGACCTTGCTGGCGCGGCTGGTCAGCCTCGAGCTCGAACATCGGCGGGAACAGCGAAAGTCCTCCCACGCCGATTAGCCGCTGTCAGGCGGGTGCTACTCCCGTCTGGTGCCGGCGCTGAGCGCTGCGCGCACGTTTTGCATGTCGCGCGCCCATTCATTGGTACGCGCCGCAAGCACCTCGCGCAGGCGCTGCGCCGCGTCCGGATAGCTTTCCAGCATTTTCAAAAACATGGCACGCGAAATCCGCAAAACCGTCGCGCTCTCGCGTGCGACTGCCGTTGCGGGGCGTCTGGTTTCCGCGAGCAACGCCAATTCGCCAAGCAGCGTCCCCGGCCCAGCGACCACCGCAGCTTCGCTGCCGGTTTCCGGCACCAGCGTGAACGATCCCTCTTGCACGACATAAGCGCCGTCGGTGCTTTCGCCGGCTGCGAATAATGTCTGGCCCTGGTCCACACGATAGCTCTCGGCGCCGATGGCGAGGATGCGCAATGCCGGCGCACCGAGCCGGCGGAGAAAGGCGATCCGCTCAAGGAACGCGATGTCGTCCTCAATCGTCATGTTGCCTTGGTTAAGGCACCAGCTTGTAGCCGCCGGCCTCGGTCACGAGGATTGCGGGGGCGGCGACATCCTTCTCGATCTTCTGCCGCAGCCGATAGATGTGCGTCTCAAGCGTGTGCGTGGTCACGCCGGAATTGTAGCCCCAGACTTCCTGCAACAACGTCTCACGCGACACCGGCCGCTGGCCGGCGCGGTATAGGTACCGCAGGATCGAGGTTTCCTTTTCGGTCAGACGCACCTTGCTGCCTTTTGGATTCAGCAGGAGCTTCGAGCTCGGCCGGAACGTATACGGCCCGATGGCGAAAATCGCATCTTCGCTCGCCTCATGCTGGCGAAGCTGCGCGCGAATGCGCGCCAGCAGCACGGCGAAGCGAAACGGCTTGGTGACGTAATCGTTGGCGCCCGATTCCAGACCGAGAATGGTGTCGGAATCGGTGTCATGGCCGGTGAGCATGATAATCGGCGCCTTGAAGCCGTTCTTGCGTAGGATGCGCACCGCTTCGCGTCCGTCGATGTCGGGAAGGCCCACGTCCATGATCACGAGGTCGATTTGTCCGGTCTTGGCCGCCTGCACGCCCTTGGCGCCGTTCTCCGCCGCGACCGCTTCAAACTCCTCGTGCAGCGACAATTGCTCGGTCAGCGCATCGCGCAGCTCGGCATCGTCGTCGACAATAAGGATCTTGCGCGTATTGGGCATCAATCCCGGACCCCCGCGGCCGCTCGCCCGCCGGTCAATGGTGACTTGTTCAATCGGTTTGCAGCGCCGCCGGCGCCAAGTAGACATTGGAGGATACAGAAGCAAGCGGGCGTTGGGAATTCGGCTCGGCACAGAACGGCAGGCAGCGGATGTCTCCTCCCACGATCCACGTCACGAGACGGCCCGGCCGGCGCTCGCAAGGCGCGTTGCGCGCCGGCGGTTTTGTCGTCCCGGTGGCGTTGGGCCGTAGCGGAGTGCGGGCAAACAAGCGCGAAGGCGATGGCGGGACGCCGGCCGGACGATTTCACCCACTGCGGCTGTGGTGGCGGGCGGATCGGCTGCCGCGGCCTGTTTCGCGGTTACCGGCCCGGCGCATCGGGCGGTCGGACGCCTGGTGCGAGGACCCGTCCGACCGGCGCTACAACCGGCCTTTTCACCGTTCGGCCAATGAACGGGGCGACCATTTGTGGCGCGACGACGGGCTCTACGACGTTTTCGTCGAGATCGATCACAATACCCGTCCGCGCGTGGCTGGTCGCGGCAGCGCGGTGTTTATCCATGTGGCTCGGCCTGGCTTCGCACCGACAGCAGGCTGCATCGCGCTGCGCCGGCACGATCTCCTGCAGCTTCTGCGCCGCCTTGGATCGAAGAATCAGAATCATAGTTCATTATTAGGTTGCGGCGGTATTGCGCCAAAGATCGCTGTGCCGACCCGGACATGGGTGGCGCCGAAGGCAATGGCGATTGGGAAGTCCGCGCTCATGCCCATCGATAGAAGCTTTAGGCCGTTGCGCCGGGCGATCTTTGCGGTCAGCGCGAAATGCGGCGCCGGGCCTTCGTTAACCGGCGGAATGCACATCAGGCCGGAAATAGCGAGCGCGTAACGGTCGCGGCAGGCGGCGAGAAATGCATCGGCGTCCTGCGGCTGGACACCGGCTTTTTGCGGTTCGGCGCCAGTATTGATCTGCACGAACAGCAACGGCCGCCGCCTTTGCCCAGCGATTTCCTTGGCCAGTGCTTCGGCAAGGCTGGCGCGGTCGAGCGAGTGAATGGCGTCGAACAACGCCACGGCATCCTTGGCCTTGTTCGATTGCAGCGAGCCCACCAAGTGCAGTTCGATGACGCTGCCGCGCTCCTTTTGCCGCGCGATTAGCGGCGGCCATTTTGCCTTGGCCTCCTGCACCCGGTTCTCGCCGAACACGCGCTGGCCCTCCGCGATCACCGGCTCGATCGCCGCGGTGTCGAAAGTCTTGCTCACCGCCACGAGCGTCACGCTTGCCGGGTCGCGGCCGGCATCACCGCAAGCGCGAGCAATTTTCGCGTGCACCGCGGCCAGTCCGTCCGCTCGGATCGTGGTTTCCATATGGTCAATAATCGGTGCGGATCTTTTCAAATTTTAACGGCGGTGCGAAGCGGGCTTTTACGCGTTTCTACTAACTTCCGGAACCCAGGGTGGGGAAAAGCATTATGCCGGACGTCGACGTCAAGTCTGCCAAAAGGTCGGCAAAAAAAGCACGGAGCGGCAACCCGCTGCTCAGCATCCGTGCGCGGCTTATTGTCATTGCGCTCCTGGCGATCGCGCCGCTGATGTTCGAGCGGGTACGCGGCCTGGAACGCGCCCGAGCGGAACGCGCGCAACTCGCCCAGTCGCAGGCGACCGACCTGGCGCGCGGCGGTGCCGCGGCGCAGCGCGAGATCGTCTCCTCCATGCGCGCGCTTTTGCAAGTGGTGGCGCGCGCTTACACGCGCTTGCCGACCGACGAGGCCGGCTGCAATCGCGCGCTCAGCGAACTCACCAGCAATGTGCCGTGGCTGCGCGGGCTGAACGTCGCCGGCCTCGATGGCCGGATCAAATGCGCGACCGACGCGCGCGGCGTGGGACTGAACATTTCAGATCGTTCCTATTTTCAGGCCGCGCTGCGTACGCGTGATTTCGTGCTGAGCGACTATCTGATCAGCCGCGTCCATCAGTTGCCGGGACTGATCGCGACCTATCCGGTGCTCAAAGAGGACGGTGCGATCGACGGCGTGGTCCTCGCCTCCATTAACCTGCAATGGGTGGGCGACCTTGCGGCGACCGCCGCGCGGCGCCCTGATACCTCGGTGGACCTTATTGACGGCAGCGGCACGCTGCTCGCCGCTTCCGCCGACCAAGGCGCACTTGTCGGCAGGAATTTTGCGGAAAGTCCGCTCGTGCGCGCCATGCTGGCGAGCGATGACGGTGCGATGACGACGAAAGGTTTCGACGGGGTCCGCCGCGTTTTCGCTTACGTGCGCCTGCCGTGGACCCGTGCGCGCCTTGCTGTTGGCCTCGATGAAACGGTGGTGCATGCCAGCATCGACCGCGAGATCAGAGTTGCTTATGTGCAGCTGGGGTTATTCGGCACGCTGGTTCTGCTCGCCGTCTGGTTTGGCGGGGAGCGGCTGATCCTGCGGCCGATCCAGTCGCTGGCGCGTATGGCGACGCGGCTGGGCCGCGGCGACCTGCAAGTACGCGCCACTGACGAACCCTGGCTTGCGGAGTTCGAACCACTGGCGGCCGCCTTCGACGACATGGCGCGCAAGCTGGCCGCGCGCGAAGAAGAGCTGCACATCGCCAATCAACATCTCGATGAGCTGGCAAGTCTCGACGGCTTGACCGGTCTGGCCAACCGCCGCGGCTTCGACCGCGAGCTGCAACGCGAATGGCAGCGAGCCGCCGAGCGGCGCCGGCCGCTCGCCCTGATGATGGTCGACATCGATCACTTCAAGCTGTTTAACGACCGCTACGGCCACGTCCGGGGTGATGCAAGCCTGCGCGCAGTCGGCGAAACACTGTCGCTTGTGACGCTGGAAGAGGCAGTATTGGTGGCCCGCTATGGCGGCGAGGAATTTGCGTTGCTGTTGCCCGGAGTGGAAATCGAACGCGCGGAGGTTCTCGCCGGCGAAGCGCGCAAGGCAACCGAAGAGCTGCTGATTGTGCACGCCGAAACCACAAGCGGCATTGTCACCATCAGCATCGGCGTTGCCGCGATGGTGCCGTATCCCGGTCAAGCCGCCGCCGATCTGGTTGAAGCGGCCGACGGCGCGCTTTACGCCGCAAAGCGGCGCGGCCGTAACAATGTTGTCGCCCAGCCGCAACTGCTGTTGAGCGTAGCCAGCTAATTCAGGATTTTTGCCGCTTTTTCTTGCGAGCCGCCGGCTTGCGCTTTGCTTTCGGTGGCGCCCAGATCATCGCTTCGAGCTTCATGCCGTCGGGGTCGGCGAAATAGACCGCGTAATAGTTGCGGCCGTAATACTCGCCGGGCGGATCGAGCACCTTCATTCCATTCTTTTCCAGAAACGCGCCCAAGGCGTCCACATCAGCGCGGCTGGCGAGCTCGAAAGCGTAATGGTGGAAGCCGATGTCGCCCTTGCGATACCTGTGCTTGCGCCCTTGCGCGTCGGCAGCGGCAATCCAGAACAGCGTCTTGCCGTTGCTCCAGCCGGTCATGTCGGAATAGTCGTATTTCCGCTTGAAGCCGAGAAAGCCGAGCAGCTTGTCGTAGAATTCTTTTGAGCGCGCTAAGTCGCCGACGCTGAGCGTGAGGTGATCAATGCCGACGACGCGTGGCATGGGCGCTCCTGTGCGGTCGAAGGCGAGATTGTTTCCAGTCTAGGTGGTTTTTGCGAAGGCGTGTTGCCTCCGATTAGCGTCCCGCCGCTTCAAAAGGGCCCGCGAAAAAAGAAAGGGGCCGGCGCGAGGCCGGCCCTTCCCGCAATTCAGGCTGTCCAGCCCGTCAACCCTTCGTCACCGTCGGTGGCGGGGGTGCAGTTGTGCAGCCAGCAATGCTCAGGAGGGAAAGCACTGCAACCAGTGCAAGCGCGAGTTTCTTCATTGGTGGCTCTCCTCATGAACGGCGCGACCTTATAAGCGGCCACGCGCGGCGCTCTAGTGCCGGAAAGCCGCAGTCGTGCTCGTTTCACCCGCCTTGTTTGCCGAGCGTATGCGGGAACTTTCGCTGCGCCTGAATTCGGCCGCTTCTGCGGTGTTTCTGCGCCGTCGGGGCGCTTCGGCGGGGCGTTGCAAATTTGCCGCACTCGCCAAAATCTATCGGCCCGCCGACAAAAAGCCCAACACGGGACCGAACGATACCGGCGCTCACGCGCGATGACTTCGAATTCCGTCGTGGTTCGATTCGGCGGCGGCATCGGTTCCGATTGTTCCACTGGCACCCGGGGCTATGATAAGCACGAAGCAAGGGGATAGTGCTTTGGTACGCATACAATCACTTTGGCTTGCTGCCGCATTGGCCGGCGCGCACGCGCTCGCGGCCTGCACGGCGTCGCCCTCAAGCTCGTCCGGCCACGCGAGCGCGCAGGACTTGCTCGGGCTGAACCATATTCAAGACGCAAGCGGCATCGGCACTCGCGAACTTGCACCGGAAGAAAAGGCGGTCGTCAGCCATGCCGTCGGTTTGTCGATATCCAATCCCACCAGCGCGCAATTCAAATGGCCGCAGATTGCGAATACCGAAGACGGCAACATCAACTACTGCGGCATGGTGAAGGCCAACAGTCCTTTCGGCGCCTATAGCGGCTGGCAGGCCTACATCGTCGAGGGCACGATCTCCGGCGGCAAGTTGACCACGGCGGTCGTCGGGCTGATCGCCGGAGGCAAGGACGTCGAGATCGTGCGCAAGATGTGCAAAAAATACGGTCTCGATCCCGGCCCTGCCGGCTAATTCCATCCAGCGATGCTCGAAGCCAAGGCCCATTGCGTTCGAACGCCGAGCGTTTCTCATATTTTTTGTTTTGTCGTTTTCGAGCGGCGTGCGCCGCGTGCCGCTTTTTTCAGCAAGCGGGCGAGCGCCCATTGCCGTCGCGCGCGCCATGCGTGCACGACGTGCCGTTTGTAGCGTTGTCAGGTGCGGACGCGATGGGTGCCACCAACTGCGTAGCTCTAGGCAATCCAGGTTTATCTGGCTATCATACAAGACTGCCAAGAAACGACGGGGCATAACCCCGAAAAAAACGCGCACCACATCCAGGGGAGGACTTCCATGAGACGGCGCGAGTTTCTGAAATACACTGCTGCGACGGCGGTGGCCGCACCATTCGTGCGCGCCGCTCGAGCGGATTCCGGCGTCGTGAAGGTTGGCGTAGTCGGCGCCAAGACCGGCCCGCTCGCACCGGGCGCGGCGGTCACCCACTTCCCGCCCTATCAGCTTTGGGCCCACGAAGTTAACGAGCGTGGCGGCCTCAAGCTGAAAAGCGGAGCGGCCAAGATCCAGCTGATCGAATACGACGATCGCACGCAGCCGCCCGAGGCTATCAAGGCCGTCGAGCGTCTCGCCACGGTCGACAAGGCGGACTGGATCGGCGGAAATTATGCGACGGGCTTCAATCTCGCCTGCGCGCCGACTTTCGCCAGGTACGGCTATCCGCAACTTACGCAAGCATGCGTGACCGATCAGGGCGCTTCGCTGGTCAAGAAATATCCCGGCTTCTTCATGTTCCAGTCGTCGACCACGGCTTATGCCAAAGGCGCGATCGGGGTGCTGAAGAAATTGAAAGATGCCGGTCAGATCGGCAACAAAGTTGCGGCGGTCAACGTCGGCGACGACTTCGGCATCGAGCTCGCGAACGCCGGTCGGCCGCTATTCAAGGCAGCCGGCTTCGAGATCGTCTACGACAAGTCGTATCCGCTCGGCACCCAGGATTACACGCCGGTAGTCAAGGCCGCCAAGGCCGCGAATCCGGATGCGTTTGTCGCCTGGTCTTATCCGCCGGACACATTCGGTCTTGCCGACGCGTCCAAGATCGAAGGTCTCAACGTCAAGGCGTATTACTGCGCGGTCGGCTGCGCGTTCCAGGGCTTCTCGCTGAAGAATGGCGCAGCAGCTGAAAATGTCCTCGGTGCCGGCGGCGTTGTCGACTCGCCCGAAATCCGCGACTTCTACAAGCGGCATAAGGAAGTGACGAAGGTCGACGCCGACTACTGGGGCAGCCCGTTCTACTATTCGATGCTTCAGATGCTCACTGAGTTCGATCGAAGCGGTAGGCTCGATGGATCGGCAAGCGATTGCGGCGCATTTCCGTAATCGGAAGTTCAAGACGCTTGTTGGCGAAGTCGAGTTGCCCGGCCAGATCCTCGACAAGGTGTACACCGTCGGCCAATGGCAAGGCGGCTTTTTCAACGCGGTCAATGGCGAAGGTTTCCCCAAGTATGGAGAGGTCAAGCTGAAGACCAGCTGGGGATAAGAATCGTCGGAGGTCAGAAGGCGGCGTGACCGCACTTCTCTGAGCCAAGGTGAACAAGTCATGGGGATCGTCCCCGGCAAAAACGACCGGGGACGATGACTACGAGACTCACCTAAAGGCGGTCGCGAATGGCCTCGAGGAATCCGCCGGGCAACCGTAAGCGCTTATCTGTTCGACATGGACATCGTCATCATCGGCCTGCTGCTTGGCGGCACCTATGCCTTGATGGCGATGGGTCTGCAATTGCAGTACGGCGTCGCCCGCATCATGAACCTCGCGAACGGCGAGGTGCTGATTGCCGGCGCATTCGGCGCGTTCTGGTTTTTTCTCGGAACCAAAGCGAGCCCGCTGTGGTCGCTGTTATTCGTCGTTCCGCTTGCTTTCGCCTTGAACTGGGCGATTTACCGCGTATTGATGCTACCGCTGGTCCGGCGCGCCAAGAACCAGGGCAAGCTCGAAGTCGACAGCATTCTCGCGACCTTTGGCATCAGCTTTATCTTCATCGGCATCATGGTTGCGGCATTCGGTGCGCAATACACCGACTACGCTTATTTGTCGGAGCCGATTTATATTTTCGGCGAGCGGTACGGCCTCAATCGCGTTGTGTCGTTCGGTTGTTCGATCGCGCTTTGCGCCGCGTTGTATCTTTGGCTGCACAAGACGCGCGCGGGCTTGGCGTTGCGGGCGGTTTCCGTTAACCCGTCAGCGGCCGGGCTTGTTTCGATTAATGTCATCCGCACGTCGGCGCTCGCTTTTGCGCTCGGGGGCGCGGTGACCGCGGCGGGCGGCGTGCTGCTAAGCATGTATCTGACTTTCGATGCGTCATACGGCGTCGTCTTCACGCTCAAAGCATTGATCATCGTCATTCTTGGCGGCGTCGGCGATATTCGTGGGACGATCATCGCAGCCTTCATCCTCGGTCTCGCCGAGACTGCGGTCGCCTCGTTGATCGACCCGGGCCTGACGCTCGCGGCCGCTTATATGCTGTTCATGATTGTCCTGCTGGTGCGGCCGGAAGGTTTGTTCGGGAGGCGCGCGGCGTGAGCACGATCGAGAAGGCACCCTTGGTCGGGGGCGAGGCTCTTGGCGTCAGCGTGCACGAGCGGCGCACGATGCTGATCAGTCTTCTGATCTTCATCGCCGCCGGTTTTGTACCGCTGGTGGTTGGCGGCTACGTGCTGCAGTTATCGATTTCCATAGTGATGTACGCGGCATTCGCAACGTCCTGGCTGCTGTTCTCCGGACCGACCAACTACATCGCGCTCTCCACGGCCGCGTTTTTCGGCATCGGCATGTACGTCACCGCGGCGGGAATCGATCTCGTGCCCTATCCGGTGCTGATCGTCGCTTCCGGTGTCGCCGGCGCGGCCCTAGCTGCGGTCGTCGGGCTCGCCACTCTTCGCGTCTCCGGCGTCTACTTTGTCATTTTCTCTCTCGGTCTTGCCGAATTGGTGCGCCAGTTCATGACCTGGGGCCAGCACGTATTCGGCACCATGAGTGGGCTCTATGTTACGGTCGACCGCAGCGAGCCGATGTACTACTGGCAACTCTTGCTTGTCACCGGGATCATTTATGTGGTCGGCTGGTGGATCGGGCGCTCGCGTCTCGGCTTTGCCTTGCGCATCATCGGCAACGATGAAATCGTCGCCGTGCACTGCGGCATCAATACCGCCCGCGCAAAAGTGGTGCTGTTCGTCATTTCCAGCACTTTTGCATCGATCCTCGGCGCGCTGATTGCGCCGCGCTGGGGCTATGTCGAACCGGTCGTCGCATTCAACCCATTCCTGTCGTTTCAGGTGGTAATCATGGCGCTGCTGGGTGGCACCCACCGTTTATGGGGGCCGCTGTTGGGCGTCATTCCGTTCACGCTTCTGTGGGAGCTGATGTCGATCCAGTTTCCCGATCAGACGACATTGCTGCTCGGCGTTTGTTTTCTTTTGATCGTGTACGCCATTCCGAACGGCATCACCGGGCTCATTGAGGATCTCTGGCACAAGCGGGGAAAAACGGACGGCTCGCTTCCCGGCGTCTTGCAGCGCGTGCTGAACGGATCGGCGGCGTCAGTGAAGAATCTCCTGCAACGGGGCAAAACCAATGCCTGAAGTTGCCGCTAGCGAAGCCCTGTCGGCGGCGGCCGTCACCAAGCGGTTCGGCGGCCTGGTCGCGGTCGAAAACATGTCGTTCTCACTGGCCGAGAAAGAGGTCCTCGGTCTGATCGGGCCGAACGGCTCGGGCAAGACCACCATGATGAACCTGATTTCCGGCGCGCTCAAACCGAGCTCGGGAGCGATCAAGCTGTACGGCGATGACATCACCAGCGTCGGTGCCAGCCAGGTCGCCAACAAGGGTTTGGCACGCACTTTTCAACTGGTGCGGATGTTGCCGGCGATGACCGTGCTTGAGAATGTCGCGGCCGGCGGTGTGTTCGGTCACGCCCGCCGCTGGGGCAAGGAACTCGATGAATACGCCCATGCGTTGTTGCGGCGCGTCGGCTTGCCGAACGCCGGCGGCGCGTTCGTGTCGGCATTGACCTATATCGACCAAAAACGCGTCGAACTTGCGCGCGCGCTCGCCTCCGACCCAAAAGTTCTCCTGCTCGACGAATGGCTCGCTGGGCTCAATCCGACCGAGCTAAAAATCGGCATCGCGCTGATCGAGCAATTGCGCAAGGAGGGCTGCACCATCATCATTGTCGAACACGTCATGCATGCGATCCGCAGCCTGTGCGACCGTTGCATCGTCATGAGCTCCGGCGCCAAGATTGCCGAGGGCACGCCGGCCGAAGTGCTGGCGGACCATGGCGTGATCCGGGCGTATCTCGGAGACGAGAATGCTTGAGAGCCGCAATGTTTCGGTTTCTTACGGCCGCCATCGCGCGCTGGAGAACGTTTCGGCCACTGTCTCCAAGGGCGAGATCGTGGTCATGCTTGGTGCCAACGGCGCTGGCAAGAGCACATTCCTGCGCGCGATTGCTGGCCAGACACGCAAAACGGAAGGCGGCACCGTGCTCATGGACGGGACTGACATCACCCACCGGCCCCCGCATGAGATCGTCGAAACCGGCGTTGCGCTCGTGCCGGAAGATCGCGGTATTTTCGCCGACCTGACAGTGCGAGAAAATCTCCTTTTGGGCGCGTATCCGGCCCGCGCGCGAGCACTGGAAGCACAAAATCTGCAGCGCGTGCTCGAGCTGTTTCCCAAGCTTAAGGAGCGTCCCAAGCAGCTGGTGCGCACGATGAGCGGCGGCGAGCGGCAGATGGTGGCGATCGGCCGGGCGATGATGTCGGCCCCGTCAATTCTCCTGCTCGATGAGCCCTCGCTCGGGCTTGCGCCGGTTCTGTGCACCGAGCTGTTCCGTACGCTTCGCCGCATCAAGCACGCGGGCGTCGGTATCTTCCTGGTCGAGCAGAACGCCAAGCAAAGCCTTGCCATCGCCGACCGCGGCTATCTGCTCGACAACGGCCACGTCGTCGGCGCCGACACCGCCGCCGCGCTGGCGAAGGACGAAAAGGTCAAGGCCGCCTATCTCGGCGAATGAAATTAGCCGCGTTTAGGGAGCCGGATACATGGTGCGCGCATCCGCGGTGAATGCTTTGCGCGACTGGGCGTCGACATAAAACATATGGCCGCCGCGATAAAGCCGAAGCTCGGCGCGCTCGCCGTCCACGCTGGCCGGAATGTGATTGAGCACATAACGGGAGTCGGAATACGGCGTGACCATGTCGCTATAGCCATGCGCGATCATCAGGCGGAATGATGGGCTAAGTGCGAGGAGTTCACGCAGATCTTCCGCCACGCTCGGCTGACCACGCCCGTTCTCCTGCCAGTCCCATTTGCCGGAAATGTCCGAGGCCAACAGGTTGTAGGTCATCTCGGTTTTGAAGCCGAGCTCGTCGCGCGCGTAGGCCACGAATGCGCTGCCGTAAGCGCGAATGAAACCATCGAGGAACGGATCTGGCCCGCGCGCGATTTCCGATTCCGGATTGGGGTCGTCGGCCGCGAAAGTCGCGTCATACTGGCTGACGATCTTGTGGTCGGTCGCGTGCAGACTCTTGACGTAGCTGTCGCGGATGAAGCCGCGCCCGCGGGCGACGACGTCTTCGGGAAGGCCGGTCATCTGCGCGACGCGCGCGTAAAACGCATGCGCGGCGTCGCCGGTTAGCGGAGCGCCGGCCAGCGCGGAGAGGTAATCGGTCAGCGCGAAATGCTCGGCCTGGGCAAGCGCCGCTTTACTGAACGCGCCCTTGCGCTCGAGCTCGGCCGCGGCCAGCGACGGAAACTTAAGCGCCGCGCCGAGCGCGAACCGGTCGCCGCCGAACTGGAGTGCACCTTCCAGCATCGGAGACACCATGATGATGCCGCCCGCCACGATGCCCTGATTATTTTGCAGCGCGCGCGCCACCTTGACGGCCCGGAAGCCGCCGTAGCTTTCGCCGAGGAGGAATTTCGGCGAGCTGACGCGCGCGTTCTTGGCGACGTAAAGCGCGATCACTTTGGCAAGCAACTCGGCGTCTCGGTGCACGCTCCAGAATGTGCCGCCGCCGTCGGGCTTGGCCGGCCGGCTCCAGCCGGTACCGACCGGATCGATCATCACCAGGTCGGTGAAGGCAAGCCAGGTATCCGGATTGTCGACCAACCGGACATTGGCGCCGTCATAGCTGTTGCCGAAGGCGGCAAGCCGCGGACCGACCAGACCGAGGTCGAGAAAAGCGGACGCGGCGCCGGGCCCGCCGTTGAAAACGAAGGTCACCGGCCGGTTCGGATTGAACGGCTTGGCGACGAAGGCCGTGTAGAAAACCGCCGCCGCGCGATCGCCCGATTGGTCGAACAACGAGAACGTGCCGGCGGTCGCGGTGTAGGCGAGCTTGCCGGACGGCGTATCGATGCTGTGTTCGGTGACGGAATCGGCCGGCAGCAGAGCGAGCACGCCCGGGCCGCCTTGTTCCTGTTTGCCTTGGTCGGCGTGTCCCGGCCGGTCGGCCGGCGGGTGGCCGCGCTCCTGCGCGACGGCGGTACCGGTAATGAGCGCAATCCCAATGACAATGGCGAGGCGGCGAATATCGATCATCTGTTGTCCTTTAACAAATCGCATAACACCCATGTGAGCCGCACCAATGATCGTGTGGCGAAAGTGCCCGAAAGATGGCTGCTGCGGTCGAAGTTTAGCGGATCGCCGCCTTGTGAACGATCGGCTCTGGCAAAGTCATCGGTGGACAAGTGTTGGTGGATCGGGGAAGTTCTGCCCGCTTGCAATCCGACCAGACGCGAACATCCGGAGTAAGCCTGCCGTGCCGTTTCCCCGTGCCTCGAAGGCACTGACGCGTTTCACGGTGATCGACCTGACGCGGGTGCGGGCGGGTCCCACCTGCGTGCGGCAGCTTGCCGATTGGGGCGCGCGCGTCGTCAAGATCGAGGCGCCGCCTAGCGCGGACGAGCCGATGGGCGGCCCGCGCGAGGCCGGCGACTTCCAGAATCTGCATCGCAACAAGCGCAGCATCACGCTTGACCTCAAAACGCCGCCCGGGCTCGCCGCTTTCAAGCGGATGGTGAAGAAAGCCGACGTTGTGGTGGAGAATTTCCGACCCGGCGTGAAGAAACGGCTCGGCATCGACTACAAGACATTGCGCAAGGTCAACCCGCGCCTAGTCTATGCCAGCATTTCCGGGTTCGGCCAGGATGGCCCGTATGCCGATCGTCCCGGCTTCGACCAGATCGCCCAAGGCATGGGCGGTTTGATGTCGATCACTGGTCCGCCCGGACAGGGGCCGTTCCGCGTCGGCATTCCGGTTGCTGATCTCAGCGCTGGGTTGTTCGCCGCGATTGGCGTCCTGATCGCTTTATTGGAGCGGGAGAAATCCGGCAAAGGCCAGGCGATCGAGACCTCGCTGTTGCAGGCGCAAATCTTCATGCTCGATTTCCAGGCCGCCCGCTATCTGGTCAGCGGCGAGGTGGCCCGCCAGGCCGGCAACAACCATCCGACCACCATTCCCACCGGCGCGTTCAAGGCCAGCGACGGCTACATTAACATCGCCACCACCGGCGGCAAGATGTGGGAACGTTTCTGCAGTGCCATCGGCGCCGCAACGCTGGCACAAAACCCCGACTACCGGACCGCCGAAGCGCGCTCGAAAAACCGCGATGCTCTTAACGCGGCGATCGACCGGCTGTTGCTGAACGGCACCAGCGCCGCGTGGATCGAGCGCCTTAACAAGGCCGGCGTGCCGTGCGGACCGATCTATTCCATTGACCAGGTATTCGCCGATCCGCAGGTGAAGCATCTCGGCATGGCGCAAAAGGTCGCCGGCAGCGCGCTCCGCCTCGTCGGCCAACCGGTGTCGCTGTCGCGCACACCGTCGCGGCTCGCCGCGCGCCCGCCGAAACTTGGCGAACACACCGACGCCGTGCTGAGAGAGTTCGGATTTTCCACGCGCGAGATCGCCGCGCTGCATAAGGCGAAGGCGGTATGATCGCCATGCTGGATGAAAGAGAGACCCGTCAATGACCCAAACCGACAAACTGCTCGCGCGTAAGGAAGGAGGCGTGGGCATCGTCACCTTCAACAATCCGGAGCGGCTCAACGCCGTGTCGCTGGAGATGTGGGAGGCGGCCAAGCGCGCGCTCGATGCCTTCGCCGCCGACAACGACGTGCGCGTCGTGGTGTTGACCGGCGCCGGCGGCAAGGCGTTCGTGTCCGGGGCCGACATTTCCAAGTTCGGCAGCGAACGTTCGACGCTCGAGGGCGTGCGCGCTTACGATGCGACGACGGCGGCGACGTTCAGCAGCATCGATGAATTTCCCAAGCCGACCATCGCCATGATCCGCGGCTATTGCGTCGGCGGCGGGCTCGGGCTCGCCTCGTGCTGCGACTTGCGCATTTGCTCGGACAATTCGCGCTTTGCGGTGCCGGCGGCAAAACTCGGTTTGGGTTACGGCTATGCCGGATTGAAGCGGCTCGTCGACATCGTCGGGCCGTCCTTGGCTAAGGAGATTTTTTACACCGCGCGCCAGTTCGACGCGCAGGAGGCTTACGCGATGGGGCTCGTCAACCGCGTCGTTCCTACCGCCGAGCTCGAAAGCGCGGTTAAAGCCATCACCGACATGATCTGCGCCAACGCGCCACTCACCATCAAAGCGGTCAAATTCACCGTCGGCGAAATCCTCAAGGACGAAAGCCGGCGCAACGTCGCGCGCGTCGACGAAATGGTCGAAGCCTGCTTCAAGAGCCGCGATTACATCGAAGGCCGCACCGCCTTCATGGAGAAGCGCAAGCCGGTCTTTACCGGCAGTTGACCGCAATGTCCGTTTGGTCGCGCGCAGTCACGTTAGACCGCCGTGAGTGAAATGCCCCACCGCATAGCCGGCGAGCGCGGGCGAATTATTATTTTTGGCTTCCTGTCGGCGATTGCCCCGCTGTCCATCGACATTTACCTGCCGGCGCTGCCGATGTTACGCAACGCGCTCTCCGCTAATGAGGCGCAGACGCTGTTCACGCTGTCGGCGTTCTTCATCGGCTTTGGCGCCGGCCAGTTGTTTCTGGGGCCGGTCTCCGACCGGTTCGGCCGCAAGCGGCCGCTCATTGCCGGTCTGGTTCTCTACATTATCGCTTCCGTCGGCTGTGCGCTCGCCACCACCATGACGACGATTGTGGTCTGGCGTTTCCTGCAAGCGGTCGGCGGCTCGGCGGTGCCGATGATCGTGCAGGCGATGGTCCGCGATCTCTACAATCGCAACGAGAGTGCGCGCATCCTGTCGCTCAACATGCTGGTGACCGCCGCGGCGCCGATCGTGGCGCCGCTGATCGGCGGTCAGGTGCTGCTGTGGCTCGACTGGCGCGCGATCTTCTGGGTGCTGGTTGCGTTCGGCGTGCTCGCGTTGTTTGGCGCGCTTTCGCTGCCGGAGACACTCGATCCGTCGCGCCGCAATGCGTCCAATCCGCTGGCAATGCTGCTTGGTTATGTCCGGCTGTTGCGTGCGCCGCGCTATGTCGGCTACGTAGCCTGCTCGACATTTTATTTTTTCTGCCTGTTTGCCTTCATCGCCGGCTCGCCGTTCGTCTACATCGAATATTTCGGCGTGCCGCCGCAATATTACGGCTTTCTGTTCGGCGTGAACATGATCGGGATGATCGCGGCGAGTTACCTCAACAGCCGGATCGTGGTGCGTTACGGCGCCGACCGGCTGTTGCGCCTCGCCTGCGCCGCCGGCGCCGCCTTCAGTCTCGTTTTGCTTGCGACCGGTGTCGGCGGCTTCGGCGCCATCCCGGGCATTGCGCTGCCGCTGTTCCTGGTGCTGTCGCTCCTGACCGTGGTGGCATCGAATGCAATCTCGGGTGCGCTTACGGTCGCGCAGGACCGTGCCGGCGCCGGTGCGGCGCTGGCGGGCGCGCTGCAATTCGGCGCCGGCGCGTTGGTTAGTGCGGCGATCGGCCGGCTGGCGGACGGCACGCCGCGGCCAATGGTGGCCATCATCTGCGCCGGCGCTGTGCTGGCCTTTGCCGCCAATATGCTGCTGCTGCGCAAGGCGCGGCCCGGCACGTGATCCGCGGCCGAAGCGCGGCCTTGTTCGGCGCGCGGCCTGCGGCTACATACGGCGCGCGTCGCTCAAGCTATCTCGGTCTTTGCGGAGAGGTGGCAGAGTGGTTGAATGCACCGCACTCGAAATGCGGCATACGGGCAACCGTATCGGGGGTTCGAATCCCTCCCTCTCCGCCACCCTACGCCCCGGCGGGCTGCGGGGGCAGGCCGCCTATAGTCCGCCCGACTTCGCGAGGCCATTATGATTTTCGTCTTGATTCACGTGCTGATCATTGCCGTCGTCGGCGCGATCCTGTTTTGGGTGATCGACCGGTTCGTTCGGGACGGGCGGCTCGCCAATCTGCTCAAGCTTCTGGTCGTGCTGGTGTGTCTTGCGGCCATCTTGCAGCGGGTGCTGCCCATGATCGGCGTCGGCTTCTAGCGCGGCATTCTCTGATTAAAAATGAACCGTCCCGATTATCGGCCGTTCGTACCCGTACCGGGGCACAGCGCCATCGCCGGACCGACACCGCGCGCGCACGCGCAGGCGCGCATGCAAAATCCGCGCGCCAGGGAATTGTTCGACACTTGGGCAAAACTTGGCGCGGCGCCGTTCAAAGGCCTGACCACGGACGGTCACGTCCAACCCGATCTGTTTTCGCTGCAGCCGCAGGATGCGCCGACGCCGGCCATGGTGGCTGCGGTCAACAATTTGCTCGCCCGCCTGTCGCCAGCGCAGCGGAGCGCCATGCGCTTTCCAGTGGATTCGCAACTCTGGCGGCACTGGCAGAACACCGAACTTTATGTCGAGCATCACGGGCTTCGCCTCGACGAAGTGGATGTGCCGACGCAAACCGCGGTCATGGCGGTGCTGCGCGCGAGTTTGAGCGGCAAGGGTTACGAGGTCACCCGCGGCGTTATGAAGCTCAACCGCTTCCTCGGCGACCTGGTTGGCGGGCCGGAGGTGCTGGGCGAATGGGCCTACATTTTTTGCCTGTTCGGCGAGCCGTCCGAATCGGAGCCCTGGGGCTGGCAGCTGTTCGGCCATCATCTGTCGCTCAACTGCCTCGTTATCGGCCGGCAGATGGTGCTGACGCCGTGTTTCTTCGGAGCCGAGCCGAATCATGCCGATACCGGGCCGTTCGCCGGCACGCATTTGTTCGAGGACGAAAAACGCGCCGGGCTCGCTCTCATGCACTCGCTCTCGCGCGAGCAACAGAAGGCGGCGATCGTCGCGCACTCGATGATGGGCGGCGACCTGCCGCCCGGCCGGCGGCACTTTGCCGACAACTTGCATCTCGGCGGCGCGTTTCAGGACAACCGGATCGTGCCGTATGAAGGCTTGCGCGGAACGGCGCTATCGGCGCAGCAACGGCGCGACCTGATGGACTTGGTCGCGGCTTACGTCGCGCCGTTGCCGGAAGGCCCGCTCACAGCACGACTTGACGAAGTCGAGCGCCACCTCGCCGACACGCATTTCTGCTGGATCGGCGGCGTCGGCAAAGCGAGCCCGTTCTACTACCGGATTCAGAGCCCGGTGATTTTCATCGAATTCGACCACCACGCCGGCGTATTTTTGACCAATGCCGAGCCGGCGAAATTCCACGTCCACACCATTGTGCGCACGCCGAACGGCAACGATTACGGTATCGATCTCCTCAAGCTGCATTACCGGCACGCGCCGCATCACCGCCACGAATAATTTTTCAAACCTGCGGTGGGAGCGCCCACGGACGGCGTTTGCGGTCGGCGGTCTTAAACGCGGCGATGCGGTCGCGATGGCCTTGCGTCAGGTCGACGTCGTCCCAGCCGTTGAGCAGCTGATTGCGGCTGACCGGATCGATAACGAACGAAAAGCTGCGGTTGCCGCGGGCGATGGTCTGTTGCTCGAGATCGACGGTGACCGGCATGTCCGGGTCGGCTGCAATGGCGGCACCAAGCTCGGCGACCTCGGCTTCCGGCAGGATGGCGGCGAGGAAGCCGTTCTTGACGGCGTTCTGCGCGAAGATGTCGCCGAAGGACGGGGCGATCACGCAGCGGATGCCGGCTTCGTAGAGCGCGTACACGGCGGCTTCGCGCGACGAACCGCCGCCGAAATTGCGGCCGGCGAGCAGGATCTTCGCATCGCTATACGCCGGCGCGTTGAGCGGAAAATCGGGCTTCAACTTGCCGGCGGCGTCGCGGCGTAAATCCTGGAACAGCGCCTGCCCAAGCTCCGGCGAGCGCGGCAGCCTCAGATAACGTCCGGGCAGAATTTGATCGGTGTTGACGTTGGACAAATTCAGCGGGCAGGCCCTGGCGGTGAGGCGGACGAATTTTTCCATCGGTTGCCTCCTACGCCTTGCGGTCCGTCAGCAACGGACGCACGTCGGCGAGATGACCGGTGACTGCGGCTGCCGCGACCATCGCCGGCGACATCAGATGCGTGCGCGCGCCCGGACCTTGGCGGCCGCGGAAATTGCGATTGGTGGTCGAGGCGCAGCGCTCGCCGGGCGGAACGAGATCGCCGTTGAGCCCCAGGCACATCGAGCAGCCGGAATCCGCCCATTCCAATCCGGCATCGCGGAAGATCCGGTCAAGACCTTCTTGCTCCGCCTGCCGCTTCACCATGGTCGAGCCGGGCGAAACGAGCCCGGGCACTTTGCTTGCGCGCCCGGCGAGGACCGCAGCCGCGGCGCGCAGGTCCTCGATGCGTGCGTTGGTGCACGAGCCGATGAAAACGCGGTCGACCGCGATCTCGGTGAGCTTTTTGCCGGGCGCGATGCCCATATAGTCGAGCGCCTCGCGCAGATATTTGGCGCGCACCGGGTCGGTCTCGCGCGCCGGGTCGGGCACGTACCCGTCGATCGGCAGCGCGTCGTCCGGCGTAATGCCCCAGGTGACGATCGGGGCGATCGCGCGGGCATCGAGCGTCGCCTCACGGTCGAATATTGCGCCACGATCGGAGACGAGCGCCGACCAGGCGTCTACCGCCCGTTCGAAGTCCGCGCCCTGTGGCGCGTAACTGCGGCCCTGCAAATAGGTAAACGTCGTCGCGTCCGGCGCGACCATGCCGCAGCGGCCGCCGGCCTCGATCGACATGTTGCACAACGTCATGCGTCCCTCCATCGACAGCGCCGCAATGGCGCTGCCGGCGAATTCCACGGCGTGGCCCTGCGCGCCGTCGGCGCCGATCTGGGCGATGACGGCGAGCGCGATGTCCTTGGCGCCGACGCCGGCAGCCGCGTTGCCGCCGACGGTGATGCGCATGCGCTTTGGTTTTTTCTGCCACAATGTCTGCGTCATCAGCACATGCGCGACTTCGGAAGCGCCGATGCCGAAAGCGTAGGCGCCGAATGCGCCATGCGTGGAGGTGTGGCTGTCGCCGCAGACGATCAGCAGGCCCGGCAGCGTCAATCCCTGTTCTGGTCCGACGACGTGCACGATGCCCTGTCGGGGGTCGCCAAGCCCGAACAGCTTGATTCCGTTCTCCCTCGCGTTCGTTTCAAGCGTCCGCACCATCGCGTTGATTTCGGGATCGGCGATCACACCGGCGCGGCCCCGCGTCGGTACGTAATGATCGGCGATGCCGAAGGTGAGCGCCGGCTCGGCCAGCGTACCGCCGCGTTCATGCATTTGCGTGAACGCATGAAACGAGCCTTCATGCACATAGTGGCGATCGACCCAGAGCAGCGCAGCGCCGTCCTCGCGCCGGGCGATCTCGTGCGCCGACCATAGCTTGTCGATCAGGGTTTGCGGCTCGTTCATACGGGTCGATGTGCCTCAGGCCCGGTGGGCTTGTCGAGGGTGACCGATGTTGTATGCTGAATTCAGCATTTCATCGCAGATCCCTTGCAGAACGATCGGACAAGGCGCGGACCGGTCGGAGGATGGACGATCATGTCGGAGCAGAAAAACCCGCTCAACCGCCGCCGGTTCCTCGCCACGACGGCGCTCGGAGCCGCGGCCGCCGCGTCCGGGAGCCTAGCCATGCCGGCGGTGCTGCGTGCGCAAGGTGCGGGAGTGAAGATCGGTCTGCTGCACCCGGTTAGCGGCGCGCTGTCCTATTCCGGCCAGCAGGGCCGTATCGGCGCCATGATGGCGGTTGACGAGATCAACGCGGCCGGCAGTATCAAGGCGCTCAAGGGCGCCAAGATCGATCCAATGCTCGGCGATGCGCAGTCGACGCCCGACGGCGGCACTGCCGAAGTGGAAAAAATGAATGCGGCCGAAGTCTCCTGCATCGTCGGCGGTTATGCCTCTTCGATCTGTCTCGCCGTCAGCCAGGCGGCGGCGCGTTACGATCTGCCTTACGCGGTCGATGTCGGCGTCGCCAATTCGATCGTCACGCGCGGGCTCAAAAACACGTTCCGGTTCGGTCCCGGTTTCGGCGTGATCTCCAAGGCCGCGCTCGACAATCTCGTGACGATCAACGACGCGGCCGGCAAGCCGGCCAAGACCGTCATCATCGTGCACGAGGATTCGCTGTTCGGCTCCGGCCTTGCCAAGCTCCTGAACGCGCAATTGCCGGCGAAGGGCTTTCAGATGCTCGAAACGATCGCGCATCCCACTCCGACGCGCGATTTCAACACCGTCGTCCTGAAAATCAAGGCGCAGAATCCGGACCTTGTCATTCCCGCCAACTATTATAACGAATATGTGCTGCTCGCGCGCACCATGCTGGAGCAGCATGTGCGGCCGAAAGGCATCTATTCGGTGCTCGGCGGCGCCGCGTCCTCCTACAAATTCGTCAAGGAATTCCCCGACGCCGCCAAATACGTCATGGACTGCAATCACTGGTTCAACCCGAAGAGCGCCAAGGCGCAAGACTTGCGCAAGCAGGTCGAGGCCAAGGGTCAATTCTTCACCTACGAGCTGTACATGAACTACAACGCGGTTCATCTCATCGCAGACGCCATCGAGCGTGCCGGCGCGGCCGACCGCGCCAAAATCATCGCCGCGCTGGAGACGTCGACCTATGCCAGCCCGATCATGCCCTACGGGCCGACCAAATTCGTCGACGGCCAGAACCAGGGCGCGGCGCCGGCCAATACCCAAGTGCTCGATAACGACATCAAGGCGATCCTGCCGCCGGATTTCGCCAACGCGAAAGCGGTGTTCCCGATCCCGGCTTAGGATTGATCGCGAGGTAACGGCGTCATTGCGGGCGAAAGCGAAGCAATCCGGCTTGCGCAAGTTCCGGATCGCTTCGTCGCTTTGCTCCTCGCAATGACGGCGGAAAACTGATCCACTCCAGGCCGTGCTTTCGCCCCTCATCCTGCTCTCCGCAGTCCTTAACGGGCTGATGACTGGCGCGGTTTACGCGCTGGTCGCTTTAGGCCTGACGCTGATTTACGGCGTGCTGCACATCATCAATTTCGCGCATGGCGCGCTGTTGAGCGCCGCGCTGTTCGCCGCGTTTTTCGCCTGGCAGAAGCTCGGTCTTGATCCGTACGTCGCGGCGTTCCTGCTGGCGCCGGTTTTCTTCGCACTCGGCTACGCCCTGCAACGCTTCATTATCGGCCCGGCCTCGCATGGCGACGACCGCAATATGCTGCTGGTCACGCTCGGCCTCGCCGTTCTTATCGAAAATGCGCTGCTCTACGAATTTCATGCCGATACCCGGACCGTTGAGCTTGCTTACGGCTTTCGGAGCATCGATCTCGGTTTCACTTTCCTCGCCGTTTCGCGGGTAATTTCTTTTGTCGCCGTATTCGCGGTGGCGCTGGTGCTGTGGCTGATCATGAGCCGGACCGACACCGGCAAGGCGATCCGCGCCGTCGCCCGGGAGAAACTCGGGGCCGAGCTCTCCGGCATTGACGTGGCTCATATCTACGCCGTCACCTTCGGGCTCGGCAACGCCTGCGTAGCCATCGCCGCCTGCCTGCTCATACCGAACTATTACGTCAATCCGAGCGCCGGCAACGCTTTCGTGCTGATCGCTTTCACCATCGTTGTGCTCGGTGGCATGGGCTCGGTGCCCGGCGCGCTGATCGGCGGTCTGGTCGTAGGCGTCGTCGAAAGCCTCGGCGGCTTTTTCTTTGGCGAGTTGCTCGGCCAGGTCGGCATTTTCCTGATCTTTATCGCGGTGTTGCTGGTTCGCCCGCGCGGCCTGTTCGGAGCCAGCGCATGAAGGCTTTCGTGCCGATCGCAGTCGTGGTTGCTGCGCTCGCGGCCGTGCCGGCGCTGGTGCATTCCAACGTGGTGCTCAATTTTCTGGTCGTTGCGCTGATGATCGCGCTTGCCGGCCAGGGCTGGAACATTCTCGGCGGTTACGGCGGCCAGTATTCCTTCGGGCACGCGGCCTTCTTCGGTACCGGCGCGTATGTGACCGCCATTCTGCAAGTGCGCTACGGCGTCAATGCCTGGGTCGGATTTGCCGCCGGCATCGCCGCGGGCGCCATCGTCGGCGCGATCATCGGCGGGCTCGCCTTCCGCGCCGGGCTGCGCAGTTCCTATTTCGCGCTGGTGACGCTCGCATTCGCCGAAGTGTTGCGCATTCTGGCAAGCGTCACGCCGATTACCGGCGCGGGCGTGGGGATTCTGATCAAGCTCGATCTCCGCGCGCAATCGTTCCAGTTTCAGAGCCGCGCGATCTTCTATCTGGTCATTCTCGCGCTGGTCGCTGTTTCGCTGGTGGTCGCTCAGCTCATTGAGCGCTCACGCTTCGGCGTGCGGTTGATCGCGGTGCGCGAGAACGAGGATGCGGCGATGGCGCTCGGCGTCGATGCGTTTGCGGTCAAGCTCGGCGCCATGGTCGTCTCGGCCGCCATCACCGCAGCCGCCGGCTGCTTTTACGCGCAATACTTCCTGTTCATCGACGCTGCCATCGGCTATGGCCCGTGGATTTCCATCGAGGCGCTGCTGACGCCGATCATCGGCGGAGTCGGCACCGTGTTCGGTGCGCTCCTGGGCGCGCTGGCGGTGAAAGCGCTGGGCGAGGGCGCCAAGCTTATCACCGGCGACGTCCCCGGCCTCGATCTCATGATCTACGGCGCGGTGCTCGTCCTGGTGATCCGATTTGCGCCGCGCGGGTTGGTCGGCACCATCACCGACATTTACGATTATTTTCGCGGGGCGGCGCGAAAGCCCGCGGCGGAGGCGGCAAATGGTTGAGCCACTGCTCGCCGTGGAAGACATATCGTGCCGGTTCGGGGGGTTGCTGGCCGTTAACGCTGCGTCGCTATCGGCGCCTTCGGCGCGCATCACTGCGCTGATTGGGCCGAATGGAGCCGGCAAGACAACGTTGTTCGCCATGATTTCCGGTTTCCTCAGGCCTAGCGCCGGCCGCGTGCGTTACAAGGGCGAGGACGTCACCGGTGAGCCGCCGCACTGCATGGCGCGCCGCGGCATAGCGCGCACGTTTCAGATCGTGCAGCCCTTCGCTGGCCTGACCGTGCGCGAGAATATTCTGGTCGGTGCCCATCTGCGCCATCGCGCGCGGGATGCCGCGCTGGCGGTGGCCGAACAGGTGGGACGCGAGGTCGGCCTCGGTGACTTGCTCGACCGGCCGGCGCGCACTTTAACGGTCGCGGGCCGAAAGCGCCTCGAACTGGCGCGCGCCCTGGCGACCGAACCGAAGCTCCTTCTACTCGACGAAGTGTTGGCCGGGCTAAACCCGTCGGAAATCCGCGACATCGTACCGATGGTCCGTTCGCTCGCGGCACGCGGCATCGCCGTGCTGATGATCGAGCACGTGATGCAGGCGGCGATGAAGTCTCGCCGACCGCGTTTTCGTTCTGGCGGAGGGCCGCATCATTGCCGAAGGCGGTCCGGCCGAGGTCGTGGCGGATCCCGCGGTCGTCGAGGCGTATCTCGGCCACGGCGCCGCGGCGAAATTGCGAGGCGCGCATGTCCACTGAAGCGCTCCTCGCGGTCAGCGAGTTGCGCGCCGGCTATAGCGACGCCGACGTGCTGCGCGGCGTCGACCTCAAGGTCGATTCAGGCGAGATCGTCGCCGTCCTCGGCTCCAACGGAGTCGGCAAGTCGACGCTCAATCGCACCATTTCCGGCATTCTGCGGGCACGCAGCGGCACGATTCGCTTTGATGGCGCGGCGATCGAGCGCGAGAAGCCTCCCGCGATTGTCGGGCGAGGTCTCATTCACGTGCCGGAAGGACGGCGCATATTCCCCAATCTTTCCGTCGCCGAGAATCTCGACCTTGGCAGTTATCGCCGCGGCACCGAACGGCGCGCCACGAACCGCAACCGCGTGCTCACCATCTTCCCGCGTCTTGCCGCGCGGCGGATGCAGCGTGCCGGCACGCTTTCCGGCGGCGAGCAGCAGATGCTTGCCATCGGCCGCGGCCTGATGGCCGAACCGCGGCTGCTCATTCTCGACGAACCCTCGCTCGGGCTTTCGCCGCTCTTGGTCGAGGAATTGTTTGCGCTGATCGCGCGCATCCATAGTGAGGGTGTCGCGGTATTGCTGGTCGAGCAGAATGTGGTGCAAAGCCTGGAGATTGCCGGCCGGGCCTATATTCTTGCCGAGGGACAATGCGTCATGTCCGGCCCGTCCGCCGACCTTGCCGCCGATCCCGCGCTCAAACGCGCTTATCTGGGGCTATGACCATGGCCGAAGTCACCTTGTCCGATCGTCTCGCGCGCGCCCCCATCCTGATGGCGGCCGGCGTGTATGACCCGCTCACCGCGCTGATCGCCGAGCGCGCGGGTTTCGAGGCGCTTTACGTGTCCGGCGCCGGCATCGCCTATACGCGGCTTGGGCGGCCGGACATCGGCCTCGTCGGCATGAGCGAGGTCGTGCAGACGGTCGCGCTGATCCGCGACCGGGTGGGAGTTCATCTGATCGTCGATGCCGACACCGGTTACGGCAATGCGCTCAACGTCGAGCGCACCGTGCGGCTTCTGGAGCGCGCTGGTGCCGGCGCCATCCAGATCGAAGACCAGGATTTTCCCAAACGGTGTGGCCATCTCGACGACAAGGCGCTGATCCTCGGAGGAGAAATGGCCGGCAAGATCAAGGCGGCGGTCGATGCGCGCCGTTCCGCGGAAACGCTGATCATTGCGCGCACCGACGCCGTCGCCGTGGAGGGTTTCGACCGGGCGATGGAGCGCGCGGAGCTCTACCGGGACGCCGGCGCCGACGTGCTGTTCATCGAAGCGCCGCGGCAACGCGACGAGCTTGCGCGCATCGGCGCGCGGTTCGGCAACGCGGTGCCGCTGCTCGCCAACATGGTGGAAGGCGGCAAGACGCCGATCCTGCCGGCGAGTCGAGCTCGAGGCGCTCGGTTTCGCTTTGGTCATCTTCGCGGCCGGCATCGTGCGCGCGCAAGCCAAGACCGCCGAGGATTTTTACGCGTCGCTGAAGATGCACGGCAGTACCGAGCCGTTCCACGCCCGCATGCACACCTTTGCAGGGCTCAATCGTCTGCTCGGCACGCCTGAAATGTTGGTAAAGGAAGCGCGTTACGCGGGCGAAGAGCTCGGAACAACGAAAGGCAGAAAGCCGCAATGAAGACGTTCGATCTCGTCATCAAGAATGCGCGCGTGGTGCGCCCGAACACGACCGGAGTGGACGGTCTCGATATCGCGATCAAGGACGGCAAGGTTGCACGTCTCGCACCGGAAATTCGCGCCGAGGACGCCAACGACGTGTTCGACGCCAAACGCCAGCTCGCTTTTCCGGGCTGTGTCGATGCGCACATGCATGTCGGCATCTATCGGCCGCTCGCCGAGGACGCGGTGAGCGAAAGCAAGGCCGCAGCCATGGGCGGCGTGACCTGCAGCCTGAATTACATCCGCACCGGCGCCTATTATCTCAATCGCGGCGGTCCGTACCGCGAAGTCATGCCCGAGGTGCGCAAGCTGTCGGAGGGGCGGTTCTGGGTCGACTACGGCTATCACGTCGCGCCGATCGAGAGCCGGCATCTCGGCGAAATGGAATATCTCGCGACCGAGCAGGGCGTGACCTCCTTCAAGATCTTCATGTTTTACGGCGGCTACGGCCTGCATGGAAAATCGGATCAGCAGAACCAGTTTCTCATGCTGCCTCCGGAAGACCGCTACGATATCGCCCATTTCGAGTTCGTCATGCGCTCGGCGCGCGCGGTGATGGATCGCTGCCCCGAACTCGCCGAGCACATCAGCGTCAGCCTGCATTGCGAACTGGCCGATATCCTCAATGCCTATACGACCATCGTGGAGGGCGAGGGGAAGCTGAAGGGCCTGCAGGCCTACAGTGCCGCCCGGCCGCCGCATTCCGAAGGGCTCGCAGTGTGGATCGCGTCCTACCTCGCCAACGAAACCAACTGCATCAACATCAACCTGCTGCATCTTTCCTCGCGCAAGGCGGTGGATGCGGCTTGGACCATGCAGCAAGTCTTCCCGCATATCGGCTTCCGCCGCGAAGTGACTGTCGGCCATCTCCTGCTCGATACCGATTGCGAATGCGCGGTGCATGCCAAGGTCAATCCGCCGATCCGGCCGCGCGAGGACGTCGAGGCGCTTTGGCAGGCCGTGCTTGACCGCAAGATCGACTGGATCGTCAGCGATCACGCGTGCTGCTCGGCGGAACAGAAATGGTCGAAGGATCAGCCGGACAACATCTGGCTCGCCAAATCGGGTTTCGGCGGCACCGAGTATCTGCTCTCCGGCGTAGTGAGCGAGGGCAGCAAGCGCGGGCTATCGTACAATCGGATGGCCGAGCTGACGAGCTGGAATCCGTCACGGCGGTTCGGCTTGCTCAACAAAGGCGACATCGCGCCGGGGTTTGACGCCGACATCGTCCTCGTCGATCCGCACGAGAGCTTTACCGTTCGCGCAGCTGAGTCCGAGTCCGAGCAGGGCTATTCGCCCTTCGAGGGCCAGGAGCTGACCGGCCGAGTCAAAAGCACTTTCTTGCGTGGCGCGCTCGTTTATCAGAACGGCAACGTCGTGGGGCCGGCGCGTGGGCGCTATCTACACCGGCCGGTCAAATAAGGCGGCAGTGCCCACGCTGGGGCAAGCGCCCACCATTTCGTGTCGCTGTTGCAGTGGGGGATTTTTGCTGCTTAGAAACCCGTGAACGGTTCGAACAGCCGGTGACGTCGGCGAACACTCCCGGGAGGCGAAGCAATGTACCGCGGTACCAAGGACATCATGTTGCCGACGACGATCACCGGCTCGTTGCCGCGGCCGAGCTGGTACACGGAGAACCTCGGCACCCGGATGTTTCTCGACGCGATGGTGTCGCGCCGCTACCGCGAGCAATATGTAGATACGCTGTCCTGCTATCTGCGCGATCAGGAGCTCGCCGGGCTTGACATCTGCACCGACGGCGATTGCCGCTTCGACGATGACGTCGGCGGTCAAAGCTGGACCAGTTACCCGCCGCATCACTTGTCCGGCTACGAGCGCGGCAATCCGCGGCCGACGCCGGCGGGGCGCGGCGGTTTGTGGTTTCCGCGCGGGCACATCCTGCACGACTACCTGGAATCGCGCGTGATGCCGACCATCATCGGACCGGTAGGGCGCGGCGATTTGCAATACACCGCGTTGTGGAAGGCGGCGCAGCGGCTGACCACGCGGCCAGTGAAATTCGGCGCGGTGTCGGCGGAGATCGTCGCCTTCGCCTCGCAGGACAAGCATTATAAGAGCCTGCCCGAGCGCATGCTCGCCATTGCCGATGCATTCAACGAGGAATATCATGAACTCGCCGACGCCGGTTGTCCGGTCATTCAGATCGAGGAGCCGCAAATCCACCTTGCCGCCGCGCGTGGCATTCAGGACAAGGTGATCACGCCGGATTTGATGGTCGAAGTGTTCGAACGCACCGTCAAGGGACTGCGCGCCAAGACCGAAGTATGGGCGCATTCGTGCTGGGGCAATCCTTCGCAGCAGCGCATGTTCGCCAAGGTCCAGAGTTACAAGGCGTCGCTCGAGACCTACAACCGCATCGATTGCGATGTGATTACGTTCGAAATGTCGAGTTCCGGCGGCATGGATCTTGATGCGATCGGTAAAACCATCACGGAGAAAAAGATCGCCATCGGCGTGATCGACCATCACACGCTGCAAGTGGAAAGTCCCGACGAGGTGGCGGCGCAAATCCGTGCCGCGCTCAAATACATTCCGCCGGAGCGGCTGGTGATCTCGTCCGATTGCGGCATGGGGCGCGAGGGCATGAGCCGTCGTCACGCGTTCTACAAAATGGTGTCGCTGGTGCTCGGCACCAACATGGTGCGCAAGGAGCTCGGCTTTCCGGAAGCGCAATGTCTGGCCGCTGACGAGCGCTTTTCTTTGGTCGTGCCGGCAAAATAAGTTCGCCCAGAACGGGCCCGGAAAAAGCTAATCTTGGCGCAGGCGGGGAACTTCAGCCCGCCTCGCGTGGTTATTTGGCGCTGGCACCAGCGCGTTTGGCTTGAGTGCTCTGGTCGGTAGGACTGTGGGGCTTTTTCTCTCCTGCGCATGGCTCGCGATCATGGTCTGGCTGATCCTGCGGGCGGTCGGGCAGCGAGGTCTTCTTCCCCGTCTCGCCCGCGCCACACCGCCGGCACCCGAGGCCGTGCCTCTGATAACCGTCATCATTCCGGCCCGCGACGAAGCGGCGAACATTGGGCCCTGCCTGCAAGCGCTGGCCGCGCAGGATTATTCGGGGAACTGCCTGCGGGTGCTCGTAATCGACGATCACTCGACCGATGCCACCGCCGCCATGGTGCGCGGCTTTGCCGCGCACCATCCGCAGATCTCGCTGATCCGGGCGCCGCCGCTGCCGCCTGATTGGGTCGGTAAATCGCACGCTTGCTGGATCGGCGTACGCGGGGTTGAGCCTGATTGCGAATGGCTCTGCTTCATCGATGCCGACGTAAAACTCGCTCCCGGCGCGCTGTCGAGCGCCATGCGGGCGGCGCTCGACAACCGGCTCGATCTGCTCTCGCTCGCGCCACGTCACGAGCTGCAAAGTTTTGCCGAGCGGCTGATATTGCCATGCGGTCTCATCATCCTTTCGTTCCTGCAGGATTTGCGTCAGCTGCAGTCGCGCTCGGGTTCGGACACAACGGCGACCGGGCAGTTCCTGCTGGTACGGCACGACGCTTACCAGGCGGTCGGCGGGCATGCGGCGGTTCGCGCAGCAATTTGCGAGGATCTGGAATTTGCCCGCCGCGTGAAGCGATCGGGACGGTCGGTCCTGCTAATGGCCGGTGACGACCTTCTGTCGACGCGCATGTATACCGGCTGGCGCACCTTGTGGCCGGGTTTTGCCAAGAATCTGGTCGACACGTTCGGCGGTCCGCTTCCCACCTTGGCCATCGCGACGGCTGCCTTCCTTCTGGGCTGGGCCACATTCGCTATTCCGGTGCTGGATTTCGTCGACTTGATGCACGGCGTGGCGGGGGCGGCGGCCGCGCTCTGGCTCGCGCTTGCCGCTTCCGGCGCCGCCATCGGGTTGCACGTCGCCGCCGCGATCTATTTCCGGATACCGTTCTGGTACGGTCTAATCTTCCCGCTCGGCTACACCGCGGGCGCGCTGATGGCGTTCGACAGCGTGCGCCGCCGCCTCAGCGGTCGGGTCGTCTGGAAAGGCCGGATTTATTCATGACGGCGGTGAAGAGAAAAAACGAGGAAACGCCGCCTGCTACCGACCGGGCGCGCTCGGCCGGTCCGCTCAATTCCGGCGAAACCCGCGCCGTCCTCATTGGTGCGATCGTCCTCGCGGTCTTTCTGTACTGGATCAAACTCATTCTTCTGCCGTTCGTGCTGGCGGCAATCGTCGCTTACATCTTCACTCCGCTGCTGGACTGGGCTGCGGCGCGCACGCGCTGGCCGCGGCTTCTGTTCGCTGTTGTCTTGTTTGTCGTCTTGAGCGCCATCGCGCTGCCAGTGGGTGTTTTTGCCGTACAGCGGCTTGTTGCCGAGGCGCGCGCGACCGCGGCGGATCTACAGCCGATGCTGGAAAACTTCGCCCGCCAGGCGCTCGGCGATCAGCCGATTTATTTGTTCGGCGCCACGGTGAGCGCCCACGATATTGCCGAATTGGCGATTGAGCGCCTCCGCGAGTGGTTTGCGCAGCCGGACCAATTTGCAATCGTGGCCGGTTATGGGGTGGCGTCGTTGATGGGCGCCTTTTTGACGCTGGTTCTGTTGTTCTACTTTCTGGTGAGCGGGGAGCGCATCGCCGCCGGCGTTTTCTGGGTCGTGCCGCCGCATCGCCGTCCGCTGGTCGCGCGCATCTGGAAGCGGCTTGACCCCGTCCTGTTGCGCTACTTTATCGGCGTTCTCGGAGTCGTCACGTACGCCACAATCGCCGCCTACGTCGGTCTCGGCGTTATTCTCGGCATCCGGCATGCCGTGCTTTTGGCCCTGTTGACCGGCGTTCTCGAAACAGTGCCGGTGATCGGTCCGACCGCGGCCGCCGTCATTGCTGGGCTGGTGTCGCTGCGCACGGCAACCGGCATCGACAGCATCTTCGCATATGCGCTTTACGCGACGCTGTTGCGACTGTCGATCGACCAGCTGGTGGGGCCGGTGGTTTTGGGCCGCGCCGCCCACGTGCATCCGGTGCTGATTATCTTTTGTTTCCTGGCTGGCGGCGTCGTGCTCGGCATTCCGGGCGTGATCCTGGCCGTGCCGGTGGCACTCGTCATCAAAAGCACGCTCGCCACGCTCTACGGCGATGATTGATCGGCGATTAGAACGTGCGGCGCTTCAACTCTCGCCCCGGGACCTGAATTTCGGCTATATTGTCAACGCGCCGGCAACTTTTACAGGCGTTTCGCGTTATTTAATGCGGTTGGGAAACGCGGAGAGCCCCGATATGGCAGTGTGGGATTCCGCCGAGCTTAGGGCCCGGTTACCGCAGGGCCGCCCGCGGCTGGGGGACGCCGTTGCCGCGCTCGATCAGCGGTTGCGCCGCAGTCAGCACGTATTCGAATACACCCGCAATCCTGCTTGCGTCTTCCGGCTCGACGTGAGCCGCGCCCGCCGCTCGATCGTGCTGGGCGACGGAACGCGCGTCCTACCAGGTGCGCGCATCGCGCGGTTGCACTTCTGGAACGAGCAGATTCCGCCGGTGCCGGCAGCCGGCCCGACGATCGGCTGGGCGCGGCAGATGCAGCGTGCCATGCGCACGTCGCTGCGCGAACTTGCGCGCTTTCTGGCGTCCCGACCCGATCTGCGCGACATCGCCGTGATTGCCGGCAATGCCCCGTCTGGCACCGAGGATCAACGCGAGCAACTCGCCCGGATCATGGCGCGTTTCGGTTTCGAGGCGGTCATTGCGGCCGAGCATTTGCCCATCCGCGAGCGCCTGCACCGCTTTGGCGAAAATATTCTCATTTCGCTGATCGTTTTGGTGCATAATACAAGAGCGCTGCGGCCAAATACGCTGCTGCGCGTGCGATTGCCGATCTATTTGTCGCGCCGCGCGCTGGAACAGGAATTCGGTGGAGTCGACTTCGACCGTTAGTTGTCATGACAGTTGCTGAAGCTATTCCCGACGCAATGGCATTCGCGCAGTCGCTGGGCGAAATTTCTCTTATCGTCGCGATTGTTGGTTGCTGCTTCACGGTCATTGCGTGCGCTTGTGTCTTGAGCTTCCCGGTCGAGGAGATCGAGCCACCTGCGGCCCCGCCGCCGGTGACTATTCTCAAGCCGCTGCATGACGTCGAACCTGGCCTGCCGGCGCGTCTTGCCGCCTTCTGCCGCCAGGATTACGACGCGCCGGTCCAGATTTTATGCGGCGCCCAAAATCCGACGTCGCAGGTAGCCGCGGCCGTGTTGATCGTTGAAGAAGAACCGCCGGAGCGCAGCATCGATCTGGTCATTGATCCGCGTCATAACGGCGCCAATGGCAAGGTTTCGAACCTGATCAACATGATGCCGCGCGCCCGCCACGACACGCTGGTGATGTCGGACAGCGATATCGTCGTCAAGCCGGATTATTTGCGCGAACTCATCGCCCGCTTGGCCACGCCCGGCGTCGGTGCCGTCACCTGCCTTTATCACGGCATCGGCGGCCCCGGGCTGTGGACGCAAATGTCGGCTCTTGCCATCAACGCGACGTTTCTCCCGCACGCAGTCACCGCGGTCAGCCTCGGGCTGGCGAAGCCCTGCTGCGGGGCCACCATCGCGATCCGCCGTTCGATGCTTGACCGGATCGGCGGGTTCACCGCACTCGCCGACGTCCTTGCCGACGATCACGCCATTGGCCTCGGCGTTAGCGCACAAGGTTACGACGTAGTGACGGCGCCGTTTTTGGTCGGTCATTGCTGCTTCGAGGGTAGTCTGCTTGAGCTGATCCGGCAGCAGATACGCGTCGCTCGCACGGTCAAAAACATCCATCCGTTGGCTTATGCCGGCACCATCATTACTCATCCGTGGCCGCTGGCGTTGTTTGCGTTGATGTCGGGCAGTCCGGCGGCGGCCCTGGTCACGGTCGCCGTACTGCTTGCGCGCGTGACGCTCTGCCGCTGCGTCGAGTGGCGGTTCAATTTGCCGCGGCAACATTATTGGCTCATTCCAGTGCAGGATCTCATAGCCTTCGGCGTCTACGTGACGAGCTTCTTGGGGGCGACGGTTCATTGGCGCGGCGCCGACTATCGTGTGACAGCGGGTGGCACGCTGCTGGAAGGTCAAGACCTGACGGGTTCATAATGCGGACCTTGTTTTTGCAGACTCCGTCTTTCGATGGTTTCGACGGCGGTGCCGGGTCGCGCTACCAGGCGCGGCGCGAAATCCGTTCGTTCTGGTATCCGACCTGGCTCGCGCAGGTTGCGGCGGTCGTTCCCGACAGCAAATTGATCGACGCGGTGCCGCACCGGCTCTCGCTCGCCGACGTGGTGCGCGAAGCGCCGCATTACGACCTCGCAGTGCTGCATACCTCGACGCCGTCTTTCGCGTCGGACGTGCGGGTCGTCAAGGCGCTCAAGGCGGCTAATCCGCACGTCAAAGTGGGGTTTGTCGGCGCCAAGGTTGCGGTCGAGCCGCAGGCCAGCATGGAAGCCTCGCCGGCGATCGACTTCGTGGCCGGCAATGAATTCGATTTCACCATCAAGGAGGTCGCGGAAGGCCGCGACTGGAACAAGATCACCGGGCTTTCCTGGCGCCATGCGGACGGCGCCATCACGCACAATCCGCCGCGCGCGATATTAGAAAATATGGATGAATTGCCGTTCGTCACGCCGGTCTATAAGCGCGACCTGCGGATCGAGAATTATTTCATCGGCTACCTCAAGCATCCCTATGTTTCACTCTACACCGGCCGCGGCTGCAAATCGCGCTGCACATTCTGCCTGTGGCCGCAGACAGTCGGCGGTCATCGCTACCGCACCCGCAGCGTCGGCAACGTTATCGAGGAGATCCGCTGGGCAAAGCATGCTTTTCCGCAGGTGAAGGAGTTTTTCTTTGACGACGACACTTTCACCGACAACCGGCCGCGCACCGAGGCGATCGCGCGCGAACTTGGCAAGCTTGGCGTCACCTGGTCGTGCAACGCGAAGGCAAATGTGCCGCGCGATACGCTAAAGGTGATGCGTGACAACGGCCTGCGGCTCCTGTTGGTCGGCTATGAGACTGGCAATCAGCAGATTCTGCACAACATCAGAAAGGGCATGCGCGTCGACGTGGCGCGGCGTTTCACCCGCGATTGCCACGAACTCGGCATCATCATCCATGGCACCTTTATCCTTGGGCTGCCTGGTGAAAGCCGCGAAACCATCCAAGAAACCATCCAGTTCGCCCGCGACATCAATCCACACACGATCCAGGTGTCGCTGGCGGCTCCGTATCCAGGAACCGAACTGTACCGCGACGCGCTCGAAAATGGCTGGCTCGATGCCGCGCATGCCGATCTGATCGATGTCAATGGTGTGCAGATGGCGCCGTTGCACTACCCGCACCTGAGCCACACCGAGATTTTCCAGTCGGTTGAGGAATTCTACCGGCGCTTCTACTTCCGTGCGCCCAAGATCGCGGCTATCGTCTCGGAGATGGCGTGCAGTCCGCAAATGACCGCGCGCCGACTGCGGGAAGGCCTGGAATTCTTTTCCTTCCTGCGCGAACGGCGGGAACTCGCGCACTGAACCGGCTCATTATCACTGCAGACGATTTCGGGCTCAGCGAACCGGTCAACGCCGCCATCGAGGCGGCGCACCGGAACGGAATTCTGACCGCCGCTAGTCTCATGGTCGGCGCGCCGGCGGCGGCTGATGCAGTGGCGCGCGCGCGGTCCTTGCCGGACCTGCGCGTCGGGCTGCATGTCGTCTTGGTCGACGGCGATCCGATGGCGGACCGCTCGCGGATTCCGGGTCTCGTTGATGCCAGCGGGCGCTTTCGTAACGATCTCGCGCGCTACGGCGCACAAATCGCGTTCGACGCCTCGTTGCGGCGGCAAATCGAGACGGAAATCGCCGTGCAGTTTGAAGCCTATCGCGCGACCGGCCTGGCGCTCGACCATGTCGATGGTCACAGGCATTTGCAGTTGCACCCGGCAATCGCGGCCACGATCATCCGCGTCGGCAAGCGCTACGGCATGCGGGCGTTGCGCGTCCCGGTCGAGCCTTGGCGCCTCGTCGCCGACATTGATCCGCAAACGCGGCGCATGATCGGCCGCGTACTGGCGCCGTTCGCCGCCTGGCTGCGGCGCCGAGTCAGCGCGGCCGGACTGACGACGGCGGACGCTGTATTCGGGCTTGCCTGGTCGGGCGCAATGACCAGAGCGCGGGTTGCCGAGCTGCTCGGGCGCTTGCCGCCCGGCCTGATTGAGATTTATCTGCATCCCGCGACAGTCGATGCTTTCACCGGCGCGGCGCACGGTTACCAATATGTCGAGGAATTCGCCGCTCTGTGCGATCCTGTCTGCATCGCCGCCGCACGGCGATCAGGTTACGCGCTCGGGGGCTACGGCGACGCGGCGGCGGTTTAGATTTTGCGTCGGAGGATGATCTTTTCGGAAAACCGGTTTCCACTCTTCCGGATCATGCTCTAGCGCTTGCGTTTGCCATTGAGATAGCCGGCTTTGCGAAACCAGTCGATCGCGTCTTGCAGCGCTTCGCGATAGGGCCTGGCGCGAAAGCCGAGTTCGCGTTCGGCTTTGGCAGCGGTAAAAAACATGCGGTGGTCGGCCATACGGACGCCATCGATCGTCGTAAACGGCGCCCGCCCGGTCAGGCGTGCGGTCGTTTCGGCGGCGAAGGCGACGGATAAGGCCAGGGGGCGTGGAATAAGCCAGGTCGGCGGCCGGCGGCCCGCAATACGCGCAATGTCGGCGAGCATATTCGCTAACGATACGTTCTCGCCGCCGAGAATGTAACGCTGGCCGATGACACCGCGCCGGAGCGCCGCCAAGTGTCCTTCGGCAACGTCATCGACGTGCACAAGATTGAGACCGGTATCGAGAAAAGCCGGCACCCGCCCGCGCGCCGCCTCCAAGACGATGCGTCCGGTCGGTGTCGGCTTCACGTCGCGCGGCCCAATCGGTGTCGAGGGATTGACGATGACGGCGGGCAGCGAAGCCTTCTCGACCATCGTTTCGACCAGCCGCTCGGCCGCGATCTTGCTGCGCTTGTACGCGCCGATCCCCGCTTCGGCGGCGAGCGGAACGCTCTCATCGGCCGGGCTGCCGTCGTCGCGCAAGCCCAAGGTGGCGACGCTTGAGGTATAGACCACGCGCTCGACGCCGGCGTTTTTGGCCGCCTCCATCACCACGCGCGTGCCGTCGACATTGGCAGCGAAAATTTCGTTTGGGTCGCGTGCCCACAGCCGGTAATCGGCCGCTACGTGAAAGACGTAACGGACGCCTTGCGTGGCACGGCCGACCGATTCGGGGTCGCGGATGTCGCCCGGAGCGAACTCCAGATCAAGCCCTTCGAGGTGGAACCGCGGACTATGGGGCCGCACCAGAGCCCGCACCGGGAATCCTTCGGCAAGGAGCCTTCGTGCCACGGCGGAACCGACCAGTCCCGTGGCTCCGGTGATCAATGTTTTTGCCGTATCGGCCATGCCAATCCGCCCCACGCGCGGTCGGAAACAAGCATTTTCGTGGCCAAAAAGCCATGCTCACCATAAAAGTGCGCAAGGCGATTCGATTTCAAATTGGATTCAATTGCCGCGACTGAAAAGCGATGGCGTCCGTGGCGGATTGTGATAAACTGACAATGAAAACTCGGTGACTTGCCGGAATGAAGCCGAGAACGTCTGCGAGGCGCGCTATTGGGGGCGTGAAATTCGGTCAACAGACGCGAGGGTGAAAAGCTTCTAATGGCATCCCAGCTGGATTTCGCCGGCGGAACTTTCGTAGACGGACTGGTGAATGACGCCGACGACACTGTGTTGGTCGGCGATATCGCCGTTGAAAGTCCCCGCCCTCTTGTCATCGCATTTGTCGGTCTCGACTTCGAGGCGCGCATCGCCGCCGCGCCGGGGGTCTTGGTCGTTTGCCGCACCGCCGGCAGCGAACTTGAAACAGTCGCTGACACCGCGGTTCGCCAGGGTTACCGCGGCATGATCAGCTTCGGCGTCGCCGGTGGTCTCGCCGGGCATCTTCGCGCCGGCGATTGGGTGGTGGCCGATTCCATCCGCGATTCGCAGACCTTGCGCGCGACGGACGCGGCGTGGTCGCGCAAGCTGCTTGGTTTGATCGACGGCGCCATCCATGCGCCGATCGTCGGCGTCGATCAGCCGGTCGCCGAGCCCGCCAAGAAGCGTGAGCTTTACAAGGCTACCGGTGCCGCTGTGGTCGATATGGAATCGCATGTGGTGGCGCGGGTTGCCGCCGAACATAAACTCGCGGTTGCTGCAGTGCGCGTTGTTGTCGATCCGGCGCACCGCAAGGTTCCGCCTGCGGCGCTGATCAGCATGCGGCCGGACGGGCGCGCGAACATCGCCGCGGTATTACGCGACCTGATAGCGCGGCCGTCGCAATTGTCGCCGCTCGCCCGCATCACCTACGACGCCTTCGTGGCGCGCGCGGCGATGGTGCGCGTCCGCCGGCGGTTGGGCCCGCATTTCGGGCTTCTGGATCAGGCCTGAGCGGCCGCGCTCAACCCTGCGAAATGAACTTCGTGTTCAGATAGGCTTGCAGGCCTTCGAGGCCGCCCTCGCTGCCGTAACCCGATTCCTTGATGCCGCCGAAAGGCGTTTCCGGCGTCGACACGTTGATCGAGTTCACCCCGACCATGCCGGACTGTAAGGCGTCGCCGATCATGTTTGCGGTTTGCGCCGAGCCGGTGAAGGCATAGGCGGCAAGCCCGTAGGGCAGCGAGTTGGCGCGCTCCACGACCTCATCCATGGTCTTGAAGGTCACCACCGGCGCCAGCGGCCCAAACGGCTCTTCCGTCATCAGCTTGGAATCGTCCGGCAGTTCCGTGATCACCGTCGGCTCGAAGAAGTAACCCTGGTTGCCGCGGCGCTGGCCGCCGGCGACGACTTTTCCGCCACGATTCTTGGCGTCGGCGACGAACGAGTCCATCGCATCGATACGCCGCGCATTCGCCAGCGGCCCCATCGCCACGCCCTTTTCCAGGCCGTCGCCGACCTTGAGCGATTTCGCATATTCGGTGAAGCGCGCGAGAAATCGGCCGTAGATCTGCTCCTGCACGTAGAAGCGGGTTGGCGAAATGCACACCTGGCCGGCGTTGCGATATTTGAATGCGGCTATGGTGTCGGCGGATTTTTCCGGATCGGCATCGGCAAACACCACGACCGGAGAATGACCGCCGAGCTCCATGGTGGCGCGCTTCATTTTTCTGGCGGCCAGCGCCGCGAGGTGCTTGCCGACCGGAATGGAGCCGGTAAACGAAATCTTGCGTACATCGTCCTTGGCGATGAGATGCTCGGAGATCCTCGCCGGTACGCCGAACACGAGATTGAGCACGCCGGCGGGCAAGCCGGCATCGGCGAAGCAGCGCACCATCTCGACGCATGCACCCGGTGTCTCTTCCGATGCCTTGAGGATCAGCGAGCAACCGGCGGCGAGCGCGCCACCGATTTTGCGCGCTGGCGTCAGCGCCGGAAAATTCCACGGCGTGAAGGCGGCGACAATGCCGACCGGCTCCTGCACCACGAGTTGCCGCACCTTGCCGCGGCCGGGCACGATGCGGCCGTAAGCGCGGCGGCCTTCCTCGGCATACCATTCGATAATGTCGGCCGAAGTTATCACTTCGGCGCGCGCTTCCGGATAGGCCTTTCCTTCTTCCTGGGTGAGGATCTTGCTGATCGCGTCATGGCGCTCGCGCATCAGATCTGCGGCTTTGCGCATGATTTTGGCGCGATCATAGGCCGACGTTGCCCGCCAGACAGAAAGGCCTTTTTTGGCGGCTGCGAGCGCGTGGTCGAGATCGGCGCTGCTGGCATGAGGCAAGTGCGCGAGCGGCTTCTCGGTGGCCGGATTAATCACGTCTTCGCCGGCACGGCCGTCGCCATTGAGCCACTGACCGTCGATAAAAAGTTGAAGATTGGAGTACATGGGGGATCCTTAGCGTCCTCTGACTGTCGTTCGCCTAGTGTGGATTAGGCCGCGGAGGCTAGCAGGTTTCCGCGGACTTGTTCATCCCTGCCGTGGCCGCTGGCGTGCCGCTAAAATAAAAGCCCCGGCGCAGGGCCGGGGCAAAGACAAAAGAAAGAGCGCGCGGGCGTTCTCAGAGCTGCCCGTACTTCCGCAGCACTTCACGGCAGGAATTGCCGATCCGCCAGCTATGCGCGGCAAGCGTCGCGCCGCAGCGCGTGAGATTGGTCCAGGTCATGCCGCCGGACTGGTCGCAAAGCCGCGCCGCGGCCGGCTTGCATGGTGCGAGTTCGGCGAGGTCGATGGCGCCCGCGCTCGTCGTCCAAACGCCGAGCAGCAGGCACGCGGCAAGCATCATTTTCATGGCTGAAACGATCCCCTCGTTTTTGGCTTGAAGGGGCGTAGCTAATGCGAGACTTGCGAAAAATCCAGCGATTTTGTGCGCCGCACAATTGCCCCAATTGGGCTTATTCCGTAGTCGCCTCAACGCCTTGAAAATCCGTCACAATCCGGAAGCGTTCCGGTAATCACAATCGGAATGGGGGGTATGCGCGCCCTGCGGCCGGTCAGGGTGCGCGCCAGCGCATCGCGCGAATCTTCGCCGGCAAGTACCGGGGCGGTGTCAGTACCGCGCCGCGATCGGCAGTTCCTCGGCCGGAAACAGCGAGATGACGGTGTGGCCCTTATCGGTGACCACGACCTCCTCTTCGATCCGCGCCGCCGAATAGCCGTCGCTTGCCGGGCAATAGGTCTCGAGCGCGAACACCATGCCTTCCTTGATCACGGTCGGGTGGTCCATCGAGACGACGCGGCTGATGATCGGCCGCTCATGCAGGTTCAAGCCAAGGCCGTGGCCGAACTGCAACCCGAACGCCGACAATTCGTCCGGAAAGCCGAAATCGTGCGCTTTAGGCCACACGCTGCATACTTCGTCGGTGGACACGCCCGGCCTGATCAGGTCGATCGCCAGATCGAGCCATTCGCGGCACTTCTTGTAGGCGTCACGCTGTGAGGGCGTAGCGCGGCCGACATTGAACGTGCGGTAGTAGCAGGTGCGATACCCCATGAAGCTTTGCAGGATGTCGAAGAACACCTGATCGCCGGGCCGTATCATGCGATCGGTGAAATTGTGCGGGTGCGGATTGCAGCGCTCGCCGGAGATCGCATTGATCGCTTCCACATCGTCGGAGCCGTGGCGATAGAGGAACTCGTTGACGATGGCGACCATATCGTTCTCGCGTACGCCGGGCTTGAGTTTCTCGTCGATCAGCTGGTAGGCGCCGTCGACCATCGCCGCCGCGCGGTTCAACAGCGCGATTTCGTCGGCCGATTTCACTTCACGCGCCTCCAGCATCACCTGCTGGCCGTCGGCGACTTTCAATCCGGCTTTTTGCAGTTCGAACATCATCGGCGGCTCGACGATGTCGATGCCGACCGGCATCTTGGCGACTCCGGCGGATTTCAAAAGGGACGCCATCTCCTCGGCGTGATGCTTCATCAATCCAAAGGCGGGATCGACCGTGCCGCGCAGACCGACCAGGCCGGCTTTGCAGTTCTCCGGCTTGAGCCACGGTGAATAGAGCCGGTGATGGACGGCGGCCGAGCCGAAATCCCAAAGGATCGGGTCCTTGCCGCGGATCAGCAGCACCCAGCGCGAAAGCTTGTCGCGCGCCCACTCGCCGATCTTGGTCGAGGTGACGTAGCGGACATTGTTGTCGTCGAACAAAATCAGCGCACCGAGCTCGGAGGCTTCGAGCGCCGCCTGCGCCCGGCCGAGCCGATAGCGGTGCATGCGGCGATAATCAACGCGTTCCTCGAAATCGACGCCCATGGTGCCGAGCACCGGCAAATGACGGCCCCAGTTGTAGCGCGGGTTGATGTCCTCGGCGCGGACTGTCTTCGGATCGCGGGTGATGTCGTCCATGGCGTGCTCCCTTAAGCCTTATGCACGGCATTATAGGCGCGCCGAAGATGACACACAGCCCGCAGCGGCATGCAGTTGGGCCGCAGCCGCCATCGCGATTACGCGGCGCTCTTGCGCCCCCATAGCCGCGCCGAGGCGATGTCGGCGCCTTCGCGGATCGACTTGAGCTTGAGCCATACCGCCGGTTCGATCACCCATTCGCGCCGCGTGAAGGTGCCGAACCCGCAATCGGTCGAGGCGATTACGCGCTCACGGTCGCCGATCGCCGCCACCGCTTCTTCGATGCGCCGCGCCACCACCTCCGGGTGCTCGACGAAGTTGGAGGTCGACTCGACCACGCCGGGAATGAGGATCATGTCCTTGGGAAACGGCACGCGCTTGAGCGCGCCATATTCGTGGGCGTGGCGTGGATTGGAAAACTCGATCGACAGCGCGCCGACGTTCGCCCGGTAGAGCGGCGGTAAAATTTTCTCCAGTGCGACGTCGTAGATGTGCGGGCCTTCCCAGTTGCCGTAGCAGACGTGCAGCCGCACCCGGTCGCGCGGAATGCCGGCAATGCCCTTGTTGATCATGGCGACGTGCAGCTCGACCGCTTTGACAAAATCGGCGTCCGAGCCGTCGCGGTAGAACATGGTGCGATCCATGGCGAGATCGGGCGCGTCGATCTGCAGGACAAGTCCGGCTTCATGGATCGCCATATACTCGTGGTGCATTTCGCGCGCGATCGCCGCCAGGTAGGCCTCGTTGCTGTCGTAAAAGGCGTTGAGCATGGTGGAGGCGATGATGCCGGGCGACGGCGCGGTGATGAAATTTTCCGCAAACGGCTTGCCCTCGCCGGCGATGCGCAGAAAGCGCTTGATCTCGCTCTCGATTGCCGAAGTGTCGTGATAGTGCAGCTCGCCTTGCGCCTGCGGTGCGTTCTGCTGGCGGCTGACGTTCGGAAACCGGCGCGTGAGGTTGTGCACCAGCTCCGGGAATTCCTCGAATTCACGGCCGCGCCGGCGCTTGGACTCGCCGCCGAAGCCCGACATGCGTTGCGGCACGTAGGTCTGAAACCCGACGCGCTGCTGCTCGCCGTCGTTGCCGCTGTCGATGCCGGCTTCCTTCTGCTTGGCGACCACATGCCGGATGGACTTCTCCATCTCGGCGTCGAGCTGCGCTTGACCGTAGCCTTCGCCGGCTTCGCGCCGGACCAGAAGCTCGCTCAGCGCTTCGGTGCGCGGCAGGCTGCCGACGTGCGTGGTGACAATGCGGTCGCGGCTCACAATCATCGGACGAACTCCGGCGTGGACTGACAATAGTGCCGCACCACTATCGGATTGCGGTGAATTGCACCATCGGCATAATGCGATGAAGTGGGCAAGCCGTGGGCAAAACGGCGCGCCCCGGGAGCAAACGCTGCAATGAATATCGCCCAGCCGAACCCGCTGCCGCGCGCCGCCGAAACGGTCGCGCGCGATTACAATTTCGCCGCCGATATTCTCAAGCGCAATCTCGACGCCGGCCGCGCCGGCAAAGCCGCGTTCATCGACCGGCGGCAGGCCTGGACCTATGGCGATCTGGCCGCACGCGTCGATCGTTTCGGCGCCGGGCTTCGCTCGCTCGGCGTCCGGCGTGAGGAGCGCATTCTCGTCTGCCTGCTCGACTTGATCGACTGGCCGACCGCTTTTCTCGGCGCGATCAAGGCCGGAATCGTTCCGGTGCCGGTCAACACGCTACTTACCGAAGACGATTATCGCTTCATGCTCGCGGATTCGCGCGCCCGGCTTTTGGTCGTATCGGAAGAGCTGTTTGCAAAATTCTCTCCCTCGATCGGCAAGACCGCGACCCTCGACCACGTCGTCGTTTCGGGCGACAACGGGCACGGCCATCCGCGCTTCGATGATTTGCTTGCTTCTGTAACGCCCGAGCCGGTGACCGCGCCGACAATGCGCGACGAGATTTGTTTCTGGCTCTACACGTCCGGCTCGACCGGCAAGCCGAAAGCCGCGGTGCATACCCACGCCGATCTAAAATTCACCGACGAGCTTTACGGCAAACCGTTTCTCGGCATCGGCGAAAACGACGTCTGCTACTCGGTTGCGAAACTGTTTTTCGCCTACGGACTCGGCAACGCGCTCACCTTCCCGATGTCGGCGGGTGCGACGACGGTATTATTGGCGGACCGGCCGACGCCGGAATCCGTCGCCGAGGTGCTCAAGAAGCACGCCATCACGATCTTCTACGGCGTGCCGACATTCTATGCCGGATTTCTTGCCAGCCCCGCGGCGCCGCAGCGTTCGGAAGTGCGATTGCGCCGATGTGTCTCGGCGGGAGAAGCGCTGCCGGCAGAGGTCGGCCGCCGCTGGAGCGAGCGTTACGGCGTCGACATCCTCGACGGCCTCGGTTCGACCGAGATGTTGCACATCTTCATTTCCAACCGCGCGGGCGAAGTAAAATACGGCACCACCGGAAAGCCGGTGCCCGGTTATGACGTGCGGCTGATCGACGATGGCGCGCCAGTCAAAAAGCGCGGCGACATGGGCGAACTGCAGGTGCGCGGCCCGACCAGCGCGATCATGTATTGGAACAACCGCGAGCAGTCGCGGGCGACCTTCCTCGGCGAATGGACGCGCTCCGGTGACAAATACGTCGAGGACGAGCAGGGCTATTTCGTCTACTGCGGCCGGCACGACGACATGCTCAAGGTGTCAGGCATGTATGTTTCGCCGTTCGAGGTCGAAGGCGTGTTGCAGAACCACCCCGATGTGCTGGAAGCGGCGATCGTCGGCTGGCCGGACGCCGACACGCTGATCAAGCCGAAGGCCTTTGTGGTACTTAAATCGCCCGAAAGGGCGAGCGACGAATTGGCGCGCAAGCTGCAGGATTATTGCCGGGAAAATCTGGCGCCGTTCAAGTATCCGCGCTGGCTCGAATTCCGCACCGAACTGCCGAAGACCGCCACCGGCAAAATTCAGCGCTTCAAGCTGCGGGCCGAGGCGCCGCCGCACGCGCGCTAGCGCCGCTATTGTGTTAATAAAGGCCCGGTATTACTACGCTGCCCGTTGGCGCCGCGGTAGCTCAGCCGGTAGAGCACCGCATTCGTAATGCGGGGGTCAGGGGTTCGAATCCCTTCCGCGGCACCAGCCCCTCATGCTGCGATGAATGCGATCGCCATGTCGGCGTAGATCTTGTAGGTCTGCGACTTGGGCTTGGCCTTGTCTTCCTCGCGCAGATATTCGACCGAGCTCTTTCCCAAATACGAACGCGGCAGCAGCATGACGCGCACGAAGCGCGTCGGGCGGTCGGCGGCCTGCGCGAACACCGGCTCCGGACCGTTTTCATACCAGGCGTCGCCTGGCGCATAGGAGGTCGAGCGGCCGGCGGAATCGATGCGAAAGCCGCCCTCGACCAGGCAGCGGATGCCCGGTCCCTGATGGCGATGCAGGTAGGCGCAGCCGCCCGGCGGGAAGGCGACGCTGTCGCCGCGCAGGATGAGCGGGCCGTTGGGCAAGGTGTCGAGCCGCGCCGATAGCTTTTCCCGCGAACGGACGCCGGCGCCGGACGCCGCGCCGCCGAAATGGTCATCCGCCAGCTCCCAACGCCAGACCGCCGCACCGTGCGGTCCGGCCTTGAACGTGACCGCCGCTTCGCCGCTCCACGCCTCGTCGTCGCCCAACACGCGGTCGGCGATGATGAGCGAGCCGTGCAGCACCAGCAGCATGCGCGGCCGCGCTAGCAGCGACACGCCGGCATCGTTGGCAAGCACGTCTTCATGGAGCGAAAGCACCGGTGGCATTGATCTTCTCCCAGCAGCGGTTTTCTTGCGCGTCTTCCCCGCAAAAGTGTCATGCGCGCTGGCGCCAAAGCAATGGGATTTACACCCGCACGCGCAGCTTGCTAAATCCCACGCCTGAGGTCGCGCCGTCGCTCAAGCGAAAAAAACAAAAAGCGCGCTTCCGGAGGAAACATGCAGCGAACCACGCCGCCTTTTCGCGCCGATCACGTTGGGAGCCTGTTGCGGCCGCCGGCGCTGAAAGAAGGGCGCGCCAGGCGCGAGCGGGGCGAGATCGCGGCCGAGGCGCTGCGTGCGGTCGAGGACCGCGAGATCAAGCGGGCGATCAGGAAACAGGAAGAGATCGGATTGAAGCTCGCGACCGACGGCGAGTTTCGCCGCTCGTGGTATCAGTTCGATTTCCTCAAGGGCCTGGAGGGTGTCGAGCTTTACCAGGTCGCCGAAGGCATCACGTTTCACGGCGTGAAGACCAAGGCAGAGAGCGTACGCACGATCGGCCGCGTGGGCTTTTCAAAGCATCCGCATGTCGACGATTTTCGCTTTGTCAAAGCACATACGCGGGTCATGCCGAAAATGACCATTCCAGCGCCCAACATGCTGCATTTCCGGCCCGGCCGGCGTTCGATCAGCAAAGCGGTTTATCCCGATCTCGAACCTTTTTTCGAGGACGTGGCCAATGCCGCCCGCGAGGCGGTGCGGGCCTTTTATGACGCCGGATGCCGCTACCTGCAGTTCGACGACACCACCTGGGCGATGATGTGCGACGAGCGTGAGCTCGCGCATTCGCGCGAGCGCGGCGACCAGCCGGAAAAGCTTCCTGCCGCTTACGCCCGCATGATCAACCGCGCGCTCAAAGGCAAGCCCGCCGACATGACGGTCACCATGCATTCGTGCCGCGGCAATTTCCGCTCGACCTTCATCGCTTCTGGCGGCTACGAGCCGTTCGCCGAACGGCTATTCAACGAAATCAACATCGACGGCTATTTTCTCGAATACGACACGGATAGAGCCGGTGGTTTCGAACCGCTGCGGTTTTTTCCAAAAGGAAAAAAGCAGCTCGTGCTTGGCCTCGTTACCTCGAAAAGTGGCAAGCTCGAGAACAAGGACGACATCAAGCGCCGCATCGACGAAGCGACCAAATATGTCGGGCTTGATCAGCTTTGCTTGTCGCCGCAATGCGGCTTCGCCTCGACCGAGGAGGGCAACGTCCTGTCCGAGGAGGAGCAATGGGCGAAGCTCCGTATGATCGTCGAACTTGCCGACGAAGTTTGGGGATGACCGCATGCAGCGGTCAAAGCCGCCGTTTCGCGCCGATCACGTCGGCAGCCTCCTGCGGCCTGCGCTGCTGAAGGCAGCGCGGGAGAAGCGCGCGGGGGGGAGATCAGCGCCGCCGACCTCAAGGCGGTCGAAGATCGCGAGATCGAAAGCGTGATCCGCAAGCAGGAGGCGATCGGACTGAAAGCGGTGACCGACGGGGAATTCCGCCGTACCTCCTGGAGCCACGACTTCCTTGAAGGTCTGGACGGCGTCGAATCCCATGTCGGCGAGCGCAAGATCAAATTCAACGCGCAGGGGCCGCAACCGCGCGCGGTGCTGCTGCGCGTCGTCGGCATGCTCGGCGGTTACAAGCCCCATCCGATGATCGAGCATTTCAGATTTCGTGCGCGCGCACGCGAGAGCGATGCCGAAGATGACCATTCCGTCGCCGTCGTCGCTGCATTTCCGTTACGGCCGCGACGCCGTGCCGGAGACGATCTATCCGGCGATGGAGGATTTTTATCGTGATCTTGGCCAGTCCTATCGTAAGGTGGTCGACGCCTTCGCCGCCGCCGGCTGCCGCTATCTGCAACTCGACGAGGTCAATCTGGCGTATCTCTGCGACCCGTCGCTGCGCGAGCTCATTATTGCGCGCGGGGAGGACCCGGCGAAGCTGCCGGCCATTTACGCCGATATGATCAACGCCGCGCTTGCCGGCATACCGCCCGACATGACCATCACCATGCATCTGTGCCGCGGCAATTTTCGCTCGAGCTTCGTCGCCAGTGGCGGTTACGAGCCGGTCGCCGAAACGCTGTTCAACCGCGTCAACGTGCACGGCTATTTCATGGAATACGATAGCGATCGCGCCGGCGGCTTCGAGCCGTTGCGCCACGTGCCGAAAGATAAGACGGTGGTACTCGGGCTGGTCACCAGCAAATCGGGACAGCTTGAGAGCCGCGACGAGCTCAAGCGCCGGATCGAACGGGCCGCGAAGTTCGTGCCGCTCGATCAGCTTTGCCTGTCGCCGCAATGCGGCTTTGCCTCGACCGAGGAGGGCAACGTCCTCGGCGAAGACGAGCAATGGGCGAAATTGCGGATGATTGTCGAAGTTGCCGAAGAGGTGTGGGGATTATGAGTTAGCGTACAAAACCGCCGTTCCGGGCCGATCACGTCGGCAGCCTGCTGCGCCCAGTGGCCTTGAAGGAGGCGCGCGAACGCCGCGCCAAAGGCGAGATCACCGCGGCCGCGCTGACCGCGGTCGAAGACCGCGAGATCGAAAACATCATCGAGAAGCAGCAGGACATCGGACTGCAATCTATTACCGACGGCGAGTTTCGCCGCTCGTGGTGGCATCTCGATTTCCTGTGGGGGCTCGACGGTATCGAACGGCACGTGATGGACACTGGCATCGCCTTCGCCGCCGTGACGACGCGCAACGAAGGCGTAAAGGTCACCGGCAAGGTCGGCTTCTCCGGGCATCCGATGATCGAGCATTTCAAATTCCTGCAAGCGCACACCAAGCGCACGCCAAAAATGACCATTCCGTCGCCGTCCGCGATCTACGGCCGTCCGTCGCCGACTCCGATCGACAAAAAAGTTTATCCGGACCTCGATCGTTTTTTCGATGATCTCGGCCAGGCCTATAAAAAAGCCGTGCGCGCTTTCGCCGATGCCGGCTGCCGCTATGTGCAGCTCGACGAGGTGTTCATCGCCATGCTGTGCGACCAGGGCTACAGGGCTCGCATGAAAGAACGCGGCGACGATCCGGACCGGCTTGGTCTGCTTTACGGCGACCTCATCAATACCGCGATCTCGGACATTCCGCCCGACACGACGGTCACCATGCATCTGTGCCGCGGCAACTATAAATCGACCTTCATGGGCTCGGGCACCAGCAGCTACGATACGATGCAGGAGGTGCTGTTCGACCGGATCAAGGTGCACGGTTATTTCATGGAGTACGATACAAGCCGCGCCGGCGGGTTCGAGCCGCTGAAGCGGCTGCCGAAAGGCCGTATTGCCGTGCTCGGCCTCGTCACTTCCAAAAGCGGCGCGCTGGAATCGAGAGACACGATCAAGCGGCGCATCGAGGAAGCGGCCAAATTCACCGATCTCGACCAGCTCTGTCTGTCGCCGCAATGCGGCTTCGCCTCCACGGAAGAAGGCAATATCCTCGCCGAGGACGAGCAATGGGCGAAGCTTAAGATGATCGTCGAAATTGCCGATGAAGTGTGGGGCAAGGGGAGATAGTCATGCCGGGCATTGTTGACGGCAAAGTTGCCATCGTTACCGGCGCGGGGCGCGGCATCGGTCGCGGCATCGCGCTCCTGATGGCGCAGGAGGGCGCCCGCGTCGTCGTCTGCGACATTGGCGCCAGCGTTGAGGGCGAAGGATCCGACACGACACCGGCACATGATGTCGTCAACGAGATCAAAAAGGCCGGCGGACAGGCCATCGCTTCGACCCTGTCGATCAGCGAGCCGGCCAACGGCGACAAGATCGTCAAGGCGGCGACCGACGCATTCGGCCGCGTCGACATTCTGGTGAACAATGCCGGCATTCTGCGCGACCGCATTTTTCACCGCATGAGCTGGACCGATTGGTCGGATGTCATCAACGTGCATCTGCACGGCAGTTTCATCATGAGCCGGGCCTGCGCGACCGTTTTCCGCGAGCAGAATTCCGGCAGCTACGTGCACATGACCTCGACCTCGGGCCTGGTCGGCAATTTCGGCCAGGCCAACTACGCGGCGGCGAAAATGGGGATTGTCGGCCTTTCGCGCGGCATTGCCCTCGACATGGCGCGCTTCAACGTGCGCTCGAATTGCGTGTCGCCCTTCGCCTGGACGCGCATGGTGCAGACGATTCCTTCGGAAACGCCCGAGGAGAAAGCGCGCGTCGCCCGTGCCAGCCAGATGCTTCCCGAAAAAGTCGCGCCGCTCGTCGTCTATCTCGCTTCCGAGAGCGCCGCCGGCATCTCCGGTCAGATCCTCGGCGCCCGCAACAACGAGATCTACCTTTTCAACGCCAACCGGCCGATCCGCACTCTGCATCGTTCCGATGGCTGGACGCCGGAGAAGCTCGCCGGGCAGCTCAAAGGGGCCTTCGCCACCTCGTTCACGCCGCTCGAGCGATCGCAGGACGTGTTCGCGTGGGATCCGGTGTGACATGCCGATCGTCTACGACAAGCTGATGGCGATGCCGATCGAGCCGGCCGAGCAGGCCTACGAGCCGAAGGACTGCATGCTTTACGCGCTCGGCGTCGGACTCGGGCACGATCCGCTCGACGAGGACGAATTGGCGTTCGTCTACGAGAAAAATCTGAAAGTGCTGCCGACCATGGCGACGGTGCTCGGCCACACCGGCTCGCTCGCGCAGCGCTCCGATACCGGCATCAATTGGGTGATGGTGGTTAACGGCGAACAGGGCTTTACGCTGCATCGGCCGCTGGCGGGGCAGGGCATTGTGGTCGGCCGCACCAAAATCGTCGAGGTGATCGACAAGGGCGCCGGCAAGGGTGCGCTTATTTTCACCGAACGCGAGATCAGCGACAAAGCGAGCGGCGCGCCGGTCGCGACGGTGACGCAGACGATTTTCTGCCGCGGCGACGGCGGCTTCGGCGGCCCGCCGCGACAAACGCCGCCGCCGCATCCGATTCCGGGCCGCGCGCCGGATGTTGTGTGCGATCTCGGCACCCGCCCGGAAATGGCGCTGATCTACCGGTTAAGCGGCGATTATAACCCGCTGCACGCCGAGCCCGCTTTTGCGAAAGCCGCCGGCTACCAGCGGCCGATCCTGCACGGCCTCGGCACCTTCGGCGTATCCGGCCACGCTTTGCTCAAGACCATGTGCGGCTACGATCCGGCGCGAACTCGTCTCGTTTGCCGGCCGATTTTCCGCGCCGGTCCTGCCCGGCGAGACCATCCGCACCGAAATGTGGCGCGACGGCCCGATCGTTAGCTTCCGTGCCCGCGTGCTTGAGCGCGATGTGGTCGCGATCAATAACGGGCGCGCCCAGGTGAAGCCGTGACCGAAAGCGCGGACCTTGCGCCGATCCGCGCTTCGGTCCGTGCGCTGTGCGCGAATTTCCCCGGCGAATATTGGCGCGAGCTTGATCGCGAGCGCGCTTATCCGGAGGCGTTCGTCGCCGCGCTGACCAAGGCCGGGTTTCTCGCCGCGCTCATTCCGGAAGAATATGGCGGCAGCGGGCTCTCCATGCACGCGGCCGCCGCCATCATGGAGGAGATCCAGGCATCGGGCTGCAATGGCGCCGCCTGTCATGCGCAGATGTACACCATGGGCACGCTGCTGCGGCACGGCAGCCCGGCGCAAAAAAAGCTGTATCTGCCGGCGATCGCGCGCGGCGAATTACGGCTGCAGGCGTTCGGCGTGACCGAGCCGACCTCCGGCACCGATACACTCAGCTTGCGGACAATGGCGGTTCGCGATGGCGACGGCTATGTCATCAACGGCCAGAAGATCTGGACTTCGCGCGCCGAGCATTCCGATCTGCTGCTGCTGCTTGCCCGCACCACGCCGCGCGACCAGGCGAAGTCGCGCACCGCGGGGCTTTCGGTGTTCCTCGTCGACATGCGCGCGGTCAGGGGTAAGGGCCTGACCATCCGACCGATCCGCACAATGATGAACCATGCCACCACCGAAGTGTTTTTCGAGAATATGCGGATTCCAGCCGACAGCCTGATCGGCACCGAAGGCGAGGGCTTTCGCTATATTTTGTCCGGGATGAATGCGGAGCGTATCCTGATCGCAGCTGAATGCATCGGCGATGCCAAATGGTTCATCGACAGGGCCGCGGCCTATGCGCGCGAGCGCGTGGTGTTCGGCCGGCCGATCGGACAGAACCAGGGCGTCCAGTTTCCAATCGCGCGCGCGTACGTCGGCATGCGCGCTGCCGAATTGATGGTGCGCGAAGCGGCGACTCTGTACGAGGCCGATAAGGAATGCGGCGCCGAGGCCAACATGGCCAAGCACCTCGCCGCCGAGGCGTCGTGGGCGGCGGCCGATATGTGCGTGCAGACCCACGGCGGCTTCGGCTTCGCCGAGGAGTTCGACATCGAACGCAAGTTCCGCGAGACCCGGCTCTATACGGTGGCGCCGATTTCCACCAATCTTGTTCTGTCCTATATCGCCGAGCATGTGCTCGGCCTGCCGCGGTCGTATTGAAACTAAGTCATGAGCCAGCCGCTCTCCGGCCTTCTTGTGATCTCGCTCGAACAGGCGGTCGCCGCGCCGATGTGCACCTGCCGGCTGGCGGATGCCGGCGCGCGCGTCATCAAGATCGAGCGGCCGGAGGGCGACTTCGCCCGCTTTTACGACGGTTTCGCCGGGGGCGAGTGCAGCTATTTCGTCTGGCTCAATCGCGGCAAGGAATCCGTCGTGCTCGATCTCACCAAAACCAGGGACAAGGCGGTGCTTGACGCGATGCTCGCACGCGCCGACATCTTCGTTCAGAACCTCAAGCCGGGCACGGTGGCCAAACTCGGATTTCCGGTCGCGCGGCTACGCCGCGATTATCCGCGCCTGATCTGCTGCTCGATTTCCGGTTTCGGCGAAAGCGGGCCCTTTGCTACGCGCAAGGCTTACGATCTCCTCATTCAAGCCGAAGTCGGGCTCGCTGCGATCACCGGCACCGCGGAACCTTCACGCGTCGGCGTGTCGGTGGTCGACGTCGGGACCGGCATGAACGCCTATGAGGCCATTCTCGAAGCCTTGCTGGCGCGGCAGCGCAGCGGCGAAGGCGCCGACCTGTCGGTATCGATGTTCGATTCGATGGCCGACTGGATGGCGGTGCCGTTGATGCAGCAGGAAGCGGGAAAGCCGCCGCAGCGGGTAGGCCTTACCCACTCCGCCATTGCGCCCTACGGAGCGTTCCCCACGCGTGATGGCGTCGATGTGCTCATCGGCGTCCAGAACGATCGCGAATGGCGCATGCTGGCGGAAAAAGTCTTAAGCGACGCTGCTCTCGCCGCCGATCCGGACTTTGCCACCAATAAAGCGCGGGTCGAGCGCCGTGCCGAGACGGACCGCAGGGTTGCGGCCATCACCAGCAAGCTTGACGCGGATGCGTTGACGCAAAAACTCGCCGCCGCCGATATTGCCTTCGCACGCGTCAATGACGTGGCGGCGCTGGCGCGTCATCCGCATCTGCGCCGTATCGCCGTCGGAACGCCGAGCGGCCGCGTTTCGTATCCGGCGCCCGCGGCGCGGCATGCTTCGGCAGCGCGACATTACGGTCCGGTGCCGGTGCTTGGCGAGCATACCGAAAAGGTGCGGGCGGAATTTGCCGCCCCGCGAGCCGCGGCCGGTCAGCAAGGAGTGAGGTAATGGATATCGGATTTATCGGTCTCGGCAATATGGGCTCGCATATGGCGCGGCGGCTGATCGAGGCCGGCCATCGCGTCGTCGTCTACGACACGCGCCAGGAGGCGATCGGCAATCTTGCCGCGCTCGGCGCCGTTGCGGCGCGTTCTCCGGCCGAGGTGGCCGACGCCGCCGAGACGGTTATCGCCAGCTTACCGACGCCGGATGTCGTGCTCAAAGTCGCGACTGGCCCGGACGGCGTGATCGAAGGCAAGCGCGTGCGCCGCTTCGTCGATGTCTCCACCACCGGCGCGGTGATGGCGCAGCGTGTCTTCAAGCTTCTGGCGGCGCGCGAGATCGTTCAGATCGACGCGCCGGTCAGCGGCGGCGTTAGCGGCGCCGAAAAGGGAACGCTCGCGGTGATGGCCTCCGGTCCGCGCGCCGACGTTGACGCGGTTCAGCCCGCGCTCAAATTGATCGGCAAGGTGTTTTTCGTCAGCGAGCGGTCGGGCGCCGGGCAGACCATGAAGCTCGTCAACAACGTGCTATCGGCGACCGCGATGGCGGCAACATCGGAAGCGATGGTGACCGGAATGAAAGCGGGTCTTGATCCCCGGCTCATGCTTGACGTGATCAATGCCGGCACCGGGCGCAACACCATGACGGAAGACAAGGTTGCGCGCGCAATTCTGCCCGGCACGTTCAATCTCGGTTTCACCGCGGGCTTGTTGTTGAAGGACGTGAATCTTTTTCTTGCCGAGCGCGAAGCGCTCGGCGTGCCGACCGAGGTCATAGCGACAGTAGGCAAGGCCTTGCAGTTGACCGTCGATGAGCTTGGGCCGGATGCGGACGTCAGCGCGGTCATCCAGCCAATCGAGAAGCGCGCTGGCATCAAAGTGCGCTCTTCCTAGGCCAAATAGCTACATAAAATCAGTGTTTTAGTAAAACCGTATTTTCTGTGATGGCGGTCACTTCGCCGTCGGTCAGGGTCGTTAACGTGTGGTTAAGCAAATGGCCTGGTTCGTCGCGTAGCAGCGCATCCCCCCGACCCCCTGCGTGCCGCCGGCGACAGCCTAGGGGTGGAGTCTCGGTCCCCAACACCCCACCGACCCATCTTCGGGTCGACTGAGCCCGCCCGGATGTCCCCGTCCGGGCGGGCTTTTATTGCAGTAAATTCTGCCGCATGGTGGATTCAAAATGCGGCCGAGCCGCGGGGGCAAAGGCTTCATGGCAAAAATTGCTCGTCCTGGGCCGAGCCTGTTGTCGGAATTGCCCGGACGTCTTGCGACCGAACTGTTTGCCGGCACCAAGCCAGTGAAGCTGCGCGCCGATGAGGTGCTTTTTCTCGCCGGCGATCCCGGCGACGGCTGTTACAAAGTCGAGGAAGGACTGCTCAAGGTCACGATGGTTTCCCGCGCCGGCAGCGAGCGCATTCTCAATTTTTTCGGTCCGGGCGGGATTGTCGGCGAGCTGTCGATGATCGACGGATTGCCGCGCTCGGCATCGGTGGTGGCGGTGCGCGATGCATCGTTGAGCTTTCTCAGCCGCGCCGCGTTTGAAACTTTCGCCCAGAAACATCCTGAGCTTTACAAATCGCTGATCGCGCTCCTGGCGGCGCGGCTGCGCGAAACCGACACGGTGGTCGCAGCCGGAAGCTTCCTGCCGCTCAAAGGACGCGTTGCCTCGACGCTGCTCGAACTTGCCGACCATTTCGGCCAGGACGTCGGCGCGGGCCGTATCGTCATCCGGCAGAAGATCGGGCAGGCCGACATCGCCGCCATGGCCGGCATCGCGCGCGAGAATGTCAGCCGCATCCTCAACGACTGGAAACGGCGCAAGCTTGTGAGCCGCCTGTCCGGCTATTACTGCCTTGAGAACAAGGCGCAGCTCGAACGTGAAGCCGAGTTGTGACCACATCCGTAACTTCAATCCGTCCCGCCATGAAAACGCCCGCGCTTGCCGATTTCCGCCGCATCGTCGTGAAAGTCGGCTCATCGCTCTTGGTCGATGCGCAGGCCGGCGGGCTTAAGGAAAGCTGGCTCGCGTCGCTCGCCACCGACCTCGCCGACTTGCATCGCGATAAGCGCGACCTGTTGGTTGTATCGTCGGGCGCGATCGCGCTCGGGCGCGCGGTGCTCAAGCTCCCGGGCGGGCCATTGAAGCTCGAGGACAGCCAGGCCGCCGCCGCGGTCGGCCAGATCGCGCTGGCGCGCACCTGGACTGAGGCGCTGTCGCGTCATGGCATCATTGCCGGCCAGGTTCTGGTGACGCTCGGCGATACCGAAGAGCGGCGGCGCTACCTCAATGCCCGTTCGACCATCGATACTTTGCTACAATGGCGTGCGATCCCGGTCATCAACGAAAACGACACCGTCGCCACCACCGAAATCCGTTACGGCGACAATGACCGGCTGGCGGCGCGCGTCGCCACCATGGTCAGCGCCGATCTGCTGGTGTTGTTGTCGGACGTTGACGGACTCTATGACGCGCCGCCGGAAGCAAACGCCGCAGCTAAACACGTGCCTAGCGTCGCCCGCATCACGCCCGAGATCAAGGCGATGGCGGGAGCGGCGCCTTCGGAGTTCTCACGCGGCGGCATGCAAACAAAGATCGAAGCAGCCCGCATCGCCATCAACGCCGGCACGCACATGGTCATTGCTTCGGGCCACCACGATCATCCATTGCGCGCCATTGCCGAAGGCGCGCGCTGCACCTGGTTCCTGACCGCCGCCAATCCGGTGACGGCGCGCAAAAAGTGGATCGCCGGCGCGCTCGAACCCAAAGGCGCGCTCACCATCGACGTCGGCGCCGTTGCGGCGCTGCGCCGGGGCAAAAGCCTGTTGCCGGCCGGTGTGGTCGGCATCGACGGCGCGTTTGCGCGCGGCGACGCGGTGATTATCCGCGGACCCGACGGTGCCGAAGTCGCCCGCGGGCTGTGCGCTTACGACGCCGAGGATGCACAAAAAATCCGCGGCCGTTCGTCGGCGGACATCGTGTCGCTGCTCGGCTTTCGCGGCCGCGCGGAAATGGTCCATCGCGACGACCTCGTTGTCCGTCCCGAGTGAAAGCGCCGCTAGTCAGCCAAGCCCAAAAATAAGGGAACCCCGGCCGCTTTCGCGGCCGGGGTTCAACGCCGGGTGATTGAGGGTGAGGGGCTGGGGGGCTTCGCCCGGCGCTATACCACCAACGTCGCAACGGTCAGCCGGTTCCGCGCGGGGCCGCGTTTTTTGCCAGCGCCCTGCGCGCGGCTCTTGGATTGAGCGGACTTGGCCGCTGCGCGGCGGAACGGCAGCACCCGCGAAGCCGGTAGGGGAAGCTCGGGTGGAACATTAATCCGGCGGCCCCCCGGCAGAACGACGTAGCGGGCAATGACGCGGAAACCGTTTTCGTCAGCGCCGAAACCTTCGACCACATACTTGGCGCCGATCGGGAACCGGCGCGGTAGACTGGTTTGACGATGAATTGGCAGATTCATGACCCTCTCCTTCGTGCGAACCGGGAACAAAACGCTGCCGCCGTCGGCGAGGTTCCTCGGATTCCATGACCGGAACGCGAAACGCTGTGGAGCGGTGTGGACAACCCCGCCGCTGACCCGCCTCGCCGGGTCTCCCCGAACGTGGTAGGAACCGTTCGAACACAAGCCGGATCAAGGCCATGAACGCTCCGCTGATGGCGGTCGGGAACCCGGTCAAGCTCGCCGCGACTATGCGCGAAATCGGCCGCGATGCGCGCGCGGCGGCGCACGTGCTGGCGCTTGCGCCTGCGGCGCAAAAAAATCGCGCGCTGGCGGCCATGGCGAAGTCAGTCCGTGGATCGCGCGCGACGATCCTTGCCGCCAATGCCGAGGATGTCGCCGAGGCCAGGGCAGCGGGTGCGACCGCGGCCTTTCTCGATCGCTTAACGCTGAACGCGGACCGGATCGAAGCCATGGCGAAAGGGCTCGACGCGGTTCGCAAACTCGCCGACCCGGTAGGTACGAAACTGGCGTCATGGCGGCGCCCGAACGGCATGCGTATTGAACGCGTCCGCGTACCGCTCGGGGTGGTCGGCGTCATCTATGAAAGCCGGCCCAATGTCACCGCCGATGCCGGTGCATTGTGCCTGAAAGCCGGCGATGCCGTGATCCTGCGCGGTGGCTCCGAGAGCTTTCGTTCGACGCAGGCGATCCATGCGGCCTTGGTCAAGGGTCTCGCCGTCGCCGATTTGCCGGTCGCCGCCATTTCGATGGTGCCAACGCCCGAACGCGCCGCCGTCGGCATGATGCTCGCCGGGCTCGATGGTGCGATCGATGTTTTGGTGCCGCGCGGTGGCAAGGATCTGGTGGGACGCGTGCAAGCGGAGGCGCGAGTACCGGTGTTCGCGCACCTTGAGGGGGTCTGTCACGTTTATGTCGATCGCACGGCAAAGCTTCCGATGGCGAAAGCGATCGTGCTCAATGCCAAGATGCGCCGCACCGGCGTATGCGGGGCGGCTGAGACGTTGCTGGTCGATCGCGCGGGCGTGCCGAAGCTGCTCAAGCCGCTCATCACAATGCTGATCGACGCCGGTTGCGAAATCCGCGGCGACGAAGCAGTTCAGGCGGCCGACGCACGCGTGAAGCCGGCGAGCGAGGCCGACTGGAGCACCGAGTATCTCGACGCCATCATCACCGCCGGCGTGGTTGACGGATTGGACGGGGCGATTGCGCATATCGAACGCTACGGCTCGCACCATACCGACGCGATCATCACCGAAAATCGCAACGCGGCGGAAAAATTCCTGCGCGAGGTCGATTCGGCGATCGTGTTGCATAATGCTTCGACGCAATTTGCCGACGGCGGCGAGTTCGGTTTCGGCGGCGAGATCGGCATCGCCACCGGCCGGCTGCACGCGCGCGGCCCGGTCGGGGTCGAGCAATTGACGAGCTTCAAATACAAGATCCGCGGCAACGGGCAGACGCGGCCGTCGTGACGCGTGCGCTCCGCCGTGCAAGCCGGCGGGCGAATGGTGGGGCAGGGGGTTGTTACTGACGGATATGAACCGCGAGTTTCCGCCTCCGCGTGCGGTGTATGCCGAGGCTGTTGCGAAACCCCGCCTTGTCCTGCCCCCGAACGCGCCCGGCATGCGCATCGGACTGTTCGGCGGCACCTTCGATCCGCCGCACGCGGCGCATCGCGCCGCCTGTCTATTGGCGATGCGGCGGCTCGGACTCGACCGGGTATGGTGGCTGGTCACGCCCGGCAATCCGCTCAAGGACACCAAGGGACTGGCGCCGCTCGCGACCCGCGTGTTGGCGGCCCGAAGGCTCGCGCACCATCCGCGCATCGACGTTACCGATCTCGAGGCGCAGCTCGGTACCCGCTACACTTACCAGACCGTCAAATATCTGGTACAGCGCGGCCCGCGGGTGCGCTTCGTCTGGATCATGGGCGCCGATAACCTGCGCAGCTTCCATCGCTGGCAGCGCTGGCGTGGCATTACCAAACTCGTGCCGATTTCGGTGGTCGACCGGCTCGGGCCGAGCCTATACGCGTCCGCCGGTGTCGCCGGCCAGGCGCTCGCTTACGCCCGCGTTCCCGAATCCGCGGCCAGGACTCTGCCGGAACGAACCCCGCCGGCCTGGATTTATCTTCATGGGCTCAAGTCGCCGCTGTCGTCGACGGCACTGCGGGCGGCACGAGCCTTGCAACGCTGAACGAGGCCAAAGCAGGAGCTCGTTTGTTGCAGCGCTGTGACGGCAAGACGGTTGAAACTGTTAACGCTGCGTGCCTATCTTAGTGTCAGCCTCGGGCTCGGTGCCGGGGTCGAGAATGGAGCGAAAGGATAAGGACCCCTGCCCACACCTGTAACTCTTCGGGCCGAACGTCGCGTGCCCGAATCGGTCTCCAGAATGCGTCCTGACGCCGAGGAGATCCTTCGTTTGGTCCTCAATCGCCTCGACGACATGAAGGCGGAAGACACCCTCACCATCGACATGCGAGACAAGTCTTCGATCGGCGACTACATGGTCGTTTCCTCCGGCCGGTCGCAGCGTCATGTCGGCTCGGTCGCCGACAGGATTGTCGAAGACTTGCACAAAGTCGGCGTTGCCGCGCATGTCGAAGGCGTTCCATATTGCGACTGGGTGCTGATCGACGCGATCGACGTCATCGTTCACGTCTTCCGCCACGAAGTCCGCGCCTTCTACAATCTGGAAAAGATGTGGCTGGGCAGCCGGCCGGCGCGGCGGGCAAGCTAGAACGTTCGGGCGAGGGCTTTTTGCAGGTTTGCTTGGTCACGGAGGCAAAAGCTTCGTGCCCGCAGGTGGTGTACAGCCCCAACCCTGATGCGAGTGCTCCTTGCTGCCGTTGGCCGTCTGAAACAGGGACCCGAGCGCGAACTTGCCGCCTGGTACTGCAGGCGCGCGCAGGCGGCCGGCCGCCCGCTCGGCTTGCGCGACTTTGAAGTTATCGAAATCCGTGAAAGCCGTGCGCACGACGCCGAGCGCCGGCGTGTCGAGGAATCGATCGCGCTCGCTAACATCATTCCCGCAGACGCGATCGTCGTGATCCTCGACCAGCGCGGCGAGAATCTCGACAGCCCGGCGCTGGCGGCCCTGCTGCGCCAATGGCGTGAACAGGACCGCGGGGCGGTCTGTTTCATCATCGGCGGGGCCGACGGCCTGGCGCCGTCGTTGATCGAGCGGGCAAAGCTCCGGCTCGCCTTCGGGGCGGCCACCTGGCCACATCAGATCATCCGCATCATGCTGCTGGAGCAGCTTTATCGGGCCGCCACCATTCTCGCCGGGCACCCGTATCATCGGGCCTGAAATCGGCCGGTGACGCCGAAGCTTACGCGTTCTTAATCTCGCCTCACCGTTATGTGACGAAGGTATCTGGCTTGCGTCTTATTCCGGTCGGCATCGAAGCTCTTTTATTGCGTTCCGAACCCTGGCCTCTACCCTTGGGCACCATGATTCTTCGCCGGTCGAGCCGTCCTGATCCGCGCCTCGTGCTCGGATCGGCGCTGGCGTTTGCGCTGCCCTTTGCCGCCGACCTGGCGGCGCTCGCGCAGACAACGCCCGGCCAGCCGCCCGCCGGCGCGGTTCAGCCGTCTCCGGCGCCGGCCGCCGCCGCGCCCGACGCGGACGTGCTCAAGCAGCATGATCAGGAACTCGACGCGGCGCGGGCCCAGGAGCGAAGTTCTGCGGAAAGCCAGGCTAAGCTTCGCCGCGAGATCGACGCGATCGGCGACGACCGCCGCGCGCTCAATCAACAGCTCATTGATACCGCCGCGCGCGTGCGTACCGTCGAGGCCAGTATCACCGCCACCCAGACGCGATTGAAGCCGCTCGACGACCGGGAGGCGGCTGTGCGCAAGTCGCTCGACGAACGGCAGACGGCGATCATCGAAATCCTTGCGGCGTTGCAGCGGGTCGGCCATCAGCCGCCGCCGGCGCTGGTCGTGCAGCCCGAGGACGCGCTGCAAGCGGTGCGAACCGCGATTACGCTCGGCGCGGTCATCCCGGACATGCGCGTGCAGGCGGATGCATTGGCCGGCGATCTCGCCGATCTGGTCAAGCTGCGCAAGGATATCGACGCCGGACGGGACCATCTTGCGCGCGATCTCGACACACTCGGGCGCGAGCAGTTGCGCCTGACCGTATTGATCGACGAACGCCAGAAGACCCAGGCGGTCACCGAACAGGCGCTCGATGCCGAGCGGGCGCGCGCCGCCGATCTGGCGCGTCAGGTCGACAGCCTCAAGGAACTCATCGGCAAGCTCGAATCGGCGCTCGATCCTGACACGCGCGAGGCGCATGCCGAGGCCCGTTCGATCGAAGAAGATGCCACCCGGCCCGATCTCGCCGCGCTCAAGGATCCCGGCCGGCTCGCGCCCGCGGTGGCGTTTGCTTCCATGCGCGGCCACCTGCACTTGCCGGTCAATGGCGTGAAAATCCGCGATTTCGGCGCTTCCGATGGGTCCATTGGAACTCAGAGAGGACAATCGATCGCCACTCACACGGGAGCGCAGATCACGTCGCCCTGCGACGGTTGGGTAGTTTACGCCGGTGCATTTCGCAGCTATGGCCAAGTCTTGATCCTGAACGCTGGGGGCGGCTATCATGTTTTGTTAGCCGGGATGGACAGGATATCCGTCGATCTCGGGCAATTTGTGCTAACCGGTGAACCGGTGGCGGTAATGGGCGGTGGGGCGCAGGTACCCGCGGCCGCGGCGACCAAGTCCAAACAACCTGTACTCTATGTGGAGTTCCGCAAAGACGGTACTCCCATCGATCCCGGCCCATGGTGGGCGACAAACGAAGGTGAAAAGGTTCGCGGATGATGCGCAAAACTTCCCTTATTTTCCTTGGCGCGGTGGCTGGCGCGGGGCTTACGCTCCTGGCGACGCAGCCTCACATCGCTTTCGTCGGATCGAGCGCGAAAGCGGCCTCGTCCGACACTTACCGGCAGCTCAATCTGTTCGGGGACGTATTCGAGCGCGTGCGCGCCGATTACGTCGAGAAGCCGGAAACTTGAAGCTGGTCGAATCGGCGATCAACGGGATGCTCGCCGGGCTCGATCCGCATTCGAGTTACATGGATCCGAAAAGTTTCCGCGACATGCAGGTGCAGACGCGCGGCGAATTCGGTGGCCTCGGCATCGAAGTCACCATGGAAGATGGCCTCGTGAAGGTGGTAGCGCCGATCGACGAAACGCCGGCCGCCAAGGCAGGCGTCATGGCCAATGACATCATCACAAAGCTCGATGATGAGCAGGTGCAGGGCATGACGCTCAATCAGGCGGTCGAGAAGATGCGCGGCCCGGTGAACACCAAGATCAAGCTCACCATCATGCGCAAAGGCCAGGACAAACCGATCGATGTGACCATCGTGCGCGATGTGATCCGGGTGAAATCGGTTCGCTCGCATAACGAGGGCGATGACGTCGGCTATATCCGCATCACCCAGTTCAACGAGCAGACCACCGACGGGCTGAAGAAGGCGATCAGCGATCTCACCAACCAGCTCGGCGCCGAAAAGCTCAAAGGCTTCGTGATCGACCTGCGCAACAATCCGGGCGGCCTGCTCGACCAGGCGATCTCGGTATCGGACGCTTTCCTGGAAAAGGGCGAGATCGTCTCCACCCGCGGCCGTAACGCCGAAGAGACGCAGCGCTTCAACGCCCGACCGGGCGACCTGACGCACGGCAAGCCGGTGATCGTCCTGATCAACGGCGGCTCGGCCTCGGCATCGGAAATCGTTGCCGGCGCGCTGCAGGACCACAAGCGTGCGACGCTGGTCGGCACCCGTTCCTTCGGCAAGGGCTCGGTGCAGACCATCATTCCGCTCGGCGCAGGCAATGGGGCGCTGCGGTTGACCACGGCGCGGTATTTCACGCCGTCCGGCCGCTCGATTCAGGCGAAAGGCATCACGCCCGACATCGAAGTGCTGCAAGACGTTCCGGATGACCTCAAAGCGCGCACCGACACCAAGGGCGAGGCGTCGCTGCGCGGCCACCTGAAAGCCGAGGGCACGGAAGAGTCCGGCTCGCAGTCCTACGTGCCGCCTGACGAGAAGGACGACCGCGCGCTGAAAGAGGCGCTCGACCTACTGCGCGGCGCCACGACGGACGCGGCATTCCCGCCCAATCCGAAAGCCGCGGTTCCGAACTAACCGGGCTTTATCCGGCGAAATTATAAGGGGCAGCAGTAGAGCCGCCCCTTTTTCGTGCTGGGGCGGTCCTTTGGACGGCCGTGATAGACTTCAACCCGCATGATTCGCCGGGGGATGCCTTGCCGGGGATTATCCACGCATTGCCTAGGGATTTGGCCTGATGACGGCCGATGACTTGAGCGCGCCGCTCGGCCAACACGAGCGGAAGCCCCGACGCAAATTTCCCGTCCCGATCCCGCAGGTCATTGCCGCCGCGCTGGCGCTGTTCGTCGGCGTGTTCGTTATGTGGGCGGTGATCGGCGACGATCCGTTTGGCGGCGAGCCCATGGTTGCCGTGCCGATCGATCTCAACACCGCCGCTAAAAAGCCGGACTTCGCGATGTTGCCGGGCGCTGATGCCGGTACGCAGGTTCCCAACCGATACGACGGCCCGGCGAAGAGGCCGGCGGACGCGGCCGCGCCATCAACTCCGGTGCCGGCGGGCGACACCAAGACGGTTACCATCATCGACGGCAAAACCGGCGCCCGGCAGGAGGTTGTGATTCCCGCCGCCTCCGGCGCCAAGGACCAAGCACCTTCGCAGCAGAAATTCGTCGAGCTCACGGCGCACGGCCCGATTCCGAAAATCGCCGCCGACGGTACCCGTCCGGCCGAGGCTTTTGCATTTCCGGTCAAGCCGCTTGCCGGCAAGCCCGACGCGCCGCGTGTGGCGCTGATCGTCGGCGGGCTTGGCATAAGCGCGAGCGCGACCGCCAGCGCGATCACCAGGCTGCCGGGCGCCGTGACCCTCGCGTTCATGCCCTATGGCGCCGACGTCGCCCGCACGGCCGCGCGCGCTCGCGGCGAAGGTCACGAGATACTGCTGCAAGCGCCGATGGAGCCGTTCAACTATCCCGACAATGATTCCGGGCCGCAGACGCTGCTGACGTCGCTGCCGCCGGAACAGAATCTCGACCGGCTGCATTGGCTGATGGCGCGCTTTCAGGGCTATGTCGGTATCGTCGGCGCCATGGGCGCGCGCTTCACCGCCTCCGAGCAGTCGTTTTCGCCGGTCCTGCGCGAGACCGCCAAGCGCGGGCTGATCTTCGTTGACGACGGCTCCAATCCGCGCAGCGTTGCCGGCCGCATCGCTGGCGCCAACAACCTGCCGTTCGTCAAGGCGGACGTGGTGCTCGACACGGTGCCAACTCCCGGCGAAATCGATCGCGCGCTGGGCCGCCTGGAAATGGCGGCGCGCGAACGCGGCGTTGCGGTCGGCGTTGCATCGCCGCTGCCGGTGTCGATCGATCACATCGCCAAGTGGGCGAAAGCCGCGGAGGATCGCGGTATCCTGCTCGTTCCGATCACCGCCGTCGCGCTCAAGGCGAAGCAGAGCTAGGTGAGCGATTAGCAAGCTGGCGAAATAGCGAATAGATTGCTTCTAACAGTCACACGCTCCTCGCTGTTCGCCAATGACCTCCTTCGAACAACTGCCTTATCGTCCTTGCGCCGGCCTGGCGGTGATCAACCGGGCGGGCCTTGCCTTCATCGGCCGCCGAAACGGCGGGCCGGAACATACCGACGAAACGCATGTCTGGCAGATGCCGCAAGGCGGCATCGATGCCGACGAAGATCCGTGGCCGGCGGCATTGCGCGAGTTGCGGGAGGAAACAAATATCACCTCGGTCGACCGGCTGGGTGAGATCGCCGAGTGGCTGACGTACGACATCCCGCGCGAAATCGCCGGTCACGCCTGGAACGGCAGATACCGCGGCCAGAAGCAGAAATGGTTCGCGCTTCGCTTCACCGGCGACGAACGTGAGATCGACATTTTGCATCCGGCCGGCGGCCACGAGCCGGAATTCATCGAATGGCGCTGGGAGAGGCTCGACAGCCTTCCGGACCTGGTTGTGCCGTTTAAGCGCAAGGTCTACGAGCGGGTGGTGAGCGAATTTAAGAAATTCGCGTAAGTCGCACTTGGTGCGTCGCCGCTAGTGCGCCGCTGCAGCGGGTGCGCCGAGCGCATCCTGCAACGCCTTGAGCTGCGCGAGGTGACGCGCGAGCTTGTCACGCTGCCCCTCATCCTTGGCGTCGGCGATGTCTTCCTCGGCGTCCTTGATCTCGGTGCTTAGCATCGCGAGATCGAAATCGTCGCGCGCGACCGCGCGGTCGGCCAGGACGGTCAGCCCGGCGGGGCCGACTTCGGCAAAGCCGCCGGTGACTACGACAGGCTCGCGCGCGCCGCCGCGATGGATGGTGACGATGCCCGGCCGCAGCACGGTCACCAGCGGCGCGTGCCCGGAGAGAATGCCCATGTCGCCTTCGATGCCGGGCAGATCGACCTGCTCAACATCGCCGGAGAACAGGACGCGTTCGGGCGAGACGAATTCGAAATGCAGCGCAGCCATTTGTTTTTAGGCCTCTTCGGCCAGCTTTTTGCCCTTCTCCACCGCTTCCTCGATCGTTCCGACCATATAGAACGCGGCTTCCGGCAGATGGTCGTATTTGCCTTCGATCAGGCCTTTGAATCCGTTGATGGTGTCCTGCAGGTCGACGAGCTTCCCGGGCGAGCCGGTGAAGACTTCGGCGACGAAGAACGGCTGCGACAGGAAGCGCTCGATCTTGCGCGCGCGCGCGACCGTGATCTTGTCCTCTTCCGACAATTCGTCCATGCCCAGGATGGCGATAATGTCCTGCAGCGCCTTGTAGCGCTGCAGCACCTGCTGCACCGAGCGCGCCACCTGGTAATGCTCGTCACCGACGATCAGCGGCGACAGCATGCGTGACGTGGAGTCCAGTGGATCGACGGCCGGATAGATGCCCTTGGCGGCGATGTCGCGCGACAGCACCGTGGTGGCGTCGAGATGAGCGAACGAGGTCGCCGGCGCCGGATCGGTGAGGTCGTCGGCCGGCACGTAGATCGCCTGCACGGAGGTGACCGATCCTTTGGTGGTGGTGGTGATGCGTTCCTGTAGCGCCCCCATGTCAGTGGCGAGCGTCGGCTGATAGCCGACCGCCGAGGGTATGCGGCCGAGCAACGCCGAGACTTCCGAGCCCGCTTGCGTAAAGCGGAAAATATTATCGACGAAGAACAACACGTCCTGGCCCTGGTCGCGGAAGTGCTCGGCGACCGTTAGTCCGGTCAGGCCGACGCGGGCGCGCGCGCCCGGCGGTTCGTTCATCTGGCCGTAGACCAGCGCGCATTTGGAGCCTTCGACCGAGCCCTTATGCGGGTCCTTGTTGACGCCGGATTCGATCATCTCGTGGTAGAGGTCGTTGCCCTCGCGCGTGCGTTCGCCGACACCGGCGAACACGGAGTAACCGCCGTGCGCCTTGGCGACGTTGTTGATCAATTCCATGATCAGCACGGTCTTGCCGACGCCGGCGCCGCCGAACAGGCCGATCTTGCCGCCTTTGGCATAGGGGGCGAGCAGATCGACCACCTTGATGCCGGTGACGAGGATCGCGGCTTCGGTCGACTGGTCGGTGTAGGCCGGCGCGTCTTGATGGATCGCGCGCTTTGCTTCCCCCTTGACCGGACCGGCTTCATCCACCGGATCGCCGATCACGTTGATGATGCGTCCCAACAGCCCGGCGCCGACCGGCACGGAAATAGGCCCGCCGGTGTCGCGCACTTCCTGACCGCGGACCAGTCCTTCGCTGGTGTCCATGGCCACGGTGCGCACGGTATTTTCGCCGAGCTGCTGGGCGACTTCGAGCACCAGCCGGTTGCCCTGGTTGGTGGTCTCGAGCGCGTTCAAAATCGGCGGCAAATTTTCTTCGAAATGCACGTCGACGACGGCGCCGATAACTTGGGTGATGTGTCCGACTGTATTGGCCATCTGGTCCTCTTAACGAAACGGTTACAGCGCCTCGGCGCCGGAAATGATCTCGATCAGTTCCTTGGTGATGATCGCCTGACGGGTGCGGTTGTATTGAAGCGTCTGCCGGCGGATCATGTCGCCGGCGTTGCGGGTCGCATTGTCCATCGCCGACATCTGCGCGCCGTAGAACGAAGCGGCGTTTTCCAGGAGCGCGCGGAAAATCTGCACCGCGAGGTTGCGCGGCAAAAGTTCGTGCAAATTGTCTTCCGCCTCGGGTTCGAATTCGTAGGCCGCGCCGCCAAGGGCGTCGGTTGCCTTTGCGTCAAAAACCGGCGGGATGATCTGTTGCGCGGTCGGTATCTGCGCGATCACCGAGCGGAAGCGCGAAAAGAACAGCGTGCAGACCTCGAATTCGAACTTGTCGAACAGCGCGATGACTTTTTCCGCGATCATCTCGGCGTTCTCGAAGCGCAGCGTCCGGGCCGCGCGCAAATCGACCATGTCTATGATCTGGCTGGGGTAAAGCCGGCGCAGCTGATCGTAGCCCTTGCGGCCGACGCAAAAGAACTTCACGTCCTTGCCTTGGCTCATCAGGACGCTGGCGCGCTCGCGGGCAAGCCGGACGATCGACGTATTGAACGGGCCGGCGAGGCCGCGTTCGCCGGTGCAGACAAGAAGGAGGTGCACTTTGTCGTCGCCGGCACCGCGCAGAAGCCGCGGTGCGGTTTCGGAACCTTTCACCGACGCCGCGATGTTGCCGAGTACCTTGTCCATCGCCGTGGCGTAGGGCCGCGCCGCCTCGGCCGCCGCTTGCGCGCGGCGCAGCTTCGACGCCGCGACCATTTGCATGGCCTTGGTGATTTTCTGCGTCGCCTTGGTAGCGGCGATTCGGTTGCGCAGGTCTTTGAGCGACGGCATCGGACTTAAGCTTTTACTTCGTGGTCAGGCCGCGAACGTCTTGGCGTAGCTTTCGACCGCGGCCTTGAGTTTTCCGGCCGTGGCGTCGTCGAGGTCGCGAGTATCGCTGATGGTTTTCAAGATTTCCGGATGCTGTTGGCGCAACGCGCCGAGCAGGCCGTCTTCGAACGCGCGGATGCGCGGCAGCGGCAGCGGATCGAGATAACCATTGACGCCGGCATAGATGGCGACGACCTGCTCTTCCATCTTCAGCGGGGAGAATTGCGGCTGCTTGAGCAACTCGGTCAGCCGCGAGCCCCGGTTGAGGAGCCGCTGCGTAGTGGCGTCGAGATCGGAGCCGAACTGAGCGAAGGCCGCCATTTCGCGATATTGGGCCAGTTCACCTTTGATGCGGCCGGCGACCTTCTTCATCGCCTTGGTCTGCGCAGCGGAGCCGACGCGTGACACCGAAAGTCCGACATTCACCGCCGGGCGGATGCCCTGGTAGAACAGATCGGTTTCCAGAAAGATTTGCCCGTCGGTGATGGAAATGACGTTGGTCGGAATGTAGGCCGACACGTCGTTGGCCTGCGTTTCGATCACCGGCAGCGCGGTGAGCGACCCAGCCTTGTGCTCATCGTTCATTTTCGCCGCGCGTTCGAGCAGCCGCGAGTGGAGATAGAACACGTCGCCCGGATAAGCCTCGCGGCCCGGCGGGCGGCGCAGCAACAGCGACATCTGGCGGTAGGCGACCGCCTGCTTGGAGAGATCGTCGTAGATGATGACTGCGTGCATGCCGTTGTCGCGGAAATATTCGCCCATGGCGCAGCCGGCGAATGGCGCCAGGAACTGCATCGGGGCGGGGTCGGAAGCGGTCGCGGCAACCACGATCGAATAATCCAGCGCGCCTTGCTCCTCCAGGACCTTGACGAACTGTGCGACCGTCGAGCGTTTCTGTCCCACCGCGACATAGACGCAATAAAGCTTGATCTTCTCGTCACCCGATGCGTTCAAGGGCTTCTGGTTGAGAATCGTGTCGAGGGCGATGGCAGTCTTGCCGGTTTGGCGGTCACCGATGATCAATTCGCGCTGGCCGCGGCCGATCGGAATCAGCGCATCGATCGCCTTCAATCCGGTCGCCATCGGCTCGTGCACCGATTTGCGCGGGATGATGCCGGGCGCTTTCACGTCCACGCGCGACTTCGCCTCCGCCTTGATCGGACCTTTGCCGTCGATCGGCTCGCCGAGCGCGTCGACCACGCGGCCGAGCAATGCTTTGCCGACCGGCACTTCGACGATGGCGCGGGTGCGCTTGACCGTCTGCCCTTCCGCAATCTGGCGGTCAGAGCCGAAGATCACGATGCCGACGTTGTCGGTTTCCAGGTTGAGCGCCATGCCTTTGACGCCGCTTTCGAACTCGACCATCTCGCCAGCCTGAACATTATCGAGGCCATAGACGCGGGCGATGCCGTCGCCGACCGACAGCACCTGACCGACTTCGGACACTTCGGCTTCCTGGCCGAAGTTTTTGATCTGCTCTTTCAGGATGGCGGAAATTTCCGCGGCGCGGATATCCATTAGCGTGCCTCTTTCATCGCATGCCTGATGGCATTGAGTTTGGTGCGGAGCGAAGTATCGACCATGCGGCTGCCGAGCTTGACCACAAGTCCGCCGATGATCGCCGGATCGATTTTGATATTGAGGGCGACGTCCTTGCCGCTGATGGTCTTGAGCGCGCTTTTCAGCGCGACGACGTGATCGTCCTTGAGCTTCTCGGCGACCGTAATCTCGGCGGTCGCCTCGCCTTTGTGCTTGGCGACCAATTCCCGGTAGCCGCGGATCATGTCGCGCGCCGCGAACAGGCGGCGGTTGGAGGTCACGAGCTTGAGGAATTTTGCCGCGAGGGCGCCAATAGCGGCTCGCTCCAGCACAACACCGAGCGCGCGCAACTGCTCGTCGGCGGAAAAGACCGGGCTGCGAACCAGGCGGGCGAGATCGGCGCTGTCGGCGACCAGCGCGTCGAAGCGTTCCAAATCCGCGTTCACCGCATCGATGGCGTTCGTCTCGCGCGCCAGCTCAAACAGCGCCGTCGCGTAACGGCCGGCCATGCCGGATATCAGGGGTTCGTCGCCTGCCACGTGTATGCCCTAAGCCAGCGCGCTTTCCAGCGGGTGCGTTTTCTTTTGGGTTTTTCCGCAAGGCCGGCAACCGGCGCGAAGGTCGGTGCAAGCCTTTGGGATTCAGGCGGGACTCGGGACTATTTGAGGCGGCGGGAATGCCCCCGCGGCCCCGCGAAAATCGCGGCATCGCTAACATACCGCGCGCTGCGGTGCAACACGGCGAAACTCATGGCCCAGCTGGCAAAACCGCGCCGCTGCGTTGCTTGCGCGGCGGGACCCGCTCATGCACGTTATCGGCCGACGCCGGGCTTCATTTCGATGGCAATTGACCCTGGCCGCGAAGGCCCTCTGGCCGGCGGCTTCGCCAAGCTTCTTTGCCTGCTTTTTCTCGCCGGCATCGCCATGCGGCTGACGCTGCTCGCGGTGCCGCCGGTCATCCCACTGATCCACGAAGAGTTGCGTATGTCGGAGACGCAGATCGGTCTCCTGATCGGGTTGCCTTTGGCGGTTTTTGCCATTGCCGCCGTGCCCGGCTCGATGCTGATCGCCCGCATCGGCAGTAACCTGGCGGTTGTCTTCGGCGTGGCGTTGGCGGCGCTGGCGGGTGCTGCGCGCGGTGCCGCGGTCGATGTCTGGACGCTCTATGCCGCTGCGATCGTCACCGGCTTCGGCATCGCGGTGATGCAGCCGGCAATGCCGATGCTGGTGCGCGAGTGGATGCCGGCGCGCATCGCCGCAGGCACGATTGCTTATTCGAGCGGCATGGTGATGGGCGCGACCGTGCCGCCGGCGGCGACGCTTCCCTTGGTGCTGCCGCTCGTGGGCGGATCGTGGCGGCTCGACCTGGTGCTGTGGGCATTGCCGGCCATTTTGATCGCGCTGGTGTTTTTTCTGTTTAGCCCGAGACGCCGTGACCACGCCATCGGGTCGGTCGCGGGCGCGCGCGGCGGATTGTGGTGGCCGGACTGGAAGAACCCATTGGTCTGGCTGTTGGGCTTTGGTTTTGGCACCAATAGCGCGCCGTTTTTTGTCGCCAATGCATTTCTCGGCGATTATCTGGCGAGCCGCGGACAGACCGAATGGTTTGGAGCGGTGTTAAGTGCGCTCAATGGTGCGCAGGTCATCGGGATGGTTCTGTTGATCATCATGGCAAGCCGGCTGCAACGCCGTGCCTGGCCGTTTCTCGTGTTCGGGCCGCTCATGCTGGCCGCTTTTCTCGGATTTATTTTTGTTTCGTCGCCGCCGGCCATCATCCTGTGCGCCGCCTTGGTCGGTGTCGCGACCTCGACCACGATGACCGCGGTGCTGGCGTTGCCGCCGGTTTTGGCCGCGCCGGCCGACGTGTCGCGCACGGCCGCCGGCATGCTCACCATCGCCTACACGTGTGCCATTATCATTCCGACCCTGTGCGGCGCTTTCTGGGACGTGACCAGCAAGTCATGGACGGTTTTCGTGCTGCCGTGTCTTTGCTGCGCCGTTCTCACCGTGATCGGCGCCGTTGCCGCACGTCATCCTTCGGCGGCTGAGAAATTGGTCGCGCAACGGGCATAATGGCGAAATGATCCAGCGGCCACGAAAGTTCCGATCTTCGAAACTACCGCGACGGCTCATGCTGCCGTCCGACCGGCTCGCCTATTCCGCCATTGCCGAGCGGCCGCCGCTCAAGCTGCCCGACGGCGCCCGCCTTGCGGTCTGGGTAATCGTCAACGTCGAGGAATGGGATCCGACGGCGCCGATGCCACGGACCGTGCTCACGCCGCCGGCGGGCGGCTCGCCCATGCCGGATGTGCCGAATTGGGCGTGGCACGAATATGGAAACCGGGTGGGCTTCTCGCGTTTTATCGAAATTTTTGACGCATTAGCGATTCCCGCGGTGCTGGCGATCAACGGCTCGGCGCTCGCCGCCTATCCGCCGATCGTGCGCGCGGCACTCGAACGCGAGTGGGAGTTCATCGGCCACGGATACACCCAGCGCAGCATGCAGAAGGTGAAGAACGAGCGGGCCGACATCCGAAAAACGCGCGACGCCATCTTGCTGGCAACCGGAATGCGGCCGCGCGGCTGGCTCGGCCCCGGTCTCACCGAGACTTGGGAAACGCCTGACGTGCTGGCCGAGGAAGGCTACGAATACGTCGCCGACTGGGTGCTCGACGATCAGCCGGTCTGGCTGAAAACGCGCGGCAAGCCGCTTCTCAATTTGCCCTACACCCAGGAATGCAACGACGTGGCCATGATGCTGATTCAGCACCACGCGGCGTCGGAATATTGCGACCGCGCGCTCGATCAGTTTGAACAACTCTACGCCGATGCCGCCGATTCAGCCCGCGTTATGGCGCTGGTTGTTCATCCCTACATCATGGGTGCGCCGCATCGGGCGAAATATCTCCGCCGTGCGCTTGAGGTTATTCGCGGCAAAAGCGGCGTAAAATTTATGACCGGTGCGCAGATCGCCGACTGGTTCTTCGCGAACGGTCCGAAGACGCCATGACCGTCGAGCTGCAAACGGAAAGAACGCCCGCGGTCGCGGGCGGCGATTTGCGCGCGCGGCTGATGCTCGGCGTGCTGTGTCTGATCTGGGGCCTGACCTGGCCGATGATGAAAATCGCGCTCAATGAAATTCCGCCGCTGAGCATGCGCACCGCGACCGCCTTCATCGGCACGCTGTCGTTGCTGGCGATTTGCCTCGCGTCGGGACGGAGCCTGCATGTGCCGTTCGGCAAATCATGGCTGCACGTGCTGGCCGCATCGATCCTCAATGTGGTCGGTTTCAGCCTGTTCAGTGCCTTTGCGCAAATCGCTGCGGCGACCTCGCGGGTAGCGATCTTGACCTACGCCATGCCGATCTGGGCACTGGTGTTGGGCTGGATGATCCTGAACGAGCGCCCAAGCCGCATGCAATCGGTGGCCATTGTGCTGTGCGGTGCGGGCCTCATTATCCTCATCAGCCCGGTAGCCATGGCGATGACGGGTATTCCGTGGGGATTACTGTTTGCCATTGGCTCCGGCTTCAGCTGGGCGGCTGGCACGGTCTACCTCAAATGGGCACGCATCGACGGCGATCCGGTCGGGCTGGCCAGCTGGCAGATCACCATCGCGTTCTTCATCATCACGGCATGCATGCTTGTATTCGACGGCGGTCTGCAATTCGGGCACGCGCATGCCGGCGCGCTGCTGGCCGTCCTATTCACCGGTGTGTTCGGCAACGCGGTCGCTTACGCCATGTGGTTTGCGATCGTCAAGCGCGTGCCGGCGTTGACGGCGACGCTCGGCATTGTCGGCATCCCGGTGATCGGCGTCGTCTCGACCATGCTGATCATCGGTGAGCGGCTCAGCGCGGCCGACACGCTCGGGTTCGGCTTTATCTTCGCTGCGTCGTTGTGCGCACAAATTCCCGCGTCGGCGTCCCGGCGGGCTATTCCTTGACCGCTTTCGCCAGCTCGGCGATGCGCGCCACCATTGCGCCCGACGGGTCGCAAAAATTGTCGATGACGGTGAAGTGATTGCCGGGAAATTCGGCGTAGCGGGTTTGCGCCTTTGCCTGCCAGGTTTGCACCATCCGCCGGCTCTGCTGCTTGAATGCTTCGGTCTCGAGATCGCCGACCGCGGCGTCCAGCGCGCGGCCGGGCGGCACCGGCCAGAACATCGGCGACAGGCGGCGCGCGTCCTCGGCGGAAAGCCGCAGGTCTTGATTGGCGGCGAAGCCGGTCAACGGCGTCAAGTCGAACAGACCGGAAATGGCGTAGCCGGCCGGCACCAGATCGGGCGGCGCCTTGGGATAGAGCGCCTGCCAGTCGGTCGCGACCATTGCGGCAGCGAGATGGCCGCCGGCGGAATGTCCGGTGACGATCATGCGGTGCCCGAACCGCGCCCAGAGAAAGACGCAGGCGCGCCGGATCTGCTCGACGATGTCGCCGATGGTGACGATCGGGCAGAGATCGTAGCCGATCACCGCTACTGCCAAGCCGCGCGCATTCAGGCCGCGCGCATGATGGCTGTGAAACGAAGGGTCAAATGCCCGCCAATAGCCGCCATGGATAAAGAGCGCGAGCGGCGCCTGTTCGCCGGCGTCAGGCAGAAACAGATCCAGGAATTGCCGCGGCGTATCGCCGTAGGACACGCCAAGCTCGGCACGGTCGCGCTTTAGCGTCTCGGCGCGGTAGAGCTCGGCATCGCGGCCCCATCCGGCGAAAATCTCGGCATGGTTCGGCACGCTGATGCGCGGACTGTATTCGCTCTCCAGGTCGCCGGCGGCCATTATTTGTCTCCCGCGGTTCGGCGCGCACCATGCGGCAAGGCCGTTGCGCGGGCAAGCCGCGCGACTTAAGACGAAGGCCGCTGCGGATTAAAGGTTGCGAATGAAGGTCGGCGGCAAATCCATGCGCAGCGTCTGGCTTGAGCCGGATGGCTGGTCGGTCGGCGTGATCGATCAGACCGCGTTGCCGCACCGGCTGGTGACGGCGCGCCTCACCACATTGGCCGAAGCCGCGCATGCGATCCGCGCCATGGTGATCCGCGGCGCGCCGCTGATCGGGGCCACCGCGGCTTATGGCGTTGCTCTTGCAATACGCGAAGATGCCTCCGATGAAGCACTGGAGCGGGCTTACGTCACGCTTCTCGCCACCCGCCCGACCGCAATCAATCTCAAGTGGGCGCTCAACGAGATGATGGCGGTGGTGCGCAACCGGCCACGCGCCGAGCGCCCGGCCGCCGCCTATCGCCGCGCCGCCGAGATCAGCGAGGAGGACATCGCGATCAACGCCGGCATCGGCCGCAGCGGCTTGCCGCTGATCGAGGCGGCGGCGGCGAAGAAAAAGCCGGGGGAGCGGGTCAATGTGCTGACGCACTGCAATGCGGGCTGGCTCGCCGCCGTTGACGTTGGCACTGCCACCGCGCCGATTTACCTGGCGCACGACAAAGGCTTTGCCGTTCACGTCTTTGCCGACGAGACGCGGCCGCGCAATCAGGGCGCGTCGCTGACCGCTTGGGAACTTGGCCAGCACGGAGTGCCGCACACGCTGATTGCCGACAACACCGGCGGTCATCTGATGCAGCATGGCATGGTCGATCTGGTCATCGTCGGCACCGATCGCGTCGCCGCAAACGGCGACGTCTGCAACAAGATCGGCACGTATTTGAAAGCGCTGGCCGCGCGCGACAACGACGTACCGTTTTATGTGGCGCTGCCGTCACCGACCATCGACTTCACGATTGCCGACGGAGTCGCCGAAATCCCGATCGAAGAACGCGATGCCGAGGAAGTGGCGACCGTGCGTGGGCGCACCGCGGACGGCCATATTGAGACCGTGCAGATTGCACCCGCCGGCACGCCGGTCGCCAATTACGGCTTTGACGTAACGCCGGCCCGCCTGGTCACCGGCCTTATCACCGAGCGGGGCGTCATCGCCGCCTCGCGCTCGGCGCTTGCCGGGGCTTTCCCCGAACGAGCCGCCGCGGCAAAATGAAGGTGAATTAAGGTCGTCCACTGAGTCGGGGCTTGTGCCGTGCGTAAAGTTGAAAGTCGGCGTTCGCCAAATTTGCCGCTGCCCGGAATCCTGTCGATGAGCGTCAATTTGCTACCGGCCTCGGTGCCGGTCGATGGACGGCAATCGCCGGCCGCGGTCGCTATCGCGCGCGGAACCGCGCGCTTTCTGCACGCGCTCGGCTATTCGGTGGTGAGCGAATTGCCGCTGCCGTCCGGTCGCCGCGCCGATCTGGTGGCGCTCGGCGGGGACGGTGAGGTCGTGATCGTGGAGATCAAATCCTCGGTTGCCGATTTCCGTGCCGATCAGAAGTGGATGGAATACCGGCTGCACTGCGACCGGCTGTTCTTTGCCACCGTCGCCGAGGTGCCGTGCGAGATTTTCCCGGCCGACGCGGGGCTGATTGTGGCCGACGCTTTCGGCGCCGCGATCGTGTGCGAAGCGTCCGAACATCGGCTCCTGCCGGCGCGCCGCAAGACGGTGATGCTGCGCTTTGCCCATGCCGCGGCGTTGCGATTGCAGGCGCTGGCCGATCCGCAGGGGCCTTACGGCGGCGAAATCTGACGCCAGAAAAATCAGAAACCGAGTGAGGAAGGCTCGGCTGTCGCCGGAGCAGCCGTGGGAGCGCGTGCCTCGACCGTCGGAGTGGAGACGAAAGTCTTCACGCCGTCGCGGCCGAGCGCGAACAGCGGCAGCACGCGCGGCATGTCCAAATCTTCGAGCAGGACCAGCCGGCGATTGTCGAGCACGATCCATTTTGTGTCCAGACGCGCGGCGACTACCGCGTGATCCTGCCCGGCGGCGAGATCGCGCACAATGACGAGGCGCAAGTCGCCCTCGCTAACGCCCGCCTCCTTCAGCGCGACGTACTTGGCGATGGCATAATCCTCGCAATCGCCGCGCCCGCTCGCGAATGTGGCAAGCGGCGCGCTCCAGAGATCGGGAACGCCCCATTGCGCCTGATCGCTCATCGGTTCGATCGCAAGGTTGATGGCGCGATTGATCACGCCGAAGCGTGCGCGGCCGTCATGCGCACGGCCGTCGGCGATGACGGCGAGAAATTTCCGCGCGGCTGCGGGACACGTACCGGCGTCATCTCGGCAACGCGTCAGAATGTCGCTCTCGCTGCGGATATCGGCGGCGAGTCCGTTCCATTTGTCCAGGATTTTACCGTCGAACACCGGCAGCACGTTGCGGCCGAACGGTTCGGTGACTGCCACGGCTGGCCTCGGCAGAGCCTCGATCACGGATACGCCGATACCGGTCTGATATTGCGCGAAGGCGGTCGCCGGGCCGCCGAAAACCGCAGCCAGAAAAATCAGCAAATACGAAAAGCTGCGTGCTGTAACGCGACCGAACATCCGACGTCCCTGCCTGCGCGGCGTCGCGCCTGTGCAGACGCTCGCCGTGCTTTTTGCTTTTCAGGGACCGGATAACTCCGGCGCTGCTGACAGCGCGTTAAGGTGGGCGGTTCGGCGCGGGAACAATCGCAAACAGCGTGCAGGAACCCTGACGCCGTTGCCGACAATTTTATTGAACCGGGCGCAGAGCGTTCTGCTATACAGACAATTGGCTTTGCGATTAAATCAAAGTTAGAAATGCAACTAAGGGCCGGGGGGAGGGATCGATGCGCCAGATGCGCCTGTTAACGCTTTGCGGCGGTGCGCTGCTCGGCTTTGCGCTCGGGATCGGCGCGGCTTCGGCGGAAGATAAAACCTTCGAGCTGAAGCTTTCGCATTGGGTGCCGCCGTCACATCCGCTGCAGAAGGCGATGGAGGAGTGGGGTGCCTCGATTGAAAAGGATTCCGGCGGCACCATCAAATACAAGGTCTATCCGGCGCAGCAGCTCGGCAAGGCGTTTGATCATTACGACATGGCGCGCGACGGCATTGCCGACGTGACCTATGTCAGCCCGGGCTATCAGCCCGGCCGCTTCCCGATTTTCGACGCCGGCAATCTGCCGTTCATGCTGGCCAACGCGAAGGGCGGCTCTGCGGCACTCGATGCGTGGTATCGCAAATATGCCGGCAAGGAGATGCCGGACGTGAAATTCTGCTTCGCCTTCGCGCACGACCCCGGCACGTTCCATTCGCGCAGCAAAAAAATCATGGTGCCGGGCGATATCAAGGGGATGAAAATCCGCCCGGCGCACGCCACCATGGCTTCGCTGGTCACCGAGCTCGGCGGCACCAACGTGCAGGCGTCGGCTCCGGAAGTCCGCGATGTGCTGGAAAAGGGCGTGGCCGACGCGGTAACCTTTCCATGGGGCTCGGTCGTGCTTTTCGGCATCGACAAAGTGACGAAGTATCACATGGAAATTCCGCTCTATACGACGAGCTTCGTGTGGGTGATGAACGAGTCGACCTACGCGCAGATGTCGCCGTCGCAGCAGAAGGTGATCGATAACCATTGCACGACGCAATGGGCGGAACGCGTCGCCTCGCCGTGGGCGGATTTCGAGCATGACGGCATCGCCAAGCTCAAGGCCGAGGCCGGCCAGGAGGTGTATCCGATCAGCGACGCGCAGCTCGACGAGTGGAAGGCTGCGGCCGGCCCGGTGGTGCAGAAATGGGCCGCCGGCGCGAAGAAGACCGGCAACGATCCGGACGTTGTTCTCAAAGAGCTGAAGGCAGAGCTCGCCAAATACAATTCAGCGTACTGAGAATCTGGACGCTCGTCGGCCGCCAAACGCTCAGGAGGGTGTTGATGCACCGGACACGCTGCCTCGTACTCGCTTTTGCCGCGCTCGGCCTCGCGCTGAATGTCGGTAAAGCCGCCGCGCAGGACAAAACGTTCGATCTTAAGATTTCGCACTGGGTGCCGCCAACGCATCCGATACAAAAAGCGATCCAGGATTGGGGCGACGACATCAAGAAACAGTCGAACGGCACCATCACCTACCACATCTATCCGGCGCAGCAGCTTGGCAAAGCCTTCGATCATTACGACATGGCGCGCGATGGCATCGCCGACGTGGTCTACATCAATCCCGGCTATCAACCGGGCCGCTTCCCGATCATCGCCGCCGGGGAGCTTCCGTTTATCGTCGGTAATGCCAAGGGCGGCAATCGGGCGATCGACGCCTGGTACCGCAAATACGCCGCAACCGAGATGAAGGATGTGCATTATTGCTTCTCCTTCGTGCTCGATCCGGTGGCGTGGCATTCCACCAACAAGAAGATCGTGGTGCCGTCCGATATCCGCGGCATGAAAGTGCGGCCGGCCCAGAGCACCATCGCCGCCTGGGTCACGCAGCTCGGCGGCACGAATGTGCAGTCCAGCGCGCCGGAGGTTCGGGACGTTCTCGCCAAGGGCGTGGCCGATGCGGTCACCTTCCCGTGGGGTTCGATGCTGCTGTTCGGCATCGACAAAGTGACAAAATATGACATGGATGCACCACTCGGCTCGGTGATGTTCCAATGGCTGATCAACCCGGCGACCTACGCGGCCATGTCGCCATCGCAGAAAAAAGTGATTGACGATCACTGCACAGGCGAATGGGCCGGCCGGTTCGCCGACCCGTGGGTCGACTTCGAGCGCAGCGGACTGGAGAAAATCAAAGCCGAGCCGGAGCACGAAGTTTACAAGATCAGCGACGAGCAAATCGCCGAGTGGAAGAAGTCTGCCGAGCCGCTGAAACAAAAATGGGCGGACGGGGTCAGGAAGGCCGGCGGCGATCCTGATACGATCTGGAAAGAGCTGCAGGCGTCCCTGAAAAAATACGATGCCGGGTTTTAACGGATCAGCATTGTGGCAGAGCCGGAAGCAGCGCCGATCCAATCAGCGCCCCCGCGCAACGCGATGGATCGGTTCATCGACGGCATCGAGCTGATTGCCGCGTTCTTCGCCGGTGTGGTCGCCCTCGACATCTTCGTTTCCGTGCTGCTGCGCTATTTCTTTGCCGTGCAAATACCCGACAGCTACGACTTCGGCCGGCTGCTGCTCGGCATTCTCATCTTCTGGGGCATCGCCGCGACCTCCTATCGCGGCACGCACATCACTGTCGATCTCTTGTACGCCAATGTCGGGCCGCGCATGCAGCGCGCGATCGACGTTTTCGCTACGCTCGTGCTGCTGTTCGTGGTCACGGTGCAGACCTACACGTTGTTCGACAAGGTAACGAACACCTACGCCGAACACGTTTCAACTTTCGATCTACGCCTGCCGGTCTGGCCGTTTTTCCTGGTCGCCTGGATCGGCGACGCCTCAGCGGTGCTCTTGATTGCCGTGCGTACTTACCGGCTGATTTTCCATCCCGACATGCTGGGCGGCCGCTACCAGATCAAGCCGGTGGAATGAGGTACGCGTGAGCGCCAACCTCGTCGCCATCGTCGGTTTTGCCGTTCTGTTCGGACTGATGCTGCTGCGCGTGCCGGTTGGCATGGCAATGGGGCTCATCGGTGTCAGCGGCTTTGCCTATCTGGTCGGCGGCGCGCCGGCGCTTAAAATCGTCGGCCACACCTCGATGCGCACGGTGACCGATTATACCTTCGGCGTTATCCCGATGTTCCTGCTGATGGGCGCGTTTGTGTCCAATTCGGGCATGAGCCGTGAGTTGTTCCGCGCCGCCAACGCGTTCGTCGGGCATTTGCGCGGCGGATTGGGCATAGCCACAATCGCCGCTTGCGCCGGCTTTGCCGCGATTTCCGGATCGTCGGTGGCGACAGCTGCGACCTTTGCCACGGTCGCCTACCCGGAAATGCGGCGTTACAACTATCCGCAATCCTTCGCCACCGGCGTCATCGCTGCCGGCGGAACGCTCGGCGCCATGCTGCCCCCTTCGACGGTGCTCGCGGTTTACGGCATCATCACCGAACAGGACATCGGCAAATTGTTCATCGCCGGGATCATTCCCGGACTACTCGCCGCGTCGATGGACATGCTTACGGTGGTGGTGATCGGCCGGGTGCGGCCGAAATTCCTGCCGGCGACGCCGCGGCATTCCTGGCCGGAACGTTTGACCGGGCTGCGCGACATCTGGGCGACGCTGCTGCTCTTTGTCTTTGTCATCGGCGGGCTCTATGGCGGCTTGTTCACCCCGACCGAAGCCGGAGGTATGGGCGCGGTCGGTGCACTCTTGATCGGCGTGCTGCGCGGCAAGCTCTCACGCGCGGATATCCGCCGCTCGCTGTTGCAAGCGGTCCGCACCGCCGCCGCGGTCCTCACGGTGCTGATCGGCGCCCTTCTTTTCGGCTATTTCCTCACCGTCACCCAGACGCCGCAGAAGGTGACCGCTTTCCTCACCGCGCTTGGGCTCGGCCGTTACGGCGTGCTGGCGCTGATCATGCTGATGTACATCGTGCTCGGTTGCCTAATGGACGCGCTGGCGATGATCATCCTCACTATCCCGATCATCTTCCCGGTGATCACGCAGCTCGGCTTCGATCCGATCTGGTTTGGTGTCATCATCGTGATGACGGTCGAGTTGGGACTCATTCATCCGCCGGTTGGGATGAACGTGTTCGTAATCAAAAGCGTCGTGCAGGAGGTGAGCTTCTCGACCATCTTCCTCGGCGTGCTGCCATTCATCGTCACCGACCTCATCCGCCTCGTCATCCTGATCGCGTTTCCGATCCTCGCGCTGTATTTGCCGTCGCATATGTGACACGTTCCGCCAACACCAACATGATGTTCTGAAGATGGATCTGAAGTTAGCCGGGCGCAGCGCGCTCGTTACTGGAAGTTCAAAAGGAATCGGGCTTGCCGTCGCGCAATGGCTCGCGCGTGAAGGCGTACATGTCGGCCTGGTGGCGCGCTCGGCCGAGCGCCTGGAACAGGAAGCCGCCGCGCTCCGCAAGGCGACAAAAGCGACCGTGCGCACACTGGCCGCCGACCTTTCCGATCCCGCCGCGCGGCAACGCGTGGCCGAGACCTTCCCGGACGTGGATATCCTCATCAACAACGCCGGTGCCATTCCTGGCGGCACGATCGAGGAAGTCGACGAAGCGGCCTGGCGTACCGGTTGGGAGCTCAAGGTGTTCGGCTATATCGGCCTGACCCGGCTCTATTTGCAGAAAATGAAAGAGCGGCGCCGCGGCGTGATCGTCAACATTATCGGCGTTGGTGGAGAACGTTTGGATTACGCCTATATCGTCGGCGCCGCCGGTAATGCCGGGCTCATGGGGTTTACGCGCGCGATTGGCGGGACCAGCCCGGATTTCGGCGTACGGGTCATCGGCGTCAATCCGGGCCCGGTGATGACCGATCGCGTCGAAGTGCTCGGCCGCAAGCGGGCCGCGCGACTCTATGGCGATGAAAACCGCTGGCGGGAGGGTTTCGCTCATATGCCGTTCGGCCGTCCGGCCAGCACCGATGAGATTGCCGCGATGGTCGTCTTCCTCGCGTCTGACCTCTCCGGCTACACCAGCGGCACCATCATCACCATCGACGGCGGGCTCACCCACCGCAGCCAGCTGCCGTAACGTGAAATGGATTTAGTTGCGGCCGCCGCCGGCGAGCACGGCGCGCGTGGCGCGGTCCGGGCCGAAATCATCGACGTTGTCGATGGCGAGGAGATCGGCAAGCCGCGTGCGCGCGCGGTTGACGCGGCTCTTGATGGTGCCAACGGCGCAGCCGCAGATGGCGGCGGCGTCTTCGTAGGAGAAGCCGGATGCGCCGACCAGGATCAGCGCCTCGCGCTGATCGGACGGCAGCTTGCCGAGCGCTGCGCGGAATTCGCTAAACTCGACACGCCCGGTCTGCTCCGGGTGCGATTTGAGCGTCTCGGCATAGCGGCCGTCGGCGTCCTCAACTTCGCGCCGGCGCTTGCGGTATTCCGAGCGGAAAAGGTTGCGCAGGATCGTGAAAAGCCAAGCCGGCATGTTGGTGCCGGGTTGGAAAGAGTCGATATGCGCAAGCGCGCGCAACAGCGTCTCCTGCACCAGGTCGTCCGCGCGGTCGATATTACCGCACAGCGAGATCGCGAACGCGCGCAAGCTCGGCACGGTCGCCAGTACCTGGTCGCGAATGGCGGGATCGAGTTTCATGCCACCCCATCATCTTGATCGCTGAGCCGGCGAACGAGATCGTCGATGTGCTTCGGCACGCCCTGATTGACTACGTCGTCGTACAAAGCGCGGAGCTGCTGGCCGATGCGCGCTTGCACTTCCCGGCCAAGACGGACTTCGCCCTTACGCTGCGTCGTTTGCCTACCCATGGCGTCCGGGCCTTCCGCCTTATTCTCGCTCACGGGCGGCGGTTGGAGGTTAACTGTCTTACCCGTCTTCATTTTTCGTCTTCCCCCGTCGCCGCTTTCACCTGACATAACCCATGGGCCTGTCCCCCAATTGCCTGCACCAACGCGCGGCCATGCCGTTGGTTCCTGGCCATGGAACTGCTTTGGGAACCTTGTTTGCCCCGGAACGTTTTAGCCAATAGCCTTGGGATGCTGGAAGGGGAGGGTGCCCTTTGACGACCTCGAAAGCCGTAGTTCAACATCTGCCGTTTTTACGCCGTTACGCCCGTGCGCTGACGGGCAATCAGGCCTCTGGCGACGCCTATGTTGCGGCCACCTTGGAGTCGCTGATTGCCAGTCCAAAAATGCTTGAATCTCAGCCAAATCAAAGGGTTGCGCTCTACAAACTGTTCACCGAAATCTGGAATTCGCTGCCGGTAAACGGCAAGGCCGATGCCGTCGAGCCGCATCTGCCGCCGGAGCATCATCTGACCCAGATTACGCCGCGTCCGCGCCAGGCCTTTCTTTTGGTCGCGCTGGAGGGCTTCGCCGAAGAGGATGCAGCGCAGATTCTCGACTGCGACCTGCCGACCTTGCGCGGCTTGGTCGAAGAGTCCGGTCGTGAACTCGCCGCTGAAATTGCCACCGACGTCCTGATTATCGAGGACGAGACCTTTATCGCCATGGATATCGAGGCCTTGGTGGAAAGCCTCGGGCATCGGGTTATCGGCGTGGCGCGCACGCATGCGGAGGCCGTCGCTCTCGCCCGAAAGACCCGCCCGGGACTCATTCTGGCGGATATCCAGCTCGCCGACGGCAGTTCGGGCCTTGACGCCGTGAACGAACTCCTCGGCACGTTCGAGGTGCCGGTGATCTTCATTACCGCCTATCCCGAGCGCTTTCTCACCGGTCAGCGGCCGGAGCCGGCGTTTCTGATCGCCAAACCATTCCAGCTTGCAGTGGTGTCGGCGGTAGCGAGCCAGGCGCTGTTCTTCGGGCGCAAGGCGCACCAGCGCGAACGCCAGGCGACCGCCTAGTTTTTTCTTTCACCTTCAGCCGCTCGAAAGCGTGACGGCCGGACTTCGGTCCGGCCGTCGGCGTTTGGCGTGCGCACGGACCGGTCACATCCAAAGATCTTCGCGAAAATAATTAGGGCGCAACCGATCGGTCCATCGGTTGCGCCCAAGTTGACCGGCCAAGCACGGGGGGAGGGGGGAAAGGATGGCCGGTCCTCACGATAAACCGCGAGCCGCCTCTTGGTTCCACCGACGGCTGCAGCGTATTGCCGATCACGCAACTGTGAGACCACGGTATCACCGGAACCGTGGCCAGACGGAACCGCGTCCGGCGTGCCACGTTGCTGATCACGCGTGGGGAGTTTCGCCACGCATATCGCACGGGGCTCGGGGATCGCGCAGCGAGTTGCGGGGTCTATCAATGCGGAACGTTTTCTGGATTCGAGCTGCGGGCGTGGTGCTGGCGCTGTTCGCCGCAAGCTTCATCTCCCTGCCTTCTTTTCCACTCGGCTTGATCGCGCCGGACTCGCCCGCGGTGAACCGCGCGTTGAAGAGTGATCGATTGCCGTCGATAAGTCCGGCGATACTTCCGCGCGAGCTTGGATCGCCGTTGCTGCCGCTGTCGCGCGCGAGAATCCCGGTTGGGTGTGATCGCGCTTTCAGCGCAATCTCATCGCCGCGGCTTGCGGATGTGTTTGGTCGCTGCTTGGCGTGAGGGTTTACAAAAAATTTGAAAAAAACGCAGCCGATACGGCGGCCGGGCTGCGGGGAACTTTTAATATCCGGCGGCAATTGATGGCCGGACCTTATCAGCGGAAGTGGGGTCATGCCGGCGGTCAAGCTGTCACACGGCGTCTGCATCGCGGTTCTTGGTGCGGTGTTGGTCACGTCCATGGGCGCCGCCTCGGCGCAATCCTTTCCGAGAGACGTGTTGCTGCACGAGGTCGTGCCGCAGACGGGAATGCCGCGTTCGGCGCCGACCGACGATGATGTTCCCGGTCCTCTCCGGCGCCAGATCGTCAGTTACAACGGCGATCAGCTGCCCGGTACGATCATCATCGATACCGCACATACATTCCTCTATCTGACGCTCGGTGACGGCAAGGCGCTGCGCTACGGGATCGGCGTCGGGCGGAAAGGATTCACTTGGTCCGGCATCGAAGCGATTTCGCGCAAGTCGGAATGGCCGGACTGGATTCCGCCCGCCGAAATGATCGCGCGGCAACCTTACTTGCCGCGCTGGGTTGGCGGCGGGCCCGGCAATCCGTTGGGCGCCCGCGCGCTCTATCTCGGCAATACCGATTACCGCATCCACGGCACCAACAATCCGGGGTCGATCGGCAAGCATGTTTCCAGCGGGTGCATCCGCATGCTCGACGCCGATATTATTGATCTTTACGACCGCGTTGCCGTCGGCACCAAGGTTGTGGTGCTGCCGAACGATCAGCGCGCGATCGCCATCGGCGACCATGATCAAAGGGTCGTAGCGATCGAGGGCCCAGGTGGCGCTATGACCGCACGGATTGCGGTCAGGCCGGCGCCGCAAGCCGAATGGAGCGCCAACCCGACGTCGTTTGGCCTCTACTGACGTGACCCGCGCCTTAACCGCAGGCCGGGATCGATCGCCAGCCAGTATTTCGCCGCCGCGGCGAAACCGAAAACCGCGCTCAGCCGTTTTCCCTAGAAGTTCCAGGCGTGTGGCCGTGACCCCGCCGGGGTCGAGGCCGAATTGCGAGAGTATGGACAGGCCGGAGGCGAACGGGACAACGAGCAAGCAACCGGACCGGGTGACTGGGCGAACGCCGCAGGCATTCTTTCCGGATTTTGCGACCGTTTGCGTGGCGCTTGAAACGGGCGAGATCGGCATCTGGTCTTGGGACGTCGCCACCAACACTGTGACGTGGTGGAGCAATATTGTATCTATTGCCGGCGTCGCCCCCGGAACGTTCGACGGCGTCTATTCCTTTCTCGAAAACAACATTCACGACGAGGATCGCCCCCGGGTTCTCGAGGCGATCAGCGGAGCGATGCGAAGCGGCGGCCTCTACAAGGTCCGCTTTCGCATCGCGTCCCGCGAGCAACAGCCGGAAATCTGGATCGAGGCGACCGGCACGGTGACGATGAAGGATGGCGCGGCCGCGCGCATGATCGGCCTCTGTCACGACGTTACTGGACAAGTGAAGCTGCAAAAGGAACTGCGCAACCGGGCCAAGCAACAGGAAGCGCTGGCGCAACTCGGCGAGCACGCATTAGTGGAGACCGATATCGAGCGGCTGCTCAACGATGTCGTCTCCACCGTTGCGCTCACGCTCCCGGTCGATTTCGTCAAGGTGCTTGAGCTTCTCCCGGGCGGAAACGATCTCCTGCTACGGGCCGGCTTTGGCTGGAAACCCGGCTGCATTGGTTCGATCGTGATGACCAAAGAACGCGACGACTACGCGGCACACATTCTTGGTGCCGTTGTGCCGGTGGTCACTGAAGATTTTGCCAGCGAAAAGCGGTTCGGCGTGCCGAAATATCTGTTCGATCACGGCTGCGTCAGCGGCATGAGTACGGTCATCGCCGGGCAGGACGGCCGCGCTTATGGCGTGCTCGGCGTCTGCACCAAAACGCCGCGCCGGTTCAGCGTGCAGGATATTTCTTTCCTTGCAGCGGTTGCCAATCTGGTCGCGGGCGCCATTCGCCGCCGTCAATTGGAGCAGCGCCACGAACTGATGATCCGCGAATTGCGCCATCGCTCCGGCAATCTGTTCTCCCAGCTTTTGGCGCTGTTCTCGCAGACCGCGAGAAACTCACGCAACATGGCCGATCTGACCGCCAAATATCAGGCCCGCGTGCTCGCTCTGGCGAATGCACATCGGCTGATCGCCGAAGCAGGTTGGAAGTCCACGCCACTTGCGGAGCTGGTGCGCGTCGCGCTTGGGCCGTATCTCGATCGCACCAACCTGCGGGGGCCGGATGTCGATCTCGATCCGGATCCGACGTTCAGCCTGAGCGCCGCCCTGCATGAGCTTGCCGCCAACGCCGTCAAGCACGGCTGCCTGTCGCGCGCGCAGGGCCGGCTTGAACTGAGCTGGTCGGTGGCGCGAACGCGGAGCGGCGTGACGCTCACCTTCGACTGGGTCGAGCGCAATGGCCCGCGGGCGCGGTGGCCGCGGCGGACCGGATTCGGTGGGCGTTTGATCCGGCTGGTCATCGAGCGGCAAATGAGCGGCGAAGTGCAGTCCAGGTACACGCGCGAGGGTTTCTCTACGCGCTTGATTGTGCCGCTCACGCACGAGCGCTGGCCGACGCCAGATTCTGCCATATCGAGCCCGCCGGAAAATGCATAACGGCGCCGGCCGGAACGCGGGAACTTCGGTCGCGTGATGCGCGCAGATCTCGCCGAATTCGGCGATAATAATTTGGCCAATCATTCACCAACCCGGGAAAAGAGCGGCGGCGAGCCGATTGGCAGAATTCTCATTCCGGTCAACGGCACCGATGTATCGCGCCGCGCGGCGGAGGCCGGCTTTGCGCTGGCGCGGACAGGTGGTTCTCGGGTGAGCGCGCTGTACGTGGCGGCCGACGATGCCATCCTCAAGGAAGCCGAGCGCTGCGGCTACGATCTGTTTGTGCTTGGTGTCACCCGCCGTCCCGGCGAAACGCTGTTCTTCGGCAATATGGCCGCAGCGTTGCTCGAGCGGTGCGACACGGCGATCCTGTTCGTGGCGAGCTAGAACCGCGCTTGGTTATGCTACGCTGGCCGACATGCACGAGGATGCGGTCAGTATTCCATCAGCGGGCCTGAAGCTCTACGGCATGCTCGGTGTCCCGACCGGATTGCGGACACCGGAGCGGCGCCCGGCCTTCCTTGTCCTGCATGGCTTTGGCGGCAATTGCGAATCCGCCGGCGTGATCCATCCAACGAAGGTGCTGAGCGAGTTCGGCTACGTCACGCTTCGCTTCGACATGCGCGGCTGCGGCAAAAGCCAAGGCGAGTTGGGCCGCGTCATCTGTCTTGAACAGGTGGAGGATCTCGGCCACGCGCTCGAGTTTCTGGCGCGCCATCCCGCCGTCGACCCCGACCGCATCGGCGTGATCGGATCGAGCTTCGGCGGCGCGGTTGCGGTCTATGCCGGCGGCACCAATCCGCGCATTGCCGCGGTCATTTCGAATGGCGGCTGGGGCCACGGCGAGCGCAAATTCCGCGGTCAGCACCGCACGCCCGAAGCCTGGGCGAAATTCACCGCCATGCTGGCGGAGGGGCGTGCGCACTGCGCCCGGACTGGCAAATCGCTGATGGTGCCGCGCGCCGATATCGTGCCGATTCCGGATCGCGTGCGGCAGAATCTTGAGCAGCAGAACGTACAAATGCTGGCAACCAACTCGGTCGAGATGTTTCCGGCCGAGACCGCGCAGAGCATGTTCGATTTCCGAGCCGAGGAGGTAGTGGGAGACATCGCGCCGCGGCCGCTTTTGCTCATCCACGCCGCCAACGATTCGGTGACGCCGACCGAGCAGTCAATCGAGCTGTTCAAGCGCGCGGGCGCGCCGGCCGAGCTGCATCTATTCAGCGGCCTCGACCATTTTCTGTTCAACGAGAATTCCGCGCGCGTCTGGAACTTGCTGCGCGATTGGCTTGGTCGTTACTTTCCGGCGCGCGCATGAAGGTTGTCAGCCACGAAGAGCTGGCGCGCTTCATCCGCGACGCGCTGACGGCAAAGGGCGCGAGCGCGGCGGATGCCGGTACAGTCGCCGATGGACTGGTCTGGGCCAATCTGCGCGGCGTTGACGGGCACGGTGTCTCGCGCCTGCCGTCTTACCTGATGATGATCGAGCGCGGCGAAATCGACCCCAAGGCACAACCGCGCCTGCTGCGCGACCGCGCCGCGACGTTCGTGATCGACGGCGGCCGAGGTTTTGGGCCGGTTGCGATGGTGCGGGCGATCGCCATCGCCGCCGAGCGGGTGCGCACAGCGGGCGTTTGCTTCGGCCTGGTGCGCGAGACCACGCACACCGGGGCGATCGGGCGTTATGCGCAGTGGATGGCGGAACGCGGCTGCGCCGCGCTGATCGTCGGTGCCGGGCCCGCTTTCGTCGCTTATCACGGCGCGCGTGTCGCTAGCCTGGGAACGAGTCCGATCGCGATTGCGGTGCCGAGCGGCGCCGGCTCGATCGTGGTCGACATGGCGACAAGTACGATCTCCAACGGCAAAATCATGCAGGCTTTGGCGACTGGCGCACAATTGCCGCCCGGCACGGTCCTGACCAAGGACGGGGCACCAACCACCGATCCGGGCAAGGCCGAAATCCTGCTGCCGCTCGGCGGCCCGAAGGGGTCGGGTCTCGCCTTGATGTTTGAGATGCTGGCGAGCGTTCTGGCGGCAGCGCCAATTCAGGCGCCGGCGCTCGGTCCGCAGAAGCGCCGAAGTTTCGCGCAAAACAGCGCAATCCTTGCGGTCGATATCGCCGCTTTCCGGCCGCTTGCGGATTTCTCAAACGACGCCGATACGCTCGCGGCTCTGCTGAAGGCGTTGCCGCGACAGGATGGCGTCGAGGAGATTCTGTTGCCCGGCGAACGAGCGAGCCGTACCGAGATCACGCGCCGCAAATCCGGCATCCCGATCGCCGAGAAGCTTTGGCACGAGCTTGCGGCGGTGGCGCAAGCGATGGGTATCGAGATGCCGGCGCTCGTCGTTTCCACCTAGCGCGCTCACGCTTCCGCCAACCGCAATCCCACAAGGCGATCGAGCGCGGCGTGGTCCGCGAGCAAACCCGCCGATGCGCCGCTGTGCACGACCCGGCCGCGCTCGATCACCAGCGCGCTTTCGGTCAACGACAGCGCGATCTCGGCATGCTGTTCCACCAGGATGAACGCGTTGGACCCGTCGGCGGTCATGCGCCGGATGGCGGCCGCCAGTTCCTCGACCACGATCGGCGCCAGGCCTTCAAGCGGTTCGTCGAGTAACAGCAGCCCCGGATTGGTCATCAGCGCGCGCGCAATCGCCAGCATCTGCTGCTCGCCGCCGGACAATTGGTTGCCGAGATTGCGCCGGCGCTCGGCCAGCCGCGGAAACAGGTCGTAAACCGCCGCGAGCGTCCAGTGGCCGGCGCGCGCGGCCACGGTGAGATTCTCCTCGACGCTGAGTGACGCGAAAATCTCGCGCTCCTGCGCCACCCAGCCAATGCCGGCGAGTGCGCGGCGATGCGGCGGCCGCCTAGTGACGTCCTCGCCGCGCCAGCGAATATGGCCGCGGCTGACCCGCGTGCAGCCCATGATGGTCAGTAGGAGCGTCGATTTGCCGACGCCGTTTCGCCCCAGCACGGCGAGCCCGCCGCGCTCGGGCAGGGTGAACGACACGCCGTCGAGCACAACCGCGGAGCCATATCCCGCGCGCACGTCGTCGAATGCGAGCAGCGGTTCAGCCATGGCCTAAATCCCGCAGCGCGCTCGTCGGCGCCTTGCCGAGATAGACCGCGCGCACCTGCGGGTCGTTGGCGATCTCGTGCGGCGGCCCCTGCACCAGGACGCGTCCGCCGACCATGACGATGATGCGCGAGGCGAAGCGGAACACCAGCTCCATATCGTGCTCGATGAACAGCACCGTCATGTCGCTCGAGAGCCCAGCGATGGCGGCGAACAACTCCCGGCTTTCCTCGCGCGGTACGCCCGCCGCCGGTTCGTCGAGCAGCAGCACCTTCGGCCGGGTGGCGAGTGCGAGCGCGATCTCCAGTAGCCGCTGCTGGCCGTAAGCCAGTTCGCGGGTCAGGCGGTGACACACCGCACCGAGCTTCAATGCGAGGAGAATATCGTGAGCCTCGTCGATTTCCTGCGGATAGGCGTTGAGCTGCCGCCACCAGACGCGCGCTGCGCGCGTGCGCTCGCATACTGCAAGCGTCACCGATTCCAGAGCGCTGAGATGCGGAAACAGCGAATTGATCTGATAGGTGCGCACCAGGCCGCGCCGTACGCGCTGCTCCGGCGGCAGCGTGGTAATATCGGCATCGTCGAGGAAAATGCGACCGGCGCCTGGCTGCAACATCCCGGTAATCAGGTTGATCAGCGTGGTTTTGCCGGCACCGTTGGGGCCGATCAACGCGTAACGCGCTCCCTTGGGCAACTCGATTCCGATGTCGCCGGCAACGACCAGCGAACCGAAGCTCTTGGCGAGGCCGCGGGTCGCCAATGCCGGCGCGCTCACTCGCGGCTCCAGCGCGCGGTTAACCGGGCCAGTCCGCCGAGAATGCCTTGTGGCAGGAAGACGACGACGGTCACCAGCAGAATGCCGATCCAGAAATACCAATATTGCGGCACTACCCCGGAAAACTGGTCGCGGGCGATCATATAGACGGTCGCACCGACCAGGCCGCCGTAAAGCCGGCCGGCACCGCCGAGCACCAGCATCACCACCACCTCGGCCGAACGCTCGAAGCCGAGCGAATCGAGCGAAACCGTCTCGGTGGTCTGCGCGAGCAAGGCGCCGGCGACGCCGGCGATGCAGGCGGCAATGGTGTAGATCGTGCGGATATGTGCGCGGCTCGCAGCGCCGATCGCCGGCATACGCACGAAGTTCTCGCGGATGCCGCGCAGCGACAGGCCGAACGGCGAGTGAATGAGGCGTCGCGCAAACAGGAAAAGCACGAACAATATGGCGAGCGCATAGGCGTAGGCGACGCGGCCGTAAAGGTCGAAGGAGAAGGTGCCGAGGAGCTTCCAGGTGTGGATGCCCTGCAAGCCGTCCATGCCGCCGGTCAGCCAGCCCAAGGTGTTGGCCAACTCCGCCAGCAATAGCCCGAAACCGAGCGTGAGCATGATCAAGGCGAGATGCCGGAAGCGGCTGATGACGAAGCTTGTGGCATAGCCGACGACGCCAGCGGCGAAGGCAGCGACGATCAGGCCGCTCAGAGGCTCTCCCCAGCCGTATTTCGACAAAAGTCCCGCGGTATAGGCGCCGATCCCGAAGAACGCCGCATGTCCCAGCGAAACGATGCCGGCGTAACCGAGGATCAGATCGAGCGACAAGGCGAACAGCGCGGAGATGGCGATCTGGCTGGCGAGCGAGAGGTAATTCGGGAACAGAAAATACGGCAGCAACGTCGCCAGCCAGAATACGATCTCGGCCGGCCGCCAGCGCGTTCGCGCGGCAAGAAAAAGCCGCGGACCGATTGTAAATTCGCTTAGCGCCATCAACGTTTCCCGAGCAGGCCGAGCGGCCGCCACATCAACAGGCTGATCATCACAAGATAGATGAGGAATGCGCCGAGTTGCGGAACGTAATATTTGCCGGCGACGTCGCTGATGCCGAGCACGATGGCGGCGGCAAAGGCGCCGGAAATCGAGCCGAGCCCGCCGACGGAGACGACGATCAGAACGTAAACCAGATAGGTGAAGGCAAAGGACGGATCGAGTCCGACAATCTCGATAGCCAGCGCTCCGCCGAGTCCGGCGAGTCCGCTGCCGAGTGCGAACGTGATCATGAACGTGCGATCGACGTCGATGCCGAGCCCGCGCGCCATGCGTTCGTTGTCGACGGCGGCACGCACGCGGGCGCCGAAGCGGGTGAATTCCAGGCCGAACACCAGCGCCAGCGTGATCAGCAATGCCAGCCCGACTAGAATAAGCCGGTAGACCGCAAAACGAATGCCCATGAACGTGAGCGAACTTCGCAGATAGGGCGGAAGTTGCAGCGGCTGCTGATCGGTGCCGAAGATATAGGCCGCGACTGCCACCGAAATGAAAACGATGCCGATGGTCAACAGCACCTGGTCGAGCTCGGACGCACGATAGAGGCGGCGAAACAGCGTTCGCTCGAATGCGACGCTGACGACGGCGGCGACGACGAATGTGCATGGCAGCGTGGCGAAGAACGGCCAGCCGTAACGCGACATCAGCGCCACGGTGAGGTAGCCGCCGAGCATCGCGAAGCTGCAATGCGCCAGATTGATGAAATTCATCATCCCCAGCGTCACCGACTGCCCGACCGACAGCAGGAACAGCAGCATGCCGTAAGCAAGGCCGTCGAACAGGACGCCGAAGACGGGAGGAAGCATGGACGAAAGACCTAGTACGCCCAAGTTTACTTCTTCATCCGCTCTTTCACTGGATCTTTGACCTTCTCAACTTTATCGAATTCGACGTTGAGCAGCTGATCACCGATTTTCTCGACGCGGCGAATATAGACGGTCTGGATGATGTCGCGTGTGTCCGGATCGATCGAAATCGGACCACGCGGGCTTTCCCATGCCATCCCTTTGGCGGCCGCGATCAGCGCGGCTCCGTCAGCCTCGCCCTTCGTCTTTTTCAACGCCTCGTAGATCAGATGCATGCCGTCGTAGCCGCCGATCGAATAAATGTCGGGGTTGCGGTGAAATTCATCGTTGTAGGCTTTGACGAACTCACGATTGAGCTGCGACTGGTGATTGAAGTCGTAGTCCGACACCGTAAGGATGCCGATGCCGACGTCGCCCATGCTCTTGAGTGCGCTCTCGAAGGTGAGCGAGTCCTGGCCCATGACCTTGACCTTCAAAGGATCGACACCGCGCTCGGCCAAAGCCTTGCCGACGGCGGCGGGCTGTGCGCCGCCGGGAATCCAGATGTAGATCGCGTCCGGATTGGCATCCTTGGCGCGCTGCACGAAGGCGGAGAAATCCGGATTGGCGACCGGGAAACGAACCGAGCCGATGATTTCCCCGCCCGCCTCCTTGAAGCCGGTGTGGAAAGAACTCTCGGCATCGATGCCGGGTCCGTAATCGGAAACCATAGTATAGGCCGTCTTGATGCCGTGCTTGGCGGCCCACGTGCCAAAGGTCTGATTGAGCTGCGGCGTGGTCGTGGAGGTACGGGCGATGTACGGGGATTTTGTGGTGATGATTGCGGTGGCCGCGTTCATGACCACCATGAACTTCTTGGCTTCCGCGGAAACGTCGCCGGCGGCGAGCGCGTTTGGCGTCAGCGCGAAGCCGGCAAGTATGTCGACGCGATCGCGCACCACCAACTCCTGCGCCAGTCTTTTGGCGAGATCCGGTGCAACGCCGCCGACGTCCTTACGGATAAATTCGAGCTTCTTGCCGGCTACCGTGTCGCCGTGCTGCTTCACGTAGAGCTTGATGGCGTTGTCCATCTGGATGGCGGTGTCAGCGAACTGCCCGGAATATGGATTGATGATGCCGATCTTGACGGTGTCCTGTGCATTAGCCGAGGCGGCGGCGAGCCCCAGGCCCAGTCCGGCAAGACCGCAGATAATCTTTCTCATTGTGGTTCCCTCCTCGTTCTTGTCGGCGCAAATGCAGTTATCAAAACATCCTCGTCCAAGCGGCGCGCGACTGCAACCCACGCGATTGCCGTTCGACACGTGGGCGGCACCCCGCGAAGGTGATTGGCCTGTGTGCGGCGAGGCTCTAGTGTGCCGCGCATGGATCGAGCACGAACGGAAGCCGGCACTGTGGATCGCGAAGAGGTCGCGCGCTTCTCGCGCCTTTCGGGCCAATGGTGGGATCCGCAGGGGCCGATGGCCGCCTTGCACAAGTTCAATCCGGTGCGCCTCGCTTACATCCGCGACCGCGCCGCGGCGCATTTCGGCCGCGATCCGAAACGGCTCGACAGCTTCGCGGGCCTGCGGATTCTCGATATCGGCTGCGGGGGTGGTATTTTGAGCGAGCCGCTGGCGCGGCTTGGTGGCTCCGTGACCGGTGCCGATCCGTCGGAAAGCAACATCGCGGTCGCTCGCTGCCACGCGGAGCAATCCGGGCTGGCAATCGATTATCGCGCCACCGCGGCCGAAACGCTTGCGGAAACCGGCGAGGTCTTCGACGTCGTTCTCGCCATGGAAGTGATCGAGCACGTCAGCGACGTCGGCCGGTTCGTGGATTTGACGGCGGCTTTGGCGAAAGCGGGTGGCTTGGTATTTGTCGCAACTCTCAACCGCACCGCCAAGAGCTTTGCGTTCGCGATCGTCGGTGCCGAATATATTCTCCGCTGGCTGCCGCGCGGCACCCATCAATGGGACAAGTTCGTAACGCCTGGCGAGCTTGCGGCCGCGCTCGAGCACAGCGGTCTGCGTATCGTCGGCGAAACCGGCGTCGTCTACAATTTGCTAGCCGACCGCTGGCAGCTCGCAGCCGACATGGACGTCAACTACATGGTGGCCGCGGGGAAAGCGGCGTAACGGTCACGTGATTATTTTTCCCTGGCTCTGGGCCATTTTCACCGTCATTGCCGCAATCGGCCAGACCGCGCGCAATGCCATGCAGCGCGAATTGACCGTGAGCCTCGGCACGGTCGGCGCCACGCATGTGCGGTTTCTGTTCGGCTTTCCGTTCGTGCTTGTCTTTCTCGCCGGCGTGATGATCGCGAGCGGATCGCCGCCGCCATGGCCGGGGCTGATTTTTTGGCCGTGGACGATTGTCGGCGCGCTGGCGCAGGTCGCCGCCACCGCGCTGATGCTCGCGGCAATGAGCGAGCGCTCGTTCGTCATCACCATTGCCTATCTCAAAACCGAACCGATCCAGGTGGCCCTGTTCGGATTGGTCTTTCTCGGCGACAAGCTGACCTGGCCGATGCTCACGGCGATCGTCGTCGCTACCGGCGGCGTGATACTGATGTCGACGAAGCCGGCCGGCATGGTCGGAGGCATCAGGCCGACGTTGATCGGACTTGCCTCGGCCGCGATGTTTGCCCTGTCGTCGATCGGCTATCGCGGCGGCATTCTCAGCCTTGCTTTGCCGAATTTCGTCATGGCGGCAACATTCACGCTCGCCGTCGGCATCGCCATGCAGGCAGTCTTGTTGTCGCTTTACCTCGCCTTGCGCAATCCGACGGTGATGTTTGCCATTATGCGTGCGTGGAAGCCGTCGTTGTTCGCCGGCTTCATGGGGGCGCTTGCCTCACAATTCTGGTTCCTGGCTTTCGCGCTCGCCACGGCGGCAAGCGTGCGCACCCTGGCGCTGGTCGAAGTGCTGTTTGCGCAGATGGCCGCCCGTTTTGCCTTTGGGCAAAAGACCACGGCGCGCGAGGCGGCCGGCATGCTGCTGGTCATCGCCGGCGTCGGTTTGTTGCTGTGGGCTTATTGAGGCGCGCTATTCGGGGTGGGACAGGCGGTGACCGCCCACAAATAAACCAAAAATATGACGGACAGCCTTTTGCAGGACCAGATATGATGAAAACACGTTGCCGCGGTTTTTGACACGACGCGAAATGATCGGATTGAAGCGCTTCATTCGTCCCGCAGTTGTCGTTTCAGTCATCGGCCATGTTGCGGTGCTGATGATGGGGCTGCACTTGGTCGGAGCGAATCCGTCTCAGGCAATTCCGCCGGATGCAATGGTGGTCGACATCGTGCCGCCGGATGAAGCACCGCGGTTCGAGGGCACGCCGTCCGACCTGCACTCGTCCGGGTCCCCAATGCAGCTCAGGCCCGGTAATGCGAGTGTAGACGCCCGACCACCGCCTAAACCGGCTGCCCAAACGCCGCAACAGGAGCAACGGCGTTCGAAACGCCAGGAAGAGGCCCGCATGGCGACCCAGCCTTTGCCGCCACAGCCTGAAGTAGCGAGGGCCGAGCTAGCTCAGTCTGAAGTGGCCCATGTCCAGGCGTCGGAGCCCCCGCCTGCGCCGCCCCAGCCGAAATCCGAGGAAACACCGGATCAGCCGGACACCGCCGAGCAATTGGCACAGCTTGCGATGATGGGCGGACCGCTCGGCGGCGGTTTCGCCGCTCCGCCTGTCAACACCAATAAGGCCGGGTACGATTTCACACTGGCGTTCCGCGAACGCGTCAGCTCCTGCTCGGACCGGGCGGTTGGAGTCGATGCCAGCGATCAGGTCCGTGTCATGCTGCGTGTTTCTCTCAACCGCGACGGAACGCTGGGAGCGCCGCCCCAATTGCTCGAGCCGGTCACGTCGCCGCAGGAGCGGGCGGTGATGCAGAGCGCAATCAACGCGCTGACGAAATGCCAACCCTACACGATGCTCCCGGCGGATAAATACAAGCAGTGGAGGACACTCGACCTCGTCTTCTACCCGCTGAATTTTATGCAATAATTTTATTTATGCCGCCTAATTATCTGCAGGCGACGGGCATGCGCCGTTGGCTGCCAGTCACGGCCTACTAATTGAACTCGTCGGGCAGGATCGGCAGCGGGTGGAACTCGATGCCTTCCTCGTGCAGCTCTTTCGCCTCTTCCGGCGAGGCTTCACCGTAGATCGAGCGGCGCTCGACTTCGCCATAGTAGATTTTGCGCGCCTGTTCGGGAAAGCCGGCGCCGACATAATCCGCGTTTTTGGTGATGTGCTCGCGCAGCTCTTTGAGCTTTTTGCGCAGCTCGCGTTCGGGCGGCGACATCATCGCGACTGGCGCCTTGGCGGTCGCCGGCGCCACTGACGGTGCTGGTGGGGGTTGTGGCCGCACGGGCGTCTCGCCGCGGCTCAATCGCGGCGACATGATCGCCTTCTCGACTTTGGCTGAGCCGCAAATCGGGCACGCCACGAGCCCGCGCTTTGCCTGCTTGGCATACGCGGCCGAGTTGGCGAACCAGCTTTCGAATTCGTGGCCTTTGTCGCAATGCAGGGCGTAGCGGATCATAATGGTCCCCGCACGGCGCGCAGATGCGTCGGCTCGGCCATCGGCTCGATGACTTCGAAGCGCCTACCGTGACGCAGCGACGGAATGCGCGCACGGGCGGCGGCGACTTGCGCGGGATCGACCTCGGCGAGAATGAGTTTCGGCTCAGTTCCGCCCTCGGCCAGGACCGTGCCCCATGGGTCGACGACCAGCGAATGGCCGAAGGTTTGGCGTCCATTCTCATGCTTACCGCCCTGGGCGGCCGCGAACACGAACGCGCCGTTTTCGATCGCACGCGCGCGGATCAGGACATGCCAGTGCGCTTCGCCGGTTTGCCGGGTGAAAGCCGACGGAATGGAGAAGAACGAGGCGCCGGCCTCTGCGAGCGCGCGATAAAGTGCTGGAAAGCGCAAGTCGTAGCAAACGGTGACGCCGAGACGCCCCCATGGCAAGTCGGCCACAACCGCCAGATCGCCGGGACGGTAGTTCCGGGATTCGCGGTAGCTCTCGCCGTTTGCCAGATCGACATCGAACATGTGAATTTTGTCATAGCGCGCAATCACGTCGCCGCGGCGATCGATCAGAAATGAGCGGTTGGCGGCCTTGTCGGGCGAAACCTTCACCGCCAGCGAGCCGATATGAACGTAGATCGAGCGTTTGCGCGCGGCGTCGCGCAGGGCGGCGAGCGTCGGATCGGCTTCCTCGTCAGCGATGGCGGCGAACAGCCGGTCGCGCTTGACCTCCATGATGTTGGTCATTTCCGGCGTCAGCACGTAGGCCGCGCCGGCGCACGCCGCCTCCTCAATCAACGTAAGCGCGGTCGCGAGATTGGCCTGCGGGTCGACGCCGGAGCGCATTTGTACCAGGCCGACCTTGAAGCCCGCAGGTGACGGCGCGTTCATGGCTTCTGGCTTTCGCCGGGCGCGAGCAGCGTGTCGAGCTCACCGGCTTCCTCGAGCGCATAAAGTTCATCGCAGCCGCCGATATGGGCCGAGCCGATGAAGATTTGCGGAAAGGTTGTGCCGCCGTTGGCGCGCTCGATCATTTCCTGGCGCATCTGCAAATTCTCCGTGACGTTGATCTCACGGAAGCTCACACCCTTGCGGGAAAGCAGTTCCTTTGCCCAATGACAATATTGGCAAAATTCCCGCGTATAGATTTCGACAGAAGTCATAACGGCCCGTTAATCCGGCACTTCCTTATATGGACGTTCATACCGGGTCGGCAACCCGGGCAAACACCAGCACATCGACATTGGCGGCGCCGGCGCGCAACAGCGCCTTGGCGCAGCCTTCGACAGTGGCGCCCGAGGTCAGCACGTCGTCGACCAGAACAAGCCGAAGGCCGACGACGGCGGCTTTGCCTTCCGGGGGCACCCGGAATGCGCCCTGCACGTTTGCCGCGCGCTCGCTGCGCGACAGGCCCATCTGCTGAGCGGTGGGCTTTACGCGCTGGGGCGCGGCGGCGGCGACCGGCACGCCGCTCGTTTTGGAAACCGCCGCCGCCAGTACGGCCGATTGGTTGAAGCGCCGCGACCATCGCCGCCGCCAATGCAGTGGCACCGGAACGAGCGCGTCCGCGCCGGCGAGAAGCTCGCAGCCGGCCTGGCCCAGCCAGCGCCCCATCATCGGCGCCAGATCGAGCCGGTCGCCGTATTTCACGACATGCGAAATCTCATCGAAGCGGAACGCCGCGCGCGCGCTGATAGGCCGGCGGGTTGGCGATTGCCTCCATCGACAAGATGCCTGGTCCCGGGTCGTAGACGAAGGGAACGCCGAGCCGCTCGCAATAGGGACACGTAATGAAGGACAGCTTCGACGAGCACGCGGGGCAAAGGCCCTCACCCTCGACCGGCGCACGGCAGGCCGGGCAGAGCCGCGGCAACGCGAGATCGAGCGTGGCGCGCCAGAGCGAACGCACCATGCCCGCCGCGCGACGCCACGCGCCGCGAACGTGACGGTTGTCGTGTCGCCGATCACATTCCCCATGCCTTACGCCAGCGCCCGATGCCCCCCTTCGTCACTTTCATCCTGCGTTGGCGGCGGGACGCGGCGGTGAGACAATAGAATATGGCAGAGATTCCGGCATTGCCAGGCCCGCTCATTTTTGACCGAAGCCTTCTCCGCGCACGCCGTCGCCGCGCGGCCGGCCTGGAGCCGGCGACGTTTCTGCTCGACCGGACCGCCGCCGACTTCACCGAGCGCTTGGCTGCGGTGTTGCGGCGGTTTCCGCTTGCGCTCGATCTGGCGACGCCTGGCGACGCGCTGCGCGCCGCGCTCATCCGCCTTGGTTCGATCGACACAATCGTTACCGCCAACACGTTGCCGGCCACGGGTTGTGCGCGCGCCGCGTTATCCGTCGCCGCCGACGAGGAAGCGCTGCCGTTTCGCGACGCCGCCTTCGAACTGGTGGTTTCGGCGCTGGCCCTGCAATTCGTCAACGACCTGCCTGGGACGCTTGTGCAAATTCGCCGCGCGCTCAAGCCTGATGGATTGTTTCTCGCCGCGCTGATCGGCGGCGAGACGCTGACCGAGCTCCGGCAAGCATTTGCCGCGGCCGAGAGCGAGATCGAAGGCGGTGCCTCGCCGCGGGTTGCGCCGTTCGCCGACTTGCGCGATCTGGGCACGCTGTTGCAGCGTGCGGGCTTCGCCCTGCCGGTTACCGACATCGACCGGATTACGGTGCGCTACGGTTCAGTCTTCGCGTTGATGCACGATCTGCGCCGCATGGGCGCCACAAACCCGCTGATCGACCGCCGCCGCGTGCCGCTTCGGCGCACGACGCTGATGCGCATGGCCGATGTTTACCGCGAGCGCTTTGCCGATGATGATGGGCGTATTCGCGTCACGTTCGAGGTCGTCTGGCTGTCGGGCTGGGCGCCGCATCCGAGCCAGCAACGGCCGCTCCGACCCGGCTCGGCGAAGACGCGGCTCGCCGACGCGCTCGGAACGCGTGAAATATCGACTGGTGAGAAGGCCGAACGTTAGCCGACGATGTTATTTCAACGCCGTCGCGACCACGCTGTACATGGTCTCGACGTTGGAGCCGAGCGTCGCAACCGTGCCGACGATCACAATGGAGACGCCGGAAGCAATGAGCGCATATTCGATCGACGTCGCCCCGCATTCGTCGCGCGTAAAACGCCGGAGTGAGGTTACCATCGCCTGTGTCGAAGATCTGAACATGGCCGTCTGCCTCTTGCTCATAAAAGCGTCGCGAGGTGTGGAATCAGCGGTTCATCGGCGGGCGGCATTGGATAATTGCGCAGATCGTTCGGCCGCACCCATTTCAGCTTCTGCGCTTCCCGTGCTTCGACAATTCCTTCCCAGCGCCGGCAAACATAAAGTGGCATGAGCAGATGGAAGTCGGGATAGGAATGACTCGCGAAAGTCAGCGGCGCGAGACACTCTTCCTTGACGACGATGCCCAGTTCCTCCTTCAGTTCGCGGATTAGGCTCACTTCCGGCCGTTCGCCGGCTTCGACCTTGCCGCCGGGAAACTCCCAAAGTCCTGCCATCGATTTGCCCGGCGGACGCTGCGCGATCAGCACGCGGCCGTCGGAGTCGATGAGGGCACAAGCGGCGATGAGTACGATCTTGGCGCTCACGACGGCGTTCACTCTACTGACCGCGTGGTTAACGGACGTTTGGTGCTCATGCGCAGCCTCCGGCTTTCGCCGCAATGGTTAAGGAGCGGTCAAGAGCGATAATCGCCGTTGATGGCGATATATTCCTTGGTCAGGTCGCAAGTCAGCACGCGGTCGCGGCCTCTGCCGAGTCCCAGCGCTACTTTCAGGGCGATCTCCGGGTTCTTCATCGCCGCCGAGACGGTGGCTTCGTCGTAGTCCGGATCGCGCGCGCCTTTGTGGGCGACGCGGATGCCGTTGAACCAGATCGACAACCGGTCGCGGTTGGCCGGCTCGCCTGCCTTGCCCACCGCCATGACGACCCGGCCCCAATTCGCGTCCTCGCCGCCAATAGCGGTCTTGACCAGCGGCGAGTTGGCAATCGACAGGGCAATACGGCGCGCCGATTTTTTCGACCTGGCGCCTTCGACCACGATCTCGATGAGCTTGCGCGCGCCTTCGCCGTCGCGCGCCACCTGCTCGGCAAGATCGGCAAGCACCGCGTTGAAACCCTTGCGGAATGCCGCAAGGCGCGGATCGGAAAGGCGCTTGAACTTCGCCACGCCCTGCGCTGCTGCGGCACCGGTCGCGAACGCGAGCAAGGTATCGGACGTCGAGGTGTCGCCGTCGATGGTGATCGCGTTGAAGGTGTCTTCAGCGCCGTCGCGCAGGAGCGCCTTAAGAACCGCCGGCGCGATCGGTGCATCGGTAAAGATGAATGACAGCATCGTCGCCATGTCGGGCGCGATCATGCCGGCACCCTTGGCGATTCCACAAATCGTCACCGCTTTCGAGCCGAGCCGCACCAGCGCGGCCGAGCCTTTCGGGAACGTGTCCGTGGTCATGATCGCCTCGGCCGCCTTCCGCCACTGGCCGGGCACGGCGTCGGTGACCAGCCGATCTATCACGCCGGCGAATTTGCTCGCATCGAGCGGCTCGCCAATCACGCCGGTCGAGGCGAGGAAGATGTCGCCTGGCGCGCATTGCGCGGCCTTGGCGGCAATGTCGGCGGTCAGCTTCGTTGCGGCGCGGCCGGATTTACCGGTAAACGCATTGGCGTTGCCGGAGTTGACCACGAGCACGCCGGCGTTGCCGTCCTTAAGCCGAGCGCGACACCAGTCCACGGCGGCGGAAGGGCATTTGGAGCGCGTGAACACGCCGGAGACGGCGGTGCCGGGATCGAACAGCGCGAGCAACACGTCGGCGCGCCCGGCATAGCGAATGCCGGCCGCAGCGGTCGCGAGCCGCACGCCGGCAACCGGGGGCATTTCCGGAAAAGCCGCTGGCGCGAGCGGAGAGATTGAAGAGGACACCGGCGAACTCATGCGTTCGTCATGCCCGGCACAAGGCCGGGCACGACCTGCGGTCACTTTTTCGACGGCGCCGCGGGGTTGAGCGAGGGGTCAGCAGCGGCCGGCTTGTCGAGGCGCTCAACGGTCGCCGATTTGCGCAGATTGTCGACCAGTTCCGTCTGCGCGCGGTGGGCGACGTAATTCTCGATCTGCGGTTTGACCTGTTCGAAGGTCGGGGTCGGCTTGACGCGTTTGTCTTCGACCTCGATGATGTGCCAGCCAAATTGTGTTTTTACCGGATCGGAAATCTGTCCCTTGTCGAGCCTGAAGGCGGCGTCGGCGAATTCGGGCACCATCTGGTCCTTGGTGAAGTAGCCGAGATCGCCACCGTCCGCCGCGCCTGGGTCTTTCGACTTTTCCTTCGCCAGTGTGGCGAAGTCGGCGCCGCCCTTCAATTGCGCAACGATCGCTTTGGCTTCCTCCTCGGTCGGCACGAGGATGTGGCGCGCGTGCACTTCGGGCTCGCTCTTTGCCTGCTTGATGGCCTCGTCGTAGACCGCGTGCTCGGCCGCGTCCGACAGCGCGGCTTTGCCGGCATCCTGCAACAGCGCTTCCATCAAAAGCCGGTTGTGATCGAAGGCGAGCAGGTGCTTGACGTCCGGGCGATCGGCCAGCTTCTGCTGTCCGGCAGCCTGCGATAGCACGATCACGTCGATGAGATAGTTGATCAGATACTCGCGCTTCTGCGGCGGCGGCATATTCGGAATGTTGCCGCCGATCTCCTGTTCCGCGAATGTGACATCGCTTTCGTGAATATCGACGCCGTTGGCACGGGCGACCACCGCATCTTTGTCCTGCGCCCGGGCTACGCCCGTTATCGCGCCGAACGGAGCGGAAACCAGTGCGGCCAAGCCAAGCGTCAAAAGCGCGCGGCGGACGGACAGGCGAGTGCAGACCATGGATCGCTCTTCCTTTGCAGGGATGGGTAAAACGCCGCGCTTCGGCGCGGCTTGTTGGCGCGGACACTCGCCCAATCGTCCGTACTTGGCAATGGCCGATTCGGCGGGGGATTTAACGAGCGCGTGAGGGGTGGCGTTGCATTGACAGGAAACTCACCCCCTCCTATGTCTCGCACAGTATTTCACGCACCCATGCCGCCTTGCAGAAGCCAAAATAACCCTGCATTTGCCGCCGGTTGGACGCGTGCCGATCGCCAGTCGAAGCGTCCGCTGGCTCAGCCCGCACAGGGAAGGAAGATTCGATGATCGGCGGTGTTGCCCGCAAGCTGTTCGGTTCCGCAAACGACCGGCGCATCCGTGCCTACCGGCCGCGCGTCGAGGCGATCAACGCGCTTGAACTGGAACTCGAGCGGTTATCCGACGAGGCGCTGCGCGCGCGTACCGAAGATTTCAAAAAACAGGTCGCCGAAGGCGCGACGCTCGACGACATTCTGGAGCCGGCCTTCGCTACCGTGCGCGAGGCTTCAAAGCGTACGCTCGGCCAGCGCCATTTCGACGTCCAGCTGATCGGCGGCATGGTGCTGCACGAGGGCAAGATTTCCGAAATGAAGACCGGCGAAGGCAAGACGCTGGTCGCGACGCTCCCGGTCTATCTTAACGCGCTCGCTGGCCGCGGCGTCCACGTCGTCACCGTCAACGACTATCTGGCCAAGCGCGACGCCGAATGGATGGGCCAGATCTACAAATTCCTCGGGCTGACCGTCGGCGTGATCGTTCACGGCCTCGACGATCCGGAGCGCAAGAAGCAATACGACTGCGACGTGACCTACGGGACCAACAACGAGCTCGGCTTCGACTATTTGCGCGACAACATGAAGTACCGGCTTGAGGACATGGTCCAGCGCGGGCATGTCTACGCCATCGTCGACGAAGTCGATTCCATCCTGATCGACGAAGCGCGCACGCCGCTGATCATCTCCGGCCCGCTCGACGACCGTTCGGACTTCTACAACACCATCGACGCCTTCATTCCGAGGCTCGACAACGAAGACTACGAGGTCGACGAGAAGCAGCGCACCGTCACACTCACCGAAGTCGGCATGGAAAAGATGGAGCAGGGCCTGCGCCAGGCCGGTCTGCTCAAGGGCGACTCGCTTTACGACATCGAGAACGTCTCGCTGGTGCATCACGTGCAGCAGGCGTTGCGCGCCCACAAGCTTTTCCAGCGCGACAAGGACTACATCGTGCGCAACGGCGAGGTCGTCATCATCGACGAGTTCACCGGCCGCATGATGCCCGGGCGGCGCTATTCGGAAGGCCAGCATCAGGCGCTCGAAGCCAAGGAACGGCAGCCGATTCAGCCGGAGAACCAGACGCTCGCTTCGATCACGTTCCAGAATTATTTCCGCATGTACGACAAGCTGGCCGGCATGACCGGCTCGGCCTCGACCGAGGCTGACGAATTTCTCGACATCTATAATCTCGAGGTGCTGGAAATCCCAACCAACATGCCGATGATCCGAACTCGACGACGATGACGAGGTCTATCGGACCTCGGCGGAGAAATACCGCGCGGTCATCGCGCTGATTGAAGATTGTAAACAACGCGGCCAACCGGTTCTGGTCGGCACCACGTCAATCGAGAAATCCGAACAACTCGCCGAGATGCTGCGCCAGAAGGGCTGGGAACAGCACGATTTTTCCGATCCGGATGCGTTCGCCGCGCTGTATGCCGGCGACAACGCCTCGAAGGCGAAGGTGTTCGCCATTCTCAATGCGCGCTACCACGAGCAGGAGGCGCAAATCATCTCGCAGGCGGGCGTGCCCGGCGCCATCACCATTGCCACCAACATGGCCGGCCGCGGCACCGACATTCAGCTCGGCGGCAATGCCGACATGCGCATCCGGCAGGAGCTGGGCCACATCGAGGATATGCGCGAGCGCGACCGGACGCCGCGCGCCACCGAAATTCGCGCGCAGGTTGCGCGGCTGAAGGACGTGGCGCTAAAGGCCGGCGGGCTCTTTGTGCTCGGCACTGAGCGGCATGAAAGCCGCCGCATCGACAATCAGCTGCGGGGCCGCTCCGGACGCCAGGGCGATCCCGGCCATTCCAAATTCTTCCTCTCGCTTGAAGACGATTTGATGCGCATTTTCGGCACCGACAAGCTCGATGGCATGCTGACCAAGCTGGGTTTGAAGGAAAACGAGGCGATCATCCATCCCTGGATCAACAAGGCGCTGGAAAAGGCGCAACAGAAGGTCGAGGCGCGCAACTTCGACATCCGCAAAAACATCCTCAAGTTCGACAACGTGATGAACGATCAGCGCAAGGTCATTTTCGACCAGCGCGTCGAATGGATGAACGATGAGGCGACGGCGGAAATCGTCGCCGATATGCGGCACAACGCGATCGACGATCTGGTCGCCAAGCACGTGCCGGAAAACGCCTATCCGGAGCAGTGGGACACTGCCAGCCTGAAGGAAGAGCTCAAGCGCGTGCTGGGGCTCGATCTGCCGGTCGACGAATGGGCCAAGGAAGAAGGCATTGCCGATGAGGAGATTTTTACCCGCATCGAGCGCCGCGCCGACGAGCATATGGCCGCCAAGGTCGCGCAATGGGGCTCTGACGTCATGCGCTATGTCGAGAAGTCGATCCTGTTGCAGACGCTCGACCATCTCTGGCGCGAGCACCTGGTCATGCTCGACCATCTGCGCCAAGTGATCGGTCTGCGCGGCTACGGCCAGCGCGATCCGCTTAACGAATATAAGGCCGAAGCCTTCACCTTGTTCGAGGCGATGAGCCAGAATTTGCGTGAGGCGGTGACGGCGCAGCTCATGCGCGTGGAAATCCAGGCGGCGCCGCCGCCCGATCAGCCGCCGGCGCCGCTGCCGGCCATGGCCGGGCACAAGATCGATCCGAGCACCGGGGAAGACGAAATGGCGTTGGCGATGGCCGGCGCCGAGACGCTGGCGCGCCATGGCATCGGCACCGCCGGTGAAAGCGCCGCCGTTGCGCCGCGCAATCCGCAAGATCCGAAAAGTTGGGGCAAAGTCGGCCGCAACGAGCAATGCCCTTGCGGTTCAGGCAAGAAATACAAGCATTGTCACGGACGATACGCGTAAGCGCGGCCGTTTGATTACTGCAATCCGCTCCAGCGGCTGTCGAAGCTGCCGGCGGCGACGGGCGGCTGCCCGCCCTTCAGGACGGCGCCGCCGGTCGGCGGCGGTGCGGCGTTGGCTTCCTGCTGCTGCGGTGCGGGCTTCGGTTTCGCGGCGGCGGTTTCTTGTGGCGCCGCTTTTGCCGGTTCCGCCGGACGCGGCTCGGCCATCTTCTCTGCCGGCTTCTCGCTTGCCTTCGGCCTTGCGCTCGCGACCGTCGTCCCGCTGTGTGACGGCTTGGGCTTGGCGGCGTCGGTGCCGCGTTCCTTGGTCCCCATATCGGTCGCGGCAACCTGCGTCGGCGCAGGCGCGCTGTTGCCGCCGAAAAAGCCGCCGAACAAGCGGCTGGCCAGCGACGGCTGGCCGTTGTTGTCGGCGGTTCCTACCGGCGGCGGCTGTTGCGGCAGCGTGTCGGGCGGCGGAACGCGCGCCGGCGGGAGGTTGCCGCCAACCTGCGCGAGGAACACTCGATTCATACCGCCATCGATGCCGGAATGAACCGGCGCCATCGCGACATTGGCTTTGACCAACGACGCGTACTGGGCGTTGTCGGCGAGTTCCTTCTCCCGCGCCGGTCCAGCGATGTCCGGCGCCACCACGAATTGCGGGCAGTGCCCGGTCGGACTGAAAGTGAGCGCCTTCGATGAGTTCGGGGGCGGCACAGCGTCGAACACGTAATGCTTGTTGCAGACGTCGACCTTGGGTTCGAGATGCGACACCTCGAAGTGGTCGTTGCCTTCCTTAATCGTCTTCCAGAAGGCGATGTTCGGATTGTTGCGGTGACGCGCGAGATTGGCTGGCGTCATGCGGAACGGATAGGCCTGGATCTGGAACGACTGCTGGCCGCCGAGAAACGATTCGCGCGCCAGCGAATAAATTTCGCCGATCTGCTCATCGGTCATCGCGTAGCATCCGCGCGACGAGCAGTCGCCGTGGATCATCAGGAACGCGCCATGGCGATCGTTCGCCCGGTCGAAGGCGTTCGGAAAGCCGGTGTTGATTGCGAGGTAGTAATTCGAGTTCGGCTGCATCAAAGCGGGCGTGATGGTGTAGAAGCCCTCGGGCGCCTGCCGGTCGCCTTCATGCACCTTCGGGCCGAGATCGCCCGACCAGCGGCAAATCGGATAGACCTTCAAAATCTGGAAATGGCCGGTGTTATCCTGCTTCCAGACTTCGAGTTCGGATTCTTCCTTGAAGATGCGCACAAGGATCGGGGAATCCTTTGGCATATTTTTTTGTTCGAGCATTGCCACCATCTGCGGCGACAATTCTTTCATCGCGCGGGTGGGCAGTTCGTAGGAATCTTCGCTGAAGCAGCCGGCGAGCGTCAGTGCGGCGGCAACAACCGCCGATACCATCAGCGCGCGGCGCAGGCTGGCGCGGTTCAAACTGGAACTCCCCGATCGACGGCCGGTCCCGGTGCCATCGCGTGACAATCGTTATCCCTCCAAGGTGGCTTTCGCAAGCCGACCGTTCCGGCGCTAAAGAGGTGGACCATGGCGGGCCTGAACTTAAGGTAAATTTTCGCAGATTCGGCCGTTAAAACCAGCGCTTTATGCGGGTGAGGGCTGCTTGCTGGAACGTCCGGCACTCCGCATCGGCGCGCCTCCTGCAGGGGATCAATCCGGGCGCGATTGTGGCGGATGAAAATCGCCGGCGGGAACCGCGGCGAACGCCTAGCCGAGCGACCGGCCGATCGCCATGAATTTCTCGCGACGCAAGCGCACGATCGTCGCCGGATCGAGACCTTGTAATTCGCCGAGCGCCTCGCCGATCGCTTCACCGGCGGCGGCGATTGTTGCGGCCGGGTCGCGATGCGCCCCGCCGGTTGGTTCCGGCACGACGGTGTCGACGACGCCGAAGCGCATCAGATCCTGGGCGGTGATTTTCATGCTCGACGCCGCCTCTTGCGCCTTGGCGGTATCGCGCCACAGGATCGAGGCCGCGCCCTCGGGCGAGATCACGCTGTAGATCGCATGCTCGAGCATGATCACGCGGTTGGCGGTGGCGACTGCTATCGCGCCGCCCGAACCGCCTTCGCCGATGATCGCCGCGATGTTGGGCACGCCAATGCGCAGGCACGCTTCGGTCGAGCGCGCGATCGCTTCCGCCTGGCCGCGTTCTTCCGCGCCGATGCCAGGATAAGCGCCCGCGGTGTCGACCAATGCGATCACTGGGATTTCGAAGTGATCGGCCATATTCATCAGCCGCACCGCTTTGCGATAGCCTTCCGGCCGCGCCATGCCGAAATTGTGCTTGAGGCGGCTGTCGGTGTCCGCGCCTTTTTCCTGGCCGATCACGCAAACGCTTTCGCCGCGGAAGCGGCCGAAGCCGCCGACGATGGCGGCGTCCTCGCCGTAAGTACGGTCGCCGGCGAGCGGAACAAAATCGGCGATCAGTTGGGCGATATAGTCGAGGCAGTGCGGCCGCTGCGGATGCCGCGCCACCTGCGTCTTCTGCCAGGGCGTCAGCCCGGCATAGAGTTCCTTGAGCGCCTGATCCGCTTTGCTCTCGATCCGGTTGATTTCTTCGCCGATGGCAATGGCGTCGCCGCTGGTTTGCAGCGCGCGCATTTCCTCAATCTTGGCCTCGAGCTCGGCCACCGGCTTTTCAAAGTCGAGATAGGAGCGCATCACGCAATTCTACCGAATGTTCATCAATCAATTATTCACGTCGCCCAAAGGATGCAAATCGCGAACCAGGCTTTTTAGGCGCTCCTCTAGCACGTGGGTGTAGATTTGCGTGGTTGAGATGTCCGTGTGGCCGAGCAGCGTTTGGACCACGCGCAGATCAGCGCCATTGTGCAGGAGATGACTGGCGAAAGCGTGGCGCAGCACGTGCGGGCTCAATTGCGCCGCCCGTAATCCGGCGGCGGCGGCGAGCGTCTTCAGCTCGCGGGCGAAGTGCTGGCGGGTGAGGTGACCGGCCTCGCCGAAAGACGGGAACAGCCATTTCGATCCGACGTCGCCCGGCCCACGCATCAACGCGAGTTGCGCGAGATAGTCCGCCATCGCCCGTTTGGCAGCGTCGTTCAGCGGAACCAGCCGTTCCTTGTTGCCCTTGCCGCGCACGATGATGACGCGCGCGTCGCGCTGCGCGGCGGATACCGGCAGCGCCACCAGTTCGGAGACGCGCAACCCGGTGGCGTAGAGAAGCTCGACCAGGCAAGCCAGACGCGCAGCGCGCAGCCGCGCTGCGGGCGAAGCTTTCGGCTCGGACCGGCCGGCCGCTTTCAGCAACCGATCCACTTCGGCAAGCGTCAGAGTTTTCGGCAAGGTGCGGGGGCGCTTCGGACCTTGCAGCACGGCGGCCGGGTCGTCCTTACGCCGGCCTTCGGTATAGAGAAATCGGTAAAGTTGGCGGATCGCCGACAGCTTGCGTGCGACGGTCGCCGCCTGCATGCCGCGCCGCATCAGTTCGCCGAGATAGGCGCGCACGTCGTCGGTGGTGGCGGTCGTGACCGAACGCCGGGCGGAGCCGAGATAGGCGGCGAAATCGTCAAGATCGCGGGTATAGGCCGCGAGCGTGTTCTTCCCGGCGCCGCGCTCGGCCGCCAGCATGTCGAGAAACAGCGCGGTCAGTCGCTGGTCGGGCGGTTTTGCCGTGCGCGCCGTTCGCCGAGCCGCTTTGCCAACCATTGTCGGCGCCCTCAGCGGTTTTTGAAGAATTTGTCCGGCGGGATCGTAATCGAGATCTCGCGCGGCTTAGGTTGCACGAAATGCGCGAGCGCGTAGATGCCGCTATAGACGAGCGCGCAGATCACGGCGACCACGGCGAGAAAGCGAAGCAGACTCGGCATTGTTAGACGCTCGCGCTCATCCCATTGGTGCCGGTGAACAGTAGCGAGTACGATCATGTTCGGTCCGGCCTGGCAAGTCGGCCGGTCCCGGCATATAGGCGGCGTTACGTGGCTGGAAGACGACAGCGGATGTAGTTTAAATGGCTGATGTTGCAATACAAAGCGACGCAGAGGCGGCCGGCATTCTGGCCGGGCTGGGAAGCCGGTCGGTGGTTCTCGTCGGCATGATGGGCGTCGGCAAATCGTCAGTCGGGCGCCGACTCGCCGCACGGCTCGGCATGCCGTTCGTCGACGCCGACAGCGAAATCGAGAAGGCCGCCGGCATGAGCGTCGCCGACATTTTCGCCCGCCACGGTGAGGCCGATTTCCGCAGCGGCGAAGCGCGCGTGATTGCGCGGCTTTTGGAAGGCGGCCCGCAGGTGCTGGCAACCGGTGGCGGCGCTTTCATGAATCCAAACACGCGCAACGCGATCCGCACGAAAGGCGTCTCGATTTGGCTCAACGCCGATCTCGACGTGCTGTTGCGCCGCATTAGTAAGCGACGCAACGAGCGGCCGCTGTTGCAAAGTGGTGACCCGGCCGAGACTTTGCGTGTGTTGCTTGCCGAGCGCGAACCGACTTACGCGCTAGCCGATCTTACCGTGCAATCGAGCGACGTTTCCCATGATGCCATTGTCGCCGACATGATGACAGCGCTCGCCGCGTTTCTCGGCGCGCCGTCGGGAAAGGCCGGCGCATGACCGTGCCGCTCCGCGCCGATCCGGCCACTGTCAAGGTCGCGCTTGGCGACCGCAGCTATGACATTGTCATCGGGCGCGGCCTGATTGCTTCGCTCGGCGCGCGCGTCGCCGCCCTTCGCCCGCGCGCCAAGGCCGCGGTTATCACCGACGAGAATGTCGCGCGCCATCATCTTTCCTCCGCCGAAGCCGCACTAAGGGCCGCCGGCATCGTCACGAGCCGCGTCACCGTCCCGGCCGGCGAAGGCTCGAAAAGCTTTCGCATATTTGAGCAGATTTCGGAAACGATTATCGCCGCGCGGATCGAACGCGGCGATCTCATCATCGCGCTCGGGGGCGGCGTGGTCGGAGATCTCGCCGGCTTTGCCGCGTCGGCGGTGCGGCGCGGCCTCGATTACGTGCAGGTGCCGACTACTTTGCTGGCGCAGGTCGATTCTTCGGTCGGCGGCAAGACTGCGATCAATTCCGCGCACGGCAAAAATTTGATTGGTGCGTTTCATCAGCCGATTTTGGTCGTTGCCGACACGGCAACGCTCGACACCTTGCCGCCGCGCGAATTTCGCGCCGGTTACGCGGAGGTCGCCAAATATGCCTTGCTCGGTGACGCGGCCTTTTTCGCCTGGTTGGAAACGAACTGGCGCGATGTGTTCGCCGGCGGGCCCGCCCGCGAGCACGCCATTGCGGTGAGTTGCCGCGCGAAGGCGGCAATTGTCGCGCGTGACGAACGCGAGACCGGCGAGCGGGCCTTGCTCAATCTCGGTCACACATTTGGCCATGCGCTGGAAGCGGCGTGCGGGTTTTCCGACCGGCTGTTGCACGGCGAGGCGGTGGCCGCCGGCGCGGCGCTCGCGTTTGGCTTTTCGGCCCGGCAAGGACTGATTCCCGCCGCTGAAGCCGCGCGTGCCATTCAACACTTGGCTGATGTCGGATTGCCGACAACGCCAGAGGATATTCCCGGGGGCCTGCCGGGTGTCGACCGCCTGATGGATTTGATCGCGCAGGACAAGAAAGTGAAGCGCGGAATGCCTACATTTATCCTGGTGCGCGGGATCGGCGCCGCCTTCATCGAGAACGGCGTCGACCAGGACGATGTACGCGCGTTCTTGAGCGAGAAGCTTGCGGCGAAATGAAGATCTACGACTGGTTAACCGTATTGGCAGTCGTCTTGTGTCTGGCGATATCGGCGTTCTTTTCCGCCAGCGAGACGGCGCTTACCGCATCGTCGCGCGCGGCGATGATGCGGCTGGAGAAGCAGGGCAATAAGGACGCGTCAATCGTCAATCGCTTGCTGGCGATGCGCGAGCGGCTGCTCGGGGTGCTGCTGTTCGGCAACAATCTGACGAACATTGCCGCTTCGACGCTGGCGACCGGCCTGTTGCTCGCCTTCTTCGGTCATGTCGGCGTCATCTACGCAACGGTGGTGATGACGCTGGTGATTTTTATCATCGTCGAAGTTCTGCCCAAGACCGCCGCCTTCAACATGCCCGACCGCATGGCGCTTACGGTCGCCCAGCCGGTCGACCGGTTGGTGCGCTGGTTTTCGCCTTTCTTGCGCGTGGTCGAATGGCTCGTCCGCATGATGCTTCGCCTGCTCGGCATGCAGGTCGGCAAGCTGCAGTCGATTTTGACGCCGCGCGAGGAACTGCGCGGCGCTGTCGATCTCATGCATCGCGCCGGCGTGGTGGAAAAGCTCGACCGCGACATGATGGGCGGATTGCTCGACCTGCGTGAGCTGATGGTGTCGGACGTCATGATCCATCGCACCAAGATGGTCATGCTCGATGCCGACCAATCTCCGGTCGAAATCGTCGATGCGGTGCTTGCCGCCGCGGTGACGCGGCTGCCGTTGTGGCGCGGTTCGCCCGACAACATCATCGGCATCTTGCACGCCAAGGAAGTGCTGCGTGTACTGCACGCCGCCGGCGGCGACGCTGCCAAAGTCCACATTCCGGAATTGATCCGGCCAGCCTGGTTCGTGCCGGACACGACGCCGCTTTACGAGCAGCTCAAAGCTTTCCGTCATCGCAAAACTCCGTTCGCGCTGGTAGTCGACGAATATGGCGAGCTGGAAGGACTGGTGACGCTGGAGGACATCGTCGAGGAGATCGTCGGCGACATCAGCGACGAGCACGATATCGCCGTGCCCGGTGTGCGCGTGCTGCCGGACGGTTCGGTCAACGTCGACGGTGCCGTGCCGGTGCGCGATCTCAACCGGGCGATGGACTGGAGCATCCCCGACGCCGAAGCGACGACCATCGCCGGCGTGGTGATCCACGAGGCGCGCTCGATCCCCGAACCGGGACAGAGCTTCACCTTCCACGGCTTCCGCTTTCAAGTGCTGCGTCGGACCCGCAACCGTATTACCGCGCTGCGGGTCACGCCACTCATTCGCAAGGTGACGGCGGCGGCGAAGGCAGGCTAGCCCGGAGGGGTGACCACCATTCCGTTTCAGCTCTCCCCCGGCGCCTGCGCGCGAATGGCGAGCGCGTGCACGCCGCTGGTCAACTCGTCGGCGAGCGCGGCGTTGATCATGCGATGGCGCTCGATTCGGCTCTTCCCGCGGAACGCCTCCGACACAATATAAAGCCGGAAGTGAGTTTCGCCGCCGGGGCGGTGCCCGGCATGACCTTCATGGCGGTGCGATTCATCTTCGACGTGTAAGCTTTCGGGCGCGAAAGACTTGCGCAACTTTTCGGTGATCAGATCCTGCCTTCGCATGGGCTTGTTTACGACGCGCGCTTTTGCCGGCTGTCAAGTCTTGCAGGCGCCATCGGCGCAACCGCATAATCAAATCGATGAGTACGAATTCGCCATTGTTTGATCGTATCCGGGTCAAGCCAGACCAGGATCGCACACTCAGGTCCGAGCTTCCCGCTTGCCAATGGCCGCGCTGCGGAGCGCAGGCTACCCATCGCGCGCCGAAGGGCCGGCTGCGGGCGTCGGAATATTGGCAATTCTGCCTCGAACACGTGCGCGAATACAACAACTCGTACAATTTCTTCGCCGGCATGAGCGACGACGCGATCGCGAAATATCAGAAAGAGGACATTACCGGCCACCGCCCGACTTGGAAGATGGGCTCGGTCGGCGGCATCGGCGGCCGCCGCGGCAAATTGCGGCGCGGTTCAGGTGAGTTTCGCGGTCCCGGCTGGGCGGCCGACGATCCTTTCGACCTTTTCGAAAACCTGACCGCGCGGCGGTCGGGACAGGCGCGGCCCGCCGCCGAGGGCCGCAAAATCCTCAACGCGCAGCGCCGGGCGCTCGACGTGCTCGGGCTTGAAGGTGACGCCGGGCGCGCCGATATCAAGGCCAAGTTCAAGGTCTTGGTGAAGCGGCACCATCCCGACGCTAATGGCGGCGATCGCGGGTCTGAGGACCGCCTGCGGGAAATCATCCAGGCCTATAACTACTTGAAGTCGGCGGGTTTCTGCTGAAATCCACACGCGCCGCGAGTGGCTTTCACGCCCCAGTGCGCTTCTGCTAAATTTGCGCCGTTATCCGACCGCCGGTGAGGGCTAATTCGCGCGCCTCGGTATGTTCCGGGGTCACGGAGGTTCAATGTCGCTCGCAACTGAAGCTGCTCCCGGCTTGCCGGATATGAAGGTCTCGATCCGGCAAGTGTTCGGAATCGACAGCGATCTGGAAGTTCCGGCCTATTCCGAGCCGGACGAGCATGTTCCCGACGTCGACGCCGACTATCGCTTCGACAAGCCGACCACGCTCGCCATCCTCGCCGGCTTTGCCCGCAACCGCCGCGTCATCGTCACCGGTTATCACGGCACCGGCAAGTCGACCCACATCGAGCAGGTGGCGGCGCGTTTGAATTGGCCGTGCGTGCGCGTCAATCTCGACAGTCACATCAGCCGCGTCGATCTGATCGGCAAGGATGCGATCGTCATCCGCGACGGCATGCAGGTCACCGAGTTCCGCGACGGCATCCTGCCGTGGGCGCTGCAGAACAACATCGCGCTTTGTTTCGACGAGTACGACGCCGGCCGACCGGACGTGATGTTCGTGATCCAGCGCGTTCTGGAATCATCGGGCCGGCTCACGCTGCTCGATCAGAACAAGGTGATCAAGCCGCATCCGGCGTTCCGCCTGTTCGCTACCGCCAACACGGTGGGCCTGGGCGATACGTCCGGCCTCTATCACGGTACCCAGCAGATCAACCAGGGCCAGATGGACCGCTGGTCGATTGTCACCACGCTGAACTACCTGCCGCATGACAACGAGGTCGATATCGTGCTCGCCAAGGCGAAACACTACCGCGACGATGCCGGCCGCGACATCGTCTCGAAGATGGTGCGTGTCGCCGATCTCACGCGCAACGCGTTCATGAACGGCGATATCTCCACGGTTATGAGCCCGCGCACGGTCATCATCTGGGCGGAGAACGCCGAGATTTTCGGCGACATCGGTTTCGCGTTCCGACTCACCTTCATCAATAAATGCGACGAGCTCGAGCGTCCGCTGGTGGCGGAGTTCTATCAGCGCTGCTTTGGACAGGAATTGCCGGAAAGCGCGGTGAATGTGGCGCTGAGCTAAGCCGTTCCGGCGGCGACCATGACGTCGAACATCAAGCCCAAGAATCCGGCGAAGGAAGCGCCGACCGCGCCGTTCAAGCACGCGGTTGGCGTCTGCGTGCGGGCGATTGCCGGCAAGAACGACATCGAAGTTTCCTTCGCCGCGGAACGCCCCGGGCTTGCCGCCAACAAGGTCCGTCTGCCTGAGCCGCCGCGACGCCTGAACGAACGGGAAGCGGCCATCGTGCGCGGCCACGCCGAATTCCATCGCGCTGCGGCTCGCCTGTCACGATCCAGGCGTGCACCGCAGGCTGGTGCCGGGTGGCCAGCAGGCGCGCGCGGTATTCGAGGCGGTGGAGCAGGCTCGCGTCGAGGCGATCGGCTCGCGTCGAATGGGCGGCGTGAAAAAAAATCTCGCCGCCATGCTCGACGATCGCTTCCATCGCGGCAAATACGACGAGATCACCGACCGCGCCGATGCCCCGATCGAAGACGCGATCGCCATGATCGTGCGCGAACGGCTGACCGGCGAGATTCCGCCGGCCACCGCGCGCAAACTGGTCGATCTGTGGCGGCCGCTGATCGAAGAGCGCGCGGGCCGCAATCTCGACCGCCTCGAGCGCGTACTCACCGATCAGCGCCGGTTCGGCGACGTCGTTCACGATCTGCTCGATTGCCTCGACATGGGAGAGGACCGTTCCAGCCAGTCGGAGGAGGAAGAAGGCGAACAGGGCGACGAGCAGGACCGGAGCGAGGAATCCGGCCGCGACGGCGACGCCTCCGATTCCGCCGACAGTGAACGCATGAGCCTGGAAGAGGCGGAAGCGTTGTCCGAGGAAATGCCCGATGCGGCGGCGGAGGCGATCGATGCGCCGGCAGCCGACATGGCCGACGACGCCGAGATGGGGGATTCAGAGACACCGGCTGAGCCATGGCGGCCGCGACAGGGGCGCAACGAACCGCGCGGCCCGGACTACCGGCCATTCACCGGCAAATTCGACGAGGTGATCGGCGCCGAAAATCTCTGCGATCCGGACGAGCTCGAGCGCCTGCGCGGCTATCTCGACAAGCAGCTTTCGCATCTGCAAGGCGTGGTCGCGCGGCTGGCGAACCGCCTCCAGCGACTGCTGCTGGCGCAGCAAAACCGGGCCTGGGAATTCGATCTTGAGGAGGGTCTGCTCGATCCGGCGCGCTTGGCCCGGGTGATCGTCGATCCGCTGCATCCGTTGTCGTTCAAGCGTGAGCGGGACACCGACTTTCGCGATACGGTCGTCACGATTCTTCTCGACAATTCCGGCTCGATGCGCGGGCGACCGATCACCGTGGCGGCGACTTGCGCCGACATTCTCGCGCGCACGCTTGAGCGCTGCGGCGTCAAGGTGGAGATTTTAGGGTTCACCACGCGCGCCTGGAAAGGCGGGCAGTCGCGCGAAGCCTGGCTGGCGCAGGGCAAGCCGGCCAATCCGGGCCGGCTCAACGATCTGCGCCATATCATCTACAAGTCGGCCGACGCGCCGTGGCGGCGCGCGCGCAAAAATCTTGGTCTGATGATGCGCGAGGGCCTGCTCAAGGAAAATATCGACGGCGAGGCGCTTGACTGGGCGCATAAGCGTCTGCTCGGACGGCCGGAGAGCCGCAAGATCCTGATGATGATCTCCGACGGCGCACCGGTCGACAACTCCACGCTATCGGTCAATCCGGGCAACTATCTCGAGCGCCATCTGCGCTGGGTGATCGAGGACATCGAGACGCGTTCGCCGGTCGAGCTCATCGCCATCGGCATCGGCCACGACGTCACGCGCTACTACCGGCGCGCGGTCACCATCGTCGACGCCGAGGAACTCGGCGGCGTGATGACCGAGAAGCTCGCGGAATTGTTTGGAGAGCAGCCCGAGGAAGCCGCGCGCCGCCCCGCGCGTCCGCGCCGGCGATTGGATGGGTAATAATGTCGCCACCAAGCTCGCTTGGCAGGGCACGCTCGACTGGCTCAATAAGTATCTGCGGTAGGTGATTGCGCCGCGACAGAGCGCTTCTTGGCGATCGCCCGCTTGAGGTCGAGCGCGCGCGGCGACAGGTCGCCGTCCCTGGCCTTCAGCAGGAAAGCGTCGAGACCGCCGCGATGGTCCACGGACTTGAGCGCATTGGCGGAGATGCGGAGGCGAACCGAGCGCCCGAGCGCATCGGACAAAAGCGTGACATTGAGCAGATTGGGCAGGAAGCGCCGCTTGGTCTTGCGGTTGGAGTGGCTCACCTTATGCCCGATTTGCCGGGTTTTGCCGGTCAGCTCACAACGCCATGACATGTCAAAATTCCGTCCGCGTTTGATGGCAACATCCGCGCATTGGGCGCCGCGGCGCGCCAACTGACCGCGAAGGTTGCGGACCTATAAAGAGCGTGCCGGACAGCGTCAAGCCGAGCTGGGCGCCGCCAGCCCGGCGTAGGGGCGGCCGAAAAACCGCCAATCACAGAAACGGCGTATTCTCCGACAAGACCAAGACAATGACGCTCGTTTACTTTATCGCTTGCCGCGTTTGGGGGGTAAGTAGCGCGATAATGTTTAAGCCTTTTTGCGGATACCCAGGAGCCGTCGACGCTGTGGCTCATCTGCCGAGACAATCGGTTGGGCGTAAGTTTTCCGCCGCTTCCGCCGCGGCGGTTTTCGTGATGGCGGCAGGCATCGTGGCCGACGCCGCCCATGGCGCGTCCGCGCAGGGCCGGCTCGAGGCAGAATACACCGCAACTTTGGCCGGTATCCCGATCGGGCACGGCAACTGGATCATCGACATCTCCGAAGATCAATTCAGCGCGGCCGCCACCGGCGCCACCACCGGGCTGCTGCGGATTTTTACCGGCGGGCGCGGCAATAGCTTCGCGCAGGGCACCCTGAGTACCGGACAGCCGGTGCCGATCAGCTACGCCGCCAGCATCAGCAATGACAAGCGGAGCGACGATGTGCGGATGGCGTTTGCCGGCGGTAACATCAAAGAGTTGAGTGTCGAGCCGCCGCCTGGACCAAGCACCGACCGCATACCAGTCACAGACGCCGATCGCCGCAATGTGCTCGACCCGATGACGTCCGTGCTCAATGCGGTGGGCGGCAGCGGCGATCCGGTTTCGCCGCAAGCCTGCGCCCGCAAGGTTTCCGTGTTCGACGGCCGCATGCGCTACGACATGCGCAGCGAATTCAAGCGCATGGAGACAGTCAAAGCCGAGAAGGGCTATCAGGGGCCGGTCGTGGTTTGCACGGTCTATTTCATCCCGATTTCGGGCTATACCCCGGGACGTTATGCGATCAAGTACCTGGCCGCACTTCGCGACGCCGAAGTGTGGTTGGCGCCGATTGCCGGTACGCGGGTGGTGGTGCCGTACCGTTTCTCGCTGCCGACGCCGATCGGCACGGGCGTGCTGCAGGCGACCCAATTCATCGCGGTCGCTAGGCCGCCGCGCGCGGCGGCGAACGTCAAGACGCAATAAACCCGGTGCCGGACTTAATCCCGGAACGGCGCATAATGCTTGCTCCCCATTATCCACAGGCACCCCACTCTTGACTCAGTGCGAGAATTTCGTTCGGCAGGCGCGTTAACGGATGAGCGGTGAAAAGAGGGGCCAAAGACGCGGCCGACACCCGATCTGGTGTTGCAGATGGGGGCCGGTGCCATATGTCGCGGTGAACGAAGCCGAACACGGCGCGAGTCGCCAATTCGGGCGCGGTTCGTTCCAAACTCGTTCCACACCTTAAGCACAGGGCTTTCCCGCGCATAACACGGGGCTTTCTGGCGTGTTGTTGTGATACACATGAAAGGCGCAGCTGCCGCATCGGCGGCAGTCCGGGCGGTCAATGCCGATTTCTTTCTCCCGTTCCACTAGCCGTGATGTGCGTGCCCGCGGGGCCGGCGTGACCGCCGTGCTTGGGCCGACCAATACCGGCAAGACTCATCTCGCGATCGAACGCATGCTGGCGCATTCGTCCGGCTTGATCGGGCTGCCGCTGCGGCTGTTGGCGCGCGAGGTCTACAACCGCGCGGTGGAACGCGTCGGCGCCGATGCCGTGGCTCTCGTCACCGGCGAGGAGAAGATCAAGCCGCCCAATCCGCGGTTCTGGGTCGCCACCGTCGAAGCCATGCCGCGCGACCTTGATGTCGCGTTCCTGGCCGTCGATGAAATTCAGCTCGCCGCCGATTTCGAGCGTGGTCATGTCTTCACCGACCGCATGCTGCACCGGCGCGGCCGCGAGGAAACCCTGGTGCTTGGTGCCGCCACCATGCGGCCGATCGTCGAGCGGCTCCTGCCCGGCGTTAGCATTGTCAGCCGTCCGCGGCTTTCGACCCTTAGTTTCGCCGGCGAGAGGAAATTGACCCGGCTGCCGCGCCGCTCAGCCATCGTCGCCTTCTCGGCCGACGAGGTTTACGCCATCGCCGAGCTCATCCGCCGCCAACGCGGCGGCGCCGCGGTCGTGCTTGGCGCCCTGTCGCCCCGCACGCGCAACGCGCAGGTCGCGCTCTATCAGGCAGGCGAGGTCGATTACCTGGTCGCGACTGACGCAATCGGCATGGGACTAAACCTCGACGTCGACCACATTGCGTTCGCCTCCGACCGCAAATTCGACGGTTACCAGTTCCGCAAGCTTTCGCCGGCTGAGCTGGCCCAGGTCGCCGGCCGCGCCGGCCGCGCCACTCGCGACGGCTCCTTTGGCACGACCGGACGTTGTCCGCCGTTCGAGCCGGAGCTCGCGCAAGCGCTCGAAGTCGCAAACTTTCGAGCCGGTGAAGATGGTGCAATGGCGCAACACCGATCTCGACTTCTCCTCGATCGGCGCCTTGCAGGCGTCGCTGGCCACGACGCCGGCCGAAGACACCATGACGCGCGCGCCAGTCGCCGAAGACATCCTGGTGCTCGACCATGCCGCCCGCGAAGACGAAGTGCGCGCGCTGACGGCAACCCGCGCCGACGTCGAGCGGCTATGGGACGTTTGCCAGGTTCCGGATTACCGCAAGATCGCGCCGGCGACCCACGCCGAGCTCGCGGTCAGCCTCTACGGCTTTATCCAGCGCGAAGGCGCGATCCCGACCGATTGGTTCTCCCAACAAGTGGGGCTGGCCGACCGCACTGACGGCGACATCGACACGCTGTCAAACCGCATCGCGCACATCCGCACCTGGACATTCGCGGCCAATCGGCCGGATTGGCTCGCCGATCCGGAGCATTGGCAAGGCGTAACGCGCGCGGTCGAGGACAAACTTTCGGATGCGCTGCACGAGCGCCTGACCGAACGCTTCATCGATCGCCGCACCAGCGTGTTGATGCGCCGGCTGCGCGAGAAAGCCGAGCTCGAGCCGGAAATGGGCAAGACCGGCGAGGTGGTGGTTGAAGGCCACGCCATCGGGCGGCTCGACGGTTTCGTCTTCGTGTCGGATGCATCATCGGGCGGGTCCGAGGCCAAGGCGTTGCAAAATGCCGCGCAGAAGGCCCTGGCCGGCGAAATTTCCGCCCGCGCCGTGAGGCTCGCGGAAGCGCCCGACGGGCAATTCGTGCTGGCCGCCGACGGCACCGTGCGCTGGACCGGCGCGGCGGTCGGCAAACTCGTCGCCGGCGACGGCGCGCTGCGTCCGCGCGTGCGCGTGATCGCCGACGAGCATTTGTCCGGTGCGCCGCGCGAGGCGGTCGGGGCGCGGCTCGACCAATGGGTGAAATCGCATATCGAGAAATTACTCGGTCCATTGTTCGAACTTTCGGCGGCCGCCGATGTGACCGGCATCGCGCGCGGCGTCGCCTTCCAGCTCGTGGAGGCGTTGGGCGTTCTCGAGCGGACGCGCGTCGCCGATCAGGTGAAGGGGCTGGAGCAGCCGGAGCGGGCGACGTTGCGCAAATACGGCGTGCGCTTCGGCGCCTATCACATTTACCTGCCGCTGCTGCTCAAGCCCGCGCCGCGCGCGCTAGCCGTGCAGCTTTACGCGCTTGCGAATGCCGCTGCGGCGGAGCATGACCTCGACGATTTGCTGCATCTCACGGGCAGCGGTCGAACGTCGATCCCGGTCAATCGCGACACTGACGCTACGCTCTATCGCACCGCCGGCTATCGCGTCTGCGGTGAGCGTGCGGTGCGCGTCGATATTCTCGAACGACTGGCCGATTTGATCCGTCCAGCGCTGGCCTGGCGCGACGGCGTCGGCGTTGCCAAGCCGCCGGGCGCGATCGCCGGCGGCGGCTTCACGGTGGTTAACACGATGACCTCGCTGACCGGCGCATCCGGCGAGGATTTCGCTTCAATCCTGCGTTCGCTTGGCTATCGCGTGGAGCGGCGGCCGAAGCCGGCCGAGCCTGAGCCGACGGGCACTACGGATGCACCGGCGCCGCCGATCGCCGAGACGAGCGCGTTGGCTCCGCCTGAGACCGCCGACGTTCCGGTGGCGCCGCTCGGCGCTGCTGCGCCGGTGCCGGAAATTGTCCCCGATGGCACCGCCGGCGCATCGCCAGTGGAAGCGCCCGCGTCACCGGATGCCGTTACTATCGCGGAGGTGGCAGGCGACGCGCCGGCGCCAGCTGAACCTGCGGTGATCGAGGTGTGGCGGCCGGGTCGCGCGGTGCGTCTGGAAGGAGGACGCCGTCCGCGCCATCGGCATGGCGACGCCGGCAGGCGTCCAACAAAGGTGGGCGGCGAAACGCCACCGGCCGATGCGGTTCCTGCAGAAGGCGCTGTGTTTACGGTTGCCGAGCAAACCGCACCGGTCGCGGGCTCCGAAACGGATAAATCTTCAAAACGCGAACGCCACCCGCGTCACCGCCGCCGGCAAGGCGGCGAGCAGCGCTTCGACCGCCCGCGTCGAGAGCGGCCGGCTGCCCACGCGGCGCGGCATGAGCGCGGCGAACGGAACGACCGAAAGGATCGCCGCGAGAAAGCGCCCGATCCCAATTCTCCGTTCGCCAAGCTTGCCGCGCTCAAGGCGCAGCTCGAGGCCGACGCCAAGGAGCGCCGCTGAGTTGGCAGACGCGCCGCAGCGGCAACGTCTCGACCGATGGATGTGGCATGCGCGGCTGGTGCGCACCCGCGCCGCGGCGGCGGCGCTGGTCAATGCCGGTTATGTCCGGGTCAACGGGGCACGGGTTGTGACGCCCGGCAGGACGGTGTGGCAGGGCGACGTGATTACCGTGGCGCTCGACCGGCGGGTACGCGTGGTCGAAGTGACGGCATTCTCCGGACGGCGCGGGTCGGCCGCCGCCGGGGCTGGTCTCTATGAGGAATTGATCTGAAATTGCGGCCAAACGCGCAACAGCCGCCAGGCCGCGAAACTTGCGTCCCCTATGGGCCATGCGCTAGGAGCAAGCCTCGTTAGAGACGACGTCAGAGTGAGCAGATGACTTATATCGTCAATGATAATTGCATCAAGTGCAAATACATGGACTGCGTTGAAGTGTGCCCCGTGGATTGCTTTTACGAGGGCGAGAACATGCTGGTCATCCACCCGGACGAGTGCATCGATTGTGGCGTCTGCGAGCCGGAATGCCCGGTTGACGCGATCAAGCCCGACACCGAGCCCAACGTCGAGAAGTGGCTGACCGTGAACGCCGATTTTGCGAAAATCTGGCCGAATATCACGGCCAAGAAGGAGCCCCCCGCCGACGCCAAGGATTTCGAGGGCGTAAGGGGCAAGTTCGAGCAGTATTTTTCGCCGAATCCGGGAACGGGCGACTAAGCCAAACCGTTGGATTTGGCCTTTAACCCTTTCGGGCATTGTGACCTTTTGCGATGCCATAAGGCTTTGATTTTGGCTGAAAATGTGATATAAAGCACTTGCGTAATGAGGAACACCCCCTGATATGCAGCTCCCTCAAGCGGGGAGCTTATTTTTCTGGGTTTTATCGAGGAACCGTCAAAAGAGGCGTGACGATCCACGCGAGAGCAGTGGCAGAGAAAACTCGTCGTCATCGTGCAAAAAAGGGCACGGCTGGCATGAGCCGGAAGGCTAGAAAACCCGCCTCCGGCGCCAGCCGCAGGCCCAGACAGACCACGCGGCAAACGACCCGGGGAAGGGTCGGCGTCGCAAAACCCGCCGTCCGGCGCAAACCGGAAGCGGAAGGAGTAACTTTGGGAATGAACGCGAAGAAGACTACACAGCGACAAGGCTTCAAGACCAACGAGTTCATCGTGTATCCGGCCCATGGCGTGGGCCAGATCGTTGCGATCGAGGAGCAGGAGGTCGCTGGAGCACGGCTTGAGCTTTTCGTCATCAACTTCGTCAAGGACAAGATGACGTTGCGGGTGCCGACTTCGAAGATCGCTTCCGTCGGCATGCGCAAGCTCGCCGAGACGCCCATGGTCAAGCGGGCGCTGGAGACATTGAAGGGCCGTGCGCGCATCAAGCGGACGATGTGGTCGCGGCGCGCGCAGGAGTATGAAGCCAAGATCAACTCCGGCGACATCGTCGCCATTGCGGAAGTTGTTCGCGATCTCTTTCGTTCGGAATCGCAGCCGGAGCAGTCATACTCCGAGCGGCAACTCTATGAAGCCGCGCTCGATCGCCTATCGCGCGAAGTTGCAGCGGTGCAGCGGCTGACCGAGACCGAAGCGATCAAGGAGATCGAGGCCGCGCTGGCCAAGGGCCCGCACCGCGGACCGAAGCCGGAAGCGGACGAAGACGCGGTGGTCGAGGAAGAGGCGGCGTAATCTTTTACCGTCGATCGCGTTGCAAGAAAAAGTTCCAAAGGGCCCGGCAAGAGATGCCGGGCCTTTTGTTGTTCCATGGCCCGCGCGGAGGTCTCGATCTGCCGGCAAAAATTCGCGCGTTAGACATAAATTAAGCTTCATTTGAAAGGAACTAGAGCGACAGAAGGATACGAGACGGGGGCGTCAGCGTATGCGGAGGGTTCAGGGGCTCAAGCGCGGGCGTTGGCTTTCCCTTCTTGTGACCGGCTTTCTCGGTTACCTGCTCGGCGGCTGGCACGGCGCCACCGTTCGCTCGCCCGATCTTTCGGCTTCGCAAAACGTCGCGATGCGCTTTCCGGAGGCGAATGCGGACGCCGCCGTGATCGAGACCGCAGCCGAGTTGCCGACCGGAACCGTCAGCACCGCAGTTCTCAAGCAGGCGCGGCTTGCGCTGTTCAGCCCGCAACCGATGGCGCCGGTCATTGCTGCGCCGGTCGCTGCTGCCCCGGTTGCCCGGCCGCCGGAGCCCATGGCGTCGCTGCCGCCGGCAAGCGCCGCGCCGCCGCTGCCGACACCCGTAGCGTCGATGCCGCACCGCGAAACGAAATCGGCGGCAATCGCGCCGCCGCGCGCCGAGCCGAAAGCGCCGTCGGCCGCCGCGGTGGCGCCGCATCACGCGACTCGGGCCGGTTTCCTCCTCAATGACGCGCAGATCGCCAGTATCAAGGAACGGCTGCATCTAACCGCCGATCAGGTCCGTATGTGGCCCGCGGTCGAGGCCGCGCTGCGCAACATCGCCTATGCGAAAGAGCGCTATGCGCGCCACCACGGCCCGCCGGCGGGCAGCGAAGCCGCCGCGATCGATCCGAATGCCGCCGAAGTGCAGGACCTCAAGTCCGCCGCCATTCCGCTGATCATGAGCTTCTCCGACGAGCAGAAGAACGAGGTGCGCAGCCTCGCCCACGTCATGGGACTGGATAGGCTCGCTTCGGAATTCTGATTTTGTGCCGCCGGGCGGCGCCTTGCGCGCCCGGCGCCCCTATGGCAAGGATCACCGCCTTTTTATTGTGCTTGCTGCGTGCCGTTTCCGGCGCGCCGCACTTGGCCGGTTCGGCTGCTGCCGTAGCTCAGTGGTAGAGCACTCCCTTGGTAAGGGAGAGGTCCTCAGTTCAATCCTGAGCGGCAGCACCAGTTTTTAGTTCATCCGTCACGCGCTAGGCCGTTGTTTTACCGGTCGCGGCCGCTCCGCCATCACCGTGAACGGCGGCCGCGCGCTGTCGTCGGCCGGTCCGTTGCGGGTAGTAATCACCTTCACGGCATTGCCGGAAATTCTCAATTCGCCCTCCCATCGATCGCCCAGGATGACGCTGCGGATATTGGTCAGGTTGATGCGCTGATGGCGCTTGCCCTCGATGCCAAAACCTGCGCCGGCGGCAACGTCGAGAATGTGCAGCGTATAGAATGTGCCGGAGCCCGCGCCATTGTAGCTTGCGAGCACCACCAGCAAGCCGTTCGCAGTCGCGCCGTAGAAGACGTAGGCGGTCTGCTCCGGCGCGTCGGTCATCAATCGCTGTTTTCTTTGAATCTTCAAGTCGCCGTCTTCACGGATGGGATCGACATAGAGATTGCTGTCGATGGCGGCCGCGGCGTCGACCGTGACCCAGATGCTGCCGGAATCGGCGAGGTCACCGTCGCCGAAATCGCGGAAGATTTCCGGTGGAATGGTTTTGCCGTTCAGCGTGAACGAATGCCGCACTTCGGCGACAAGAGCGGAAGCCGTTTTCGCAGCGCCGGCTGCTTCTACTGTTTGAGCGGCGGCGGCGCGAACATACGGCGCGGCGCAGCCGACGAAACAAAAGAATGCGAAAGCCAATCCGCGATATCGGCGTGCCATATGTGAAGGCATCAACGCCATTCACTCCTTGTGGAGAAGCTTAAAGGCGTGGGTCCATTCGTTTTTGGTGAAGCCAAGAATGCACCACAGCATGCACAAAGGCTCGATGGCGCGGGCGGCTTCGGCCTTGCCCATGTCGGCCGTCTCCCAGCCGAATTGCTCGTTGATCTGGCGGACGATCGTCTTGGCCTTGTCGTCGTTGCCGCAAATAAACATGGTCGGCTTGCCGCCTTTAAATTCGGGATTGATCATCCGCGCGTTACCGACCGAGTTGTAGGCTTTGACGAAATGCGCCTCGGGGAAGGCTGCTTGCAAGCGCTCCATCAACGATTGGTCGAGGCTGGTGAAAAACTTCAATACGCCGTTGACCGGCGGCGCATCGGCGATCGGATTGGTGGCGTCGATCACCGGCTTGCCTGCCAGATTGCTGGCGCCGGCCGCCTTGAGCGCATCGGCTGCCGCGCTGCCTTTGACCGCGAGCACGACGACCTCGCCCAATTTCGCGGCGTCGGCGAAACTTGCCGCCTGCGCTCCCTTTTGCTGCGCGAGGAAGTCCTTCAGCTTGCCGGGGTCGCGCGTGCCAAGAACGACCTGATGGCCGTGGTTGATAAAGCCTCGGGCGAGCGCTTTGGCTACATCGCCGGAGCCGAGAATGCCGACTTTCATGGGGTCCTCCCCGCAACAATGACCGCGTCGCTTCAATCTAGTTGGTCGCGGGGGGTGGCCGATTCAAGCGGCCTTAAGCGGCAGTTTGCTCGAGCATTGACAGGCTCGAAGCCAGACGCCGTGCCAACGGTGCGGAGGTCACGCGTTTACAGGCGGCCGGATAGCGCCTTTCGATCCAACCCCCGGCTACCTGTTGCAACCACGCCGCAACGACAAGCATGGTGAGAAACCAGGCCAGAAAATAATAACGCGCGCTCGGGGCGTAAAAGAGCGCAACAGCGTGTTGCGCGAGCGCGGCCGCACCGATCAACCGCAGCCATGTGGCGAAAACACGCCCACGAACAACCACATAAATCAGAATAGCTATGCCGACCGCATTGAGCGGCGCCGTTGCGTAGGATTTGGTCGGGCCGGACAGCCAATCCGGAATCTGTTTCAGCGCGCGTGCGAAATATCCGCCGCTGAAATTCCAAACGAACAATTCGCGTGCCGCGGAGAGCCAGGCGGACGGCGGCATCACCAGCACCTTGGGATGCTCGGCATTGGCGCTCAGCGGCACGAAAGCGCGACCGTAGATCCAATTATGCAACGCCAAAGACAGGACCGGAACAAAGCCGACGCATAGCCCGGCCACGCGGCGCCAAAGCCGGGCGGCGAGCGCGGTGAGACCGGCGCCGGCAAGCATGACGGCGGCGGCAGGTGCCACAATCGGCTTCATGAAGATCGCCAACGCGAACAAAAAAGCGCTGAACAAAGCTGGCGCAAAACCTTGAGCAGGCCCCGCGCGCGTCGTCCCAACCAGCGGCACGAGCGCGGCGATGAAGAAAACATAGGCGGCCGGATCGGCAAATCCGCGCGCCGCCCATTTTGCGTAATCGACGAACGTCGTGCCGAACAGATGGCCGATCGGAATTGCGGTAAAAATCAAAGTTGCCACAATCGCCCAGCGTTGGGACAGGAAACGCCGCGCCAGCGCGTATGTTAGGAAGGGCAGCAACAGTATCAGTGACAGATAGCCAAGATAGCTTTCGCCGAAAATGACATGCTCGAGGGCGCGAAAATAACGCAAGCCCGGGCCGCCGTAATAGAAGATTTTCTCGCCGCCTTCGAGCGCGCCGTAGACATCGCCGGCCAAAAACTTCTGAATGATGATGCGGCCGATTCCGTCGTAGAACAGGCCGTCGTCGCCGCCGTCGAAGGGCCGCTCGCCGCCGAGGAAACTTGCATCGTCGACGGCGATCACCAGCGCCGAAAGGCTGATCAGGATAAACGGCAGGATAAGCCGCCGCAATTTGCAGCGTACCAGCACTACGATCACGCCGCAGACGGCCGCCAGCGCCAGCGCCGACCATGCCAGCCGCCACAGCCGCAGCGGCCATGGCGGCGTCAGCCGCATGACCAGCGTCTCCGGTTTGATGGCGATGCCGACAATACGGTGACCGGCGTCCGCCGGCGCAATCGTACGGCATTGCGGCCCCGGGAGCGCCGTAAAATGCTGATCGGCGCCTTCCCACATAATCTCGCCGCGCCAGCACAATCGGCCGCCCGCAAATTGCGGCGGCACTTGGATCACCTCAAACCACGGCATCGTCGGACGCCAGCGATGCAGACCCGCCCAAAAGCGTTTGTCGCGGTCGGCGCGATGCACGTCGGGCGCGGCCGTGTACCAATTATAGCGCTGCTCGTTGATGAAACCGAGCCGCTGCCACACGGGGTCGGAAAAGTCGATCGCGGTAACCGAGCGCGACAGATCGGAAGAATGCAAAATGGAGTTGGCGGAGAAGGCGTAAGTCCGCTCGGGCAGGCTGCCTTGCCAGCAGCCTGCCGTACCGTGGCGGCAGCGAACGTCCGGCGGATATTGCGCATTGAATTCGTCTTCAAGATGCCGGTAAACGTCGCCTGGCAAGCCGTGCTGCAAAGCGCTATCGGTCGGTCCGGGCAGAAACACATTGTGTCCTTCGGCAATGTGCGGCGGTGCCAGCAACCATTGCCCTGCGGCGGCCACGACTACGATGGCGACTGCCGCCAGCCAGGCGCTCGCGCGGCCCCCAATCTCCCCGCTGAAAATGACCACGGTTGCGATTAGCACCAACAAGTAGGCGGCGATGTTGTTGATCGGCAGACCGACGGCCGCGACGACAAGAACAAGAGCCCCGGTTTTGCGCCATCCGGTCCCGGTCGAAGCCAATTCTATACGCGACGACGCCATCTGACGCCCCGAATACACTCTTGCGTAGCATGTCGATTTGGCTCAAATCCATGCCGTATGCTCTAAACGCATGATTTTTGCGGGATTTTGACGGTGATCGGGCTTGGCATTGTCGGTTGCAATTACGGGCGCACGGTGCAATTGCCGGCGTTCCGCGCCGATCCGCGCTGCGAGGTCGTCGCACTTGCCGGCAGCAATGCCGCGCGCACGAGCGAGCTCGCGCACGCCGAGGGCGTGCTCAAAGGGTTCGGCGACTGGCGCGCTCTGGTCGAGGATCCGTCCGTGCAAGCAGTCGCGATCGCCACCATGCCGTCCTTGCAGGCGCAGATCGCAATCCGCGCCCTGGCGCTCGGCAAGCCGGTGTTTGCCGAAAAGCCGATGGCCGGCAGCTTGGCCGACGCACAGGCCATGCTGCGCCAGGCGCAGGCCGCGCGCCTGCCGGCGATGGTCGATTTCAATTTTCCGCAAATCGTGAACTGGCAACGCGCGAAGACGATGCTCGACGCAGGAGCGATCGGGGCATTGCGCCACGTCGCCGTACATTGGCACGTGGAAAATCGCGCCGTGCAGGCGCGCATGCGCAACTGGAAGACTTTAAGCGATGACGGCGGCGGCGTGCTCGGCAATTTCATCAGCCATTGCTTCCATTATCTTGAATGGTTCTGCGGACCGATTGCCCGGCTCAGCGCGCATTTGTCGGCACTTCCCGGTGACGGCGACCTGCAAACCACCGCAACCGTGGCGATTGAATTTGCTGCAGGCCCGACCGCCAGCCTGTCGATGAGCTGTGCATCGTATCTCGGCAGCGGGCATTGCCTCGAATTCTACGGCGAGGACGGTACGCTCGTGCTGCACAATCCAGGCGCCGACTATATGCGCGGCTTCGAACTGAGCTATGGTAAACGTCCGGCTTCGACGCTGATGCGCGTTGCTGGCGACGATCCGGCCGAAGCGCACTACCCGGACGGGCGCATCGCGCCCGTATCGCGGCTGGCAAAACGCTTTTTCGATGCAATCGAGAACGGTGGCACGGTGCAGCCCGGTTTTGCCGAAGGCTACCGCGTGCAGCAATTGATCGACGCCGCGCAACGCTCGCACCGGCAGGGCAGGGCGGTCGAGGTCGCTCCCGCGGCGGCCGGGCAGGAGATGACGGCGTGAGCGGTGACCGCATCCTGGTCACCGGCGGTTCGGGCTTCATCGGCTCCGCTCTGGTGAAAGCGCTGCTGCGCGGCGGAAACCATGTGCGCGTGCTTGACGATAACTCGCGCGGCAGGCCGCGGCGGCTTGCGGATGTCGCGGCCGACATTGAATTCGTTGCCGCCGATATCCGCGACGCCGACGCTGTGTCCCGCGCAGCTCGGGGCATCGACGAAGTGCATCATCTGGCCTTCGTCAACGGCACGGAATTTTTCTACAAGGCGCCCGACCTCGTGCTCGACGTCGGCGTACGCGGCATGGTCAACGTGATCGACGCCTGTCGCCGCCAGGGCGTGGGCACGCTGGTGCTGGCTTCGAGCTCCGAGGTCTATCAGACGCCGCCGCATATTCCGACCGACGAAAGCGCGCCGCTTGTCGTGCCGGATCCGCTCAACCCGCGCTATTCATACGGTGCCGGCAAGCTGATCAGCGAAGTGATGGCGATCAATTATGGCCGCAAGTTCTTTCAGCGCGCGCTGATCTTCCGCCCGCACAACGTCTACGGCCCGGATATGGGCTTCGAACACGTGATCCCGCAATTTGCGCTGCGCCTGCATGCCGCCGCCGAAATGCAACCGGCGGGACGGCTGCGCTTTGAAATTCAAGGTGACGGCACCGACACCCGAAGCTTCTGCTTTATCGACGACCTGGTCGTCGGCGTCATGACGGTGCGGGAGAAGGGCGAACACCTCGGCATTTATCACGTCGGAACCATCGAAGAAGTCTGCATCGCGGATCTGGCGCGCCGTGTCGCCCGCGCCGCCGGGCGCGATGTCGAGCTGGTCGCCGGCCCGCCCGCGGCGGGCGGAACGCCGCGCCGATGCCCCGATATTTCTAAGCTTGCACGATTAGGCTATAAGCCGCGCGTTCCGCTGGTCCAGGGCTTGCAACCGACGCTCGACTGGTATTGGCACAACATCAATCTCGCGCCCAAGCCATAACCTGCATTCAAATCCGTGAACAATCGCCCCCAGCGTCCCAGCAGAGTTGCGCGTGCCGCCGGCACCGGCGGCAGCGTCCCGCTCGAATGCTGCCAAGTCTGCGGTCATGCGCCGCTCGATGACGTGCTGTCGCTCGGCTACATGCCGCCGGTCAACCAGATGGTGCGGATCGGCGATTTGCCGCGCCAACAGCCGTGGTTCCCAACCAATCTCCTGCATTGCCGCAACTGCGATCTGGTGCAGCTCGGCCTCGTGGTCGATCCGGCCATCATCTTTCCGCCAGACTATCCCTACACCAGCGGCACCACCAAACTGCTGCGCGACAATTTTGCCGACCTGGCGAGCGAATCCGCCGCGATGCTGGGTCTCGGCAAAGACGATCTGGTGATTGATATCGGCTCCAATGACGGCACGCTGTTGTCCAACTTCAAGAATGGCGGCCACCGTGTACTTGGCATCGAGCCGACCGATGTCGGCGACATCGCCAATTCGCGCGGCATCCCGACGGTGAAGCAATATTTCGGCTTGCCGGCCGCGCGCGACGTGCGACGCGAGCATGGGGCGGCCAGCGTCGTCACCGCGGCGAACTGCTTCGCCCATATCGAAGACGTGCACGCCATCGTCGATGCCGTGATTGAGATGCTCAAACCCGGCGGCGTGTTCATTTCCGAGTTGCATTATCTGATTCCGCTGCTCGACACGCTGCAATACGACACGGTCTATCACGAGCATCTGCGTTACTATTCGCTGACCAGCCTCAAGCATCTTCTCGAAATGCACGATTTGGAGGTTTTTCACGCGCGGCCGATTCCGAGCCATGGCGGTTCGATCCGCGTTTACGCCGCACGCAAAGAAACGCTACCGGTGCGCGACAGCGTGCAGCGCATGCTCGACGCCGAACCGCGCGGCGCGGCCATGGCGGCGCGCCTCGTGTCGTTTCGTCGCGACGTTGTGCTGTCCAAGCTGCGGCTGTTGGCGACGCTGCGCGAGTTGAAGGAGAGCGGGGCCCGCATCGCCGGGATCAGCGCTCCGTCGCGGGCGAGCACGCTGGTCAATTATGTCGGCCTCGACGAAAGCATCATAGATTATGTCTGCGAAATCCCCGGGTCGCTCAAGATCGGCAAATATCTGCCGGGGACCCGCATCGAGGTGGTGGATGAGGCACGGTTATTCTCCGATCGGCCCGATTGCGCGGTGATATTCTCGTGGCACATCGCCGATGAACTGGCGCCAAAGCTCAAGGCCAAGGGCTTCCGCGGTCAGCTGATCTCGCCGTTGCCGGTCCCGCGAGTGCTGTAGAATTCACCGATGATGACCGTGCAGGACAAAGGCAAGGAGATCGCCTTCTTCGACGCGCATGCGGCGAGCGATGAGTACGACGTGTTCACGCCGGAAGCCAATGCGCGGTTGATTTCGGCTTTCAGCAGGCTAAGCGGCTTGGCGCCAGGCGCCGAGGTGGCGGATCTCGGCTGCGGCTCGGGCGTCTTTACCGAGCTGCTGCGGCGCGCCGGCTATCGCAGCGCCGGCCTCGACATCAGCCCCAAATTGATAGCGCTCGGTCGCGGCAAATATCCGGGACTGACGCTGATCGAAGGCGATGCCGAAAACTTGCCGTTTGAGGACGCTAAACTCGACGGCGTGTTGCTGAGCGGACTCGTTCATCACTTTCCCGACCCGCGCCGGCTGGCGGCCGAGGTGGAGCGCGTGCTCAAGCCCGGCGGCCGGTTCGTCGCCTTCGACCCTAACCGCATGAACCCCTTCATGTGGCTCTATCGTGACCGCGCTTCGCCGTTCTACAGTCCGGTCGGCGTCACCGAGAATGAGCGGCCAATATTTGCGTGGCGGGTGGCCGCGGTATTTGCCGAACAGGGGTTCCGGGTGCACACCGATTATCTAGCCGGCCTTGCCTATCGGTACGTTGCCTCGCAGAGGACAAAAACCCTGTTGCCGATCTACAATGCCGTCGACACAAACCTGTTTACTTTGCGTTTCCTGAGACCATTGCGACCGTTCGTGCTGACCAGCGGAGAAAAGCTTAGATGACGGTGCGGCCCAACATTGCTGCCCCCGGCGCGCCGACGACCGTGGAAAACGCCGACGTTACCGTCGTTGGCGGCGCCGGCCATGTCGGCGTGCCGCTGGTTCTGGCGCTGGCCGAAGCGGGTCTGCGCGTCAACGTCAACGACCTCAACAAGAAAAGTCTCGCGACGCTGCAAGGCGGGAAATTGCCGTTCATCGAGCACGGCGCCGATGGCGTGGTTGGCAGTGCGCTGGCCAACCAGCGTCTCGTCTTCACCAATGCGTCCGACCGCATCTCCACCGGCGGCCCGGTCATCGTCACCATCGGCACGCCGATTGACGAGTTCCTGAATCCGGTGCGCAAAGTAGTGCAGGACTGCGTCGACGCGATTCTGCCTGCGCTCGCCGATGGTCAATTGCTGGTGTTACGCTCGACCGTTTTTCCGGGCACCACCGACTGGCTGGCGGGTTATTTGCAGGCGCGCGGCCGCGAGCTGAAGGTCGCCTTCTGCCCGGAACGGATTGTCCAGGGCCACGGACTGAAAGAGTTGCGCGAGATGCCGCAAATCGTCAGCGGTACAAGCGTGGAAGCGGAGCGCGAGGCCGCGGCGTTGTTCGCCCGCATCGCGCCGGAAGTCGTCGTCGTTTCGCCGATCGAGGCGGAATTCGCCAAGCTGTTCAGCAACGCCTATCGCTACATCGAATTTGCCGCGACCAATGAATTCTACCTGGTCGCCAAATCGGCCGGTGTCGATTACCGGCGTGTGCTGATGGCGATGACGCACAATTATCCGCGCTTGAAGGGCATGCCGCGGCCGGGCTTCGCCGCAGGTCCGTGTCTGGTCAAGGATACGATGCAGCTCAGCGCCTTTGCCCGCAACCAATTCGGCCTTGGGCACGCGGCACTGTTAATCAACGAGGGACTGGTGCTGCACGTGATCGATGATCTCAAGCACCGTTTCGAGCTTGCGCGCATGACGGTCGGGTTGCTCGGCATGGCGTTTAAGGCCGAGAGCGACGATACGCGCGCGTCGCTGAGCTACAAATTCAAGAAAGCGCTCAACGGCCACGTGCGAGAGGTGCTGACCACCGATCCGTTCGTGGCCACCGATGCCGAGCTGCGGCCGCTCGACGAAGTGATTGCGCAGAGCGACCTAATGATCCTGTGCGCCCCGCACGCCGCTTACCGGCAAGCCGATTTCCGCGGCAAGCCGGTGTTTGACGTCTGGGGCCATCTGGAAGGCGCTAACGTCATCCGATGAGTTCGGCTTCCTCGCCGCGCCTCGACGTCATAATCCCGGTTTACAACGAGGGGGCCAATATCCTGCCGACCCTGCGGTCGGTCATGCGCGCGGTGCACACGCCGTTCCGCGTGCTGATTTGTTACGACCGCGAGGATGACGACACGCTGCCGGCCGTGCGCGATAACCGCCACGCGCTCGGCGGCCTTGATGTTGTATTCGTGCGCAATCGCGGGCGGAGCGCACACGGCGCCGTGCTGACCGGTTTCGCGGCGAGCGATGCGCCATTTGCCATCGTGTTTCCGGCCGACGACGACTACAACGCCGGCATTATCGATGCCATGGCGGCGCAGGCGCAGTCCGGCTGCGACATCGTCTGCGCCAGTCGTTTCATGCCGGGCGGCAACATGACCGGTTGCCCGTGGCTCAAGGCGGTGCTGGTCCGCGCTGCCAATTTCACGCTCTATCACGTCGCGCGGCTGCCGACCCACGACGCCAGCAACGGATTTCGTCTGTTCTCGCGGCGGGTGATCGATCAGATCGCGGTCGAATCGGATCGGGGCTTTTGTTACAGCATCGAATTGTTGGTGAAGTGCCACCGGCTCGGCTGGCGGATCGGCGAGGTGCCGGCGCGCTGGTTCGAGCGCGCGCGCGGCTCAAGCCGCTTTCAGGTGATAAAGTGGCTGCCGGCGTATCTGCGCTGGTACCTTTACGCGTTTGCCACCACCTATCTGCGTCGTCCGGCGCAAAGTGTGCCGCTTAAACGCGCCGCCGGTGTGGTCTCCTAGGGCTTAAAGGCTTCCGCTGCAGGTACTGCCCAGCCGATCCGCTGCCGCGGACAAATTTGATCCATCGCAATGTGCCGCGACCATTTTACGCCCAAAAGCGCCTCGACAATCAACCTGGAACCCCTCTAAAAAGGGTTCTGCGGCTGAGTCCTTCGCTGCCCCGGAAAGCGCGAGATTCATGGATTATCGTGCCTATTTCACCGACGCGCTCGGCCGGCTGCGGGACGAGCGACGGTATCGGGTATTCGCCGATCTCGAGCGGATTGCGGGGCGGTTCCCGCACGCTATCTGGCATTCACCGGATGGCCCGAAGAACGTCGTGATCTGGTGCTCGAACGATTACCTCGGCATGGGGCAGCACCCGAAGGTGATCGGCGCGATGGTCGAGACTGCGACTCGCATGGGCACAGGCGCGGGCGGCACGCGCAATATCGCTGGCAACAACCATCCGCTGGTCGAACTCGAGCGAGAGCTTGCCGATCTGCATCGCAAGGAAGCTGCGCTGGTATTCACCTCCGGCTATGTCTCCAACGAGACCGGCATTTCCACGCTCGCCAAGCTAATGCCGAATTGCCTGATCCTGTCGGATGCACTCAACCACAATTCGATGATAGAAGGCGTACGCCAGGCGCGTTGCGAGAAGGTCATTTTCCGCCACAACGACATGACGCATCTCGAACAGCTTTTGGCCGCTGCCGATCCGATGCAGCCGAAGCTGATTGTGTTCGAAAGCCTTTATTCCATGGACGGGGATGTCGCGCCGGTGAACCGGATTTGCAATCTGGCCGACCGCTACGGCGCCATGACCTATGTCGACGAAGTGCATGCAGTCGGCATGTACGGCTCGCGCGGCGGCGGCATCGCCGAGCGGGACGGCGCCATGAGCCGCATCGACGTGATCGAGGGCACGCTGGCCAAGGCGTTCGGCTGTCTCGGCGGCTATATCGCCGGTTCGAGCGCGATGATCGACACGGTGCGCTCCTATGCGCCGGGCTTCATCTTCACCACCGCGCTGCCGCCGGCCGTTTGCGCCGCCGCGACTGCAGCCATCCGGCATCTCAAGACCTCGCAATGGGAGCGCGATCGCCATCAGGATCGTGCCGCACGCACTAAAGCGGTGCTTGCCGCCGCTACGTTGCCGGTGATGACGAGCCCGACGCATATCGTTCCGGTCTTCGTCGGCGATCCCGAACGTTGCAAGGCGGCCAGCGACCTGCTGCTGGCCGAGCACGGCATCTACATTCAGCCGATCAACTATCCGACGGTGCCCAAGGGCGCGGAGCGGTTGCGCATCACGCCGAGCCCGTACCATGACGACGCGTTGATTGATGCGCTGGCCGAATCCTTGGTCGACGTCTGGCAGAAACTCGGGCTGCCGTTTAGGGAGCGTGCGCTCGCGGCGGAGTAGCTCGCTGCTTGACGATCCGCCGCGCTGCGATCACCACCGATAACGTCACCACCAGAAAACGCGCGATGTGGTGCGCCCCGACGAAAACTGGGTCGAGATGCAGTGCAAGCGCCAGCACCATCATGGTGTCCTGGGCGCCGGGCGAGAATGCGACGACCACATTGGCGATCGAGAACGGAAACAGTTGCGCAACGATCAGCGCAAAGATGGTCGCAATCGACAGCGATACTGCGAACGAGCCGAAGGCGGCGCCGAGATAGCCGATAATGAGCCGGAACGTCGCGCCGGCAAAACGTGAGCCGACCACGGCGCCGAGCACCAGCACTGAAGCGCTGCCGATCCACCACGGCAATTGGTCCTGAACGAGACCAGTACCGTGCAGAACCCCTGAGCCGGCCATGGCGCCGAAGATCAGTCCGCCAGGAAACCGTAGCCGCGCCATAGCTAGCGCGACCGCACCAGAGACCGCGACGATGATCGCGAGCTCGCCCAGCGAGGAGGCTCCGGCGCCTCCGCGCGCGATCGGAATCGATGGCGCGGCGAGTCCGAACAATGCGAGCCCGCCGGGGATGCCCACGGTCAGCAACAGAACGCGCACGGTTTGCACGAAGGCGACGGCGCGGAGGTCGGCATTAAGCTCGGTCGATAGCGCGATCACCTGCACCATCGAGCCCGGACTAGCACCCATCAGCGCCGACAGCCGGTCCCAGCCGTGCACCACCCGCAAATAGCTTGTCGTCGCGACCATCATGCAAATAGCCGCCGCGATCAGCAGCGCAACGCTCACCGGCCAGGTGATGAATCCCTTGATGGTTTGTGGCGTCACTACGGTGCCGAGCAGGATGCCGATGATCACGTAGCCGACGCGGGCGAGAGGGATCGGCACCCGCATCGGACGCCCGAACAAGGCCGCAATGGCCACCGCCAGCACCGACCCGGACACGAGCCCCGCGGGAAAGCCGATCAGCGTGAAGGTGGCGCCGCCGGCAAACGCGATCAGCAGCGTTTCGGCGGGGTCGCGCAGCGTTCGCAATGGCGGCGAGGCGGGCAGCATCGCGGCCAATCAATGCGCACCGCGCCGTCTCCGTCAAATTGTCGCGTCGAAGATCAGTGCCAGCGTCCACCGCGCAGCACGATGCGCATGAGATCGGCCGCGTTTTTGGCGGCGAGTTTTTCCATGATGCGCGCGCGGTGCACTTCGACCGTTCTGGGCGAAATGCCGAGCTCGCGCCCGGCCTCCTTGTTCGAGGCGCCGCGCGCGATGCGCTCCAGCACGTCGCTTTCGCGGACGGTAAGCCGCTCGTGACCGGGAAAGTCGCGGACGAGAATGCTGTCATTGCGATTGAGGTTCGCCCAGGCGTCGATGGCGTCGCGTACCCGCATCACGACGTTGGCCGGATCAAGTGGCTTTTCGATGAAGTCCAGCGCGCCGTTGCGGATCGCGTCGACGGTGGTCGGGATGTCGCCGTGTCCGGAAATGACCAGGATCGGCGCCGGGTAATGCTGCGCATCGAGCCTGTGCAGCACGTCGATGCTCGAGCAACCGGGCAGGTGGACGTCGATAAGCACGCAGCCCGGCGTCCGCGCCCACGCCGCGGATAAAAAGGTTTCGCCTTCGACGAAGCTGGTGACCGAGAAACCTTCGCCGCTCAGCATGACGTTGGGCGCTGCGCGCACCGACGGATCGTCATCGACAATGAAGACCTCGTTCATCGTCCTGTTCGCAGGTTTGCGGGAAGACACGACGCATTGCAATTCGCGAACTAAAATAACACCGCGCGCGCTGAGGTACCCGGCGGCGGCGGCCTAAAAACAAATCTTCCGTCAAGTTGGCGGAAACGATAAAAAAGCGGCATCACGTCCGATGGACACGCCCGGCAAACTATGGTGATTTAAGCGAAATCGGGCCCGGCTTGCCCCAACAAAGCGCCATCAAATCGATGCGGGAAACGCCATGCTGCGGAGCTGGGTCGTTGTCGTCATTGCGCTGGCTTACATCGGGTTTTTGTTCCTGGTGGCGAGCTACGGCGACCGGCAGCATGAGTGGGTGCGGGGCAGCCGCGCCCGGCTGCTGATCTACCCGCTCTCGCTCGCGATTTACTGCACGTCGTGGACCTTCTTTGGATCGGTCGGGGTGGCGGCGCGCACCGGCTTTGATTTCCTCACGATCTATATCGGGCCGGTGCTGATGGTCGGGCTCGCTTATCCGCTCATCATCCGCATTGTGCGACTGGCCAAGGGACAGAACATCACGTCGATCGCCGATTTCATCGCCGCCCGCTACGGCAAAAGCCAAGCGGTTGCGGCGACGGTCGCGCTGATCGCCATCGTCGGGACGATTCCTTACATTGCGTTGCAGCTCAAAGCGGTGTCGGCGTCGGTCGGCACAATTCTTTCGTTTGCCGGTGCGGCGAATGTCACCGCGCAGCCGCTGCTCGGCGATATCGCATTGTTCGTCGCTTTGTTGATGGCTGCATTTGCGGTTCTGTTTGGCACTCGGCACATCGACGCCACCGAGCATCAGAACGGACTGATGCTGGCGATCGCCGCCGAGTCGATCGTCAAGCTGGTGGCATTTCTCGCTGTCGGCATCTTCGTCACTTTTGTGATGTTCCACGGGCCGCTGCCGTTGTTCGCTGACGCGCTGAAAGAGCCGCGCACCGCAGAGGTGCTTACCCGGGTACCGTCATTCACCGGCTTCTTCGCCACCACGGTATTGTCGCTGTTTGCAATATTGCTGTTGCCGCGACAATTCCATGTGGGGGTGGTCGAGAACCATAACGAGGCCGAGATTCGGCGCGCATCCTGGCTGTTCCCGATCTACCTTGTGCTGATCAATCTGTTCGTGATGCCGATCGCGTTGGCCGGCCTGCTGAGTTTTCCTGCCGGCCACACCGATGCCGATATGTTCGTGCTGGCGCTGCCATTGCGGGCCAACTCCGAGCTGTTCACGCTGATCGCGTTCGTCGGCGGGCTGTCGGCTGCAACCGCGATGGTGATCGTCGAGTCGGTGGCCTTGGCAATTATGGTGTCGAACGACATCGTCATGCCGCTCATCCTCAAGCGGCGGGCGGCGAACGCTGGCGAGCCGCGCGACGCCGGCGCGCAACTTCTCACCGTGCGCCGCATCGCCATCTTCGCGATTCTTCTCCTTGCCTACATCTATTACCGCTCGGCCGGACCGGCCCAGCTTGCTTCCATCGGGCTCCTGTCTTTCGCGGCCATTGCCCAGCTCACCCCGGCGTTCTTCGGCGGGCTGATCTGGCGTCGGGGTACGGCGCCTGGTGCCATCGCGGGCATGACCGCCGGCATTCTGGTATGGTCCTATTCTCTGTTGTTGCCGAGCATCTCAGATGCCGGCATGGTCGGCGCTCACATCCTCAATGCCGGACCGTTCGGCATCAATTGGATGCGGCCGCAGGCGCTGTTCGGCCTCGATCTTCCGCCGCTCGTGCATGGCGTGGTGCTCAGCCTCGTCACTAATATCGCCCTCTATGTCGGCTGTTCGTTCGCCTCCCGGCCGAGCGCGATCGAGCGGGTGCAGGCGGATCTGTTCGTGCCGACATCGCTGGCGCCGATGACGCCGAGCTTCCGGTTGCGGCGCGCGTCGGTGTCAGTGGAAGAACTGACCGCAACCGTCGCGCGTTATCTCGGCGAGGAGCGCACGCGCAATTCGTTTCGGAGTTTTGCCGCTTCGCGCCGCGTCAGCCTCGAATCGCAGGCCGAGGCTGACTTTCAGCTGCTGCAATACGGAGAATATCTGCTCGCCTCGGCCATAGGCGCGGCGTCCTCGCGGCTGGTGCTGTCGCTCTTACTGCGTAAACGTACGGTTTCGACCAAGGCCGCGCTCAAGCTCCTCGATGATGCCAGTGCGGCGATCCACTACAATCGGGAAATCCTGCAAACCGCCCTCGATCATGTGCGCCAGGGCATTGCCGTGTTCGACAAGGACTTGGTGCTGATCTGCTGGAACCGCCAATTCGGCGAAATCTTCGACTTGCCGCACGCGCTCACCCGCGTCGGCATCGCGCTCGATGAAATCCTGCGCCACATTGCCGGACGCGGCGCCCGCGAAACCGGCGATCTCGACGCGGAAGTCGCCCAGCGCATCGCCCGTTACACCTCCGAGGCCGAGCCATTCCTCGAACGCTTCGCCGAGCGCGGGCTGGTCATCGAGGTGCGCGCCGACCGCATGCCAGACGGCGGCCTGGTCACGACCTTTACCGACATCACCCCGAGTGTGAAGGCGGCCGAAGCGCTCGAGCGCGCCAACGCGACGCTGGAGCGCCGCGTGCGCGAGCGAACCGGCGAATTGACCCGACTCAATGCCGAGCTCGGCCGCGCCAAGGCCGAAGCGGACGAAGCAAACGTATCGAAGACGCGCTTTATCGCCGCCGCCAGCCACGATATCCTGCAACCGCTCAACGCCGCGCGGCTTTACGTCACCAGCCTGATCGAGCGCCAGCGGGCCGGCGAAGATGGCGCACTGGTGCGGAATATTGATGCCTCGCTCGAAGCGGTCGAGGAGATCTTTGCTGCCCTCCTGGATATTTCGCGGCTCGACACCGGCGCGATGCAGCCGGAAATGACCGATTTCCGCATCGACGAATTGCTGCAGCGGCTCGAGGTGGAATTCGCGCCGCTCGCCCGCGAGAAACGGCTCGCGCTTAAATTCACACCGTGCTCGCTGACGGTGCGTTCCGACCGGCGCTTGCTGCGGCGGCTCTTGCAAAATCTCGTCTCCAACGCCATCAAATACACGCCCGCCGGCGGCGTGCTGGTCGGTTGCCGGCGGCGCGCTGGGCGGCTGCGCATCGACGTTTACGATACCGGCATCGGCATCCCGCAGGGCAAGCGCCGCGCCGTATTCAAGGAATTCCATCGCCTCGATCAGGGCGCGCGGGTGGCGCGCGGCGTCGGTCTCGGTCTGTCGATCGTCGAGCGCATCGCCCGCGTGCTCGAATACGAGGTGGCGCTCAAATCAAATATCGGCCGCGGCTCGCGCTTCTCCGTCGAAGTGCCGCGCGCAAGCGCCGCTGCGGCGCCGCCGGTTGCGCTGGCGGTGCCCAAACGGGCCGTCGGGCAACTCGCCGGCACGGTCGCACTGTGCGTCGACAACGAACGCAGCATCCTCGACGGCATGCAGACATTGCTGGGCGGCTGGGGCTGCCGGGTGCTCAAGGCGGCCGATCTTGCCGAGGCGCTGGCCGCGATCGAAGGAAGCGGTCTTAATCCCGACGGGCTGCTGGTCGACTACCACCTCGATGGCGGCAACGGCATTGTTGCGATCGCCGAACTGCGCCGCCGGCACGGGCGTGATCTGCCGGCGATTCTGGTGACTGCCGACCGCTCGGTGCATGTGCGTGAGGAAGCGCGCATTGCCGGCGTTCATCTCCTCAACAAGCCGGTGAAGCCCGCCTCCCTTCGCGCGCTGATGGCGCAATGGCGCATGCAGCGCGTGGCCGCGGAGTAATTCTCATTCGCGCCGTTAGCGCGCCGACGCCTGCGGCCACTGACCGGCCTCGATCTTGCCGGCGGCGATGACAGCTTGGGTGCGGCTCTCGACCCCGAGCTTTTGCAAGATGGCGGAGACGTGCGCCTTGACGGTCGCTTCCGACACGCCAAGTTCGTAGGCGATCTGTTTGTTGAGCAAGCCGCCCGAGAGCATCATCAGCACGCGCACCTGCTGCGGCGTCAGCGTCGAAAGCCGAGCGATCAGGGCGGTGGTCTCCGCATCGGACTGCCGGGTGAGATCGACGTCGGGCGGCGTCCACACCTCGCCTTGCAGTACACGGGCGACTGCCGCTCGCATGGCCTCGATGCCGAGCGTCTTCGGGATAAACCCGGACGCGCCGAATTCCATGCAACGGCGGATCACGGCCGGATCGTCGTTGGCGGAAACCACCACGATCGGCAGGCTCGGATATTGCGCGCGCAGATACATCAAACCGGAAAAGCCGCGCACGCCGGGCATGGAGAGGTCGAGCAGGATCAGATCGACTTCGCCGCCGCGCTCAAGCAGCTCGCTCACCTCCTCGAAGGTGCCGGCCTCGGCGACGTCGGCGTGGCCGAACAATCCGGTCACCGCTTCGCGCAGTGCGCCGCGGAACAGCGGATGATCGTCGGCGATCAGCAAGTGATGGGATTGCGCCTCGCTCAACGGGATGACCTAAAGCCGATCGCGCGCGGGAAAATGGCGGCCCATACAATTCATGTTACTTCCGCTCTGCGGATGCCGTCCACCGCTTCGCCGCCGTCACCTGGTGAGACCGACGGCCGCCAGCATGATGCCGATGGCTGAAAAAGTGATCAACGTAATGGCGGCGCTGAACTTAAAGCGCAGCACCGCCAGCGCCGCGGCAATAAATAGCGCCAGCGCCCAAGGGTCGAGGCTTGCCGCGTGCGGCACGTCGAAATTGAGCCCGGCGTAGCTGAACTCGGTCGATGTGGTGAAACATCGTGCGGATGCCGAACCATGCCGTGAGGTTAGCCAGCATACCCACAGCGGCGGCGGTGACGCTGTGCAATGTGCTGTTAAGCAGCGGGCTGGTACGCAAGCCTTCGATGAACGGCGCCGCCACCATGATGAATAAAAAGCATGGCGTGAACGTCATCCAGGTCGCCAATAGCCCGCCGAGCCCGCCGGCCACGAGCGGCGGCAGCGTGCCCGGGTCGCGGTAGGCGGTGATGAAGCCGAGGAATTGCGTGACGATCATGATGGTGCCGGGCACCATCTCGCCCATGGCTATACCTTCCTGCATTTCCGTCGGCGAGACCCAGTGATACGCGTCCACCGCCTGCTGTGCGGCATAGGAAATGACTGCGCCGTCACCGCCGATCGCCATCACCGCGACTTTTCCGAACACGAACGCGATTTGCGTGTAAATATTTTGCGTGCCAAAGATCACGGCAAGCGTGATTAACGGCGTAAGCCAAACCGCCAGCCAGAACGTCAGCGTGCGGATAAGGCAAATCGCGTTCGGGCTCGCATGGACGGGTAATTTGTGGGCCTTGGCGTCGGCCGCGAGTTCGCGCATGGTCGATGGCAGGTTCGCCAATTCCGCGCCGGCGCCGATCAACGCGGCGCCGAGAACGATGACCGGAAACGGAAATTTGAGAAAGGTGGTGGCGAAAGCGAGCGCGGCGACACCGAGCATCAATTTGCTCAGCAACACGCTTCGCCCGAAGCGGAGGATTGCCTCGATCATGACCGCGAGGATTGCCGGCTTTACGCCGATGAACACCGCCTGTCCGATCTGCGAACTGGCGCCCGTGACATAGGCGACCGACAGCGCCGCCATGCAGAGCGCACCGGGTACGATGAACAGTGCGCCGGCGATGATGCCGCCGATCGTTCGGTGCGCCAGCCAGCCGACATAGACGGCAAGCTGCTGCGTTTCCGGCCCCGGCAGCGCGATGCAATAGCTGAGCGCGTGATAGAACCGCCTTTCGCTGATCCAGTGCTTTCCCTCGACCAGCAATCGATGCATGGTTGCGATTTGCAGCGCCGGCCCGCCGATACCGGCTGCCGAGACGTACGCCCAAATGCGCAGCGCATCGCCGATGCTGCCGAGCTCGGTCGCCGCAATCGGGTCGCTGTCGTTGTTGCGGGCATCCATTGGGCGGTCAAAACTGCAGGATTGAGCACTGATCAGCAGGATGACCGAGCGGTGCCATAGATCAGTTTACTTCGCGCCGCAGCACTTGGTCCACTCCGCCGCAGAGTGCAGCCGCAAGGCCAGCCCTTGTCGCTCGTCGACGATGGGATACACTCTCTGGCCAGCCGCCCACCAAGCAGGTGGCACTGAATTCCAGGGAGAAATGTCGATGAGGAATGCCAAAATCCACATCGTGCCGGCGGCAATCGGCGCGAGCACGGCGATGCTGACCATAGCTTTGGCGACGTTGGGCTATGCGCAGACGAATGAGCCCATCAGGATCGGTTCAATTGCCGAAGCGCAGGCCGTGGTCGGCTCGTCGATTCCGCAGGCTGCGCAACTTGCCGCGGACGAGATCAACGCTGCCGGCGGCGTAAATGGCCGCAAGATCGAAATCATCTCTTACGATAATCACTCCTCGGCGGCGGAATCCGTTCGCGCGTTCCAGCGGGCGGTCAACGAAGATCACGTCAACGCGGCGATCGCGAGCTACATCAGCGAGGTCGTTCTCGCGCTCGAGCCCTGGACCGGCCGGCTAAAGACGGTCATGGTCACTCCGGGCGCTGCTTCCGACGTGATCACGCAGAACATCGCCAAGGACTACGCCAACCTCAAATATACGTTCCACGGCTATCTGATGTCGACCAGCCTCGCTTTGCAGGTATGTGCTGCGGCGAAGGACTTGCTGGTGACAGATCTTAAAATGAAGAGCGCGGTGGTCATGAGCGAAGACGCCGCGTGGACGACGCCGCTCGACTTCGAATATCTCAAATGCCTGCCGGAGATCGGGCTCCACGTGCTTGATCACATCCGCTTCTCTCCGGACACGACCGACTTCACGCCGATCTTCAACCAGATCGAAGCGCAAAAGCCGGATGTGATGATCACCGGTATTTCGCATGTCGGCGTGCAGCCGACCGCGCAGTGGAAACAGCAGGAGGTGCCAATCCCGATGTTCGGTATCTCCTCGCAAGCGACCAATTCGAGTTTTTGGAACGACACTAACGGCGCGACGGAAGGCGTGCTCTACCAGGGCGTTTCCGGGCCGGACGTTGCGGTAACGCCGAAGACCTTGCCGTTCGTCGCCGCCTTCAAGAAAAAATACGGTAACTTTCCGTCCTATGCCGGTTACACTGCCTATGATGAAGTCTATTGTATCGCCGACGCCATCAGGCGGGCCGGTTCGACCGACCCGGACAAGCTGGTCGATGCGCTCGAGGCCACCGATTATGTCGGTACGATCGGCCGCGTCCAGTTTAACGGCAAGGACTTGCCCAATCCGCACGCGCTCAAGGTGGGCCCGGAAACGATCACCGGCCTGATGCTGCAATGGCAGGACGGCAAGCAGGTCAACCTGTGGCCGGCCAAGGTGGCAAACGGCAAGCTGAAGTTCCCGAAATTCATCAAGATCGGCGCCGCCGATCGATGATCGGATAGTTAGCCGACGCGTTTTTCTCCCCGCCGCTGCCGCGCGCGGGGAGAAAGCTTGTTTGGAGCCGGGTGTGTGAGCGTTGTCCGATGCTGTTTTTGCAAATCCTGATCGACGGATTCGCGATTAGCTCGCTTTACGCTCTCGGCGCGATGGGATTCGCCCTGATTTTCGGAGTATCCGGCGTTCTTAATCTCTCGCACGGGGCCCTCATGGTCGCGGCCGTGGTGGCTGCATGGGCAGCTGGCAATGACCTCCATGTCGGGGCGTATATCGGCGCGGCGCTCGGCGTATTCGTCGGTTTCGCCGCTTCGATGATCACTTATTTTCTGATCGTTCGGCCGCTCCAGCATTCGCGCAAAATTCGCGAGGAAGAACGCGAGATATTCATCCTCACAGCGACTTTGCTCTGGGGGATTATGATCCAGGAATTGATCGCCTATCTCTATACCAACAACGCCAAGACCGTATCGCCCATCTTCCAGGGCGTGATCTCCATCGCCGGGGTGCGCACGCCGTCGAACGAGATCTTCACGGCGGTGGTGTGCTGGCTCGCGATCGGCTTGCTCTGGCTTCTGGTCAATCGCACCCGGGCCGGCAAGGCGGTGCTGGCGGCGTCGATGAATCCCCGCGGCGTGACACTGCTCGGCGTAGAATTGTCGCAGATCTACATCGTCATCTGGGCGATCTACGGTGTTTTGGCGGGTATTGCCGGCGTGTTGCTTGGAATGTTTCTTGGCGTCTCCTCCTATAGCGTCGGGCCGCTGACCGCGAGCGCGTTCTCGATCGTGGTGCTCGGCGGCCTCGGCAGCATATCGGGTGCGTTGCTGGCGGCTTACGTGGTCGGCTATCTCGAGACGTTGACCGCCTATCTCATTTCGCCGGCCTACCGAACCATCCCCGCCCTCCTGCTGTTGGTCATCGTCATGTATGTGAGCCCGCGCGGGCTTTTGGGCCGGCGCTAGATGCGCTCGCTTTCCACAATCCGCATGCTGCTGATCGTGCTCGGCGTGGCGGTCATCGCAGCGTTTCTGCCGCTGTGGGTCTCGGGCTACATTCTCGGCCTGCTGACGCTGGCCTATTACTTCGGCGTCTTCGCCATGGCCTGGGACCTGCTGTTCGGCTTCGCCGGCGAAGTCAATTTCGGGCCAACGTTTCTCATTGGCACCGGCGCCTATACCGCGGGCATTCTCGACAACCTTTATCAGCCACCGATTGCGCTCTGCCTGATTGCCGGGGCGCTTGCGGCGGTTGCCGGCGGCGTAATCCTGGCGCTGCCGGCATTGCGGGTGCGCGGACCTTATTTCGGACTGACCACTTTGGTCGCCGTGCTCATGCTGCAGAATTTCATTGTCGTTGACGCGAGCCTCACCGGCGGCGAGATCGGGCTGACGGTGCCCGATGTCATTTCGGTCAGCGGCACGACCAACTACGAGATCGCGCTTTGGTTCATGGCGATCAGCGCCGCGATCCTGTTCTCGCTGGCGCGCTCGCCGGTCGGACTCATTTTGCAGGCGAGTGGGCAGGATGCCGTCCAGGCCGGTGCGCTCGGCTTCAACGTGACCAAGCACAAGCTCGCCGCGTTCATTATCAGCGCATTCTTTTCGGGCCTGGCCGGCGGACTCCTTGTCTTTTATCTCGGCTCGGCTTCGGTCGGCACGCTGGTCGATATCACGGTGGGCGTGCAGATCATCATTGCGGCGGTGCTCGGCGGCAGGCGCACCATCCTTGGCGCGGTACTGGGGGCCGTGTTCCTGATTGCCATGAGTGAAGCGCTCCGGCCGCTCGGCGACCTGTCGAACTTTGTTGTCTCGGCCATGGCGCTCCTTGTCGTGCTCCTGTTCCCGAGCGGCTTGCTCGGGATGCTCACGCGTTCGAGGGATTCGGCGTGACCATGGCTGCGGCTGATCTCGAAGTAACCGGCCTGACCAAACGCTACGGCGGGCTGGTCCCCGTAAAGGACATGAGTTTTGGCGTCCACGCCGGACAGATTCTCGGGCTGATCGGACCAAACGGCTCGGGCAAATCTACAGTGATGAAGCTGATTATGGGGATCGAGCGCCCCGACGGCGGTTCGGTGCGCATCAACGGCGTCGAGGTTGCCGGCTGGCCGTCATACAAAGTGGCGCGCATGGGCGCCGGGATCGTGTTCCAGCATTCCCGGCCGCTGCCGCGCCAGACGGTGCTCGAGAACATCAAGCTGGCGCTGCAATCCGACAAACTCACCCGGCTGATCGCCGATCCCGCAACCGAAGCGCGCGCCCGTGCGATTGCCGATCGTGTCGGGCTCGGTGCCGTCGTCGACCGTTATCCGGCGACGCTCCCGTTCGCCGATTTGCGCAAGATCGAGATCGCCAAGGCGATTGGGCGCGACCCGAAAGTGCTGTTGATCGATGAGCCGTTCGCCGGCCTCACCGTGAAGGAAACCATGGCGTTCTCGGATCTCATCTGCGAGCTGCGTGACGACGGCCGCGCCATCCTGCTCGTCGACCATAACGTCAAAAGCGTCGCTCGCATGGTCGATCGCGTTTTGGCGATGTATGTAGGCGAGCGGATCGCCGAAGGAACGGCCGACGAGGTGATGAGCAACGAGACGGTGCGGCGCGTCTATCTGGGCGGCAGCCCGGAGACAGCGGCGCGGCCCGAGTCCACGTTCCCGGATGGCACCACCCCGTTTCTCGACGTCGCCCACGTCGCCGTGCAATACCGTAAGGCGCAGGCGCTCGAGAATGTTTCGATCCACGTTCATGCCGGCGAATTCGTATCGGTCGTCGGCCTCAACGGCGCCGGCAAAACCACCCTGTTCAATGCGATTTCCGGCTTGTTGCCCTATTCCGGCGACATTCGCCGCGAAGGCGCGTCGCTGCGCGGGCTCTCCGCCGCGAGAATCGCGCGCAGCGGCATCGTCCAATGTCCCGAGGGCCGGGAATTGTTCACCGATATGACGGTGCGCGAGAATCTCGACCTCGGCGGCCAGCATCTGCCGCCGGCGGAAAGCGCCGACCAGATCGGCTGGCTGTTCGAGCTGTTCCCGATCCTGCGCGAGCGGCAGAAACAGGCAGCCGGCACGTTGTCCGGCGGCGAGCAGCAAATGCTGACCATCGCCCGCGCCCTGATGATGAAACCGAAGCTTCTGATCCTCGACGAGCCGACGCTGGGCCTGGCGCCGGTCATTCTCGAGCAGATTTCAGAAGCGCTTGAACGGCTCCGCCAAACGACGCCCATTAGTGTGCTGCTCGGCGAGCAGAATGTAACATTCGCTCTGCCGCACGCCGATCGCGTTTATGTGCTCGAACACGCGCGGATCGTCTGGGAAGGCGAGCCCGGTCGCTTCGCCGCGGAGGCCGGCGCGGGATATTTGTAATTCCGCGTGTCATCCAGACTGACATCCCACAAACTGCAACACCACCTCGCGCCGGTGCGGCCGCGTGCGATGCTCGGCGACGTAGATGCCCTGCCAGATGCCGAGCAGCATCTTGCCGCCTGCAACCGGAATCGTGAGCGACACGCCGCTGAGCATGGATTTAACGTGCGCCGGCATGTCGTCCGGTCCTTCGGTGTCGTGCACCCAGCCGGCGTCGGCGGGCGCGAGGCGCCGCAGCGCGGTGACGAGATCGGTGCGCACATCGGCATCGGCATTCTCCTGGATGACCAACGACGCCGACGTGTGGCGGATGAAAACAAGCAGCGCGCCGTCGCCCGCTTTGGCGCCGTCGAGGAAACGCGCCGCCTCGCGCGTGATCTCGAAAAAACCTTCGCTCGGTGTTTCAATTGTTAGCGTTGCGGTGGAAACCGTATCGATCGTGGCGGAGCGGATGGCTGACAGGGTGGAAGGCACCATAGCCGCGCTGTCAGCTTTTGTTCAGGACTTGCTTTTGCGCTTGCGCGATCGCCTCCACCAGCCGGTGCCAGACCCGGCCGACAAACGCGACCGTGCGGTTAACCTCGGCGTCGCTCGGCAAATGGATGGTTACATCGTTACCGCTGGCAGCGGGAGGCTCCGGCGCGGCGCCCGGCGGCAGGCCGCGCGAAAGAATGTCCTTTTTGAGAGCCGCGTTTTCGCCGCGCAGCCGGGCGATCTCGCTCTCCAGCACGGCGCGATCGTCGGGCGACATCTGACAGGCCCAGCCGACCGTCCGCTGGCTGCACAGCGATACTTCGCCGGTCTGGGTGTCGAGCCGCAGCAATCCGTCGGCGATCTTATTGAAGGTGTAACGGCCACCGGCCGTGTTAGGGGGCGGCGCTTCGTCCGCGAGCGCCGGCCCGATCAAACAAACGCCGGCGATTGCCGCGGCCCAAGCTTTGACGAGCATCGTGGTCTCCCTTGTTCGCCCCCGCGCTCCGCATCGGCATTGTAACGGCATCCGCTTCGCGCTGCACAATCGGCCGTCGAAACCGCCGCCAGAACGCCCATAACTGTTGAGGGATCAATAGATTAGGATTTACGTGCGTTTCTTGACTTGCCGAAACCCAGTCAGTATGGTCCGCGCGGCTTTTAGGGGGCGGCCGGTTGCGATTGCCGGTAAGCCGCGAGTGTCGAAGTGATGAGCGACGGCACGCGCGGGCACGGCAAGCACAACCAGGCGCATACCGATGAAGCCGCCCTCTCCGCGAAGACTCCGGCGTCTCGGCGAAGGTCTTGGCCAGGCGCACGGGCGCACGGTTGAGCCTTCCGATGACGCTGGCGGGGATCGGGCAGCGACTGCAGCGGGCTACGCCAGGGGCTTTCGGCTCTCGAGCGAACTCGTTGGAGGCGTGCTGGTCGGCGCCGGCCTCGGCTGGGGCATCGACCGCTTGCTCGGCATCTCGCCCTGGGGGTTCATCGTTTTTCTCTTGCTCGGCTTCGTCGCGGGCGTGCTCAACGTGATGCGCTCTGCGGGGGTCGTTCCCGGCGCCAAGCCGGACGGCGGTCCATCGGCAAGCCGGAAACAGTGACGCTGCGACATTAGCGCCGGACGGCGATGAAACCATGACGATCGATCCGATCCATCAGTTCGCAATCCATGACATCGCGCCGTTGTTCACCATCGGCGGCCGTCATTTCGCCTTCACCAATTCTGCGCTCTACATGTTCATCATCGTCGTTCTGGTGTCGGCGCTGATGATCTTCGCAACCGCGCCGCGCGCGGTGGTGCCCGGGCGGCTGCAGTCGATCGCCGAAATGTCCTACGAATTTGTCGCCAACACGGTGCGCAGCTCCGCCGGCACCGAAGGGATGAAGTTCTTTCCTTTCGTGTTCACGCTGTTCATGTTCGTTCTGTTCGCTAACATGATCGGACTCATTCCGTATTCCTTCACCGTGACCAGCCAGTTGATCGTCACCGCGACATTGGCGGTGCTCGTCTTCTTCATCGTGGTGATCTACGGCTTCTGGCGGAACGGGCTTGGGTTTCTCAAGCTGTTCGTGCCTAAGGGCGTGCCGATCTACATCCTGCCGGCGATCGTTGTGATCGAGGTGCTGTCGTTCGTCTCTCGCCCGATTTCGCACAGCGTCCGCTTGTTCGCCAACATGCTGGCCGGCCACATCACGCTGCAGGTTTTCGCCGGCTTCATCATCATGCTGGCCGGCTTCGGCATCGCCGGCTGGTTCGGCGCGGCGCTGCCGCTCATTCTGGTGATCATGCTCACCGCGCTGGAATTTCTGGTGGCCTTCTTGCAGGCCTATGTCTTCGCCATCCTCACCTGCATCTACCTCAACGATGCGATCCACCCGGGCCACTGACGCCTTTCAACTGTTGCAACCTCGAAAAGGAGTTTTCTCATGGATCCGACCGCCGCAAAATACATTGGGGCCGGTATTGCCTGCATCGGCATGGGCGGCGCCGGCGTCGGCGTCGGCATCATCTTCGGCAATTATCTGGCCGCCGCTTTGCGCAATCCGTCCGCCGCACAGGGCCAGTTTGGCAACCTGATTTTCGGCTTCGCCATCACCGAGGCGCTGGGCATCTTCTCGCTCTTGATCGCGCTTCTCCTGCTGTTCGGGTTGTAAGACGCCGTCATCATGGCCGAGCCGACTGCCCACACCGAAGCGCCCGAAGGTCACGGCGCATTTCCGCCGTTCCAGGCGCAGCATTTTCCGTCGCAGCTGCTCTGGCTGACGCTGACCTTCATTCTGCTTTACGCGCTGATGTCGCGGATCGCGTTGCCGCGCGTCGCGGGGATTCTCGCCGCGCGGTACAAGCGCATCGCCGACGATTTGGCGGCCGCGCAGGGCTTCAAGGAGCGGTCGGAAGCTGCCAATGCGGCCTACCTGAAATCGCTCGCCGACGCGCGCGCCCGCGCGCAGACGATCGCCAACGAAACCCGCGCCCGGCAGGCGGCCGAGGCCGAAGCGACCAACAAGCGGCTGGAGGCGCAGCTCAACGAGAAACTCGCGGCGGCGGAACGCTCGATCGCCGCTACCCGCAGCGGCGCGATGGCCAATGTCAGCAAGATCGCCGAGGACACGGCATCCGCCATCGTCGAACGCCTAATCGGCGCCGCGCCAAGCGCGCGCGAAGTAACCGCCGCGGTCGGCGACGTGAGCGAGCGCTAGGATTTGTCATGTCGATGCCGGAAGCCGAAGCCTGGGTCGCCATCGCCTTCGTGCTGTTTCTCGGGCTGCTCGTCTATCTGGGCGCGCATCGCCGCGTGATCGACGGCATCGACGCGCGGCAGGCGCGCATCAAAGCAGAGCTCGACGAAGCCGTTCGGCTGCGCGAGGAAGCGCAGGCCGTGCTGGCCGAATTCGAGAAAAAGGGGCGGGAGGCCGAGAGCGAAGCCGCCGCTATTGTCGCCGGCGCCAAGGCGGAAGCCGAGCGGCTTGCCGTCGAGGCCAAGACGCGCATGGAAGATTTCGTGCTGCGGCGGACCAAGATGGCGGAAGCCAAGATCGCCCAGGCGGAGGCGCAGGCGCTGGCCGATGTGCGCGCCGCGGCCGCGGATACGGCGGTTGCCGCCGCCGAGAAAATCCTTGCCGCCGCCGTCAAGGGCAGGGTCGCCGAAGACCTACTTGCCAAGGGCATCGAAGACATCAAGACGAAGTTCAACTAGCGCCAGGTTCGCGGCGCGCCTGTCTTCGCCTCTCCCCGCGCGGCTGGGAGAGGTCGGATTGCGAGCAAAGCGACGCAATCCGGGAGAGGGGGCATTGCCACTTTTCTGAGGCTTGGTCATTTTCGACTGCAGTGGTGTGCTTGTTGACAGTGAACCGATCGCCTCTGCCGCGCTCGCCGATGGTGAGCCGGATTGGTGTGTCGTTGCCGGCGGATGAATTGGCGAGGCGGTTTCACGGCCGGCGGCCGGCCGACGTCTTTGCCCTGCTGGCGCGAAACGCCCCGCGCTGCCTGCCGCTTGATTTCCCCGACACTGTCGCGGCCGAAACGCTCCGGCGCCTGCGTGCAGAGCTTCGTCCCGTTCCGCACGCCGCACATGCCTTGACCTGGATTCTGCGGGCCCAAGGCAGTCGCCTCATCATCGCCGATCGATCGCGTCCGGCTGAGCCTCGAAGTCACGGACCTGTTGCGGTTTTGAACCGCGATTGTTCTCGGCGAGCGAAGCGGCCAGAGGCAAACCGGCGCCGGATCTTTTTCTGCCGGCCGCCAAACGCCTCAGTGTCGATCCGGCTTCGTGCATCGTGGTTGAGGATTCGGTCGCCGGTGTTGCTGCCGCCAAGGCCGCGGGCATGCGGCCGATTGGTTTCGTCGGTCGCAGTCCTACGGAGGGGCAGTCGCCGGCGACCTGACCGCTGCTGGCGCCCGCGGCGTGATCGCCGATCTGCGTGCGCTCAAGGGCGCCGTGTCGAATTGCGCGTGGTAGGCCGTCTCTGCTTGAGATCAATCCGTGCCGGCAGCCGGTTGCGGCTTCGGTTTCAGCCGTTTCTTTGCCGGCGCCGCCGGCTTGGCCCGCGCCTGGGCGCCCTGTGGGTCAAAACCGATATAGACGATATAGTCGTCTAGCTGCGCGGTCGGCGTCGGCAGTGGGAAGCTGATCGACTCCTCCACGTGGCTGAACGGTGCACCGCCCTGGCCGGGGCCGATCACGACTGGAATAATAAAAAACTTGGTCTGCAGCGCGCGCGTGCCGCTGCTCGGCGATTCATGCACCACCGCGACGCGGATCGGCACATCGACCTGACCGGGGCCGCCCGCGGGCCCGACGACGACGCGGCCCTCGATCCCGACCCGCATGACCATGTTGCCGCCGACGATGGAGCATTCGCGCGCCTCGCGCGTAAATTCGGCCTGATATTTGAGCGTCATCGCGGACTTGTTCTCGTCGCTTGGCCCGATCGCCAATGTGGCAGCGCCGCGGCGGACGTCGACCGACGGGCAGTTAACGTCGGGCTGGGCGCCCGTGGCGGTTTGTGCCCCCTTGGCCGACGAACTGGAGAGAAAACCAGCGATCGGACCAAGCCCGCCGGAAGGCGGCGCAGCCGCGGCGTCCGGCGAAGACGCAGTCGATCCGCCAAACAGGCCGCCGCCGCTCGAACATCCGCCGAGCAGCAACGCAAGCAAAGACGCCGCCGCGCCCGTCGCGCGTCTGCGCCTTACAAAGTGACGACAAGTTCCCGTCATTCCCCGGCGGTGCATTAAGTCCCCGATGCCTTTGTTATATCAGGAGAAGAGTGGCCATCCCAAGGCGGCGCGCTGGGCGTGGTTAAGGCGTTGGGCTGTCCTTCAGCCGGCCGTAAAGCAGATGGTCCTGCCACAGCCCGTCGATGCAGAGATAGTGGCGAGCATAGCCCTCGCGCACAAAGCCCGTTTTTTCCAGGAGCCGGATGGAGCCGGCATTGGTCGGGATGCAGGCCGCTTCGAGCCGGTGCAAGTGAAGCGTGGAAAAGGCGAAGGGAATGATCGCGCGCACCGCCGCGGTCATACAGCCCTGCCGCGCGTAGGGCGCGCCCATCCAGTAACCGAGGCTGCCGGCTTGCGCGACGCCGCGGCGAATATTGGCCAGCGTCAATCCACCCACCAGCACGTCATCGGAACTGCGGAAGATCAGGAACGCGTAACCCTGGTCCGTGCGTAAATCCTCGACATAGCGGCGGATGCGGCGGCGGAAGGCGCCGCGGCTCAAATCGTCCTCCGGCCAGGTCGGCTCCCAGGGCGTGAGAAAGTCGCGGCTTTGCTCGCGCAATGCCGCCCATTCGCTGTGATCGGTGAGCTGCGGCATGCGCAGCAGCACGCCTTCACCGGCGACGGACGGTGTCGGATCGGAAAAATTAATGGTGCGGAAGAACGCCATCGCCAGCAGTCAATCGTCCCGCCCGTCCCCGCGCAAGCGGGAATCCTCATGCGGCCTGGCGCGTCAGCGTCTCGGCAATCGCCGCCGCATGCTCAAGCTCCGAGCCGAGCCCGATGACAGAGATCGCCAGCTTGCCGCGGCGAATGAGTGCCCGCCCGGCGGCGCGCGCGCTGTCGGCGGTCACCGACTCGATCTTTTCGATCAGCTCAACGAGCGGGACCGGCCGTCCCCAAGCGATCATCTGCCGGGCGAGTTGGCCAATGCGGTCGCCGGAGCTTTCCAGCGCCATGAGCAGGCCGACCTTCATCTGCGCCTTGGCGCGCGAGATCTCGGCTTCGGAAATGGTCTCGGCGGCACTGGCGATCTCGTCGACGACAAGCCGCATCAGCTCGGTGGAGTCGGCCGCGTCGGTGCCGGCATACAAGCCGAACATGCCGACATCGGAATAGGGATAGTGAAAGGAATAAATCGAATAGCACAGGCCGCGCTTTTCCCGCGCCTCCTGGAACAGACGGGACGACATGCCGCCGCCCAAGACGTTGGTGAACATTTGCAGGCTGTAGAGCGCCGGGTCGGTCTGGGAAACCCCGGGTAGCGCCAGCGCGATGTGCACTTGCTCGAGTTCGCGCTTTTCCACGCGCCTGCCGCCGCCGAACTTCGCCGGCGCGGGCGTAGCGCTGGCCGGTCCGTCAAAACCGGCAAAATTCTTTTCCACCTCCGCCACGAGGGCGGCGTGCTCTATTGCGCCGGCGGCGCCGATCACGATATCGGGCCCACGATAATGCCGTGCGAGATAGTCGCGTAGCCTGCCACCGTCAAACGTGCGCACGGTCTCGGCGGTGCCGAGAATCGAGCGGCCCAGCGGCTGTGCGGGGAAGGCGATCTCCTGCAAATGCTCGAACACGAGATCGTCGGGCGCGTCGGCGACCGCGCCGATTTCCTGCAAAATGACATTTTGCTCGCGGACGAGCTCCTCGCGGTCGAACGCCGGCTCGGACAGAATGTCGGCCAGAACATCTAGCGCCAGCGGCACGTCCGCCCGCAGAACCCGCGCAAAATAGGCGGTGCTTTCGGCGCTGGTCGCGGCATTGAGGTCGCCGCCGACCGCCTCGATCTCTTCGGCGATCTGGCGGGCGCTTCGCCGGCGGGTGCCCTTGAACGCCATGTGTTCGAGGAAATGCGAAATACCGTGCTCGTTCGACCGCTCGTCGCGGCTGCCGGAATTGACCCAGACGCCAAGCGAGGCCGTCTCGAGATGCGGCATCGTATCGGTCACCACGCGGATGCCAGATTTCTGGGTGGTGACCTCGACACTCATGCTGCCGCTCCTTCTTGCGCGGCACGGCTCGTTTGCAGGATGAAACGCTCGACCGCCGATTGATCGGCCGGCAACGCGGTGACGCGCTCCGGCCGCCGATGCAGATCGGAAAGCCATTCGGGCAGGGGCGGACGCTCGCCGCATGCCGCCGCGACCGCGTCGGGGAACTTGGCCGCGTGCGCGGTCGAAAGCACCACCATCGGCAGGCCTGGATCGCGCGTCTCTTTCTCGGCCGCGGCGATGCCGACGGCGGTGTGCGGATCGACGAACGCGCCGGTTTCACGGCGTACGGTGCGGATGGTGGCAGCGACTTCCTCTTCGTCGGCCCGGCCGGCGGAAAACAGCGCGCGGATCTGCGCCAGCGCGTGCCCGGACAGGGCGAAACGCCGCGACTGCGCGAGCGATGCCATCAGCGCGCGGATGGCACCGGCGTCGCGGTCATAAGCGTCGAACAAAAGCCGCTCGAAGTTCGACGAGATCTGGATGTCCATCGACGGCGAGGTCGTCGCCACCACGTCGCGCAATTCGTACACACCAGTGGCAAGTGTGCGGGCAAGAATGTCGTTGACATTGGTGGCGATCACCAACCGGTCGATCGGCAGGCCCATGCGCTGCGCCACATAACCGGCATAGATGTCGCCGAAATTGCCGGTCGGCACGGTGAAGGCGACCTTGCGCAGCGGCGCGCCGAGCGCAACCGCGGCGGTGAAGTAATAGACCGTTTGCGCCACGATGCGCGCCCAGTTGATCGAGTTGAACTCCGGACAGCCGCACGCGCTCGCGAAAGGCGGCGTGATTGAACAGCCCCTTCACGATCGCCTGGCAATCGTCGAAGGTGCCGTCCACGGCAATGGCGTGGATGTTGGCGGCTTTTTCCGTCGTCATCATCCGCCGTTGCACGTCGGAAATCCGCCCCTGCGGAAACAAGACGACGACGTCCACCTGGTTGTCGCCGGCGAACGCTTCAACGGCGGCGCCGCCGGTATCGCCGGACGTCGCCACTACGATGGTGCGACGCTCGCCGCGCGCGGCGAGCGCGTGGTCCATCAGCCGCGCCAAGAGCTGCATCGCCAGATCCTTGAAGGCAAGCGTAGGGCCGTGGAACAGTTCGAGCGCGAAGGTATTCACGCCGAGCTCGCACAATGGCGCTACCGCGGGATGGCGGAAGGTGCCGTAGGCTTCCCGCGTCATGCGCGCGAGATCGGCTGTAGCGATAAAGTCGTCGGTGAAATGCCGGATGACCTCCACCGCGACCTCCGCGTAGGGCTTGCCGGCGAAGCCGCCGATGGTCTCGCCCGTCAGCTGCGGCCAGCTCTCCGGCACGTAAAGTCCGCCGTCGCGGGCGAGGCCCGCGAGCATGACTTCGGCAAAGCCGAGCACCGGCGCTTCGCCCCTCGTCGAGATGTGACGCAACCGACGCCTTCCTTGCGCCCCGACCGATAGCTGTGGCGCCAACCTATTGACTTTCCGGGATGTTCTCTGCGGGAGGCCGATTGCCGCCCGTCCCGGATCAACGCCACAGTTATAGAAGACCGCGCTCCTTCACAAGGAAGGGCGGGCTGCATCGCGCTAGCGCTCGCCGCGAAATGACGAGCGTGCGTACACCGCAAACACCACGACCAAAACCAGCGCCAAGCCGTACCAGGTGATGGCGTATTGCAAATGCTCGTTGCGCAAGCGGACGACGAGCTTGCCGGGCTTGGGCCAGCCGCTGGGCGGCGTCGGCGATTCCTGCTCGACATAGAATGGGGCCACGCTCGGCCAGCCCTTGGCGGCGGCGATCGACTGTGGATTGCGCAGGAACCAGAGATTATGCGCCGGATCAGGCTTTGGCGTGAACCAATGCGCGCCGTCGGGCCAGCGCATCACGCCGATGATCTCGACATCGCCGGAGGGCGACCCCCTGCGCGCCGCCGCGTTCCGCGGGTCCTTCGGTGCAAAGCCGCGATTGATGACGACGGCGGCGCCGTCGGCAAGCTTGGCGGGGACGAATACCCAAAACCCGGGACCGAGCGAATCGACATCGGGCCGGAAGGCCGACGCTGTTGCATAGATTAACGCTTCTTGGCTGTTCTCAAATTGTGCGGTGAATGTGACGCGGCGATATTCGTCGCGCGCTGGATCGAGACTTGGCCAAGACGCGGGCGGTGGCAATGCGGCCGGCGGCGCATCAAGCCGTTCGGTCAGCGATGCGATCAGGCTTTCCTTCCACGCCTTCCGCTCGATCTGCCAGGTGCCGAGCGCGATCAGCGTGGCGAACGCGAGCGCCGCCGGGATGAGCAGGCCGAGCCAGGAACGGCGCCTTGCCGGCGGCGCTTTCAAGACTCGCTCTTGCCGAAGCGTCCCTCGGCGGCCTTGTGATGGTATTGCAGCGCGATCATCAAACCCTTCATTGGGCGGAGCGGGCCGAGCGTGATGATGAGAATGAGCGGTAGCCACAATGCCGCGTGCACCCAGAACGGCGGCTTGTAGAAGACCTCGGTGATCAGCGCGGCGAACACGACGATGAAGCCGGCGCCGAACATAATGAATACGGCCGGGCCGTCGCCGGAATCGGCGAAGTTGTAATCAAGGCCGCACACCTCGCAGCGCGGCCGCAACGTCAAAAATCCGCGGAACAGCTTGCCGCGCCCGCAACGCGGGCAGGCGCAGGAGAGGCCGGCGAGGATTGCGCCGGAAAGTGTGTCGATGGATTTTTTGGTCATTCTTTTCCATCACCCTGAGGCGGCCGCGTAGCGGCCCTCGAAGGGCGACGGCGAAACAATTCGACCGCCATCCTTCGAGGCTCGCTTCGCTCGCACCTCAGGACGATGGAGCGCGAGCTGAGCGTTTAATTATTCCGGCAGCGGCGTGCCGGCGCCCCACACATAGATGCAGGCAAACAGGAACAGCCACACCACGTCGACGAAGTGCCAGTACCAAGCGGCGAATTCGAAGCCGAGATGCTGGGTCGGCGTGAATTGCCCCTTGAGCGCGCGAATAAGACACACAATCAGGAAGGCCGAGCCGATAATGACGTGGGCGCCGTGGAATCCGGTCGCCATGAAGAAGGTGGCGCCGTAGATGTTGCCCGAATAGTGAAACGCGGCGTGGCCGTATTCGTACGCCTGCACGCAGGTGAACGATAGGCCGAGTGCGATGGTGCAAACCAATCCCCAGATCAGCCCCTTGCGGTTGTTCTCCAGCAGCGCGTGATGCGCCCAGGTCACGGTGGTGCCTGAGGTGAGCAGGATCAGCGTGTTCAGGAGCGGTAGGTGCCAGGGATCGAAGGTGTGGATGTCCTTCGGCGGCCATACACCGCCGAGAAACGCCGAGCGCGCGACATCCTTCAACTCGGCCGGAAACAGCGCGGTGTTGAAATAGGCCCAGAACCAGGCGACGAAGAACATCACCTCCGAGGCTATGAACAGGATCATGCCGTAGCGGTGCGAAATCTGCACCACGCGGGTGTGGTCGTGCTCGACCTCGGCTTCGAAGATCACGTCGCGCCACCAGCCGATCATGGTGTAAATGATGCCGATGCTCCCCACGCCGAAGATGATCGGCGCGTAAGCCACGACATGGTGCATCCACAGGATCAGCCCGAAGGCGGTGATGAATCCCGACGTCGCGCCAACCGCCGGCCACGGGCTCGGGTTGACCAGGTGGTAGTCGTGGTGGGGTTTGGCGTGTGCTGCATCAGCCATTGTCGCTTGCCTCGGTCAGATATGGCCGGATTTGGCCGGTACCGCGATCTCCGCCGCCTGATCCGGCACGCGCACCGGATAGAAGGTGTAGGAGAGCGTTATGAGCTTGACGTCGTTCTGCTCGGAATCGTCGGCGAGCTTGGGATCGACGTAGAACACCACCGCCATGTCGCGCGTCTCGCCCGGCTTCATGGTCTGCAAGGTGAAGCAGAAGCAGTTGATCTTCTCGAAGTAGATACCGGTGGTGGTCGGGTTGACGTTATAGCCGGCCTGGCCCGCGGTCACGCGGGCGGCCTCGTTGATCACCTTGTAGTAGATGGTGACGACCTCGCCCAGCTTGACGTTGATGGTCCGGCGTTCCGGCTCGAACCGCCACGGCAACCCGGCGGCGACATTGGAATCGAAGCGCACCGTGATGACACGGTTGGTGATGTAGGTCGGCAGCGCATGCGCCACTTGCGTCGTGCCGCCGTAACCGGTCGTGCGGCAGAACCACGAATAAAACGGCACCGCAGCGAACGACAGCCCTACCATCGCCGCCACCAGGCCGCCACAGAAGAAGGCAACGACAACGTCGCGGCGCGGGGCGGGCCTGTTATTGGGTGTGCGCGGGTTCATCGATGCCCGCTCATAACGGGCGCACGAGCACGCCTGGACCCTTCACCAGCGTGACGATGTAGAACAGGATCACCAGAACCCCAAGCGACACCGCGATGGCGATCGAACGCGCGCGCCTCGCGCGCACTTGCTTCTCGGTGAGCCTGATGCCGGGCTCCGGCTTCTCCCGATCCATGAATTGCGCTTTTCATCATGCGGCGAAATGACCGAGCAGGAAGGCCCAGGCGCGGTCGACCAGCAGCATGGCGAACAGCAAAAACAGATAGAGAATGGAAAAGCCGAACATCCGCTTGCTGGCCAGATGTTTGTTTGAGTCTTGGCCGTCCTGCTCGGCGCGAACGCGCAACGCGAGCCAGATCATGCCGGCTCCGGCGACGAGGGCCACGATGCCGTAGAGCTTGCCGGAATAGCCGAGCAGCCACGGCGCGGCGCCGAGCGGCGCCAGCAAGAGCGTGTAGAGCAGAATCTGCCGGCGCGTTTCGGTGAAACCGGCGACCACCGGCAGCATCGGGATGCCGGTGCGCGCATAATCGGCGCTGCGATAGAGCGACAGCGCCCAAAAGTGCGGCGGCGTCCAGAAGAAGATGATCAGGAACAAAACCAGCGGCTCGATGCCGACACTTCCGGTCACTGCCGCCCAGCCGATCACCGGCGGTAGCGCGCCTGCCGCGCCGCCGATCACGATATTCTGCGGCGTCGTGCGCTTGAGCCACATTGTATAGACGATAACGTAGAACGCGATCGTCAAGGCCAGCAGAGCGGCTGCGGTGACGTTGACCAAAAGCCCGAGCACCACCACCGAAAACACCGCGAGCGTCAGGCCGAAGGCGAGCACTTCGCCGGGTTGCAGCTTGCCCGCCGGGATCGGCCGGCCAGCGGTGCGGGTCATGCGCGCGTCGATGTCGGCGTCGTACCACATGTTGAGTGCGCCGGCCGCGCCCGCGCCGACGGCAATGCAGATCAGCGCGGTGAAGGCGATTACCGGATGCAGATGGCCGGGGGCGATCAAAAGGCCGACGAACGCCGTGAACACCACGAGCGACATCACCCGCGGCTTCATCAGCTCGATGTAATCGCCGACACCCGCGATGCTGGGCTCGGCGTGCGACAGCGATACGCTCATCGGATCAGCGGCAGGGTCTCATACTGATGGAAGGGCGGCGGCGACGGCAGCGTCCACTCCAGCGTGGTGGCGCCGGCGCCCCACGGATTGGCGCCGGCCGGCACCTTGCGGATAAAAGCTTGCGCCAGCCCGAACAGGAACACCAGCACGCCAAAGCCGGACAGGTACGAGCCGATCGAAGAAATGAAGTTCCAGTCCGAGAACGCGTCCGGATAGTCGGCGACGCGGCGCGGCATGCCGGCGAGCCCGAGGAAATGCTGCGGGAAGAACACCAGATTGACGCCGACGAAGGTGACCCAGAAGTGCAGCTTGCCGACGAACTCGGAGTACATGTAGCCGGTCATCTTGGGGAACCAGTAATACCAGCCGCCGAAGATGGCGAAGACCGCGCCGAGCGACAGCACATAGTGGAAGTGCGCGACGACGTAGTAAGTGTCCTGCAACACGCGGTCGACGCCGGCATTGGCCAGAACCACGCCGGTAACGCCGCCGATGGTGAACAGGAAAATGAAGCCGATCGCCCACAGCATCGGCGTCTTGAACTCGATCGAGCCGCCCCACATCGTGGCGATCCAGGAGAAGATCTTCACGCCGGTCGGCACTGCAATCACCATGGTGGCGGCGATGAAATAGGCCTGCACGGCGGCCGACATGCCGACGGTGTACATGTGGTGCGCCCAGACGACGAAGCCGATGCCACCGATTGCGACCATCGCGTAGGCCATGCCGAGATAGCCGAACACCGGCTTCTTGGAGAAGGTCGCGACGATCTGGCTGACCATGCCGAAGCCCGGCAGGATCAGAATGTAGACTTCCGGATGGCCGAAGAACCAGAACAGGTGCTGGAACAACAGCGGATCGCCGCCGCCATGCGGATCGAAGAACGTTGTGCCGAAATTGCGATCGGTAAGCAGCATGGTGATCGCGCCGGCCAGCACCGGCAGCGCCAGCAGCAGCAGGAACACCGTCACCAGCTGCGACCAGACGAACAGCGGCATCTTGTGCATGGTCATGCCGGGCGCGCGCATGTTAAAGATCGTGGTGATGAAGTTGATGGCGCCGAGGATCGAGGAGGCGCCGGCCAGATGCAGCGACAGGATGACGAAGTCCATCGCCGGACCGGGATGACCGTAAGTCGACAGCGGCGCATAGATCGTCCAGCCGGTTCCGGCACCGTTGGCACCAGGCTCGCCCTCGAAAAACATCGACGCGACGAATAGCGCGAACGAAGCCGGCAGCAGCCAGAATGAAATGTTGTTCATGCGCGGGAACGCCATGTCTGGCGCCCCGATCATCAATGGCACCATCCAGTTGCCGAAGCCGCCGATCATCGCCGGCATCACCATGAAGAAGATCATGATCAGGCCGTGCGCGGTGACGATCACGTCGAAATAGTGGGTCTCGTGAAAGATCTGCAGGCCCGGGAACATCAACTCAGCGCGGATCAGGATCGAGAACACGCCGCCGATCACGCCGGCGATCAGCGCGAACACGAGATACATGGTGCCGATGTCTTTATGGTTGGTCGAATAGACATAACGGCGCCAGCCGTGGGGTATGGCGTGGCCGTGATCGTCACCGTGTGCGGCCGCGTGGGTCATCGTGTCCATTGCTTACGTCCCTGTTTTTGTCTCGGCCCGTGTCGTCAGTGCGCCGGCGCTCCGGTGGCCGCCAGGGCGTTCGGCGGCACGCTCTCCAGTCCGGCGCTCTTCTTTTCCTGCTCGACCCAGACGGCGAATTCGGCATCGCTCACCACCCGCACCGTGATCGGCATGAACGCATGGTCCTTGCCGCACAGCTCCGAACATTGCCCGTGGAAGGTGCCTTCGCTGGTCGCTTTGAACCAGGTGTCGTTAAGTTGGCCCGGGACTGCATCGATCTTGATGCCGAACGACGGCACGGCAAAGGAATGGATGACGTCGGCGCCGGTCACCAGGACGTGCACCACCTTGTTCACCGGCACCACCATCTCATTGTCGACAGTGAGCAGGCGCGGCTGGCCGGGCTTTAAATCCTTGTCTTCCACGATCAGCGAATCGAACCCGAAATTGCCGTTATCGGGATAGTTGTAGCTCCAATACCACTGCTTGCCGGTTGCCTTCACTGTCAGATCGGGCTTCGGATCGTCGAGTTGCAGGAACAGGAGCCGGAACGACGGGATCGCGATCGCCACCAGGATGACGACCGGCACGATCGTCCAGGCGACCTCCAGCAGCGAGTTGTGGGTCGTGCGTGATGGCGTCGGGTTGGCCCGCGCGTTGAAGCGCACCATAACGATCACCAGCAGAGCCAGCACGAAGGCGGTGATACCGGTAATGATCCAGAGCAGGAAATTGTGGAACCAGATGATGTCCACCATGACCGGGGACGCAGCGTCCTGGAGGCCGAGCTCCCAAGGCGAGGGCTGGCCCACACCGGCAAAAGCCGCGCCCGCACCGGCGAGCAGGAAGCCGGGGGTCATTACGCCGGCGGTTAAGCGTGAGAACAGCTGCATCTAGTTCTCGGCTCCTCGTTGTCTTGTGACCGTGCCCGCGGTCTCGCTAGGAAATCGCGCCGAATGACGCGCAAAAATGCACGTTACGTCCGTCGTGGCAACGACCGGCTGCCGGTCCGGGACCAACGGGGATTTGCGCCACGTGTTCTAAATCCTGGGCAGACATCGGCGGATGGGGGTTGCTTCGTCAAACCACAAATCGGGCTCTACCGCAATGCACCCATGGATAGCGGGGTAAGCGGCACTGCGCGTGCCCGCCGGCGGCCGAAAGCAGGGCATTTTCGGCGTCCTTCGCATGGCCACAATGGCTTGATTTTGGTCTGAACTTGACACTGTGGGCTCACGATGTAGGCAGGCCCGCGCGGCGAGCGGCCTGCCGGAGGATGATTCGCTCAGGCAGACGTGCCGTGACCGGCAGTCCGCCGACCGCTGAGCGGCGAGGGGACATGATGGCGAATGTCGAAGGCGTGCGCCGGCTGCGGCCAATAGTCTCGGCGCTTTGTGCGGCCGCTCTCGTCCTTGCCGCACCTGTCGCACAGGCCCCGCAGGCATTGGCGCAGGGCGCGGTCCGCGCCGTCCACGGCGACTGGCAGATCCGCTGCGACACGCCGCCCGGCGCGAAAGGCGAGCAATGCGCGCTGATGCAGAGCGTGATGTCGGAGGAGCGGCCCAATGTGGGCCTGACCATCATCATCCTGCGGCCGGCCGGCACCAACCTGCATCTGATGCGGGTGCTGGCGCCGCCCGGCGTGCTCTTGCCCGAGGCGCTCGGATTGAAGATCGACGACGTTAATGTCGGACGCGCCGGTTACGTACGCTGCCTGCCCAACGGCTGCGTCGCTGAGGTCACGATGGAAGACGATCTGATCCGCAAGATGCGCGAAGGCCATACCGCGACCTTCATTATCTTTCTGACGCCCGAGGAGGGCATCGGCTTTCCGGTCAGCCTCAAGGGCTTTGCCGAAGGCTTTGACGCCTTGCCCTAGCCGGGCGGCGCATCACGCGATTGCGCCTTGCCTTTGAACGCCCGGCATTTGTCACTATCTTCTCCTAAGGCAAACTTCTCCTAAGGCATTTTGCATAAGCGGGCGGCACGCCATGGACACAGACACCAAGCACTATCCGGTGACCCATACCGAGGCCGAGTGGAAGAAGCTTCTTTCTCCCGAGCAATTTCGCGTCATGCGCGGGCGCGGCACCGAGCCGCCGGGCAGTTGCGCACTCAATTACGAAAAACGCGCCGGTACCTTCTATTGCGCCGGCTGCGCGCAACCTTTGTTCGCTTCGAAGAAAAAATTCGAAAGCGGCACCGGCTGGCCGAGCTTCAACGATCCCGTCGAAGGCGCGGTCGAGACGTCGACCGACAGCAGCTACGGCATGGTGCGGACCGAAGTGCATTGCAGCCGTTGCGGTAGCCATCTCGGCCACGTCTTCGATGACGGGCCGCCGCCTACGCATCTGCGCTATTGTATCAATGGCCTGGCGATGGACTTCAAGCCGGAATGAGCCGGGTTCCTCCGCGCGGAGGAGAAAAACGCAATCATTTCCGAAGCTTTGCCTGCGGCTTTCGGTCATGAAACTGCAATAGTCCGGGGCCGAATCCTGCCTCATTCGCGTCGCTGTCGTGTGGAACCTTAGCCCTCCGACTCGCGGGACTGGCAGCCGATGAAACGCGCACGGGACACGGCCGTACGCCTTTTGCTGTTGATGATGGTCGCCTCGGTCGCCCTACCGGCGGCGCTGTTCGTCTACGCTTCCTGGGTTAGCTATCGCGAAATTCACGACGTGGCCGACGAGCGCATTGAGCGTTCGCTAGACGTCATGCAGGAGCAGGCGCTCAAGGTTTTTCAGACCGTCGATCGCACCTTCGCCGAGGTCAACGAGATCGTGCGCGGCATGTCGGATGAGGACATCCGTGCCGACGAGCCGCGGCTGCACGAGCGCCTCGCCAGCATCGTCGGCACCATGCCGCAACTGCACGCCATCCTGTTGGTCGGGCGCGAAGGCAGGCCGCTGGTGGCAAGTTCGCTCAGCGCGGTTCCGGCCGGTGTCAATTTAAGTGACCGCGATTATTTCCAGGCGTTGGTCGCCGAAGACCCCGGCACTTACGTGAGCGATACGCGGTCGCCGCGGATACCGGGCATCGGCAGCGATTTCTTTGATTTGTCGCGCCGGCTGGAATCGCCTGACGGCTCTTTCAACGGCATCGTTTCCGTGGCGGTGCGGCCGAAATACTTCGAGGATTTCTATTCGCTGATCGGGCGGCCGAAGGGTAGCTTCTTCGCGCTGGTTCGCTTCGACGGCACTTATCTCGCCCGCTATCCGGCCTTGGCCGACCGCACGCGGCGGCTGTCGACGGCGAGCACGTTCCGCCAAACTCTCGCCCATGGCGTCGAGCACGGTCTCTACACCGCCAATTCCGACATCGACGGCATCTCCCGGCGGTTCGGTTTTCGTAAGCTCCCCGGTTATCCGGTCTATGCCCTTGCCGGCGTGACCACCGCGACGCTGCGCGCCGAGTGGATTTCCGGCATGGTGACGCACTTGATGGTCGGATTGCCGGTGGTGATCCTGTTCCTCGCCGTGCTGTGGATCGCGCTGCTGCGAACACAGCGTCTGTACGATGAAGCCGGCCGCCGCGAGGCGGCGGAAGGCGCGCTCCGGCAGGCACAGCGGCTGGAGGCGATCGGCCAACTGACCGGCGGCGTCGCCCACGATTTCAATAATCTCCTGATGATCGTCAGCGGCGGCGTGCACCGCCTGCGCCGCCATCTCACCGACGGAAAGCAGCTCCAACTGCTGGATGCCATCGGCAATGCCATTCAGCGCGGCGAAAGCCTGACCCGCCAGCTGCTCGCCTTCTCGCGGCGGCAGATGTTGCAGCCGAGCGTCATCGATCTGTCCGAGTGGCTGCCCGAGCTCAAGGAAATGCTTAGCCGTTCGCTGCGCGGCGACATCGAGATCCGCGTGGTCGTGTCCAGGCATCCCTGTCTGGTCAAGGTGGATGCGAGCGAACTCGAGCTCGCCTTGCTCAACCTGGCGTTCAATGCACGCGATGCCATGCCGTCGGGCGGCACGCTGACCATCGCGGCGAAGCCGATTGTGTTGCGCGGCAATGCCGGCGAGGAAGGGCTCAGCGGCGAGTTCGTCGCCATTCGCGTCGCCGATACTGGGGAGGGCATTCCAACTGACGTGCTGCCGCGGGTGTTCGAGCCGTTCTTCACCACCAAGGAAGTCGGCAAGGGCACCGGTCTCGGGCTCTCGCAGGTTTACGGTTTCGCCCGCCAATCGGGAGGTGCGGCGACCATCACCAGCACGTTGCGGCGTGGCACGGCGATCACAATGTTTCTGCCACGGAGCTTCGAGGCAAAGGCGCAACCGCGCGAAGCGTCAATCGCCGCCGCCGCGCCGCCGCCCGCCGGCACCGTGCTTCTGGTCGAGGACAATGCCGACGTAGTGGAAGTCGCCAGCGCGTATTTTGCCGACCTCGGCTATCGCGTCAAAGTCGCCGCCAGCGCGCAGGCGGGTCTCGATCTGCTCGAGCGCGAAAGCGGCATCGATCTGGTGTTCTCCGACATCTTGATGCCCGGCGGCATGAACGGTCTCGAATTGGCGCGGGACGTGCGCGCGCGCTATCCGCGCATCGTGGTGCTGTTGACCACCGGATATTCGTCAAGCGTGCACGAAGCGGTGCTGCAGGGCTTCGAGGTTCTGCAAAAGCCCTATGACCTTGCCATGCTTGAGCGTGCTCTCAATAGCGCATTCAAGTCGGCGCAACGCGCGAGCGCGGCCGCTCTGGGACTACGCCGCGCCGCGGTGTGACGGCAAGCACGGATCGATACTGGTCGCGGACGGAACGCTAATTGGCCAACAATTCGCGGCCTCGCGTTTCCGGCAGCGCAATCGCCGCCAGGATCACGATGGCATAGGCGATGGCGGCGAAGACGCCGATGGCGGTGCCGAGCGTCACCGACGCTGACAGCATTCCGACCAACGCCGGGAAGAACGCGGCGATGCCGCGGCCGAAATTGTAAGAAAAGCCTTGGCCGGCGCCGCGCACGCTGGTCGGGAACAGTTCGGTGAGCGCCGGCCCCATGCCGGAGAAAATGCCGGAAGCGAAGAAGCCGAGCGGGAATCCCAGCGCTAGCATCATTGCGTCGGAGATTTGCGCCTGCGTATAGGCGATCGCGATCAGGAACGAGCCGATGGCGAAGATGAAGAAGTTTTTCCGCCGGCCGATAGCGTCGCTGAGGTAGGCGCTGGCGATGTAGCCGCACCAGGAGCCGACGATGATCACCGCCAGATAGCCGCCGGTGCCGAGCACGGTGAGGTGACGCTGCGTGCGCAGGAAGGTCGGCAGGAAGGTCGTGATCGCGTAATAGCCGCCCTGCGCGCCGGTGGTGAGGATCGAGGCGAGGATGGTGGTCGTCAGAAGCTCGGCGCCAAAAATCTCCAGCGTTCCGCGCCGCGCGGTGGAACTCGCCGCTTCCTTGAACACGACCGGCTCCGGCACCCGGCTGCGGATGTAAAAGACCAGCAGCGCCGGCAGGATGCCGACGAAGAACAGCGCGCGCCAGGCGATCTCCTGCGGGAAGATTTGAAAAATGATGGTGGCGATGATCGCCGCCGCGCCCCAGCCCCACGCCCAGGCGCTCTGCACCGTGCCGACCGCCTTGCCGCGGTCGGCGGCTCGGATCACTTCCCCGATCAGCACCGAACCCGCCGCCCATTCGCCGCCGAAGCCGAATCCCTGCAAGCCGCGGACGATCAGAAGCTGCTCGAAATTCTGCGTGAAGCCCGACAAAAAAGTGAAGAAGGCAAACCACGCGATCATGATCATGAGGAGCCGCGCGCGCCCGACCCGGTCGGCAAGCATGCCAGCGATCCAGCCGCCGAAGGCGGAAATCACCAGCGCGCTGGTCGCCAACAGGCCGGCCTGCGCGTTGGTGATGTGCCACAGCGCGATCAGCGCCGGCACCACGAAGGTGTAAATCTGCACGTCCAGCGCATCGAGCGCCCAGCCGCCGAAGCAGGCCCAAAAGGTCCGCCGCTCCGCCATCCCAAGATCGCGATACCAGTCGATCATTCGTCAAGCCTAACCCGAATTGGCCGGCGACGGAATGTGGATGGTCGCGCTGCGCGGCGTTTTGCGTCAGCCTTCGCCGATCTCGCGCAGAATTTCGGCAGTGTGCTCGCCGAGCCGCGGTGACGGGCGCTCCGCCGCCATCGGCGCGCCGTCGATGACGATCGGCGTGCGCACGCCGGGAATCTTGCCGTCCTTCGCCGCCGCGCTCGGTGGCTCGACTTTCATGCGGCGATACACGACCTGTGGGTCGGCGAACACCTGCGCAAGATCGTTGATCGGTCCGGCTGGGACGCCGGCCGCTTCGAGCTTGTCGAGGAGTTCCGCGCTTGTCATGCGCTTGGTCAGCGCGGTGAGCCGCTCGATCAGCGGCGCGCGATGCGCGAGTCGCGCCTTGTTGTCGATATAGTCCGGCTGTTTGGCCAGTTGCGGCTCGCCGAGCACCGCGCACAATTTGGCGAATTGCCCGTCGTTGCCGCTGGCGATGATGATGTGGCCGTCGGCGACCGGAAAGACCTGATAGGGCGTGATGTTGGGATGCGCGTTCCCCATGCGGTGCGGGACATTGCCGGAGACGAAATAATTGAGCGCCTGGTTGGCGAGCACGCCGACAGTCGAGTCGACCAGGGCGGTATCGACGCAGCCGCCGCGGCCCGTTTTTTTGCGGCGCGCCAGCGCCGCCAGGATGCCGACCGCGGAATAGACGCCGGTGAAAATGTCGGACACCGGCACGCCCGCGCGCAACGGCTCGTCGTCGGCATTGCCGGTAAGGTCCATGAAGCCGCCCATGCCTTGCGCCATCAAATCGTAACCGGGGCGTGCCGCGTATGGACCATCCTGGCCGAACCCGGTGACCGAACAATAGATCAGCCGCGGGTTGTCGGGCGCGAGGCTTTTATAGTCGAGACCGAATTTGACGAGCCCGCCGACCTTGAAGTTCTCGATCAGCACGTCGGAGCGGGCCACGAGCTTTTTGACGATGCGGCGGTCGGCTTCGCTTTCATAGTCGAGTTCGATCGAGCGCTTGCCGCGGTTGGTGCCGTGAAAATAGGCGGCGCCAAGATGGCCACCGTCGGCCGCGGCGACGAAAGGGGGCCCCCATGAGCGCGTGTCGTCGCCGGCTCCCTTGCGCTCGACCTTGATCACGTCGGCGCCGAGATCGGCGAGGATCTGCCCGGCCCAAGGTCCCGCCAGAATACGGGCCAATTCCAGTACGCGCAGACCGGCCAATGGACCCGGCATGAACACTTCCTCCCGCGTGGCGGCAACCGCGCACCGCCGCCGTTAACTGACAAAGCGGCATGCGTTTGTCCACTAGTTGGGCAATTCGCTAGCTTGTCATCGCCGCCGGCGATTATTAGCTAAAATCAGCACAGATGGGGCCAACGAGATGGTTGAGGTGAACACCTCGTTCTTCAGCGACATGCTGCAGAGCATTGCCGACCGCAGCCGCGCCTTTCTGCGCGAGCGCCGCGAACCGGCGCGTGAACGCTCCGACGGCCTGATTGAGCTGTGCGAGGAATTGCTCTCCGGCCGCGGCGAGGCTTCGGGTGTAGCGCTGGCCGACGAAATTCTCGCCGATTATGCGGCGCTGACCACCGGTCCGCGCATCGCTTTTTTCGAGGCGCTGGCGCAGGTATTCGGCCACGATTCCGAGCGCATCGACGCCGCCATCGCCGCCTGGAAGCGCTCGCCGTCGGCGGAGACCGCGGCCGAGCTCAATCGTGTCAGCGAACCGCGCCGGTTGGAGTTGTTCCGCCGGCTTAATCTGGCGCCGGGCGGCACGGCGGCGCTCGTGCGCATGCGCGAGCAACTGCTCGACGCCGTGGATCACCGCGACGATCTCGCCATCATCGACCACGATTTCGTTCATTTGTTCTCGTCGTGGTTCAACCGCGGATTTCTGGTGCTGCGCCGGATCGACTGGCAAACGCCAGCGTTGATCCTGGAAAAGATCATCCGCTACGAGGCGGTGCATCAAATTCGCGACTGGAACGATCTGCGCCGCCGCATCGATCTGCCCGACCGGCGCTGCTATGCCTTTTTTCATCCGGCGCTGGTCGACGAGCCGCTGATTTTCGTCGAAGTCGCGCTTACCCGCGAAATCCCGGGCGCGATCGCGCCGATCCTCGCCGACAAGCGCGAGGTAACCGACCCGGCGCGTATTTCGACCGCAGTGTTCTATTCGATCACCTCCTGCCAGCGCGGTCTGGCCGGTGTATCGTTCGGGAGCTTCCTGATCAAGCAGGTGGTTGAGGAAGTGTCGCGCGAGATGCCGCGCATCATGACCTACGTGACATTGTCGCCGGCGCCGAATTTCGCGGCCTGGCTCGCGCGCGAGCGCAAAAGCGAAGCCTCGCTCGCGCTGACCGAGGAGGACCGGCAAACGCTCGTCGCCCTCGACCGCCCCGATTGGTGGCGCGATCCGGCCGGCGCGGCGGCCGTGCGCGAGCCGCTTCTTTCGGCGGCCGCGTGGTATTTCCTGCGCGCCCGCACCGACCGCGACCAGCCGCTCAATTCGGTCGCCCGCTTTCATCTCGGCAACGGCGCCCGCCTCGAACGGCTCGACTTTCTCGGCGACACGTCGGAGCGCGCGTTGGCGCAATCGCACGGCCTGATGGTGAATTACCTCTACGACCTCGATTACATCGAGCAGAACCATGAGGCCTATGCGCAGCAGCACACGGTGGTTGCGGCGAGTGCGGTAAGCCGGCCGATGCGTGCCCTCGCCCGCGAAATCGTGCAGGTTTCGGGGTAGGTTTGTCATTCCGGATTGCCGCGAAGCGACAAATCCGGAATCCGAGAACCCCCGGCATTAGTGGATATCGGATTCCGGGTTCCTCGCGCTGCTCGGCCCCGGAATGACGCGGAGTGGTCAAATGCCCTCTCTCCTCGGCATTCTGGAAACCGCGCTTTATGTCGAGGCGTTCGAGCGCGCATGTCCGTTTTACGAGCAAGTGCTCGGGCTCAACAGTATTTACCGCGATGCGCGGTTATGCGCCTACGACGTGGGCGGCTGGGGCGTGCTGCTGTTGTTTCTGCGCGGCCATTCGCTGGAGACGGTGCATCTGCCCGGCGGCACCATTCCGCCGCATGACGGTCACGGCCCGGTGCACATCGCATTCTCGGCCGCCGCCGCCGAATTGGCGGCGTGGGAGGAGCGGATCAACGAGGCGGAGATTGAAATCGAAGGCCGCACCAAATGGCCGCGCGGCGGCGCGAGCATTTATTTCCTCGATCCCGACGGCCACCTGGTCGAACTGGCGACGCCGGGACTTTGGCCGGGTTACTAGAACTTCCCGTAAACGGGCACGACCGCGCCGCGCGCCACCCGGTTTTCCGGCGAAGCGAGAAACAGGATAGTTGCGGCGACTTCCTCGACCTTGGGCCACAATGCGTAATCGGCCTTGGGCATGGCGTTGCGGTTGGCAGGCGTGTCCATGATCGAAGGGGCCACCGCGTTGACCAGGATGCCGTCCTTGGCGACTTCTTCGGCGAGTGCGACGGTCAATGCCGCCACCGCGGCCTTGCTTGCGGCGTAAGCGGCCATGCCGGCGCCGCTGCGCCATTCGATGCCGGGGCGGGCGGCGACGTTGACAATGCGGCCGCCATTGCCGCCGATCGCATTGATCGCGGCGCGGCAACACAAAAGGCAGCTGAGAAAGTTCATGTGGATTTGCTGATGCAACGTCTCCACACTCGCTTTGGCGAGCGGGCCCGCGGCAAAACCGCCGGCGAGATGGATCGACGCCCATAGCGGCGCGATGCTGCTATAGAGCCGGCCGATATTCGTCTCGTCGGCGAGATTGCCGATCACGCTGAGGATCACCTGTTGGTGGCCCCGCAACCGGAAGCGCTGCGCTTCCGCTTCGTCAAGGCACGGCACGTGGCAGACGGCGTCGGCCCCGGTCAGGGCCTCGACCACGGCGGCGCCGAGCGCGCCGGCGCCGCCGGTTATCACCACGTGACGATCGCGAAAGTCCATGGCGGTTATCATATCCTGCGTTGAGAGGAGAATCAGTGGCCGATTTCGACCTCGCCATCATTGGCGGCGGTATCAACGGCGCGGGCATAGCCCGCGACGCGGCCGGGCGCGGACTGAAAGTAGTGCTGGTCGAGCAAAGCGACCTCGCCTCCGGCACGTCGTCGGCATCGTCCAAGCTCATTCATGGCGGCTTGCGCTATCTGGAGCATGGCGCGCTGCGGCTGGTGCGGGCAGCGCTTACCGAGCGCGAAATCCTGCTGCGCATGGCGCCGCACCTGATCCGGCCACTCCGCTTCGTGCTGCCACTCAATCCAGCCGGCCGGTCGCGGTTGCTGCTGCGGCTCGGCCTCCTGGTTTACGACCTGATCGGCCGGCGCGAGATCCTGCCCGGCACGCGCACACTCGATCTGACCACCGACGTTCTGGGTTTGCCGCTCAGAAGCCGTTTCCATCACGGCTACGAATATTCCGACTGTTTCGCCGACGATGCGCGCCTCGTCGTGCTCAATGCGGTCGATGCGGCCGAGCGGGGCGCCTCGATCCGCACGCGCACACGCTGCGTTCGCGCCGAGCGTGGCGAAGTGTGGCGGCTCATCCTCAATGCGCGCGGCGAGCGCGCGGAATTGACCGCTGGTGTGCTGATTAACGCCGCCGGCGCCTGGGTGGAAAGCGTCGCCGCGACCGTGCTGCGGCAGACGCCGCTCAACCGGCTTCGTCTCGACAAGGGAAGCCATATCGTCGTCCCGCGGCTCTACGACCACGATCGCGCCTACATTTTGCAGGCCCCCGACGCGCGGGTCGTATTCGCGATTCCTTTCCAGCGGGACTTCACCTTGATCGGCACGACGGACCGGGGCTTTACCGGCGATCCAGGCACGGTGGCGCCGACTGAAGGAGAGATCGGTTACCTTTGCGGCGTCATCAACGAATACTTTCGCGCCAACATTGCCGCTGCCGATGTGGTTTGGGCGTTCGCCGGCGTGCGCGCGCTGTATGACGACGGTGCGCGCAAGATGCAGGACGTCGACCGCGACTATGCACTCGTCCTCGACAAGAGCCTCGGCGGCGCGCCTTTGCTGACCGTTTATGGCGGAAAGCTGACCACGTTTCGCCGCCTGGCCGAAGACGCGCTTGCGCGGCTGTCGCATTTCTTTCCGCATGCGCCGCCGTGGACGGCAAAAGCGCCGCTGCCGGGCGGCGATTTCGTTTTTGAGGGCGGTCCGGCGCTGGTCGCGCGCACGCGCCGGCAATGGCCGTTCCTGAGCCAGGACCTCGCGCGCCGGCTTGTCGGCGCCTACGGCACGCGCGTCGAGCAGGTCCTGGGTGCGGCCGATCGGGCAGAGGCGCTTGGCGAATGCTTCGGTGCGGACCTCACCGCCGCCGAAGTGCGCTACCTGATGAGCAAGGAATGGGCGCAAACCGCCGACGACCTGCTGTGGCGGCGATCCAAGCTCGGCTTGCGCTTTTCTCCTGCACAGAAGGCCGCCCTGGAGGCCTTCATGCAGCGGAAGTGACCGCAAAATCGTTCAAATTTTATCGACTGATTGCATGCCGATTTTAGCCGTTTATGGTGACGTAGCAGGGGAGAATTTGCCTCATCGCACGGGCGATAGCGGAAGGCATGGAAGCGGGGGCACACGAGATTGCGCAGCGCCTGATGGCGCTTAGGGTGCTGATCGTCGATGACGAGCACACCATGCGCAAGGTCGCGCACTCGCTCCTGCAAGCGATCGGTGTGAAAACGATTTACGAGGCCAATGACGGCCGTTTGGGGCTTGAGGCGATCTGCACCTTCAACCCGGATGTCGTCATCCTCGATTGGGAAATGCCCAGCCCCATTGGGCTGGAAATTCGTCCGCATCGTACGTTCACCCGAGACTTTCGCGCTGCCCGACCTGCCGATCCTAATGCTCACCGGCTATGGCGAGCGCTCGCGCGTGATGGAAGCGGTCAAGCTCGGCGTCAACGATTTCCTACTCAAGCCGGTCTCGACCACAGCGTTGATGGGACGTCTGGTTTCTCTGATCGCCGACCCGCGCAAGATCGTCAAGCAGGGCGACTATTACCGGCCCGAGCCGCGCCAGCTCTCAAGCTACAAGCCGGAGGCGGAAACGGCGTGGGTCTGACCTGTTAACGAAACGCTCACCACGTCGGCAGGCGCGAGTGCGAAGCCGGCGCAAACATCAGGCAAGGCAAGCGTGGCCTTTGCCAACCTGCAAGGCGGTCATGGTCTGATGCGGCCGCCTCGATCGAAGGATTGAGAGTCACCTTATCGTCACGTCATCGGAGTTGCCGAAATAAAGACGTTGCCGACCGCATCAAATCGCTTTGCGTGCTGGTGGTCGACGACAATCAATACATGCGCAAGATGATCCGCAACCTGCTGGTCAATTGCGGCATCAAGGACATCTATGAAGCGGACGACGGCATCGCCGCGCTTGATACCATCCGCACCGTCGGGCCGGACGCGGTAATCCTCGATTGGGAAATGCCGCTGGGGCGCCGAACTCGTGCGCATTGTGCGCTCGCCGGGCGTTTTTCCGATGCCGGACGTGCCGATCATCATGCTTAGCGGCCATAGCAAGCGCTGGCGCGTGGTTGAGGCGGTTCGGCTCGGCGTCAACGAATATCTGATCAAGCCGGTGTCGGCGAAGCGCTCTACGACCGCCTGGTTTCGATCACCATGCAACCGCGCCCAGCGGTGCAATTGGGCGATTACTACGGCCCCGAGCCGCGCACTTTGCCAACGAAACGGTTGAGAGCGTGGATCGTGCCTCGTCGCTGACCGATTCAGTGATCGCCTGACGCCGCCATCCTCGGCACGGCATTTGTCGGTCCTCCCGATTTGCGTTAGAACAGCGCGCAGGAACCTCCTTTTGCCGCGGGGCATACGATCGCCGGATCGAAACGAGATTTTGCGCCGTGGGCCGATGCGAACTCTCGTCCGCTGCTGCGCATCGAGGCTCTGACCAAGCGCTTCGGCGCCGCCGCCGTTGTCGATCATCTGTCGCTCGACATTTATGAAGGCGAGTTTTTCGCGCTGCTCGGGCCGTCCGGTTGCGGGAAAACCACGCTGCTGCGGCTGATCGCCGGATTCGAGCGGCCGAACGCAGGCCGCATCATGCTCGACGGTATCGATCTGACATCGGTGCCGCCCTATCGGCGGCCGGTTAACCTGATGTTCCAGAGCTATGCGCTGTTCCCGCATCTCAACGTCGCGGCCAATGTCGGTTTCGGTCTGAAGCAGGAAGGATTGGCGAAGCGGGACATCGAGCGGCGCGTCGCCGAAATGCTCACATTGGTCAAGCTCGAAGATTATGGCGCGCGCAAGCCGCATGAACTCTCCGGCGGCCAGCGCCAGCGCGTTGCGCTCGCGCGCTCGCTGGTCAAGCGCCCGCGCGTGCTCCTGCTCGACGAGCCGATGGCGGCGCTCGACAAGAAGCTGCGCGGCGAGACCCAGTTCGAGCTGATGGAATTGCAGCGCAAGCTTGGCCTGACCTTCGCTATCGTCACGCACGATCAGAGCGAGGCAATGACGGTCGCCCATCGCATCGGCGTGATGGATCGCGGCCGGCTGATGCAGGTCGCGCCGCCGGCCGAAATCTACGAACGGCCGAATTCACGCTGGGTCGCGGATTTCATCGGCGAGGTCAATCTGTTCGAAGGCAGGCTCGGTGACGACGGGTTGAGTGTCGAAGGCACGGCGGCCGGAAGCTTGCGCGTGGCCGCAAACGTCGACGCCGCGCCCGGTGCGATGGTTTGCGCGGCGGTGCGGCCGGAAAAAGTCCGCATCAGCCGCGAGCCGCCGCTGCTGGGCCTGGACAATTGCGTCGCCGGCACCGTCGTCGATGTCGGCTATTTCGGCAATACTTCGATCTACAAGCTGCGCATCCGGGATGGTTCGCAGATCAAGGCGGCAATTGCCAATGTCGACGGGCGCGCTGACGGCGCAGTCACCGTCGACGAGCAAGTGTGGCTGACCTGGCCGGCTGATGCCGCGATGGTGCTGACGCGATGACGCCCGCCAGGCAAGACGGCTCGTTGCTGCAAAAGCTCATCGTGCGCATTCCGTATGCGTGGCTGGTTGCGTTTTTTCTGCTGCCGTTCTTGACCGTGCTGAAGATCAGCCTGTCGCAGACGGCAATCGCGCAGCCGCCTTACGTGCCGGTCTTCGATGTAGCCGCAGGTTGGCATGGCGTGGTCGCGTCTTTCAACGGGCTTTCGCTCGATAATTACCGGCTGCTCGGCTCCGATCCGATCTATGTCTTGTCGTACCTCAAGAGCGTGGAGATTGCCGCCTTCTCGACACTCCTCCTTCTTCTCGCCGGATATCCAATCGCTTACGCGATCGCGCGGACGCCGCGGCGCGTTCAGGCGGTGCTGGTGCTCCTCACCGTGCTGCCGTTCTGGACCTCGCTGCTCATCCGCATCTACGCCTGGATGAACATCCTGCAGCGCGACGGCCCGCTGAATGACGTGCTCATGGCGCTCGGCCTGGTGAAGGAACCGCCAGCTTGGCTCGCGACCGACACCGCCATCTATATCGGCATTGTTTATTCCTATCTGCCGTTCATGGTGCTGCCGCTCTACGCCACGCTGGAAAAACTCGACGAATCACTTCTTGAGGCCGCGGCCGACCTCGGGTGCCCGCGCTGGAAGATCTTCTGGCTGGTGACGCTGCCGCTGTCGTCATCCGGCATAATTGGCGGCGTGCTTTTGTGCTTCATTCCGATTGTCGGCGAGTTCGTCATTCCCGATTTGCTCGGCGGCTCGCAGTCGCCGATGATCGGGCAGACGATCTGGCTGGAAGTTTTCGGCAACAAGGATTGGCCGGCTGCGTCTGCGGTGGCGGTCGTGCTGGTGTTTCTCCTGGTAACGCCGATCGTTGTCTATCAAAACCAGGCGATGCGGGCAGCGGAGCGGGACTGACCATGCGCAGGGTTTCCACGTTCAATCTTGTCGCCCTCGTTGCCGGAATCGCATTCCTTTATCTCCCGATCGGGGTGCTGGTGATCTATTCGTTCAATGCGTCGCGCCTGGTAGCGGTGTGGGGCGGATGGTCGACGCGTTGGTATGCAGAGCTGCTCAACGACCGGCCGCTGCTCGACGCTGCTTCCATCAGCATCCGCCTGGCGGTGACCTCCGCTACCGTGGCAACGATCCTTGGCACGATGGCGGCGCTGGTGCTGGTGCGGTTCGTTCGCTTTCGTGGGCGGCTTCTGTTCGCGGCAATGATTTATGCGCCGTTGGTCATGCCGGAGGTGATCACCGGCCTCTCCTTGCTGCTGCTGTTCGTGGCTGTTGCAGCCGATCGCGGCTTCTGGACGGTTGCGATTGCACACACCACCATGGCGATGTGCTTCGTCACCGTCGTCGTGCAATCACGCCTGGTCGACTTTGACGTGAGCCTTGAAGAGGCGGCGATGGATCTCGGCGCCTCGCCGCTGCGCACCTTCGCCTCGGTGACGTTGCCGCTGATCTTTCCCGCGATCGCCGCGGCGTGGATGCTTGCCTTCGCGCTTTCGCTCGATGATCTGGTGATCGCAAGCTTCACCAACGGGCCGGGTGCGACCACGCTTCCGATCCGCATCTATTCGGAGGTGCGTCTCGGCGTGAAGCCGGAAATGAACGCTGTGTGCAGCATCATGGTGGCGGTCGTGGGAATCGCGGTAATTGTCGCGTCGCTGCTCGCCAAACTCCCGGCGCGCGGCTCCCCCGCGTCCTCATAGAGCACCTTAAGGCGCGCTGCCGCTATTCAGGGCTTTTCAGGGCCGGGGCGGTGGTCGCGGGCGGCGCGGCCATGAGCTTGTCGATGACCGAGCGTACGGCCGAGCCGGCGGTACGGGCCTTTACGGACTCAAGCAGCGGCGCCGCTGCCCCCGACCGGCGGATCAGGCTCTGGGCGTCGGGCAACATGATCGGGTCGTCCCATTGGCCCTGCACCACGAACGGCAGGTCGAACTCATTGGCGGTTTCGCTGGAGATCAGCGTCGCGACCCCTTTGAGATCGAGGTCTCGCGTTGGCACCGAAGCTTGGCCACCGATTGCGACCCGCACGGCCGGCCCTGTCATATGCATGTCTTCAACGGAAACCTGGCCCTGGTCGATCTTGACGGCGAGCGCGAACTGGTCGAACGGCGTACGGCCGGTGCGAAAGTCGCCGTTGCCCGACAAAGGACGGCGCTCCAGCCGCCGCAGCAACTGTTCGACGTTGATGCCGGCGAGCGCGCCGTTATGGGCGCTCAGGCTCGCGGTCCCGGTGAGCGTATTGGTCACCGCCAGCACGGAGGCGCCCGATCCCTCGGCATTGAGCGAAAGGGTGCCGCGCCCCTCGAGCCGGCGCACGCCGAATACCTGGCCGAGACAGCTTGCCAGGTCGACGTCGGCGAATTCCAAATGTGAGGTAACCGCGGCGCCGCCGCTGATGCTGGCGAGCCCGAGCGATCCACGGGCGATACCACCAAACGCTTGCGATTCGCCGATCGTGACGTCGAGCTTGCCGCCGCGCATGGTGGTGGCGACCGCCGTCCGGCCAAGTTGCGCGCTGCCCATTTTGATGTTGGCGGCGGAAAGCCGCAGGTCGAGATCGAAGTCCGCCAGCCCGTCGAGCGAAATCGGCAAATGTTCCCAACTGTGCTCGTTCGCCGCCAAAATATGCACGCCGGACACATAAGGCGTCAGATCGAGCGCGTCGGCCGCGAGAGTCCCTTGCACTGTACGGTGGTCGGTCGAGAGCGTGATGACACCTTCGGCAACGTTGCCGTCGAGCTCGACATTGACGCTGGACAGCGAAGCGACCCCATTGGCAACGCCGCTATGCGCGCGCAGCGTAAACCGCCCGAAGCCGCCGAACGGCAACTGGCCGGCCGCGCTCCAGCGCATGGCGTCGCGCAGCGAGGGAGATTCCACGCTCAGCGTGCCGTCGATGCGCATCGTCGGCTGCGCGCTCATCGCGCCGTCGAACGCGGCCTTGATCAGCGCGCCGGAAAGCCTTAGCTTGAAACCTGAATGCTCACCGCTCAGTGCGGAAAGAAAATCGCCGAGCGTGAAGCTTGCCTCGATCGGTTGCTCACGCCAGACGAAGCGGCCGTTGGCGCCGAAGCTGCGCGAGATAGACGGCCAAGCGAGCTGAAAATCCAGGTCGGTCAAACGGTCGATGACTTCGTTTCCGTCGTATTGCTTATGAATCACGACGGTGCCGCCCTGGATGGCGATTTCCGAGAACGACGCGGTTCGGCCGGGGTCGGGCTGTAATGCCCGGACCAGCGACTGGATCAGCCCTGCCCAATTCGATTGGCCGCTGGGCAGGAAGCGCACGGTGATGGTCGGCCGCACCAGCGCCAGATCGGCAATTTCGATCCGTCCGGCGAGCAGCGGGAAATAGCGCAAATGCGCGGTCAGTTCGTCGGTAACGATGGCCGGCGCGCCGTTGCCGTCGTCGCCCAGCGACACATTACGAAAGCGGACCGTGCCGGACGGGAACAGCGAGACCGAGACGTCGCCGCGCAAAATCGGGTCGAGTCCGGTTACGGTGTGGATTTCCCTCGTCACCGCGTCGCGCACGGAAGCGGCGGAAATGAAAACCGATAATGCCAGCAACGTGACGACGACCGCCGCAACCAAGGCGGCAACGGCAATCGAGAGGCGTTTTAAGCCGGTGGCCGCGGTCACGTGATGCGTTCCGATGTTCGCTTAAACGGATCGACTATACGGTCTGACAGGATGGCTGAAAACCTGCCTGCAATCTATGTCGCTTTCGTGGCCGAAAGCCGCGGCGCCCTGCACAAATGCTTGCCCTATAAAGACAATCCGGCGCGGCGCGGCGCGCCTCCGCCGCCTAACGGGCGGATAAGCGCCGGAGCGGAATCGACGGCGCTTGGGCCACCTCGGCGATCATCTTTTTGACAATCGCCTGCCCGAATGAATCGAAGTTTTGCGCGGCCATGGCGAAGGCTCCGGGCCCGCCGATGACGTGCTCGCGGTAGTAGTTTTCCAGGCCGCCCGGCGGATTGGTGTGATCCGGGTTCCAGGCGAGCGGTGTCTCGCTGAGGATGACGAGGCCGTTGATGGTCACACCCTGCGACAGCGCTTCGTCGCGGGCCAAAATCACATCACGTCCCGCGTTATTGGTACCATCGCCGGAAACGTCGATCGTCCGCCGGGGCGATTCCAGGGGGGCACGCGCGAGCTGTGCCATGGCGAACTCTATAGCGCCGGAAATCGACGTGCGGTCGGCGAACGATCGCGGCGCCTCCAGTACGCGATCGCCGAAACCCTTGGCGGATTCCGCGTCCGCAATCTCCGTCCAGTCGATGACTACCCGCTGCGAGCCGACGCCTGACCATTCGACGAAGGTCAGCCCGATGCGGCCGTTGCGGCCCGAATGGATCGCATCGAGAACGCGCGGATCAGAGATCGCCGCGGCGTAGCCTTCGCGCTGCAACTGGAATTTTCCGGCATCGATGCTGCGCGAAACGTCCGCCGCAAGCACCAGGAGAAGATCGACCTGTTCAGCCGCGGATGCAGGACAAGGCAATGCGCCAAGCAGGGCGCCGGTCAGCAACAGGAAAGTTGTGACCAAGCGCATCGTTTTCGGCTTCCGTCAGGCGTTGGCGACGGCGTGAATCGCCGCGCGGATCCGCTGGTAGGTGCCGCAGCGGCAGATGTTGGTGATGGCGGCGTCGATTTCGGCATCGGTTGGCTTCGGCGTTTCCTTGAGCAGCGCTACAACGGCCATGATCATGCCGCTCTGACAATAGCCACATTGTGGCACGTCGAAGTCGATCCAGGCTTTTTGCACAGCATGCAGTTTGCCGTTTTGGGCGAGCGCCTCGATCGTCGTCACCTGCTTGGCGCCAAGCGTGCCGACCGGCACCTGGCATGATCGGGTCGGGGCGCCGTCAACGTGCACGGTACAGGCGCCGCATCGGGCTATCCCGCAACCGTATTTGGTGCCGGTCAGCCCGATCGTGTCGCGCAGAACCCACAGCAGGGGCGTATCGGGTTCGACGTCAACAACGTACGACCTTCCGTTTACGGAAAGTGTCGTCATTTCACCCTTCCATTAGCGCGCCTGTGCCGCGCCCGCGCCGCGGATATGTTTATAATTTTATCCCGCCCGCACCTGACGGCAAACACGCAAATCCGCGCGCCCCGGAAGAAGGTAAAGGGCCGGAAACGGCAAAAAGCGGTTCACATCCGCCGGTAGACATAAGGTTCGTCGCGCTGGACGGCAGCAAGCGCGGCGACCTCGTGATGCGAGGGCGCAAGATGACATACCGGATCGGCGGCACGGGCGTCACCGGTCAGGGCGAAGGCCTGACAGCGGCAACCGCCGAAATCGACCTCGCGCCGCGCGCAACTGCGGCACGGCTCGCGCATCCAGGCGGTGCCGCGAAAAGCGTTGAAGGCAGGCGAATTCGCCCAGATGTCGGCTAGCGAGTGCTCGCGCACCGACCAGAATACAAGGCCGGGAATGGTCTCGGCGGCGTGGCAGGGCAGCACTTTTCCGGAAGGCGTCACGTTGAGCGAACGGCGGCCCCAGCCCCCGACGCAGGGCTTGGGCAATCGCGCGTGGTGATCGGGCACGACTGCGTCGATGACGATTTCGCCGTGATGCCTCGCCTGCAGCGCCTCGACTTCGGTGGCCGCTCGCCTGACCTGTTCGGCCGTTGGCATCAGGGCGGCGCGATTCTTGAGTGCCCAGCCGTAATATTGCGCATGCGCGATCTCGATCCGACTGGCGCCGAGCGACAGCGCCAGGGCTACCATGTCGCCCAGCCGATCGATATTGGCGCGATGCATCACGGCATTGACCGTGAGCGGGATTTTCAAGCGCACCACCTCGCCGGCAAGCGTCCGCTTGCGCGCAAAGGCGCCTTCATAGCCGGCGATATGGTCGGTGCTTCCCGGCTCGCTGTCCTGGATCGAAATTTGCACGTGGTCGAGACCGGCATCGGCAAGGCGGCCCAGGGTTTCCGCGGTGATGCCGACCGCCGAGGTAATGAGATTATTGTAGAGGCCGGCGGAATGTGCGGCGGCCACGAGATCGACAAGGTCGCGCCGCGCGCCGGGCTCGCCGCCGGAAAGATGCACTTGCAGCACGCCTAGTCCCACGGCCTCGGCGAACACGCGCGCCCAAGTCTGCGTATCAAGCTCGTCTCGCCGCGGATCGAGCGCCAGCGGATTGGAGCAATAAGGACAGCCGAGCGGGCAGCGATGCGTCAATTCGGCCAACAGGCCGAGCGGTTTGGACAAGGCCTCGCCATTCTCCGGCATGCGATCACAATTCCAGGAGTTTTTTATCGGCGAGCCCGCGCAGCAGCGCTGTCACGTCGGCAAGGACCCGCTCGCGCGGCGCTGCAAAGCTGTTCGCCAGATCATCGATGATGCCCGCGAAGGTCGCCTCGCCGGTGCAGCGTTTGATGACTTCGGCGGCGATGGCGTCGGCCTTGAACACGCGTTCAGGGGCGAGCAGTATCCACCCGCCTTGCGCCTCGTTGTGCACCAGTCGCACCCCGCGCGGCAGATGCGGGCACGCTTCCGGAGCAATTGCGGCCGTCGCGCCGTTCATGACGGGTCCTTCGGCACGAACGCGCCGGGCGGAACCTGCTTCGGCGCGACGTAGGCGTGGTAAAGCGCATCCAGCATCGCCCACAGAACATCGCATTTGAATTCAAGTGCGGCAATGACATGCCGCTGCGTCTCCGGCGTGCGCGCATGCGCCTTTACGTAGTCGAGCGCAAAGCGCGAGTCGCGTTCGGCTTGGGGCGGCCGTTGCGAAAAATAGGCAAGTGTTTCCGCCGTCACGAAGTCGTAGTTCTTCAGCATGCCTTCCATGCGTTCGCTGATGATCGCGGGCGAAAACAGTTCGGTCAGCGACGAGGCGATGGCTTCGAGCAAGCTCTTCTCGCGCACGAACCGGACGTAGGCATCGACGGCAAAGCGCGTCGCCGGCAACAACCCGCGCAGCGATGTGACGTAATCGCGATCAAGCCCCAGCCCGTCGGTGAGCTTGAGCCAGCGCACGATGCCGCCTTCGCCCTCGCGCGCGCCGTCGTGATCGACCAGGCGGCTGCGCCACTCGCGGCGGATCGCCGGATCGTCGCAGCGCGCGATCAGGCTCGCGTCTTTGATCGGAATCGATGATTGATAATAATAACGATTGAGCGCCCAAGCCTGCACCTGGCCCTTGCTGCAGGCTCCGCCGTGCAAGAGGTTGTGGAACGGATGCAGCCGGTGATAACGGCGCGCACCGATGTCGCGCAAGCGGCCTTCGAGTTCGTCCGCACTCAACGCGTTCACAACACGATTTCCATCCCGTCGTGGGCGACTTCGAAGCCGGCTTTCTCCACCTTACGCCGTTCCGCCGACCCTTCGATCAAAATCGGATTGGTGTTGTTGATGTGGGTCAGAATGCGGCGTCCGCCAAGTCCGGCCAGAGCGGCGAGCGTTCCGCCTTCGCCGGCGAGCGGCATGTGCCCCATCCGGCGGCCGGTTTTGTTGCCCGCGCCGGCGGTGATCATTTCGTCGTCGCTAAACAGGGTGCCGTCGAAGAGCACGACATCAGCGCCGGCAAGCCGCTTCTGCAAGGCAGGCGTCATGGCGGCTGCGCCCGGCACGTAGACGAGGCGCCGGGAGGCGTAGCCGAGTTCGATGCCGACGTTGACGCCGGTGTCTGCGGCGATCGCAGGATCCTCGCCCTCAAGATAAAGTGCGACTTTGCCGGGAACGGCGAATACTTCCGCGCTGATCCCGCCGGGAAGCGAGAACGGCTGGCCGCGCGCCACCGCCTGACGCCGGACTGTTTCTGCGAGCACGGCGAACACCGGGTTGGCAGCCAGCGCGTCCAGCGTCTCGGTGGTGGCAAACACTGCGAAACTTTGACGCTCGCGCAAGGTCAAAAGACCGCCGATCTGATCCACTTCCGCACCAGTCAGGATCACGGCGACAATCGGGCTCGACCGCGGCGCCAGACGCGGTTGCAAAGCCGGTGTTGCTAAAAGCTGCGCGCGTAAATCAGGCGAAGCGTTCAGCAGGATCCAATGATCGCCATCGGCAGAAACGGCCAAACTTGCCTGGGTGCGCGGGCTAACCCGCGGATCATCGTCCCAAGCGAGCCGGCAGACCGGGCAACTGCAATTCCATTGCGGAAAACCTCCGCCAGCCGCTGCACCGAGGACGATGGCGGTCAGGCGTCCCATTCACGGGGATCGCGGTCTAGTCGGATAGATCAGAACTCGGCCGGCAGATAGCCGTTGATCTCGAGCCCGATGCAGATTTCCACGAGGGTCGGGGTTGTCCAAGCCATGGTCGTTTCCCTTTTCACGCTTGAGGAGCGTTCCCGGTTCGGACTCGCCTCCTCTCTCATAAAGTAAGTCCGCACCGGTACCGCCGACAAGAGGCATTCTCCGGGCATTTTCCTTTCGAGTGGGCGGACGCCCCCTCCGGGGCAGATTGCCACGGTCCCTTTTCACGCGCGGTGAACAAGGGCATTGTGCGCGCCACAGTCGCGTCGGGCCAACGGACTGCCGCTACGTGCGTGTCGAGAAAAAGGCATTTTTGGGAGGAAACTAATGGGTTACCGCGCTACATGGCGGCATGTCGCCTGCGGGATCGGTTCGGCTCTGCTGGTCGCCGGGCTGGCTGCAGCACCCAAGCCGGCTTCCGCGCAAAGCAAAGAACCGATCAAGATCGGCTTTAGCCTCGCGCTGACCGGACCGCTTGCGCCGAACGGCAAGCAGGCACTCCTCGGCGCCCAAATCTGGGCTGAGGAGATCAACGCCAAGGGCGGTCTGCTCGGCCGCAAGGTGGAACTCGTCAACTACGACGATCAATCCAAGCCGGACAACATTCCCGGCATCTACACCAAGCTGCTCGACGTGGACAAAGTCGACGTGGTGATGGGCCCTTACGGCACCAACTTGAACGCGCCGGCGATGCCGATCATCATGCAGAAGGGCAAAGTGTTTGTCGGGTTCTTCGCGCTCGATATTAACTCGGAATTCCACTATCCGAAATATTTCTCGATGCTTCCGACCGGACCGAAGCCGCGTGAAGCGTTCACCGAGGGCTTCTTCCAGGTAGCGGCGGCGCAAAATCCGAAACCGCAAACCGTGGCGCTGGCGTCCGAAGACGCGGAATTTGCACGCAACGCCTGCGATGGCGCTCGCAACAACGCCAAGACCTTCGGATTCAAGATCACCTACGATAAGACCTTCCCGCCGGGCACCACCGATTTCTCGCCGGTGATCCGCGCCATACAGGCCGCGAATGCGGATCTCGTGGTGTTTTGCTCCTATCCGCTCAGCTCGGTCGGTATCGTGCAGTCCGCTAACGAACTCGGTCTCAAGCCGAAGATGATGGGCGGCGCCATGGTCGGATTGCAGGCCACTGTGTTCAAGAACCGGCTCAAGGCCAAGCTTAATGGCATTGTCAACTACGAGACCTGGGTGCCGTCGCCGAAGCTGATGGCTCCGGCCAAAGCGTTCTTCGAAAAGTATCAGGAACGCGCCAAGGCCGCCGGAGTCGACCCGCTCGGCTATTATCTCGGCGGCTGGGGCTATGCCGACTTCCAGCTGATCGGCGAAGCGATCGAAGGCGCCAAGAGCGTCAACGACGACAAGCTCGCCGAATATCTGCGCGCCCATGAGTTCCACACCATCATGGGCGACATCAGGTTCGGCAAGAACGGTGAATGGACCAAATCGGGAATGTTGCAGGTGCAGTATCACGACATCACCGACGCTGCGGATTTGGAGACCTGGCGCGGCATGAGCTACCAGACCGTCCTCACTCCCGAAGACCAGAAAACTGGCAGCGTTATTTATCCGTACGATAAGGCCCAGTAATCTAACGCTGCGAACGATTTGTTAGCGGGGCGCGGACTTGCAAGTCCGCGCCCCGCTCTTTTCAAGACAGTCAAAGCGGTGCATTGTCCGTGCAACGAAACGCCATAAGGCGTGTGGAATCATCTGGGGAGGAAAGACATGAATTACGTCAAATCGCGAAGCATCACCGGCGTATTCGCGGCGACCGCGGCGGCTGTTGTGCTGGCGGCCTCCGCACCCGCTTCTGCGCAGAGCGGCGATCCGATCAAGATCGGCTTTAGCCTCGCACTGACCGGTCCGCTTGCGCCAAACGGCAAACAGGCGTTGATCGGCGCGAAGATCTGGCAGGAAGAAATCAATGCCAAGGGCGGGTTGCTCGGCCGCAAGGTCGAATTGGTGAACTACGACGACCAGTCAAATCCGGCGAACATTCCCGGTATCTACACCAAGCTTCTTGAAGTCGACAAAGTCGATCTCATCAACGGGCCGTACGGCACCAACTTGGTCGCGCCGGCGATACCCGTCGCGATGCAAAAAGGAAAACTCCTCATCGGACTGTTTGCGCTGGATGGAAACCGGGAGTTCCACTACTCGCGCTACTTCTCGGTTATCGGAGCGGGGCCGAAGCCAAGTCAGGCCTTCACCGAAGGCTATTTCGAGGCGGCGGCACAACAAAAGCCCAAGCCGCAGACCGTCGCGCTGGTGGCCGAGGACGCGGAGTTTGCGCGCAACGCCTGCGACGGCGCTCGCGAAAACACCAAGACCTTCGGCTTCAACGTCATCTACGACAAGACCTTCCCGCCGGGCACGACCGACTTCTCGCCGATCATCCGCGCGTTGCAGGCGGTTAACGCCGACCTCGTGGTTTTTTGCTCGTATCCGCTGAGCTCGGTAGGCATCGTAGTGGCGGCGAACGAACTCAATTTCACGCCGAAAATGCTCGGCGGCGCCATGGTCGGATTGCAGGCGACCGTATTCAAGGCAAAGCTCAAGGCCAAGCTCAACGGCATCGTCAATTACGAGACTTGGGTTCCGTCACCGAAATTGCTGGCGCCGGCTGCGGCGTTCTTCAAGGTCTATCAGGAGCGCGCGAAAAGCGAAGGCATCGACCCGCTCGGCTACTACCTCGGCGGCTGGGGTTACGCCTACTTCCAGCTCCTTGGGGAGGCGATCGAAGGGGCAAAAACGCTCAACGACGAGAAGCTTGCCGACTACATGCACGGCCACAGTTTCTCGACCATCATGACCGACAATTTCAAGTTCAACGCGGTCGGCGAATTTACCAAAGGAACCACCCTGCAGGTGCAGTATCACGGCATCACCGATGCGGCGAACCTCGAAACGTGGCGTGGCATGAGCTACCAGACGGTGCTGACGCCGGCCGACCAGAAGACCGGCGCGCTGATTTATCCTTACGCGAAGGCGAAGTAGCTTGATCGCCTTTCCCCAGCGAGGGGAATGATGAAAAGGCAAAAATGCTGCTTCCGACGTCGCTTGTCGGCTCGTATCCGCAGCCGGAGTGGCTGATCGATCGCGCGCGGTTGTCGAAGCAGGTGCCGCGCGTGCGCGCAGACGATCTTTGGCTCGTTGCGCGCGAAAAGCTCGAAGCTGCGCAGGACGAGGCCACGATCGAGGCGATCCGCGACCAGGAGCGCGCTGGGCTCCACATCATTACCGACGGCGAACAGCGGCGCGAAAGCTATTCCAATCGTTTCGCCACCGCGCTTGAGGGCGTGGACGCCGACAATCCCGGCAGCACCATCAACCGCAACGGCCGCCGGATTCCGGTGCCGCGCGTCGTGGGACCGATCCGGCGCTCCCGTCCGATCGAATTGCGCGATCTCGCCGTCCTGCGCGCCAGCACGCGACGCACCGTGAAAGTGACCGTCCCGGGTCCCTTCACCATGAGCAAGCAGGCGCAGGATGAGTTCTACCGCGACCCGGAGGCGCTGGCGCTCGCTTATGCGCAAGCGGTCAATGCCGAAGTCATCGATCTGTTCGCCGCCGGCGCCGACATCGTGCAGCTCGACGAGCCGTGGATGCAGCAACATCCGGATGATGCGCGCCGTTACGGATTAAAGGCGCTCGATCGGGCGTTGGCCGGCGCAACCGGCGCAACGGCGGTGCATCTTTGCTTCGGTTATGCGGCCGTGGTTCGCGACAAGCCGGCCGCTTACTCCTTCCTGATGGAGCTCGAAGACTGCGAGGTCGCGCAAATCTCCATCGAGGCGGTACAGCCCAAGCTCGACCTCGCGGTGTTGCGGAAGCTGCCGTCGAAAATTGTGATTTTGGGCGTCATCGACCTCGCCGATCCGGCAATCGAGACACCGCAAATTGTCGCGGGCCGAATCCGGCATGCGCTCGACTACGTGCCGGCTGAGCGCCTGGTGATAGCGCCGGATTGCGGGATGAAATACCTGCCGCAGCGGGTTGCATTCGGAAAGATGCAGGTCATGGCCGAAGGCGCGGCTATCGTGCGGCGCGAATTGGAAGGACCGTGACGTCGGTCGTTACCGGGATGCGCGCCCGCGCCAGCCTTTCGCATGCGGCAGCTCGAAAATCGGACCGGCCAGGCGATACAGCGTCGAACGGAGGAAGGGCACCGGATCGTCCCACGACAAGCTCGATTTTGCTTCGCAATCGCGCACAAAGCGGAGCCATGTCGTCAGCGGCATTCCGGCGGCGCGCGCGGCGGGAAAATCATTCCACAGGCGGCACCAGCGAACGCCGGCCTTCGCCGATGCGTGTGGCGGCCGCGGCAGTCCGGCAAGATCGGCATAAACCAGCGCTGGGATATTGACGCTGGCGATCGCGCCCGGATGGTGCCACAGATTGAAGTGCGGGTTGATTTCGAGAAGCCGCAAGTCGCCCTGCGGATCGCGTTTGAAGTCGACCTTGGCGACCCCGGTCAGCGCCAGTTGCTCGACGATGTCGCGGCCGCTGCGGCGCACGTCCTCTGCGTCGGTAATTTCAAGCGCCGTGGTGTGGCCGTAAGAAACCGGCTGTGTGCGGATTTTGCGGCCGGTGAACTCGCCGGCATTGTTGCCGCCCTGGTCCACGTAGCAGTGATAGCTTTCGATCCTCGATTCGGCGCCGGTGACGAATTCTTGGGCCAGAAGCTCAAGCCCGGCTGCGCGCAGTTGCGGCCACAACGCTTTCAAGTCTTCCAGATTCTCAGCGCACAATGCCTTGCGTAATCCCCACGACGAGTTCCATCGGTCGAGTCGCGTCAACGGCTTGATGATGATCGGGAAGGGCAGGCGGATCGCGCGGGGCTCGATCTCGGCCGGATTGAATCGCTGCGCGGCCGGCACCGGCAGTTGGTGGCGTTCGGCAAGCGCCTGAAAACGTGCTTTATCGAGCAAATCCTCGATCAGCGTCGCGTCGGCGACCACAAAGCGGAATGCTTCCGCGAGGCGCTCGCGGAAGCGCGACACCAGCAAAACTTGCCCGTCCTCCTCGTAGAACAGGACGGGCCGCTCGGCCTGCGACCTGCCGAAGCTCACCAGCGTATCGACCAGGGCGTCGACATTGTTCGAATAATCACTCCACGCCAGGTGCGATTGCGCGTAGCGGGAATAAAGCGAAGGCACGCCCGGGCGGCTCACGACGGCGCAGGGAACTCTGGCCAGGACCAGCGGCCGCAGCAAGTCCATGTCGCCCATCACGCAGGCAAGCGCCGAATGCGCCGGACGGTGCTCGGACGGCTGCGCCCGATGCCGGTGCAACAGCGAGCCGATGGCGGCGCGCGCGTCTGAAACCAGATGCCAAAGGAGCGGCGTCTGTTTGATGAAGCGCTTAACTCTGCGCTTGATCCGCGAGGTCCATGCAATCGGCAGGCCGCGCCAGCTGGTCGTTTCCGTGTAATCGTATAGTTTCAAGTCGGTGTCGGACCATTCGAGCTTGTAAGGCTCGTCGCCGATCGTGAAATCGAAGCGTTTGAGGCCGAGACCGATCGCGTGCGCCATCAGTTCGCGCAAATGCAGCGCGCCTGGACCGTAATGCGATGCGGGCGTTTCTCCGAAGCTCGCAAGCACGTGGTAATAACAGTCGCCGAATACGATTCCGAGATTCGCCGCCGCGCAATCGGTGCCGATCTCGATACGGCTGATGTGGACGAGGTGCCTGGTTTTCGGATTTGACGCGAGCTCCAAATAGAATTCCCGATGCCCCGGCGGCGCGAAGATATTGGGAATGCCACGCCGCATCAGCGCCCGACCTTTTTGCTCCATCAGGATTTCGAGCGTGTGGGAGGCGTCGTCGGCGTCGGGCGCGGTCACAAACCGGACTTCGCCGAATTCGGTCATGTGCCGGCGCTTGGCGCGGTCGCGGCGGCGCGTCGCTGACGAGCGCTTGGCGGCGTAGAACGTCTGCCAATCTTCGCCTAGGTGCGTCAGGTGCACGCCGCTGGCGTTGGCCGTGACCGCGAGAAGGTTGAACGGATTGGTCTGTCCGCCGATATTCTGCGGCATCTTTTCAAATTCGATCCAGTCGTGGCGCAGCTCGGGATCGCGTTGCATATCGTCCAGCAGTGCGCGCCACGCGGAGAGGAATTGTGCGGAGGTAATGCGGTGCGAGAAATCGCGCGCCAGCAGCGGCGCGTTATAGTCGCATAAATCCTGGCCGAGCCAGCAAAGCAGGTTGGCGAAACGCTCAGGCGCGACACACAGGGGCAAGATGAACGCGATGTCCCCGTCGCCAAAGCGCCCGACGGCGATGGCGGGACGCACTCCCTGCTGGCGTCCGACCACGCGGTACCAGGTTGCCAGCCAGTCGAAGGTCTGAAACGCGGTGCAATCGGCGGCGCGCTCGAAGCGCCGCCATTCGCCTTCGATCTCGGTCGGATCGCGGTAGACGCGCAGGGAGAGCTGCGGCGGGATTTCTCGCAGTTGCTGGCTCCGCTGCGCGGCAGGCGCCGGGCGCACCTCGTCCGGCGAAGCCGCACGCCGAAATGCCGTCAATGTGGTGGCGCGCGTCACAGCATCATTGCAGAGGAAAAAGCCGCATGTGGCTGTGTGATAAGCGAGAATAGCTAAAGCAGCCTCGCCATTCCGGCGCGCTGTGGCGTTAAGGTAAAGGAGCCGTAAACGCGCGTAATCCCGCGCTTCGACCGGGCGTTCCGGCCCTCACGAGCCGGCAAATTCCTTGCTGGGCGCCCGCGCCCTCCGCGGCGGTCCGCCGGTGCGGTCGTTCTTGTGGTTGGAAGGGCTGCGTTGTCGAACCGGCCGAATATGCCGGGTTTGATAATCCGCCCACGCCAATGCAAAGCCGAAAATGACAAACATCGCAACAATCGCGGCGATAATTAGTGCAGTGGAGATGGGCATGGCTCGCTCCTTTTTGGACCATCATGACGGCGCGAGCCGGAGCGACATTGACCTGGATCAAAAGCGATTTGATCAAAGCCCGCACGGTTCGTCTTTCAGCGCGTCCCCCGCTGATCGGTGAGATCATCATCAGGTAGGATGCGGACCGCGGCGCCATCGAGGTCGTCGTATTGGCCGCTTCGCAGCGACCACAAAAAGCCGGCCAGCCCGGTCAAACCGAGCAGCAGCGTCAGCGGCACCAGGTAGATAAGCACGTTCATCAGCCGATACCCGGACGAAATCGCGCGCGCAGTGCATTGAGCGTCACCAGCAGCGAAGAGCCGGACATCGCGACGGCCGCGATCAGCGGCGTTACCAGACCGGCAATGGCCAGCGGCACGGCAAGTACATTGTAAATCGCCGCCAGCGCGAGATTTTGCTTCATCAAGGCCCGAGCCCGCCGCGACACGGCAACCGCGTTCAGCACGGGCATGAGCGACTCGCCCAGAAACAATGCATCGGCATGCGCTTGAGCGAGGTGGGTGGCGGTGATCGGCGACATTGACACATGCGCGGCAGCAAGCGCCGGCGCGTCGTTTAGTCCGTCACCGAGCATGAGCACGCGTCGACCTTGCGATTTCAGTAGCTCAACGATGGTGATTTTCTCCGTCGGTGTCAGGCCGGCGATCCAGTCTTTGATGGCGAGCCTCTCGGCGATCGGAGCGACCGCCGCTGCGCGGTCGCCCGAAAGAACCATGAGGCGCATTCCGCGTTTGCGCAGCGCACTGACTACTGTGGCCGTGTCTGGCCGCAGAACCTGGCGGATCGCAAAATTCGCGGTCGTCGTGCCATGGGCGAAGGAGAGGAAGGATGCGTCACCGGTACCGGTTTCCGTCGCCTGCGCGTCGGCGGCGACATCGCAGAACTCGGCGCTGCCCAGACGCGCTTCTTCACCATCGATGAAAGCGCGAACGCCCCGGCCCGGCTCTTCGACGGCGCCGGAATAGGGTACGTGCTGGCTTGCCACCCTCGCCAGAGCGACTGCGAGCGGATGACGGCTGGACAGCCCCAACCGCGCCGCCCGTTCCAGGACGTCGGGCGCTACGCCGAGCGGCTGATCGATTTGTGCGTCGGGAAGCGTCAGCGTCCCGGTCTTGTCGAACACCACGGTATCGGCTTCGGCGAGCCGCTCGATGGCATCGCCGCCGTTGAGAATGACCCCATTGCGAAACAAAGAACCTGCGGCCACCACCTGGACTGCGGGAATCGCCAGCGCGATCGCGCATGGACAGGTGATGATGAGCACGGCAATGGCAATGACAATGGCATCGTGCAACGAGGCCCCGGCCACCAGCCAGCCGACAGCCGTTAGCGCGGCGGTCGCATGCACCATCGGTGCGTAGAGTTGTGTGGCGCGATCCGCCAGCCGCACGGTTTGTGATCTTGTTTGCGTGGCCCTTTCGACGAGCCGCTCGATTTCCTCAACCAGCGTGTTGCCGCCGGTGGCGCCGACCCGCATGGTGAGTGCGCCGGAAATGTTGATGCCGCCGGCGTAGATCGCCGCACCCGCGCGCACCATGCGGTGCAGCGTTTCGCCGGTGATAAGGCTTTCGTCGATGTCCGAATTTCCGCCGAGGATGGTGCCATCGGCCGGAATGCGCTCGCCGGGCCGCACCAACACGCGGTCGCCGAAATGCAGCGCAGCGGCCGGGACCTGCACCAGTTCGCCCGAGGCGTCGAGGCGGTGCGCGAATTCCGCTTTCAAGCTGGCAAGATTGCCGGCCAGAAGGCGAGTCTTGCGCCCCATGGCCAAGTCGAGGAAGCGCCCGCAGAGCAGGAAAAACAATAGCATGATCGCGGAATCAAAATACGCATGCAAAGCGTGCGTCGCGGTTTCGTAGACGGAGAGTCCAAGCGCCAGGATCACGCCGAGCGAGATCGGCACGTCCATATTGAGTCGCCGCGCGCGCAAGGCGCGCAGCGCGCTCTGGAAGAAAGGCTGACCTGCATAAGCGACCGCCGGCAAAGCGATCAAAGCCGAAAGCCAGTGGAACAGGTCGCGCGTCTCCTGAGTCATGTCGGAGACGTTGCCGGCCCAGATCGAAACCGACAGCAGCATCACGTTCATGGCGGCAAAGCCAGCGACCGCCAGGCATCTCAACAGCCACCTCGACTGGGCCTTGTCGTCGGCCTCGGCGCGTTCCGGCGCGAACGGATGGGCGCGATAGCCAATTCGCTCCAGCGCCTCGATGATGCGCGGAGCATCGATCTCATCGTTGCGCCAATCGACGGCGAGCCGCCGCTGGGTAAAGTTCAGCCGCGCGTCGATCACGCCTGGGAGTTTGGCAAGGCCGGTCTCGATCTTGCGGATGCAGCCGGCGCAGGAGACGCCCTCGACCGCGAGTGTCATATGCGACGCGCCGGCGTCGGCCGGCTCAACGAACATCGATAGATCGACTGTTTCGGTCAACGCGGTTACTCAGCGAATCACAATGCGATTTTTCGACCGGAATTTACGTTCGCCGCCGCGCGATAATTCGATGATGAGATCCCACTGGCCGGCCGGAAGAACGGCAGTGCCGTGAAATCGTCCGGTCGCGGTCTCGGCGATCGCCATGCTGCGATCGAGCCGCCGGTCCGTCGGGCGCTCGAAGATCGCGGTTCCGGTCAAACCGGCAAGCGGAGCACCGGAGGCATCGCTGGCGCTGACGTCGAGCAACGCGACGCCGGCGGCGCTGGTGGTTACTTTGGCGTCCACGCGCCAATGTTGCGCGTCCTGCACTCTGGCCAACGCTACATCGCGCTCGAACATTTGGCCTGCTTGGTACGAGCTGGCGGTTTCGACGCCGCCGAAGGTGGAGATCGCTTGGTGCGCCATGAAGGCGTTCACGCCAAAGATGACTGCGAAAAACGCGATCATAAAAACGAGCACCATCCAGCCCTTCAGCTCGCGCGGGTGGCCGGGTGGAGAAGTCGAAAACCCGGCGAGGGCGGCTGCGTTTTGACGGTCTTTTCCAGAAAGTTGTTGCGGCATGGTCCTACCTTACGGTCCGAAGAAATGGTCGGCGGCAGTCGCAGCCGGTCCGCCTGTTTGAGGTGCGATGGCGAACTTGATCGCGATGGAAGCGCCCGCAGCGATCCGTTCGCGCTCGGTGACCAAGACCCGCACTTCGCGCGACTGGTCGGGGCCGACCTCGATGAGCGGGTTAGCGCCGGAGAAACCGGCGCCGCCAATCACGTCGATGTCGGCGTCCGACAATCCGGCAACCGAAAGCACAAACAGTTTTTTCTCGAGACTCTTGTTGAGAACGCGCAGCGTGTAAGCGTTGCGCAACGATCCGTCGGAAAGCCGCACGAAAAGCGGGTTGCGATCGTGCAGTACGCTTACGGCGTCATTGGTTCGGGTAGCGAGCGTGTAGGCCATCACGCCACCGACCATGGCGATGATCACCGCATACAGCAATGTCCGCGTACGCACGATGCGATAGAACGGCTGCAGCCCCTGCTGCCGGCGTTTGGTGTTGATATCAGTATCGTACGCGATCAGCCGCGCCGGCCGCCCGACTTTTTCCATGACCGCGTCGCATGCATCGATGCACAGGCCGCACTGGATGCAGCCCAGATTCGGGCCGCCGCGAATATCAACCCCGGTCGGACAAACGTGGACGCATTGCAGGCAATCAATGCAGTCGCCGGCGGGAAGGCCCTGTTCGTGCATCGCTGCAGCTTTTTTCAGCGACGCACGCGGTTCGCCCCTGTCAAGGCGATAAGTAACGTTAAGCGCGAATTCGTCCGTCAGCGCCGCCTGAATGCGCGGCCACGGGCACATATAGACGCAGACCTGCTCGCGCATCCAGCCGGCGAGCGCGTAGGTGGTGAACGTCAGCAGGCCGATGAAAGCATAGGCGACAGGTGGCGCTTCAAATGTTGCGAGATCGTGGACGAGTTGGAAGGCGTCGGAAAAATAGAGCACCCAGGCGCCGCCGGTCCACCACGCCACCATGATCCACAAGAAATGCTTCAACCCCGTGCGCCAGATGCGATCGGCATCCCATGGCTGGTGGTCGAGCTGCAGATGCTCGCGCCGATCACCCTGCGCAAACCGCTCGATCGCCTGGAAGAGATCGGTCCAGACCGTTTGCGGACAAAGATAGCCGCACCATACGCGGCCGGCGAGCGCGTTCATCAGGAACAATGTCATTGCCGCGATAATGAGCAGGCCGGTGATGTAGTAGAATTCCTGCGGCCAAATCTCGATAAAAAAGAAGTAGAAACGCCGCGCCGGAAAATCGATCAATACGGCTTGGCTGGGTGCGTTCGGGCCGCGGTCCCACCGCACGAATGGCAGCAGGTAGTAGACGCCGAGCGTGGCGCACAGCACCGCCCATTTTATCCGGCGATACGTTCCGCTCACGCTTTGCGGATAGACCTTTCGTCGAGCCGCGTAGAGCGGCTGATCGTCCTCTGGCTCCGGTTCATAACCGGGGATCAGCGGCGTTCGTGCTGCATCCTCAACCAGCGCGGCAAGCGAGTGCTGCCCGGATTGCGTAACCATCGCCGGGATCGCAAGCGCGATGTCGCAGCCGGGACACATGCGTTACTGCTCCCCGCCGCCGAGCGTGTGGACATAAACGGCCAAGGCCTTGACAGTCACATCGTCGAGCTTGCCGCCCCAAGCCGGCATCATGCCGCCGCGCCCGTTGGTAATTCCCTCCATGATGGTTTTCTTGTCGGGCGCGTAGAGCCAGATGTTGTCGGTGAGATTTGGGGCGCCGATTTCGCGATTGCCTTTGCCTTGGGGGCCGTGACAGACGGCGCAATTGTCGGCGAAGATTTTCGCTCCGGCGGCCAGATCGGAGCCGGATGCGGTCGGAAGACCGGACAGCGAGCGAACATAATCCGCCACGATTGAAATGTCGTTCGGCTTGAGCAAGCCATCGCGGCCGAAGGCCGGCATTGAGCCTTGATGGCCGTCGTCGTCGCCGGCGCGGGCGCCGTGGCGGATGGTCAGCGCAATTTCGTCAAGATGCCCGCCCCAGAGCCATTTGTTGTCGTCGAGGTTTGGATAGCCTTTGGCGCCGCCGCCGCCGGCACCGTGGCAAGGCGCGCAATTGTCGGCAAAAGCGCGACGGCCGAGTGCGCGGGCAAAGTCGAGCAGTTCCGGCGTCGATTCGATCTGTTGTAGGGAAGCTGATGCGAGCTTTTGCATCATCGGACCGCGTTCCTCCTGCAGCGCGGCGAGCTGGGTCGCGACCGCACTACGCGTGTGCCAGTTGAACAGGCCATTGCTGTAGGAGGAAACGAGCGGCCAGGTCGGATAGAGGACCCAGTAGCCGATCGACCAAATAATGGTCGCGTAAAACAGCCACAGCCACCAGCGTGGCAATGGCGTATTCAATTCCTCGATGCCGTCCCATTCGTGCCCGGTCGTGCCGGTCTTGGGTGGAGCTTTTTCTTGACCAGCCATCGATCAATCCTCTTCCAACGGCAGGCGCGCGATTTCGTCGAATTGTCGCTGGCGCGCGCGCGATGGCCACAATGCGTAAATCAACACTGCGATGAACAGCACGAAGAAGTAGAGAAGCCCCCCGGTCTGGGCGAGCTTTGCGAAGAACTCGTAGGTCGGTGACACGGGTGTCTCCTCAGCGAATGTTGGCTTTGTCGTCGTAGAGCTTGAAGTCGACAAGCGTGCCCAGCATCTGCAGATAGGCGATCAACGCGTCGGCTTCGGTCACGTGGCCGGGAAAGTCGGCGAAATCCCGCGCCTGCGCTTTCGGATAGCGTTTTGCGAGCGCGGCGGCGTCCGGCGCATCGTTGGTCGCCTGCGTGCGCACGTCGGCAAGTGCGTTCGCGATCATGTCATCAGTGTAAGGCACGCCGAGCAGCGCCTGCACTTTCATGTCCTCGGCGATGTGGCTGAAATCGAGATCGGTAGTGAACAGCCACGGATAAGCCGGCATGATCGAGGGGGGTACCACCGAACGCGGATCCTTCAGATGGTCGACGTGCCAATCGTCGGAATATTTGCCGCCGACCCGCGCCAGATCGGGACCGTTGCGCTTCGAGCCCCACTGGAACGGATGGTCGTATTCGCTCTCGGCCGCGAGCGAATAGTGGCCGTAACGCTCGACCTCATCGCGCAAAGCCCGGATCATTTGCGAATGACAGAGATAACAGCCTTCGCGCACGTAGATGTTGCGGCCGGCGAGCTCGAGCGGCGTGTAGGGGCGCATGCCGGGAGCGGTTTCGATCGTGCTGCGCAAATAAAATAGCGGCACCACCTCAACCAGTCCACCGATCGCGATCACGATCAGAATTCCGAGCAGAAGCAGGATCGAGTTGCGCTCGAGAATCCAGTGCCGTTGCCAGAGCGAAGTGTAAGTAGTCATGGGAACGATCTCCTACTCGGCCGGAGCCATACGCACGGCGGGCGCGAGTTGCTCACGCGGGTAGATCGTGCGCCAGAGGTTGAAGGCCATGATCAGTGCGCCGACCAGGAACAAGGCGCCGCCGATCGCGCGGATGATGTAAAATGGGTGCATCGCCTCCACGGTTTCGATAAACGAATATTCGAGGAAGCCGAGAGGGGTGTAGGCGCGCCACATCAGCCCCTGGAGGATGCCGGCGACCCACATCGACGTGATGTAGACGACGATGCCAATGGTCGCGATCCAAAAGTGCCAGCTGACCAGCCGCAGCGAATAAAGCGGTCGATTCCACAGCCACGGCACGAGACAATAGATCGCGCCGAAGGAGATGAAACCGACCCAGCCGAGCGCGCCGGAATGAACGTGACCGATGGTCCAGTCGGTATAGTGCGACAGCGAATTCACCGACTTGATCGACATCACCGGGCCCTCGAAGGTCGACATGCCATAGAAGGCAACGGACAGGACCATCATCCGCAGCACCGGATCGGTGCGCAGCTTATCCCACGCTCCCGACAGCGTCATCAGACCGTTGATCATGCCGCCCCATGACGGCATCCACAGCATAATCGAGAACGTCATGCCGAGCGTTTGCGTCCAGTCGGGTAGGGCCGTGTAATGCAGGTGATGCGGGCCGGCCCAGATGTACAGAAAAATCAGCCCCCAGAAGTGAATGATCGAAAGCCGATAGCTGTAGATCGGCCGCTCGGCGCGTTTCGGGATGAAATAATACATGACGCCGAGGAAGCCGGCGGTGAGGAAAAAGCCGACGGCGTTGTGGCCGTACCACCATTGCACCATGGCATCCTGTACGCCTGACCAGACGATGTAGGATTTCGATGAGAACAACGAGACCGGAACGGCGGCGTTGTTGCCGAGGTGAAGAACGGCAATGGTGAGGATGAACGCGAGATAGAACCAGTTGGCGACGTAGATGTGCGGCTCGGTGCGCCGAATCAGGGTGCCGAGATAGACCAAAAGATAGACGACCCAGACGATTGTCAGCCAAAGGTCGGCGTACCATTCCGGTTCGGCATATTCCTTGGACTGGGTGATGCCAAGGAGATAGCCGGTGCCGGCGATGACGATGAAAAAATTGTAGCCGAGTACCACGAACCAGGGTGCAATATCCCCGACCATCCGGGCGCGCGACGTGCGCTGGACGACGTACATCGACGTTGCCAGCAGGACGTTGCCGCCGAAGGCGAAGATGACGGCCGAGGTGTGCAGCGGGCGCAGCCGCCCGAACGATATGTAGGAGAGGTCGAAATTGAGCGCGGGAAACGCGAGCTCGAGTGCGATCCACAGGCCGACCGCAAAGCCGGCAATCCCCCAGAACACGGCGAGGATAGTCGCGAGCTTGACCGGGCCCATGTTGTAGTTCGGCTTGCCGTCGATGGTCAGCGGCGGCGCATCAGCCGGGCGATCGAAAAAACGGTTCAGAATTGTGAATAAGGCCGCCACGCTCCCGGCGGCGAACAGATATGCGTGAAAGGCGTATTCGGGCGTATAGGCCTTAGCGGCGACCACAATTGAGAGAAACGCCAGCGCTCCGAACGCTACCGCCGTGCCGGCCTCACCAAACGTCATGTATTTTGATTGTGCGTGCGATAGCGCCATGAATCACCCCGTCTTATCCGGCGAGTCTGGCGGACCCGACGAAACGCTCACAGGAAGCACGAGCGGCATCCTGCGAGCTTGATCCAGATCAATTTTCGGGGTATTTGACGACAACAACCCAGTTATTGCGGCTGCTCAACCACACTTTTTTATGTCCGCAGGCGCGCCGAAGCGGCGCCGCTAGTGCTCGAGCGATTTGAGGTAGGCGATCACGTCAGTGACCTGGCCGGGATCGAATTGGAATTCCGGCATCGACGGATGACCGGTGACGATGCCCTCAGCGAGCGATTCTTCCAGACTCTCGACAGGGTAGCGCTCGTGCAACGTGCGGAACGGCGGTGCGACCTTGAGCGGGCTTGCGCTCACCTTGTCGATTGAATGGCACCGCGCGCAATTGATGCGCACCAAAACCAAACCACGCTGTGCCGCCGGCGAAAGCGCCTCCGCGCTTTTGGCAGCCATCGGCAGCAAGGTGATAAGCGCGATGGCGGCGGCTATCAAAGTGCTGCTAAAGCGCGTGTGTTTGGGCATGAGAAACTTCCCCCGATCATTTCTTCGGCAAACCGCCAGCTACGAGACTTTTCTCGATAGCTCCGCTTCATCCTCCGCCGAGGGGAACGCCACACCCGACATCGGCTCAACCCAGACCAGATGATCGTGCACTTGCTTGACGCCCGAGGCGTTCTCGACTGCAACAATGCAGGCTTTCCGCGCCCGCTCATCCGTGATCGTACCCCACAATTCAACGACTCCATTTTTAACGACGATGTTGAGCTGAGGTGCCCACGCCTGTCTCGCGAGCGACGCCAGGATGCGCCGACGTACTTCCAGATCGTCCTCCGCCGGAGCTTCGGCGTCTCGCGCCATGCTTACCAAGGCATGCATGAGATTGGCGCGACTGATGATGCCGACGAGCTTGCCATCGCGCAACACCGGCAGGCGCTTGATGTGCCGCTGTTCCATGAGTTCGACGACCATTTCGAGCGAATCATCCTCGCTGACGGTAACGGGGTCGCTGGTCATAACCTCTTCGACCTTGCGGCCGGAGGCGTGCACGTACTCATCCGCGAGCCGGCCCGGCCCAAGCAGGAATTCAACCCATTTTGGCCGATGCCGCTCCGTTCCAATTTCGCCGCGCCTCAGGAAATCGCCTTCGGTCACCATGCCGACCAAGTTGCCTTCAGCATCGACCACCGGCAGGCCGCTGATCCGATTCTGCAGCATTGTGCGAACGGCTTTGAGCACCGGCTCGTCGGCGGATATGGAAATGACCTTCGGCGTCATGATATCGTGGACTTGCATTATCATTCCCCCTTTTCGACGTATGCGACTTTCGGCGTCGCTTGCTAACTGTTCAACCGTTTGAGCACGGAACGATTGCACAGCAGGATGCGCCGCGAAGACGGCACCTCGATCGTGGCTGCGCTCTCCATGCAGGTCAGCGTGCGCGAAACCGTCTCGATCGTCAGCCCGAGATAGTCGGCGATGTCTTGGCGCGACATTGGCAGCTCGACCAAATCTCCGGAAGGCGAGCGCGCGGCCATTTCCAAGAGAAAACTCGCGACCCGCTCCTGGGCGCTCTTTACCAAGAGGAAGATTCGCTCCTGCATGCGCCGCAGCTCACGGCCGGTCAGAACCATCAACTCCCGTCCAATCGCGGGATCACGATTGGCGAGCGCGGCAAGGGCAGTGCGCTTCGCAAACAGAACTTTCGTATCGGTGATTGCTTCGGCTGAAAAAATGCGTGCGTCGCCAAATTGGAGTCCGAAAATGTCGCCGGGCAGATAAAAGCCGGCGACTTGGCGTCGGCCGTCACTGAGAATCTTGTAGGTTCGGACGCTGCCGCTGATGACTTTGTAGATGTAATCGATCGGATCGTTCTCGCCGAAAATCTCAGTATTGCGCGGATACGATATAGCCGCGCCCATCAGCCGCATGGTGTCGGCGAGCGGTTCATGTCGCCCCTCGGCTTCGATCGGCGTCGAGGAAGGCCTAATTGGGTTACGGACGTGGACGCGAACCGAGGTTGCGGGAGACAGTCGGGGGTGCATGGCTCTTTACCTCCGGGAACTTCGAGCGGTATTGGTAAGCCTCGGGCGACCGGCAAAAAATTCAGATAACCCCCCTAAGGGCCAGCCCGGAGGGGGTTGAGCCAGCTACTTCGCCGAAAGCCGAAAAAAGCGCCAATTCACGACGGTCGCCGGAATTTTTATGACAGAAGCCGTCCCTTCTTCTCCGTGGTCGGTCCGTTTTTCCGCCCCGCGAGGGGTCGTTGCGCAATATGGAATCGCCTTTTTTGGCATCGCGATAGCGCTCGGGCTGCGTCTGACGCTGACATCGGAGCTTGCCGGACAGGCGTCATATCTCTTTTTTTTCCCGGCCATACTGATCGCCTCGGCATTTGGCGGATGGGGCCCGGGCGTCTTTGCTACGGCGCTGGGTTTGCTGTTCGGACTGTTTTTGGTTGTGGATTGGCGCGAGCTGACAAATTCCGACATCCTCAACGCGTTTGTTTTCGTCATCGTCGGCGTCGGAGCATCATGGCGCGGCGAGCTTTTGCGCCGGTCCCGTTTGGCCGCCGCCGGAAGCGCCGACGAGGCGGTCGCGCGCGAAGCGCATGTACAATCCATCCTCGATACCATTCCCGATGCCATGATCGTGATCGACGAGCACGGCGCGATGCAGTCCTTTAGTGCCGCTGCCGAACGCCTGTTCGGTTACAGCGCCGCGGAGGTTCTGGGGAAGAACGTGAAAATGCTAATGCCGGCGCCGTATCGTGAGGGCCATGACGGCTATCTGCAACGCTACAACGTCACCGGCGAGCGCCGAATCATCGGCATAGGCCGTATTGTCGTCGGCGAACGCAAGGACGGATCGACATTTCCACTCGAGCTCAGCGTCGGCGAAATGAAAACGGCGAGCCGGCGTTACTTTACCGGGTTCATTCGCGACCTCACCGAACGACAGCAAAGCGAGGCGCGGATGCAGGAGCTGCAATCGGAACTCGTCCATGTCTCGCGACTGACCGCCATGGGCGAGATGGCATCGGCGCTCGCGCACGAGCTCAACCAGCCATTGTCGGCGATTGCCAACTACATGAAGGGCTCCCGCCGCTTGCTCGAAGGCAGTACGGACAAGCAAGCGGCTACTTTGCGCGAGGCCATGGACAAGGCGGCGGAGCAGGCAATGCGGGCCGGCCAGGTCATTCGCCGCTTGCGCGACTTTGTCGCGCGCGGCGAAAGCGAACGGCGGATGGAAGATGTTAGAAAGCTGATCGAAGAGGCAAGTGCGCTCGCGCTGGTGGGCGTCAAGGACAAGGGCGTGCACGTGCGCTTCGACTTTGACCCTCGCGCTGATTTCACGCTCGCTGACAAAGTCCAAATTCAGCAGGTGCTGCTTAATCTGATGCGCAACGCTATCGAGGCCATGGAGAGTGGTGACCGGCGCGAGCTTTTGATTTCCACCGCAATCGCGTCCGATAACATGGTGGAAATTCGGGTCGCCGACACCGGGCCCGGTATTGCGCCCGAAATCGGTGCGCAATTGTTTCAACCATTCGTCACCACGAAAACACAGGGGATGGGGGTCGGACTATCGATCTCGCGCACTATCGTCGAGGCGCACGGCGGCGCGATTACGGCGCGGCCCAATCCTGGAGGTGGAACGGTGTTTGGCTTTACCCTGCCTGCCGTGAGCAGAGAGGACGCTGGCGATGCCGTCTGAAAAAAACATCGTGCATGTCATCGACGACGATGACGGTCTTCGCGAATCGCTGGCCTTTTTGTTGCGGGCCAGCGGCATCGACGTTGAGACTTTTGCGTCCGCGCTCGCGTTTTTCGACGCGTTATCCAATACTCAACCGAGATGCGTGATTACCGACGTTCGCATGCCTGAGATCGGCGGCCTGGACCTGCTTCGGCGACTGAGGGAACTTCAGGTCAAGGTCCCCGTCATCGTTATCACCGGCCATGCCGACGTGCCGCTGGCGGTCGAGGCCATGAAAGCCGGCGCGTTGGACTTTCTGGAAAAGCCGTTCGATGACGAAGTGCTTCTGGCCAGCGTGCGTTTGGCGCTTGAGCGGCAGGACGGCGAGGCCAAGCGCGACGCCGAGCGCACGGTGATCGACGTCAGGCTGGCGTCGCTGTCCAATCGTGAACGTGACGTCCTCGGCGGCTTGGTGGCGGGACGCGCCAATAAACAGATCGCCTACGATCTTGGCATCAGCCCACGTACCGTGGAGATCTACCGGGCCAATCTCATGGACAAAATGCAGGCCGGAAGCCTGTCGGAGCTGGTCCGGATGGCGTTGATCGCTGGCATCCTCGGTTCGGATTGACCCTCGCCCCTAAAGCCCCCCTCGCCGTTAGCCGGAAAGGCCATTGAGCCAAATCAATGCGCGCCCGCGATCGGCGCGTATCCTGAATTCAAATTAGTTCAGAATGACGATGGTCTCCCGTGCAGGTGATTACCAAACCGCTGCCTGTCCCCGCGCCTTCAGTGCCGGTCATTGTCGTCGTTGACGATGATGCGGCGGTATGCGCCTCGCTGAAATTCCTGCTTGAGCTCGACGGTTTTGCAGTGCGCGTTTATAGCGGCGCGGCCGAACTTCTCAATGACAAGCCATTCGACAACGTCAGTTGTTTCGTAATCGATCAAAGGATGCCCGGCGTGACTGGAATGGAACTCATTGCAAAACTGCGCGGTGAGGAGAGCTTTACGCCGGTGATCCTGCTGGTCAGCGATCCGAATGTGGCGATTAGCGACCACGCGGCGAAAGCCGCCATCCCGGTCATTGAAAAGCCGTTGCTTGGTAACGCGCTGGTCGAAACGATCCGCGAGCTTTGCGGGCGGGTCTAGACGCATCATCCCGGAACCAACGAGTTTGGTCCGGGCGTCTACTCCATGATGTGGAGGAGTCTAACTTCCTCCTCGGGAGTGAGGTCAGCCACGCCCTCCGGCCGCCTGAGCGCAAGGCAAAGCGCCTCGGCCGCGTCGGCTAACGCTATGCGATGGGCAGTGTCGGCGGTTGGCAGGGACCTGGCGGTTTTTGCCAACTCGCGCAAAATCTCGGCGAACAGCGTGCTGTGAAAATGTATGCGAACAGATTTGCGTACGTCCGGCGAGCCGGTTCGTTGCAGGGTGAGCGAAATCCCGACCTTGTCGAAGTGGGCATCGAAGCGCGCCGTGTGTTCAAAAGTACCGATGTAAAGCTTGTCCGGGTACTCAACAGCGACTTCGGCCTTGTCCGGAATTGGCTTACTCATGAATGATCCCTCTTTCAGCCCGGGCGGGCCTCTTAATGCATCGAGTTCTTCTAATGCATCGAGTTCTTCGCGCGGGCTTTGATCTTGATCAAACCCCGCCACGAGATTACGGACCTTGGATTGAGCGCAGATATGCAGTCAACGCGCGCGCATCCGCTCGGCTGAAGCGGAAGGTCGGCATGTCGGGATGGCCGCTCACCAACCCTCCCCGCAGCCGGTCGCTGAATGTATCGAGGTCGACGCGGCGGCTTAGCTGGCGGAAGGGTGGCGCTCCCGTGTGTGGGCTTTCTCCGCTTTTGCCGACCGCATGGCAGCGCGCACACAATCTTTCGGCCAGCGCGCGCCCCTGGCCCTTCGGTCCGTTGGATTCGCTCTCTTGTGCCGTGCAGATCGAAAGGCCGGCGAGGAGCGTGACGACAACGATCGGGAATTTTGCAGCCAATTGAGTTCCCTATTTTGCGGCCTGCGCAGACATGCGGGCCACCGGCGAACGCGGCCACTTGCTAAGTCTGCTTATTCCATTCCCGCCAATGTGTGGGATTTATATCGATTGGCTGGTTGGTTTTCGCGTTGATCCATTGGCTGCCGCGGCGCCGGCAGGCAAATGCAAGCGAATGCGCCCCGTCCTTATCGATCACCGCCAGTTCAAAGTCGCGGCCGGGAGGCGCTCCCGCAATATTTTTCCACTCCATAACACCGGCCTGCGACAAGCTTTAAGCGGCCCTACGTTGAGCGTCCCGCTGGTTGTCATAGACGGCGGTCGCCGCGGCGGTGTTGGAAATCGGGATGTGGTAGTTGCGGTGCAGTTCGCTGACCCTCCCGGTGAGTGCGCCGCGCATCGCCATCCAGTTAAGGAATTCCACGCCCTGCGAGCCCGATTGCTCGACCAGGTCGTGGATCGAAATGCGAGCAAGCGTTTCCGGCTCGGCGACGATTTTGTCGAGACACATCGTGTCGAATTCCTTGTTAATGAAACCGGCGCGCTTGCCGTCGAGTTGATGCGACAAGCCGCCCGTGCCAACGACGACAACGCGCAAATCCTGGCTGTAGGATTCGATTGCCCGGCCGATCGAACGCCCAAGCTTGAAACAACGCGCCAGTGACGGAAGCGGATGCAGGACGGTGTTGATCTCGATTGGAACGATTTTCACCGGCTGCGACGGGCCGGGCCACATCAGCAACATCGGTATCGTGACTGCATGGTCGATCAACATTTCCTGGCACATGGTGACGTCGAATTCGTCGGCCACCAGCGCATTGATCAAATGCCACGACAGTGCAGCATCGCCGCCGATCGGGCGCGCCACCGGAATGCCCCAACCCTCGTCCTCGCTGCGATACTCGTTCGCCGCACCCACGGCGAAGGTCGGAATCTTGTCGAGGAAAAAATTCAGGCCGTGATCGTTGTAGAACACCACCGCCACGTCAGGCTTGGTCCGCGCCAGCCAATAGTGGACATAATCGAAGCCGCGAAAAAACCGCTTCCAGTACGGATCCTGGAACTTCTTCTCCGCGATCGCCTTGCCGATCGATGGAACGTGCGTCGATGCGACGCCGCCGATGATTTGCGCCATGTCACGCCCCTGCTGACTGAAGTTTCCATTTAAACGCCTCGACGCTCATGTCGGTTTGCTGTGCGCCGATATCCTGGACGTTGAGCCCGAAAATGCCGGCGAGCTTGGCGAGGTAATAAACATTTCCGCCCGCCTCGATCATCCGCAATACGTCGCGGCTTTTTACGGCCGCGCGTTGCTCGGCGTTGAGACCGAACTTTTCGCAGTAAGCATCTTCGTCCTTGAGAAACGCCGCGCGATTTTCCGCGCTGTTGAAGGAAAAGCACATGCGGTTTAGCGCGAGGCCTTTCTGCGCCTCTTGTCCGTCAAAAATGGTCGTGCCCGGTATGTCCTGCTGCATGAAAAGCCCCCTTTTTCGTCGCCTTTTAAAGAGCAAAGTAATCGGTCTTCGCTGAACCGTTTTGATTTGCATCAAACCGACAGCGCGGGGCAGCGATCAAGATATACAAATATGGTGAAACCGGCGGAAATACCGAATGGTACAGCTGGGTGGACTCGAACCACCGACCTCCTGATCCACAGTCAGGCGCTCTAACCAACTGAGCTACAGCTGCACGGCCCGCGGTCGGCGAGCGCGCGGAAACTAGCGCATGATCGGCGAAAGTGGAAGCCGCGGCGAGACCAAGCAAAAAGCCCGGACCAGAGGCCCGGGCTTTGCCCCATCACGCGATGGGGGAGGACATCGAAGGTGAAAAAGGCCGGTTAGCTGACCTTGCTGAGCGCCTTGTTCATGCCGGTCTTGATCGGCTCGGCCGTCTCGGTCGCAACCTTCTGCGCCAGCGTGCCGAGTTCCTTGCTCTGCGCGGTGAACGTTTCAAATTGCTTACGCGCATGGGCGCTGGTGAGCTCGACGACTTCCGACAGCGTCTTCGCCGCCATGACCTCGCCGGCAAAATCGAATGCGGCATTGGTATTGGCGCGCGCGACTTCGATCACTTTGAGACCGTAATCGGAGGCGCCCTTAGTGGCGGTCGAATAAGTGGTCTCCAGCACGTCGGTCGCCTCTTCGGCGGCGGCCTTCATCTTCTCGTAGGTGTCCTTTGCCTGGGCAACGCCACGCTCGGCCATCTCACGGAAGGCGGCGGGCATCTCTACCTTGGGCATGTCGAATTTGGGCATTTCGAATTTCGGCATTTCAAACGCCGTCGAAGCTGGCTTGGTGGTCTTTACTTTCGGGGCAGCAGTTGTGGCTTCCGCCATGACACTCGTCCTTGCTCTCTCGTGCTCCTGGGCTGTTTCAACCTTCGAATTTCCGATCAGCCTCGCCGCCCGTTACGCAAGGCATCACACTTTTTCCCCGCAGCCGAACGCGAAACGCAACTCAAAGCCCGGGCTTCATTATTTTACATAGCAGAGGTTTTGGTGCATTGCAATAGAGTTTATTGCATCGCACAATGTAACCATAAAACTTTGATCTTAAAAGATTATTCTGTCGTAATCGCCACAGTCGGGCGATCACGACTTAGGCTTGGCAGCATCCATGACTATTTTGGCAGCACTTTGTCCGAGCTCTTGTGCCTGCGTCGAAAGCGTCTTCATCTGGTGACTGAGATATTCAGATTGCAGGCGGAGCACCTCGGTCGGATCTTTCGCGTGCATCAGCTTTTGCGCGAAGTCGAACGTCGCTTCCATATTTTGCTCGACATAGGCCATCGACTTGTGGGCGATCTCGCTGGCGCCGGCGCGCGCCGCCTGAGCCTGGCCATGCCACTGCGCGACCGCCTGGTTCGCCGCCTGAACGATGCCGTCGAATGCGCTCCTGGCTTGTGACACGCTTTGTTCGACAAATGCGCGCACCTCGTTGGGCATTGCGAATTGCTCGAACGGTTCCTTGGACATCCTCAACTCCTCGTACCCCGACGATCTTTATCCTAGCGCGAATTCACGTCCGGTGCGCACCATGATCGGGGGGCCGCGCGCAAGTGCTTGGTGCGATTAAGGTTATTCCGGCTTGCCGGGGACTAATTCTGGGCTCGGCATGGACGGCGTAGGCGGTGCGCACTATTAAGAATTCGTTAGCCAATTGAGTTCCGTCGCATGCTGATCGTGCCGTTAGAGTCCGCTGCTGCGCGCGACCCTCGACTTGCGGTCCAACTCGCCGATCGCGCAACCGGCGCGGCGCCGGCGTGGCTGTGGAGCACTGATGGTTCGCGGATTATGTGGACCAACGCAGTCGGCGCGGCGATCTTCGGCGCTGCGAATGCGGGCGACTGCGCAACGCGCCGCTTCGACGCAAAGCATCCCGCTGCGGTTGAGGTCGCGCGGCTAGCGGCAACCTTGCCGCCGCCCGGTCAGGCGCGGCTCGAGCGTCTGCGCGGCTTCGGTGCGAGTTTTGGCCGGGCTTTGACATGCGTCTGTTCGCGGGTGGCGCTTGGCGACGGCGCAGCCGTCTTCGTCGCCGCCAACGAACCGGCCGGTCCGGCGTTGTCGCTGCGCGAGCGGGTCAGCCGGCTTTTTACCGATCCCAAGCAGGTCCTCGCGGTGTTTGCGCAGGACGGGACGTTTTTATGCGCGACCGAAGCGGCGCGGTCGCGGATCGGCGCTTCTCCGACTTTGTCGACGCTGGGCGTTGTTGATCTGCGGGCTCGGGCGCTGGCCGCCGGTAACGCCAGCGGCGCAACCAATTACGGTGCGGCAAATGTCGAGCGCTTGGGGACCGGTGACGCGACCGTGCTCGCCGTCGCATTCCCTGCAATCGGCGTCTTGGCGCCGGTAGGCGAGGGCGCCGCGCCGCTGCCCGCAACGGCGGCCGCGGCTGCACCGCAAGCTTCCGCGGCGGGCGAGATCATCGCCGAACGCCGGCACCCTTTGCGCTTTGTCTGGCAAATGGACGCCGACGGCCGGTTCATGGTCGGCTCCGACGAATTCGTCGAGCTCATGGGACCGCGAACTACGGCGGCGTTCGGCCGAATGTGGAGTGAGATCGCGGCCGAGCTGAATCTTGATCCGCAAAGCGAGGTGGCGCGCGCCGTCGCCACGCGCGAAACCTGGAGCGGCATCGCGGTCGCATGGCCGGTGGATGAAGACGGAGAAAGGCTGCCGGTCGAATTGTCCGGGCTGCCGGTGTTCGATCGCGAGCGGAACTTTCGCGGTTATCGCGGGTTCGGGGTTTGCCGCGACATCGCGCGCATCAATCAGCTGGCGCGTGCCCGGCAAGCGCGCCCGATCGGATTCATGCCGCCGCCGGAACGGCCGATCGAGGCGCCGGCAGAAGCGGCTCAATCGCTGCCGGCTGAAGTTGCGCAAGCGCCGGTGGCCGGCAATGAGACCGAACCGCCCGCCGAGGCGCCGGGCGCGAATGTCGTGCCATTCCGCGTTACGGGGCCCGAACCGAAGACGCCGAGCCTTAGCCCGGTCGAGCGCAACGCCTTTCGCGAATTGGCGCAGGAACTGACCGCGCGTTTACAGAATGCGCATCCGGCAGGCGTGCCCGAAAACGGCGCGCCCGCGACGGACGAAACCCGATCCGAGACGCTCTTGTCCGATCAACCGGCGCCGGCCGCATTCGAATCCGTGCTGCTTGAGCGCATTCCGCTCGGTGTGCTGATTTACTGGCAGGATACGCTGCTTTATGCCAACCGCTATTTTCTCGAACTGAGCGGCTACCAGAATCTCGATGCATTGACTGCCGCTGGCGGGCTGCATGCGCTGTTCGCCGAACCCGAGCCCGGCACGCTGGCACAAAGCGGCGGGACCGAGTCTTTGTCGGTCATGACCCGCGACGGCGAGCGCCGTCCGGTCGAAGGCCGGTTGTTTTCCATCCCGTTTGGCGAGACGTCGGCGCTTGCGCTTGTTCTTTCCAACGGCGCGGCCGAAGAACGGCGGCGCGCCAGTGCGCATTCGCCCGCGGCCGCCGAGAACGAAATTCGCGAGCTTAAAGCCCGGCTCGACTCGCAGCAACGCAGCGAAGAAGAATTGCGCGCCGCCACCCGCGAGGCGCAGAAGGCAGCGGCAGCAAAGGCTGAGTTTGTCAGCAAGGTCAGCCACGAAATTCGCACGCCGCTCAATGCCATCACCGGCTTCGCCGAGGTGATCGCGGCCGAACGCTTTGGCCCGCTCGGCAACGAGCGCTACCGGGATTACGTCAAGGACATCCACGCTGCCGGCATGCACCTTGTGTCGCTGTTGAACGATTTGCTCGATTTGTCGAAGATCGAGACCGGCCAGCTCGACCTGACGTTTGCCAATGTCAGCCTCAACGAGTTGACCCAGCAATGCGTCGGCATCATGCAGCCGCAAGCGAGCCGTGCACGCATCATCATCCGGACCTCGCTCACGCCCGGCCTGCCGAAGGTGGTCGCCGACGAGCGCTCGCTGCGCCAGATCGTCCTCAATCTCCTGTCCAATTCGATCCGCTTCACCGGACCCGGCGGCCAGGTCATTATTTCCACTGCGTTTGCCGACAATGGCGAGGCGGTGCTGCGCGTCCGCGATACCGGCGTCGGCATGAGCGAGAAGGATGTGGAGGCGGCGCTGGAACCGTTCCGCCAGACGGCGGTATCCGGCAGTTGGGGGTCGGGCGGCACCGGACTTGGCCTCCCGCTGACCAAGGCGTTGGCCGAGGCCAATCGCGCGCATTTCTCTATCAAAAGCGCGCCCAATGCCGGAACACTGGTCGAGGTCGCTTTCCCGCCGGCGCGGGCGGTCGCGCGCTAGCTGGTGCCGCGCATCTTTCGTTATCCGACTTTGACCACGATTTTGCCGAAATGCGCGCCGGCCGCCATGTGATGGAAGGCGGCTTTCACCTCATCGAATCCGAACACGCGATCGATCACCGGCTTGATTTTGTTGCCGGCAATCGCTGCGTTCATCTGCTCGAACGTCTCCATCGGGCCGACGGAGATACCCTGGACGTTGGCGCGCTTGGAGAAGATAGGTCCTGGGTTAAGTTCATGCGCGCCGCCGCTCAGGCCGCCGATGATGCTGACCTTGCCGTTGACGCGGATGGCGCCGAACGATTTGGTCAGCGTGTTTGCGCCGCCGACTTCGAGCACATGGTCGACGCCGCGGCCGCCATTGGCCTCGATCGCGGCTTTGTCCCAGTCGGGTGTGGTCTTGTAGTTGATGCCGGCGGCTGCGCCGAGCGCCTTGGCGCGCTTGAGTTTCTCGTCGCTCGATGAGGTGACGATGGCGGTGATGCCCATCGCGTGCGCGAATTGCAGTCCGAAGACCGAGACGCCGCCGGTGCCTTGCAGCAGCACCGTCTGGCCGGCGATCAGCTTGGCGTGGTCAAACATGGCGTACCACGCGGTGACGGCCGCACAGGGCAACGTCGCGCTCTCTTCCGGGGACAAATGCTGCGGGAGTTTGACGACGCCGTCTTCTTCCAGCACGACATATTCGGCGAGCATGCCGTCCAGGCTGCCACCGAGAGACGAGGCGTGCACATGCGGACCGGGCTCGCCGGCTGTCCAGCGCTGGAAGAAGCAACCCGCAACTTTGTCACCGGGCCTCACCCGCAAAACTCCCGGTCCGACTTCGACCACCTCGCCGGCGCCGTCGGATAGCGGAACCAAATTCTCGCGCACCGGCATGCGGTAACTGCCGCGCACGATGCCGTAGTCGCGGAAATTCAGCGAACAGGCGGCGACCTTGACCAGCACCTGCCGGTAGAGCGGCTTCGGCATCGGTCGCTTGACGATCACCAGTGCATCGATGCCGGCGCCGCCTTTGGGCAGTTGATAGGCATTCATGACTATACTCCCGGACTAAACGACGGATTCACCCGGCGGGCACAACGCTGACGGCGACGTCGATGCGTTGCCCGCCCGAGCCGACGATCACGCCATCCATCGGCGCGACGTCGGTATAGTCGCGCCCTATGGCGAGCACCACGTGCTCATCGGAGGCGACGATGGCATTGGTCGGATCGAGCCCGACCCAACCGGTCCGCGACCCGCACCATACCAGCACCCACGCATGCATGGCGTCGGCGCCCTGCAGGCGCGTCGGATCGGTGCGCGGCGCCGAACGCAAATAGCCGCTGACATAGGCAGCCGGCACGCCGATGCCGCGCAGGCCGGAAATCATGATGTGCGCGAAATCCTGGCAAACGCCGCGGCGCAATGCGAACGACATCGGCGGCGTGGTGGTAACGGTAGTCGCGCCGATTTCGTAGGCGATGTCCGACTTCAGGCGCCGCATCAGTTCCAGCGCCGCATCGAATACCAGCCGGCCGGCCGGAAAACTCACACGCGTGTAGTCGCGAATTTCCGGGTCGAGCGAAATCATGCGGCTTGGAAACAGAAAATGCACTGGCGACAGCGGGCCGATATCGCCGCTGGCGGAGGCCTCTTCGCGCACCGCCTCCCAGGGCGGCGTCGTGCTTGCGGCCGGTTCGATCGCGGCATCGACCGTGACGCGCGCCGAAAGCTTCACTGTCAGCGTCTTGTGCGGCTTCTCGACGTCGACCCAGGTCAGCCGGTTGCCGAAGAAATCCTGTCCCTCGCGCCGATGCCGGGGTTCGGGCGCGATCTGCAAGGAGGCGACTTGCACGCGCTGGCCGCCGCGATTGACGGGAGTGAGCCGCAGCACATGGCGTGCGTGCGCCACTGGCGAGGCGTAAGCGCATATCGTGGTCTGCCGCACGTCGTAAATCACGCCAGCGCCTCCCAAGCGGTCTCCGAGCGTTCGTTGTTGCTGAGATAAGCGGCGGCGATTGCGTCCGACAGTTTCATCAGCGATTGCTCGATTTCAAAGATCAGGGCTTCGTCGATTGTGGTAACTTCGACGGTGCGCAAGCGCGTTGCGATCGCGGCGGCGACCTGCTGAACGGGCGAAAGCCGGCCGGTGGATTGGCGGCCCGGCAGCGCCGCGAGGTGCGTCTCGATACGGTCGAGCTGAAACGCCATCGAGCGCGGATTGTTCGGATCGAGCATGACCAGATCGATGACCGGGGCGCGCGCCGCGACCATGACGTAACGCTGCCGGTAGGTGATTTGACTGTCAGCGAGCTCGAGCGGAACGTCGAGGCTGCCTTCGGGCGCGCCCGTCCGGGCGAACGAGCGCACCAGACGCCCGGTCAGGATGGCCCGTTCGATGCGGCGGCCGAGTTCGAGAAAGCGCCAGCCTGCGAGCTGAGTCATATTCTCTTGCGCCAGTCCTGACAGCGAGGAGACGATCCGCAGCGACGCTTCGAGCCGCTCGACGATCACGCTTTCCGGTGGACCGATCGCAAGCGGCATGGCGATCATGGTCGCGAGATCGTTGATCGCGCGCCACGCCTCCGGCGAGAAACGGTCGCGGATGACTGACGCCGCCGCTCGTGCGGCGCCGGTGAGATAGGGAAGGGATCCCGGCAAATCTGCCCGCGTCAGCGCGGCGCGTGCCGTGAAGGCCGCGGTGGCGCCGGCGGTCGAAGCCGGCACCGCGTCCCATGCTTCGAGCAGCGACCCGATGCCGGCAATGATCGGCCCCGCCGTCTCGTCGGCCTCGGCGGCGCGGTTGATCATGGCCCGCGTCAACCGCAACGTCGCTTCCGCGCGTTCGACATAGCGGCCGACCCAAAACAGATTGTCGGCCGCGCGGCTGGGCAGAAGCCCGGTCGCGCGTTGCACCTGAATCCGCTCCGGCGTGGGCAACAACGTCGTCTCGGCAACTGGACCGTGCGCCAGCACCCAGGCGTCCGCTGTCGCGGCGCCGCGTTGCATGCTGACCGCGCGCGCGTCGGCGCTTTCGGCGATGCGGGCAAAACCGCCGGGCATAACCTGCCAGCGGTCCCCGGTTTTGGCGAGGAATAGCCGTAGCGTGAAAGCCCGCGGTTGCAGCCGGCCGTCATGCCACACCGGCATGCTCGACAGCGTGACCGCTTCCTGGGCGACGTAATCGACGCCCCGATCGCGGATCGCCCCAACAAGCGCGCGGCGCTGCACGTCATTGAGCTTCGCGCCGAGAAATTCGTTGGCGTCGCGCCCATCGGTGGGGGGAGCAAATGCGGAGGCGATGACCATGCGGTCGAGCTTCTCGATCATTTCCTCGCGCATATCGGCGCGTCCGAGCCACCAGGTCGCAACGTTGGGAATCGCCAAGTCCGCGCCGAGCACAATCGGCGCCAATGCCGGCAGGAATGCCAGCATGGCGCGCGCTTCGATCAGGCCGGCGCCGAGCGAGTTGATAATGACGATCTTGCCGTCGCGCACGGCTTGTATCAGGCCGGGCACACCCAGACGCGAAGCGGCATTGAGCTCAAGCGGATCGGCAAAATCGGCGTCGACGCGGCGCACCAGCACTTCGGTACGCTGCAAGCCCGATACCGTGCGGATGAAGACGCCGTCCTCGCGCACGGTCAGATCCTCGCCCTCCACCAGCAGGATGCCGAGGTAACGCGCCAGATAGGAATGCTCGAAATAGGTTTCGCTCATCGCGCCCGGCGTCAGCAGGCAGATGTGCGCGTCATCTTGTCGGCTGAGTCCGTAAAGTTCGGCCTGCAGCGCCTGAAAAAACGGTGCGACCCGTTCGACGCGCGTCGTGCGGTAGACGTCGGGAATGGCGCGCGACAGCGCCAGCCGATTTTCGATGGCGTAGCCCGCGCCGGAAGGCGCCTGCGCGCGGTCGCCGAGCACCCACCAGCGGCCGTCGGCGCCACGGCCGACGTCGACGGCATAAAAACGCAGATGCGCGCCACCCGGCGGCGTTACCCCAACCAACGGTCGAAGAAATTCCGGATTGCCGGCGATCAGTGCGGCGGGCAGCCGGCCGTCGCGGGCCAGCAAAGCCGGACCGTACGCATCGGCGAGCACTTTTTCGAGCGAGTCGGCGCGTTGAATGAGCCCCGTTTTCAATTGCTCCCATTCGGATGGCTCGATAATCAGCGGCACATGGCTGAGCGGCCATGGCCGCTCGATGCCGGCCGCATCCTCGTACACGCGATAAAAAACGCCGGACCCGCGCAAGTAGCGGTCGGCGGCGGCGAAGCGGCGGTTGATCTCGTCGGACCCAAGTCCCGCCAACATGGCGAGGAACGGCCGCCAATGCGCGCGCACGCGGCCGTCGTCGTCCATCATCTCGTCGAAGATGCCGGGAAACGGCCGGTAGCCCGAGGCGAATTGTTCCGGGCTTGCGGTTTCGGTCTCGGCCTTGGTGTCGAGCTGGGCGGCCATGTGGAGTGTTAGTTGAAGCGCCGCAGATCGAGCGTGGTCGGATATTCGAGGGAAATTTCGACCGGCGGAACGTCGATGAGGCCGCCGGTGTGGCCGTAATCCTGGAACCGTGCCCGCCGGCGTGCTTCGGCTTCGTAGGAATTGATTGGATAGGTTTCGTAATTTCGGCCGCCGGGATGCGCCACATGATAAACGCAGCCGCCGAGCGAGCGCCGCGCCCAGGCGTCGACAATGTCGAACGTGAGCGGTGCATGCACGTCGACGGTTGGATGAAGTCCCGACGTGAGATTCCAGGCCTTGAAGCGCACGCCGGCGACGAATTCGCCGGAGCGGTCGGTCGACGTCAGCGGAACGCGGCGGCCGTTGCACGTGATGACGTGACGGCCGTCGCTCAAACCTTCAACCTTGATCTGCAAACGCTCGACCGAAGAATCGACTAATCGCGCCGTGCCGCCCGGCAGACCTTCCTCGCCGAGCACGTACCAGGGCTCGATCGCTGCCCGAAGTTCCAGCCGCACGCCGGCATGCTGCACGGCGCCGACAAGTGGGAAGCGGAATTGCCGCTGCGCTTCGAACCAGGCCGGATCGAAGTGGTAGCCCGCACGCGTCAGGTCGTCCAAGACTTCGCAGAAATCCTCCCAGACGAAATGCTCGAGCATGTAACGGTCATGCAGCGCCGTGCCCCAGCGGATTGGCTGCCCGTCGAGCGGAGCGCGCCAGAGCATGGCGATGACCGCCCGCAGCAGTAACTGTTGCGCGAGGCTCATGCGCGCATCCGGCGGCATCTCGAAGGAACGGAATTCCACCAGGCCGAGTCGTCCGGTCGGGCCGTCCGGTGAAAACAGCTTGTCGATACAGATCTCGGTGCGGTGCGTGTTGCCGGTGACGTCGACCAGAATGTTCCGGAACAAGCGATCGACCAACCAAGGCTGCACGCTCGCCCCACAGTCGGCCCCCGGCACCCGGCCGAGCGCGATTTCCAGTTCGTAGAGCATGTCTTGGCGCGCTTCATCGATGCGCGGCGCTTGGCTGGTGGGGCCGATGAACAAGCCTGAAAAGAAATAGGACAGTGACGGGCGCCGCTGCCAATAGAGGACCAGGCTCTTGAGCAGATCGGGGCGCCGCAGGAAGGGGCTGTCGGCGGCGGTGCGGCCGCCCAGCACGACATGATTGCCGCCGCCGGTGCCGCTATGGCGACCATCGATCATGAATTTGTCGGTGCCCAGCCGCGAGAGACGCGCTTCCTCGTAGACGCCGCGCGTGGTTGCGACCGCCTCCCGCCACGATGCCGACGGATGAATGTTCACTTCGATGACGCCGGGGTCGGGCGTCACCTTGATGACGTTGAGCCGCGGGTCCGGGGGCGGCTCATAGCCTTCGACATGCACCGGCAAGTTAAGGTCGGACGCTGTGGCTTCGACGACGGCAAGCAGTTCGATATAGGCGGCAAGCGCTTCCACCGGCGGCATGAACACGCACAAGCGGCCATCACGCACTTCGACGGTCAACGCCGTGCGTACCGGAATGCTGGCATCGGCAGCAACGGGGTATTGCAGAACCAGTGTTTCCGGCGCGAGCGGTGGAGCGGCTTCCTCGGCGGCGGACGCGCGGACCGCCGGAACGCCGAGCGGATGTGTCACGCGCGGATCGGGCAGCGGACGTTGCTCGGCAAACGGATCGTCCGGCATCAGGTGCGGATAGTCGACCGGATCGACCTCAGGTAGTGATTGAAGCGGCAGCCGGAATCCGAGCGGTGAATCCCCTGGAATCAGAAAGAGCCAGCCGCGGCGGGTCTGCCATACTTCGCTCAACCAACCCGGGCTTGCCTGCGCCGTCCAGTGCTGCAACGGCAGTACGAAACCTGCAGGCTCACTGAGATGGCTGTCGAACAGGCTCAGAATGCGCGCACGCTCACGCGGATCGTCGATCTTGGGATCGGCCGGATCGACGTTCTCCAAGCCTTGCTTGACCATTCGCTCGGCGGGATCTTCATAAGCTGGCTGAACGTAGTCAGCCGTGATTCCCAGGCGCGCGGCAATCCGTTCCGCAAGGCGCTGTGAATCGCCGGACGTCGGATTGTGATCGGCGGCTTCGCGCGCAATCAGATTCTCATCGCGCCAGATCGGCACGCCGTCGCGGCGCCAATACAGTGCGAACGACCAGCGCGGGAGCGGCTCGCCGGGATACCATTTGCCTTGTCCGTAGTGCAGGAGCCCGCCGGGGGCGAAGCGGTGGCGCAGCCGCCGGATCAATTCGTCGGCGCGAACGCGCTTGGTCGGACCGACAGCGGCAGTATTCCATTCCGCTGACTGGTAGTCATCGACCGAGACGAAAGTCGGCTCGCCGCCCATGGTAAGGCGCACGTCGTGCGCGACCAGGTCGGCGTCGATCTTCTCGCCGAGCGCATCGAGTGCAACCCATGCTTCTTCGGAGAAGGGCGCGGTTACGCGTGGCTGTTCGGCGATCCGCCGCACGGTCATTTCATAAGAAAAGCGTACCCCGCTCGCCTCGACCATGCCGCTGATCGGGGCGGCCGAGCGGTAATGCGGGGTCGCTGCGACCGGCAGATGGCCCTCACCGCAAAGCAATCCCGAAGTCGGATCGAGGCCGATCCAGCCGGCGCCGGGCAGATAAACCTCGGTCCAGGCGTGCAGGTCGGTGAAGTCTTTAGTCGTGCCTTCGGGACCGTCGATCGGTTTGATGTCCGGCCGCAACTGAATGAGGTAGCCGGAGACAAAACGCGCAGGCAGCCCGATGTGACGCAGAAGCTGCACCAAAAGCCAGGCCGTGTCGCGGCAGGAGCCGGCGCCGGATGAAAGCGTATCCTCCGGCGTCTGCACGCCCGGCTCCATGCGGATGAGATAGCGGATCATCTGCGAGAGGCGCTGATTGAGCTCGACCAGGAAAGTGACGGTGTTGCACTTGTCGCGAGGAATCGAAGCGATAAGTTCCTGCAGCCGCGGTCCCGCCGGCTCTGGCGCGACGAAGGCGGCGAGGTCCTCGGCCAACTCAGCGGGAAATTGGAACGGCCAGGTTTCCGCGTAAGGTTCAACGAAGAAGTCGAACGGATTGATCACTTCCAGGTCGGCGATCAGGTCAACCGTGACAGAAAATTCCTTGGTCTTTTCCGGGAAGACAAAACGCGCCAGCCAGTTGCCGTGCGGATCCTGCTGCCAGTTCACAAAGTGCTGCGCCGGCCTCACTGTCAGTGAATAACTTGGAATCCGCGTCCGGCAATGCGGCGCCGGCCGCAGCCGAACGAGTTGCGGCCCGAGCCCGATCGGCCGGTCGTAGTCGTAGCGCGTTGTGTGGTGGAGACCGATGAGGATGGACATGCTGATACGCGGTACCGGCCGATTTTTGCCCCGGAAATTTGCAATTTCCATGCAATTTCCGGGCCGCCATCAATCGCTGCTGGCGTAAACGTCAGCATATCACGTGGCGAAAATAAAAGGCGGCGCAGTACCCCCGTATCCGCGCCGCCACCCGTGAGAACCAAGCCTATTGCACTTGGTGCCACGAGCACAAAAAACTATGCGCCGCTGCCAGGAGCGGCGCTTTGATCCCGATCAATTGACGTTTTAACCGAGCCTTGCTGCCGTCCGGGCTATGTGAACGACTCAATCCTCCGGGTCGAATTGCAAATTGCGATTTCGCCGCGGGCGGCCAACGCCTTTATGCGATCCGCGGTCCGGCACGCGATCGCCTGGATGGTGAGCGACGGATTGACCCCGCCGACGGTCGGAAATACCGAGCCGTCGCAAACCCACAGATTGCGAATATCCCAACTGCGGCAGTTTCCGTCGACGACACTGGTGCGCGGATCGTCGCCCATCCGGGCGGTGCCGTTGAGGTGGCAGGTATCGTCGTCCTGGGTCCAGATATCCCGGGCATCGATCGCCTCCAACGCGTGGGTCATGAATTTCAGCGAATGGTCGATCAGTCGCTTGTCGTTATCGCACCAGGAATAGGTGATGCGGGGAATGCGCAGTCCGTACTGATCGAGCTCATCGTCGAGCGTTACGCGGTTGTTTTCCTGCGGCAACATCTCGCCGACGATTTTGAGGCCGACGACGTGATTGTAATTTTCCATTTCACGAATCAGCCGATCGCCCCATAAACCGTGCGCACTCATTTGCGTGTTGGCCCAGAGTTGCGGCAACGGACCTTGGCTCATGTACGCGTAGCCGCCGAAGAAATCTTTTTTGTCGTCGTAATTCCAATGCTCGGTGATGGCGAGCGACGGCGGCCCTTTGTAGGCACGGACTTCATCTTCCATGATGCCCCAGACCGCCTGGTTCGACTGTGCCATGAGGTTTTTGCCGACCAGCCCCGACGAGTTGGCGAGACCGTCGGGAAACCGGCCGGTCGCCGAGTTCAACAACAATCGCGGCGTCTCGATCGCATAGCCGGCGACGACGACGTTGCGGGCGCGTTGAAACCGCCAGCGGCCTCCGCGATGATAAAGCACGCCGGTCGCCCGATCGCGATCATTGACTTCGATTTTGCCAGCCATGGCGAGATCGCGGATTTCCGCGCCGGCGGCGAGCGCTCGCGGAATCCAGGTTACCAGCGCGCTTTGCTTGGCGTTGGTCGAACAGCCGGTGACGCAGAAACCACGATAGACGCAAGGCGGCGACAATCCGCGCGGCGCGGATACCGTGGCAAGCGGCGTCTCGGTCCATCGCACGCCCAGCGCCTCGCACCCCCTGGCCAGCGCAAGCGCGGCGGCATTGAGTTCGTGCGCGCGATAGGGATAGCGCGGCCGCGGCGGGCCCCAAGGGTAATTGATCGGCCCGGAAATTTTCAACGCTTGCTCAACCTCGGAATAGTAGGTCCACATCTCGCGCCAATCGACCGGCCAGTCCGCACCGTAACCAAGAACGCTGCGCGACTTGAACCACTCCGGACGGAAGCGCAGCGAGACCATGGCAAAATGCACGGTCGAGCCGCCGACCGCCTTGCCGCTGTTGTTGCTTCCCATCTGGAGCGGATTATCGCCATCAACAATGCGATCGTCGGTCCAGTAAAGCTTGGTCTGCTCGGCTTCGTCCGAAGCGAAATCTTCCAGCGGCCGGAAATAAGGGCCGGCGTCGAGCGCGACGACGGAGAAGCCGTATTCGGCGAGCTTGCAGGCGAGCGTGCCGCCGCCGGCGCCGGTGCCGACAATGACGAAATCAACCTCGTCCTCGTCCCGATATTGACGCATCGGCACCCAGGCACCCGGACGAAAAACGTCGGGCGCCCGGCCATCGGTCGCGCGCGGCCGTTCGAAGGGATCAGACACGGCGGTTCTTCCGGCGCGCCGCCTCGACGTCGCCATTCCCGACTTCGGCAGCTTCCCATGGATCGCGCTCGTTGAAGTCGATTCGGACGTAGCCGCGCGGACTTGCCGGCCCGCCCCAGCCGATTTCGCTCCAAGCGGCCGGATGCGAGTAGTAGGCAAGCACGAGATCGCGGGCCATGCGCGTTTTGAAAAAAGTATCGGAACGCATGTCGCCCCAGGCAGGGGCGTGCAACTCGCCCTTTTGCATGCGGGCAAGCAACAGGTCTTGCTTCTCGGCAGTCAGGTCGCTAAAGCGGATGCCGAAAGCAAGGTCCGCTTCGCTATCGAGTGCTTTGAGTCCCTGCCGCCAGGCTTCCTCCTCGCGCGGCATTCCCGCGTGCCGATAACCATCATGCTTTCCGTGATGGAGCTTCTCGTCGACCAGCGAAGCTACCGGGATGGCGGCTCGAGAAGGCGACTGCGGAACGATGCGGGCGGAGAGCGCCGCAACGGTCTGGAATTCTTCAGCAGTGAAAAATTTCGGCTCCGAGCCGAGCGCAAGCCGGCGCGCGACCACTTCGCGCGTTTTATCGTTCCACGACGGAGATTGGCGCTTGGCGAGGACATTATAGTCAGGGAAGCGGCCGACGAGCGGGCGCGCCGGTTTTTGCTCAGGCATCGGGATGATCATCCATTAGACCGAGCGTGGCGAGGCCAGCCAGCGCCAGGCCGGCGAAGCTTGGCGGCGCCGCAAGCGGTGGGCCGTTGAGAATGTTCTGGCTCCAGTTGCGCCAGCCGCCCATGTTGCGTGACACGCCGTAAGCGTGGAGAGCCGATCCGGCAAAGCCCATTACAGTCAGCAGCCGGAGCCACCAGCGCGTGAACCAGAGATTGCGTCCCGGTGGTCCCGCGGCCGATGACGCCATGAGCAGCGCGCCGACGGGCGGAAGCGTTACCGGCAGCGCCATCAGCGGATTGTGGAAGGCGCCGCGGAAATGCAGGAGGCCGGCTTCAGCGGTCGTGCCCAATAATCCCGCGCCGATCACGGCGGCCAAGGTCCGGCCGGCAGGAAGCTTGAAGATCGTCGGCGCCTTCCAGCGCGACGTGTCCCGCAAGCGTTCCGAACAAAAGCCGAGCAGGCCCGACAGCAAAATGGCGAACGACGCGCCGAGCGGTGCACCGTAGAAAAGATTTTGCCAACTAAATCCGCCGGTCCTTTTGCCGACGTTATGAAAATGAAAGCCGGTGCCGACGAGGCCGGTTGCGGCCGCCACCAGGTAGGCGGCGTCGCGGATGCCGTGCGCCACCGGGCGCGAGTCGGCCGTTCCGTGGGCGCTGGTCGCGAGCGACAGCGCCGAGACAATGAGCGGCGTCAGCATCGCCTTGTTCTTGAACGAACCCCGATAATGTTCGACCGCGCTATCGGCCAGGACCGAAGCGGCCAGCGTTCCCGCTGCGCGGTTCAGCCTGCGGGCCGCAGTCACCGTGGCTTGCTCGGCAGGCGGCGCATTGCGCAACACCGGCGGCACAAAACCGCGCCGGCGCGTGCGTCCGGAGCCTTTCGGCGGCCGCTGCAAAATGACATCCGACGCGAGCGCAATGCCTGCCACGCTAAGCGCGATCAGCGCGAGGCTTGGAACCGGAACGTTCCGCTGCACCGTTGGCATGGCAATCGACGTCTTCATCCAGTTGCCTATGGGGTTGCGAATTGTTCGGCATCGCCGCGCTTGAATTCGAGGCCAAGACCCGGCCGCGACAGATCCGGCCGGATCATGCCGTCCTTCGGCATCGGCGCGCCATCGAACAGCATGCGTTCGATGCGGGCGTGATCGTGAAACCATTCGATGTGCCGGACTCGCGGCGCCGCGCAGCAGACGTGCAGATGCAGCGCCGGCGCGGTGTGCGCGGACAGTGGAATCATCGCGGCGTCGGCTATGGCCGCGGCGCGGAGAAAGCCGGTAAAGCCGCAACATCGGGTCGCGTCCGCCTGGATCACGTCGACCGCGCCGGCCTCGATCATCCGGCGGAAATAACGCGGTTCGTATCCGTATTCGCCGGCGGCAATCTCCATTTGTGCCGGCGCGCGGTCGCGCAGGAGCCGCAATCCGTCAAGATCGTCGCTGGAACTGGCTCCTCGAACCAGCTCACGCCGAATTCGGCGAACCGTTCGGCAAATTCGAGTGCCTGTTTGCGCGCATATGCGCCATTGGCGTCGACGAACAAGCCGGCGGAGCCAATCGCCGCCCGCGCCTGCTTGACCCGCACGACATCTTTTTCCGGCTCGCTGCCGACCTTCATCTTCACCCAGCGGCAACCGTCATTTTCCACCCATGCGGAAAACTGCGCGGCAAGCCGTTCGCGCGAATATGAGGTGAAGCCGCCGCTGCCGTAGATCGGCACGGCGTCGCGCGCGGCACCGAAGATTTCCACCAGCGGCTGGCCGAGGCAGCGCGCCTTGAGGTCCCACAGCGCGATGTCGAGCGCGGCAATCGCGTTCGCGCAGACGCCGCGAGCGCCGAGGTTGCGTACGGCGCCGCACATTCTGTCCCAAACGCGCGGGATGGCGAACGCGTCTTCGCCGACCAGAATGTTGCCCAACACGGTTTTGATCAGGTGCGCCGCTTCCGCGGCGGCATAGGTGTAGCCGAGTCCAACGGTCCCGCCGGCGAAAACCTCAGCGACGATCAGTGTCGTGTGATCCCAGGCGATAGTGCCGTCGGCCTCCGGCGCGTCCGCCGGAATGCGGAAGGCGGACGCGATCACGCGCTCGATGGACGGAGTTGAGGCGGGCACGGCGCCCGCCTCACACGAGTTCGCGAACGGTGTTGGAGACGATAGTTCTTGCGATCTCGCCGGCGGCGGGAGTGCCGCGCGCCAACGATTCGGCCAGATGCGCCGCTTCCTTGAAGTTGATCTTGGGTGGCATCGGCGGCTCGTTCGGATCGACAACGGCTTCGACCAGCGCGGGCCCGCGCGTACTCAATGCCTGCCGGAGCACTTCGCCGCACTGCGCCGGGTCGTCGACGGTGTAGCCTTTGACGCCGAAGCCGTGCGCGATCGCCGCGAAATCGATCGGCTGTAGGTCGCAGGCGTATTCCGGATTGCCTAGAAACACCATCTGTTCCCATTTGATCTGGCCGAGCGCGTCGTTCTTGATGACCACGATTTTGACGTCGAGATTGTATTTCACGCAGGTCGCAAGTTCGCCGATCAGCATGGTCAATCCGCCGTCGCCGACGAAGGCGACAACTTGCCGGTCAGGATGCGCGACCGCGGCGGCGACGGCGTAAGGCAGCCCGCAGGCCATGGTCGCGAGATTGCCGGAGCACGAGAACATCATGTCGCCGCGGATCGAAAGATGGCGCGCGATCCAGGTAGTGATGGTGCCGGAATCGGTAGTGACAATCGCATCGTCGCGCAAAAGCTTGTTCAGCTCATGCGCCACGACCTGCGGCTTCATCGGCTTATCCTTGCGCGTGCCCCGCTCGGTCATCAGCTCGTTCCAGTGCTTCATGCCCTTTTGCGCTTTTTCGAGGAATGAGCGGTCTTCGCGGCGCTTCAGGCGCGGCAGCAGCGCCTGCAAAACGCGTGCACAATCACCGACGAGACCCGCTTCCACTGGACAGCGCAGTCCGATGCGCTTGGGATCAAGCTCGATCTGCACGCCCTTGGCCTGTCCGGGCTTGGGATAAAATTCGATGTAGGGAAACGAGCTGCCGGCGATCAGTAACATGTCGCAGCTCTCCAGCGCGTCGTGCGCCGGCCGCGTTCCCAATAGGCCGACGCCGCCAAGATTGTACGGGCTGTCGTCGGGGATCGCGGCCTTTCCCAGAAGCGGCTTGGCGATCGGCGCGCCGAGTCGCTCGGCGGCCGCCAGCAACTCGCTGCCGGCGCCGAGCGCGCCGCGGCCGGCGAGGATCATCGGCTTTTTGCCGGAATTGAGAATCTCGACCGCCCGCGCCAGTTGATCCTCGCTCGGCATGCGGCTCGAATGCGCCATCGTATCCGAGACGTGACCGGCGATGTTGCGATCCGATCGCTTGCCGGACTTGATTGGAACGGACTGAAAATCGACCGACATTGTGATGTGGGCGACGCCCCGATAGGAAAGCGCGGCACGGCAGGCCAATTCAGTCACGTTCTCGACATGGGTCGGGCCCATTACGCGGGCGTTGTAGACGCACACGTCCATGTAGAGCTTGTCGAGTTCGACGTCCTGCTGAGTAAAGGTTTCAATCAGGTCGTGGAACTGAAGGCCGGTTATGGCCAGAACCGGTTGTCCGTCGAGCTTTGCGTCATAAAGGCCGTTGAGAAGATGGATTCCGCCCGGACCCGAGGTGGCGAGGCAGACGCCCAGCTTGCCGGTCCATTTGGCGTAAGCGCAGGCATTGAAGGCGGCTGCCTCCTCGTGGCGCACTTGGATGAAGCGCACTTTGTCCTTACGGATGCGCAGCGCCTCGATGATGCCGTTGATGCCGTCGCCCGGGATGCCGAATATCGTATCGACTCCCCAATCCATCAAGGTTTCAATCAGGACGTCGCCGGCGGTCGGACTAGCCATCGCTCACTCCAAAGCAAAATCAGCCCGTCCCCGGCTCCTCAACCGTGCAACGCGGACATCCGTTCCGTAGGCGATGGAACTTTGCTGTCGCAGGGCTATTACGCCCATCGGGTGGCGGCTAGGAGCATCGCCCGATGCGCAGCAAGCTTTTGAACGAAACCGGCAGGCAGCGGACGTTCGCGCTTATCTTCCAGACCGGCGACGAGGCGATGAAATGCTTGCAGGATTTCGTGAAAAAGGAGGGCATCGCTGCCGCGCTGTTCACCGGCATCGGCGCTTTCAGTGACGCGAAGCTGAACTACTTCGATTGGGAAAAGAAGGAGTACCAGCCCATCCCGGTCCGCGTGCAAGTGGAAGTGGCCTCGCTGACCGGCGATGTGGCGCTCTCACCCAAAGGCGAGCCGACACTACATATCGTGCTCGGACGCCGCGATGGCGGTGCCTTTGCTGGGGCATTTGTCGGAAGCGCATGTGCGGCCGACGCTGGAGATTGTCCTGACCGAATCACCGTCCTATCTGCAAAAGGTGCAGGATGCCGAAAGTGGGCTGGCCTTGATCAGGCCGTAACCGGTTGACCCTGGCGCCTATTGCCGAGGCGCAATAGCGGAACGAGCACGAAGGCAAAGGCCGTGAACCCCGCCGACACGAGGATAAGCGGCGTGAGATTTTTGTGAAACACATCGTCGTAAAGATATGACCCGACATTATTCGCGGCTGAGTTTGCCAGGTTGATGACCGACATCATCACGGCGAAGCTGAAGCCTTCCGATCGCGGCGGGCAAAAATCGGCCGCCAGCGTCACCGTCGCCACGGTTGCGGCCATAGCAGCAAATCCCGAACAGAAGCTCAAGATCACGGCCGAGGTTTCGTCATAAAGGAAAACATAGGCGGCGGTGGTGACCGTGCCGAGCACGATGCTCAAATAAAGCAGATGTCTGGACGGCCAGTCGTCAAACAGGCGACGATAGAGCAGCGCCCCGATTACCCAGCCGACCGCGCCGATCGATCCGAGGATGCCGATAAAGCCCTGCGAAAATTTCAGGCCGTCCGTCATGTAATAATACAGCGGCGTACCGAGGCCCGGGCTGAAGTAATAAAGGAAAAGAAAAAACGCGATCAACCAAAGCTCGCGCCGGCGAAATGTCTCGACCACTCCGGCGAACGTGGCCTTCAGTCCGGCCAAGTCTACTTTCGTTCGCTTCTCAGGAATAAGCACTACGGTGCCGAACAGCACGGCCGCGGGCGCGAAGGCGACGATCAGGGCGGCCGTATGCAGCGCTGTGGCTGGCGGCAGCCATTGCACGAGTTCGCCGCCAAGGACCGAGGCGACCACAGTCGCCGCGTTGAACCAAAGCCACTGCTGATTGACGAAGTGTCCGCTCTCCCGCAGGCGCTGGCCGTTCTCCACCAATACGGCGCCGCAGACCGTGCTTGATATCGCCATGCCGTAAGCGGTGAGCTGCAACGCCCAAACGAGCCGATCCGGTGCGTTGAGTTGCGCCGCCCATATGAAGCCGCCGGCGGCGGTGATATTTGCGGCCAGCAAATAGGGCTTTCGGCGATAGCCAAAGATCGGCACGAAATCCGAGAAGGCGCCGTAGACTGGTTTGATAATCCAGGGAAAATTAAAAATGGTGATGTAAGCGGTGACTTGCAGCGCCGTCCAGCCGTGCACTTCTTTCAAGAAATAGCTGAGCGGCTGGGCGAGCAATCCGACGATTTGGCCGGCGCCTTCAACGATATAGACAAGAGCAAAAAAGATCATAAGGCGGCGGATCGCCGCCTTATCGCGTCCCACAGTTTCGGTCGTCGGCGACGAAAGCTGCTCATCCATGCGATTGTCGCAAGTTATCGCGCAATCGTTGAATGCCTGAGCACCGCCGTCAGTTCAAGGATGGACGGGTCGCCGCGCTTGCGGCGCGGGAGAGCCGGTTACTGCCGCACCGTGAAAGTTTGCGCGGCGGTCCGGGCGGCCAAATCGGCGCGCGCCAAGGATTTGTTGCCGATCGAGACCGCGGTTACCGCGACGACGAGCGAAACCGTCAGCGCCAGCGTTGCAATGAGCTCCATCGCGGCGGCGTGTCGCCGCGTCAGCGCTTGTTTCGGCTTGGGCGGCGCGAAACCGGGATGGCCGGTCAGCTCTGCCATGGGGGCGTCCTTTGCAAATCGTCTGTTCGGCCAAAGCATCGCAGTCGATGCCGGCGTCCGTTCGGCCGGATTTAGGCGGCAGCATTGAAAAATAAGGGCGATTTGGTGGGATATGGTTAACAGAACGTTAACGCGGCGCGAACCTGCCGTTACTTCGCGGCCATCACCTCCACTGGATTGGGCTCCATCACCACGTGACCAGGCTCGCTTGCCACCCGCTTAAGCCAGGCGCGGATGGCGGGAAACGTCGTTAGGTCAAAGTCGCACAGATGCGCGACATGGGTGTAGGCGTAGAGCGCGATGTCGGCGATGGTGTATCGGTCGGTGGCGAAGAAGTCGTGCAACGCGATGTGCTTCTCCATCACGCCGAGCGCGCGATAACCTTCCTCCATCCAGTCTTCGACCGCGTGCTGCTGCAAATCGCGGCCGCCCTTGATCAGCGTGAGCCAAAAATAGGCCGCGCCCAAATTCGGTTCGAGACTGTGCTGTTCGAAGAACATCCACTGCAGCGCTTGCGCACGTTCGATGCGGTCCTCCGGCGCGAGCGCTGTGCCGCCGGCGATGTACCAGAGGATGGCGTTCGATTCGGCGAGGAATCGCCCCGGTGCGACTTCCAGAAGCGGCACCTGGCCATTGGGGTTCTTGGCCAGGAATTCCGGCGTGTGGCTTTCGCCTTTGAGGATGTCGACCTCGATCAACCGGTACGGAATGCAGAGTTGCGCCAAAGCGAGTCGCGCTTTGTAGCTGTTGCCCGAGCGTTGCATCGAGTAGAGCGTGAACATAGCCGTTCCCAGCAGAATCGCATGACTGGATTCTACGGCCCGAACGCGGCGATGTCGTGACCGCGCGATATCCCGCGGAGGCCGCCGACTATTTTAGAAGAATTGCGCTGGAAGAAGCCATCGGCAAAGGAGAATAAAACATGCTGCGGCGCAGCAGCAGAACTAATATTGCCAGCATCGCCGGTACGCCCAGCGGAATAAACGTCACATAAGCGAAATTGCGGGCGACAAGCGGGACGAGCCAGAGCGCCGCGAGCGCGGTCTTTTCCCAGGGGCCGAAGCCCCTGGAGGCGCCATCGTGCGCAATAAAGGCGATGGCGGGTGCCAAGACCATCATGTCGTAATCGAAGGTGTAGGGCGTCGCGAGGATGCTTGCGAGGCAAAGCCCAGCTGCCTTAAGCGGGAACGGCGCAGCCGAGCGCCACAGCCGGATCAGCGACGCGCCGAGCGCGGCGATTAGTACGCTTTGCAATGCATAAGCTGCTGGAATCGGCGTGCCCCACATGCGCGCCCAAGCGAACAGGCTCTGGATCTTGTACCAACCGGTGTCGCCTTGTTCGAGCGCGACTCGGCGGGTGAACCGGGTCGATTTAAGAAAAGCTTGCCACACATGCGGCCCGAACGCGGCTGTGCTCGCCAGCGCCAGCGTCGCGACGGTTCCCCCCGCGGCAGCGAACACGCGCCAGCGGCCGGTCACGGCAAGCACGAGCGGAATCATCAGCCCGAATTGCGGCTTATAGGCGAGGCAGCCGAACAGAATGCCGCTGACGATCGGCCGGCGATCGAGCTGAACGAGCGCGCCGGCGAGCAACGCGGCGGTGAGAAATCCGTTCTGGCCGTGACCGACATTGATCAGCACGGCCGGGAAAGCAAGCGCCAGCAGGAGCCATTCGTTTTTCCATTGCGTGGCGTTCGCCGCCGGGTCGTCGGGGCGCGAAAACAGGATCGCCCGTATGGTCAACAGGTAAAGGCCCAACGTAATCGCCTGCCAAAGCACTAGCGCCGTGCCGTAGGGCAGCAGCGCGAGTGCGGCGGCGATGAAGAGAAAAAACGGCGGATAATGCCACCCGTAAAATGGCGTTGCTCCGCCGAAGATTTGCTGTTCGCGCGCGTGTTGCCGGCCCAGGTCGAAAGGGGCATCCGGCTTGCCGTCGAGGACGTAGCTGCCGGCGGCATAGACGTCGGAAAAATCCGTGCCCAGCGGCCGGCCTTCAACATCGACCATGCCGTGGGCGGTGACGACCAGATAGAGCAGGCCGGCGACCGAAGCGATCAAAACGGCAATCGCCACAAGCCTGATGCGCTCGCGCGTCAGCCAGCTTCCGCTTACTAGTACCTCGAATGCCGGCTGCATGCTGTCTCCCGCTGGGCCGCCTGCATTAGGCCAGTGGAGCCTTAACGGAGAATTGAGCCCGCCGAGCCCGGCTCGCCCTTGCCTCAACATGCCGGGGGCTCTAGGAAGCACGCGCCGCGCGGTATTTCCGCAGGCACCGGAGACAAGTAATGGCCTTCCTCGCTGACCGACTTGAGCGCATTAAGCCTTCGGCCACCATCGCGGTAACCGACAAAGCGCGCGCGCTCAAAGCGGCCGGGCGTGATGTCATCGGGCTCGGCGCAGGCGAACCGGATTTCGATACGCCGGAGAACATCAAAGAGGCGGCGATCAAGGCGATCCGCGACGGCAAGGCGTCGAAATATACGGCCGTCGACGGTATTCCCGAGCTCAAGGCTGCTATTGCGCGCAAGTTCAAGCGCGAGAACGAACTCACGTATAAGCCGTCGCAGATCATTGTCGGCACCGGCGGCAAGCAGGTGCTCTACAACGCGCTGGTTGCCACCATTAACCCGGGTGACGAGGTGATCATTCCCGCGCCCTATTGGGTGAGCTATCCCGACATGGTTCTGCTCGCGGGCGGTGAGCCAGTCGAGGTTGCGACCACAATGGAAGCGGGCTTCAAGATGAAGCCCGAAGCGCTGGAAAAAGCGATCACGCCCAAGACCAAGTGGATTATTTTCAACTCGCCATCGAATCCGACCGGCGCAGCCTATGCGCGCGAGGAGCTTAAGGCGGTGACTGACGTATTGATGCGTCATCCGCACGTCCAGGTCATGACCGACGACATGTACGAGCACCTGGTCTATGACGACTTCAAGTTCTTCTCGCCGGCCCAGCTTGAGCCGGGCCTTTATGATCGCACGCTCACCGTCAACGGCGTGTCGAAGGCGTATTGCATGACCGGCTGGCGCATCGGCTATGCTGGCGGTCCTGAGCCATTGATCAAGGCCATGGCGGCGATCCAGTCGCAATCGACGTCGAACCCGACCGCGGTGGCGCAATGGGCCGCGGTCGAGGCGCTCGATGGGCCGCAGGATTTCATTCCGAAGCACAATAAAATATTCAAGGAGCGGCGTGACCTGTGTGTTTCCATGCTCAATCAGGCCAACGGCATTCGCTGCCCGAAGCCGGAGGGTGCCTTTTACGTTTACCCGTCATGCCGCGGCACGATCGGAAAAATCGCGCCGACCGGTAAAAAGCTTGCCACTGACGAAGATTTCGTCACCGAGCTGCTGGAGGCGGAAGGCGTGGCGGTGGTGCAGGGTACGCCGTTCGGTCTTGGGCCGGCGTTCCGCATTTCCTATGCGACAGCGACGACCGCGCTTGAGAAAGCCTGCGCGCGGATCCAGCGCTTTTGCGGTAATTTGAAATAAATAATGGCAGCGAGGCGCAAGACGCCGCTGGCAATCTCGCCTACAATCGCAGCCGACCCAAAGCCCTGGGGAGGGAGTATCCATATGATGTTTCGCACCAGTTTCTTAGTCGCAGCCACGGCCGCGTCGCTTGCCTGGGCGCCTAGCTTCGCCAATGCGCAGTCGAGCCAGCTTCAGGTCGGACAGCTCACCTGCTCGATGTCGGCGAGTATTGGCCTGATTCTCGGGTCGCAAAAAAACGTCAATTGCATCTTTAAGGGCCAGCCGGGTGAGCCGGACGAGGCCTATGCCGGCACCATGACGACGATTGGCGTCGATATCGGCGTGACCGGAGGGGGCGTGATTGTCTGGACGGTATTTGCCGGTAGCAACCGCTATAAGGGGATGCTCGCCGGCACCTATGCTGGCGCAACCGCGGAAGCGTCGGTCGGCCCTGGCGCGGGCGCTAACGTCCTCGTCGGCGGATCGAACCATACCGTGACGCTGCAGCCGGTTTCTTTGCAGGGGCAGGTTGGTCTCGACGTTGCCGGTGGGATTGGCGCGCTGGAACTGCACCCGGTGCGATGAGTTTCTTTGGTCCTGTGTAGGGGCGCGAGCCCCCGCAGGTGAAATGCGGGGTGCGCGCAACGTCGCGCCCCTTGACCAGCCCCGTCGCCCTTTGAAACGATGGTGACGCGATCCGCGCCGGAACGGCGGTCGCACCGGGAGGGCAGTGATGACACCCAACGGAAACACCGCCACGCGTGCAACGGGCCCCCGTTGCGTGGCGCTGGTGGGCCCTTTCCAAAGCGGAAAAACGACGCTCCTGGAAGGGATCCTCGCCCGCACCGGCACCATCCAGCGCCAGGGGAGCGTGGAAGCCGGCAACACCGTTGGCGACAGCAGCAAAGAAGCGCGCCACCATCGCATGAGCGTCGAGCTCACCGTCGCCACCACCAATTTTATGGGCGACTCTTACGCGTTCCTCGATTGTCCGGGTTCGGTCGAGTTTGCGCATGATATGCGGGCGGTGCTGCCGGCAATCGATGCGGCGGTGGTCGTTTGCGAAATGGACGAGAAGAAAGTCCCGCAGTTACAGCTCATCCTGCGCGAGCTGGAGGATCAAAAGATTCCGCGCATCCTGTTTCTCAACAAGATCGATAAAGGCGACGCCGGAGTCCACGACGTTCTCAATCTGTTACAGCCAGCGTCGCGCACCAAATTGATCCTGCGGCAAATCCCGACATTCTCCGGCGACATCATCAGCGGCTTCGTCGATCTCGCCCTCGAACGCGCCTTTGTTTACAAAGAGCATGCTCCTTCCGAAGTCATTGCGCTCGAAAGCGACGCCGCCGACCGAAAGAAAACTGCCCGCTTCTCCATGCTGGAGACGCTTGCCGACCACGACGATGAGCTGATGGAGCAGTTGCTCGAAGATATCGAGCCGCCGCGCGACAAGGTGTTCGACGACCTTACCCGGGAATTGCGCGAGGGGCTGGTTTGCCCGGTGCTGATGGGAACTGCGACCCGCACCAACGGCGTGCTGCGGCTATTGAAGGCGCTGCGCCACGAATCGCCCGGCATTGCCGAAACGGCGAAGCGCCTGAACGTGAAGACCGGCGCCGACGCAGTCGCTTATGTGCTCAAGACGCAGAACACCACCCACGGCGGCAAAATGTCGATTGTCCGCATGCTCGCCGGCCACGCTGGCGACGGCACAACGCTCTTGTCGCCGGACGACGAGGCCGGCCGTGTCGCCGGAACGTTCAAGCTGGTCGGTCAATCGACCGAGAAACGCGGCCCGGCAAGCGTCGGCGAAACCGTTGCCTTTGCCAAGCTCGACAAGGCGAAAACCGGCGACACGCTGACGGCGGGTAAGCAGGCGTATCCGGCGATCGCCAAGGTCGAACCTTATCCGCCCGTGCTTGCCATCGCCATTTCGGCGAAGGAACGCAAGGACGACGTGAAGCTGGGTCAGGCGCTCAACCGGTTGGCCGAGGAAGATCCCTCCATCACCATCGTGCACAATCCGGAAACGCATGAAGTGGTGCTGTGGGGCCAGGGCGAGATGCACCTGCGCGTCACCACCGAGCGCCTGGGCGACCGGTATGGCGTCAGCATCGAGCGCCGGCAACCGAGCGTCGGCTACCGCGAGACCATCCGCAAGGGTGTGGTACAGCGCGGCCGTCACAAGAAGCAGTCGGGCGGGCACGGCCAATACGGCGACGTGGTGCTCGACATCAAGCCGATGCCGCGCGGCGCCGGCTTTTCCTTCGAGGACGAGATCACCGGCGGCGTGGTGCCGCGCAATTACATTCCGTCGGTCGAGGAAGGCGTGATCGACGCCCTCAAGCATGGGCCGCTCGGTTTTCCGGTGGTCGATCTCCACGTTGCGCTGGTCGACGGCTCGTATCACACGGTGGATTCGTCCGACATGGCGTTCCGCACCGCGGGCCGCATCGGCATCGTCGAAGGCTTGCCGCAATGCCAGCCGGTGCTGCTCGAGCCGATTCATCTGGTCGAGATCGTCTGCCCCAACGAGGCGACCGCGAAAATCAATGCGCTCATGTCCGGCCGCCGCGGGCAAATTCTCGGCTTCGACACCCGCGAGGGGTGGGATGGCTGGGACGTGGTGCGCGCGAAAATGCCGGAGGCGGAAATCGGCGATCTCATTGTTGAAATCCGCTCGGCGACCGCCGGCGCCGGCACGTTCACGTTCAAGTTTGATCACTTGGCCGAACTCACCGGCCGAACCGCCGACCAGATCGTGGCCGCGCGCCGCGCCGCGGAGTGAGCCCCCTAGTTGCCTTGTCGTCAATCAATCCTGCCCGCCCGTTGCGGGCATTCATTTCTTGAAAATGTGGAGGACCAACGATGCCTGCCTATTGGATCGCGCGCGGTAAAGTCAGCGACCCGGTTGAATACAAAAAATACGCCGATCACGTGCCGGGTATTATGGCCAAATACGGCGCCAAGCCTTTGGCCCGCGGCGGGCGTTTCCAGGTTATGGAAGGGCCGCAAAAATTCGAACGCTTCGTCGTGATTGAATTTCCGACGCTGGAGCAGGGCATCGCCTGCTTCAATTCGGAGGAATACAAAAAAGCAGCTGCGTTTCGCCGCAGCGGCGCCGGCGAGGTTGAAATTGTGATGGTTGAGGGGCTGCCGGCCGCGACGTAGTGCCGTCTAGGCGGCCACGCGTGGCTCGCCGCCGCCCGGTGGCGGCACCGGGACGCCGTCGGCGGCGTATTCGTTGAGCTTATTGCGCAGCGTGCGGATCGAAATACCGAGCACGTTCGCCGCATGTGTGCGATTGCCGAGGCAATGCTTGAGCGTCTCCAGGATGAGATCGCGCTCGACCTCCGCCACGGTGCGGCCGACCAGCGCGCGCGAGACTTGCTCGGCGGCGAGCGCGGCATGCGCCACCGAGGGCGTGCCGCGCTGCTGATCGAGCCGCGCGCCGTCAGGGGCGAGGATCGCTTCGGCGCCGATCTCGATGCCGGTCGCCAGCAGCACAGCGCGATGCATGGTGTTTTCCAGTTCGCGCACGTTGCCGGGCCAGTAGTTGACCGTCAGTGTGCGCCGCGCTTCGGCTGACAACGGCCGCGCCGGCGCGCCGTTCGCCGCAGCGTATTTGGCGATGAAATATTGCGCGAGCTCGATAATGTCGGCGGGCCGCTCGCGCAGCGGTGGGATTTTTAGGTTGACCACGTTGAGCCGAAACAGCAAGTCTTCGCGGAAGGTGTTCTCCCTTACCGTGTCAGCCAGATTGCGGTTCGATGTGGCGATGATGCGGATGTCGATCGGCACCGGCCGGGTTCCGCCGACGCGATCGATCACGCGCTCCTGGATGGCGCGCAGGAGCTTGGCCTGCAGCCGCACGTCCATCTCGGAAATCTCGTCGAGCAAGAGCGTGCCGCCATTTGCTTCCTCGAACTTGCCGACGCGGCGTGCGACCGCGCCGGTAAAGGCGCCCTTCTCGTGGCCGAACAATTCGGACTCAAGCAGCGTTTCCGGAATGGCTGCGCAATTGACGCAGATAAACGGCTTTTTGGCTCGGCTGGAGTGGGTGTGCACATAGCGCGCCAGTACTTCCTTGCCGGTGCCCGATTCGCCGGTGATCAGAACCGACGCATCGCTCGGGGCCACTTGCAGCGCGAGCTTGACTAACCGCGCCATCGCGTCGTCCCGATAGACCAGTTCGCGGGTGTCGTCGGCGACGGCCGCCAGCACGGCGGCGATAAGCTCCGCATCCGGCGGCAGTGGGATGTATTCCTTGGCGCCGGCATGGATGGCAGCTACGGCGGCCCGGGCATCGGTGGCGGTGCCGCAGGCAACGATCGGGGCGTGGATGTGTTCGGCCTCCAGCGCCTGCACCAGATCGCGGATGGCGACTGCAACGTCGACCATCAAGAGATCGGCGCCGCGGCCGGAACGCAGCACGGCGAGCGCCTGTGCGATGTCCGCCGCGTGCGTAACGGTCGCGCCTTTGTCCATCGCGATCTTGGTCGCGGTGGTGAGCTGGCCGTTGAGCGTCCCGACGATTAAGAGCCGCATGACGAAATTCCTTTGCTTGGGCGGCGGTGGACGGGTGTCAATTGCGCCCCGCCTTGATGATTTCAGTCATCGTTACCCCGAGTTTTTCCTCGACCAGCACCACCTCGCCGCGGGCCACCAGCCGGTTGTTGACGTAAATGTCGATGGCCTCGCCAACTTTGCGGTCGAGTTCGAGAACGGTCCCTGGACCGAGCTTGAGCAGTTCATTGATCTCCATCCGCGCCCGCCCGAGCACGGCGGAAACCTGCACCGGGACGTCGAAGACGGCCTCGAGTTCGGCGGCGACGCGCGTCGTCGGTCCTTCCGGCTCGGCGGGCGCCACGGGTACATCGGCTTGTGCGGCGCGATCTTCGAGATTGGGCAGCGGTACTTTGCCATCCTCACTCATTGTCGTGTCTCCTGAGTTGCGGCGGCAAGGCTGCGGCGAGCACTGACGTAGCGCGCGACAGCCTCGCCGATCGCGGCTTCGGCGGCCGCTTTCTCGCGGTTGATACCGCCATCCGCCCATTCGATCCGGCAATCGCCCGCGGCAATCCCGGGCTCGCCAAGCACCACCATCCGGCCTTCAAAACCGTGCGCGCGGGCGATCCCGTCAAGTTTTTCGCGCACGGCTGCGTACAATGCTTCGTTGACGCGAACTGCGATATGCGGCGAGGCGATCAGCTCGCGGAAGCAATTGCCGGCAAGAGCCGAAATCTCGGCGAAGGGCTCTCGCTCGATCAGCGCCGGGGCGAGCTTGCGCGCAACGGCAACGGCAACCTCGACGGCTTCGCATTCGAGCCTTGCCTCGATTGCCTGCAAAGTGGTGGTTGTTTCCGCCAAGCCGACGGCAACGCGCTCGAGCGCGCCGGCGATGCGGCGGTCGGCCTCGACGCCGGCGTCGCTCTGGCCGTCGGCATAGCCCTTGCGGTGCGCTGCGGCTTCCGCCTCGGCGAGCTTTGCCGCGTGTTCGGCCAGCAGAATTGTCGCCTCGCGCTCGCCGCCGGCGGCGAAGTCCACGTCGAACAGGAATTTTGCCGAGGCAGCCATCAGTAAACCAGCTCCTCTTCGCCGCGCGACTTGGAAATGACGATTTCGCCCTTCGCCGCCAAGTCCTTGGCGAGATTGACCAGCAGAACCTGCGCTTCGTCGACGTCACGCAGTCGCACCGGCCCCATCGCTCCCATGTCATCCACCAGCATCTTCGCTGCGCGCGTCGACATGTTAGACAGGAAGAACTGGCGCACCGGCTCGGCCGCACCCTTGAGCGCGATGGCGAGCTTGTCCTTCTCGATATGGCGCATCAACGTCTGCGCCGAGGCCGGATCGAGCTTGATCAAGTCGTCAAACGTGAACATAAGCGTCTTGATGCGTTCCGCGCTCTCGCGGTTGTCCTCCTCAAGTGCAGTCAGGAAGCGAGTTTCCGTCTGCCGATCGAAGTTGTTGAAGATTTCCGCCATGACCTCGTGGGCGTCGCGCCGGCGCGTCTGCGAAAGATTCGACATGAATTCCGTGCGTAGCGTAAGCTCGACCCGCTCCAGTACTTCCTTCTGTACCGCCTCCATCCGCAGCATGCGGTTGACCACATCGAGCGCCAGTTCCTCCGGCAAAATGGCAAGCACGCGCGCGGCATGATCCGGTCCGATCTTCGAAAGCACAACGGCGACGGTCTGCGGATATTCGTTCTTGAGATAGTTGGCGAGCACTTCTTCCTGCACGTTCGACAGTTTTTCCCACATGTTCCGCCCGGCGGGGCCGCGGATTTCGTCCATGATGTTGCTGACCCGTTCGGGTGGCAGATATTGCTGGAGCAGCCGTTCAGTTGCGTCGTATGTGCCCGTGAGCGCGCCGGACGTCGACATGCGCGAGACGAATTCGAGCAGGAGATTTTCGACCAGTTCCGCTTCGATCGTTCCGATAGTCGACATCACAACCGAGATTTCGCGCAGTTCGTCGTCGTCGAGCAGGCCCCAAATCTTGGCGCCATGCTGTTGACCGAGCGCCAGCATCAGCACGGCCGCGCGCTGCGGCCCGGTTAATTGCCGTTTGTCGACGGGGACGCGGTTAGTGGCGCTGCTCATTGCTCGGATTCGGTCATCAGGCGGCGGCGCTTTCGTTGAGCCATTGACGGATGATAGTGACTGCCTCGTTCGGATTGTTGTCGGCAAGCTCGCCGACCTTTTGCACCGATTGCGCGTGGACCTGGCCCTGGACCTGGGCAATGTCGATCATTTTGGCGGTCTGGCTAGGCTCGGCCCGTACAATTTCCGTGATTTTGTTGACTGGCGTGCCAGAAGCTTCGGGCGCCTTGCTTTCAGCCGGAGTTGTACCGGCCGGCAAGGCGGCAAGCCGGGCTTCGTCCGGCGCAAGGACACGGCGCACCAACGGCCGAACGACCATCAGCAGTACGACCATGCCGAGGAGACCCATGACCGCCATTTCGATGGCGCGCATGATGTCGTCCTTGGTGAAATGGAACGCAGAGAGCCAGCCGCTTGGCTCGCTGATCGGATTGGCGGGTGTTTCGGCGAAGCGCAGGTTGACCACTTCGACTTGATCGCCACGCTTTTGATCGAAGCCGATCGCGGTGCGAACCAGCGCGGCAATCTGATCGATCTCTTCCTTGCTGCGCGGCTGGTAGGTGATTTCGCCCTTCTCGTTCTTGCCGTAAGTGCCGTCGACCAGGACCGCGACGGAAATGCGGTTGACGCGGCCGCCCTCGATGACCTCGGTCTTGGTGGTTTTGGAGATCTCGTAATTGACGATCTCTTCCGATTTCCGGTTCTGGTCGCGTTGGCCGGTGGCGGCATCGCCGGTCGATTGTTGCCGCTGGTTGCCGCCTGGAATCTCATTGCCGACCGTAACCTGGCCGTCGCGGCCTTCGTTGGTGGCGGAGGTTTCCTCCCGCGTCTGGCTCGACCGCACCACGCGGCCTTCGGGATCGTATTTGTCCGACGTCTGGGTGACGCGGTTGAAGTCGAAATCGGCACTGAGTTCGGTGCGGGCGCGGCCGGGGCCGACCACCGAAGTCACGATGGTATCGACCTGTTCGCGCAAGCGCTTTTCGAATGCGGCCCGGCGTTCGTCGGCCCCGACATCGCCGATGCCATCGTCATTGCCTGCTCCGTCGGCCAGAAGGTGGCCTGCTTCATCAACGATTGAGACTCGCTGGGGCTTAAGCCCGTTGACGGCGGAAGCCACGAGATGGCGGATGGCGCGGACCTGTTGCGCTTCCAGCGTGCCGCGGACTTTGAGCACGATCGAGGCGGAAGGCTCGACACGGTCGCGCGAGAACAGCGGCCGTTCCGGCATCACCAGATGCACGCGCGCCGCCACCACGCTATCGAGGGAGCGAATGGTCCGGGAGAGTTCGCCTTCGAGCGCGCGGAGGTTATTGACGTTCTGCACGAAACTGGTCGTGCCCAAAGCGTCCGACTTGTCGAAAATCTCATAGCCGATGCCGCCGCCCTTGGGCAGGCCGTCGCCCGCAAGCGTCATGCGCAGGCGCGCCACGCGGTCCTTGGCGACCATGATGATGTTGCCGTCGTTGCGAAGCTCATAGGGGACAGCCTGCCGCTCCAGCTCTTTCACGATGGCGGCGGAATCTTCGTAGGTGAGGTCGGTGAAAAGCGGCGTCATCTGCGGTGCCGTCACGCGCAGGATCAGAAATGCGAAGAAGCCGACCAGCGCGGCGGTGACGGCGAGCATCGCGGCAATGCGCGGCGCGCCGAGCGTCTTGGCAAACTCAAAGAAACCTTGCACCGAAAGGCATCCCCCAACGGGCGACACGTGTGCGTGCCGCGCGGCAAGATTTGCCCAGTTTATGGTTAGCGCCGGGTTAATGCAGATCGACGGATGCGCACAAAATCGCTCCCGCCAGAGCGTGCTGCGAAATGCGCCGGGCGACCGTTCCTTATCGTCTTCGGAAAATTAAAGCGCCGGTCCAGTGGGCCAGCGTTGACGGGTCGGTAACGCGGGTTAAGCGCCCGTTACTCGCGATACTGCTGGATGCGTGTGGTGCGGAGCCCGGCGAGGCCGTGCTGGTCAATCGAATATTGCCAGGAGAGGAACTCTTCGACGGTTAGCGTGTAGCGGCTGCACGCTTCTTCCAGCGAAAGAAGCCCACCGCGCACGGCGGCAACCACTTCCGCCTTGCGGCGAATCACCCAACGCTTCGTTCCCGGCGCCGGCAAATCGGCGATCGTGAGCGGGGAACCGTCCGGCCCGATGACGTACTTCACTCTCGGGCGATGCGGCTCGGTCATAGCAATACTCTCAACAGACTCCACAAAACAGGTTGGACCTTACGCAGGGCGGCTTAAAATTTGCCTAAGCGGCGTGAGCAATTGATCAAAATCGACTCGGACACCGCTGCGAGACGCGCCGGCGAGGCCTTTGACGGTGGCGGTGGCATTCGACGGGGTGCGGGCATAGAAGTTAAGCCGCCAGTCATCAAAGGTATTGGCTGAGATTGCTCAAATTGGTGTTGAGAGTGTTGATGCTGCTGTTGAGACTGCTTAGGCCGGTCGAACTGCCGCTGCTGATGGACGTGACTTGGCTGATCTGGACGCTCTGCCCATTCACCGTCAGCGTCGGCGGGTTGGTGCTCAGGTTCACTCCGCTGACCGTGCCCTGTGTCTGGGTCGAGACGGTAACAGGTTGCCCATTGGCGCCCGTGGCAGTGATCGAAATGGTGTAAGTGCCGTCCGGCCAGGTTTGTCCGTTGGTGCCTTGGCCGTTCCAGGTATAGGTTTGCGTTCCGGCATTGAGGGCGACCGTTCCGGTATAGGCTGTCGTGCCGGCCGCGCTGGTGATGGTGACGTTGGCCGTCGCCGGCGTGGTCGTGGTGAGGCTCCAGGTCGCCGGGGTGCTGGTCGCGTTGGAGAGCGTCGCGTTGCTGCCGCTGACCGTCACGGTGGAGCCGACGAGTTGCAGGGCTGACGTCGCTTCGGTGGTTTGCTGCATCGAGATCAGCGTTTGCATATTGGTATTCATGTCGGTCTGCTGTTCGACCGAGGCGAACTCCACCAGTTCCTGCGTGAACGAATCGCTGTCCATCGGGTCGAGCGGATCCTGATTCTGCAACTGGGTGGTCAAGAGCTGCAGAAAGGTATCGAAATTCCCGGCGATCGACTGCGAAGCGGCCGAGCCCGCGGCCCCGGCGCTCGACGATGTGCTGGAAGAGGCCGCCGAGGCGGCGCTGGTTGCCTGGGAGAGTGCGGTGGTGCTCATGGTCTCTTCGTCCTTCGTCGAATGATGCCGGCTTAAACGCGGATATCGACTCCGCTGCCAACGCCGGCGCGCGAATAAATCTGGGTGGCGCTGACCGGCGGCAGATCGGAATCGGGAATAATAAGCTGCGCGCTGTTGCCGCTGTTTTGCTGCGCGCCGGACCCATTGTTCTGTCCGGCGAAGGATTGGTCGCGTAGCGTGAATTGCAGGCCGTTATCGGCGGTCTTCAAGCCCGCCTGTTCGAGCGTCTGCTGAATCTGGGGCTGCTGACTTTGCAAGAGCTGCAGCGTGTCGGCGCGGTCGGCGGTCACATGCGTGGTGACCTGGCCGTCGCGGTCGACGTCCAGCCGAACGTCGATGCGGCCAAGCTCGGGCGGATCGAGCCGGATGTCGAATTGGTTGGAGCCGGCTTGCGCCCGCGCCGCGATCGCTACCGCGAGTCCAGCAATTGGAACCGCGGAAGCGGCATTCGCATCCGCCGGTGCGACGCCGGTAACGCTCGATGCGGCCGCTGCCGCCGACGTGGAAAAGCCGAAACTCGGCAAGCCCGCAGTATCCGGGTTCGCCGCACTCGTGCTGGTTTGCGTATTCGATATTTCGGCGGTGCCGGAGGATGTGGCCGTCGAAGATGTGGTGATGCGCGGGCCGCCGGCGCCGGGATCGGTGGCGGCCGACCCGTCCGGCGGGGCAGCCGTAGAGGGAACCCCGGCCGGCTGGGCGCTCGCATCTTGCGCCGAAGCAGTGTTTGCCGCTTTCGCTTTGCCGCGGTCGGACGGGTCGGATGACGTGGCGGTAGCAATGTTTGTTTGCGCCGTTGACGTCGTCTGAATGTCCGGGGCGTCGGTCGCTGCGGGTCCGTTCGCGACATTCTGTTCGCCGCCCGCCGCCAAGAAGGCCTTTGTGCGCCCCTTGCTCGGATCGCCGATTGTAAGCGTGGGTGCGGTCGTATTCGCGGGAGCTTGCGCGGTGACTTGATCGGCATTGGCAACGGTCACCGCAGCGGCCAACGGAGCCGGACTGGCCGACTGTTGGACTGCGGCCGTGGTCGGCGCCGACGGGTCAACGGCTGCGGAGCTGCTGTCGCCATCAGTGCTGTCCTTGCCCGAATGCGAGGATGTTTTCGTCGGCTGAGTGGATGCCATCGCTTGCCCGCTGCCCGGACGATTATTCAATTGCGCGGCTTGGTCGGCGTTGGCTGTCGCCGCGTCGTCGGTTCCGGAGGCTGCTGCTGTACTGGCGCCCGTCGTTAAATTGGTTGCTGCGGCGGCGCCGCTTGCAGTTGTGGCGCCCCTGCTGCTTGTGGTCGCCGGGTGGGGCCCGGAGCTTTGCGACGCCGGATTTGCGCCGGCCGGCACCGCAGAGGCGTCATTTGGTGTTTGCGACGCCCGTTGGCTGGCGTCCGAAGTGGAAGCGTTCGCAATCGTGGTGCGTGCCCATCTCTGACCGACACTTGCGGTTTGCCCTATCGTCGTTGTTGCAGCGTTGCCATTTGTCTGGCTCTGACCGGACCAGCGGCCTGACGGCGATGTAGAAGCGTTATCTTCGTTCGCATCCGGAGGCGCACCCGAATTGTCTTTGCCGGCCGCGCTCGCCGAAGCCGCATTTGCGACGACCGAAGTGCTCGTCGAAGCGGCGGTTTGTGCCGTGGCTGAAGCGACCGGCGCTTGCGGCGGTTGCGGCGAAGGAGCCTGCGGCGAGGTGCTGATTTGCGGCGGATTGGCTGGCGGGGTTGTTGCAGCGGCTGGGGTGCTGTCGAGCAGAGCCGCAAACGGCGAAGCATCGGAATCTTGTGCTGAGGGCGTCGGCGGCTGCCACTGGGATGAAGGGACCGGGAAAGTGGCGCTAACGTCTGACGCGGAACTTGGCACAATAGACCCCTACGACCGAAAAGACCCGATGTGTTGCTTGCAACGGACGGGCCAGCGGGACGCGCAAACTAAATGATGTAAATTCAATGCCTTAGGTGATTTAGCACTTCCGTTTGGGCGGCAGCCTCTGCGCTCGAGCGGCAAAATTTGCCGGCTGGCGAGGAACTGTGGCGTAGCACGCCTGAAAAGTGGCGACCGTGGCGCTGCGCACCGCCGCCTCCTATAGTAACGCCGATGCGCGACAGCCTGGAAATCGAAGGTCGGCCGGCCGACACCCGCGTGGTCGTGGCCATGTCCGGCGGCGTGGATTCGTCGGTGACCGCGGCGCTTCTCGCCGAGGCCGGCTATGACGTGGTCGGTATCACGCTGCAGCTTTACGACCACGGCGCCGCTACCCATCGCAAGGGCGCCTGCTGCGCCGGCCGCGACATTCACGATGCCCGCGCAGTGGCCGAGCGCATCGGCATTCCCCATTACGTGCTCGATTACGAGAGCCGCTTTAAGGAGGCGGTGATCGACCGCTTCGCGGACAGTTACGTTGCGGGTGAGACGCCGGTGCCGTGCCTGGAATGCAACCAGTCGATCAAATTCCGCGACCTGTTGCAGACGGCGCGCGATCTCGGTGCGAGGATTTTGGCCACCGGCCATTATGTGGCGTCGCGGGCGATGCCGGACGGCGGGCGCGCGCTCTATCGCGCGCGCGAAGCGGAGCGGGATCAGAGCTACTTTTTATTTTCGACCACAGCCGCGCAGCTTGATTTGCTGCGATTCCCGCTCGGCGATCGCACCAAGGCGGAGACGCGTGAGCTTGCCCGGCACTTCGGCCTCTCGGTTGCCGACAAGCAGGACAGCCAGGACATTTGCTTCGTGCCGACCGGGCACTATGCCGAGATGATCGAGCGGTTGCGGCCGGGGGCCGCGCTGCCGGGCGAAATCGTCGACCTCAAAGGGCACTTGCTCGGCCGCCACGATGGCATCATCCATTTCACGGTAGGTCAGCGGCGCGGGCTTGGCGTCGCGACCGGTGCGCCACTTTACGTGGTTCGCCTCGAGGCAGCCTTGCGCCGTGTCGTGGTCGGGCCGCGCGACGCTTTGCGCACGAGCCGTATCCGACTGCGCGATCTCAATTGGCTCGGCGACGGCACGATTGAAGATGCGCTCGAACGCCACCCGGAAGTTTACGTGAAAGTGCGCTCAACGCGGCCGCCGCAGCCGGCCTGGTTACGCGCCAGCGCGGATGGTGGCATCAACGTCGATTTGATCGCGAGCGAAGACGGTGTTTCGCCCGGTCAGGCTTGCGTTTTCTACGATGCGGCCGAAGGCCAGGCACGCGTGCTCGGTGGCGGCATCATCGCCAGCACCATTGCTGCGCGGAAGCCCGAACGCGCCTATCGCGGCGATCTGGCGGCGGCGAATTGACAGACGGCGGTTGCGGCCGCAACAGCGAATGTGATGGCGGCGGAACTCGACCAGGAGACGATCGCCAAAGCCTATGCCCGCTGGGCGCCGATTTATGATTTCGTTTTCGGGGCGGTGTTTGATCGCGGACGCAAGGCGTCGATCGCCGCGGCCGAGCGGATCGGCGGCCGCATTCTCGAAGTCGGCGTCGGCACTGGGCTTTCGTTGCCGGATTATTCCTGGAGCAATCGCCTCACCGGCGTCGATATATCGGCGCCCATGCTGCGCAAGGCGAAGGCGCGGGCCGCCGAACATCGGCTGACCAATGTCGATGGACTGGCCGTGATGGATGCGCAGCGCCTCGGCTTTCAGGACGGCGTTTTCGACGTCGTGGTCGCGCAGTACGTCATCACCGCAGTGCCGGATCCGGAAGCAACGCTGGACGAATTCGCGCGCGTGGTGAAACCCGGCGGCGAGATTATTTTGGTGAACCATCTCGGCGCCGAGTCCGGCGTGCGTGCAGCCTTCGAGCAGGGTTTCGCGCCGCTCGCCCGGCGGCTCGGCTGGCGCCCGGAATTCCGCTGGGAGCGGGTCGCGGGGTGGGCCGCGCGGCACGGCGGCGTGCGGTTAGTCGAGCGCCGCGCCGTTACTCCGCTCGGGCATTTCTCGCTGATCCGTTTTGCCCGGCTGGGCCGCGCTACGCCTGAAACTTTAGCCGCAGCTGGGTGAGGTTGGTAGCGGAGGACGGATTCGAACCGCCGACACGCGGATTATGATTCCGCTGCTCTAACCAACTGAGCTACTCCGCCAAAGCCGCCCAATGGAGAGCCGGCCGGGCGAGATTTAGGGTAGTTCACTGGTCTTTCCAAGAGGCAAAAATCCGGCCGCTGCCGCCGCCTCGATGCGGTCGTAACCCTTTGCCTTGTAAAGTAGATACGAGACGATCCAGCTGAGGACGAAAAAGGCGACGATCGAATAGCCGAGCAGGCTGAAATTGTCGCCGAGCGCTGCGACAAGCCGCCAGAACGGGCCTTCAAGTCCGAATTTGTCGCCAATCAGTCCCAGCACTTCGACGCCGCCAATCACCAACGCAGCGACGACCGAGGCCAGCGTGATGGTCACGTTGTAGTAGAGCTTGCGGATCGGGCGGACGAACGCCCAGCCATAGGTGCCCACCATCAGTGTCGAGTTGGTGGTGTCGAGGAGCGACATGCCGGCGGTGAACAGCGCCGGAAACACCAGGATCGACCAGATCGACAATCCCTGCGCCGCTTGCGTTGCCGAGATTCCAAGGAGACCGATTTCGGTTGCGGTGTCGAAGCCGAGGCCAAATAGAAACCCCAGCGGATACGCGTGCCAGCTTCGCCCGATCAGCGCGAAGGCCGGTCGAAACAGCCGGCCGAGCAGGCCGCTCCTGGCGAGTATTTGGTTGACGTCATCCTCGACCAGCCGCCCCCCGCGCTTGAGCGCTTGCAGGGCGCGGTAAACCTGGGTCAGCACGACGATGTTGGCTGCAGCAATCGCCAGCAGAAACGCGGCGGAAAGGGAGGTGCCGACCACGCTGCCGATGTCTTTGAATGCCGCGAACCGATCCTGCAATGCGGTGGTGGTGAGCGCTATCGCCAGCACAAGCCCGATGACGATTGAAGAGTGGCCGAGCGAGAAAAAAAAGCCCACCGCGATCGGCCGGCGGCCTTCCTGCATCAATTTGCGGGTGATGTTGTCGATCGCGGCGATGTGGTCGGCATCGAAAGCGTGCCGCAGCCCGAAGCTGAACGCCAGGAATGCGGTGCCGAGCAGCAGCGCGTTGTCGTAAAATTCGGCCCACGCCCATAGCCAGGCCGCGACGTTGGCTGCGATCAGAACCGCGTACATGCCCGCTACTTTACCGCGCGTCCGCTCCGGCGCGTCGTCAAAGATGTGCCAAAGCATGCCGCGCTCCTGCAAGGGGGCGATGTGGGCCTGAAGTTTGTGATATTCGGCGCATTTGCCGCTGGCAAGACGTGCCCGGCACGCGCCGGCGGTCAATCTCTAGTTGCGCGCGGCCGCAACCGATCCGGTGAACAGCGGCGACGCCGAACGGGCGGTCTGAACTTTCGTGTCAACATCATCCATTCTGGTCAAAATATCCGCGACCGGTTTGTCGGCCCAGGCGCGGTTGACGAAGTCGCGGTGCGAAATGTCGCCCGCCGGAAGGAAGGCTACCATGCCTTGCAAGTGATTGCGTCGCAGCTCCGAACCGTACGGCACCGACCGCTCCCTCAAAAGGCGCTCGAGATCGGCGTTATGGTGTGCGGTGTGTGGCGTGTAAGAGCTTACGAAGAAGGTCGAGCGATTGTCGGCGATCCAGTCGGCGAATTTATCGATGCCGGCGTAGAGCGCGTCCAGCAGGACGATTCCGCGAATGCGCGAATTCGCGCCGCCGCGGTCGAGCACTGACAATGTCGGACCGAAACCGCCGCTGTAAGCGACGATCACGATCGACATTTTCGCGAAGGCAAACGCGCTGCGCGGGTCGCCGTAAAGTCTGGCGAGCTTGACCGCCGCTTCATCGAGGAAGTGCTTAAATCCGTTCGGCTCCCAGAACTTGCCGGCGCTTGAATCGGCGGCATCGACGGCGAATTGCGGCGCCACCAGCACGGCGTTAGCGCCCGCTGCGGTAATTTGCGCCGGCAGCTGCTGCCGGCCGCGCACATCGCGCGCGAGGTTGGCGCCGTGGCCGTGGAAGAACACCACCATGACCGACGGCCGCCGCGGATCGAATCCCGGCGGAATATGCAGCAGCACGCGGTCATCGCTGAACGTTGCCGACTCCCACAGAACGTGCCCGCGGAAGTTCGTGTGTCCCAAGCGGCCATCGTCGGCCACATTCAAGAACGGGCGGTTCGATCCGGGCATCGTGCCATGGTAGGGAAACGGCGCAGTCTCGAAGTCCACCAACGACGTTATTGCGCCAGTATTGGTCGGCACGCGCACCAGCGAATTTGGTTTCGGCGCGGGCTGCGGCAAGTCGCTTTCCAGCGACGCCATACGCACCGGCGGCTTCAGACTCGGTGCTTTCGCGATTTGCTTCGCCGGCGCGCGCGCATGCTCGGCAATCCGCTCCAGGCGGCTCCATTCGCGCGCGACGACGCTTGCCGGAGTTTCGGTGCTTGGGAGGCTTGGATGCGGAGTGGCGAACGCCAGTGGATAGTCGATGCGTTCATAGGCTGAGCTGCCAAACGCGTCGGATTTGCCCACCCCGGTGTCCGGCTTTGCCGTCGCGGCATAGGTTGCGGAGGGACCTGACCAGCTCGAGCGGAATTCGTTGAAGATCAGCCAACACCAGCCGACGGTGCCGATAAAGAACAGCACCGCGGAAATCTGCAGCAGATTGCGTTCGAAGGCATCGCGCAGCGTATTGAAGCGGGGCGCAGGCTTGCGCGCGGCCTGAATACGAATGCGGCCGGCCTGTTCAAGCCGCCGCCCGACGGTCGGATCACTGTGGAAACGGCGACCGCGCGCAACCGTACCCGCGCCCGCGGCGGGTATGCGAAACGCCTGCGGCGATGGTCCTTGGACCGTATGTAGCACTGTTCCCCCGCCCGACCTGCGTAATCTCGCCGATGATCTTGTCCCTATTTGGGCGCGTTACCGGCTTGGCCTCGGCTGCGTGGGCGTCGAACAAAACGGGAAAATCGCCGCGAGCCGGCAGCCGAGCGAGCCGGTGGTATCGGGATCGGCCCCGTTCCGGTGAGTTTGCCCGCCGACGGCCGAGCGTCCCTTCTTCGGCGATTGGCTGCCTCGGACTTTATGCTGCGCCGGTAAAGGCGGTGCTAATCCGTTGTCGCTGGTGGCCGCCGCCGTGCGTTGCGCGAGCAGCAAATTGGACTCGTTTTGTTGCCAGCGATAGCCGAGGCCGAAATCAATCGGGATTGCGTTCTTGGCAAACAATTCCCCCAATCGCGGCTGATAGGAATTGCCGAAAATCCGCAGCGGGCCGACATAGTGGCCGAACGGCTGCAGCCGCCATTGTCGCGGATCGAAATAAGCAAGAGGAATGCCGCTGTCGTCCTGCAAAATCGTTGCGCTCTGCTCGAGCAGCATATTGCGCACTTTGTTGAAGCCGCCGGTGTGCAGGAGATAGGAGGCGCTCTTGATAAAACTGTCGGCGGGCCCGAGTTTTTTGCAGAAAGCCAGGAAACCCGAATGCTCGATCGAGCCGTCGGCGATGTTGGTGCCGAAATAATAGAGCGTCTGCGTCGAACCAGAGCCGTCAGAAAAGACGATTCTTATTCCCGGCGCGCCGGTCGGCGGTAGTCGCCTGCCGGTTTTATCGTTGGCGTCCGGCGTGCGCACGTTACCGTCCTTGTCGAGGCCGACATAGGTCACCTCGTGGATGGTCTTGCCGGTCCGCGCCAGAAACACATAAAGGATAGGCAGCGTTCCGTTGACCGGCCCCTCGTGCAATTGCGTCTTCATGTTCTTGGTGATGAAGAAGCTGTAGTTGAGCAGCGTCCCCATCGAGCGTTCCAGGCTGTACAGCGAGCCGTCCACCGCTCCGTGCGACAGGCTCGCCAGTTGCGGCACTTCGCCGACCGGCTCCAGCCCGGCCAAAACATAGGTCGAGGCGCTGGGAAAAAATGACGTCGCGTAAAGGAAATCCGGACCGCTGAACATGTACAGCATGGTGTCATGTTTCTCGGTCAGGTACAGGCGGGAGAAGGCGCGGACTTTCGACAGCGTCCGCTTGTCCTCGCGAACGAAGATCGAATCCAGCGTATGCGCGTGCTGTTGCCAGGCCGGATCCCGGGTGAGAGCCGCAAGCGGGGAATCCGCCGCCGGCGGCAGGCCGGCGAGGAAGCGCGCGGTATCGTCGGCCGTCGCCGTTTCGGCGCTGCGCGCGGGGGTGGCCAGCATGGCCGCCATCAGCATGGCGGCCAACAATTTAGGCATGGTTATGGGCATTGTTTTTAGGCCACCGTTTCGGAGACATCCGGGGAAGGAATATTCGATTTAAGGCGGGATACATAATAGATAACCAGCCCGGCCGACATCATGGCGACGCCGGCAAGCGACTGTAGCGGCCGGTTGACGACGAGATAATACATCATGAAAAGCGTCACGCTGAGAAAAATAACCGGTGTCACCGGGTAGCCCCAGGCGCGGTGAGGCCGCGCCAAATCCGGGTGGGTGATGCGCATTTTGATGACGCCGAGCACCGTGAAAAACGAGCAGAAAGCCAGGCTGAACTGGATGAAATCGAGAACCGCCTCGAAACTCTGGGTCAGCAGCAGCAGGTTCGAAACCAGGAGTTGAAACACGATCGCGACGGCGGGGACGCCCTGCTTCGATTTGCGTGAGAAGACGCGAAGCAGCGGCATATCCTCCCCCATCGTCATTGTCACCCGCGGACCGATCCAGGTCATCGCGCTGATCGACGATATCAGGCCGAGCGAAATCACCGCGCCGACAATGCGGCCGCCGATACTGCCGAACACATGCTTGCCGGCGACGATGGCGACATCGATCTGGCCGGCGAGTTCGTGCAGCGGTGTGGTGGCGAGAAACACGGCGTTGAGAGCGACGTAGAGGACAATGACGATTCCGGTGCCTACAAACAGCGTGCGCGGGAGGTAGAGGCTGGGCTCGCGCAATTCGCCGACGATATAGGTCGCCGCGTTCCAGCCGGAATAGGAATACATGACGAATACGAGACTGATAGCGAACGGTGCGCCCGCGATGGAGCCGAAGTCGGCGGCGTTCGGCGCAAAGGAGATCGATTGCGAATCGCCCACGCCGAACCCGGCAATGATGAATGCGACGATGAGCGCGAGCTTGAGCGCGGTCCACGCATTGTGATAGGCGCCGCCGAATTTAACGCCGCCCAGATGCACCAGCGCAGCGAGCCAGGTGATGCCGAAGCCGAGCAGGAGCGGCGGCGCGCCCGGTATGATCGCCTTGAAGTAAATTCCGAACGCCATGGCAGCAAGCGCAATCGGCGCCGCGAATCCGACGGTCGCCGACAGCCATCCCGCCACGAATCCGAATGCCGGATGATAGATGCGGCGCAGGAAATTGTACTCGCCGCTGGATCGCGGAAGCATTGCGGCAAGTTCCGCGTAACAAAAAGCGCCGCAAATCGCGACGATGCCGCCGACGATCCACAGCAGCAACAGCGAGAATCCCGAGTTTATGTCGATGACCTGGAAGCCGAGGCTGGTGAAAACGCCAACGCCGACCATGTCGGCGACGACAATGGCGGTGGCGGTGATCCACGACACCGTGCCGGCGGACGGTCCGCCCGAAGCTGTATTGGTCATCAACGCGATGTCCTTCCCCGGCACGAAGGCATTACAGGGCGCAAGGCCTTAAAACTCAAGAAGCATTTTCCCGCGCGCGGCGGCAATGTTTGCATGGGTTCCGTCACGTTTTATGCGCGTACGACCCCTCCCGGCCAGGGCGCTTCGGGCGGGGGTTTAGCACGTATTTGCCGCGTGACGAGGGGGGTCGTCAGGTGGTTTCGGAGCGCAATCGATCAAGCACGCGCCGGCGGACGCCGGAGTCGCGGCTACTGCGGAGTTCGGTCTTGCGCGGCGCCACTGCGCGGATTCGTTCCTGCACAAAAGCCAGCTTAGCCACGGCAAGGGGGCCAAGCACGAAAGGATAAAGATCATGCTGGCCCATGCTTCGATTGATCGAATTGACCGCAAAGGTGAGCGCCAGCCAGGCTTCTACGAGCCGCTTCATGCTGGTTTCGCGCGGATGGAAATCGAATACCGCGCCGGGGCTTTGCGGCAGCTTGGGACTTACCGCAAGACCGGCATAGTGCGCGGCTTCCAGCGTATCGATCATGTGAAAATAATGCGCCCAGGTTTCCGCGAAGTCCTCCCACGGATGCGCGCTCGCGTAAGCGGAAATAAAGTGCTCGGACCAATCAGGCGGTGCGCCGTTGGCATAGTAGTTTTGCAAGGCGGCCGCATAATCGCGGCGCTCGTCGCCAAAGATGCGGCGGAATTCTTCAAGTTGCGGCGTGTCGGCGATCAGACGGTCCCAATAGTAATGTCCGATCTCGTGGCGGAAATGGCCGAGCAGGGTCCGATACTGCTCACTCATCTGATGCCGGCGGCGCTCACGTTCTGAGTCGTCGGCTTCAGCGAGGCTGATGGTAATCACACCATCGGCATGGCCGGTCAGCACCGATGAACTCGACGGCGCGACGTCGGCAAGAAATTCAAAAGCTAGGCCGGCCGGATTTTCCGCTTGCGTTTCCACCGGCAAACGAAGCTGGAAAAGCGTGTAGAACAGCCGGTGCTTGGCGACTTCGAGCGCCCGCCACTTGCCTAGATTGTCCGCGAAGGACAGATCAGGAATCATGCGATTGTGGCGACAGGCCGCGCAATAGTCGTCCGCCCGCGCTTCCGGAATCAGCCAGTTGCACACATCGTAAGCGGCGTTAGCGCAATAGCGATACGTATTCCCGTCGGCGAGCGCTCGCCAAACGTTGTGATTTGGGTTGCGCGAACCGCGCTCAGGTTCGAGCGCGGTGATGGTCTCGCGCTCCGGCAAGTAGCCGAGCGCCAAACCGCAGCGTTCGCAGCGCGTGTTCTCGAAATAGAGGGGCTGGCCGCAGTTCTGGCATTGAAACAGCTTCATTGTTGTCCCGTTTTAGGCCTTGCTGCCGGGCGGGCAAGGCCCGAATCGCCTAACCAGAATACAGCGGCAAGGTTTCAAATGCCGGGCCCAAGCCGAGCCATTTTTATTACCTTTGGACCGTTGCAACGCGAGGCCGATTTACGGCGGCGAAGTCGGATGCCTTCGGTCGCGGCCAGCACGCGGACCAGTTAAAACTGTCTCTTGCTTTGGTCGAATCGGGTGAAAAGGTGGCCTCCAACGTCACGATGGCCGGTTACAGCGACGCGCTGGTCGTGCTCGGCACCGCGGGTATCGTTGTGCCGCTGGTTCGCCGCTGGGGATTAAGCCCCGTGCTTGCGTATCTTGGCGCCGGCGCGGTTCTCGGCCCGTTGGGTCTAGGTTCGCTCAGCAACTCGGTGCCAGGGCTTTCCTGGGTCACCATCACCGACGCCCGCAACGTCGCCGGCATCGCGCAACTCGGCATCGTATTTCTTCTTTTCCTGATCGGTCTGGAGCTGTCGTTTCCCCGGCTGACGACCATGCGCCGCATGGTCGTTGGTCTGGGCGGCTCGCAGGTTTTGATGACCAGCGCGTTGATCGCCGGCGCTGCGGTCTGGGCGGGCAGCAATCTTTCCCAGGCGATCGTGCTCGGCGCGAGCCTGTCGCTGTCATCGACGGCCATCGTGCTTGAACTGTTGTCCAATCAGGAGCGACTCACTACCAGCGCCGGCCGTGCGAGTTTTTCCATACTGCTTGCGCAGGATCTCGCGGTCATTCCGCTTCTGCTTTACCTATCGATCCTGGCTGCGCGCTCCGGCGGCTCGGCGTTGGCGACGCTGGCCAGCGCGCTGCTGCAAGCCGCGGTCGCCGTCACTGTGATCGTTCTATTCGGCCGTGTGTTGTTGCGTCCGCTGTTCCGTTTGGTGGCGGCGACCCAGTCAAGCGAGTTGTTTATCGCCGCCGCCCTGTTTGTCGTTGTTGCAGCCGGCGTGATTGCCGATCAGGCTGGCCTCTCCATGGCACTGGGCGCCTTCCTTGCCGGCCTGCTGCTGGCGGAGACCGAATACCGCAAGGCGATCGAAGTTACGCTCGCTCCGTTCAAAGGACTTTTGCTCGGCATTTTCTTCTTTACCGTTGGCATGAACATCGATTTCCGGGAGTTGGTGCGCGAGCCGCTTCAGGTCCTCGTCGCGGTGGTCGCGCTGATCGCGTTCAAATCGCTGCTGCTGACCGGATTGGGCAGGATTTTTCGCTTGTCGTGGCCGGTGGCGGTCGAGACCGGCCTGCTGCTCGGTCCGGGCGGCGAATTCGCTTTCGTCAGTATCGGCATCGCGGCGGCCGCCGGGTTGATCGCTCCGCGCCTGGCGAGCTTTACCTTTGCCGTCACGTCGATCACCATGGCGCTAACGCCACTCCTCTCGGTTGCCGCCCGCCAAATCGTAGCGCGGCTGACGTCTGGCAAACCGGTCGATCCCGAATTGATGGCGCGCCCCTCCGGAGGGCAGCGGCACGCGATCGTGGTGGGCTATGGCCGCGTCGGAAAAGTGGTCTGTGAGCTGTTAAAGCAGCACGGCATTCCTTACATCGCTGCCGATTCCAACGCGCTGACGGTGACGCGCGATCGGCGTGAGAATCACGACGTTTATTACGGCGATGCCGCTGACCCGCGGTTCCTCGCGAGCTGCGGTCTGGCAACCGCCGCCGGCGTCATCATTACCATCCATTCCGTGGGCATCATCGACGATGTCGTTGAGCATGTACGGGCGATACGGCCGGATATCCTGATCGTCTCGCGTGCCCGCGACGCCGAGCACGCACGGCACCTCTATAGCCTTGGCGCCACCGATGCCGTGCCGGAAACCGTCGAGGCGAGCTTGCAGCTATCGGAAGCCGCCTTGGTGGGATTGGGCATCGCTACCGGACTCGCCATCGCCTCTATTCACGAGAAGCGCGATGACATTCGGCATGCCTTACAGGAAGCGGCGCAAGACGCTGGGCGCGCGCAAATACATTCGGTCAGGGCCAAGACGCACGAGACCGGCTGAGCCCATGCTCGATGTCAGTGTCGTAGCGCGGCCCGGCTGGGTAGGCCCAGCAGAACCGGCAGTTTTGCCGGCCGCGAGGTCGCCAGCCGCGCCGGCGTCCGGCGCGTGTCGGCGAGCGCCCGCAGGAACTCGGCAAACCAGTTTTGCACTGAATGGGACCGCAGACGCTGGACCATGGCGTGCCAGCGCTCGCGTCGCTCTTCAAGGCTCATGGTCAGGGCGGCGGTTATTTGGCGCGCCATGCTGTCAACGTCGTTCGGGTTGACCAGGAGCGCCGCGTCCAGTTCCTTCGCTGCGCCGGCAAATGAAGACAGCACCAGAACGCCGGGATCAAACGGGTTTTGGGCCGCTACGTATTCTTTGGCGACGAGATTCATCCCATCGTGCAAAGGCGTGACCAGGCCAACGTGAGCGGCCCGATAAAAGCCGGCCAGAGTGAGTTGCGAGAAGCTCTTGTTGAGGTAGCGGATCGGAATCCAGTCGACTTCGCCGTGGCGGCTGTTTACTTCGCCCACCAGGGAAGCCAACTCGGCCTTCAGATCGCGATAGGCCCGAATGTTGCCGCGCGTCGGCACCGCAACCTGGAGAAACGACACGTTACGCTTCAGATGTGTTTCCGTTTCCAACATGCGGTCGAATGCCCGCACTCTGTTGGCCAGGCCCTTGGAATAATCGAGCCGATCGACGCCCAGCACGAGCTTAGCACCCTGCAGGCTCCCACGTAGGCGGTTTACTTCGGCGCGCGTGGAAGCCTTGGTCGCGCGCGCGATGAATTCATCGACGTCGATCCCGACTGGGAAGGTGGCGAGATGGGTCAGACCTGCGGCCGAAGTGACAGTTCCTTCGACAACCGACAATCCTAATTCGAATTGCAGGTAGTCCTCAAAGTTTTGCCGATCTTCATCGGTCTGGAACCCGATCAGATCGTAGGACAGCATCGCCGAAACCAGATCGGTGTGATGCGGGACGGCCGTCATCGTGCGACGATCGGTCCACGGCGTATGGAGAAAAAAGCCGATGGGCCGGCCGATGTGCAGCCGGCGCATTTCCTCGCCGAGCGTGAGGAAATGATAATCCTGAACCCAGAAAGTCGCAGTGGGCCCGCTAAAGCGCAGCAATGCGCGCGCCATGAAAGCGTTGACCTCGCGATACGACGCATAATCCTCCGCTGTGACCTGAATGAGATCGGAGCGGGAGTGCAAGGCCGGCCACAGCGCCGAGTTGGCGAAACCTTCGTAATAGCCGCGATAATGCCCAGCCGGCATATCGATAGTTGCCAGCGCGCCGGTTCCCAGCGCTTCGATTTGAGCGAACGAATCCTTTTTGTGTCTCAATTCCGCGGTCTGTCCGCTCGATCCGACCCAGACCGCGCCAGAGTCCTTCACCATGGGGATCAGCGCGGCCGCTAATCCTCCGGCGATCGGCTCATCGGATTTTGCCCGCGCGACACGGTTGGATACGACGATCACAGTCACGGCAGATCCTCCGGTTCCGTGCTGCAACAACTAGTTTTGGCCTGATTTGTTCCAGTCTTTCATTCCATTCATGATGCGACGCAGCGCATAATTAGCTGACTACATTCGTCAAATTGCCGCCACCCGAGATCAAGCGTCGGCGTAGGCCGTCGTGGAGAGAAGCGCGACTTCCGAGTGACGCGAGTTGAGTCGCGTGTGCTGTACGATGATCGACACGTCGGATTCGAAGACAGACGAGTAATCCGTGTCGCGCGGTACGCTAGCCGGCTGCTTGAGATCGTTGAATCGCAGATGCAGTGTGCGGCGCGGCGCAACAGTGACGCGATAGGGACCGATCGGCTCCCGATCAGCGAAAAAAATGGTGATGTTGACGCGCGCTTCCCGATCCCCTGGATTGAGGATGCAGGCGGTCTCGTGCGAAATCAGCGTCCGGTCTGAAAAAGAGCTTTCCGAAGGAATATATCCTTCGGCGATTGCCCAGCGTTTGCGGCCGATCGGTTCCATGTCAACTTCCCACATGCCTGATTTGTGCCTCCGCGCCTCTTCGCCGGCGGCGGCACATGAACGGCCATAGGGCTGCTTTGTTCCACCGAGGGAACTTTCCGGGCTCAAGCGCGGTTATCTAGTGGTGAGCGTGCGGCAGCGCGCCCAAACCTGAAGCAAACGGAAACGCGACAATGCACGCCCTCACCGTCGCGCCGGGCACGGCCAACTCAGCGCGGGTTGAGGACGTCGCCGATCCGCCGCAATCGGACGGCGCGATTTTGGTGCGCACCATGGCGATCGGCGTTTGCGGCACCGATCGCGACATTGTTTCCGGTCACTACGGTTGGGCGCCGCCGGGAGAAAGTCGCCTCGTCATCGGCCACGAATTGATCGGTACGGTGCGCGAAGCGCCGGCCGGCAGCGGCGTCAGTGTCGGCGATCTCGTCGTCGGCATCGTGCGGCGGCCAGATCCCGTTCCGTGTTGCGCCTGTGCCGTCGGCGAATGGGATATGTGCCGCAACGGACGGTACACGGAGCGCGGCATCAAAGAGCGCCATGGCTACGGCTCAGAGTTTTTTCGGATCGAGCCCGACTTCGTCGTGAAGGTCGATCCGTCGCTCGGTGTCGCGGGTGTCCTGCTCGAACCGACCAGCGTGGTTTCGAAAGCCTGGGATCACACCGAACGCATAGGGCAGCGCGCGCGCTCATGGCGGCCAAAAACCATGTTGGTCACAGGCGCGGGACCCGTCGGGTTGTTGGCGGCCTTGATCGGCGCGCAACAAGGCCTTGAGGTACACGTGCTCGACCATCACGAAAGCCTAAAAAAACGCGACATCGTGCAGCAATTGGGCGGCAAGTATCACGTCGAAAGCTTGGACGATGTGCGTCTTGAGCCCGACATTCTCATGGAGTGCACCGGCGCGCCGAGCGTGGTGCGCGATGTTCTCGGCCGCACCGCTGCCGGCGGCATCGTCTGCCTGGTCGGTGTTACGGCTCCCGGTCATGACTTCGACGTCGACGTCGGCGCGCTCAATCGCACCATGGTGCTCGACAACGACACCGTGTTCGGGACGGTGAACGCCAATCGCCGGCATTACGAAATGGCGGGTGAGGCGTTGCGAAAGGCCGACAAAGCCTGGCTCAACGCGCTCATTTCCCGGCGTGAGCCTGTCGAGCAGTGGACGCAGTCGCTGGAACGTCGCCCTGACGATATCAAAGTCATTGTGGATTTTTCCTGATCCATGCCCGCCCGCATTGAAGACTACGCGCTGATCGGCGATTGCCGAACGTCCGCACTGGTGGGACGCGACGGCTCGATCGACTGGTTCTGCTGCCCTCGCTTCGATTCGGAAGCATGTTTTGCCGCGCTGCTTGGTTCGCGTGAGCACGGCCGCTGGCTGATTGCGCCAATTGGGGAGGCGCGCATCACGCGCCGTTATCGGCTGAATACGCTTGTTCTGGAGACGTCTTTTGAGACCGCAGACGGCGAAATAGTGCTGATCGACTTCATGCCATTGCGCGGGCGGCATTCCAGCATCGTGCGGCTGGTGCGGGGCATCCGCGGAAAAGTGCGGATGCGGACCGAATTGATTCTGCGGTTCGGTTACGGCGCCGTCGTGCCCTGGGTGACCCGAATAGAGGACGGGACGCTGCGCGCGATTGCCGGTCCGGACATGGTGCTAATACGAACGCCCGTGCATTTGCGCGGCGTCGATATGACCACCGTCGGCGAATTCACCATCGATCCAGACGAGTCGATCCCGTTCGTCCTTAATTATTTGCCATCGCATCGCCCGCTCGATGAACCCTACGATCCGGCACGCGCATTGGCTGACACGGAGTCATTCTGGCAGGAATGGGCAGCGAAATGCAGACCGGCCGGCCCGTGGTCGGAAGCGGTCAAGCGGTCGATGATTACGCTCAAAGCGCTTACTTACGCGCCGACCGGCGGCATCGTCGCGTCTCCGACGACGTCGCTGCCGGAGCGAATCGGCGGCGCGCGAAACTGGGATTACCGGTATTGCTGGCTGCGCGACGCGACGCTGGTTTTGCTTGGCGCCATGCATGCCGGGTACTTCGAAGAGGCACAGGCGTGGCGCGAATGGCTGTTGCGCGCGGTCGCCGGTAGCCCCCAGCAGTTGCAGATCATGTACGGCATCGCCGGCGAGCGGCGGCTGGCCGAATGGGAGGCCGAGTGGCTGCCGGGCTACGAGAATTCCGCGCCGGTGCGGATCGGCAACGACGCGTACCGCCAGCTGCAACTCGACGTCTTCGGCGAGATCATGGACGTGCATCACCAGGCGCGGCGTGCCGGATTATCGACTAACGAATTGGGTTGGGAGGCGCAGCTCGCCTTCCTCGATCATTTGAAAAAAATCTGGAAAAGGACCGATCATGGCATTTGGGAGAATCGCGGCGAGCCGCGCCATTTTACTCATTCCAAAGTGATGGCGTGGGTCGCATTCGACCGCGCGATCAAAAGTGCGGAAATGTTCGGGCTTGAAGGTCCGCTCGACGAGTGGCGCAAAATCCGCGAAGAAATTTGCGAGGAGGTATGCACGCGCGGATTCGACAACGAGCTGGGAAGCTTTGTGCGATCCTACGACGCCAAGCACCTCGATGCGAATTTGCTGCTGATCCCGTGCGTCGGGTTCTTGCCGATTTCCGATCCACGCGTGCAAGGCACCATCGCAGCGGTCGAGAAGCATTTGCTGCGCGATGGATTCGTGATGCGCTACAACACCCAAGAAGTTGACGATGCGCTGCCGGTCGGCGAAGGCGTTTTTCTGGCGTGCAGCTTCTGGCTTGTCGATGTGTACATGTTGCAAGGCCGCATTGCCGATGCGGAAAAAATGTTCCGTCGCCTGATCGATTTGCGCAACGACGTCGGCCTGCTCAGCGAGGAATATGATCCGCGCGCCAAGCGGCTGATCGGAAATTTCCCCCAAGCCTTCTCGCACGTTGCGCTGGTCAACTCCGCCTACAATCTGACACGGGAAGAAAGGCCGGTCGAGCGCCGCGCCCAGGCCGATTACGCGCCGCCGGCCGAAGTGACGATGGGCTGATTGAGGGTTGTGGCGTACGACCGGCGGTGCTAACGCCTCTCTTTTAGGTCAGCTGATTTGACCGAGATCAAGGACGGTCGCCGCGGTTGGAACTACTAAGCACTTTTGGTCTAAAGGAAGGTGTAATCTAAGGAAGGTGTATCGGCTACTACTTCGCCAAAATTTTGCCGGTCAGCTTCGAGAAAGCCGTTGAAAAAACGACCGACGCGCTCAAGCAACAAGGTTTCGGAATCATCAGTGAAATTGACGTCGGACAGACGTTGAAATCGAAAATCGGCGTCGATTTTCGGAATTATCGAATCTTAGGTGCTTGCAATCCGAAACTGGCGCATGAGGCGCTTCAGCTCGAGGACAAGATCGGCACGATGCTGCCTTGCAACGTGGTACTGCAGGATCTCGGCAAAGGCCGCACCGAAGTTGCTGCTATCGATCCGGTTGCCTCAATGGCTGCGGTCGATAATCCGCGCCTAAAGGAGGCCGCCGAGCGCGTTCAGGCGATGCTGCGGAAGGTCATCGATACTTTGTAAGACGGTTCGGCGCCCCTAACCGCGGCTGAGGATTTTGATCATCAGATTGGCGATCCAGCCAAACGGCGGATAGAGGAAGCGCGCGCCATTAATCCGGCTTTGCAGAAAAACGCCTTTGCGGTGCGAGAAGGTCTGAAAGCCGAACTCGCCGTGATAGGCGCCGATGCCCGACGGGCCGATTCCGCCAAACGGAAGGTTCTCCGCCGCGAAGTGAAACAAGGTGGTATTGACGGACGCACCGCCCGACACGGTCTTCCGAAGCACTTCGTCCCGCGTCCTGGCGCCGCCGAAATAGTAAAGCGCGAGCGGGCGGGGATGAGCATTCACGTAATCGATCGCCTGATCGAGCTTGCGGTAAGTCTTGATCGGCAGCACCGGGCCGAAAATTTCCTCGCGCATGACGGCGAGGTTGTCGCCGGGTTCGATCACCAGCGTCGGCGGCAGCTTGCGGCTTTCCGCCGGCAGCGATTCACGCGCCGGGTTGATCTCGACGACGCGAGCGCCGGCCGCTTTGGCCTCCGCAACATATTGGGCGATGCGCCAATAATGCCGCTCGTTGATGATCGACGTATAGTCTTTATTTCCAACAAGCGTCGGATAGAATTTTTCCACCGCGCCGACGGTCAGTTTGATGAATTCATCGAGCCTGCGCTCGGGCAAAAGAACGTAGTCGGGCGCGATGCAGGTCTGGCCGGCATTCAACAACTTGCCGTAAACGATACTCTCGACCGTGCTCGGCAAGGCTGCGTCTTCGCCCAGGATACAGGGCGATTTACCACCGAGTTCGAGCGTCACCGGCGTCAGATTTTCGGCTGCCGCCTGCATCACCAGCCGCCCAACCGCTGTCGATCCGGTATAGAGCAAATGATCGAACGGCAACCGCGCGAACGACTGGCCGACGTCCGGTCCGCCCAGCACAGTGGCGACCTGATCGTCCGGAAAGAGTCCGCCTAGCAGCTCGGCCATGAATTCCGAGGTGCGCGGCGTGAGCTCGGACGGTTTCAACATGATCCGATTGCCGGCGGCGAGCGCTGCGACCACCGGGACGATGGCAAGGTTGAACGGATAATTCCACGGACTGATGATGCCGACCACCCCAACCGGCTGGTAGAGAATGCGCGCGCCGGCCGGCATCAATTCGAGCGGAACGGATACGCGTTTCGGGGCCATCCAGGATGGCAGGTGCCGGCGCGCGTGACGGATCGCCGTCTGGACGGGAAAGACCTCGCCGAGCTCGGTTTCATGCCGCGAACGATTGCCGAAATCGGCGCAGACAGCGGCGGCCAGGCGATCGACATTGCGGCCGACCGCATCGCCAAGCTTTTTCAGATCGGAGAGCCGATCGAGCAGCGGAGGTGCGCCGTTACGCAGAAAGGCCGCGCGCTGAGTGTCGAATGTCGCACGCATGCGGGCGTCGGCATGGATCGCTTGGCTGAGTGGCTCGTTCATAGCGGCGGCCTCGTGGGATAATCCGGCTGTTTGCGGGCTACGGCTTCGATCTGCGCCATGGTGGCTAGCGCAAGATGATCGCGCCAGGGCCGGGCAATAACCTGTACGGCGATCGGCAAGCCGGCGCTTCCACGCTCGGTTTCGCGCGCAACCCGTTCGATAAGATCGCGGCTTTGCGGGCGGTCGCTCTCTTCGTTCGCCCGCACGCGCGTGACCGGCACCACGCCGGCCGGAAATCCGGTGACATTGGCAAGCGGGATATAGGCGCCGGGCATCGGCATCATCTCGGTGGCGCCATGGCGGATTGGCGGCAGCGCGTAAGCGGGGCAAAGAATCAGGTCGATCGGACCACCGTCGCCGTTTTCGAGCGATTGCAGCATTTCACGCCGGAAATCGGCGATCGCCTCGACCGTCAACCAGTAGGCATCGGCGGTTCCCGGAGCAAACCGCCGCAGGTTCCTCGCGAGACGCCGCTGGCCGAGGCCATCGAGAGCGGCGCCGGCAATCGCACGCAGCCACAGCGGCATTGCCGCTATCAGCAATAACGGACGTAGACGCCGGTCCACCTTGTTGCCGCGCAACAGCCGCCGATGCGCCGCGCCGGCGTCCGCCGAGAGCGTGGCGAACAGAAGATCGGTCGCGCGGCTAAGCGACGGCGGCTTCCAGCCGACCGCCGTGGCGCCGGCGGCGGTCAGTATCCCCGCCGCTTCCGCGACCGCACGCTTGATTGCGGGCGCGACTGGGAATTCGCCATCGTCGGTAAAGCTTGCAAAACGCAACCGGCTAAGATCGACGCTGGCCGGATCCCCGAATGCCGGACCCGGATCGACGAGCGGATTGCGCACGTTGTCGAGTACGTGCAATCCCATGATTACATCGTCGACCCAGCGCGCCATCGGCCCGACCTGGCTGACGATGCCAGTCTGACCGACTGGCAAGCCATGGGCGCAGTGATCGGGCAGGCGCCCAGCGGTCGGCCGCATCGACGTGATGCCGCAAAACGCCGCGGGAATGCGCAACGAGCCGCCGATGTCATTGCCGAGGCCAAGCGGCGACGCACCGGCGGCGATGACGGCGGCCTCGCCGCCGCTCGAGCCGCCGCAGGATCGCTCCAAGTCCCACGGGTTGTTAGTGCGTCCGTACAACGGGTTGGCCGTTTCCGTGTAGAACATGAGCTGCGGAAGATTGGTTTTGGCTATCGGAATTGCGCCTGCGGCGCGCAACGCGGCGACGTACGGATCGTCGGCGCGCTCGATATCGTTGCGGCGCGTCGCCAGGCCGTAGGTTGTCGGCGTTCCGGCAAGATCGAAGCACTCTTTGATGGTTACCGGCAGGCCGGCAAGGGGAGGAAGCTTCTCGCCGCGCAACCGCGCCTTGTCGATATTCGCGGCCGCCTTTCGTGCCTGCTCCGACAAATCAACGGTGACGGCGTTGAGCTTGCCGTTGACCGCTTTAAGCCGGGCGATGAAATGCTCGACGGCTTCGCTCGAAGACAGGTCGCCAGCGACGATCAGTTGAACGATCTCGCGCGCCGGCACGTCGGCCAAGGTGGGTGCCTGCCGCGCTGGCGTGGCGGCGACAACGTCGGCATGCGTCATGGCGGGCCTCCCCGGCAGCTGCGCATTCGCGCTTAAAACACAGGGTCGGCCTAATCGCTATGTCTTGTCAATTTGCATTGTTGCGGCCTTTCGCGGTGCAAAAACACGATCGGCTATCTTTTACGTTTCTTTGACCCGGCGCGCTCGCACTGCAGCGCGATTTGCGCCCGCTGTCACTTGCGCGTGCATCACATCGGTCGCTCATTTTCTGTTCGACGAGCGCAACTGCCGATTTTGTTTGCAATGATCGTTTGATTGTTGCTTCGAGCAGGATCGGCGACCATACTTGCTTCTAAATGCGTAAAAAGGCACAGCGAGGAAACCTCAACTCAGCCCTGATGGAGGATACGATGCGCAAAGGTCTAGTTACGATGTCGGTCGCGCTTTCGTTCTTGACGCTAGGATCGTTGGTGTCGGCTTATGCCGGCGGCGCAACGAGCGCGTCTTCAAAGTACAACAATTCGGTCCAGACCGCGAACGTGCTGACGCGGAATCAAAGATCAGTGCGAACTGCCGAATTCAGCATCACCGAGTTCTCGTCCTCTTCGGCACATAGTTCTGCGCCGAAGCGCTGAGAAGAAGCTTCAGGTGCTCGCGACGCGCGGAAGTAGCTTCCGCGCGGCTTAATTTTCTTAAAGCCGGCTTTTTGCGTCGCCCGAATTGACGCTGCTGGGCGGCGTGCGCTTAGCGACCCAATTTCGCACCGTCGGCAATAGCTCCGGCAGCAAATTGTCGACCTCGCTTTGCGTCATTCCCGGGCGAACGCGCGCGTCGTAAAGAATGTTGGCGAGATACTGATCGTAAACGTCGAAGAAGCCCATCTGCACGTCGTCGTTGAACATGGTCCACGGCACCGAAGCGTCGTCGTTGATCAGCCCCAGCCCTTGCAGCATTTCTTCGTAAGCACAGTCGAAAAAAGAAAACTCACCGGTATCGACCGGTAGAATGACTTCAGCGCGGCGGATTCGAAAGCTCCCATCCTTGGCAATTCCTGAAAGGCATTCTGGGGCAAGCGCGCGCTCGATTCGCTTCGCTTTGTCCGGGCCATAGTGCGAACGGATGGTGCGGTCGAGATCGCGCCTTTGCACCAGGATCACGATGAAATTTGCCGATCGGCGGTCGTCGGTGATAGCCAAATCGAGTTGCTTCACATGCTCCCGGATATCGGCGATGACCGCCGCAAGTTGCGCGCGGCGATCGGGCGTTCCGCGATCGACGAACACGCGGATCGGCTCGTCAAACTTGCGGATGCGTTCGTCCCGCCGATCGAATTGCAGCTCGGCGCGAAAGGCGGTCTTGAAAAAACCGTCCTTGATTTCGGCATCACTGAAATTGGTTCGTTCAGCGAGGCGCCGCGCGGCGATGTCGGGATTTTCTGCGCGTGCCGCGTCAGTGAGCACTCCGCCCAATGTGATTAATGTGCAGGCCGAAATAATCACTCGCCATATGTGGTGCGACCGCATGCTGGAAATATGCCGACCGCCGCATAGGAATTCGATACGGAATAAATATCATTCGCATATAGTTTTTATATTGGTCGTGTGCGTTAAACGCCGAGATGGCGATGCAAAGCGACGGGGCGGCGGCGGGCGGTTTCGGCGGTCAGGCTGTCAACGATGTGGCCGTTGTTGAGGATGTAGATACGGTTGGCCAGGGTCAGCGCGGCGGAAACGTTTTGCTCGACGATCAGGATCGTCTGACCGGTCTCCGCCAGTCCACGGCAAGCGGTCAGCAAATCACGGACAATGATTGGCGCCAGCCCCTCGAACGGTTCGTCGAGCAACAAAATTTTCGGCTCTCGTACTAGGGCGCGTGCGATCGCCAGCATTTGTTGCTCGCCGCCTGACAAATGGGTACCGCGGCTCAACCGACGCTCCTGAAGCCGCGGAAACATAGCGTAAATCCGCTCGAGCGGCCAACGGTTTGGCGCGGTCAGTCCGGCCAAAATCAGATTTTCTTCGACATTCAAGCTGCCGAAGATGCGGCGGTCTTCGTGGACGAGCTGCATGCCGGCTACCGCGATATCGTGACTCTTTTTTCCGCGAATTTCGGCGCCATCGAACATGATCGAGCCGGCTTGGGGCGTAACAACACCCATCAAGCTCTTCAGGGTCGTGCTTTTGCCGGCGCCGTTGCGGCCGAGCAGCGCAACGACCTCGTTGCGCTCGACCGTCAGCGCCACGTCGAACAGGATGTGGGAATCGGCGTAATAGGTGTTCAGGCCATTGACCTCGAGCAAGCTCATGCCGAGACCACTCCGCCGAGATAGGCTTCCTGTACGGCCGCATTGCCCTTGATCTGCTCCGGCGTACCTTCGACCAGCACGCGTCCCTCCTGCAATACGGTGATGCGCTCCACCAATTCGAACAGCGAATCCATGTCGTGGTCGATAACGACCATGGTGCGCCCCCGGGCGATCGACTTTAACAGCTTGACCGTCTCGACGCGTTCGCTTGGGCTCATGCCGGCGAGCGGTTCATCGAGCAAGAGGAGACTCGGCGAACTCGCCAGGGCCAGTCCGATCTCAAGCCGCCGCTTTTCACCATAGGCGAGCGCCGCGACCGGCATATCGGCGCGGCCGGTCAGATTGATGAGATCGAGAGTGTGTTCGACCTGCTCAAACAAACCCGGAATTTTCGACAGTTGCCGCAGCAGGTCGAGCCGGAATTTTCCGCGTCGCTCCGCCAAAGCCGAGATCGTTAGATTCTGGCGCACCGTCAAACGTGTAAACAGCTGGTTGACTTGATAACTCTTGGTGAGTCCGCGCTGGCACACGTCGGTCACGCTCATGCCGGTAATATCGCGGCCCTCGAATATGATCTTGCCTGATGTGGGAGGCACCTCGCAGGTCAGCATCCTGAAGAAGGTTGTCTTTCCGGCACCGTTAGGGCCGATAATTCCGCGCAGTTCGCCGGCGTTGACGGTGAAATTGATGTCACTGTTGGCGACAAGGCCGTCGTAACGTTTGGTCAGGTCGATAGCTTCAAGGATCGGACCGGAAAATTTATCGGTCTCGCGCCGGCGGGCCGGCATCGGCGCTGCTGCCGCTATCGAGCGGGTTTGCCCGAGTGCTCCGCCTTGTGTGCCCGCTGCACTCAGATTGGCGGTCAACGCGGCTTGCTTCGGCACGACCTCGCCCGAGCGCGGCCGGGCAGCGATCTCGTAGAGGTTTTTGATGCCACCAATCAGGCCGCGGCGCAGAAAGCAGACGAGCAGCACAAAGACGACGCCTAGCACCAGCCTCCAGGTAGCGCCAAGGTGCAGGGTGTTCTGGAAAAAGTCGCTTAGGTAGAGCCAAACCATGGCGCCGACAAGCGGCCCGAATAGCGTGCCAGCGCCGCCAATTGCGGTCTGCATCACGAGTTGACCCGACGTATCGAAGGTGAATGCTTCCGGCGGCATGAATCCCTGCATCACGCCGAGCAGCCCGCCGGCAAAGCCGGCATAGGCCGCGGCGACGACGAACGCTGTGAGCTTGTAGCCGTGGATGTTGTGGCCGACAGCAGCGGCGCGCAGCGGGTTATCGCGGATCGCGCTGAGCACGGCTCCGACCGGGGAACGCACAATGCGCAACGCGATCACGATACCGATGAAATACCATAACGCAAAAAACGCGTAGAGCGACCAATCGGTATCGAAATGAATGGTGGTGAAGCCGAGCGGAAGCACCGGTGTCGGCACGCCCGGCAGGCCGTTCTCGCCGCCGGTGTAGTCGGAGAGCGGATTGAACTCGACGAAGTAGAAAACCTCGGCGATCGCCACCGTGATCATCGCGAAATAAATGCCAGTGCGCCGCAGCGCGATGAGACCGACCAGATAGCCGACAAGCGCCGCCACGATCATGCCGACGATCACGGCGGCCACGACGGAGGGGAAACCCATGATCGTGAGCAGATAGGCGGCGACCATGCCGCCGGTACCGTAGAATGCCGACTGGCCGAACGACAACAGGCCGGTAAAGCCGAATAATACGTCGAACCCGATACCGAACAGACCCCACACGATGATGCGGCTCATGGTCGTCGGCGCAAAGCCGAGATGGGGCAGGAGAAAGGGGGCGGCGATCAAGCTGACCGCCGTCAGTGTCTCGATCACAAGGGGACTTCGCTTTTGCATTAAGCAATCGCGCTCATTCGCGGCCGGTTGTGCCGAGCAGCCCGTAGGGACGAAGCACCAGCACCAATGTCATCGCCACGAAAAGCATGACGTAGGAATAGCCGGGGTTGAACATCGACGTTATGCTGATGATCTCGCCGGCGATGAAGCCGCCCACCACCGCTCCCGGAAACGATCCGACGCCGCCGATAACGACGACCACAAAGGTCTGCACCAAAATCAATTCGCCAACGTCCGGCGCGATTGACACAACCGGGGCGTTGATGATGCCGGCGAAGCCCGCCGCCATTGCACCGAGGCCGAACACCAGCATGAAAATCTTGTAAACGTCGATGCCCAGCGAATCGACCATGACGGAATCCTCAATTCCGGCGCGCACGATCATGCCGATGCGGGTGCGATAGAGCACGAGGTAAAGCGCGATCAGCGCGACCGCGACAATGCCGAGCAGCCCGAGCCGATAGGTCGGATAAAACATGAAGCCGATCGGGGTGATCCCCACCAGTGCGGACGGCGGGGGTACGGCCTTGGAGAGGCTGCCGAAGAAGAAACGGACGATTTCCACGAATACGATGCCGAGGCCGAAGGTGACCAGGAGCTGGTCCTCATGTGGGCGCGAATAAAAGTGGCGGATAACTACCCGCTCCATTACCACCCCGACCAGCATGACGAACAGAGAGCCGGCAATGACGGCGACAATAAAGGAACCGGTATAGGTATAGGCGACCCAGCCGGCATAGCCGCCCAGCATGAACATCGCGCCGTGCGCGAGGTTGAGGACGCCGAGCGTCCCGTAGATGATCGTCAGGCCCGACGAGATTAGCGCCAGTAGGGCGCCGAGCACCACGCCGTTAAAAACCTGCGAGACAAAATTGGGCCAGTTGATCACACGCTCGTCCGCAATCGATTGTGCCGCATTTTTGCCGGTCCCGCCCTCATACTCGCCACCTTTATGCCGGGCGTCTACGCCTTCTTGCAACAGTCACATATAACCGGGCCGCAAGAGGCGAAGACAACGCTTCGCGCCTTGGACCCGACCGAGATTCGATAAAGGACCTTCTCCGCATCGCCGATGCGGAGAAGGCCAATTCGTGGTCGTTAGGAGTAGTCGCCGAGATGGCAGCCGAAGGCATCCGGCTTCTGCATCAACGGCTCGCCCGGAACGACTTCGAGAACCTCCCAATAGTCTTCGCTGTTCTTCATATCCTTCGGCGCCTTGCCGCGGACGATGACCACAGGACGGACCAATTGATGATCCTCGGGGCGGAAATGCACGTCACCTACCATGGACGGGAAGGTCTCGCCCTTCTCGTAGGTCTTGATGACGGACGGCGGATAGAACGTGCCGGCTTCGGAGACCATGCGCGCCCAGATCGCGAACTGCATGTACGCGTTCTCGGCGCCCCACTCGGGCCGATAGCCGTACTTCTTGTTGAAGGCCTCGACGAACATCTTGGCCAGCGGGTACTTGTCTTCGAGCGTCCACCAGAAGTCGGTGGCCGCGAAGACGCCTTCGGTGAGCTCCGGCCCGACTTCCTTGGCGAGGAAGGGGATCTGGTAGGGGATCACCATCTTCATCTTCGGCGTGAGGCCGAACTGCTTGGCCTGCTGGACCGACAGCACCGCGTCGCGGCCCCAGTTCACGTTGACGATGAACTCGGCGCCGGAATTGGCAATGTTGGTCAGGTATTGGCTGAAATCCTGCGTGCCGAGCGGAGAGACTTGGTTGGTGACCATGGTCCAGCCGCCTTTCTCGGTCAGATAGTCGTTCACCGACTTGGTAACAGTGTGACCGTAGGTGTAGTCCGGCGTCATGAACGCCGCCTTTTTGTTCTTGCCGAAACTTTTGACAAGTACCGGTCCGATCGCATTGGCGGCAGTCTCGCCGTAGAAACATTGGCGGAAGCTGTAACGTGCGCAGTCCTTGCCGGTGGTGTCGTTCGAGCCGGAGATTGCCACGAGATAAAGAATCTTCTCGCGGTCGGCGAATTTGTTGAGCGCTACGGCCACGGCGGAAGAGGTCGAGCCGGTCATCGCGATGATCTTATTGTCGTTGATGAAGGTCTGCTGCTCTTGTACCGCGTTGTTCGGCTTGGCACCGGAGTCGGCGACGACGAGCCTCACTTCTTTGCCGAGCACGCCTTTGCTGACCTTGGGCGCGATCTTCTTGATCAGCGCGTGGCCTTCGTTGATGTGCTCGACGGCAAGCTCCATGCCTTTGAGTTCATCTTCACCCTGCACCGCATAGGCGCCGGTGCGCGGTACGGTGGCGCCGATGGTGACGGTCGAGCCTTGAGAGCCTTCCGGCCACGTGCCGAGCGGCGGGCGATCCTCGGCAAAAGCTCCTCGCACGAAGCCGAACGGATCCGGCATGCCGGCAGAGAATGCGCCGAGGCCGGCGCCCGTTGCGACGGCTTGACGCAGGAGTCGGCGTCGCGACACTCCCTTGGCTGAAGGCGTTTTCTCAATGGTCACAGCGACCTCCCATTTTGGTTGATTTCCGAGCGCCAAGTGTGACCGCCTTTAGTAGGGGTGGCTTTAATCGTCCTTATTGATCCAGATTATAAAAATGAATGTTTCCGTGCGGCCGCTTGCGACGCGCCCTTCCTCGCCCGGCGCGCTCAAGGATATCTGGCGCCACGACCCGTTCGTGGTCCGGGCAAGAAACCTTGTCGATCTGACGCTGCCTGACCTGCAAAGCTTGCGCGGGGTGGTCGAAACCGAAACCGCGGTCAAAAAGCGGCGCGACCTGGTTCTCGACGGTTACGAATTCTCCAAGCTCTATTTCGTCAAGGAAGGCTTTGCCGCCCGCTATAAGCTTCTGCGCAACGGCAAGCGCCAGATCGTCAATTTCGTGTTGCCAGGCGACGTCGTCGGTATGCCCGGAAGTTTCCTTGATCGCGCGGCCAACTCGGTCATCGCTGTTTCGGACATGACGTTGCAGATTTGCTCGCTCGAGGCATTCGTCAGGCTCTGTTACCGCCGCCCAAAGTTCGGTCTGTTGCTGAGCTGGCTGGCTGCGCAGGAAGCGGCCAATTACGCCGAACACATTATCGACGTCGGCCGCCGAACTCCCGTCGAGCGTCTAGCGCACCTTTTGCTCGAAATTCATTCCCGGCTCGCCCTGATCGGGTTGGCCGACGAATTCGCCTTCACCCTGCCGTTCACGCAGGAGATGATGAGCGACGCGCTCGGCTTGAGCGTCCCGCATCTTAATCGCATGCTGACCCAGCTTCGTGCCGACGGTCTGATTGCGCTCAACGAGCGCCGCGTCGAAATCGTCGATCGCACGGAGCTTGAGCTGCTGGCGCAGTTCCAGCCAATTCAATCGGCGCGGATTCCGCTTCCCGAGGACCTTGCGGTCAACTAATCGGCTTAGGGGTCAGGCCGTGCAGCCGGCGAAGCTCGGTTTTTAGTACCTTGCCGTAATTGTTCTTCGGCAAAGCTTCGAGAAAAACGTAGCCACGCGGCCGTTTGAAGCGGGCGATCGCTGAGAGGCAAAGCACGTCTAATTCTTCCGTCGATACCTTTTGTTGCGGGCGGGGCACGACGCAGGCGACGACCTCTTCCCCCCAATCGGCATGCGGACGTCCGATCACCGAAACTTCCAGCACGGCAGGATGACGCAGCAGAACTTCCTCGACTTCACGCGGGTAGATGTTGCTGCCGCCGCTGATGATCATGTCCTTGGACCGGTCTTTCAAGGTGAGGAAGCCTTCCTCGTCGAACGCGCCCATGTCGCCGGTGTGCAGCCAGCCGCCGCGCAAGGTTTCGGCGGTTGCGTCCGGATTGTTCCAATATCCCTTCATGACGACTTCGCCGCGAACCAGGATTTCGCCGACCGCGCCGGTCGGGAGCTCCCGACCGGTTTCGTCGGCAACACGGACGTCGACGTTGACGCGCGGCAGTCCGACCGAGCCCATGACCTCGCGCCAGCGCGGCCGCGCCCGGTCGGCATGCAATGCCTTCGGCAGCACGGTGATAGTCATCGGCACTTCACCCTGTCCGTAAATTTGCGCGAATTTTGGCCCGAGCAGATCCATGGCATGAACGAGCGTTTCGAAATGCATCGGCGCGCCGCCATAGATGATAGTGCGCAAGCCGCGATGGTCGGCCGCCGCAAAGCCTGGGTTATTGACCAGCCGGCTCACCATTGTCGGCGCGGCAAAGAAACTGACGTTGCCGTGGACAGCGAGCAAAGCGGCGATTTCGCCTGGGTCGAAACCCGCGCTTTCGGGAACGATGGTGTTGGCGCCCATGGCGACGAAGGGCAGACCGTAACAGCCTGACCCATGCGACATCGGCGCCGCATGCAGCACGCAATCGCCGGCGCCGACCGGCTCGATTTCGGCAAAATAGGCGAGCGTCTGCGCTAGCATGATGCCGTGGGTCAGCATCGCGCCCTTTGGGCGGCCGGTCGTGCCGCTGGTATAAAAGAGCCAGGCGAGATCGTCGGGCGAGCGCGCTACGACGTCGATGCCGTCGCCGTCATAAAGCCGCCGCCACTCAGGGCTGTCGGTGACGATCATGCGCCCATGCGCCGCTATGTCCTTGGCGCGATCAGCACTCGCCAGAGTGAGCGAAGCTTCTGTGTGACCGATGATGTAGCCGAACTCCTCGCTGTGGAGTTTGGCGTTCATCGGCACCGCGACCAGACCAGCGTGCCAGATCGCGAACAACGCTTCGAGAAATTCCGGCCGGTTGGTCATCGCGATCGCCACGCGATCGCCCGGCCGACATAAGTCCCGCAGGTTGCCCGCAAACGCCCGCGAGCGCCCCGCCCATTGCCGATAGTTAGTGTAGGTCTTGCCGCCGCAGGCGACGGCGGGCCGGTCGGGAGCGGCCCGTCCCCATTTCTCTACCCAGCCCGCGAGATTCATCGCGCGTGCAGCCGACTTCGATCAGGGGGCAGCCTTGGCGTCGATAAGCACGGCCGCGAGCAAACAGGGCTTGCCGCTCTTGTTGACCCACGCATGGTTGGTACCGCGCTGAACAATGCAATCGCCGGCATGCAGCTCGACCTCGCCTTCTTCCATGAGCATATGCATCGAGCCGGAGATTACCACGAGATAATCGATCGAGTTGGTCTTGTGCATGGTCGGATGCTTGGCGGAATCCTTTGCGCTCGGCTTGTTGGTCGAGCCGAGGTGGCCGAAGGCGGCGTCCGGATCGATTTTGGTGCCGGCGCCTTCCGGCGGAATTTCCACGACGCGGAAGATCGTGCCCGACGGCGTCGGGTCGTGGCGCATAGGGCGGAGCGAACGGTCCTTCGAGCCGTGATTGTCGACCGGCATTTCGTCGGTCACCCAGACTTCGGTCACGCCGAGCCCCGGCCAGCCCTTGATCTCCGTCGCGTTCGGCGCGTGATCGTCGATCATGACGATCGCCCTGCCGGCGGCATTGTGCCCGGTCACGAACCGGCGAATTTTTTGCACCATGATGTCCTCCCGATTTGCTGTTTCAGCGTCTTACGATGCGGTTGCGCAGCACGCCGATTTTTTCGACTTCCAGCTCTACGACTTGCCCGGGCTCGACGTATCGGCCGGTTTCAAGGCCCGAGCCGTTGCCGACGGTGCCCGAGCAGAAAACCTCGCCGGGATGCACCGTTTCGTCGCGCGAGACGAAGGCGATGCAGTCTTCGTATTTCCAGTGCATTTCCCGCGAATTCCCCCGTCCGCGCTCTTCGCCGTCGACCCGCACGATCATTTCCAGCGCATAGGGATCGGGGATTTCATCGGCGGTGGTGATGCAGGGGCCGAGCGGATTCGAATTATCGAAGTCTTTGCCTTTGCCCGGCCCGAGATTGCTGAGCATTTCAGAGATTCTGCTCGTCGCGCGCGGAAAGATCGTTGAAGATGGTGTAGCCGAAAATGTGCTCGCGAGCTTTGTCCTTTGGAATGTCGCGGCCCGGCTTGCCGATCACGCAGGCGAATTCCAGCTCATAATCGATGGTTTTTGAGTAGGCCGGCCACGCCACGTCCTGATCGGTGCCACACACGCCCAGGCGATTGGGGTGATAGAAGCTGGGGCGCTCGTGCCAGATTTTCGGGGGTTTGAAGGCGCCGCGCTGCTCCAGTTCGCGCAGCGTCTTTTCCGGTTCGGGCCCGGCGGCGGCCTGGGCCCGCTGGATGCGCGTAAATGCCTGGATCAAATGTTTCTCGAAGCAGAGGAAATCGCGCATTTGCGGCGGCGTCGGCAGCGGCGACAGCAGTTTGACCGATTCTGTCTCGACCATGCCGCGCCCGCTCCGTTGGGCTTCGGCGGCGATTTCGCGGGCGCGAACGAGCGCGGCAGGGCCGGCTTCGATTAGGGCTAACATGCTGTTGAACGCGGCGCCGGCATTGCTGCTGGCGGCCAGGAAATCGACGATGCGCGCGTTGCCATCGGCGAGCGCGCCGATGCGCTGCTGGCCGGACGCTACAAAGGTGACAAGCCGCATCGCTTTTCCTCCCGAACACGTCGCCGTTCGCCGCGCGTTTTTCAGTCGTATTATTATATTTCATTGAACGTTGAAATTCAGGTAGTGTCAAGGCGTCGCGCCTGCGGCGCTTGGGAGTTCAGTCCCGGTATGAAAGCAAAGACCGCACAAGCCCGGAAAACGGCAAGCGCTGGAACCCCGAAACGCAAGCCGGCGCCGAGCGAGGATCGTAGTGGCATCCGCCGCGGTGATCTAACGCGCTTGTCCATCCTCGACGCAGCCGAGCGTTGTTTTGGCGAAGGCGGATTTGACGGCGTGTCGCTTCGCACGATCACCGACGCTGCCGGCGTCGATCTGGCGTTGGTCAATTATCATTTCGGCAGCAAGGAAAATCTGCTGCACGAGGTCATCGCGCGCCGTGCCCGCATTGTGCACGACGAGCGGGTGCGGGCGCTGGAGGAGGCGCGGCACGCGGCCGGCGCGCGGTCACCGTCGGTCGAAGCCATCGTCACCGCGTTTCTCGAGCCGTTGTTACGGCGGCTCGGCGGCGGTGAACGGGGGTGGCGGCACTATGCCAATCTCGCTTCGCAGCTCGACGTCTTGCCGAAATTCATCGGCCTGACCAGCGATGTGCTGGATCCCACGGCGCTGCACTTCATCAACGCTTTACGGCTCGCTTTGCCGAAGGCGCCGCGGCGGGCAATTTATTGGGGCTACATGTTCCTGATCGGTTCGATGGTGCAGGTCATGTCGGCGACCGGCCGCATCGAGCGACTGTCGCGTGGTTTGTGCAGATCGGACGACATCGAGGGCGCGTTGCGCGAATTGGTGCCGTTTGTCAGCGGCGGGCTGCGGGCGCTGGGAACGCCGTCGCAATGAGGCCCGCGCTTTGCGGGCTGCGCAACTTCCCGGTGGTGACGCCTGACCGGCTCACATAGATTGCCAGCGGTCTCTCAGCGATTGGAGGATGCCGTGAAACAATCAGCCCGGATCGCACTGTCCACTTTGGCCGCTGCCATGGTTTGTACGCTGGCAACAACAGGACGCGACGCTATGAGCAAAGAGCCGCGCTTTCCGCAACTCACGATGGATCAGCTCAACGCAGGGCAAAAGCCGCTCGGCGACCAGATCATGAAGGTATCCAGCGTCGGGCTCGGCGGCCCATATAATCCGCTGTTGCGCAGTCCGGTGCTGGGCCAGCGCATGTTCGACCTGCTCCATTACCTGCGCTGGGAAACATCGGTGCCGCTGAAGCTTAACGAATTCGCGATCCTCATCATCGGACGGCAGTGGCGCTCACAGGTGGAATGGTACGCGCATGCGCCGCTGGCCATCAAAGCCGGGCTGTCTCCAGGTATTGTCGCCGAGCTTAAAGCCAACAAGCGGCCGTCGAACATGCCGCCGGAGGAGGCGATCGTTTACGACTTCGTCACCGAGCTGACGACCAAGCACGAAATTTCCGACAAAACCTTCGATCTTGCCAAAAAGCTTCTCGGCGAGCAGCAGATTGTCGATCTGACCGCGGTCGCCGGCACTTATATCGCCGTCGCGATGCAACTTGCCATGAGCGAAGGCGCCGTGCCTTCCGGCAAGGAATTGCCGTTCAAACCGGGCGAGCCGTAATTTTTGGGTCTGTGCGGGAGGGGCTCGCGATCCCGATCGGGACCGCGAGCAATCGCGTCGCTTAGCGTACCAGCACGTTGCTGAACTGCCAGGGATCGTCGCGATCGATAGCTTCCGGGAACAATCCGTCGCGGCCCTCGACCGGCGTCCAGTCGGTGTAGCGGCCGATCACCGGACCGATATAGGGCCGCTGGATTTCAAGGCAGCGGCTGAAATCCATTTCATCAGCCTCGACGATGCCACGGTCCGGATGTTCCAGCATCCACACGATCCCGGCCAGAACTGCCGATGTGACCTGCAATCCGGTGGCATTTTGATAGGGGGCGAGGCGCCGCGTCTCCTCGATCGAAAGCTGCGAGCCGAACCAATAGGCATTCTTGGCGTGGCCGTAAAGCAGTACGCCAAGCTCATCCATGCCGTCGACGATGTCGCGCTCGTCGAGGATCTGCCATTCCTGCTGCGGCTGCCAGGCCGCGCCGGCCATCTCGTGCAGCGACAGCACGGCATCGTCGCAGGGATGATAGGCGTAGTGACAGGTCGGCCGGTAAAGGACTTCGCCGTTTTCGCGCAGCGTGAAGAAGTCGGCGATCGAGATGGCCTCATTATGGGTGATCATGAAGGCGTGTTGCGCCTGCGCTGACGGGGTCCACGACCGCACCCGTGTGCCGGCGCCAGGTTGCGTCAGATAGATGGCGGCGTCGCAGCCGAAATCATGCCGGCGTGCATTGGCGGGCATTTTCCGCTCGTGCGTGCCCCAGCCGAGCTCCGACGGTTGCACGCCTTCGGCGCAAAATCCCTCGACCGACCAGGTATTGACGAATACGCCGTGCGGTTTCGGCTCACGCGCGCGCTGGGTGTCGCGTTCGGCGATATGAATGCCTTTGACGCCAAGGCGCCGCATGAGCCGCGCCCAACCGTCCTTAGTCTCGGGCACGTCCGCTTTCACGCCGGTCTCGGCGACAATATCGAGCAGGGCCTGCTTGACGAACCACGACACCATTCCCGGATTGGCGCCGCAGCAACTGACGGCCGTGACCCCGCCCGGCCGCCGCCGGCGCAGCGCCAGGACGCTTTCGCGGAGCGAGTAATTCGAGCGTGCCGAGATCGACAGCGAGCGGTCAGTATAGAGGCCCGGCCACGGCTCAACGACCGTATCGATGTAGAAGGCGTCGACGTCCTTGGCGAAGTCCATCAAATCGACCGACGACGTGTCGACCGATACGTTGACAATCATTCCGCGGCCCGGTCCCCCCTTGAGCAGCGGCGTGAGCACCTCGCGGTAGTTGTCCCGGGTAATGGCGGTGTGGAGAAAACGGATTTGACGGTCGTCGAGCAGACGGCGGTCGTCATCGTTGGGCGCGATTACGACGAATTTCTTGCGGTCGAACGCGATGTGCCGTTCCAACAGCGGCAGTGTTCCGCGGCCGATCGAGCCGAAGCCGATCATCACCATCGGGCCGTCGAACCGCGCATGCAGCGGCCACGCGGTACCGGCCTCGGTCATGGCATGCATGGCGTCGTTCCTTCTTCGATGCGTGGGGATGTTGGCCGCGCGCCGCCCCGCCGAGATCACGCTTGACTCGCGTGCGAAATTCCGCGCGACATAATCGTCTTAGTTGCGCGATGCAAGGCTTTTCGTGCTGTCGGAGGCTTTTTCGATCGCGACTTAGCCGCGCCAGTAGCGGTCTTCCCAGCTGCGTGACAACCGCATCGCCGTGAGAATGAGCCCGGCCATCGAGTAGGTCTGCGGAAAATTGCCCCACAGCTCGCCGGTTTGCGGATCGACATCCTCCGACAAGAGACCGTACCGATTGCGGTGACTGAGCGCATCGGTGAACAGGTCGTGCGCGGTCTCGCGCCGGCCGAGCGACCAGAGCGCGTCGATCAGCCAGAACCGGCAGATCAGGAACGCAGTCACCGGCAAGCCAAAATCGTCGGCGCTGGCGTAGCGCATGACGTGCTTCTCGCGCACCAATTCCCGCTCCATCGCGGCAACCGTGGAGACGAAGCGCGGGTCGTCGACCTCGACCACGCCGAGGTCGGGCAGGAGAAGGACGCTGGCATCGAGGTCGTCGGAACCGAACGCCGCGGTGAAGGCTCCGCGTTTCTCGTTCCAGGCGCGGTCGAGCAATGCCGCGTGGATCGGCTCGGCTTTGGCGTTCCAATACTTGGCGCGATCCTCCAGTCCGATTCGTTTTGCGATGGCGGAGAGCCGCTGACAGCCCGCCCAGCACATGGCCGCCGAATGGGTATGAACGCGCTGGCGGCCGCGATACTCCCAGATGCCGGCATCCGGCTCGAGCGCCTTCTTGGCGGCCCGTTCGCCGAGCGTCTCCAGCAGCCGAAATAATCCCTCGTCCCCCGGCCGCGGCAGGCGGCGATCGAAGAACATCGGCATAGCGGCGAGAATGACGCTGCCATAGGCGTCATGTTGGGTCTGGTCGACGGCCGCATTGCCGATCCGCACCGGGCCGTCGCCGCGATAACCCTCAAGGTCCGGCGCGATCCGTTCCTGCGTGCTCGTGGTCGGCACCACGCTGTAGAGCGGCCGCAGTTCCTGGTCGGGCTTGGTAGCGATCGAAAGCGTAAAAGAGATGAATTCCTCCATGGTGCGGGTGGCGCCGATACGATTGAGCGCCTGCACCACGAAATAAGCGTCGCGCAGCCAGCAATAGCGATAATCCCAGGTGCGCCCGGAACCCGGCGCTTCTGGGATCGAGGTGGTGTGCGCGGCGACGACCGCGCCGGTCTCGTCGAAATTGCTGAGCTTAAGCGTGATGGCGGCACGGATGATCGCTTCCTGCCAGTCGTAGGAGATCGATAGCCGCCGCACCCATTCGGTCCAGTAATCGCGCGTGCGGTCGGCAAAGTCGCGGCAGGTCGCTTGCAGGTCGCCGGGAAACGGTTCGTCGGGCCCGAAAACCAGGTGCAGCGGGCGGGTGAGCACGAACGGCGCCTCGCCGTCGATCAGCGACAGCGGTGCGTCCGTGGTCAGGCGTATGACCGCTCCTTCGGCGGAATAGCGGATATGGTTCGAGCCGAGCGATCTCTGCGGCAGCGGTTTGCCGTATTCGCTGGTCGGCCGCATTCGAATCGTAACGCGCGGCAATCCGGCCAGCGGCTCGACGATGCGAAAAATCTGCGGCGGCCGGAATACCCGGCCGAACTGGCGGAACCGCGGCATGAAATCGGTGATCCGCACCTTGCCACCCTGACGGTCGGTGAGGATGGTCGAGACGATCGCGGTGTTGCGGACATATTCGGATTGATATTCCGCCATGTCGTTGAGCACGACATCGGAGAAACCCTTCTCCTGCTTGCCGGACACCAATCGGCAGAAGATCGGATCGCCGTCGAAGCGCGGATAACACCACCAAATGATCCGCGAGCACGGATCAACCAGCGCGGCGGTCCGCCCGTTGCCGATAATGGCCAGATCCAGTCCGTGATCCTTCATCCTGCAGCGTCCCCGTGTTCGGACACGATTCGAGCCAGCCAGATGCGCACGTCTTCCGGCTTGTCGAAATGTCCGTTCACGCCAGGGACTGTCCGGCCGACGGAGAACCCCAGTCCGCCGAAATCGGGGATGACCCCAAACACCGGTTCGTCGGTAACGTCGTCGCCGATGAAAATCGGATGCCGGTCGGCGAAACGGTGGATACGTCATCAGGTCGCGCACCGCCAGCGCTTTGCTCACGCGCGCCGGTTTGACCTCGATGACCGCCTTGCCCGGCAGGATTTCGACGGCGCCCGACGCGAGCCGCGAGCAGATCTGGGTGACGGCGGCATGCAGTGACGGACCGAGATCGGGCGCTAGCCGATAATGCAGTGCGAGCGAATAACCCTTGTCCTCGACTAGAATGCCGGGACCAAGCTTGCCCAAGGCCGCAAGCTTGCGTTTGAGGTCGTCGTTCAGCGCGGGCGCCCTGGTCTGCGGTGCGGTCCCCGGCAGAGCGCGTATTTCGGCGCCGTGGCAGCCGATGGCGGCGAGCTGAAGGGGTGCGAACAACAAGTCAATCTCGCTCAGCTTGCGCCCGCTTACCAGCGCCAGCGCGCCGCCGGTCAGTTCCTGGAGACGCGCGAGCGTGTCCCGAAGCTGCGGCGAAACCCACACCTGCCGGGGCGTCGGCGCGATATCGACAATGGTGCCGTCGATGTCGAGCAGGATTGCACATTCCCGCAAGTCGGATGTGAGCGAGGTGGTCGCAATTTCCATTTCGAGAATTCGCGGTGTCCGTCTGGCTTTGCACGCTTCTTATCCCATTACGATTCGATAAACGACAGCGGCCGGGCGATCAATTCCAGCGACTTGCGCTCGGCGGGAACGCCCCACAGAGCCTCGGCCGCCGCGGCAACGACCATGAGCACCGAACCGATCGCGTAGCCGATGGCGACACTGCCGCGCGAGCCGGTGCTGATGAGAGAGCCCAGCAGCAGCGGACCGGCGACGCCGCCGATCCCGGTGCCGATCGCGTAGAAGAAGGCGATCGCCAGCGCGCGAATTTCCAGCGGAAAGATTTCGCTCACGGTGAGATAGGCGGAGCTCGCAGCCGCGGAAGCGAAGAAAAACACGATCATCCAGGCCGCGGTCAGCGTTTGCAGGGTGAGAAGGTTTTGGCTGAACAAATAGCCGACGAGGGTTAGCAACACCCCTGCCGCGGCATAAGTCGACGCAATCATGGTTTTACGCCCGATCGTGTCGAAAAGCCGGCCGAGCAGGAGCGGGCCAAGCACGTTGCCGGCGGCAAACGGCAAGATGTACCAGCCGATCCGGTCGGCGGGAATGGCGTAGAACTCCGTCAGGATCAGCGCGTAGGTGAAAAATATCGCGTTATAGAAAAATGCCTGGGCTGCCATCAGCGTCAGTCCGACCAACGTGCGTCGCCGATACGTCTTGAATAAGGCATGAGCGACCTCGGCGAGCGGGGTGTGATCGCGCATGCGCAGTCGCAACGGCGGTTGCCGAGGGGACGGCGTCCGCCGTCTCCCACCGCAGCGGGCCTCGATGTCGCGGATGACCGCCTCGGCCTTTTTGGCGAAGCCGTGCGTCATCAACCAGCGTGGACTTTCCGGAATCCAGCGTCGCATGAGGAGAATAATGAGTTCCTATTGCAGTACCGATGAGGAAAGCCAAACGCCATCCCAAAGCCGGGTCGATAAAGGCCGGATTAAGCAGGACAATCGAGCCGCCTGCGCCCATCGCCGCCCCGATCCAAAAGCTGCCGTTGATCAGAAGGTCGGTCCAGCCGCGTGGGCGAGCGGGAATAAGCTCCTGGATTGTCGAATTGATGGCAGTGTACTCGCCGCCGATACCGGCTCCAGTCAAGAAACGGAACAGCACATAGCTCGACGCGTTCCACGACAATCCCGTGGCGGCGGTGGCCGTGAGATAAACCGCGAGCGTGACGAAAAAGAGCTTCTTGCGGCCGAGGCGGTCGGTGAGCCAACCGAAGCCGAATGCGCCTAGCACCGCTCCCAAAAGATAAGCGCTGCCCGCGAGGCCAATTTGCGCGATGCTCAATCCCAGCCCGGAGCGTTGCATTAACTCGCCGGATAGTGAGCCGGCGAGCGTCACTTCCAGGCCATCGAGCACCCAGGTGACGCCAAGCGCGACAATCACCAGCAGGTGAAAACGGCAGAAGGGTAATGAATCAAGCCGGGCGGGGATTTCGGTCTCAACAATGGCGCCGCAGGGCGGCCGTGTCGTTGCCGCGGGGTGGCGTTTCCGCATACGAGAAGAAGCGGATGCGGCTGCACGTTGCCCCGCGTCCGGATTGCCCTCTGCCTCGGGTGCATGTCGAGCCATGGAAGATCGCCCCCAAGCGCAGTCTCTATATCTAACAACGTGTAACGCGTTGTGCGATCAGGGGTTCCGCGCGGTGTTGCTGCCTTACAAATTGGCAGCCTCAATGATTCGCGGCGTCTCCACGATAAGTGACGCGCCAAATGGTGCCGCTTGCATCTTCGGAGACGAACAGCGTTCCGTCCATATCGACCGTCACGCTGCACTCCTGGTTCCGTTCGGTCCAGCGTTCAAGCCGCACTTTTGAACAAGCCGAAGTGTTGACGGTTCCATTATAAGCTGTGGCAAGACTATGCAGGTGGCGATCCCGCTTGATCGATAAACTGATCAATCAACTGGAAATACCGCGGCGGCTGCGCGCGATCGTGCGCGCCCGCGAGTCGAGCCTGATCGCGCTCGCAGCGCTGGTTGGGGCGATCGCCGGCTTGGTCGTGGCCGCGATGGGCACCGGTGTCGACGTGCTGCATCGTATTTTCTTCCAACTCGAGCCGGGCGTGCGGCTGTCCGGTCTGCAGCGGCTTGCTCCGGCCGTGGCGATTTCGGTGCCGCTCCTCGGCGGGCTTGTTTTCGGAATCGCTCGCGAGCTGCTCGTGCGCTGGCGGCCCGAGCGGGAGATCGATCCGATCGAAGCGAACGCCTTGCATGGCGGACGCATGTCGCTCGTCGGCAGTGCCATCGTCGCGGCGCAGACGGTGTGGTCGAGCGGAGTCGGTGCTGCAGTTGGCATCGAGGCCGGCTACACCCAATTCGCCGGCGGTATCGCTTCGCGCATCGGCATGGCTTTTCGCTTGCGGCGCGCCGATTTGCGGATTCTGGTCGGCTGCGGCGCCGCCGGCGGAATCGCCGGCGCGTTTGGGGCGCCGCTGGCGGGTGCCTTCTACGCCTTTGAGCTCATCATCGGCGGCTATTCGCCGAACAGCCTCGCGCCGGTCGCCGTGTCCGCGATGCTCGGTTATCTGATTGCGCACGCGCTGAGCCCGGCGGACGTGGGCATCGTCGCGCCTGACCAGATGACAGTTGCGGTCCACGATCTCGTGATCGCTGGTCTGATCGGCGTCCTGAGTGCCGCTGCGGGTATCCTCATCATGCGCGGCGTCGCGATCTGCGAAGCTTTGTTCGCTCGCCTGAGTGTGCGGCTGTTTCTTCGCACGGCGATCGGCGGGCTTGTCGTGGGCCTGCTCGCGGTGATTGCACCGCAGGTCCTGTCGTCCGGGCACGGCGCGTTGCACTTTGCCGGAATTCTCAATTTGTCGCTGTGGACCGTGGCGCTACTCTTTGTTCTCAAGATCGCTGCCTCGATAATTTCGCTCGGTTCCGGCTTTCGCGGCGGCTTGTTTTTTTCTTCGCTTTTGATCGGCTCGCTCGGCGGGCAGCTTCTCGCCGTCGCGCTTGCCGCGATATGGCCGCACGGCAATTTCGATTCGAATGCCTATGCGGTGATCAGCATGAGCGCGCTGTCGGCCGCCGTCATCGGCGGCCCGCTGACCATGACGTTTATCGCGCTCGAAACCACCGGCGATCTCTGGCTGACCACGGCGGTCCTAATCGCCGTGATCATTTCTTCCCAGATGACGCGCGAGCTTTTCGGCTATTCGTTCGCCACCTGGCGCTTTCATCTGCGCGGCGAAACCATTCGCAGCGCCGCCGATATTGGTTGGATGCGCGATCTGACCGTCGGCAAAATGATGCGCCACGACGTGCGCACTGTTCGAGCCGCGACAACCGTTGCTTCTTTCCGCGAAAGCTTTCCGCTCGGATCGTCGGCGGCGGTCGCGGCGGTCGACGACCACGGCCGTTATGTCGGCATGGTTCTGGTCGCCGACGCGCATGCCGCTGAGGCGTCGTCCGACCAGCCGATCAAGTCGCTGTTGCGCGCGGCAGAGATCATGCTGGTGCCGAGTATGGCGATCAAGGAAGCGGTGCTCGCCTTTGACCAAGCCGAGGCGGAGGCGCTTGCCGTGGTCGATTCCTATACCGATCGGCGAGTGATCGGGCTGCTGACCGAGGCTTTTGCGCTCCGCCGCTATACGGCCGAGCTGGAGCGGCGCCGGAAGGAGCTGGTCGGCGAGGAATAGGGATCTTCTGGCTTCAAAAAACAGCGGTATGGCCGCGCATCGGCCATATGCCAGAGCGAGAGTTGACAGATCGAGCCGGAACGGCGGACATAAGAAGATAACAAGCCGCTTTGAGGGAGGACTATTGCGCCATGAGCTTGGACGAACGCATCGCCGCGCTGACGCAGAAAATGCTGCGGAGAAAGTTTTATGCCGTCATCTCGGCGGCATCGCCGACCCCGGAAAAACTAAAGGCATTTCTGCCAGCGCATCTCGAATACATGATCGCGCTGGAAAAACGCGGCGTACTGTTTGCCTCCGGCCCGCTGGCCGACGGCGGTGGGCCGCCAGACGGCGCCGGCTTGACGATTTTGCGCGCGGCAAGCGCGACTGAGGCACGCGAACTGGCTGAGGCTGATCCGTTCGTCAAAAACGCATTGCGCAAATACGAATTGAAGGAATGGACAGTCATGGAGGGCTCGCTTGGCCTGCGGGTCAACCTCTCCGATCAGTCCATCGAGGTCGCCTAGGGAACACCACAAATGGAAACCGTTGGTTTCATCGGGGTCGGCAAGATTGGGATGCCGATTTCGCAAAATCTGATCAAGAGCGGTTATCGCGTCGTGGGCTACCGGCGCAGCTCGCTTGCAGAGTTCGAGAAAATCGGCGGCGTGCCCGCCCGCTCGGTGGCTGAAGTTGGCGAACAAGCCGACATTGTGTTTTCCTGCCTGCCGTCCGACGAAGCGCTCGAACAAGTGGTGCAGGGCCGGGACGGGCTGGTGCAGACGGCGCGACCGGGCCAAGTCGTGGTGGAACTCGGATCGTATCCGGTCCCGGTCAAGCGCAAACAAATCGCGCCGCTCGCGGAGAAAGGCGCAGTTTTTATCGACGGCGAAGTTGCTGGCACGCCCGGCATGGTGCTGGCGCGCAAGGGCGTGGTGTATCTTGCCGGCGACGAGCAAGCATGCCGAAAGATCGAGCCTGTGGTCGCTGGCTTCGCCAATTCCTGCATCTATTTCGGCCCGTTCGGTGCCGCGAGCCGGGTCAAGCTCATCAACAATCTGCTGGTTTCGATCCATATCGCCGCCACCGCCGAAGCCATGGCGCTCGGACTCAAGGCTGGCGTCGATGTGGACTTGATGATCAAAGCTATCGCCAACGGCAGCGGTGGCTCCATGCAATTCGGTATTCGCGCGCCGTGGATGGCGGAACGGCGCTTTAAGCCGCTGCAAGGCACTATTCCCGGGCTGCAGCATTACATCGAGATGATCGGCGAATTTGCCGACGGCGTTGGTGTGGCGACGCCGTTGCTCGATCGTACGGCCGAGCTGTTCGACCGGTTTGTGACGATGGGTCTGGCCGAGTGCGACGGGGCCGCCATGATCGATGTCATCGGCTCTTTGCCGCGAGCAACGTCCAAGAAAATTGACGCCCGCCTAGGGCACGAAAACAAGTGACAGAAGGAGAATCCGTATGATCCGCGTCAACAAGATCGCTCACGCCACCTACGATACGCCCGACCTCAACCAGCAGACCGAATACTACACCGACATTCTCGGGCTCTCTGTCGCGGCAAAAGAAAAGGACACCGTCTATCTCGCCTCGACGGTCGATCATCACTCGGTGGTGCTGCGCAAAGGGGCGCAAGCCAATTGCGTGAGTCTCGCATTCCAGATCGCGCCCGACGCCGATCTCGGCGTTTTCGAGAAGCAGGTCGCCGCGCACGGCATCAAGACAACGCGCAAGAAGGACCCGGAGCCGTCCATCTCCTCGGCAGTCGTGTTTGCCGATCCGAAGGGCACCGTCATCGAAGTGTTCAAGCGCGACGCCTTTTCCCATCAGAAATTTCAGCGCAATGGCATCGTGCCGCACAAACTCGGCCACGTCGCCTTTCATGTTACCGACGTCAAGCACATCACCAAGTTCTATTGCGACGTGCTCGGTTTTCGCGAATCCGACTGGATGGCGGATTTTTTCTCTTTTCTGCGCTGCGGTCCCGACCATCACACGCTGAATTTTATGGAAACCGGCTCGAACCGCCACTTCCACTCCGCTTTCGAGCTGCGCGATTGGGGTCACATGCACGAGGCCTGCGACTTCTTGAGCCTCAATGGCTACAAGCTGCTGTGGGGTCCCGGCCGGCATGGCATCGGGCATAATCTGTTCGCCTATCATCGCGGACCGAACGGGCTGATTACCGAGACCTTCTGCGAGCTCGACCGGGTGAACGAAGAACTCGGCTATTTCGAGCCCCGTCCGTGGCACCGCGACAATCCGCAGCGGCCGAAGGTATGGGCCAAGGATCCGGCGGCCTCTAACCTTTGGGGCATCATGCCGGGCGACGAAATGATGAAATAAGGACCTCCGCAACCACGGGGAGAAACGCGAAATCCGCGAGGACGTTCATGTTGTCCATTTGGCGCGCAGCCGTAGCGGCTGCGGCGGTTCTGCTGCTCTTGTTGCAAACGCCGGCCTCGGCCGCGGAGCCGATCAAAGTCGGATTCAGCATGGCGCTGACCGGCGGCGTGGCACAGAACGGCAAGCAGCTTCTGATCGCGCTGCAACTCTGGCGCGATGACGTTAACGCCAAAGGCGGTCTGCTCGGCCGTCCGGTTGAGTTCGTCTACTACGACGATCAGAGTAATCCCGCCAACGTGCCCGGCATCTACACCAAGCTGATCACCGTCGATAAAGTCGACCTGCTGCTCGGGCCGTACGCCACCAACATGGCCGCGGCGGCAATGCCGGTGATTGTGGATAACAAAAAAGTCACCATCACGATGCTGGCGGTGAGCGTCAACCGGCATTTCAACTATCCGCGATATTTCTCCATGCTGTCGCTCGGCCCGGACGGCGTGAACGGGTTTTCACGCGGTTTCTTTGAGCTTGCCGCCGCGCAGACGCCGAAGCCGCAAACGATTGCGATCCTCTCGGCTGATGCCGAATTCGCCAGAACGTCGGCCGACGGTGCGCGTGAGAACGCGGGCGCCAAAGGCTTCAAGATCATCTACGACAAGAGCTATCCGCCGCCGACCACGGATTTTGCACCGACCGTGCGCGCTATCCAGGCGGCCAATCCGGACGTGGTTTTTATTGCCGCCTATCCGCCGGATACCGTCGGCATCGTGCGCGCGGCAAACGAGATCGGCCTTAAGCCAAAAATGTTCGGCGGCACCATGATCGGTCTGCTGATTACGCCGATCAAGACGCAACTTGGCCCGATGCTCGACGGTCTCGTTATCATGGAAAGTTTCGTGCCGACGTTCAACTTTCCGGGCGACGCCGAGTTACTCAAGCGCTACCGCGTAGCTGCGGCCGGAGAAAAAATCGATCCTCTCGGCTATGGTTTCGTGCCGTTCGGATACGCCGCGGGTCAGGTGCTCGCGCAGGCCGTCGAAGGTGTCCACGGCCTCGATCAGGATAAGCTCGCCGAGTACATGCACAGCCACTCGTTTTCGACGGTGGTCGGCGAGGTGACTTACGGCAAGGACGGCGAATGGACCGAGGGGCGAACAGTGTTCACTCAATTTCAGCACGTCGCGCCCGGCAACTTCGAGCAGTTCGCCAACGGCAGCGTGCAGCCGGTATTGTGGCCGCCGCACTACAAGAGCGGCACAATGATCTATCCTTACGCTGACGCGCAAAAATAGCGGTGCGCCGTTACTCGCTCTTGCCGCCCAGTTGCTTGAGCTTGGCGAAAACGGCTTCGACGTTGAGTTCTTCGGATTTCTTCTTCTCGGCGGGCTCGGGCGTCGCCGGCTCTTCCTTCGGCGCTGTGGTGACCGAGGCCGGCAGCAGGGTGGCGCCTTGGGCCTCGACCGGCACCGGCTTTTCCTTGGCCGCCCGCTGGACTTCGTGATCGAGATCAATCTGCGAGCACAGGCCGAGCGTCACCGGATCGAGCGGTGTCAAATTGGCCGAGTTCCAGTGCGTGCGGTCGCGGATCGCCTGGATGGTCGACTTCGTTGTACCAACCAGCCGCATGATTTGGCTGTCCTTCAGTTCCGGATGGTTGCGCACCAGCCACAGAATGGCGTTCGGCCGGTCCTGACGCCGGGAGACCGGCGTATAGCGCGGGCCTTTCTTCTGCTTGGCTTCGGGCAAGCGGACTTTCGGGTCGGCAATGTTCAGGCGGCGATCCGGATGGGCTTCGGCCTCGGCAATTTCCTCACGTGTAAGTTGGCCGGTCAGGATCGGGTCGAGCCCCTTGATGCCCTGCGCGGCGTCGCCGTCGGCGATCGCCTTCACTTCAAGCGGGTGCAGGCTGCAGAACTGCGCGATCTGGTCGAACGACAGGGCCGTGTTCTCCACCAGCCAGACCGCCGTCGCCTTCGGCATCAATGGCGCGATAGCCATGGGCAAATCTCCTTTGTGCTCCGCCCGCCCTTTCGGGCGAAGCCACCTAGTCATCGGTGATGACTTGAAAAGCAGCGGGAATATAGGCGTATCGGCTCCCCCACGCAACCTTCGGCGCGAAATGCGAATTCGCGCTTACCCTTTGCGAAATGGCCCGGATTTGGCAGAAAGGGGGCGGCGGACGCGGCGGCCGGGCCAGCGTAGTTGAGCCAACACGGAGCTTTTGTGACTGAGACGGTCGCCGAAATCCTTGACGCCTATCGCGGCGGAACGGCTAAGCCTGAGGACATAGTCGCGCGCAGCTTCGCACGCATCCGCGCCCACAACGATCCGGCGATCTTCATCAGCCTGCGCGAGGAGGCTGATGTGCTTGCCGAGGCGCGCGCGCTCGCGAGCAAAGTTGACAAATCGCTTCCGCTCTACGGCATTCCGGTCGCCGTGAAGGACAACATCGACATCAAGGATCTGCCGACGACGGCCGCGTGCCCGGCCTATCTCTACCACCCGCAAAAGGACGCGGCTTGCGTCGCGCGCCTGCGCGATGCCGGAGCGATTATTCTCGGCAAGACCAACCTCGATCAGTTTGCGACCGGCCTGGTCGGTGTGCGCACGCCGTACGGCATCGGCCGCAATCCGTTCAATCCCAAGCTCGTGCCCGGCGGGTCGAGCACCGGCTCGGCGCTTGCGGTGGCCGCCGGCCTGGTGCCGCTCGCGCTCGGCACCGACACCGCCGGCTCCGGCCGGGTTCCGGCCGGCTTCAACAACATCGTCGGCCTCAAGCCAAGCCGCCGCATGATTTCGAACGCCGGCGTCGTGCCAGCCTGCCGCACGCTCGATTGCGTTTCGGTTCTGGCGCTCACTGTCGACGACGCGGTCGCGATGCTCAAGGTCATCGCCGCCCCCGATGCGGCCAGCGGCGAAGCGCAGCCGCGGACGCTGAAGGACGTCGGCCCGATGCCGCAGGGTCTGCGGCTCGGCGTGCCGCTCAAAGGTCAGCGCCTGTTCTTCGGCGACCGTATTTCGGAAGCCGCCTATGATGCTGCATTGGCAAAAATGCAGGAACTCGGCGCGAAGATCGTCGAGGTCGACATCGAGCCCTTCTATGCGACCGCGCGGCTGTTGTATGAGGGTCCTTGGGTCGCCGAACGCTTTCTGACCGTCAAGGCGCTCGTCGCTTCGTCGCCGGAATCCATGCATCCGGTGACGCGGCAAATTCTGCTCGCCGGCGCGCACGGCACCGCCGCCGACGCCTTCGCCGCGTTTTATCAGCTCGACGATCTGCGGCGAATGCGCGATCATACTTTCCGCTCTATCGACGCGCTGGTGCTGCCGACGGCGCCGACCATGTACACGATCGAACAGGTACTCGCCGATCCTATCGGTCTCAACAGCCGGCTCGGCACCTACACTAATTTTGTCAACCTGCTCGACATGTGCGGGCTCGCCGTGCCGGCTTCCATGCGGCCGGACGGAGCGCCGTTCGGCGTGACGCTGCTCGCCTCCGCGGGTGAGGATGCGATGCTGGCGGCGATCGGCCGCGAATTCCACGCCGCAACCGGCTTGCCGCTCGGGGCGCTCGACTACAAACAGCCGCGGCTGCCGCGGCTAAAGGCTGCGCCGGCCGAAGGCGAAATTCCGATCGCCGTGGTGGGCGCGCATCTTTCGGGCATGCCGTTGAACTGCGAATTGCACGCCGCTGGGGCGCGTCTACTCGAGCGCGTTTCGACCGCGCCGCATTACCGGCTGTATGCGCTTGCGGGTACGCGGCCGCCGAAGCCCGGTCTGCTCCGCGTCAAGAACGGCGCAGGCGCATCGATCGAGATCGAAGTGTGGGCCTTGTCGGAAGGCGCGTTCGGCCGATTTGTTGCCGCGGTGCCGCCGCCATTGTCCATCGGTACGCTCGAAATCGACGACGGCCGCTTGGTCAAAGGATTTTTGGTCGAAGCCGAAGCAGTCGCCGGCGCGCGCGACATTTCAAGCTTTGGCGGTTGGCGTGCCTTCACGGCCCAGGAAAAAGCGGCCGTCTGAGCTGGGCGTCAGCGCTCGTCGATCAGGCTTACATGTGCGGCGACGACGCGCCAACCTTCCGGAAAGCGCACCCAGGTCTGCATCTGCCGCCCCACCTTCCCCGGCGTGCTGGCGCGATAAAATAGGGTCGACGCGACCGCGTGGTCGCGGCCGTAAGCGCTGATGACGGTTTTTGCGATCGTGCGGTCGCCGGGCGGCGTGCGCGCGGTGCGGAACGCTTCGATTTCGGCGTAACCGTAGAGATTTTCGGTTCCGCCGTAGCGGATCGTTCGCGGATCTTTACGAAAGATTGAATTCAGCGTCGAGACGTCATTGGTGCCGAGCGCCTTCTCGTAGCGGTCGAAATCGGCCCGCACTTCGGCGACGACTTCGGGCAGGTCGATCTCCATCGTTTGCTCCTTCGCGATCAAAATTCGGCGGGGCGGGGCGCTGCGGCGACGCCTTCGGTTTCCAGCACGTGCGCGATGCGCAATGCCACATCCTCGCGCCACGGGGCGGCGATGATCTGCACGCCGATCGGCAGCGGAGTGAGCGGCACCGGCACGGTGACGACCGGAACGCCGACGAACGAAATCGGCTGCGTATAAAGGCCGAGATTGGCCCGCACCGGCATTTCCACATCGCCGATCTGGAAGGTTTGCTGACCGAGGACCGGCGCCGTGCACGGTGTCGCTGGCGCCAGAATGGCGTCCACCTCGGTGAACAATTTAAGCAGTTCGCTACAATACCAGCGCCGGAATTTCTGAGCCTTCGTCACCAGTGAAGCTGGAAGCATGGTCGCTGCGATGAGCCGATCCCGCGTGGTCGGATCGAAATCGCGCGCCCGGTTGCGCAACCGGTTGAGATGCAGGCTCGCGGCCTCGGTCGCCGTGATGATATACGCGGCCGAACGCGCGCGCTCGGCGTGAGGGATTTCGATATCGCGATTGGCGCCGAGCGCGACCGCGACCCGATCGATGGCGTAAACCGCTTCCGCGGTCCGGCATTTGAAATAACCGCCGGCAACCGCGATGCGAAGCCGCTCTCCGGCGCGTTGCAGGAGCGGCGCCACCGGTTCGACCGCCCGATCGACACATACCGGATCGTGCGGGTCGTAGCCTTGCATGGCGTCGTAGGCGAGCGCCAGATCGCGCGCGCTGCGCGCCATTGGTCCGACATGATCGAGGCTGGCCGCAAACGGAAAAGCGCCGGTGCGAGGCAACCGTCCGTAGGTCGGCTTAAGGCCGAACAATCCGCACAGCGAAGACGGAACCCGGATGGAGCCGTTGGTGTCCGAGGCGAGCGCCAGCGGCACGAGTCCGCCGCCGACTGCGGCGCCCGAACCGCTCGACGATCCTCCGGTCATGCGGCCGAGATCGTGCGGATTGCGCGCGGGGCCGTCGTGCGGGTTTTCACCGGTGAAGTCGTAGGCATATTCGCCCATGTTGAGCGCGCCAACGAGTACGGCTCCGGCCGCTTCGAGGCGCCCGATCAGCGCGGCGTCGCCGGCGGCCGGCGGCGCATCGCGATTGATTTTCGAGCCGGCAAGCGTCGGGAGGCCGGCGACGTCGAACAGATTTTTCGCCGCGAACGGAACGCCGGCGAGCGGCGGCAACTTTTCGCCGCGCTCGCGCGCGGCATCCAGAGCGTGGGCATGCTCAAGCGCGCGTTGCTCGGTGACCGCGGTAAAGGAATTAAGCAGAGGATCTCGCGCGCGGATGCGGGCGAGTGTGGCCTCGACGACGCTTACTGCGTTGGCGCGGCCGCCGGCGACCGCCGTGGCAATGTCGGCGACCGTGCTCCAGGCGAAATCGAGCGAAGACGTTTCAAGCACGGAACACCGGCGCCGGCTCGCTGTCTTCCGGCAGCGGAAACTCATCGACGAGCGCGGCGTGGATGAAGAGCAATTGCAAATTCAGCCTCACCCCGGCCTGCCAAGCCGGGTCGATTGGCAGCGCCAAACTCTGCGTGCCTCCCGCGACCATGGCGGCGAGCGCGTCCGGGGTCGTCGCGGGTGACGCATGCGGGCGCGCTCTGGCCCGTCGCGCGGTTTTCGGTTTGCGGCCGTTTGGTTTACGCGTCATGCCGTCAAAACTCCCAGAAACTCACCTTAAGCCATTGATTCACAGGCTTGTTATACGTGCCCCGCGAAACGCCAAGAGGCAACCCCGGAAACGTTGAACAGGCGTTTCGCCCAATAATTGAGCAGGCAAAAGGGGCTGCTTGTTTGGTATGCTGGCCCCGATTTTGCACGGTAAATCGCAATCTTCATGGCGATTGAGGGACTGAACATGCCAAACGTCACCTTCGAGGCTGAGCCGGCCCCGCTCTCCGTCGATGTCGAGCGCGCCGCGCTGGTGATCATCGACATGCAACGCGACTTCCTGGAGCCGGGCGGTTTTGGCGAAGCGCTCGGCAACGACGTATCGCGTTTGCAAGCCGCCGTCCCGCCGCTGCGCCAGGTGCTTGGCGCGGCGCGCCAGCACGGGATGCTGGTCATTCACACGCGCGAAGGTCATCGGCCGGATCTCTCCGACGCGCCGCCGTACAAAGTCGACCGCGGCCATCCTTCGACGCGCATCGGTGCAGTTGGGCCCATGGGGCGCATACTTGTGCGTGGTGAACCAGGTCACGACATTATCCCCGAACTTTATCCGGTCGAGGACGAGCCGGTGATCGACAAGCCGGGCAAGGGTGCTTTTTATCAGACCGATCTCGAACTGATGTTACGCAATCGCGAGATCGACACTTTGTTTGTTTGCGGCGTGACCACGGAGGTGTGCGTGAACACGACCGTGCGCGAGGCCAACGATCGCGGCTTCCGTTGCATCGTGCTCTCGGATTGTTGCGCCTCCTATTTCCCGGAGTTTCACGCCGCCGGACTCGCCATGATCAAGGCTCAGGGCGGCATTTTTGGTTCGGTGACTCCGTCGAAGCCGCTGCTTAATTCGCTGGCAGCAATCCGCTATCCTGCGCGCGCCGCAGGCTAGTTTCTGAGAAAATAGCGGGTCGTTTTCAGGCGGCTTGACCGGCTTAATAGTCGTTATTGCTGTTTTTTTAACGGCGCGGTGACTGTTATTTGGTCGCCGCTATTTGTTTGCAACGCTTCCTGTGGCGCGGCAACGAGCGCCGTCAAAGCTCTTTCCGGCGCCGGTCAAAAGCAATTCGATTGCTGATTCATTGACTTCGCAGATGGGGTCGCCGTCGGCCCGCGCTCGATAATTGTTGGCACGCGCTTTGCGAAGCTTATGAGGCAATCGCTGACGATTGCGCATGTTGCCGCCAGGGGGGCGGGGTCTTTTTCACTCAACAAGCACTGCCCGCTCGGTAGGCGGGTGGCTGGTTGATCTGTGTGCATTGCTTCGCAAGCAATGACATTTGCCATGAACAGGAGCGTGCAATGACGTCAACGACATCGACGACGGGGTTCCATCCAAAACTATTTACGCCCGGCGACTGGAATGCCTTCTTCGGCTTCGGCACCAACATCCTGACCAACATGTTGACGCTCACGATCCTGTTGCGGTTCGTGATCAAGATGCCGGACGCGATCGTGTTCGGCCGCATCCTGCCGGCGGTCGGCCTGATGTTGTGCCTGTCGACGTTTTACTATGCGTATCTCGCTTACCGGCTCGCCAAGACAAGTGGCCGAAACGATGTCTGCGCGCTGCCGTCCGGCATCAGCGTGCCGCACATGTTCATCGTCACCTTCGTAATCATGCTGCCGATCGCGCTTAAGACCCATGATCCGATCAAGGGCTGGGAAGCCGGACTGACTTGGGTGTTCTTCCAAAGCTTCATTCTGATGATCGGCGGGTTTATCGCGCCTTACGTGCGCAAAATCACTCCGCGCGCCGCCTTGCTCGGCACGCTCGCCGGTGTGTCGATCACGTTTATTTCCATGCGTCCGGCGCTCGAGATGTACATGACGCCGGTGATCGGCCTGTCGTGCTTCGCCGTGATTTTGGTGAACTGGTTCGGCGGGTTTCGATATCCGAAAGGCATTCCTGCCGGCCTGGTCGCCATTGCGGTCGGCATGATCATCGGGTGGGGCTCCAACCTGTTCGGCCTCAATTACGGCGGGCTGACGGGAGCCGGCATTACCTCTGCCTTCTCGAACTTCGGCTTCTCGGTACCGCTGCCTGCGGTGGATCACATCTTCTCCGGCTTTGAATATCTCGGCGTGATTCTGGTGACCGCCATCCCGTTCGGCATCTACGACTTGGTCGAAGCGATGGATAACGTGGAGAGCGCGGAAGCCGCAGGCGACGCGTTTCCCACTACGCGCGTGCTGACCGCCGATGGCGTCATCAGCCTGATCGGCTGCCTGATGGGCAACCCGTTCATCAACGCCGTCTATATCGGCCACCCCGGCTGGAAGGCGATGGGCGGCCGCATCGGCTATTCCGCCGCAACCGGCATCATGGTGATCGTCCTGTCCTGGTTCGGCGTGATCTCGCTGCTGCTGGCCATCATACCGGTCGTGGCAATCTACCCGATCCTGCTCTACATCGGCATGCTGATCGGCGCGCAAGCGTTCCAGAGCACGCCGAAGGTGCACGCGCCTGCCATCGTGCTGGCGCTGACGCCGCATCTGGCCGCATGGGCAGGCGTGCAACTGGACGGGGTGCTGCATGCGGTCGGTACGGATGCAGCGACGCTTGGCTTGGACAAGCTCGCCAATCAGGGCGTTCTTTATGCCGGCATCAAAGTGATGGGCGGCGGCTCGATCTTGACCGGGTTGGTGCTTGCCGCGATCGGCGCCTTCGTCATCGACAAGAAGTTTGTCAATGCCTCGGCGTTCGCGCTGGCCGGCGCCGTTCTCACCTTCTTTGGCTTTATGCATGGTGAGCACGTCGGCATCGCGGTGACGCCGGTGGTGGCGATTGCCTACTTGATTGTGGCGGTCTTCATGTTCGGTCTGAGCCGGGCTCCAGCAAGCGCGCTCGACCGCACGGCGCCGCATGAGGCGATAGCCGAACCCGCCGAGTAGCGCAGTATCACTGCAAAAATCTGGTCGCCTCTCCCCGCCGGGGAGAGGCGATTTTTTTATTCCGCCGCCAGTTTGGCCGCGCTGCCTGCGTGAATCGCCTGCCAGATGCGGTTGGGCGTCGCCGGCATGTCGATGTGGTCGATGCCGAGCGGCTTGAGCGCGTCGAGAATGGCGCTAACCACGGCCGGTGGCGCACCGGTCGCGCCGGCCTCGCCCGCGCCTTTGACGCCCAGCGGATTTGTGGTCGCCGGCACTTCGGTCAGCTTTGAAACCAATTCGGGAAAATCCTCGGCGCGCGGCATGGCGTAGTCCTGGAAACTTCCGGTGACGAGCTGGCCGTCGGTATCGAACACAATCGATTCCATCAGCGCCTGGCCGACGCCCTGGGCGACGCCGCCGTGAATCTGGCCTTCGCACAGCAGCGAATTGATGATCTTGCCGACGTCGCCGACCGAGGCGTAGCGCGCCAGCGTGACGAAGCCTGTATCGGGATCGATCTCCACCTCGCAGACGTGGCAGCCGTTCGGATAGTTCGAGGGTTCGGCCGCAAACGTGCCCGAGGCTTCGAGCCCCACCTCAAACTGCGGCGGCAGAAACATCGGCCGATGCAGTGACTGGGCCACCACCGGCAGCGGCAGCGAGCGGTCGGTGCCGACGATGTGGAAGCTGCCGTCCTTGAATTCGATATCGCCGGCGCCTGCTTCGAGCATCATTGCCGCCATGGGCTTGGCCTTCTCGATGATGGCGTCGGCCGCTTTTTTAAGCGCGTTGCCCCCGACATGCATGCTGCGCGAACCGTAGGTGCCGCGGCCGACCGCGACCTCCTCGGTATCGCCCTGCACAAAGCTGATCGATTCCAACGGCACGCCGAGCCATTCGTGCACCATTTGCGCATAAACGGTTTGATGTCCCTGACCATGCGAATGCGTGCCGGCGATGATGGCGAGCGAACCGCTCGAATCGAAACGGATCACCATGCGTTCATTGAAGATCGCGGCCTCCTCGACGAAATAGCCGAGGCCGCGGCCGCGCAGCTTGCCGTTCTTCTTTGATTCCGCCAGGCGTTTCGGGAAGCCGTCCCAATCGGCGACTTTCAGGCAATCGTCCATGATGCGCCGAAAATCGCCGCTGTCATAAGCGATGCCGGAATGAAGCTTGTGCGGCATCGCCGTCGGCGGGATAAAGTTGCGCCGCCTGATCTCGATCGGATCGACGTTGACGACCTGCGCGGCGCGGTCCATCAGTTGTTCGATGAGGAAGGTCGCCTCTGGCCGTCCGGCACCGCGATAAGGCGCCATCGGCGCCGTGTTGGTCAAAACCGCCTGGGCCACGGCGTGCACTGCCGGAATGTCATAGACGCCGGGTGCCAGTTTGAGCGCAAATAGCGGTACCACAATGCCGGCCTCGAATACGTGCGAACCCATGGCGTGAAGGGCGTTCATGCGCATACCGAGAATTTTTCCCTTCTCGTCGAGCGCCAGTTCGCCCGTCACCACCTGATCGCGGCCATGCGCGTCGCCGAGGAAGGATTCCGAGCGCGTCGCCGTCCATTTGACCGGGCGGCCGCCGACGCGCCGCGACGCCCAGCACACTAGCGCGTCCTCGGGATAATTGCCGTTTTTCATGCCGAAGCCGCCGCCGACGTCGGGCGAGATCACGCGCAGTTTGTTTTCCTGGACTTTCAACACGTTGCCGGCGACGTGGGCGCGGGTGCCGTGCGGGTTCTGCGTCGTCGAATGAAGCGTGTAACTGCCGTTGTCCGGATGATATTGACCGATGGCCGCGCGCGGCTCGATTGTATTGGCGCTAACGCGGCTGTTGTTGAGCTTGAGCTTGACGACGTGCTTGGCCTTGGCGAAGGCGGCGTCGGTAGTGTCTTTGTTGCCCATCATTAGCCCGACCGCGACGTTATTGGGGGCTTCATCCCAGACCGCGGTGGCGCCGGGCTTCAGGGCATCCTCGAGCGTGGTCACTGCCGGCAGCACTTCATAGTCGATCTCGATGAGTTCGGCGGCGTTGCGGGCTTGCAGTAGCGTCTCCGCGACCACGAACGCGACGCGCTCGCCGACCGAGCGCACTTTGCCGACGGAGAGGATGGAACGAAGCGTGCGGTAGCCCTTCGGGCCGCCCATATCCTCGGGCATGACCGGCGAGAAGCTACCGAGCTTGTCGGCTTCGACGTCGGCGCCGTGAAGCACCGCTAGAACGCCCTCGGCCGCCTTGGCCTTCGTCGTGTCGATGCTCTTGATCCGCGCATGCGCGTGCGGTGACATGACCGTCACGCCGTAACACTGTTGCGGCAGGTTGATGTCGTCGACATAGCGGCCGCGGCCGGTGATGAAGCGGGGGTCTTCCAGCCGCGGCACAGGCTGACCGATACCGAATTTTGGCACGCGTTTTCTCCATCGAGACTGTGCAGCAGCGCACGGCCCCTCACGGGCCCGCGCGGACGCGATCATCGCGTCACTTTGATTTATACTCACCATTGCCGGCAATGGTAGAGGCCTCCGCCGCTTGGCTGACCGTATAGAATCCGCCCATCGCCCCGCCCACTTCGGCGACAATGCGGCGCAAGGAACCCTATTCGGTCACCCGAAGGGCCTGACTTTCCTGTTCAGCACGGAAATGTGGGAGCGCTTTTCCTACTACGGGATGCGCTCGCTGCTCATTCTCTACATGACCAAGTTTCTGCTGCTGCCGGGCAATGCCGGCAAAGTCGCCGGGCTGGCTGGTCTCAAAGCCGCACTTGAATCGGTTTTCGGGCCGCTCGACATGCAGCCGCTGTCGTCGCAAATCTATGGCTTCTACACCGCGCTGGTCTATCTGACGCCGATTCTCGGCGGACTATTGGCCGATCGCGTGCTCGGCCAGCGCCGCACCGTCGTCGTTGGCGCCGTTTTGATGGCGATCGGCCATTTCATGATGGCGGTCGAGCAGCTTTTCCTGTTCGCGCTGTTGGCGCTCATTCTCGGCAACGGTGCGTTCAAGCCGAATATTTCCACCCAGGTTGGCGGGCTTTACGCGCCGGGCGACCGGCGTCGCGACCGGGCCTATTCGATCTTTTACGTCGGCATCAACGTCGGAGCGTTTCTGGCGCCGCTCGTCTGCGGCACGCTCGGCGAGGAGGCCGGCTGGCATTATGGTTTTGCCGCGGCAGGCGTCGGCATGTGTATCGGGCTTGCGATCTATCTCTACGCCATGCCGCTGTTGCTGCCGGATGAATTGCAGAAAGTGAGGGCGGCGCACAGCGAACAGCGTCCGCTCGATCGCAAGGACTGGCGCGCCATCGCCGCTATTCTCGTGCTGTTTGTTCCCACCGCATTGTTCTGGGCCACCTACGAGCAGGGTGGCAACACCATCGTGCTCTGGGCCGACGCCAATACCGACCGCACGATCGGCTGGCTCGGCCACGGCGCCGAAATTCCGGCCACCTGGTTTCTCGCTTTCAATCCGTTTTTGATTTTCGCCTTCACGCCGTTCGTGGTGGCGCTGTGGTCGTATCAGGCGGCGCGCGGTTCCGAGCCTTCGACCGTCACCAAGATGGTGCTCGGCTGCTTCGGCGTGGCGCTGTCCTATCTCATCATGGTGGCCGCCGGGTGGCAGGCGGGCGCCGGCAAGGCGAGCTGGCTCTGGCTCGCCGGTTATTTCGTCGTCGTCACCATCGGCGAACTTTATCTCTCGCCGGTCGGGCTGTCGCTGGTTACCAAGATCGCGCCGCTGCGGATGATGTCGATGCTGATGGGCGTGTGGCTGGCGACGAGCTTCGTCGGCGGGTTCCTCGCCGGCTATATCGGCAGCTTCTGGAGCCGGATGGAAAAGCCGGAGTTTTTCCTGATGGTGGCGGCCATCGCCGCGCTGGCGGGGGCGATCATTTTCGCTTGCCGCTGGCTATTGCGCGGGATGTTTGAGGACTGATTCCAGAAGCGTCATGCCCGGGTCAAGGCTGGGCATGACGAAATGAGAAACGAGCGAGGAAGTTTAATGCGCCGCGGCGGCGGCCACGGCTGCCTGCGCCGGGTGCGGACTTTCCATGGCGCTGATCTGGTTTTTCACCGCCTTCTGCACCTTCTCGAACGCGCGCACCTCGATCTGGCGGACACGCTCGCGCGACACGCCAAATTCATCGGCGAGCTCTTCCAGCGTGATCGGCTCGTCGGCCAGCCGCCGCGCCTCGAAGATGCGGCGCTCGCGATCGTTGAGCACGGTGAGCGCTTCGCCGAGCGCCTTATGACGGTTCTCCGATTGCTCGCTCTCGGCCAGCCGGCTTTCCTGGCTCGCCGAGTCATCGACCAGCCAGTCCATCCACTCGCCGGAATCGCCGTCCTCGCGGATCGGCGCGTTGAGCGAGGCGTCGCCGCCGAGCCGGCGGTTCATGTCGATCACGTCCTGCTCGGTCACGCCGAGCCGTTTGGCGATGAGTTTGACCTGATCCGGGCGCATGTCGCCTTCGTCGAGCGCCGAAATCCGGCTCTTGGCCTTGCGCAGATTGAAGAACAGCTTTTTCTGGTTAGCAGTCGTGCCCATCTTCACCAGCGACCACGAGCGCAGGATGTATTCCTGGATAGCCGCCTTGATCCACCACATGGCATAGGTCGCCAGCCGAAAGCCCTTATCGGGCTCGAAGCGCTTGACCGCCTGCATCAGCCCGACATTGCCTTCGGAAATGACTTCCGAGATTGGTAGCCCATAGCCGCGATAGCCCATGGCGATCTTGGCCACGAGCCGCAAATGGCTGGTGACGAGCTTGTGTGCCGCGTCGCGGTCGCCGTGCTCGCGCCAGCGCTTGGCCAGCATGAATTCTTGCTGCGGTTCCAGCATCGGGAACCGCCTGATTTCTTCCAAATACCGGGTGAGGCCGGTTTCGCCAGACAAAACGGGCAGTGCAGCAGTTTGGGCCATGACAGCGCCCCTTTCCTATATTGACGCCCCCGCAGGCGCGGCGGGCGATGCTGCCGTCGCTCCCTAAAGCCGACGGCAAAGTTCCTTATCTCGCACCTGCAACATACACGGTCCGGTCCGGCGAGCGGTAGTAAAGAGGCATCAAATCGGCGCGACGCCGCCTTGATCTGGCGCAAAAAAGCGGAAAACCCGCCCACGCCGTTAAGGAAAGCCTCTATTTATCGCTAGAATCAGCCCGTATGGCCGCCAGCATAGCATGCAAACGGGCAAGCTCGGGAGGCAGTTCCGAGCGGAATCGCAGGATTTGACCGGTGGTTGGGTGTTCAATTGTGAAAACATAGGCATGCAGGGCCTGTCCGCCAAGGGCCCGGAGCGCGGCCTGGGCCTCCTCCGGCAGGAGGGCGGCCTTGGTGCGGAAACCCGGGCCGTAAACGTCATCGCCCAGGAGCGGGTGGCCGATGGCTGCCAAATGCACCCGAATCTGGTGGGTTCGGCCGGTTTCCAGCCTGCAGGCGACAAGGCTTGCCACCGGCGACTCGGTGCGGGAGCGTCCGGTCCGGCCCGCGGCCTTTTGCCCGCCGTAGCGCTCAAGAACCTGCCAATGGGTGACCGCCTCGCGGCCGTCTTCGCGCACCGCCATGCGGTCGCGCGCCGTTTTGTGCCGGTCGATCGGCCGGTCGATGGTGCCGCGCGGGCGATCCGGCGCGCCCCAGACGAAGGCGAGATAGCCGCGCTCGAACGGCCGGCCGTCGCGGCCGTGGCCGGCGAACAGAGCCGCCAGCGCCCGGTGTGTGCGGTCGTTTTTCGCTACCACCATCAGCCCGCTGGTATCCTTGTCGAGCCGGTGCACGATGCCGGGCCGCTTCTCGCCGCCGATACCGGAAAGGCTGTCGCCGCAATGGGCGATCAGGGCGTTGACCAGCGTGCCGGTCTGGTGGCCGGTAGCCGGATGCACGACCAGCCCGCGCGGCTTGTCGATCACGATGATGTCGGCGTCCTCGTAGACGACTTTGAGCGGAATAGGTTCGGCGGCTGGCTTGGCCGGCGCCGGCAGCGGCACGTCGACGACGATCGCGGCGCCGGAATTGACGGGATGGCGAGGATCACGGATCGTGCGTCCGTCGACGGCGACCGCGCCCGCCTCAATCAGCGCCTTGAGCCGGGTGCGCGAAAGGTTGCTGACGTGCGCCGCGAGCACGCGATCAAGCCGGCCACCCGGTTCGTCATCGGGAAGACGGATGGATTTTTGCGTAGGCAATGGGTTCGACATCGGCAATGAACAAACTAGCCGCCGTTGAAGCGCAAAGCGACCGGCAACCGAACGGCACCGGCGCTGCGGCCGATCGCGCAGTCGCGCGGATCCGCCTCCTGATGATCATCTCTGCCCTGACCACGCTGATTGCGATCGCGGCGGTGGTGAGTGTCATCGGCTACCGGGTTTTCCGAAGCGGCGGCAACGGCACGGCCGCGGTAATCGACGGCATCATCACGCTGCCGAAAGGCGCGCGCGTGGTCGCAAGCTCGCTCACTGACGACCGCCTCGCGGTGACGCTCGATATCGGCGCCGCAACCGAGATCCGCACCTACGACCTCAAGACGCTAAAAGAAACCGCGCGGATCAGGTTCGCCACTGCGCCGTGATCGGCTTGCGCCCCCGCGCCATTCGGGGTTTATTCGGCCCACACGCTCCCTTCGTCTAGCGGTCTAGGACGCGGCCCTCTCAAGGCTGAAACACGGGTTCGATTCCCGTAGGGAGCGCCACGTCATTTGTCCAACCTTTCCTTTCAAGTAGTTAGCGCCATGTTTGTGCAATGGCGCCTCGCTGTTTGTAACATTGCTGTTCACTGTCTGCCCCACAGCTTCGCCATCGCGGAGTCAGCGAGCTTTTTGCGATCGGCATCCTTCGTGTAGCGCTGCACTTCGGTGAGCGTCTTGTGGCCAGAGAACGCCATCAATTCGTGCGCGGTGCCTCCAGCCTCTGCAAGCCGGCGCGTTCCACTCTTCTTGAGACCGTGCAGCCGGCAGTTTGCCGGCAAGCCGGCTTCCGTCGCCCATTTCGCGAAGTCGTTGCCGAGTCCATTCTTCGAGCGCGGCTTGCCATAGGCCGTGACAATGTAGGTGAGGTGCTCCTTCGGCATGGCCTCGCATGCCGCCTGGAGCTCCGGCGACATGAGGATCTCCACGTCCTCACTGCCATGGGTGCGCGCGATGCGGATGCGTCCATCCTTGACGTGCTGCGGGCCGAGCCGAACAACCTCGCCGCGGCGCGACGCCGTTCCCAGCGCGAATTCCATTACGAGGCGCTGCTGGGTCCCGAGCGGCCAGAAGGCGCGATACTGCTCGATCTCGTCGTCGGTCCAAGTATGATGGCCCTTGGTCCTAGGCAGCTTGACGGTGGGAATGCTCTCGGTCGGATCGTCCTTGCGCATGAGCGGGACGGCGGCCCGCATTAGCCCGCGAATGGTCTTTAGCCAGCTGCGCTTGTTTGACGGCCGCTCGATTGCCGCCAGCATCTTCAGGATGTGCTCGCGCTGAAGAAGAACGACACGCTTGTTGCCATGTTGAAGGCGGAAACGTTCGATGATGCGACGGCGAGTCTTCTGCGTCTCCGGGGCAAGCGCGAGCCACTCGCTTGATCGGTAGTAATTTACGATCAGCGCATTGATGGTCCCCGGCAAGGTGCGCTTGGCCCCGATCTCGACGCTTCGATTTGGCACTTGAGTTGAGGGCCGCGGCGTAGGCGGCCATGAATTCTTCTGATCCGGGCAACCCCGGGAGCGGGATCGCCGGTTGGCCGCGGCGCCGGAAATAGTAGCGTGCCCGCTGATCACGGCGATTGCGGTTGCGGAACGCGTTGACGTATTTCAGTCTAACCTGCATGGCCGGTTACCTAATCCCACTCATTACGCTCGGTGCTGGCAGGCTCGTCGGCGCCACGGTTGAAAACCAGGATGATCTTGCCGTTTTCGATTTCCGCGCGCACGACTTCCTTCCCGCTCTTCTCCGCCGCTTTGATGGCGCGGGTTACGTCAACTTCTTTGAAGGTGCACGGTCCGCGTCCCATGGACGTAAGCCTGCTTTTCTAATTCCCAGTCCGGCTCCCGTGCCGGTCCACTTCGTCTGTTCACTCGGTCCATTTTCGGTGGAACTCACCCAACAACCTGCAAGGCTAGCGGATAGTTGACCGTCTTAACGCGGGCAGCGAGGCGATGTCTTCGCGGTGAACTCTCTTCTTGGTCTTGGCAAGCTTCGTCTTGTCCTTGCGCAGTCTGGCAACTCTTGGATCACGCTCGCGCCCGACCTGTCTCAAGATCTGATCGAACCGCGGGTCATCAGGTGCGAAGAAGAAGGGCCGCTCAAGATCGATGCCGGCCTCGCGTGCGCGTCGGCGCAGCCGACGGATGATGTCGCTGACGTTCACGGTGAAGAATCCCGCTAGGTCATTGGTCTCACGGAAGTCGGCGGCGATCTGATGCACGGTCCCGTGAGTCACGAGGAGTAGGCTCGGGCTCTTCTTGGTGGCATCCCAGCCGGCGCTAAACCCCACGTGTAACCAGGCGATGTGCTCCTCGTGCTTGTAAGCCCCGCCGGCTCTGAGAGCCGTCAAGGGCAGGAGCACGGCCGGTCCATCCCATTCTCGGAAGTCGAGCACTTCACTTTGTTGCGATTGCAAATACTGCTTATTTGTTTCCACTTATGAAATAAGATATTATAAGTTTTTTGACGAGTTGCAGATATGATTACCGTAGAGGAATGCCGCAGAAAGGCCGCGCAGTGGCTGGGCCAAGCCCAATCGGCCTCCGATCCGAAGACAAGCGCTAGTATGCGTCGCGCTTCCGACGCATGGATCACGCTGGCTCAGCAGATCGAGCAAGCCACCTTTCGTCGACCGCTGACCCCTGCCCCGGTGAGGCGACCGGCCGATGTGGCCAAGCCTCGAAGCATCTACCACATCGACACGATGGAAGTCGGTGACGTTTTGCGCGGGCGCCTTCACCTCAGCGACGAAGCTCGACGATAACTCTCAGTAAGTGGCCTGTGGTGCTCCCGATGCCGCCGTGCGTCCTCGAATGCGCACTAATAAGCGTCAGGCGCGCAGCACGAATCTAATAGCAGCGAGGCATGCTAAGACTTCTAACCGGGTGACCAAAAAGAAGTGACCGACCATGGGAGAGATCATTGCTTGGCTCGATCAGCACCACGTCAATTTAGGTGCGATAATCACGAGCGCTGCCATTCTCATCGTTGTCGGTCTCGGCATATTTCTGCTGAAAAGACTTCTGAACAATTGGCTCAACAGCACTCAGGCCCGCCTTCAACTATCTTACGCGACTATTTCGACAATCATTCGCGCTGTGACCGCTTCCCTCTGGCTGATTGCGGTGCTGTTAATCTTGGATGTATGGGGCATTGGTCTCGCGGGATTGTGGGCTCTGCTCGTCAGTTCAATAACAGTGATTGGAGTTGGTTTTCTCGCCACCTGGGCGATGGTCAGCAATTTTACCGCCAGCTTCTTCCTTACAATTTGGCGACCATTTCGTCTTGGCGATACAGTCGTTCTCCTTCCCGAAAATGCAGCAGGTCGAGTAACAGATCGCAATCTCATGTTCACGGTACTGCGTGAACAGGATGGCAGCGTAGTCAATGTTCCCAATAATTTCTTTTTTCAGAAGATGTTTAGGGTCATTAGTGGTGGCGAGCAGTCGTCGTGATTGCTGGAATCGCGGGAGCCAACCGCAGTAACCCAATTGGCCCGCTTCAAGCCGATGTCCGGAACTGGCTCTGCACTGCCATCGCAACTTGTCAAACGGATGTCTGTTGTTGAGGGCAAACCGGAGCAGCCGTGAATATCGCTAAGGTAACAAAATCACACCCAACAGCGAGCGTGCAAGTATTTTGCCGTTCCACCTATTACTTAAGGTCCGCTTTGAAAGCTTTTCGGACATGGTGCGATGCCGCGCAAAACGCGTTGGTAGCGATTGACCCTGGTTGTGTAAAAACGCGGTATCTGTGATTCACTCCGCAGTGTGATTCTGCTGCTTCGGAGGCTCGCATGATGCGCTTCGTTGAGGGGATTGATCGCGGGCAGGCGACGCTGTTTCCGGAATGACTGGATCGACGAGAACAATCCGGTTCAAGTGATCGACGTCTTTGTCGATGAACTCGATCTGGCGACGCTGGGATTTGACGGGGTCGCTCCCGAGGTAACGGGGCGGCCTTCGTATCATCCCTCCGTCCTGCTGAAGCTCTACATTTACGGCTATCTCAACCGGGTTCAGTCGAGCCGGCGGCTTGAGCGCGAGGCTTTGCGCAATGTCGAGGGGATGTGGCTGACCGGCCGGCTTATGCCGGATCACAAGACAATTGCCGACTTCCGCAAGGACAATGGAGGTGCCATTCGCAAGGTGTGCGCCCAGTTTATCATGCTGTGTCGGCGTCTGGACCTGTTCGCCGAAGCGAGCGTCGCCATTGATGGCAGCAAGTTCAAGGCGGTGAACAATCGGGACAAGAACTTTACCCGGGCGAAGATGGAGCGACGTCTGGCGCAGATTGAGGAGAGCGTAGCCCGTTGTCCGCGCCAGCTCGACAGCGTCGATCGGCAGGAGCCGTCGGAGGCGCGTACCACCAAAACAACCCGGCTCAAGGAGAAGATCACCAAGCTGAAGGAGGAAGTGAAGCGTCTGCATGGGCTCAAGACGCGGATGCTGACGCCGGCGCGGCGATGAAATCCTCTTGTCGACGGACGCGTCAGAGCGGCTTGGCCAGCCCTCAAGCGAAGGCGCGCCCAATGCAATGGATTAAGAGCAATGATCCGCATGGCGGGCGCGCGAATTTGCCTGGCCCGAGTCACAGAAAGAGGCCGGCCTGGCTTCGGCTCACGACGGGCTTCCGCCAAGGCGGCCTCTTTGTTTGACGATCTAAACGGGCAGAGCGTGAACGTACGATGGTCGAATTTGACGCTCCGCCCCGACCACGGCCCTCACTTGCGGCTGTAGGTCGCCGTCAGCGTCGCCTTGTCGAGCGTGTGGAAATGCAAGTCGAAGCCGACCAGCGCTGCCGACGCATTTTCGTCCGCCGCATGCGGCAGCTTGTCGACATCCACCGCGAACACCGTGAAGATGTAGCGATGCGGCTTGCCGTCGGGTGGCGGGCAGGGGCCGCCCCAGCCGCCGGTGCCGAAGTCGGTCCGGCTCTGCACGGCGCCTGCGGGCATGAGCTTTGCTTTCAGGTCGCCGGCATTCTTCGGAATCGACGTCGTCGCCGCCGGAATGTTGAACACCACCCAGTGCCACCAGCCGCTGCCGGTCGGCGCGTCTGGATCGTAGTTGGTGATGGCAAAACTCTTGGTGCCGCTCGGCGCTCCGCTCCAGCTCAAGGACGGAGAAATATTGGCGCCTTTGCAGCCAAAGCCGTTGAGCACCTGCTCTTCCTGCATGGCGCCGCCGTCGCTGACCTCCGCGCTTTTCGAGCTCATTTCCGCGTAGGCTGCTTGTGCGCCGAGTGCACTGAAGCCCAGAGCCGCCGCTCCTAAGGCTAATCGATTCATTGTTTCCTCTCCCATAGCTTTAAGGCGTCATCCCCGGATGAACCTCAGAACGGTATTGATGATAGCAAAAGGCCGGATGGGCGACTACCTCAAGGCGGGATCGTAGGGTTACCGGCGGTTGAGCTATCGTCCGGATCCGGGGCGTCCGGAAACCGGTTCGCGAAGGAGTTTCCTGGATTCAGGCGAAGCGGTGCGCACGCCGATCGAGCGCCAACATCAGTCCGTTCGCGGCGACCGCAAAGACAACCACGATCAGCGTCACCGTCGTCATCATGCGCACGTCATGGACCTCGATGCCGTTGATGATGAGAAAGCCGAGGCCGCGCTGCGACGCGAACATCTCGCCGATCAGCACGCCGAGCAGCGTCAAGGCGAAGCCGACCCGCAGCCCGGTGACGATCTCCGGCGTCACGGCCGGCGCCAGGACGGTGATCGCCGTTTGCGTCGGGCTCAGGCGCATGACCTGGGCCGTTCGCAGTAGGACCGGCTGGATGTTCTTGACGGCGGCTATGGTGAACAGCATCACCGGGATCATGCCGTGGATCACGCCGAACGCCACCTTAGCCGACATCCCGAGGCCGAAGATCAGCAGCATGATCGGGTACAAGGTGACTTTGGGTATCGTATAAAGCGAGCTGAGGATCGGTTCCGCCACTTCACCTGCGAAGCGTCGCATCCCGAGCACCAGGCCGAGCGCCACGCCCGCCACTGAAGAGATCGCGAGCGCCATGGCAAAGGCCGCCATGGTTACGCCAACATGGTTCCAGAACCACGCCCGGGACAACAGCTCCGCGGCGAAGGTGAAGGTCTGCAAAGGCGAGGCGATGGCAGCGTCGCCGGCATGGGCATGGAGGCCGGCCCAGATCGCAAGAATGGCCGCAACGGTCGCGATTGTGTCAACGAGCCGCGTCATGTCCGCCCCCGGCGGCGCGCGAGGCGCCCGTCCCACATATGCAGCGCGCCGTTGACGCCGGTAGCGACGAGAAGCACGAACAGCACGAGCGCGTACATCGTTCGGTTCTCGAAACTTTCAAAAGCATAGGCAATGCCGTAGCCGAGCCCACCACCCGAGAGGATGAACTCGCCGGCGATGATGCCGATGTACGAATAGGCGAAGGCCAGCTTCAAGCCCGTGAACAAATGCGGCGCGGCGCTCGGCAAGGTGATCAGGCGCGCTTCCTGCACACGGGACAGCCGGTGCACGCGCGCCACCTTATGCATCACGCGCGGCACGCGATCGAGACCGGAAAGAGTGCTTACCATCATCGCCGGCGCGGCGAATATCACGCCGATGACGATCAATGGCAGCGCGTTCAACCCGAACAACGCCACCAGCAACGGATAGAACACGAAGAACGGCACTGCATACCAGCTCGCCAACAAAGGTTCGAGCGCACGGCGCAGGCGCGGCTGCGCGTGCACCAGCGCTCCGAGCGCGCCGCCGGCCAGGACCGAGGCGGCGAAGGCCACGCCAACCTCCGCGAAGGTGGACGCCGCGGGCGCGGTGAGTTCGCCGGCTGCGATCATGCGCGCAAGCTCGAGCGCCATCTGAACTCGGCGCAATTATGGTCAGTGGCTTGATCACGCCCAGGCGGCACAAGAGCTCGACGACGCCGACCACCCCGGCGATTAACGCGACGCGTGTCCAGATGATGCCTCGGTCGCGGGTCATGACGCCGATCGTCCCATCGCCTTGATGGATTCCGGGCGCAGCGCCGCCCACAGGCGGGCGGTGATTACGCCAAAGCCCAGATCTGAGGCGATGCGGCTGTCGCGGTCGCGCCCCCAGCCGGTGCTGACCAAGTCGATGAACCGGCCGGGGCGTGCCGACATCACGCCGACCCGGTCAGACAGAAGGGCAGCCTCGTCCAACGCGTGGGTGATCAGCAATACCGTGGCGCTGGTCTCTCGCCACAGCCGCAGTAGTTCGTCGCCCATCAACAGGCGTGTCTGCTGATCGAGCGCGCCGAACGGCTCGTCCAGAAGGATCAATCGCGGCTGCATCACGAGGGTTCGTGCAATGCAGACGCGCTGCCGCATTCCGCCGGAGAGCTGCGCGGGATAGGCGTCGGCGAAATGGTCCATCCCCATGAAGCCGATCGCATAGGCCACCCGCCGCGCGATTTCGGCGGACTCGATGCCCGCACGACGCAGCCCGAAGGCGACATTGTCGCGTACCGTCAGCCAGGGAAGACTTGCGTCTTCTTGAAATACTGCGCCGATGCCGTCCGGGACTTCGCCGGCGACCGCTCTGCCTTCGAAACTGACGCTGCCGGCGGTCGGCGGGTTGAGCCCGGCCAGCACGTCCAGCAGTGTGGACTTGCCGCAGCCCGACGGGCCGACGACCGAGAAAAATTCGCCGCGCGCCAGATCGAGGTCGAGCGGTCCCAACGCGTGCACGGGGGTCGGGCCGGGATAGACCCGGGTCACGCCACGCAAGGTTACGTGTGCGACTTGCTCGTCGGTCATGGATCAGTTCTGCAGATCGGAGGGCAGGAAAGAGGAATCGGTCACTTTCGCCCAGTCCACTGGACCTTTTTGCTTACCGACGATCTGCAACCCCTCGACCATGAGGTTCATGGCGTCGAAGTCGAGCTTCCCTTCCGACCAATAATGGATGGCGACCAGGCGGGCGAAGACGCGGCGATAGAGCGCGGTATCGCCGTTGTATGCCTTGGCGGTGATGTCGGCGGCCTCGTCGGGGTGATCTTCGATGTAGCGTACGCCGTCGCGTCGTCCGGCGATGATGCCGCGCAGTTTGGCGGCGCCCTCGGTGGCGTAGTCGGCTGTCGTAACGGCGACGGTCTGCATCATGTTCGGCGACAGGATATCCTTCGGCCAAAACACCGGCTGCAACTTATCCTCGTTCTCCGACCATACCGGCTCCCCGCACATGCCGGCATCGACGGCGTTGTTCAGTACGGCCGAGACATTGGCGCCGATGCCGCCTACGGCAATCAGCTTCATGGCATTGGGGTCGATGCGCTTCTTCTTCATGGACATCAGGATCAGCATGTTGGTCACCGAGCCCGGCGCGGTGAAGGCGACCTTCTTGCCGATGAGGTCCTCGATCGAATGGAGCGGCGCGCCCTTCTTCGCCATCCAGAGAAGATCGGCAATGCTCTGCACGCCGGATCCGATGATGCGCAACGGCGCCCCACTGTTGATCGCCTCGATCGCCGCTGAGGACGCCACCTCGCCATAGGGCAGATCGCCCGCCAACGTGTTGCGGACGGAGGTGCCGCCGCCTTGCGACGTCAGCACACCGGTGATGTCGACGCCGTATTTCTTGAAGAAGCCTTTCTCCATCGCGACCGCATACGGTGCGCCGTAGAAGGCCGATCCCCAATGGGTGACCGTGATCGTCTCAGCTCGCGATGGCATGGGCAAGGCGGCGACGGCAATCGCGGCCGCGAACGGCAGCAGCCTCGTCAATAGCTTGAGCATAGACGTTTCCTCGCTTCCTGGACGGCTTGTCGATGTCGCTTCTCGGATAAAGATTAGCATGGATGGGGCGGCGCGCATCGGCGCGTAGACTGCGCCAAAAGACGTGCAAGAGACGAGGCTGCGGTCTTCCCCGAGACGAGGCGCAAACGCACGGGAGCGCCACTTCAGGTTCAGGTTATGAGCCGCTCGTCATCCCAGACCTTGTCGGGCATTGGCAGGCCCGCAAAGGTTTCCGGGGGGGGCGCCCCGTCCGGCTCAATGCCAATCATGTCTAGTACCATTACAAGCTGGCGCACGTGTTGGCCCGAATGCCACGTGGTCCGCTCGAGAAACTCGTGCAGCGTCACGTCGCCGTAATAGACCATGGCCTTGCGCGAAAAAACGGTCCTCCGACCAGAACCTTCCCACCAGATCCGGAAGCGGTTGAGCACGTTACGTCCGTAGGCGAGTATTTTGGCCTTGGTGTCCAGCTCCGGTGTTGGCACACGGTCATACGCGCCTTCCTTGAGCGGCAGGGACTGTGTCTCGTGTTCCAGGAAGGCATCTGCGATGTTGAAAATGTGATAGGCGAGCTGGGCGTAGCTGCGCGGGCGATGCGGCAGCAGCCGGGCGAGCTTGTCGTCCGGGATTTGCGCAAAGAGCCGTTGCGCCGCGGCTTGGATCCCGATGAGGCGCGCCACCAACTCAGACGCGGGCAGCATTTCCGCTCCGCCCCACGCCACGCCGGCGACGCGTGCGACGTCGCGCAGCACCTGGCCGTTCGCCCAATCGTCGCCACGGCGCACAATCGGAACCGAACGGATGCCCAGCGCTTCCAACTCGGCGAAGCCTTCCTTGTCCTCAAGCACGTTGACCGAGACGAAGGCAATGCGGTGCTCCGTCAGGAACTCTTTCATCCTGAGACAACTCGTGCAGCCGGGCTGCCAGTATGCTTTGACAACGGACGTTTCTGGGGATGCTTGCGCCATGGCATGCTCCATAATGCGCAAGATACATCGTCCACCCGAGTAATGAAATGGCCGCTACGGTGTCGGCGTCCGGTGTCGGTATTGGACTAGGCACAATGGGGCCGCGATAGTTCCGCGATTACCAGAACTCTTTTGCCGCAGCGCATGAGTCTGAAAGTGGCCCAAAGGAGACTCGGCATTGGTCTGACTTAACGTCCGTTGTCGCTGCAAACCGACACTCAGATCATGTATCGAACGACCACTAATTTGAATGCTTGATGATTGGACCGACTTGCTCTGGTCGATTTGTTGCAGCTAGCGGCCGCACCTTGGAATGTCCGTTGTGGGGGATAACGGACATAAGGGAGAATCGACCTAAGATGTCTGCTTCTGCCCCAAAGACGTCTGCTCGCAACCCAGAACGTGGTACGAGTTTGCCTATTCCTCGTTGCGGCGATCGCAACGTTAGGAGGTGCTCTGTAATTTTACTTGGGGCAGCCCAACGCAACGCCATAGCTGGACAACGTTCACCGTTTCATGGCCGATGTTTACTTTTCTACCGGGCTCATCAACCCGTGGGCCGCCATAACCATTCGACAGCAAGGCACACTCGTGTACTTGCTTGCTTTCGGCGTATTTCTCGCCGGAGTTGGCGGGCTGGTAGCCATCAGCCGCGTTGGGATGCCGAAACCAACTGCTGTGGGCTGGATATTTGCCGCGGCCCTATGATCGTTGTCTCGCTTGAGCAGTCTACCAAGGAGTATTCCCGGTCCGACGATTGACATTCACGAGCGGGGATTATCACTTTGCGAGGCAGAAAAATTTCCCGAACCGGATACGATGGAATCATGAGTACTTCTGGGCGATTGAAGGAACTGTTGGCGCGTCGAGCGGCCGTCACGGTCCCTGGCGCTGCGAACGCCTTGTTTGCTCGCGTTATTGAAGATCTCGGTTTTGAGGCCGTATATGTCACCGGCGCCGGTGTCGCCAATATGCTGCTTGGCGTGCCCGACGTCGGCCTGACGACCATGACCGAAATCGGTGAGACCGTTGCGGCAATCGCGGATGTGGTTTCCCTTCCGATCATCGTCGATGCCGACACCGGCTACGGAAACGCCGTGAATGTCTTGCGCACGGTTCGCGCGTTGGAGCGCGCGGGAGCGTCGGGGATCCAGATCGAGGACCAAGTATTTCCGAAGAAGTGCGGACACTTCTCAGGCAAGGCGGTCATCGCGGCAGAGGAAATGGTGCAGAAGATCAAGGCGGCCGTCGATGCGCGCCACGATCCGTCGTTGCAAATCATTGCCCGCACTGATGCGCGCGCGGTGGAAGGCTTGGAGCGGGCGCTCGATCGCGCGCTGGCCTACATCGGTGCGGGCGCCGACGCGACTTTTGTGGAGGCGCCGACCGGCCTTGAGGAGCTGGCGCGCATCCCCAAAGCTCTCCACGTGCCGCAGGTCGCCAACGTCGTGTTCGGCGGCAAAACGCCGGACCCAGGCCGCGACAAGCTCGCCGAGTTCGGTTTCTCGATCGTGCTCTATGCCAATGCCGCGCTGCAAGCGGCGCTTAAAGCCTCCTATGACGTCCTGCGTGTGCTCAAATCCGAAGGCTCGCTTCATTCGGTCGCGGATCGCCTCGCCTCGTTCGAAGAACGCCAGCGGGCCGTCGCCAAAGAAGAATGGGACGCGCGCGAGGCGCGTTATCGCGTGTAAGAGGAGTGAGATATGACAAATAATGCACCGCCGCGCCCCTGGGACGGCATCATCTCCTCGGAGGAGCAGCGCGCCTACAGCGCTGCCGGATTCGGGCGAACGTCGGGCCTCGGCAAGCGGCCAGCGCTTCTGATCATCGATGTCCAATACCGGACCGTGGGCACGACGCCAAAGCCCTTTTGGGAAGCGATCAAGGAATTTCCGACTGCCTGCGGCGAGCTCGGCTGGGCGGCTGTGCACAATATCGCGCGCCTGCTCGGCTATTTTCGCGAGCGCGGCTGGCCGGTGCTCTATCCGCATGTCTCGCCAAAGGAGAGCTTCGATTACGGGCGGCTCTCAGACAAAGTTCCGGCGATCATGACGGTGGCGGCCAACGGTTACGCGTTCGTAGCGGAGGTCGCGCCGGGCGATCAGGATATTCTGTTGCCAAAAAAGCATCCGAGCGCTTTCTTCGGCACACCACTGGCCAGTTATCTGATCAATCTCGGTGCGGATACGCTGGTTGTGACCGGGTGCACGACGAGCGGCTGTGTCCGTGGCAGCGTCGTCGACGCCTTTGCTTATAATTTTCGTGTTCTCGTCCCCGAGGATGCAGTCTATGACCGCTCGGCCACTTCGCACGTGGTCAATCTCTTCGATATGTCCTCGAAATATGCCGATGTCATGCCGACGACTGACGCCCTGACCGCCCTCCGGGCGATCGATTGACGCAATCAAGAATCCGCATCGATGCAGACTTTCGACCTAGTGATCAAGGGCGGAGACGCCATCCTTCCCGATCGCGGACGCACCACCTGTGATATCGGCATCAACTCGGGAAAAATCGAAGCAATTCTCGCACCCGGAGAACCGGTCCTAGCTCACCAGGAGGTCTCTGCGCGCGGCCTCATCGTCATGCCGGGCGCCGTCGACGTCCATCTACATCTTGGCCACGGCAAGGACATCGCGCGGCCGCGCGAGCCGGCGGACGCCGACCGCGAGACGGGGGCGGCCGCGAAGGGCGGCGTTACAACCTTTATTCCTTATTTGATGGCGACGGAGCCGTTCGAAAAGATTTTCGACGAGGTTGTTGCGATCACGGAACGAGGTGCACGCATTGATTTCGGCTATCACTTTATCATCTCTACCGAGGCACAACTCACCGGCGTTGCTAGTTACATTCGAGACTACGGGGTACCGAGTTTCAAGATTTTCATGAATAACCGTGGCGGCGAGGGAGCGCGCCTCGGGTTGCCTGATATCGACGACGGCTTTCTATTTCGGTTGTGCGAAGCTGCGGCGGAAAGTGGCGGCATGGTATGTCCGCATCCGGAAACGATCGAAATCGCCTGGGTGCTGCGCGACCGGCTGAAAGCGAGCGATCCGGAGGGCCGCGGCGCCCTCAAAACTTGGAATGCAACACGCCCGCCGTTCGTCGAAGCCGACGCGGTGCAGCGCGCCGCCTACATCGCCCACATTGCGGGCGCCCCTCTCTACGTCGTCCACACCTCTTCGGCCGAAGCGTTGGAGGCGGCGCTCCGTCATCGACGCGCCGGCGCCGATGTTCATATCGAAACCTGCCCGCATTACCTGACCCATGATGTCGGCTGGCCGGGTGGTGACACCGGCAAGATCAACCCTCCGCTCCGAGAAGCATCCGATCGTGAGCGGCTGTGGCTGGCGCTGCGCGACGGGGAGATCGACACCATCGCGACTGACCACGTTCACCGCGATATTTCAGCTAAAGCCGGCGGCATCTGGACGGCGTCGCCCGGCTGTCCGGGGCTTGAAACGATGCTTCCGGTTCTGCTCAGCGAGGGACATCATAAACGCGCGCTTCCGCTCGAGCGGATCGTCGCTGTGGCAGCAACCAATCCAGCCCGTATCATGGGGCTTGGCCATGCGAAGGGAAGCATAGCGCCCGGGCTCGATGCCGATTTGGCGCTCGTTGACCTTAACGCCGAATGGACCTTGCAGCGCAGTGACGTGATCTCAAGCGCCGGCTACTCAATCTACGAGGGTCAGCGGTTTAAGGGCCGCGTTCGCGATGCTTTCGTGCGTGGCCGCCAGGTGTTGCGCGAGGATACGCCGATAAATGATGCGGTCGGTCATGGGCGCTACATGCGGCGTCGCTTATCCGACCTTGTGTGAGGTGTTCGGCTTTGTGGGTAGCGCGGCGACGGGGGCGAAAAGCCGAGTCAAATCAAGAGGGAGAGGCGGACGAGCCTCCCGCCACCGGGTGCGCGACCTAAAGTGGAACTTGCTCGAACTCATGGCCGGCAAATCCGTGTCCGGCCGCGCAGTAGAGGGTAGGTAGCCGCTATCGCCGGCGTGGTCGCGATAGTGGTGTTCACTTCCAGTCTCTTATGTCGACGAAGTGGCCGGCGATGGCGGCGGCGGCGGCCATGGCCGGCGAGACAAGATGCGTGCGGCCTTTATAGCCTTGCCGGCCCTCGAAGTTGCGGTTCGAGGTCGAAGCGCAACGTTCGCCGGGTGCGAGCTTGTCCGGATTCATTGCGACGCACATCGAGCAACCCGGCTCGCGCCATTCGAAGCCAGCCTTGACGAAAATCTTGTCGAGACCCTCCGCCTCGGCCTGCTCTTTCACCAGCCCGGAGCCGGGCACGATCATCGCGTTCTTGATATTGTCGTGGCCCTTCTTGCCGTCGACCACCTTGGCGGCGGCGCGCAAATCCTCAATTCGGCCGTTGGTGCAGGAGCCGATGAAGATGCGGTCGAGCGCGATGTCGGCGATCTTTTCGCCGCCCTGCAAGCCCATGTAAGCGAGTGAGCGCTCGGCGGCCTCGCGCTTGTTGGCGTCGGCAATGTCTTGAAGCCGCGGCACGCGGCCGGTGACGGACACCACCTGCTCGGGATTGGTGCCCCAAGTTACGAGCGGCGGAAGCTTCGCCGCATCGAGTTTGATTTCGCGGTCGAATTTCGCGCCGTCGTCGGAACGAAGTTTTTCCCAATAGCGCCGTGCGTCGTCCCAGGCCTTGCCCTTCGGCGCCTTGGGACGATCCTTCAGGTAGGCGTAGGCCTTCTCGTCCGGCGCCATGAAGCCCGCTTTGGCGCCGGCCTCGACCGACATGTTGCAGATCGTCATGCGGCCTTCCATCGACAGCGCGGAGATCGCTTCGCCGGCATATTCGAGCGCATAGCCGGTGCCGCCGGCGGTGCCGATTTCGCCGATGATGGCGAGGATGATGTCTTTGGCGGTGACGCCCTGCGGCAGCTCGCCGTCAACCACCGCGCGCATGTTCTTCGATTTGTTCTGGATCAGCGTCTGCGTTGCCAGCACATGCTCGACCTCGGACGTGCCGATACCGTAAGCGAGTGCGCCGAATGCACCGTGGGTGCCGGTGTGGCTGTCGCCGCAAACCAGCGTCACGCCAGGCAAGGTGAAGCCTTGCTCCGGCCCGATGATGTGAACGATGCCCTGGCGTTTGTCGAACTCGTCGAAATATTCGAGCCCGAATAATTTGGCGTTCTCGGCGAGGTAAGCGATCTGCGCCGCGCTCTCGGGATCGGGGTTCTTCTGCCGGCGATCGGTGGTCGGCACATTATGGTCGACCACGCACAGCGTCTTGTCCGGCGCGTGCACCTTGCGCCCGGCCAGCCGCAAGCCTTCGAACGCCTGCGGGCTCGTCACCTCATGCACCACGTGCCGGTCGATATAGATAAGGCAGGTGCCGTCCGGCTGTTCGTCGACGAGGTGGTCGTCCCAGATTTTGTCGTAGAGCGTACGCGGTTTGGTCATTGTCTAAACATTCGGCGAACCTAGGCTACGACAGGCTGATCCGCCTGCGCGTTATTCGCTGGTTGGCGCGTGAGCTTACCAGGCGGCGCTCCGGTGACGGTTCCGCTTGCGGGTGGATTTGAGGGTAGGGAAGGCGAGATCAAAATATTTCAGCGAAATCAATTGGCGGAAGTGGAGGGTCGCTTTGCGCTGGACCGAGTCGGACCGGGGCAGGCCTGGTGCACAAGACTTGGCGGCGAATTGCGACCATACGGCTATGGACGCAGTGATTGGAACGGGATAGTATTATCCACGGCACACAATTTGTGCCACTCCACGTGCTAAAGGCTCCTCCCGCCAGGATTGGAGCCTTTAGTTTTTGGGCTGTATGACTTCGACGCTTTAAAGTTCACGCCGATCACGCCGCATTGAGCTCCGCAGCTTTCCGCGAGTCTTCGAGCAGGATGCCGGACTCGGCATGCCAGCACAGCGTTTCTCGCTCGCCCACTTTGTAAAGATAGTCCTGCGAATGGCGGTGTTGCTCGACATGTACATATTGTCCCGGCGCCACTTCGAAGACATCGGTCTCAAGCGACCCCAGAAACTCGCTGGCGATAAACTTGCCTTCGATGCGGTTGGCCATGTCCTGCTTTTCGCCGGTATTCATCAGGTCGGCCCGAACGGAGAACCAGATTTCCTTGCCGACCGGGACATGTCGCATGCCGGGCGGCACCTTGACGTAAAGCAGTTGTCCGAGCAATTCAACAAACACGATCGAGCCGCTGCGCGATTGCACGCGGCCTCGAAACAGATTGTTGTTGCCGATAAATTCCGCGACAAACTTGGTCCGCGGGTTCTCGTGCACTTCGCGCGACGTACCGATTTGCTGAATAACGGCATCGCTCATGACGATGACCTTGTCGGCCAGCGACATCGCTTCCTGCTGCGAATGGGTGACCATGACGAAAGTCATATTCAGGTCGCGTTGAACGCGCTTAAGTTCGATCATCATCGCTTGGCGCAGATTGAAATCCAGCGATCCGAGCGGTTCGTCAAGCAGGAGAACGGTCGGCCGGCTGATCAGCGCGCGCGCCAGCGCTACGCGCTGCTGCTGTCCGCCGGAAAGATCGCGGGGATGGCGGTTGGCAAAGGTGGAAAGTCCCACCATCTCCAGCATCTCCCACACGCGGGCGTCGCGCAGGCTCTTTTCCATTCCCTTCATCTTCAGGCTGAACTCGACGTTTTGGAAAACCGTACGATGGGGAAATAAGGCAAAACTCTGAAACATCATCGACGTGTCGCGCAGTGCCGGCGGCAGATCGGTGACGTCTTTGCCGGAGATGAAGATTTTCCCTTCCGTTACCTCCTCTAATCCGCCGATCATGCGTAACGTCGTCGTCTTGCCGCAGCCGGACGGTCCAAGCATGGCGACGAATTCGCCGTGCTTTAATTCAGCGTTGAAGTCGATTACTGCCCGGGCGCCACCGGGATAGGTTTTGGACACACGTTCGAGTACGACGTCGAACTCGCTCATTGCCCGGCCGCGTTAGCCTGCCGATTTGGCGACGGCGTTGATCATGTTCCAGACCGAGTTGAAAGGAACGGCGTCGAGCGCACCTTCCTGATTGAATTCCGTCAGCAACTTCAGCGCGTGTCGCAAATCCTCGTTGTCGCCGGCCTGCTCGGTCAGACGTGTGATCGCCTCCGGGAACGGAATCTCGCGCGCCTTTTTAGTGCGCATATGTTCGTGCACAAGCGCGTTGAGATGCTCATAGGTTTGCTTCAGCGAGCTGCCGTTATACGGCCGGCCGAGTAGACCCTGGATGCCGTTGGCACTCAGCCGCTGGCGAAGCCCCTCCGGCAGGCCCTGCGCCAAGCCCTCGAGGACCTCGCCAATCCCAAATCCCTGTGTGAAGAGCCCCCGGATCGTATCCATGGTGCCGTTGCCGTCGCCATACATGCGAATCTGCGCTCCGGACAGCGCGGTGCCCATCGCCTTGGCCTGATCGATATGAACGTCACGCTCGGCCTCAATACGAAGCCGCGCCAACTCAAGAAAAGTCGCAGCTTCGTTGTACTTCTTGAGCGCTTCGGCCTTGGCTTCAAGCCCGGTAGCTTCGGCTTCGAGCAGCCGTTGCGTGTTGGCGATGCGCAGCTGCTCGACTTCCATGTCGGCGCGACCGCGCGCGCCCGCCTCGCGTTCGATGCCTTCTGCGCCGATCTTCTGCGCCTCGGTCGTGGCGCGCGCGCGGATCTTCGTCGCCTCGGCTTCGAGCTCTGAAGCAAGCTTGCGTGCCTCCGCCTGCGTCAGCGTATGCATGCGCATAACTTGCGCCTTGCTTTCCTCGTCGATGCGCCGCGCCTCGGCGCCCTTCGCCGCCTCGATGACCTCTACCTGACGCGCGCGTTCGGCGTCCGCGACCACGCGCACCAATTCCACGGTGTGCTCCGCCTTTTCGCGATCGACGGTGACGGCCAGCCGCTTGGTCTCGGCGAGTTCGAGTTCCCGCGCCTTGCCGACGAGCGCGATCTCGCGATCGCGTTCGGCCTGCTCGCGTGCCAGGAAGCGTTCGATATCGGTGCGTTCACGCTCACTCTCTTTTCCGATGAGCTCGATGTCGCGGCTCATTTCCTCCAAACGCGTGGCAAGCGCGCTCTTGATTTCCGCGGCCTCGCGCTGCGACGCTTCCTGGATGATGGCGATCTCCTTTTGGATTTGTGCCGTTTCGAGCGCCTGTTGCTTGCGGATTTCCTCTTGCTCGACCTCCCATCGCCGCTCGAGGACAAAACGCTGCTGCTCGCTCAAAATCTTCGCGCGTTCGTCGGAAATTTCCCTCTCTTGCTTGGCGGCAGCGACTGCCTCGTCGCGATCAACCTGCAGTATGCCGAGGCGGGTCTCCAGGCTGCGCTTGCGCACCGAAAGCGCGGTCTCTTCGCTCGCCTGGTGCCGCACATCGCGCGCCCGTTCCTCGGCAGTCGCCACCGCGGTGGCGCGGGCGATGTCGGCTTCCTGGCGTTCGCGTTCCTTGGCCGCCAGCTCGATGGCCTTGTCGCGCTCGGCGCGCTCCCGCGCCAGATTGCGGCCGATTTCGGCGATTTCAGCTTCCCGCGCCTTGTCGATCAGGGCGATCTCACGGTCGCGACGTTCTTGTTCGAGAGCCAGCTCTTTCTGTACTTGGGCGACTTCCCGGCGCTTGGCTTCGGCCGTAAACGCGATGTCGCGCTCGGTGCGCAACTGCTCAAGCGCTTTTTCGTTCTCGAGTTCTCTTTGCTCGACGGCCAAACGCTGATCGAGCACGAACGTTTGCTTTTCGCGCAACTGCTTGGCCTGCTCGTTGGCGATTTCCTTATCCTGGCTTGCGCGCGCAACTGCTTCCTGGCGCTCGATTTCCAGGAGCTCAAGCTGGGTCGTGAGATCCTTATTGCGGATCGCGACGGTGGTCTGCTTTTCGGTGGTATGGACCTTGCGCCTAGCTTCGGAGGTAACCTCCGTGATGACTTTCAGGCCCTCGGCGTCGAACACGTTGTCGGACCGGAAATATTCCTTGGTAGATTGTTCGAGCGAGACGACGGTTACCTCCTCCAGCATCAGGCCGTTGGTGGCGAAACTCTCGCTGACATTGTCCTTGATCTCGCGTGCAAACCCATCGCGGTTCTCGTGCAACTCCCGAAGGGTCTTTGTCGCAGCGAAACTGCGCAGCGCGCCCACCACTTTGGCTTCAAGGAGGTTGCGGACCTTTTCGGCGTCGAAAGTCTTTTCGCCGAGGGTCCGGCTCGCGGTCAGGACCGCCTCCTCGGTATGTCCGACATGCGCATACAGTTCGGTATTCACATCGATACGGATGTTGTCGGCGGTCAGGACCGCCTGCTCCCGCGCGCGGCTGACCGCAAATTTGATGGACTCAAGCGAAACCCAGGTGATCTCATGGAAGACCGGCAGTACGATGGCGCCCTTGCCCACACATACTTTCGTGCCGAGAAAACCGGTGCGAACAAATCCCATGTTGGTTGGCGCGCGTTTGTAGATCCAAATCGAGATTATGTAGAAAATCGCGAGAAGGATAATCGCGACGACCACGAAACTGATAACGACTTCAAGCATAGCGCGCTGGTCCCATCTCTTGAAGTTTACATTGCATTGCCGTCATACCATTTGTACGGCGCGAGCTGAAGCGGTTGCCCTGCGCTCGCCAAAGTCGAACAGCTTGGGGGTTTTTCTATTCCGCTTCATGCTGTCGCGCAGTTCTTCCGTAGCCCGGCGATCGAGCTCGAAAGCGGCGCCAATAAGAACGACGCCGTAATCTTCCCGTGCTTTCGTTTCGCTCATCAGCTTGCGGGCGACGTCGTTGCGGGTCCGTAGCGGATCGCGCTCCAGCGGATCGCCCCAGCCGCCAGCACCCGCGGTACGGAAAATCACCCGGTCGCCGGCATAAACTCGGACGTTATCGGTCTTCGATGCTAGCGGCTGCCGGCTGCCGTCCTTCCGCACCAGCCATTTTTCCGAACATACGCCCGGGCGTCCGCCGAGGATGCCCCAGGGTTGTGTCAGGTGGCGATCGTCATGGATCGAAATGTCGCCCTCTTCCAGCAGGAGGAATACCTTCTCCACGCCATTGCCGCCGCGATGCTTGCCGGCGCCGCCGGAGTCGACGATGGTCGTGTAACCCTCGATGAGCATAGGATAGTACGTTTCCAGATACTCGCTTGGGATGTTCTGAAACAGCGGCCACCACGAGTGACCGTCCATGCCGTCTCCCATCGGACGGCCGGGAATTCCACCGTAGAGAATTTCCATGAGCTGGAACGGGTGGCCGGACTTATCGATGCCGGAATAAAGAAAGTGCGGGCTCGACCCGTAGCCTGCCGCCGTCGCCATCTCCGGCGCATTATAGCTCAGCGCTCCGCCAAGCACATCGAATTGACGCGACAACGTATGCGTACGGCAGCCCAAAGAAGCCGGAAAATTGGGATGCACCAGCGATCCCTTGGGCATGGTCACATGAATTAGGTCGTAAAACCCGTCATTGAACAAGATCTGGGGGTCGAAAACCATGATCATGTAGACCCCGATGAACATCTTGAACATGCCTTCGTGCAGATAGAAGTTGATCGGCCCGGGGGCTTGCCGCGACGTGCCGGTCCAGTCGAAATAGGCGTTGTCGCCTTCGCGCCAGACCGTCAGCTTCATCTTGAACGGACCATTGCCGCGGCCGTCGTCGTCGACATAGTCTTCAAAAGATTTCGGTTCCTCTGGCAAATTTTTCAGGATCAGATTGCGCATCGCGCGATTGGTTCGTTCCAGCAACGCGTTGCAGGCTTGTTTGTAGGTGTCGCGGCCGAAGCGATCGCATATTTCGATCACGCGTTTCTCGCCGGCGCGGCAGCCGGCGATGATCGCCATGAGATCGCTGTAATTCATTTCCGGCGTCCGCGTATTGTTCATAATGACGCTGAGCGCCGCCTTGTTGAGTTCGCCCCGCTCATAGAGCTTGATCGGCGGAATGCGTATGCCTTCGCCGAAGATCGAAGCCGCATCCGTCGGCATGCTGCCCGGAACCGCACCGCCGACGTCCATCATGTGTCCGAACATCGACGTGAACCCGACCAGTTCGCCTTGGTGGAATACCGGCACCAGCACCATGAAGTCGTTGAGGTGGCTGATCGCGCCAGAGCAGGCGTACGGGTCGTTCTGCAGGATTACGTCCCCGGGCTCGAGGTCGAAGCTGCTCTGTTTGAGCATGTTGGAAATGTAGGAGCCGAACTGCCCGACGATCATCTGCCCCTTGGCGTCACAAATCATTGGAAACTCGTCGTGCTGCTCGCGGATTACCGGCGACATCGCCGAGCGAAACAACACCGCATCCATTTCGTGACGCGCATTGCGCAGCGCATTTTCGATCAGATCAAGCGCGACGGTATCGAGTTTGCGGCCATCCTTTGGCCGCGCGGCGGAGGCTTCAGGTCCACGAGTGTCGCCGTCGGTCCGGTCGGAGGATGGCCGCTTTGCAGACCGCTCCGAACGCGTTTCCAAAACGGCCTCGCCGCCCAACATTTCGGCGCAACTCCGCAGCGCCATTTCCGTCGCTCGGTGCAGCGCGGCGCCTTCGTCGCCGTTGGCGCGGGCCGACCCGAATTGCATTTTCGAAGTGCCATCCACTGTCAGCTTGCAAAGCACCGTTACCGACCCACGCTCGGTTTTGTGCTCGACGACTTCGGACGACCACCGCGAGCCGTATCGGTCGTTAAGCATCGTGTAGAGGTCGGACGCCTGCGCGGCAGCCTCCGAGGAAAGACTGGCGGAAGCCAAATCTGCGGATGTCGGCGGGCGGTGCGTTACGCCGAGAAGGCCCAATTCCTCCGTCTGCGCGGAAAAAATCTTGTCGAACTGCTGCTTGTTGGCCTTGAGCAGGTCGTCAAACCTCACGCTGCTGCTTAGGGGGCTGAAGTTCGTCATCGACGCTATCGCTCCGGGCGGGTCAGGACGCCCTGTCGGGTCTGATAAGAATACTCAGATATTCGTCGACCTCGCCAGTGTGATTTGGATGAATGACGCTCGTCGCGTCCATCTGGATGATGATCGCCGGACCACAAATCTTGTTGCCGGCACGCAGCTTTGCCCGGTCGTAGACATTCACCGACGCGAAGCTGCCGTCGAAATAGGCGCGATGCTGGTCCACCACGGCACCAGCCGGATCGGGTCCCTCTTTGTCAAATTTCGGCAGACTGATCTTCTGTACCGCCCCGACCCCGACGGCACGGAGGTTTACGAGCTCGACCGGCTGATCGAGTTTAAAGCCGTAGATCCGTTCGTGCGCCAAGCCAAAGCGCCCGGCGAGGTCGTCAAGCGCTCCGGCCCCGAGCCGGTCGGGATCGATCTCAAGTGAAAATTCGTAACCCTGGCGAAAATAGCGGACGTCGGCTTCGTAGTTGAGCCGCTGGCGCGCCTCATCGATTCCTTCTTCGCGCAGCCAAGCCCGGGCGTCGCGCCCGAGTTTGGTTAGAATTTCGCCGATCTGGTTGGGATCGGCATCATCGATCGTGCGCACGAAGGTTTGAGCGAATTCATTCTTCACGTCGGAATAGAGGAAGCCCAAGGCCGATAATACGCCGGGGGTCAGCGGCACGATAACTGGATAGCAACCGGCAAGCATGGCCATGGCGTTGCCGTGCAGCGGACCCGCGCCGCCAAAAGGCACCAGAGCAAAGTCCCTCGGATCGAGACCCTTTTGCACGGTCACGAGACGCAGCGCTCCGAACATGTTCTCGTTGACAATGTCGAGGATGCCCTGTGCGGCCTGATGCAGATCGAGGCTGAGCGCGCGGGCGATCTTCGCGACGGCTTCTTCCGCCGCCTTCGTATCCAGCGCCATCTTGCCGCCGAGGAGCCGCGGCGGCAGACGGCCAAGGACCACATTGGCATCGGTGACCGTCGGCCGATCGCCGCCCTTGCCATAGCAGGCCGGACCCGGCACCGCACCGGCGCTTTCCGGTCCCACACGCAGCGCTCCGGTCATCGGCACGTGCGCGATCGAACCGCCGCCGGCACCCACGCTGTGAACATCCACCGATGGCACCTTGATCGGGTAATAACCGATCGAGGTTTGCCGGGAAATTGTCGGCTTGCCGTCTTGGATTAACGAAACGTCGGTCGATGTGCCGCCCATGTCGAAGCCAAGGGCCTCCGGGTAACCGGCGAGCGACGCCATAAAGGCGGCGCCGGACACCCCACCGGCGGGCCCGGACAGCATGGTGTGAACCGGCGACTGACTGGCGCGCTCGACGCTCATCAGGCCGCCGTCGGAGCGGACGATATTGACGCTGGATTGAAACTGGACGCGGTGCAGCTTTTCCTCGAAGCCGCTCAGATAGCGGCGCATGCTGGGACGAACGTACGCGTTCATAACGGTGACCAGGGTGCGCTCGTATTCGCGGAACTCGGGAAGGATTTCCGAGGACAGCGACACCGTCATGTCCGGCGCCATGTCCTCGACCAGCGCTTTTACGCGCTGCTCATGCTGCGGGTTGGCGTAGGAATGCAGCAGCGAGACGGTGATGGCTTCGGCCCCGAGCGCGATCAGCTCACTGATCGCCTTGCGGGCGGACGCCTCGTCAAGCGGCGTAACCACGTCGCCGCGCGCGTTCATGCGCTCGCGGATACCGCGGGTGAGTTCAAGGTCGGCGAGCGGATCCGGCTTTTGCATAATGATCCAGCCGGCAAGCGGTCCCGGCGTCTGCGAGCGCGCCAGATGTAGAACCTGCTCGAAATTTTCGGTGACCAGCAGACCGACTTTGGCGCCCTTTTCCTCCAGAACTATGTTGGTCGAAACCGTCGTTCCATGAAGCAGCGCGGAAATATCCGACGCAGGGACGCCCGTCTCCTCGATCAGCTGCTCGATCCCGTTGAGGATCCCAACCGATTGGTCGCTGGGCGTCGACGGCGTCTTCAGAAGGCGCATGGCGCCCGACTTCTCGTCGAACAATAGCAGGTCCGTAAAAGTCCCACCGACGTCAATGCCGAGCCGATTGCTCATATCAATCCCTGCGGTGGCTCCTTCGACGCGTTCTCTGCCGCGTTGAGGTGCGAACCAATCCCTCTTGTCGTCTCTCCCACAGGGTTCGCCCCATTCAGCCGCGCACACAGGGCGGGTCGCGTGCGCCCATTATTTTATCAGCAATGCTCCCGGAGCATGCCAATAGTCCCGGAGCGGCGTCCCAATGTCAACTCGCCCGAAGCGCTTCACTTTGCTGCGAAATCTGTCGCTGGGAGAACGGTTTTGACATCAAGCGGGAATGATCTACCATTCGCGACAAGGCGCACAACAAGACGGCGAATATGGCTGACGATACTACCAAACAGGAGCAGTTCTGGATTTGGATCGTTGCGATCGTCATCCTGCTTATTTTTCTGTATTTCTATCGGCCCTTCGAGACGTATCTTGTCGCGCATATCCCGTTTATTCACTTCAATAACGTGATTTTCTGGTTCGCTTCCCTGGTTGGCATCGTCGCTTACGCGTTCGCGCACTGGCAGTCGTTCCGCGGAGAAATCTTCCGCAATGTCACTGAACTTAATGTCGATACGTTGGTCTTCGACACGCTCCAGGCGGCTGTTCTTGTGAGCGTAATCTTCTGTGCCGGCGGCACCTTGCAGGCAATCGAGGTGCTGAGCGAATATTTCGTCAATCGGGGCCCGATCTTCGATGCCGCGTTCGGCGAGAAGCTCCTGTCCATTCTTCTGTTGGTCATTTTGGCGGTAATTTTCTATTTGCTGCACTATGTCGTTCGCGCCTTGCGCACGGGGTGGCGCCCGCGCAGCGCACCGCCGCGGGCGCGCTGACCAGTTTTCGCCGTGATACGGATCGCTCGGCGTTTTTTACGCTGGCAATGCCACCGGCCTGTTGACTAGGTCGTTGAAGACGGCGAGCGAATGCTCAATGGGCGCGCAACTCAAACCGCGCACAATGAAGACAAGACGCGACCGGCGGTCGGCATCGGGCCACGTTTCCAGATGGCTAGGCGGATGCACAATATGCTGAACGCCATTGACGAGAACGGGCGTCGGTACACCTTCAACGTTCAGCAAGCCTTTGAGACGCAGAATGTCGGCCCCATGGCGATGCAGCAGCATGCTGACCCAGACGCCAAAGGCGGTCCAATCCAGCGGTAAATCGAAGATTACGGCAAAGGATCGAACGTCGGCCGTGTGTTCGTGCGAATCGCCGCCGCGAACTTCTACAGCGGACCACCGGCTCGCCTCGCGGAATTTGCCGTCCGGATCGTAGATGTCGTCGGTCAAGAGCCAGTGGAAGTCTTCGCCAACGTCCGTCGCTTGCAGAATTTGGGCGGAGAGGTTGAAGGTCCGCAATTTCGCCTGCAGCGCCATGATCGACGCTTCTTCTGCGAGGTCGGTTTTGGTCACGACGAGCCGGTCGGCCATCGATACTTGTTTGACAGCCTCGGCAAATCGGTCGAGCTGCGTCGCGCCATTTACAGCGTCAATGGTGGTGATGATTCCGGAAAGACGAAAGTGATGCCGAAGGACTGCTTCCGACAGCAGTGTATAGGTGATCGGCGCGGGGTCGGCCAATCCGGAGGTTTCGACGACCACGCGGCGAAAATTTGGAATGTCGCCGCGCATCCGGCCGGACACGAGATCGCGCATCGCTTTCTGCAAATCACCGCGCACCGCGCAGCACACGCAACCGTTCTCAAGGAGCAACGTGCTTTCCGCCACGCCCTGCAATAAATGATGGTCGAGCCCAACCTCGCCGAACTCATTGACCAGAACGGCAACGTCGGACAATTCCCGTGAACGCAAAAGGCGTTGCAGCAGCGTCGTCTTACCGCTGCCGAGGAAGCCGGTGATGATGTTAACCGGCGTGAGGTTGCTGTAGCTGGCCATTTACTTGTACTCAGCGGCCGTGTTTGCCGAGCGTACCGAGGTAGTGCTCGTCGAGGGGATCGCAGCTTCCGCCGCCAATGCGCTCCGTGGCCGCCCAGATTTCACCGACTGTTCCGACAATCGCCGTTCGTCCGGTGCGGCCGGTTAGCAGATATGAATTGCCGGACCAGTCCTTGACGGACACGCCGTGATGCTTGAGCACCGCATTGAGAACGCGGGTACGGGCCTGGCGTTCGCCTAGCCGAGTCTGGAGCTGCGCCCGCCCAGCGAATGCCGCGGGCGCCGTCGCGATGTCGCTCCACTCGCTGTTGCCGCCGAGCACGCCGCATAAAGCGCACATGGAGCGGCCATTTACCGCGCGTGCGCCGCTTGGGCAGAAACGCTCTCCCGCGGATAGCGGCGGCGGAAATCGTCGGCGATCTCGTCAAAAGTGCAAAACTTCACGCCGGCGTGCTTGGAGAGATAGTCGTAAATCCGCTCCAGCATCAGCAGCACCTGCGGCCGGCCGGAGACGTCGGGATGGATGGTCATGGCGAATACAGCGTAGTCATATTCGCGATAGACCCAGTCGAACTGGTCGCACCAAAGCTCTTCGATGTCGCGCGGCTTGATGAAGCCGTGGCTGTTCGGGGCGGCTTTCATGAACATCATCGGCGGCAGGTCGTCCAGGTACCAGCTGGCGGGTATATCGATGAGGTCGGACTGTTCGCCGCGCACAAGCGGTTTCATCCACTCCTTCGGATTCTTCGAATAATCGATCAACGTCCAGCTGTCGCCGACGCGTACGTAAAAAGGCTGGAAGTCGTTATTCATCAGGCTGTGGTCGTATTTGATGCCTTTTTTCAGCAACAGCTCGTTGGTGACGTTTGAGAACTCCCACCACGGGGCGACGTACCCGGTCGGCCGCCGGCCGCTGAGCCGCTCGATCAGCTCAATGCATTTGTCCATGACCGCCTCTTCCTGCTCGGGCGTCATGGCGATCGGATTCTCGTGAGAGTAGCCGTGCATGCCGATCTCGTGGCCAGCGTCGACGACCATCTTGCACTGCGCAGGGAACGTTTCGATGGAATGACCGGGGATAAACCAGCTCGTTGGAATACCGAGCCGGTCAAACAGCTTGACGAGCCTTGGCACGCCGACCTCGCCGGCAAACAAGCCGCGCGAAATATCGCATGGCGAATTCTCGCCGCCATAGGAGCCAAGCCAGCCGGCGACGGCATCGACGTCGACGCCGATGGCACAGAATATTTCCTTCTTGCCGCCAACGGGTCGCGGCGCTGTGCGCGCGCTTCTTGCCGAACTCGATACTGGGAGCGTTTACGAGCGAACGTGGCTGATATCGGGGTTCACCGAATGAACCGTAGCCGGCGCGAACCGAGCTAAGCGGTGGACGGGGTCGTTTGTCGTCGGTCATGGCTGCACCACTAACGCATGGCTTTGTTGATCGAATGCAGTTCCGTTCGACCGGCAACGAACGGACTGGCAATAAGAACAGTCCCACGTTGGGCGCGTACCGGCAAGAGCCGGCCGTGCCGCGACCGGTCCGAGAGGCGCGTTCCTGCGGGTGCGGATGTCGTTGACAATCGGTCGTCGGCGACGCCATCCTTGTGCTGCCTGCGCAAGTCTGGAGGGCGGCAATGAACGACTGGCAACGCGAAACCAAAGCGGACTATCAGCGGAAGGGATTCGCAAGTCGGTCGGGCTACGGTCGAAGTCCAGCCTTTGTCGTGGTCGACTTCATCAACGGCTTCACCGATCCCTCAACGCCGCTCGGCGGCGACTTCGCCTGGGAGATCAATGCGACGCGGCAACTCCAGCAGGCGTTCCGCGGCGCCAAGCTGCCGATTTTCTACACCACGATTGCATACGCCGAGGATATGCACGACGCGGGGGTGTTCGCCAAGAAAGTCCCCTCGCTTTCGATCCTGCAACATGGTTCTCCGTTGATCGAAGTGGATCAAAGAATTCAGCCGTTGCCGGGCGAAAAAGTTCTGACGAAAAAGTATGCCAGCGCGTTTTTCGGCACCAGTCTCGATATCGATCTGCGGCTACTCGGGGTCGACACCGTCATACTGGCGGGTTGCACCACAAGTGGGTGCATCCGCGCTTCCGCGGTGGATTCTCTCCAGTATGGCTATCACACCATTGTCGTTCGCGAGGCGGTGGGTGATCGCGCTCCGGGCCCGCATGAAGCGAACCTGTTTGACATTGATGCCAAATACGGCGATGTGGTCGATCTCGCGGACGCGCTCGACTATCTGAGGTCGTTCTCCGGAAGCGTCGATTTCTCCGCCAAGGCGCAGGATGATTTCGATCGCTGGTGGCCCCGCGCCCAGCGCGGTTGAGCGGGCAAATGGCCAATTCGCAACGATCCGAACTCTCGTCGGTTTTCGACGACATGCTCTCGAAGTCGAGAAAGAGCTTCGATGAACTCTCTAGTGGCCGGCAATCGCCGGTCGGGCCGAGCGTCGCCGGCTCCAAACCGTTCTCGGGTGGGCGGAAGACCGGAGCGTCGCCATCAGAAAACCTGCAGATCGATGCCGATTCGCCCGCCGCGCGCCGGTTGAATGAGCGGCTGGGTAACGACTGGCGCTTCGAAATCGCCGAGCAGAAACGCGATGGCGATGAGGCGATCGTCCTTTGCAAGCTCATTTTCGGCAAGGATCGTACCGTGAGGACGCAGTTCGGGCGCGCAAGGATACAAGATGCGCAGGTTGCCGGAGCCGCCGGCGGCGTGCGCTTCCAGGTCGGGGGCGCGAACGCGCCGGACGAGCGCGAAGCCTTTCGCCGCGCCGCCGAAGCCGCCCTGACCAGCTGTGCAGAACTGATCTGAGTTTTCCAATCCGGCCGAGCCAGCGGACACGCTCAGTGTGCTGCGCCGCGCGCGACGTCGCTTTTATCAGCATATTCTCCGCACCAGTCACTGCCAAAAGTGATTGGCCACGCGCCAACACCGTTCTCGCGCCGGCTGGGAGGAAAGCGCCGGCAATATCCAACCGCCCGCTCAGAGCCGGGATCGGTGCCTTCTGTCGCATGATAGTGCCACCATCGGCAGCCGGCGCAGCTGAATTTTGCGGTCAACGCCATCGCTCGTCCCTCTTGGGCTACTTCCGCACGATCTGGAGCGCGCATTCAATCACTACTTGTCCGGCTTCCCAACCAAACCTTTCAAAGGAATGATCTGCGCTTCCGTCCGGCTCGCCGTTAGGGGTTGCACGAGCGGATCATTGCTGACAATCTTTCATTGAAAACCGCTATCAGCAAAGGCGTTGTGCACCCGGGACATGCACGGCGGCGCAGGGACGATTAAGGCGATCCATGGCGCGCGTAGGCGTGGATGTCGGCGGGACAAACACCGACCTTGTTCTCGAGGCGGGGCACGGGGTTTTCGTTCATAAAGTCGCGAGCACGCCGCACGATCAGTCCGAAGGCGTGCTCAAGGGCCTGCGCGAGCTCTGCGATATTTCTGGCGTGCCTCCCGACGATGTCTCGCTGATCGTGCACGGCACGACGGTCGCGACCAACATCACCATTGAGCACAACGGCGCGGACGTCGGCATGCTGACCTCGCGGAATTTCCGCGACATCCTGCACATCGGGCGGCATAAGCGGCCGCATAATTTCTCGCTGCATTTCGAAGTTCCGTGGCAACAGCGGCCGCTGGTCAAGCGGCGCAACCGTATCGCCGTGACGGAGCGCGTCCTGCCGCCGGACGGAACGGTCGAAACTCCTCTCGACGAAAAGGAAGTCATCGAGGCGACGCGATTATTCAAGCGCCGCGGCATCAAGTCCGTCGTCATCGGCTTTCTGTTTTCGTTTCTCAACGACGCACATGAGCGTCGCGCCGCCGAAATCGTCCGCGCGGAAATGCCGGAATCCTATATCTGCACGTCATCCGAGGTTGCCAACGTGATCCGCGAGTATGAGCGTTTCTCGACGGCGGCGATGAATGCGTTTGTCGGACCGAAGACCTCGCTCTATCTGAACAACCTGCAAAACAAGCTTAAGGAAAACGGCTTTCGCGCGAATTTGCGTGTCATTCAATCTAACGGCGGCATTGCCACTGTCGAAACGTGCTCGAAGAAGGCGGTTGGCATCTTGATGTCGGGGCCGGCCGGCGGTGTCATCGGCGGGCGTGCCGAGGGCATCATGTGCGGACGCCCCAACCTCATCACCGTCGACATCGGTGGCACCTCTGCCGACATCAGCACGATCCCCGACGGCCGCATCAAAATCATGAACGCGCGCGATTCTTACGTAAACGGCCATCCGATCCTGGTGCCGATGATCGATCTGGTGTCCATCGGAGCCGGCGGAGGATCAATCGCTTACATCGATTCCGCCGGCGGATTCCATGTCGGCCCGCGTTCTGCCGGGGCCGAGCCCGGTCCAGCCTGTTACGGCAAGGGCGGGGAAGAACCGACGGCAACCGACGCTCAAGTCGTTCTCGGACGTCTCGATGCCGATAAAATGCTGGGGGGCGATTTGCCGCTCGATCCCGACCTTGCGCACAAGGCGATCGAGGCCAAAGTAGCCAAGCCGCTCGGCCTGTCGGTAAAGGACGCTGCCCTCGGCATCATCAAGGTTATCAATTCCAACATGGCGCTGGCCATCCGTTCGAACTCGGTCGCCCGCGGCATCGATCCACGTGAGTTTGCGCTGGTGCCGTTCGGTGGTGCCGGCCCGTTGCACGGCGTGGCGCTGGCGGAGGCGATTTCAGCCAAGGAAATCATCGTGCCGGTGGCTCCCGGTATCACAGCGGCGATGGGGCTTTTGCAGACCGACATGCAATATGAGCACGCGCGTTCCCTGATCGTTTCGCTCAAACGCACCGATGAAGCTGGAATTAGCCGCATCAACGGGGTCATCGATGACCTGGTCGAGCGCTGCCGGCGTGATCTGGAGAAGGACGGAGTGACCGGCGAACGACAGAAATTTCAGAAGCTTGCGGAATGCCGTTATCATGGCCAGGGATTTGAACTGCGCGCACAACTTCCGGCCGGGAAAGTGACCGCTGGCAACCTCGACGAAATCGTCGAAGGATTTCACCAGCAACACCGGCTTGATTACGGCTATCACTTCGAGGATGGCGAGGTGGAGCTGATTACCGTGCGCGTGATCGGACGCGAGGACGTCGTCCCGCTGAAGGTGGCGCGGATCGACAAGGCATCCGGCCAGAATTTGTCCGCCGCCTTACTTTACAAGCGTGCGACGACGTTCGACGACGGTCAGGTCGTGGACACGCCGCGCTACGACCGCAATCACCTGAAGGCCGGCCATAAGATCGCAGGCCCGGCGATCCTGATCCAGCACAATTCGACGACACTATTGCCGCCCGGCTATTCCGCCGAGGTGGCTGAATTCGGCAATCTCCACGTTCGCCGCGGCTGAGCGCATTATGTCGAAAGAAGCTATCGATCCCATCACGCTGCAGGTCATCAACGGCGCTCTGCAGACGATCGCCGAGGAGATGGGTCACGTACTTTACCGCATGTCGTTCTCCTCCATCATCCGTGAATCGCAGGATCTCGGCGCTGGCCTGTTCGACGTCGAGTTCAACACGTTGTGCGAGTCGGAATCGACGCCGCTGCACATCGGCTCGCTGCCGGGCTATTTGGCGGGGATACGCGACACGCTGCAGGACGGCGAATGGCACGACGGCGATCTCGTCATTCATAATCATCCCTATCATGGCTCAAGCCATTCGCCCGATATTGCCGTCGTCGTGCCCGTGTTCCATCGGGCCAAGCTGGTCGGCTTTTCGGCAAACACCGCCCACCATGTCGATATCGGAGCGGCGACGCCGGGATTGATCATCGATATTCCCGATGTTTTTGCCGAAGGCATGCTATTCGCCGGCACCAAGCTTTACGAGCGCGGCAAGCGTAATGAGGCGTTGTGGAATTATATTGGTCGCAACAGCCGCGCCGCTCGCTCGCTTCAAGACGATCTGGATGCGCAGATAGCGTCCGCGAGGCTTGGCGCTAAAAGGTTTGCCGAGTTGATGGAACGGTACGGGCAGGAGCTCGTCCTCGACGCAACGCAGCAGCTGATGGACTATACAGAACGCGTGCTGCGCCAGCGGATCGCCGCCATTCCCGACGGGGAATACCGCGCTGAAGGCTTTCTCGACGATGACGGCAAGAACCGGGACGTCCGTTTGCCGATCAAGGTATGCGTGCGCGTCGAGGGTGATGGCATTGAGATCGATCTTACCGGTTCGTCCAAGCAAGTCGAGACAGCTTTCAATGTGCCGTTCGAAGGCTCGACCAAGGTTGCCTGCTTTTGCGCGATCCGCTCGTTGCTGCTCGACGCGGTGACATCGGACGTGAAGGTGCCGTCGAATCAGGGTTCGTTCCGCCCGGTGAAAGTCACGGCGCCGAAAGGGTCGATCTATAATCCGATATTTCCCGCCGCCGCAGAAGCACGCTTTGCCCAGTGCAATCGCGTGATTGATCTGATCTACAAGGCACTCGCCCCGGTTTTGCCGAATGACATCATTGCCGGTAGCTCCGCCAGTCTGTCGTTTTGCTCTTACGCCGGCATCCGGCCGTCAGGTGATTATTGGGTTTTTCTCGAAGTCAACGAGGGGTCATACGGCGGCCGTCCACGCGCTGACGGGCCCGACAGCATCGACAATCTCATGGCCAACACGCGCAACAATCCGATTGAAGATTTGGCAATGCACTTGCCCATGATCTGCGATCGCTACGAACTGCGCGACGACGTCATGCCGGGCGCGGGCCGGTTTCGCGGCGGCATCGGCGTGGTCAAGGCGCAGCGCGTTCTCACCGACGCCTTCATTACGCATGAGAATGAGCGGCACTATGATGTGCCATGGGGCATATTTGGGGGCGCTTCCGGCCAGGTTGGCAAAGTCGACATCTATAACGTCGCGCGCCCGAACGACATCAAGCACATGCCGGCGAAGTTTTCGGGCATGCGGGTTGCCGCCGGCGACGTTCACGTGTTTTACGGTCCCTGCGGCGGCGGCTTCGGCGATCCGCTCGAGCGGCCGGCGGCGAAAGTCCTTGACGACGTACTCGACCGCTTCTGCAGCGTCGAGCACGCCCGTCTCGCCTATGGTGTGATCGTCGATACTGTCGCAGAAACCGTCGATGAGGCGGCGACGAAAGCGTTACGCGAACGCATGCGGTCAGCCCCACAATCGACGGCGAGAACGCTGGCCGCTGGGTCGGAGGCTGCGGTCGCGCCGTCGACGGTGAAACCACGGTCGCGCGTACCCGGACCTTCCATGCGGGACACATCCACCAGGCTGCGCGCTCCGGGCGTCCAACCAACCTCCGCTTCGGTCCCCGCCAACGGAAACGGCCGATCGCTAACCGACGCGCTGCGCGGTTTGCGGGGCGCCTACGGCAGCGCCTGGAGCTTCGAAATCGTGCGGCACAGCGCTCATGGCGGCAGGATAGAAGTGATCGGCCAATTGCGCGCGAATGGAACGACTGTGCGCGAAACGGCGGTCGAAACCGTACAGCAAGGCCGCTCGCTCGGGGAATTGCTGGAGCAAACAGCCAACGACAGTTTGCGCAAATGCATCGAGACGCTCATGCGCGAAGGGCTTTAGCGCGGCGAAAAGATCGGATCGGCCTTGGAACAAAGAGCGACAAATTTTGTAGAGGCGATGGTCGTTGCCGGCATTATCGGCATTCTCGCCTTTCTAATCGCGCTCATCGTACGCGCGCCGCAAGGGCAGAAAGCCGCGGTAAACGCTGGCGGGCAGCCGGAGCAATCGCCGCGTTGGTATGAGTTCACGCTGGCACTCATTTTGCTGGCCGCGATAGCGGCGTTCGCGATCTGGCTTGTTTCCAGAGGCACCCATTGGGTCTGGGGCGAAGCGATTGGCGATTGGCGCTCCGACACGCGCGCGATCATTTTCGGCGCGGTGATGGTGGCCCTCGCTGTCGTCGGCATTGCGGTGTCGTTCGTCTACGCATTGGTTCAGTTCTCGCAGCGTCCAACGCAACGGCGCACGACGGCAGCGACATCGCCGGAGGCGGTGCCGGGAAGCGCGGTGGTGGCGCCGAGCGCCTCGCCGATGCGGGTTCTCGGCTTGCTCGGCTTGGCGACGGCGGTTGTGTTGTTGTGCTGGATTGCGCTGTCCGCTGCCGCACAATTCGCCCTGATCAGCGGCCTGATTTATCCCGCCAGCCTGGGCGTTTCGCTGGTGCTGTTGTTTGATAAGGCAACGCGCACCTGGGGAAAGGGTGGGGCAAAGTCGCTGCGCGAGTGGTTGCTCTGCGATCTCCTCGTGTTTCTACTGGTCGTGGCCTTTTTGAATGCTCGCAGTGTTGCGAAGCCCGAAGCTTATGCCGCGAGCTTTTGGGACATTCTCAACGTGGTGCTGTTCTTCGCCGTTTTTTGGCTGATTGACCGCGGTGCCGGCCGCGGCCGCTTCCTTGCGGGCTACGCGTACCTGATCATCTTGCCGTTGCTGCTTTTGATCTGGCAGTCGGTTCAGGGCGTTGCCGCGGCGGCTTCCTGGTGGGGATCGATGTGGCCGTTTCTGATCCTCGCCGCAACGTTCTTCATACTTGAAGTCGTTACGCTGATTTCTTCTTCGGAAGAGCGTCAGACCTTGCCGGCGATCAAGGATACGATCTTTGTGATCGCGTATGCTGTCCTGCTGATCGTCTCGGTGAAGTCGGTTTAATGAGGATTTACATGAACCGGGGGTTCGCGTTGCCCTCTTGCCGTCACCGGCGTGACATGGTCCAGTTAGCTTTCATTGTGCGGTAGACCGAAAGATCCGCAAAAATAACCAGGGGCTGATGCAAAATGTCGGGTTGGCGATTGTTCTGGGCGCTTGTGGGTTATGTGGCGTTCATCGTCATTTTGATCTTTCTGTATTTCTACAAACCGTTCGAGGACTTCTTCACGCTCGTTATCAACGGGCTCCGATACGACAACGCGATGTTCTGGGTCGTCCTGATCGCGGCCATAGTCGGCTTTTGCGGCTACCATTGGCGAGCTTACCGGCTCTATATCGTGCAGCGGCACAGCGTCGACGGCATGGTGCTGGCGTCGTTGCGCGGATCGGCTTTCATCGCGGTGCTATTTTGCGCTGGCGCCGCCGCGCAGTCGCTGCTTATTCTTTGCGCCTACTTGCTAAACGGCGACTATTCGTTGGGTGAGTTCGGCCAGCGGCTCGGCGCGGTGGCCGCGCTGGTCATTCTGACCGTGATTTTCTGTTTGATTTACTGGGTGCTCAAGGTCATCCGCCAGGCGCCTGCGGCTAGCGGGACCGCCGATACAGGATCGTATAGATCACAATAAACACGCCGATCATCAGCAAAGAAAATATTGTCGAAGCCGTACCAAGCGCAAAAATTGTCGGCTGTACACGCTGCGTCATGGCCGCGTTGATGTCGAGCGGAAGCGTGTTTTGTGCCCCCGCTAACAATGTCGTGCGGGCGAATTCGTCGTATGACAGCGTAAAGCCAAAAAGGCCGGCAGCGACAATACCCGGCGTGATGAGCGGCAGCGTTACTTCCTTGAACACCGTCCACTCGTCGGCGCCCATATCGCGCGCCGCTTCTTCCAGCCGCGCATCGAAACGGTTGAACACTGCCATCATCACCAGGAAGCCGAATGGCAAGGTCCAGACCACATGGACGCCGAGGCCGGAATACCACCATCCGGGTGGAATGCCGATCACGCGCAGCAATGATGCTAGTCCGAGACTAAGCAGAACGCCCGGCACCATCAGGCCTGCCATCACTGCGTAGAACAGGACGTTGGATCCGTGAAACTTCTTGCGGAATGCCATCGCCAGCATGGTGGAAAAGATGGCCGTGACCACCATCACGATTACCGCGAGGATGAGCGAGCGTACCAGCGAGCTTTTTATGTCGCCCACTGCGGACGGACCGGCGAGCCGTTCCCACCATACGAAACTCAGACCGCGCATCGGGAAGGTCACGCCGCCGCGCGGCCCCTGAAAGGACAGCGTGAACATGGCGAACATCGGTCCGTAAACGAAAATCAGAAAGATCGCGTAATAGACGCTGAATCCCGCCTTGATGCGGGTCTTGCGGCGGCGCTCCGGCGTCGAGCGGGCCATCGTTATAGTTCCTTGCGGATATCGACAACGCGAAGGATGACGACGACGCCGATCATCATCGCCAGCATCAGCATGATCGCGTTTACCGCGGCAAACGGATAATTTGCGATCACGTAATAGTTCAAAATGACGGTCCCCGTGGTCGATGTCTTGCCGCCATAGACGACCACGGCGGTGGCGAACTCACCCATAACCATGACGAACACGAAGATCATGCCGATGGCGATGCCCGGCAACGACAGCGGGAAAATAATTTCGCGAAAAATCTGGAACGGGGTCGCGCCCATGTCGCGCGCGGCCTCAAGCAGCGTGCGATCGATCTTCGCCAGCGAGAAGAAAATCGGTCCCACCGCCAGCACGACATAAAGCTGGACCAGCGCCATCGTGTAGCTGAATTCCGAATAAAGAAAGAAGCTTACGGGCTCTTCGATGGCGCCGATATCAATCAGGAACTCGTTGATCAGCCCGTGCCGGCCGAGCATCGGCAGCCAGGCGACCGCACGAATGAGATAGCTGGTCCAAAACGGCACCATGGCCAGCAGGAAGAGTGCGAGCTGCCATTTGAAATCCTGCACTTGCATGGACAGAAAATAGGCCAGCGGATAGGCGAGGATCAGGCAGATCGCCATCGCGGTGATCGTGAAGCGAAACGTTGTCCACAATGTCCGGATGAAAATTGAGGGAGTTAGAAACTCCTGTTTATTGGGATCAAAAAATCCTTCCGAGACAAAAAACGCCCGGTAATGTTCGAGAGTGAAAGCCGGCGCCATGCCGTGGCCGGTCGTTCTCCAGAAGCTGAAAACGAAGATCGATATCAGTGGTAAAACAAGGAAGACGACGAGCCACAACGTCGCCGGCGCAATTAAAATCGGCACGGGAAACCCGGGCTCGCGCCGGTATTTGCGCTTGACGTCGTCTTCGCCGTGGACGACCGGCGCGCCGCCGATCAAGCCGCGCGAAATGGACGGATGGCTTGCCAGTTTTGCGTAAGTCTCTAGCGTCGTCACGCGTCAACCTAGCCCAAACGTACCGCCGCCGGCGCTAATGGCCGGCGGCTTCACTTCGTAATCCCTGCTGGAGCGCCTCACAGCCTACGCCGTGAGGAATTCCGTCCACCGTTTAACGAGATAGTCGTTCTCGTCCATCAGCGAGTTCCAGACCGCGATCTTGGAATACCGGTTCCAGTACGACCCGCCTGACCGGACGTCGCCCTTCTTGATGATGACAGTGCCGAACGGATCGGACAGATCCTTCGCCGCGGCTTTGCCCTCGTACCAGTAGTCCCATTCGGCCGCATCGAGGAACTTTTTCGCGTTCTCCGGCACGGAGTGATAATAGCCCTGCCGTGCAACGAACGCCCCAGGCCAGCCAGTGAGCCACCAGTTGATATACTCGTACGCTTGGTCGAGCTGCTTGCCCTTGACCTTGGCGGAGATGGCGAGGCCGCCGTGCCAGCCGCGCATGCCTTCCTTCGGGAAGGCATAAACGCAGGGAACGCCTTCGGCCTGGATCGCCGCGACGGCCGGCGACCACATGCTTTCCAGCACGACTTCGCCATTGACCATAAGGTTGACCGACTGGCCGAAGTTTTCCCAAAAGGCGCGGAAGTGTCCGGCTTTCTTGAGCGGGATGAGGTAATCGACAAGAAAGTCGATCTCCGCTTTGGTCATATTGCCTTTGTCGGCGAACTTTTTGAGACCGAGCGCCTCAATCGCCAGCGCAGCGTCCATGACTCCGATCTGCGGCACGTTGATGAGCGCGATTTTGCCCTTGAAGTCTTTGTTAAGCAGCTCGCCCCAGCTTTCGATAGGTCTCCCGGTTGCCTTCGGGTTGTACCCGAGGGAGTCGGCATTGTGCCACGCCGGGCACATGCTGATGTACTGGGACGGCCCCTTCGTCTTGTTGCCATTCTCGTCGACCCACAAGAACAAGTAGGGTGCGTCGCCCTGGCCAACGCTCAACTCCGGCGTCAGTTTCCCGGTCTTCGTCAGGTTGGTGACCTTGTCCCAATCCTTCAGCTTCTTGGTGTCGATCGGCTGCCAGACCTTGGCCGGCAGCATCACGTCCATGTCGTTATAGTAGCCCTCGGCGATTTCATATTGGTCGTTCTGGTTCAGCATCTTGCCGAACATTTCGCCGTAACCCATCGCCTGGCCGGAGACGGTGAAACCCAGATCCTTTGATGCCTGGCCCTGGATCTCGTTGATTTCACTCACGCCGAGACCGATGCTGCGCAAGCCGTCGGCTGCTTCCGCTATGCGAAAGTTGGTTGCCGCCATGGCCCCGGCGGCTACGCCGGCCGCCGTGGATTTCATAAACGATCTGCGCGACCACAGTCCTTGTCGAATATTTCCGGGGCCTTCGTACGCCATGCCCGCCTCCTGATGTTGAAGAAGCCCAATTAGCGCTTTGTGTTATTGAAGCCCGGTTGCGGCGTAAGTCAAAGCTCTTGTGCGCCGCTTCAATTTCCGAATGATACATCAGAACCGGGGGCTGTCAAACGCACGGGGAGCGCGAAAAGTGAGTGTCTTGATCAAGAATGGACGCATTGTCACCGCGGTCGATGATTATCATGCCGACATCTTCATCAATGGCTCGACTGTTGCCCTGATCGGCAAAGATCTGGTGATCGACGCGGACAAGAAAATCGATGCAACCGGCAAGCTTGTGATCCCGGGCGGCATCGATCCGCACACGCACCTGGAATTGCCGTTTGGCGGGACAGTGACGTCCGATACGTTCGAGACGGGCACGCGCGCGGCAGCTCATGGCGGCACCACTTGCATCATCGATTTTGCCGTGCAAACGCGCGGAACCTCTACGCTCAAAGCGCTGGACGATTGGCACGCCAAGGCCCAGGGGAAAACGGCGGTCGATTATGCCTTCCACATGATCGTCACCGACATGCCGCAGGAGCGGATCGGCGAGATGCGCAGCCTCGCTGACAATGGCGTCACTAGCTACAAACTGTTCATGGCTTATCCGGGCGCACTGCTGTCGGATGACGGCACGATTTTTCGCGCGATGCGAAAAGCCGGCGAGGACGGAACACTGGTCTGCATGCATGCCGAGAACGGCGTCGTGATCGACGAACTGGTCAAGATCGCGCTCTCACAGGGTCACGTCGAGCCGAAATATCACGCGCTGACGCGTCCGACCCGATTGGAAGCAGAAGGCGTACACCGCGCGCTTGCCATCGCCGAAGTAGCGCGTGCGCCAGTCTATATCGTGCATCTGAGCTGTTATGATGCGCTTTATGAGCTGCGCCTGGCGCAGGCGCGCGGCGTGATGGCCCACGCCGAGACGTGTCCCCAGTATTTGCTGCTGGATGTCGATCGCTATGACGAGCCGGGCTTCGACGGGGCCAAATACGTCCTGACACCGCCACTGCGCGAAAAATGGAATCATGACGAGCTGTGGGGAGGCCTGCGCTCGCACGCACTCGACGTCATCTCGACCGATCATTGCCCATTCTGTCTCAAGGAACAAAAAGAACTGGGCAAGAACGACTTCAGCAAGATTCCCAACGGCGGTCCCGGAATCGAGAACCGAACGAGTTTGATTTTTCACCACGGCGTAAGCAAGGGAAACATCTCGCTCAACCGCTTCGTTGATTTGCTCTCGACGGCGCCGGCAAAGATTTTCGGCTTGTTCCCGAAGAAGGGAACGATTGCGGTCGGCAGCGACGCCGATATCGTGATATTTGACCCGGATCGTGAAGAAACGATCAGCGCATTCAACAGCCACACGCACCATATGAATATCGATTACAGCGCCTATGAAGGCTTCAAGGTGAAAGGCTACACCGAAACCGTCATTTCACGCGGCAAGGTCATTGTCGAGAAGGGCGACTATGTCGGCCGCGCCGGCGACGGCGTCTTCGTCAAGCGGCACGCTTACGGCGGTCACTACGCGAATACGCACGCCAACATGGCGCGCGACGTGTTCGCGCCACGCGCTAGCCTTGGATCGGCCGGCCGGCGGAGCAACTAAAGCGGCGGCCGCGCCGCGAACCCGCTTATCGCGGCTTCGTACGCAGCGCCGGCATAAAACAATAGGTCTTCGCGAAATGGCCTGGCGACGAGCTGCATCGCCTGCGGCAATCCGTTGTGGGTAAAGCCGATTGGCACCGACAGCGCTGGCAGGCCGAAATAATTGAACGGGCGTGTGGTGGCGACAATCTGCCCGAGTATCTCCTGCATCGCCGCGCCACCACCGACATCGGTCTCGGCCGCCGTCGGCACTGGCCGTTTCAGGACCGGAACATGCAGGATGTCGCATTTGGAAAGCGTCCGCTGCAGCAATGTTTCGAGGAGGTGCGTCCGTGCGCGAACAGCGTCAAGATAAAGCGTGGACGGTACGGCCAGACCGACCAGCAAACGAGCGCGCGTCTGGGGCGCGTAATCCGGTGCGCGATCGCGCAGCCATGGCAAATGCAGCGCCGCTCCCTCGGGCCACAATATTGCGTTGGACAAATCATTGACGGCACCGTGATCGCCCATCGGCACGTCGACGATCGTTGCCCCGCGGTTTTCGAGCACCGAGCGGCTCGCGGCAAGCAGCTCTGCCACCTCACTGTCTATTCCGTCATAATAATATCGCTCGGGCACGCCCACGGTCATGCCGGCAAGCGAGCGTGCGTCGGCCGCTTGTTCAAGGCTTCGCTCGTAGTCGGGGACCGGATGATGACTCGCCAGCCAGTCATTGCTGTCGGCTCCGGCAATGATCGACAACAGCCGCGCGCAGTCGCCGACGCTGCGCGCCAGGACGCCGATACAGTCGAGCGATCGCGACAACGGCATCGCGCCGTATCGGCTGACGCGACCCAAGGTCGGCTTGATTCCCACGACGCCGCACGCCGCTGCAGGCAACCTGACCGATCCACCGGTATCGGAACCAAGCGCCCCAAACACGAGTCCGGCTGCGACTGCCGCGCCGGAGCCGGAGGACGAGCCTCCAGTGATGTAGTCCGGATGCCAGGGATTGCGGCATCGTCCGAAATGATCGTTATGGCCGGTTGGTCCCATGGCGAATTCCGCCATGTTGAGCCTGCCGAGTTCGATGGCGCCTGCGGCGTCGAACCGCTTCAGCACGGTCGCGGTGTGGCCGGGGACGAAATCAGCGCGGATCTTGGAGCCGCAGGTGCAAACGTCACCTGCGCGATAGAACATGTCTTTATGCGCGAGGGGCACGCCGTGCAGGGGGCCCTTAATCTGCCCGGCTTTGAAGGCTAGATCGGCGGTTCGGGCTTTTGCGTGCGCCTGATGTGACGCCGTACGGATGAAGCAGTTCAGTCTCGGTTGCAGGCGCTCGACGCGATCGAGGCAGGCGTCGACCAGGGCTTCCGCGTGCAATCGGCCATCTGCGATCGCGCTCGCCGCCTGCCGCAAAGTGAGCGCCGTAGGATCGCCCAGATTCACGGACCGGCCCCGTCAGCCCCGTCGTCTTCGAGCAACCGAAAGAAACGCTCAGCGGTTTCATCTAGTGCGCACGACGGAAACAGAGCCGCAGCAGCGTCATAGATGCGCGCTAGCGAACGGGCCACAGCATCGATGTCTTGCGGGCTAATCTTCACGCCGCTCGATGTCAGGACCTTTTCGAGCGCGGCTAAGTCGATCCCCTCGCTCACCCGCAGCCTCCTAAGCTAAAGAAACTGTACACAGTTTCTAATGCGTAGCACACTTAAGTGGATTTTCGCGGGCTTTGCGTGCCTCGCCAATGGGAGCGTCGAGTATGACCAAACCAGAACGTTTGAATCTTCGTGCGCGTCTCACGAAAAAGGAATTGCTGGTCGCGCCCGGCATTTTCGATGGGATTTCCGCGCGCATCGCGGACCAGGTGGGATTCGAAGCTCTTTATATGACCGGCTACGGTACCGTTGCTTCTCACTTGGGATTGCCGGACGCCGGTATCGCTACCTACACGGATATGGTCAGCCGCGTCGGGATTTTGGCCAACGGCTCGAACACGCCGCTTATTGCCGACGGTGACACCGGGTATGGCGGGTTGCTCAACGTCCAATACACCGTGCGCGGCTACGAGGCGGCCGGCGCTGTCGCTATTCAGCTTGAGGACCAGGAGTTTCCCAAAAAGTGCGGTCACATGCTCGGCCGCCGGGTCGTACCGATCCAAGACATGGTCGACAAGATCAAGGTCGCGGTCTCGAGCCGGGACAGCAGCGACTTCCTGATCATCGCTCGCACCGACGCGCGCACCACGCTGGGCCTGGACGAAGCTCTCCGCCGTGCGGAGTTGATACGCTAAAGCCGGCGCAGACGTCCTCTTTGTCGAAAGCCCGGAAAGCATCGAGGAGATGCGCACGATCGGCCGAAGTTTCGATCGGCCGATTGTCGCCAATATGGTCGAGGGTGGCCGCACACCCCTTCTCGACAAAAGAACCTTGGAGGACGTTGGCTATTCGATCGCCATCTTCCCGAGTTTCGGCTTCCTTGCGGCAGGCGAGGCGTTGCGGGGTGCCTATAGGCACCTGCGCGAGCATGGCTCCAGCGCGGGAGCCAATGTCCCCATCTACAAGTTCAGTGAATTCAGTCAACTGATGGGCTTCGGTACGGTCGCCGAATTCGACAAGGCTTACGGTCGTCATTATTAGACGCAGACCAGCTTGAAAGTCTCCCACTCTGTTGGCGCCCTCTTGAGGGCCTCCGGCCAGCCACCATTCGTCTCGTCTGCGTGCGGGTGAATAGGGCGGCCGGCGAAGGCGAATTCGGCTTCGTCCGGCGCGAACGGAAATGGTGAGAGTGAATAAAGGCCAGGTCGCTCCGGTCGGATCGTTATCGACGCGTCTTCTTCCGCATTGCGGGGCACGTGCGCGAATGTCTGCGACCCACGCTCGTCGGGATGGATGCGATTGAAGTAGAGGGCAAGTGTGTCAAGAAATTGCAACTGTTTGTAATTTTGAAAAAGCTTTTTTTCGTCAAGCCGGCCGGCTAACTCAGAATCCTTGCCGATCTCGGCCCTTAGCCGTCTTTGTCGCTCAAGCTCGCCGTCGAGCATGCGTTCGGCCAGCGGCCGTTGCTGTTCGGGAAATTTCTTGATCAGGACCAGATCGGAGAGGCCGTAGCGGCCGTTGTAAAGGCCCCAGCTATGCATGCTCGATATCAGGCCGCAGAACGGGTGCCGCCGTTCGTTGAATTCCGGCGATAGGCGGCTTGTGGCCGTGATGTACTCAGCCGGTGTCTCGATCAGGTTGAAGGGAAGACCAGTCTTCGCGTCGATGGCCGGATTGCGATCGAACTCCGTCCAGCCGGCATCATGGTGGGCGATCACATAGACCATCAAGTCAAATGGCGCCAGCGCCTCGAATTCGTCGTTGCCGAAAGCGCGCGCGAACTGGCCGCAAAGCGCCGTGTGCTCATACATCATCACCGCTAAATGCGGTCTGCCGAAGGGTGCGGTCTGAATGATCATGATACGCCGTAATGTAGCACCTTCGATCTGGCATTCACTATTTTTCCACCGCCGGTATAGTGGAGGCATTCGGGACGGAAGAATGAGCGACCCGTACAAGGACATCGGTTTCGACGCCAACCGGATCGGCTACGGTCGGCGTGCTGGCATCGTCGTGGTTGATTTTCAGAAGGGTTTCACGGATAGCCGCTTTCCATTAGGCGGCCGCCCGATGGTTGAGCGTGCAGTCAACAATACGGCAAAGCTTGTGGCAGCGGGGCGCAAAGCCGGATTGCCGGTCGTTTGCTGCTATATCGCCTATTCAAGCGCTCGCGATGCGCCACTATGGAAGATTCCGGCGGTAGTCAACGAATTCCATCACGGTCACCCTTCCACCGAACTCGACGCGCGCATCTATGACCGCGACTACGACATGATCGTCTGCAAAACGGCCCCGTCGATTTTCTTTAATACGCCGGTTGCTTCGTATTTCATCAAGGAGGGCGTCGACACGGTCATCGTCTCCGGATGTAATACGTCTGGTTGCGTGCGCGCCACCATCAACGACGCGTTTTCGTATGGCTTTCGTGTCATCGTGCCCGAACCGTGTTGCGGCGATGTCGATGAAGGTCCCCACCGCGACAACCTGCGCGATGTCGGACGCCGCTATGCCGACGTGGTCGATCTCGATGAGGTGCTGACGTATATCGAGACGTCTGGGCGGCGAAACGAAGTGTAACGCGCCGCCTCCGGTAAAAATGGATCTCATTCTTAGAAACGCGCGCAGGGTAGGGGCCGAAGATGCGCTGACCGATATCGGCATCGCTGGCGGGCGGATCGCTGCGATTGAGCCCGGCCTTGCCGCGGGTGGCGAGACCATCGATCTCGGTGGGCGGCTCATTTCGCCCGGCTTCGTCGAGACCCACATTCATCTTGACAAATCCTGCATCCTCGATCGCGTTAAGTCGGATAAGGGCGACCTTGATGAGGCAATCGCGGAGGCTGCCAAGGCCAAGACAGCCTTCACGCCCGAAGACGTTCATTCGCGCGCAGTGCGCACGCTGGAAAAAGCGATCCTGCAGGGCACCACACATATGCGAACGCACGTTGAAGTCGATCCGGGCGTGGGCCTGCGCGGGCTCGAAGGCGTACTACCATTGATCAAAGAATACGCCTGGGCCATCGACCTTCAGCTTTGCATTTTTCCGCAAGAAGGCTTGCTCAACAATCCCGGCACCGATGAACTGCTGGTCGAGGGTCTTGAGTGCGGCTGCCGCGCCATCGGCGGCGCGCCGTACGTCGACACCGATCCCCGAGGCCAGATTGATCGCATTTTCGAACTTGCGCGGGACTACGATGTCGATATCGACATGCATCTTGATTTCGGCCCAACCGCCGACGGCATGACGCTCGATCATGTTTGCAAGCGCACCCAGGAATTCCAATATGGCGGCCGCGTCGCCATCGGTCACGTCACCAAGGCGACGAGCCTTGCGCCGCCAGCATTTGAGGCCATGGCGAAGCGGCTTGCGGACGCAGGTGTGGCGCTGACTGTGTTGCCCGCGACCGATCTCTATCTCATGGGGCGGCAGCACAAGCACGATTACAATGTCACCCGGGGCGTGGTGCCGGCGCACAAGCTGTTGCACCACGGCGTCAATTGTTCGCTCTCGAGCAACAATATCCTCAATCCGTTCACGCCGTTCGGTGACTGCTCGCAGATGCGCATGGCGAATCTCTACGCCAATGTCTGTCAGGTCGGGAAACAGGCCGATATGCGCGAATGTTTCAACATGGTCACGCAACGGCCAGCGCGGATCATGCGGCTCGACGATTACGGCCTCGCCGTCGGCAAGTCCGCCGATCTCGTGGTACTCAATTCGGTAAGCCCGGAACTGGCCGTCGCTGAGGTGACGCCGGTTCTCTACGCTTTGAAGCGGGGCCGCAAAACGGTGTCGCGGCAAGCGGCGACGCTGCACCGGCCGCAATGATCCAGCAAGATCCATACAATGCCTTCTGCCGCCACACGCATGTCGAACTCGACGGAGCGATCGCCGGCCCGCTGCACGGCCTAAGTTACGCCGTCAAGGATGTGTTCGACATTGACGGTTATCGGACCGGCAACGGCAATCCGGTCTGGCTCGAGACGCATGCGCCGGCCGGCCGGACCGCGTCGTCGGTCGAGCGCCTGCTCGCCGCGGGTGCGCGGATGATCGGCAAAACCCACACCGACGAATTGGCCTATAGTCTTAACGGCGAAAACATCCATTACGGCACGCCGGTCAATCGGAACGCGCCGGGACGGATTCCGGGCGGTTCGTCAAGCGGTTCGGCCGCCGCCGTCGCAGGCGGCCTCGTCGACTTCGCGCTCGGCACGGATTGCGGGGGTTCTATTCGTCTGCCGGCAAGCTATTGCGGCATCTATGGCATCCGCACCACCCATGGCCTCATTCCCGCCGACGGGATCATTGATCTCGCCGCGAGCTTCGACACGGTCGGATGGTTTGCGCGGGATGTACAAACCATGCGGCGTGTTGGCGCCGCGCTACTGCCGGTGACACCAGACTTCGTGCCTAGGCGTCTCTTAATTGCCGAAGACGCCTTTGCTTTCGCCGGTTCTGAAGTCGCAACTGCGCTGGTCGGAGCGGTCAAGCGCCTGAAAGAAGCGTTCGCGTATCACCATAAAGTCAGCGTTTACACTGGCGATCCGGCAGCATGGCCAGAAATTTTCCGCATCTTGCAAGGTGACGAAATCCGGCGCCGGCATGGCGCTTGGATTGACGCCCACGATCCAGGTTTTGGTCCCGGAATTGCCGAGCGGTTCTGCTGGACGCGCACTATCGACGCCGCCGCGGTCGTGCGCATGCGGCGGCTGCGCGAGGACGTCGCCCGACATATGGACGCACTGCTTGGCGATGACACCATACTGTGCCTGCCGACTGCGCCGGGCGTCGCGCCTAAGCTGGCGACACCTATCGCCGAACTCGAGGTTTTCCGCGCGCGCGCCTTCACACTCCTTTGCATCGCCGGCCTGGCGCGCTTGCCGCAAATTTCATTGCCGCTCGGCACAATGGAGGATTGTCCGCTAGGGCTCTCGCTCATCGCACCACGCGGACACGACCGCGGCTTGCTCGACTGGATCGCCGCTGCAGATATCACCCAAGCCTGAAATCGAACCGTACACAAAATAAACGAGCGCCCCCGAAGGTTCAGCGTTCACACGCCGCCGACGTTCGCCACTGATCGCTGCAATCCGGCGCTTCTTCATGGGTAAATTTGCGGGTACAAAACGCGGCGGATTTGTAGTCAATTGATATTTCTGCTTATGTGCAGACACTCCCTCCGCCAAGCGCCCTGTTCGCGCTCGTTCCACCAAGCGCCCTGTGGACCGCGGAATTTTTGGTCAGGCCTAGGTCATAAACGCGCGACATTACACGGCCAGCACCGCCGACTCTGCCCCCGTTCCGCGCGCCCGACAATCATCGGCATTAATGCCAGAGTTCCTTGCTGGCGAGCTTTGCGCCCTCGGATAACGCAGTAAGCTTCGCCCATGCGAGTTGCCGATGGATGCGCCCCCCGAGGCCACAATCGGTACCGGCGATCACGTTTTCACGACCGACAACTTGCGCAAATCGGACGATGCGATCGGCGACCAGTTCAGGATGTTCCACAATGTTGGTTGCATGGCTGACAACACCGGGGATCAAAAGTTTGCCGTCGGGAAGCTTAACGTGCTTCCAGACCTTCCATTCGTGCTCGTGACGAGCATTGGCTGCCTCGATCGAGTAAGCTTGCGCATTGACCCGCAGCAATAGATCCGCAATCTGCTTGAGCGGTGCGTCGCCGGTATGCGGGCCGTGCCAGCTCCCCCAGCAGATATGGAAGCGCACGCGGTCTTCGGGGATTCCCCGCAACGCGTGATTAACTGCTTCAACTTGAAATTCCGCCCACTTCCGGTAGCCGGCCGTGTCGCCCTTGAGCGAGAACCACCAGTCCCAGATATCGACCAAGGCCGGATCGTCGATCTGCAAGATGAATCCGGCATCGACGATCGTCTTGTACTCTTCGCCGATCGCCTCCGCCAACGCCCACGTATATTCCTGCTGATTCTTATAGTGTTCGTTCGCCAGGATCTGCAACGTTGCTGGCGACACCGCCGTGATAAACGCCTCTTCGATGCGGAGGCCGCGGATCGCTGACGTAAGGAGTTCGACGTCGCGCCGGATCGCTTTATGCCCGACGTATTTGACGGGCCCGGTACAGGTGAGCCCGAACATCCGCGAGCTGCTGCTACCGGTTTGGGCGCGGCCCATGCCGCCGTCCTCGGCGTAGAATTCGGCGAATTCTTTGCGCTCCTTGCTGCCGAACGTCCACGCAGCGCGGCCTTTCTCGGCAATTTCCGTTCTAACCGAGAAGCCCGCCAGCCGATCATAGACGTATGACCACCAAGCGCCGAAATCGACCGCCCGACGCATGGCTTTGCCGAATTCGCCGTCATTGACAATATCAATTCCGCTATCGGCCTGGCGTTTCGCCACATCGGCAATCGCCGATTGAAGGTGCGACAGCAAACGAGAGTCGGGCGCGTCATCCCGATAGAGCTCCATCAAGTCTTCCGGACGGGGCAGGCTGCCCGCGTGGGTGGTGAGAATGCGATCGATGCTTCGCTTCACGTTTTCGTTCTCCCTGAGGCGATCGCCACAGTTTCTTTGCATCAAACACTACGCCTTTTGCCAGTGCCGCAAGCTGCTCACGTGGAGCGGGCGGCGGCGCCGGGCAGCGGACTGGCTGTGTTATCTCACTTGCCCCAAAGCTTGCGGCTCGCTAGCGCCGCCCCTTGATTGAGCGCGTCAAGTTTCGCCCAAGCGATCAGAGCGTGGACGCGACCACCGAGCCCGCAATCGGTCGAGGCGACGACGCGCTCTCTGCCGACGATGTTGGCAAATCGAACAATGCGCTGAGCAACGAGTTCTGGGTGTTCGACTACGTTGGTCGCGTGGCTGACTACGCCGGGCAAAATGAACTTGCCGTCCGGCAGTGCGACCTCCTCCCACACCGTCCACTCGTGCTCATGGCGGACGTTTCCCGCCTCAAACGAGTAAGCGTGCGCGTTGACCGCCAACATGACATCGACAATGTCGCGCAGAGGAATATCGGTCGTGTGCGGGCCATGCCAGCTACCCCAGCACAAATGAAAGCGGATACGATCCGATGGGAGGTCCTTGATAGCGTGGTTTAACGCTTCAACCCGCACCATTGAAAACCTGCGGTAATCTTTCACTGACGGTTCAGGATTGACCATGTCCCAGTTATCGGCCATGGCCGGATCGTCGAGCTGAAGGATTAAGCCGGCGTCAACGATCGCCTCGTATTCCTCGCGCAAGGCGTCCGCGCAAGCGAACAGGAACTCTTCGTCGGTCTTGTAATAAAAGTTAGCCAGCCGCGCGGCGCTCCCAGGTGCGACCGACGTCATAAAGCCTTCTTCAACCCCGCAAGCCTCGAGCCCCGCCTTAAAATTGGCGATGTCGGCTTTGATTGCCGCTTGCCCGTTGTATGAGACCGGGCCGACGCAGACCGGCCAATGCGCAGCCCGCGGTCCGGTATATACGCTGCCATCGGGATCGTTATAGACGTCAGCGAACTTTGTTCGGTCGCGGCGATCAGCTGGGCTCGTGAGCACGATTTCGCCAGGGCGGGTTCGCCTCGGTGGAGCGTCGTACAAACCTGGCCCGCCCAGATCAAGTCCACTGAGACGATTGAAACAATAGCTCCACCACGCACGATAGTTTACTCGGTGCCCCATCGATTTGCCGAATTCGCCGTCGTTTGGAATGTCGACGCCGACTGCCTGCTGTCGGCGGAGCACCTCCGCGACGGCCGATCGGAGCTGTTCTTTGAAGCGCTGCTCGTCGACTGTTGCGCCCGTCTCGCGTGCGAGGTTGGCTTCAATCAACTCGTCGGGACGCGGCAGGCTGCCAGAGTGACTCGTCAAAATTCGGTCGGTACTCATTCTCATCACGCATCTCCCTGGCGACTGTTCCGGTGAGCGCCCCGCCAAGCGGTCTTTTTCGATTGGATAAGCTGCTGTCGCGCGCGGCGCAAACTCTTCCGGTGATTTGTCCGTGCCGTGGACGCAGCCCAGATCGGGCCCGGCGAGGGTTTGGCGATGACAGCCAAGGACCGAAGATGGTGCGTCCGATTGGTATCTCGGCCGGTCCGCACCGTGGACTCCCATGCCGGCGCCGTTGTATTGCTGGGCCATGGTGCGGCACACTGCGGTCAACAAGTCACCTTAAAAAGCTTGCCCGGGAGAAACGCCCGACCAAGCATTTGCTGCTGCTCGAAGGCGTATTTCCTATATCACTTGGGAGCGCAGAGACGCGGAGGCTTGAGCGTTCGCGGATAAAGACGCAAAATAAGGGGAGGATGAAATGGACCGCCGCAAGTTTCTGACCAACGCCGTGGCGATGCCCACAGCCGCCATGATTGGCGGCAAGCTTGCCCGGGCAGATGATCACCTTAAATGGGCAGTGTTCACCCCGGACAGCGAGGTGACATTCCGTACCGTGATGAAGCCTTTCGCCGAAGCGGTGCAGCGTGAGACGAACAACGCGGTCGTGTTCGATCTGTTTCCCAACGGCGCGCTCGGCCGCAGTCCCGGGCAGCAGCCGCAAATGGTGCTCGACGGTGTCGCCGACGTTGCTTGGGTCGTGCAATCCTATTCCCCGGGTCGTTTTCCCGACACCGAAGTCCTGGAGCTACCCGGAATGTTCCGGGATCTGCGCGAGTCGTCGTTGGTTGCTACGCGGCTCGACAAGCACGAGGCGCTCAACGACTACGGCGACTATTACGTCATCGGCTTATGGGGTACCGCGCCCTATTCGATACACACCAACTTTCCGGTTAATTCGATCGCGGACCTCAAGGGCAAGACAATTCGGGCGTCGAGCAAGATGGAAAGCGCGGCATTGCGCGCATTCGGCGCCGTACCGATCGGGATGCCGGTTACCGAAATTCCTGAGGCTGTCAGCCGGGGAACCATCAGCGGCACGACGTCACATATGGCCCCGTTCTTCGATTTCGGCCTCGACCGGGTCACCAACAATCACTTCTTCATTGGTCTCGGCTCGGTTCCGCTGGCCGTGCTTATGAACAAGAAGAAATTCGAATCCTTGCCGGCAGTCGCGCAGGACGTCATCAGGAAAAACGCCGGCGATGCGCTGACCAAGGTCTGGATCGAATCCATCACCAGCTACAATGCGGCCAATCTTGAGAAGCTCAAGGGTAATCCCAAGAACAAGGTCGTATTTCCTTCTCAAGCCGAGCTCGACAGAGCGCAGGCGCTGTTGACGCCGGTCCGCGAGGAATGGGTGGCGCAGAACCCGCGGCACAAGGAACTCAAGACTGTACTCGATGCCGAGCTTGCGGCCGTGCGCGGCGAGAGCAAGGGCTAGCGCGAGACTGTATTCTGTTTTGCCTGACGCAACCGAGCCGTCGCCGGGACGGCGAATGGACATGCCGGCATTTCTTGGCCGATCGTGGTGTGCCGGGGTACGGCTGAACAGACGATGGCGCGCATCGACCGGGCAACGAGGATTGTATCGCGGGCGCTCGTGGTGCTGGGTCTCGGCACGCTCCTGTGCTTTGCGGCCTTGACGATAGCGGACGGGCTGCTGCGGTTTTTCCTCGCCAGCCCGATCGACTTCGTCCGCGATGCCGCTTCGTTGGTTGCCGCCTTCGCGGTCGCCTGTTGCGTGCCCGTCGCGATCGTCGAGCGCAGCAACATCACCATTCGATTCCTCGCCAACCTCGCCGGACGTCGTGCCGGACGCATCGCCGACGTTGCCGCCGCAATCCTGGTGGCGGTAATCCTTGCTCTGATGACGTGGCGCTTCGTGCTCCTAGCGAACCAAGCGCACGCATCCGGTACAGCTACGTGGATGCTGCGGATTCCGACGGCGCCGGTGTGGGCCGCCGTCGCGCTCATTCTCGGGGTCAGCACGCTGCTGCAGATCGTTGTCATTATAAGGACGGCACGCGGCGATTATCGCGATGATGTAACGATAGCGGTTGACTGAAGCGTCGGGGAGAAGGCTTTGCAACCGGCACTGATAGGCGCGCTCGGAATCGCCGCATTGTTCGCACTGATCCTGCTTCAGGTACCCATCGGCTTTGCCATGATGACAGTCGGGGTCGTCGGTTTCGCGCTGCAAGGCGGCGGCTGGATGCCGGCCTTTTCGTTTCTCGCCCAGGAGCCGTCTTATGTCCTGTCCAGCACAGATCTTGCCGCAGTACCTCTCTTTCTGTTGATGGGCGTTTTCGCGAGCATGGCCGGTTTTTCGGAGGATGTTTATCGTGCTGCCGCGGCGTTTCTCGGACATCGTCGTGGCGGGCTCGCCTACGCCACGATCGGCGGCTCCGCAGCATTTGGCGCAATCTGCGGATCCAGCACGGCGACGGCGGCAACGTTCGGTAAAGTCGCTCTACCGCAGATGCTTGACCGCGGTTATTCGCCCGCCTTCTCGACCGGAGTGATCGCCGCGGGTGGAACGCTGAAATCGCTGATTCCGCCTTCGCTAGTGATGATCATTTATTGCGTGGTCGCGAAGACGTTCATTCTCGACATGTTCGTCGCCGCAATCGTGCCGGCCTTGATCACCATCGGGCTCAATCTCTCGGCCATCGCAGTGGTGGTGCGGCGAAGACCGCAAATCGCCCCGGTCAGCGCGCGCGTTTCGTGGAATGAACGCCTGGATGCTATGCGACGTGCGGCGCCGTCGCTTGTACTCCTGCTCGGCGTGTTTGTCGGCATCTACAGCGGCGTCTTCACGGTAAATGAGGCGGCCTCAGCCGCGGCGATTCTGGCGCTGTTGTTTGCTGCAGCCCGGCGCCGATTGAGTTTCGACAACCTTGTGACCGGCATGTATGAGGCGGGATCGGTCACCGCCATGCTTTATCTGATCCTGATGGCCGCTCCGATCTTCACCTACTTCATCAACCTCGCGCATGTGCCGGAGGCCTTGATTCAGTGGATCGAGGGCCATCACTTCCCGCCGCTTGGCGTCATCTTTACGCTCACGGCCGTCTACATCCTGCTCGGGACGTTCTTTGAGGAGATGTCCTCGATCCTAATTACGCTGCCTCTGGTGCTGCCAATCGTCGTCAATCTGGGATATGACCCGCTGTGGTGGGGCGTCATTTGCCTCATCCAGGTGGAAATGGCGCTGATCCATCCGCCGATGGGGATCATCGTGTTCTTGTTGCACGCTATCGCGCCGAAAATTTCTATGCGGACGATCTATCGCGGCGTGGTTCCGTTTCTTATCGCCGATTTTGCGGTGCTGATAATTCTCATTATGTTGCCAGGGATTGTTCTTTGGCTGCCGCATCTTCTGGTGCGTTAGAGTCTGCACACTCACCCCGACACGACATCATTCAGTGTTCGGTCGTGAACCGCTTCGGCGATGCGGTCGGCAGTCGATTTCAGCAAGGGCAGAATTTCCGCTTCAGCCTTTTCGATGGTCATTGCGGACGAAATCCAGATCAGCGACAGGCAGCCAAGCAAGCGTGGCCCGATTTTGATCGGCGCCGCTATGCCGGTCGTCTTCGGATTGATTTCGCGATCCTGGACTTCGTAGCCCCTGGCTCGGATCGCGTCCAATAGCTTGGTCAAACGTTGAGGTTCGCGCGCACCGCGGTCCTCGCTCGCTTTGGATCGTGCGAGCATGCCGAGGATGGCCCGCCTCTCCCGGCTGGAGCAGAGCGCGAGATAGCAACGGCCTGCGGCTGTGCGCAGCATCGGCAACATTCGTCCAACCATGCCGTGATCGATTGATAGCGTGCTGGCCTCGTGAGTGGTCTGGCGCACTAGCATGCGCCCTTGCTCGAACGTCATCAGGGCCACGGGCCACACCAGCTGCCGCGTCAATTGCGACATCAGCGGAGTGGCAATGTCGGTAACCCAATCCTCTTCGGTGAGGCCGGCAGTCAGGACCCGGACCCGGCTGGTAAGGCAATAGCGGTCATGCGGGCTGCTACGGGCGACGAATCCGGCTCGGCTCAGCGTTTCCAGAAGCCGATACACGGTTGGCCGCGGAAGATGGGTGTCGCGAGAAAGTTCAACGACGGACGGCAGCTTGCGCCGGTTCATGGCGACGAGCAGTGCCAAGCCGCGTTCCAGCGAACGTACGCCGCCATCACGTGCTTTGCCGCTGCGTTGCGCCATGGTTGCGTCCCGGTTAGGGTATTGTCCACTGTGCGGACAATCAGTCAAGATTGCTGGCCGCCGGCGCTGCCCGACACTAATTTTTTAGGCAAAACAGCAAGGGAGGACTTAATGTCCGCTACTTCATCTCCCGCAGCGACGACGTCTCATCGCGAACCGTCGCGACGCGTCCCGTTGAGCATGAGCCACATAGGGCTTTATGTTCACGACTTGCCGCTGATGGAGGACTTTTACACGCGCGTTCTCGGATTTACCGTAACCGATCGCGGCAAGGTTCGCGGCTCCGACATCGTGTTCACAAGCTGGGATCCCAAGGATCACCATCAGGTCGCGCTGGTCGCCGGACGGCCCAGGGAACTCGGCTTCAACCACATCAACCAAATTTCGTTTCGCGTCGCGTCGGTGGAAGACCTCCAAGCGATCTGGCAGCGGGTCAAGAATGAGCCCACCGTCACCGACCTGCGGCCGATGGATCATGGCAACGCTTGGTCGCTGTATTTCCGCGATCCGGAAGGAAACCGGTTGGAAGTGTTTTGCGACACGCAGTGGTATATCGATCAACCCTGCATTGAAGATCTCGACCTATCGCTGCCGGCCGATCAGATTCGCGCCAAATCCGACGCTTTCTGCCGCGGCGCGCCGGGTTTCAAGCCCATTGAGAAGTTCCAGGCGGAGCTCGCCGCCAAGATCGGCCGCGATAAACCTTGACGGCGATGTCATCGCCCGAGTTCGACGTCTGCATCGTCGGCTTTGGTCCGGTCGGCGCGAGCCTGGCAAACCTGCTTGGCCGCTGCGGCCTCAAGGTCGTTGTGCTCGAACGCGAGCCGTCGGTCTATCACCTGCCTCGCGCGGTCTCTCTCGATGGCGAGGGCATGCGTCTCTTCCAGACTATGGGTCTGGCGGACGAGTTGCTGCCGAAGCTCGATGTGAGTCGCAACATCCGCCACGTCAATGCCGACGGCAAACTCATCCTCTTAATCACCCGCGCCGGCCAGGCGGCAGAAGGCTGGAACAACGCCTACCGTTTTTACCAGCCGGAGTTGGAGACAGTTCTGCGCAACGGCGTTGCGCGGCTTTCGTCGATCGATGCGCGGTTACGCAGCGAAGCGTTCGCGCTCGACGAGCGCGCCGACGGCGTGCGGATACGCTACGAAAATCTCGCTTCTGGGACGCTTATGGAGGTCAACGCCCGCTACGTCATCGGCTGTGACGGTGCGCGCTCGACGGTCAGGCGTTTTATGGGCGCGGCGCTGCAGGACCTCCGGTCGCACGAGCGATGGATCGTCCTCGACATGATTCTCGAGCATCCGCCGACCGGCGTGCCCGAGGCCGCCGACGAGACCGGCCGGGTGGTCGATGCGATCCAGTATTGCGATCCGGCGCGGCCGACGACGTTCATCCCGATGCCCGGCAAACGCCATCGCTGGGAGTTCATGCTGATGCCGCAGGACGATCCCGCAGCCGTGGTTCAGCCCGCGCGAATCTACGGCCTGTTAAAGCCGTGGAACATCGAGCCCGACGCCTCGACCATCGAACGCGCGGTCGTCTATACATTTCATTCGGCGCTTTCGACCAAGTGGCGGTGCGGCCGTTTGCTGCTGGCCGGCGATTCCGCGCACCAAATGCCGCCGTTCCTGGGGCAGGGCATGTGCTCGGGTCTGCGCGACGCCGGCAATCTAGCTTGGAAACTGCGTGACGTCATTTCCGATGACGCGCCTGATGAACTTCTCGATACTTACGAGACGGAGCGGATGGAGCACGTGCGGGCTTACATCGAGCTCGCCGTCAAGCTCGGCAGCGTAATCCAGACGACCGATCCCGAGAAAGCCCGGCAGCGCGACGGCGACCTGGTGGCGAACCCGACCATGCTGCGACCGCTGGCGCCGCGGCTCGGCCACGGCCTCGATTGCGGCGCGCCGCCACCGGTGGGCACGCGCGCGCATCAACCGAGGCTTGCCGACGAAACGATGCTCGACGATCGCGTCGGCTATCGGTATGCGGTTTTGGCAAGTGCCGATTTCATCGAAGCCCTGCCGGCGGCAACGCGCGCAAGGCTCAAGGGCAGCGATGTGGCGCTAGTCGCCGCGGACGGCGATGCCGCGCGCTACCTCGCCGAACTCGGAGCCTCAGCGGTCTTCATTCGACCGGACCGATACATACTCGGCATTGCCGCGAACGCGGCAGAGCTCGATGCGGTCTTAGCGCGCCGGCCGCGGCGCACCGTTAGCACGCCGATCACAAAACGAGCGCCGCAAAACGCGGCAGCGACGTAAAAGCCAGGGAGGTTTTGGTGGCATCATCTCGGGTTCCATCCAACGCGATCGATCACGTCGGCAGTTTGAAACGGCCGCCAGAACTTGTTGCGGCATGGCGTGAGTGGGAGGCGGGCAAGCTTCCACCCGAGAAACTCCGCGAGGTTCAGGACCGCGCCATTCGCGACGTCGTCGCCATGCAAGAGAGGCTGGGCTTGCCGATCGTGACCGACGGCGAATTCCGGCGGGGCGGCTGGTCGCGCGGCTTTCTCAATGCCGTTGAGGGCTTCGATTTCCGCGCCTCAAAGCTGGTGTTTCGCAACGAAGACGGATTTTCGACGCCGTCGCCTGCACCGATGGCGACAAAGCGCGTGCGCCGCACCAAGCCGATCGTTACCGACGACTACAAGTTCATCAGGGCGGTGGCGAAAAATCGTGTCAAAGTCACCATGCCGACGCCGTCGCACATGCACTTCGGCCAGTTCAAGGATGCCGTCGATCGCAAAGTCTATCGGGACATCGAAGCATACTGGGCCGACATGGTCGCGGTCTTTCAGCAGGAAATCAAAGAACTGTACGCGGCGGGCTGCCGCTATCTACAGCTTGACGAGGTTCCGCTGGCGCTCCTGTGCGACAAAAACATCCGGGCGCTGGCGAAAAGCGAAGGGGACGAACCTGACGAACTCGTCTCACTCTACATCGACGTGCTCAACCGAGCGGTTGCCGGGCGGCCTGACGACCTGACGATCGGGATGCATCTGTGCCGCGGCAACATGGAAAGCCTGTGGGTGGGCGACGGCGGCTATGCACCGATCGCCGAAGCTTTGTTCACGCGCGCCGTCGTCGACGCCTTTTTGCTCGAATATGACTCCCGGCGCGCCGGCGATTTTGCGCCGCTGCGCCACCTGCCGGCCGGCAAGCGCGCCTATCTCGGCATTATCAGCACCAAAAATCCCGCTCTCGAATCGGCCGACGATCTGATGCGGCGGATCGACGACGCTGCGCGATTTGCGCCGATGGATCGGTTGGGCATCTGTCCGCAATGCGGCTTCGCCAGCGCGGCAATGTCGAAATTCGCCGTTATGCCAAGCAAGCTCAACGCTGATCTCCAGACGCTCAAGATAGAGCGGCTGGTGGAAGTCGGCCTGCGTGCCTGGGGTCACGCATGACTTCGAACGCAGGCCGAAGCCGACAGCTACGGCTTGTTCACCGCCGCGACGGTTCAGGACCCTTATCCCTGCTACAAGGCGTTGCGCGAGCGCGAGCCGGTGCATTGGTCCGAACGGGCCAATGCTTGGTACTTCACGCGCTATGACGATGTCTTCGAGTTGCAGGATCGTCCCGATCTCAGCGTCGACCGGGTTGAAACGCTCTACTCCTATTTGCCGCGCCTGAACCCGGAGCGGTTCAGCGACATTGTCGCCCATTATCACCGCTGGCTCCTCTACCGCGACGATGCGTATCACGATCGTCTGAAGGCGCTGTTTCTGAAAGCCATGACTCCGCGCGCGGTCGAGCGTCTGCGGCCAATGATGCAACGCCGCGTGGATGTCATCCTCGATTCGCTGCGCGGCCGCGAGACGTTCGACGCATATCTCGATTTTGCCGCCCGTCTGCCGACCCAGGTCATGTTGGATCTCCTCGGCCTGCCAGACTCCGATGAAGCGATGATGCGGTATTGGAGCGACCGCTGCTCGAATTTCCTGTTCCAGCCGGTCGCGCCCGACAAGGAGGCTATGGCGCAGGAGCAGCGCGACATTCTCGATGCCCAACAAGCCTACTTCATGCCCTTGATAGAGGGGCGCCGCCGTAGTCCCGGCGAGGACATGATCTCGGCGATGGTGCATGCCGAGGCCGGCGGCGAACGGCTATCCGATCTGGAAATTCTCGCCACCTGCAATATGATGGCGACTGCGGGGGGAGGCACTTCGCGCAGCGCCATCGCCATGTCGCTATGGTGGCTGCACCAGTTCCCCGATGAGCTGACGAGGCTCAAGGCCAATCCGCAATTGATCGATCCGGCCGCTGAGGAATTCCTCAGATACGACGCGCCAACCCAGCGCGGCATCCGCACCGCGCGCGAGGATTTTCAGATGGGGGGCAAGCAGATCAGCAAGGGCCAGCTTTTGCACATCATGATCGGCGCGGCCAACCGCGATCCGGATCAGTTCGACGATCCAGACAGAATAGACATCACGCGCAGTCCCAACCGGCACGTCACTCTCGGCCACGGCGTGCATTACTGTCTGGGCGCGGCACTGGCCCGTCTTGAACTGCGCGTGGCTCTGGCAAGCTTCCTCGAGCGCTTTCCGGATTATCGCCTCGCCGTCGACAAAATCATGTTCATGGACCGAACCGCAAGCCGGCGCCCGACGAGCGTACCTGTCCTTGCACGGTGATCGCCGCAATCAACCGCGACCTGAACGTTTTTTAATGCCGCGGAGTTCAACCGATGAATGCTCCTTATCGAGCATTTGGACGGAAATGCTGGCGACGCCTTTTCGCCGGGGCTGGGTTGACGCCGGCGGCATCAAGACGCGTTTCGTGCAGACAGGAGACGAATCCAAACCACCGCTGGTGATGCTGCACGGCACCGCGGGCAGTTTGGAGAACTTCGCGGCGAACACCGCAGCGCACGCAATGCATTTCAACTGCATAGCCTCGACATGATTGGCTCGGGAATGACAGAGAAACCCGACTACGACTATGAGACCGAGCAATACGTCGGGCACACCATCGATTTCTTCCGTGCGATGGGCATCAGGAAGGCATCCGTCATCGGCCTATCGCTCGGCGCCCGCGTCGCCTGCCGGTTCGCGATCGAACATCCAGACATGGTGGACAAACTTATCCTTTTGTCAGCACCACGTATTTTCCGGCGCGCCCGGTCCAGAGCGATATCAAGGCCTCGCGATCGGCTGCGGCAACGAATCCGACTTGGGAAAACGTCCGCGAGATCTTCAAGGGCCTGTTCCACGACCCAAGCCAGGTCTGGGACGATCTGATCGCAACCCGGCTCTCGCTTTACAGTCGGTCCGGCATGAAACGCGCAATGCCACATATCCTGGCGCTACTCGATCCGGACGTCTACAACCGCAACCGAATTCCCGATGCGGACTGGAAAAAACTGCGGACTCCGACGCTAATCATCGCCGCGGTCGATCATGCGGACGTGTTGCTTGAGACCGCACGGATGGTCGCCAAGCTTATTCCCCGTGCGACTGTATTCGAAATGAAGAACTGTAGTCATTGGCCGCAAATGGAAGATGAGGAAACCTTCAACAAGCGAAGCCTTACCTTCCTGTTGGAAGATGGGTGAGCCTCTGCGAGGTCCATCGTTTCTCGCGCAAAACAACATAGATCTTCTGACAAGGCGCTTGAACTCGCTTCTCGTTCCCATCCGATGAAGAGCACACTCGTAGATTTAGCCGTTATAAGGCCGCGGACGTTCGCCACTGATCGCTGCAATCCAGCGATTGGTAAATTTGCGGGCGCCTAACTGCGCGGGTTCGCATACGATTGATATTCCTTCGCAATTTCCTCTTGTATGCAGGCACCCCTCCGCGGGCCTCCCATTTTTTGTTGCGCCGTTTTCTTTGTGGGTGAATTTGTGGGTCAACTTCGGCCCGCGGTGAATTCTAGAGTCCGATCAACGAGGGAGGACAGACGACCTTTCCGCAAGAAAGCGAATATTGCAAGTTCACGTTTTGCCGAGGACAGTAGAGATTGCAGCGTGCGCCGGAGACCCGCATCTGCCGTTTCGCTCAAAAGCTTCCGATAATGAGCAATGTTTTGCTCGCAAACGAACTTACTCGCCGGATGGTCGGGTTCGGCGTTGATCCGCTCGATGGGGCCGGCGATGTCGTCGCACATGTTCCGGCTTCGGCGGTGTCGCTGCGCTAAAAAAAGGCGTTCAAGTTTCCTACTTTGGCCCTTGATATAGGTCAAAGCGGATTGCCGGAATTTATATCAATATGGCGACAGCCCCGACAATGCCGAGTTAGAACTCAGCATTTATGACAAGGGCGAATATCACGCGTTGACCTTCCCTGCCTGCGTGATGGCAAAGGCTGGCGCGACGTGCGCGTCAATCGTCTTCTGCAGCTGCAGCCCACCCATTGGCGACTTTGGGACCAAAGCAGCGCCTAACGAGGGTTCATGATTCGCGCTAACTGAATTCTTGGGAGCCCCACATGGACTGGGATGACTATCTTCGAGACGAGGCCAGAAAATACAGAAAACTGGCCGAAGAAGCCGACGAACCTCTGATTAAGCAAGAATTGCTAGAATTGGTGGACATTTGCGATAAGGTTGCCAACAACATCGAGGATCGCATGACCGCCGGGTAGCTGACGGAGATTATTCATGCGCGCAAGTTTACTTGTCTTCGTAGGTATGCTTCTTTCCGCTTCCGCTTTCGCCGCAGATCGCATGACGCCGAGCGATGTTCAAGCGACGTTCTTCAACGGCAAACCGTTTACCGCTTCAACTACGAGCGGCACCCAATTCAAGATGACTTTCACCGCGGACGGGAAAATGACCCGTCAGCCTAGTGGAAAAGCCGGCAAGAAAAGCTCCGGCACTTGGAAACTCGACACGTCGGGTTTTTGCACGAGTTGGAAAGGCGCCGAAACCAATTGCTACACCGTCGTCCCAAGCGGCAAGAATAAGTGGTCGATCCAAAAAGGCTCCACCACCGTTGCAGTGTGGTCCAAATAGCTTTCAAATACGTCGCTGCAGTCGACCGCCATTGCAGGGATTTTCCTACTGCGGTCGCGGTCATTTTGGAGCGGTCGCCGTTAGGCGCTCGGCCAACTTTAGTTCCATGGTGTGGGACTTCCGCTTATTTGATGCTGTGGACGGCTCCTCCACCGGCACGAGAGTGCCAAAGATGTGGGCGCTGTTTGAGGCTCCCACGATTTGGAGGAGCTAGCCATGCAAACGGTCACGACAATCGGTCTGGACATTGCGAAGTCGGTCTTTCAGGTTCACGGCGTCGATGCGGAGGGCAATATCATCTTCCGTCGTCGCTCAAGCGTCGCTATTTGCTAGCATTCTTCGAGAAGCTGCCACCGTGCCTGGTCGGTATCGAAGCCTGCGCCTCGGCGCATCATTGGTCGCGCCAGCTTCAGGCGCTTGGCCACACCGTTCGCTTGATGCCGCCGGCTTATGTGAATGAAGCCCTATGTGAAGCAGCACAAGAATGATGCCACTGACGCCGAGGCGATCTGCGAGGCGGTCACCAGACCGAACATGCGGTTCGTCGCGACCAAGACGCCGCAGCAACAGAGCGGCCTGACGCTGCACCGTACCCGTCACTTGTTCATCCGCCAGCAAACTGCGGTGATCAACGTCATCCGCGCCCTTTTTGCGGAGTTTGGCATCGTCGGGTCGGTCGGACGCAATGGTGTCGAGCAACTGCTCAGTGTCGCTACCGATGCAAATGACAAACGCTTGCCCGAGGTTGCCCGCGCCTGTGTCATAGCTCTCGGCGCTCAACTGCAGACCCTGAAGGCTCAGATTCTAGAGTTCGATCGTATGATCAGGGCTTGGCACCGATCCAATGAGGCGAGCCGGCGGCTCGACGTTATACCCGGCGTCGGTCCTGTCTTGGCGACTGCTCTGGTTGCCAGCATTGCTGATCCGAAGGCTTTCCGGTCAGGAAGGGACTTTTCGGCCTGGATCGGGCTCGTCCCCAAGCAGGCCTCGAGCGGCGGCAAGGACAGGCTCGGCAGTATCAGCAAACGCGGCGATCGCTATCTGCGCAGCCTGTTCACGACCGGCGCGCTATGGCCCATCACGTCACTTGCCTCAGCCAGCGATTTGGTCGCTATTGGAGGCAAAGCGGAAGTTGTTGAAGCCTGGTCAACCCGTGAAGTGCGCAGACAAATGGCGGGCGAGCTTACGGTGCAATCGCTCTCTTATTTGATCAATCTGTTGTTTCCCGGCCTCCAGCTTTCACTTCCATTCGCTCACCAATCTCGTTCACAGTGCGCCAGACCGGCGTTGCCAACTGCGGCCCCTTGTTTCTCACGTTGCCCACCCTCTTGTCCACAGGCCAAATTTTCAGTGCTTCATCGGGACACGGCTTGAGCATCGCTAGCAGCTCGTCGTCCGTAGCCGGCTCCTCTCCAAGCCACTTCGGCCAATTCCTCTCGGCAACAATAACCGGCATGCGGTTATGAAGCTCGTCCATGACCCTGTTCGTGCCGCAAGTGAGGATGGTGCAGCTTTGTATCTCTTCGCCGCTTGGCGAATTCCATCTGGCCCAGAGTCCCGCCATCACCATCGGTTCAGCGTCAGCCATCGCGATGGCGTAGGGTTGTTTTTCCTTGCCCTTGGGGTCGAGCTTCTTCCATTCGTAGAAACCATCGGTAACGACCAGACAGCGCTGACCGCGTTCCCACGCATCCCGGAACGCTGGTTTGGTTGTGAACTCCTCCGCTCGGGCGTTGAACGTCGAAAAGGAGAGCTTTTCGTCCTTCGCCCAATGCGGCAGAAGTCCCCAGCGCATCATCTTCGGCATGCGCTTACCGTCGACCGAGCGGATCGCAACGAGCACCGGTTCAGTCGGCGGCAAATTCCACTCGCGCTCGAAATTCGGCGCCGGGGCATCCGGGTCGAACTTCAGCTTGATCTTGATTTCGGAATAATCCGAGGAAAGACGCACGCGACCGCACATGACTGATATCTATGGAGCCCGGCGCCTGTTCCAATGCGCCCAGTTGCTGCCCCTCCCTCGTTGGCTTGGATCGAACGTCTCGCCGCCGAAGCGTTGCTTGAATTTCTCGGCGTCGGCCGCTTCGGAGAAACAATACACATGAAACCACTCGCGGTCGTAGACCGCGTGGCCGCGGGTGCAGAGCGTGAGGTCCTTGCAGAACTCGTGAATCATTTTGTAGCCGCCGCCTTCACACAAACGCGCCGGCAGCACGACCTGATGGGGCCAGCCGCGGTCAATGCCCGCCGGCGACAACTCGCCTTTGCGCCGCATGTCCGAATCGCCGCTTGAATGCCGCCGCGTCACCCAGGGTGTGAAAACAGTACCGGACCGTGTTATCCGGCAGGTCGACATACATGTCCCATTCGAAGTCGCACTCTTCGAGCCAATCCAAAACGTCCATTGCCGCTTCATCGAAAGACAGCGCGACTTGGTACGGAAAGTCCCGGTTTATCTCGAACAGCACGCTCATGGCTCATTGAGAACAAACCACGAACGAAAGTCAATACGACAAGCGCTGGGAGGGCGTAGGCCGGGCGGAATACCAGATGTCGCTGCCGTGAGAAAGATCGCGCTGGCCGGCCGGATACATGTTCCGCCGGCGTTCCTGTCGAACGAATCGTGGCTGCTGCCCGGATCGTGATTCGCGGTTTAAGAAACGATGAACTTAGCTCGGCATCCGGGATTAATTAAACTTGTACTACGCCGGATCGCGCACAAACTCGCTCCGGTCGATGCCAGCGCTTCAAAGCACCCAGTCACTAAAGGAGTGCGCACCGAACAAGGAGCGCTAGCATGCAAGTATTTTGCCGTTCCGCGCCATTCAAACGGGTGCGGTTCTAGCTGCACTGCCCGTCGGATGCTAGGTCGAATGCGCAATCAGATCAGAAGAGCATGAAGAGCGAGCTTGACAGTACGAGGCCGAATAGCAGCATGAACCAGTCGCCGGCAGCAAGACCAAGAAACCGGCGCGCAGTCGTCCTATGCTCGGTGATTGCTCTCATCGGTTTCGAGTTAAAAAGTTGATCCGTTGTTTCGAGCCGGGTGATTGCCGCTCCGTATTGGCCTTGTACTTTTCCAGGCACAGTTTTGAGCAAAACTGTTTTAGTGCAAAACGATAACGGACAAGGCCGAAGCGGCCATTACAAGTGTAACAGCGCTTCGTGCTAGCGTTTCTAGGTATCGCAATCGCTCTAGAAAACGGGTTCTGCATTTCTTATAGCGTGCTCACTTAACGGCAGTTCCGCTGGTCATCGTGAACATTATTCAAAGCAGCGATCAAGCCGTCGGCCCTTGAAGTAATTGCGATCTTGCTCATCAAGCTTACGGATTATGGTTACGACGCGCTCTGAACCAGGCCCGGCTAAAGTCCACCGAATACCGATAATGGTTTTTCAAAAGATGGCGATCTATCGACAACGGTAGACACGCGCTGATGCTGGTGGAGTGACTGCGACGCGAACCGCGCCATGACGCCCAGTGCGAGTGAGGGCGTTTAAGTTTTTCACCTTGCCTGCGGCCGAAACCGCACAAAACTTAGCGATGAGCCGTTTTAGCCCTCCACCTTTTTTGCACGTAAGGTCCGCTTTGAAATGCATTTCGGACATGGTGCAATACTGGCGCAAAACGCGTCCGTCGCGGATGACCCAATTGCGATATCGGGGAATCTTCGGTGCGCCGCGGCGTGGGCAGCGTTCGCTTGATCCATCCGAAAGCCGAAGAGACGGTTAATGTTCTATCTTCGTTTGCTGATGGACCTAGTAGAACTATTCGGGCAGGCCGGATTTGCGCAGACTTTCGTTAAGCCCATCCACGATTTCCGGTTGCGCGAACGCGGACAGCCGTTTCATGAGTGGCATGATCCGGAAGGTTGGTTCGAGCTCCAGGAGCTGCCCGGCTACTAATTTCGCTTCGTCGTTGCGGGCCGGCCATGGCGAGCGGTCCCACATGGAAAGCGCAAAGCGTCGCTTCGGCGGAATTGCCAACCTCAAGCGAATAGATCCGTATCGGTTCGATGATGTTCTTGAGTTGCGTAGCGCCGAGATCGCTGACTTTGAGGTCGAGCCGCGCTTTCACCTGTCGGTAGGCATCCTCGGAAAGACATATGGCGCCGGGCTTAGCGACGCCCTCCAATCGCGCGGCGATATTGACGCCGTCACCCATCGGATCGCCGTCACTCTCCTGGACGATGTCGCCTAAATGAATGTCGATGCGAAATTCAATGCGACGCTCGGGCGGTAATCCGGCGTTGCGCTCGACCATGCCGTTCTGCAACTCGATGGCGCAGCGCACGGCGTCAACTACGCTGCGGAACTCGACGAGTGCTCCGTCGCCAGTGCGTTTGACCACACGCCCGTGAATGCACTGCGATAGTTGGACAAGATCGCTACGTAGCGCCCGGAGACGCGCCAGAGTGCGATCCTCGTCAGCACCGGCGAGTCGGCTGTATCCGACGACATCCGCTGCCAGAATTGCCACAAGTTTCAGGTTGCGGCCATGACCTTCCGCCACAATCCCTTAGCGCCACGGCGAATATTTGCCCGCCGAAGTGTGGGGGAAGGATATCACGCCTCAATACCGAGTCCTGTGATCTAATTAGGGTGCTCCGAGCGACCGGGGAATGTCGCCTTCTGATGTGGCGGACTGCGCCCGCTCCCGACAACGACTTCCCCTAGGGTGATCGTTGTCAACGAATCACATCGGGGAGCCTTCCAGATGCAAGTTACAACAATCGGATTGGATATCGCCAAGAACATGTTCCAGGTTCACGGGATCGACGGGGTCGAGAAGGTCGTCGTTCGGAAGCAACTTCGACGCAGCCAGGTCCTGGTGTTTTTCAAGGCACTGCCACCTTGCCTCGTCGGCATGGAAGCCTGCGCCTCGGCGCATTATTGGGCGCGTGAACTCACGCAGCTTGGTCATCGGGTGCGACTGATGCCGGCGAAGGCCTACGTCAAGCGCAACAAGAACGATGCCGCCGATGCCGAGGCGATCTGCGAGGCGGTGCGGCGTTTTGTACAGATCAAATCGGTCGAGCAGCAGGGCCGGCTAATGCTGCATCGAGCGCGCGACCTTTTGATGCGGCAGCGGACCCAACTGATCAATGCATTGCGGGCGCATCTGGCGGAGCTCGGTATTGGTGCTGCGCAAGGGCTTAGCGGAATCACGTCGGCGAATGTCCGCTATCGGGGGAAAGCTAACATTCCTAAGCCGCCGGGCCCGTCAGCACCATCAAACCGTGATCAAACGATCGGGCTTTATTGGGAATTTGCGCACACGGATCCCGGTTGCATGCCAAACCGCATTTGCGACTGCACCCGCGGTGCCAGTGATTCCGATTTCACCGACGCCCTTGATGCCCAAACCATTCACATGCGGGTCATGTTCCTCGACGAGCAGCGCTTCAATCGACGGGACGTCGGCGTTCACGGGAATATGGTACTCGGCCAAGTTGGGGTTCATCGGCCGGCCGGAACGTAAATCCATCACCGCATGCTCGTGGAGCGCGAACGACACGCCCCAGATCATGCCACCGCAAAGTTGACTGCGTACCATGCGGGGATTGATGATCCGCCCTGCGGCGAAGGCGCCAACGACGCGGGTCACGCGCATCTGACCGAGATCGGGATCGACCTTGACCTCGGCAAACACGGCGCCATGCGCATGCATTGCGTAACTCGATTGAGCCACTGGATCGGTTGCACCCGCGCCGCTGCCCTCAATCCGCGCTAGCCCGGCGCGTGCGAGAATATCGGCGTAGCCCTCGCTGCGGCTTTCGTCGTCACGACGGAACAAGCGGCCATCGCGTGCGATCACGCCGGCATTGCCGGCGCCGAATAGCGGTGAGCGATTGTCCCTGGTGGCGAGATCGGCAAGGCGGGTGATCACGTCGGCGCCGGCGTTGTGAATTGCCATGCCGGCGGTTGCGGTGTGTGCCGAGCCGCCGGCGATACCGGCATCGGGCAGGTCGGAGGTTCCGGATCTGAATTCGACTTGTTCGATATCGAGCCCGAGGCTGTCGGCCGCGATCTGAGCGAGCGCAGTCCACGCGCCTTGGCCCATATCGTGCGCGCCGATTTCCATGACGCCGCTACCATCATCGCGCAGCACCGCTTTGGCGTTGCCCTGGAACATCAGCGCCGGAAAGGTCGCGGTGCCCACGCCCCAGCCGACCAACAAACCATCGCAATCCCGCGTCTGCCGAGGCGCGAGCTGCCGCCGCCGCCAGCCGAAATGCTCGGCGCCTTGCGCATAGCACTCGCGCAGCGCCTTTGAGGAAAATGGCTTGCCGGAGATCGGTTCCACCTCCGCATAGTTTGCAAGCCGGAAGGCCAACGGGTCCATCGCGCAGGCCTCCGCCATTTCGTCGATGGCGCTTTCGAGCGCGACTGATCCGGTTGCTTCCCCCGGTGCGCGCATGAACAGCGGCGTTCCGGTGTCGATCCGAACAGCTTCATGCGAGGTGGAGATGGCTGCGCTCGTATAAAGCGTGTGTGAAGCATCGGACGCCGGCTCGAAGAAATCATCGAACGCACTCGACGCCGTCCTGGTCCGATGATCGAGAGCCGTCAGCTTGCCGTCGCTGTTAGTACCCACGCGAAGGGTCTGCCGCGTCGGTGCCCGGTGTCCCACCGGACCAAACATCTGCTCGCGGCGCAGCACGAGCTTGACCGGCTTTCCCACCAAACGTGCTGCCATGACGCCGAGTACCTGTGGTCCGGAAATCATCCCCTTAGAGCCGAACCCGCCGCCGAGGAACGGACTGCGAATGTGAATCGTCTCTGGTGCGATGCCGAAAAGTCCCGCGAGGCGTCCCTGGGCCATGGCAAGACCTTGGCTCGGGGTGTCGATCGACAGCGAATCGCCGTCCCATGCGGCGACGATCGCATGCGGCTCCATTGCATTGTGATATTGGGACGCGGTCTCGTAGGTCGCTTCGATGCGCTTTGCGGCCGCGGCGAGACCGGTCTCAATATCGCCCCGATGAACCGCCGACGGATGGCCGGGGCCGACGACCGGCGGCACGAAGCTCTCGGTCGCATCCAAGCCAACCCGTGCCGGATCCGCACTATAACGCGGCGAAAGGAGCGCCGCGCCTTCCGTCGCAGCTTCGAGGGTTTCCGCGATGACGACGGCGATCGGCTGGTTGGCATAACGGACGCGGTCGTTTTGCAAGAGATCGAGCCGGAACATGAAGGGGTTGGTTTTTTCGTCCGGGTCTTGCGCCAGTATCGGTTTGTTGGCGGGCGTCATAACCTCCACGACGCCCGGATGGGCTTTCGCCGCGTCAACGTCGAGGAACGCGACGCGGCCGCGGGCGATGCTGCTTACTGCCAGGACCGCATAGAGCATCCCGGGCGGATGATTGTCGGCGGCGTAGCGGGCGCTGCCCGTAACTTTGAGTATTCCATCACGGCGGGTGAGCGGCTGACCGATGTTCGAGCCGTGTCGAATATGCGCCGGCGTCTGCGTGAGTGCGATCTCAGGCATGGATATTGTCTCCGGAAACCGAAGCGAAGGGCGACCCCGGAAGCGCCGGAATGCGCTCGGGCGTGCCGGCGGCGGCGAGCGTTAGCGCCCGCGTGACGATCCGTCGCGCGAGTTCGATCTTGAAGTCGTTATCGCCGGAGGGCTTTGCCAGCGCGAGCGCAGCCTCCGCCGCGCGACGGAAAAGCGCGGCATCGGCCCCCCGTGCGCCGGCCAGGATCAGCTCCGCCTCGCGGGCGCGCCAAGGCTTCAGAGCAACGCCGCCGAGCGCGAGCCGCGCTTCCGTAATTGCACCGTTCTCGAGGCGCAGCGCGGCCGCCGCCGATGCGATGGCAAAAGCGTAGGAAGTGCGTTCGCGAACTTTGAGGTAACGGGAGTGGGCCGCGAAATGCGCCGCCGGCGGCGGCAAGCGCACCGCGACGATCATTTCGGCGGATTCCAGCATATTCTCGCGTTCCGGCGTGTCGCTCGGCAGTCGGTGAAACTGGTCAAGCGCAATCTCGCGCCGTCCCGCCCTGCCTTCGACTTCGACCACGGCGTCGAGCGCGACCAGCGGCACGCAGAAATCAGACGGGTGGGTGGCGATGCAGTTCTCACTCCACCCTAATACGGCCTGCAACTTATTATCGCCGCCGCGGGCGTCGCAACCCGAGCCGGGAACGCGCTTATTGCAGGCGCTTGCAACGTCATAGAAGTACGCGCAACGCGTCCGCTGCAACAAATTACCGCCGACTGTCGCCGCGTTGCGAAGCTGCGCGGAGGCGCCGGAAAGAAGCGCTTCAGCGACTGCCGGAAAACGCTGGGCAAAAGTCCGGTGGTGCGCGAGGTCAGCGTTGCGAACCAGCGCTCCGATGCGCACGCTGCCGTCGGCAAGGTCTTCGATGCGGTCGAGGTTGGGAAGGTGGCTAACGTCGACAAGCCGGCTCGGGCGGGTAATGCCACCCTTCATCAAATCGAGAAGGTTGGTGCCGGCGGCTAGATACGCAGCGCCTGGTTCCGAGGCGGCAGCGACGGCTTCGCGCACAGTTGCCGGCCTGACGTAATCGAAGGTCTTCATGCGACTTTCCTTGGGTTTGCGGCACCGATTGTGCTTTGCACTTCCAACACTGCCTCGGTGATTCCCTGGTAAGCGCCGCACCGGCAGAGATTTCCGCTCATGCCTTCGCGCACGCGTTCCGGATCGTCGCCGGCCTGACCTTCCTGGATCAGGCCGATCGCACTCATGATCTGGCCCGGCGTGCAGAAGCCGCACTGCAAGCCGTCGTGGGCAATAAAGGCTTCTTGCAGTGGATGAAGCCGGCCATCCTGGGCCACGCCTTCGATGGTAAGGATTTCGGCCCCGTCGTGGCTGATTGCCAGCGCCAGGCACGAATTGATACGTCGTCCATCAACGATGATCGTGCAGGCGCCACACTGGCCGCGGTCACAGCCCTTCTTCGTACCAGTCAAATGCAGGCGTTCGCGAAGAAGATCGAGCAGCGTCACGCGAGGGTCGTCTAGCTTGATCGTTTGCTTTACGCCGTTTACCGTCAAAGACATTGGGACGCGCATGCAATGCTCCGAAGTCAGCGATGCCCAGAGTGGGCGTTCGGTCTTGCGCCGCTTGCTCGACGCACATGCTATATATGTCACCCGTCGCGAGCTGAGATACGGAGGATACCTCCGTTTTGCAAGCCCCTCGCACTGAAATTTGGCTATCAATATGAGTCAGTTGGAGAATCGGTCGTGCAAGCCGCGGGCGGATGCGGTTCGGAACCGCGAGCGCGTGCTCGAGGCAGCCAAAGTGGTGTTCAGTGCCGGCGGCGCGGATGCGAGTCTGGAAGCGGTCGCGCGAGCCGCAGGCGTCGGCATCGGCACACTTTACCGCCATTTTCCCACGCGAGAAGCCTTGTTCGAAGCGGTGTATCGCGGCGAAGTCCAGCACCTTGGCGATCTGGCGGAAAAGCTGAAAGAACAAAAGATGCAGCCGGTCGAGGCGCTCCGCCAATGGATGCGCTCGAATGTGCGGTTCGTGGCGACAAAGAAGGGCATGTCGGCGGCGCTCGCACTTGCCGTGGACAAAAACTCGAAGCTCGTCTCATCTTCGTCCGATCGGCTGGCGCGAGCCGTCGGCGGGTTGCTAAATCGCGCTATCGCCGCAGGTGAGATTCGCGACGACGTCAGCCCGGAAGACCTGCTGCGCGCGCTTGTAGGCATGTGCTACCTGCACGATCAGCCTGGCTGGCAGACGAGCGTTTTGCGACTCGTCGACGTTTTCATCGATGGGTTGCGCATTCGATCCAAGGGGCACCGCCCTAAAGCGACGCGAAAAAAATCGTCGTGATCGTCGCTCGCCGTTGCTCGCTGAGCGAGAAAACAGTTTGCCAATCTGAAAAAATCTCTTGCCCTCCAATAGCACTTTCAGACACGGCCAAATTGGCTAACCAATTGAATACAATCTACTCTTCGTCATCCGTAGGGAGCGCCAGCAGCAAGCCGAAATCCCTGCTCGCTAAGCCTCGATCTTCAATTCGACCGCGCCGAGGCCGGTCAATTCGTAACGATAGGACGAAGATTGGTCGGGAAATTTGGTGGTCACCAGGCTCCCTGTCATTACCAGGTCGCCGGCGCGCAGCGTCGATCCGGTTTCAGCCAGATGGGTCGCCAGCCAGGCCACTGAATGAAACGGGTGGCCGAGAACCTCGCGGCCGAAACCGCGGTCGATGATCGTGCCTCCAAGCGACACCGCGGCTTCGACCGAAGTCAGATCGGGCCACGGGCGAACGAACGCGCCAAGCACGATGCCGCCGTTCCAGCCGTTGTCGGCAATGAGCGACAGAGCGTCGAGCTCGCGATAATCGGCGCCGCGGTCGTCGATGATCTCGATCGCCGGCGCGACCGCGTCGACCGCGTCCGCAACCTCCTCAAGCGTAGGCTTTTGGCCGTCGGCTTGAAGGTCGCGCCCGATCCGCACCGCGATTTCGAATTCGAGCCCGACATGGCCGTAAGCGCCCAAGGAAAGCTTTACGCCCGATGCATGGACGCGATCCTTGAGGATCACGCCGGCGACCGGGCTGTCGATGTTGCACATCGCTTGCATGCGCTTGGTGGTCAGCCCGATTTTGTAGCCGGCCATTTCGCCGCCATGCGCGGCGAGCAATAGCCGCACATATTCGCGCTGCACCGCATAGGCCTTGGCCACATCGGCGATGCCGCTGGTGGCGGCGAATGGCCGGTATTTCACGTCTCGGCGATGCTCGTCGAGCAGCGTCTGGGCGATCTGGATTACGTTTGCCGCCATCTGATCGCTTGGTCCCGGTTCGCAAACTCTTGCATACTCGCAGAGATATTCTGTGGATAAGCTTCCGCTGTTGGGCGGGCCGGCCATCCAATCCGGCGCAATAATCGTAAATTCAGTTTGTGAGTCGCGTCGCGCACGACCCACGCGGGAAAGGGCGACAATCGATGCCGGAAACGTTCGAGGGCAAACCCGAAGCGAACAAACTTTATATTGGCGAAGGGGTCGCCATCAAGGGAGCGGTGCTTCAGTCCGAGAGCATCTTCGTCGACGGCCTGCTCGAAGGCGACATAACGGTCGGCAACCTCCTGGTGCGTGAAACCGGCACCATCAAGGGCCGGGTCAGCGTTTCGCAAAATGCGGAAATCTTCGGCCGGGTGCTCGACAAGCTCGACGTGCGCGGCCTGTTGCTCTTGCGCGCGACCAGCCGCGTCGAAGGCAACGTCAGTTGCGGCATGCTCAGCATCGAGCAAGGCGCGACGATAACCGGCGGTATTTCCTCGACGGCCGCCGCCGGGGCGCAATCATTCACTGCGGAACGGCGGGAAGACACGCGGGCAAACGACGTTGCGGCGCCGCCGGCGCGGCGGGTCGATCTGCTCGCACTCGACATGCCAAGTCCGATCTCGGCGCGACTTTAACGGCGGCAAAACCGCTGCGGATTTCAAGACTTCAAGCCCTTAATAATTCGCGCAGCTTGTAGCGAATGATCTTGCCCGAGCCCGTGCGCGGGATCTCGGCAACGGTCTGCACGATGTGCGGCACCTTGTATGCCGACAGATGCGTGCGACAGTGCGCCAGCAGGGCTTCGCTTTCCAGCAAATTGCCCGGACGCGGCACGACGAACAGCGCCGGCACCTCGCCGAGATGTTCGTGCGCGACGCCGACCACGGCGCAATCGAGCACCGCCGCAAAGGTATTCACCACTTCTTCGATCTCGGCCGGCGCGATGTTTTGCCCGCCGCGAATGATCAGTTCCTTCAGTCGTCCGGTAATGGTGATGAAGCCGTTCTCGTCGCCCTTCGCCAGATCGCCGGTGTGATACCAGCCGGCCCGCAGCGCACTCTTCGTTTCCTCCGGCTTGTTGTGATAGCCAGGCATGACGTTCGGTCCGCGGACGATCAGCTCGCCTTCCACGCTCGCTTCGGCGTCGCGGCCGTTGAGATCGACGATGCGCACGGAAAGTCCGGGCAAGGGGATGCCGCACGATCCGAACACGCGGCCGCCGGTCGGCCAATTCATTGTCACCATGGTCGATGTTTCGGTGATGCCGTAGCCGTCGAGCACGGTGACGCCGAGGTGATCTTCGAATTCGCGGTTGAGTGTAGCCGGCATGATGGCGCCGGCCGATACGCACAGCCGCAGATTGGGAAATTTCAGGTTCTTTTCGCCGCGCATCGCCTGCAACAGATAGTGAAACATGGTCGGCACGCCAGGAAAGAACGTGAACTCCCCGGACTTGAGCAGCCGCACCGTTTCGCTAGTCGAGAATTTCTCCATGATGTGGCACGTCGCGCCGGTGGCGAGGACGCTCAGCACCGAGAAATTCAGCGCGTAGGAATGAAACAGCGGCAGCGGCGAGAGCATGGTGTCGCGCTCGGAAAAATCGGCGATCGGCGTCCAGGCGGCGGCGACCCACAACATCCCGTGCACGGTGAGCTGTACGCCCTTGGCGCGGCCGGTCGTGCCCGAGGTGTAGAGAATGAATGCGACGTCATGCAGCGAAGCAGGATCGTGCGGCGCAGCCTGCGCCGGTGTCGCCACAAGGTCCGCGTAGCACAAGGCCGCACTGCTGCATGTGCCGCGATCGGTCACGATCAGCGTCGCCGGAGTGGGCGCCGACGCCGTGAGTTTGGCGACCAGATCGGCACGCTCGGCGGTCGTGATGACCGCCTTGCAGCCGGCGTCGGCGAGCCGGTAGTTGATTTCCGTCTCGGTCGAATTCATAGCTGATCGGCACGCTGATCGCGCCGGCGCGCGCGACCGCGATCAAGCTTTCGACCCAGGCAACGGAATTCGGCAGGAAGATCGAGACCGTATCGCCTGGCGCAATGCCTTGATCGGCGAGATGGCCGGCGAGCCTGCCGGTGCGCTCCAGCAGCGCCGCATAAGTCACCGACGTTTGCGCGTCGCGGTAGGCGCATTTTCCGCCGCGCGCCGCGGCGTGACGGCGCAACAATTCGCCAATCGGTGCTATCAGATCGGTGCGCAGCATGTTCGATCCTCACACCATGCTGTAGCCGCCGCTGATGCTGAGCACCTGCCCGGTGATCCAGCCCGAACGCGGCGAAGCCAGCAACGCGACCGTGGGGGCAACGTCGCCCGGCAGACCGAGCCGGCGCACCGGATAAAGCTTAACCAGCTTTTCGCGGTTGGCGTCCACCCATTCCTTGTCGTGTGGCGTCTCGACGAGGCCGAGCGATACGGTATTGGCGGTGGTGCCGGAGCGGCCGAGTTCGCGCGCCAGCGATTTCATCAGCGCCGCTACACCGGCGCGGGCGGCGGCGACGATTGCCAACCCCAACTCGCCGACGCGCGATGAATCCCCGATCACGCTGACGATGCGGCCGTCTTTGCCGGCATCGAGATGTGGCGCGGCGGCGTGGCAGCAATGGATGGCGCCGTAAAGACAGGCGTCGATCTGGCGGCGCCAGTCTTCCGGCTTGGTTTCGATGAAGCGCTGGCGGATCGCTAGCCCAGCATTATTGATCAGGATGTTAAGACCGCCGAAGTCACTGACGATCTGCCCGACCATCGTTTTTACCGCGGCAAAATCGGCCACATCGGCCTGGTAGGCCCTGGCCTCGCCGCCTTTGGCGGCAATCTCGCCAGCGAGAGCTTCTGCGTCGGCGGCCGACGATCGGTAATTGACGGCGACGTTTGCGCCCTCGCCAGCGAGAGTAAGCGCGATTTCGCGGCCGACGCCGCTGGTCGCGCCGGTCACCAAAGCGATTTTGCCTTTCAGCCCCAGATCCATGTTCGCTCTTTCAGGTTTTGCCCCGGCGTTGCGCCGCTTCGATCAGACGGAACAGACGCTCCGGCGTTGCGGGAAGCTCGTTGATCTCAATACTGAGCGGCGCGAGCGCGTCGCTGAGCGCGTTGGCCAAGGCCGCCGGCGCGCCGATTGTGCCGCCTTCGCCCATGCCGCGAAAGCCGCCAAGCGTGGTCGGCGAAGCGCTTTCCAGATGCACGACCTGCACGGAAGAAATTTCGCAGGCCGAAGGCACCAGATAATCGACGAGGCTCGCGGTCGTAATCTGGCCGTCCTCGTCGTAAATGACTTCTTCGTACAACGCCGCGCCGATCCCCTGCGCCACGCCGCCGTGCACCTGGCCGTCGACAATCATCGGATTGACCAGCCGGCCGCAATCCTCGGCGACGGCGAAGCGCTCGATGCGCACCTCATAGGTTTCCGGATCGATCTCGACCGCGGCGATGTGGGTCGCCGACGTCGTCGTGCCGAAGACCGGGTCATAGGTCTTGGTCGCGGCGAGTTCGTCGTGGGCTTCCGGCGGCAGCCGCGTCGTATCCGAATAGACCGCCCGCGCGATCTCGCCGAAAGTGATCGAGCGATCCGTGCCGGCGATGGTCACGCGTCCGTCTTCGGCGACCAGATCGGCGAGCGAAGCTTCGAGCAAGTGCGAAGCGGCATGGAGCACTTTCTCGCGCACCGCTTGCGCCGCGAGCGTTCCGGCGCCGCCGGCAAGCACAAGGCTGCGGCTGGCATAAGTGCCGGTCGATCCAGGCACGAGGCTGCTGTCGCCCTGCGCGACGCGCACATCTTCGAAGCGGGCGCCGATATGGTCGGCGACGATTTGCCCGAGCGTGGTCTCGAGCCCCTGCCCGTGCGAGGCGATGCCAAACGAAGCGGTGATGCCGCCGGTCTCGTCCATGCGCACGATGGCCGTTTCGGTACCGGTGTTCAGCGGCATGCCTGGCGCGACCGAGATGCGCGAGCCGATGCCGGTCAACTCCGCGTAACAGGCGATGCCGATGCCGAACCAGCGGCCGGTTTCGCGCGCCTGCCTTTGTTTGGCCCGCAACGTATCGTAGCCGATTGCCGTGCAGGCGGCGTTCAACCCTTCCTGAAAGCCGGATTTGTCCCACACAATGCCGGAAGCGACCTTGTAGGGAAACTCCGCGTCCGCGACGAGGTTTCGAAGCCGGATGTCCTTGGCGTCGATGCCGGTCTTGGCAGCGGCCATGTCGATCAGCCGCTCCATGACGAACGTCGAAATCGGTCGGCCGACGCCGCGATAGGGGCCAGTCGGCGCTTTCGCAGTCGCCACCGCCTGCACGCGTCCGCGATAATTTTGCACCCGATAGGGGCCGGGCAGGAAGCTCACCACTTGCACCGGTTCGAGCGCCGCCGTCCACGGATAGATCGAATAGGCGCCGACGTCGCCGATCACGTCCGCGCGCAAGCCGACGATATGCGCATCCTGGTCGAGCGCGAGTTCCGCATCGACGATTTCGTCGAAAGCCTGACTGCTGGTAGTGAGGTCTTCCAGCCGGTCGCTGGTCCATTTGACCGGGCATCCCAGCAACCGTGCCGCCGCGCAAACAAACAGCTCTTCGGCATAGAGCGAACCCTTGCCGCCAAAACCGCCGCCCACGTCCGGTGCGACCACGCGAATCCGCTCGGCCGGAAGCGCGAACGCCAAAACAAGCGCATCGCGCACGATACCCGGCACTTGCGTCGCCGAATGCAGCGTCAGCGCATCGCGCGACGCATCGTATTCGGCGAGACAGGCGCGCGGCTCCATCGCCACCGTTGTTTTTCGCCGCATGCGGAAGCGGCCCTGCACGCGAAAACCCGCCGATGAGAACGCCGTGTCGACGTCGCCGCGCTTGAATTCGCGGCTGACCAGCACGTTGGTGCCGGCTTCCTCGTGCAGAAGCGGCGCGCCGGCGCGGGCCGCTTCTTCCGCATCGACAATGGCCGGCAGCGGCTGGTAATCGATGCTGATGCGTTCGAGTGCGTCTTCGGCCTGATAGCGGTTCGCGGCGACGACACCGACGACCGGCTCGCCGACATAGCGCACCTTGCCGCATGCGAGCGGGACAATCGGCGTCGCATAATAATTCGGCATCTTCGACACTGCGACCAAGGGCTTCACGCGCTCGGCCAAATCTTCGGCCGTGAGCACCGCGACGACGCCCGGCGCGGAGCGCGCGGCCGCGCAATCGACTGCGCGAATGCGCGCATGCGATTGGTCGCTGCGGCGGAAGGCGACGTGCAGCATGCGCGCCGGATGCCGGTCGTCAGTAAAAGTGCCGCCGCCAGTCAGAAGCCGCGGATCCTCTGTGCGCTTGATGCGCGCACCGATGATTTTCGGCCGGGTATAGATTTCCGGCGCGTCATTCATAAGCGTCGGCGCCCTTGCGCAAGGTCGCCCACTGCGCGGCATCATGGCCGCACAGCACAGTGGTGCCTTGCGCCTCGATGCGGCGGACTTCGGCCAGCGATCTGGTCAGCGCTTCGGGGTCGATTGTATTGCGCGGAATGACGCCGGTATCGAGCGTCGAGCGTAGGCTGACGGTGTCGGACGCCAGCAGAAACGTTCCGGATTTTTCCAGCGCGACCAATGCGCCGGTCGTTCCCGGTGTGTGGCCCGGCAGGGGAATAAGCACGATACGTCCGTCGCCGAACAGGTCGCGCTCGCCGGCCAGCGTGTCGAGCGATCCGGGCGGCGTCCATTCGCGGGCGAGATAACCCTGCCGTTCAGCTTCCGGCGCGCGCGCGGCTTCGATTTCCTTCGTATGGATGACGAAGGTCGCGCGGGTGAAGAATGCGTTGCAGCCGCAATGGTCGGCGTGCAGATGCGAGCACACTACGACGTCGATGTCGTCGCAGCGCAGCCCGGTCTCGGCCAGCGTGTTGACGACATTATCGCCGGGCTCGCTCACCGGTTTCATGATCCTGGCGAGGTTGCCCCAGCGCGCCTGCGCGTCCTTTACCGCCTCCGGGTGAATGCCGGTATCGAACAGCACGTTACCCTGCGCGTGACGGAGTACGATCGCCGACACCGGCACATCGAGGGTTTCATCGCGGGGCGCGGCGGCGTCGTACATCGCCTTGCGCACCCGCAAACGACCACCGGACAAAACATGCATCTTCATCGGATTGAATTTAGCCATCGAGCAGCGCGACACAGCGCGTCCAGCCGGCGGACGCGGCATGGATTTTTACCGGAAAGCAGCAGACCTTGAAACCGAACGGCGGCAATTGCTCCAGATTGGCCAGTTTCTCCATGTGGCAATAACCGATCTCGCGGCCTGCTTTGTGCCCTTCCCAAATCAGGCTGGCGTCGCCGGTCTCGGCAAATCGCTTGCGCGTGAATGAAAACGGTGCATCCCAGCTCCAGCCGTCGGTGCCGGTGACGCGCACCCCTTGCCTCGTGAGGAACAACGTGGCTTCGCGGCCCATGCCGCATCCCTTGTCGATGAAGTTGGGCTGGCCGTACTCGCCGCCGGCGGCGGTATTGACCAGCACGATATCGAGCGGCTTGAGCGTATAGCCAATGCGATCGAGCTCGCGCTTGACGTCATCGGCCTTGCAAACATAACCATCGGGCTTGGTACGAAAATCGAGTTTCACGCCCGGCGAGAAGAACCATTCCAGTGGCACTTCGTCGATCTTCAATGCCGGCTTGCCGCCGTCCATCGTGCTGGCGAAATGCCACGGCGCGTCGAGATGCGTGCCGTTATGCGTGGTGATCGTCACGCGTTCGATGGCGGCGCCTTCGCTGTCGGGGAGCTGCTCGGGCTTTAGTCCGGGAAAGGTGCCGGCGAATTCCCTGCCGCCCTCCTTGTGGTCTCGGTATTCGATGCTCGGCAGCATGTTAGGCGGATCAGAGGCGATTCCCGCCTTGAGCGCGACCGAAAGGTCGATGATCCTCATAATTTCCTCCCGCATTCCTTGTTGGGATCGAACCTACGGCACTTTGCACCTCATGCTCAACCGTGCGTCGGCTTTCCGAACCTGCCCGCGCTCGCCTATGATCCCAGCCGGTCGAACTGCGCACGCATGATGCGAAGACGATCGAAGGGGGCGAATGACCAAGTTTGGGATTGGGCAGGCTGTTCGCCGGGTAGAGGATCGGCGTTTTACGACCGGCGTCGGCGCCTTTGTCGGCGACCTGGTTTTGCCACGCCAATGCTACGGTGTGCCGGTTTTCTCCCCGCACGCGCATGCAAAGATCGAGCGCGTCGACGTGAGCGCGGCCAAAGTGGCTTCTGGTGTTATTTGCGTCCTCACCGGCGCCGATGCGGCGGCGGATAAGATCGGCGGCATACCGCCGTTTTTCATGCCGGAATCCTGGGGCGGACCGAAGGGTTTCTCCACATTACGGCCGGTGCTGCTTGCCGATCGCGTGCGGCGTGTCGGCGATTATATCGCTTTCGTTGTCGCGGAAACGGAAGCACAGGCGCGCGACGCCGCCGAATTGGTCTCAGTAAATTATCAGCCGCTGCCCGCGCTCATCGATCTCGAGGAAGCGGCGAAGCCGCAGGCGATGAAGATCTGGCCCGATTGCCCGAACGGCAATATCGGCGTGACCATTGCGTTCGGCGATGAGGCCGCGACCGACGCCGCGTTCGTCAAAGCAAGGCACGTTGCCAAGGTCCGCCTCGTCAACAACCGCGTGACGGCGAACCCGATCGAGCCGCGCTGCGCGGTCGGCATCTATGAATCCGCGGAAGGCCGGTACACGCTCCATACCACGTCGCAGGATCCGCATAGCGTGCGCACCGCGGTGTCGGCGGCGCTAAATCTCCCCGAGTCGAAGATCAGGGTATCGTCGCCCGATGTCGGCGGCGGGTTTGGCATGAAGGCTAATCTTTATCCCGACGATATTCTCGTGCTGTGGGCTGCCAGACGGTGCGGGCGTCCGGTCAAATGGACCGCGACCCGCAGCGAAAGCCTGCTGTGCGACAACCACGCGCGCGATCAGATCGTCTATGGCGAGCTTGCGCTTGATGAAAACGGGAAATTCCTCGCCATCCGCTCGACCGCGTATCAGGCGCTCGGCGCTTATTGGTGGGGTGCCGCGACGGCTCCGCTGTTCTGGTCGCTGATGTTTATTCCAAGCCTCTATGACGTGCAGACGATCGATATCAGGACCAATGCGGTGTTCACCAACACCACGCCGACCTCGGTTTATCGGGGCGCGGGACGGCCGGAGGCTATTTATCTGATCGAACGGCTGGTCGAGCGCGCGGCGGAAGTCACCGGCATCGACCGCGTTGAGCTGCGCCGGCGCAACCTCATCAAGCCCGAAGCACTGCCGTATCACACACCGACGCACCACACCTACGATAGCGGCGAGTTCGAAAAACTCATGGACAAGTGCCTGACGCTCGCCGACTGGAACGGGTTTGCCGCGCGCCGGCGTGAGAGCGAGCGAAGGGGAAAGCTGCGCGGCCGCGCAGTCACGCCCTACATCGAACTCGGAGGGGTCATGAACGAGCGCATGGAGATCCGGTTCGATCCCGGCGGTATGGTATCGATCGTCGCTGGCACCCACTCGCACGGCCAGGGTCATGCTACCGCGTTCGCGCAACTCGTCGCCGAATGGCTCGGCGTGCCGTTCGAGGCGATCAACTACATCCAGGGCGACACTGAGAAGGTGATGTTCGGTCGCGGCACATTCGCGGCGCGCAGCTCGCTGGTCGGCGGCAACGGCCTACGCGTTGCGGTCGACGCGGTCATCGCCCGCGGCAAGCAGATGGCCGGCGCGCTGATGGAGACCGCGCCTGGTGACATTGAATTCAGCGCTGGAACTTTCACGGTCATTGGCACCGACAAGCGAATGCCGATCGCCGACGTTGCCCGCGCGTTTTTTGCTCCGGCGGGACCGGTCATGAAGCTCGGCCTCGGCCTCGACGGTGTCGGCACCTGGTCCGGTGTACCCGGTGGCGCACCCAATTATCCGAACGGATGCCAGGTTTGCGAGGTCGAGATCGATCCGGAAACCGGCGCCGTGCGCATCGATCGCTTTGCCGCCGTCGACGATCTCGGCATGGCGATCAACCCGATGATCTGCGAGGGCCAGATACACGGCGGCATCGCCCAGGGTGTCGGCCAGGCGCTGTTCGAGAGCATCGTATACGACGAAAAAACTGGTCAACTCGTGACCGGAAGCTTCCTCGACTACGGCATGCCGCGCGCCGACGACTTCCCGCTGTTCGTCTCTGAGCTGACTGAAATTCCGGCCAAGACCAATCCGCTTGGAATCAAGGGCATTGGCGAAGCCGGCACGATCGCCGCGCCGCCGACGGTGGTCAATGCGGTGCTTGACGCGCTGCGCGAGCGCGGCGTCGAGCATCTCGACATGCCGTTGACGCCTGCGCGCGTCTGGGCGGCGGCAAACGGCGTGAAGAAAAATCCGTGACGCGTAACGCGCCGCTGATCCGAGAGCACCGGATCCCCACGTCCGGCAGCAAGCCTTATTTTGCGGGTGGAAGGGCCGGACGGGAATCTCTGGTTCTGCGAAAGCGGCGCCGGCAAGATCGGCTGCTTCGACATTCGCAGCGCCACTTTCCGCGAATTTGCTTTGCCGGCGCGCGATTCGATCCCGATCGGAATTGCGCATGGCGCCGACGGCAATCTGTGGTTCGGAGAAAAAGCCGGCAACCGCATCGGGCGCATGACGCGCGGCGGCGAGCTTACTGAATTCACCGTGCCGACCGCCAATGCCGGCCCGGACGGTATCGTGCTCGGGCCGGATGGCAATATCTGGTTCGCCGAAGGCGAAGCCGATCAAATCGGCCGGATCACTCCTGATGGCCGGGTTGCCGAATTCGGCGGATTGGCTTCCGGCAGCCGCCCGCTGTCGCTGGTCGTCCGCGATGGAGCAATTTGGTTCAGCGAAGCTGGCGGTAATCGCATCGGCTGTATTACGACCAGCGGCGAGGTCGCCGAATTTCCCATTCCTGCACCAGACAGTCAGCCGCGGGCGATGGCGTTGCACCCGGATGGCGGCATCTGGTTTGTCGAAACCGGCGCGAACGCGATCGGCCGGTTTGCCGGCGACGGTTCGATCGCCGAATTCGCAATCCCGACGCCGAACGCTTCGGCCCGCGGCATCGCCGTCGCGGCCGACGGCGACATCTGGTTCACTGAAAACTTCGCTAACAAGATCGGTCGAATGAATCGAAACGGTTCGATGATCGGCGAGTATCCGATACCCACTGCGGCAAGCAGAGCGCGCTGCATCACCGCGATGCCGGATGGACGCCTGTTTTTTACGCAATATGATGCCGGCCTGATCGGCGAGATCGTTCCGGAGCGATTTTGAAACGAATATGACACGGCGGGAACTCGGACGCGGTAAGCCGTGCGATTGCGGGAGGCCGGCCCGCGTGCCCTTGCGGACGCTGCGGGGTTCTGGCTAAATAGTAAGTATCGAGTTTTCGGCCGAACGACTAGGCCACGCAGCGACGAAAACGCGCCTGACTGACGATCCTTCACCAAAAATTCGAGCGAACCGGGCCGTGCGCGCTTGCACGGCTCATATCTTGATTCTGCAGAGGAGTGTCACGTGAGCAACGGAACCGTGAAGTGGTTCAATGCGCAAAAGGGCTACGGTTTCATCCAGCCGGATGGCGGCGGCAAGGATGTGTTCGTTCATATCAGCGCCGTCGAGCGCGCCGGCCTCCGCGAGCTGCGCGAAGGCCAGAAGGTCGCATTCGAGGTGGTAGTGGATCGCAAGACCGGCAAGTCGGCCGCCGAAAATCTGAAGACCGTCTAACAAAGCAAGCGAGGCCGCGTTGCGGTCTCGCTTTTCAGCTTTTTATCTCCGCACCAGCGTGTGGCGCCGGTTATTTGTAATAGCCGACGCCGCAACCCAATTCGCCGACCCGCGACACAAAGGATTCTTTGGGGACCGGCTCGGTCGTTCCCGGTTTTGGAAACAGATAGTCCACGGTGGCTGGATTCGCCCCCTGCGCCGCGTCGAACAGTCTTTGCCCGATTGGATCGCCCTTGAAGCTAAACGAGCGGACGTTGGTATTGATCAACGCCGGATTTGGGTGCGCCACCGTGTTGCCGTCGCCGGCGTTGAAGCAGAAAACATAGAGATCGCGCTGGTGGAATTGTTTGTTGCCCTTGTCATTGAACTGGGTGATCGCTGCTGCCTTGTCGGCTTTGAGCGCCGCGACGGCGCGCTCAAGCATCGCCTTGGCCTCATCCGCCGTGCCGAATTGTTGCGCCCCGGCCGGCGCGATGAATGACAGCGCCACGGCCAACACCGCTGCAAATGCCAAGTCGCGTTTGTTCATGCCGGATCCCCGCGGAGAGCCGCCTGCCGGTCGCGGCGTCTCGCCCCGCAGGCTATAAGCACGGATTGCGCGCTAGCGTCTAATCACCTGACCGTTAGCGAGCGCCGGGGAAACCGGGCAGATCAATTCCCGATATCTGCACGATCAAAAAGACATTAAGTGTCAGCACGGCGGCCGTGCCGATCACCGCCGCCAGGCGGGTGATGAACCCGTTGGCGAAAGTGCCCATGATGTCACGCCGGCCGGTGAAGATAAGCAATGCGATCATCGGCAGCGGCAGCGCAATGCTGAGTACCACTTGGCTGATGACCAGCGCATTTGTCGCATTGACGCCGAGCGCGACGACGACAAAAGCGGGGATCATGGTGACCAGCCGGCGCACCCAAACCGGAATGCGGAAGCCGACAAAGCCCTGCATGATCATTTGACCGGCCATGGTGCCGACTGTTGAGGCCGACACGCCCGACACGATCAGCGAGATCAGGAATACCGCCGCGGCGCCGACGCCGAACAGCGGCGTGAGCGTGTGATAGGCGGTTTCGATCTCGGCGACCTCCGGATGCCCGGCATGAAAGGCGCTCGAGGCCATCATCACCATGGCCATGTTGACCAGCCCGGCGACGGTCAGCGCAGCGATGACTTCCTGATGGGAAAACCGCAGCACTTTGCGTCGCTCCGCGTCGTCGTGAACCGGCATGCGGGCCTGCGTCAGCCCCGAATGCAAATAAACCGCGTGCGGCATGACTGTCGCGCCGATGATACCGACCGCGAGCAAAAGGGCTTCTGCGTCGGGCAGCTGCGGCACGAAGGTATGTACGGCCGCCGCGCCCCAATCGATCGGGACAAGAAAAACTTCGACGACGTAACAGAGCGCAATGACGCTCACCATGCCGCCGATGATCAGTTCGATCGGCCGGAAACCGAAGTTTCCGACGAGCAGCAAGCCGTAGGTGACGATTGCGGTGACGACCATCCCGCTCAGCAGCGGCATGTGGAACAATAGCGAAAGCCCGATGGCGCCGCCGAGAAATTCAGCGAGGTCGGTCGCCATGGCGGCGATTTCGCTTGCCACCCACATCCCCAACACGACCGGGCGCGGAAAATGGTCGCGGCACAGTTCGGCCAGGTTGCGGCCGGTGACGATGCCGAGCTTGGCCGACAGCGCCTGAAACAGCATGGCGATCAGATTGGCGAGCAACACTACCCAGAGGAGTCCGTAGCCGTATCTGGCGCCGGCCTGGATGTTGGTGGCGAAGTTGCCGGGATCAACATAGGCGATCGAGGCGATGACAGCTGGCCCGGCGAACGCCGCGTAGCCGCGCCAGCCCGCCGGTTCGCCGCTCAATACCTGGCGGGCGGCGAGCACCGTCCGCTCGGAGAGCGAACGCCGCGGTTGGTCGGTCAACTTGTCCACTGCCGCCGACGTGTAGCACTAACTCGAAAGTGTAGCATTGTTCACATCTACACATCCGGCATTGTTGCGTCAATGGTTACAACTTGTAGCTTTAGCTATACTTTGACATGGGTATAAAAATATGATCTCGCGTGGCGGCCGAAACCGGGTCGGCTTTCTTGCGGATGAATAAGATGGCGGACGCGATAAAGGATGCCCCCGAAAAGCTGCCCGCCGAGGGCACGCAGGCGCGCCGCTTCGGCAAGACACGATCGGCGCAATCGACCGCGTTGCTGGAGGACTACGTCGAACTGATCGCCGATCTGCTTATGAGCGCGGGTGAGGCGCGTCCGACTGACATTGCCCGGCGGCTGGGGGTTTCTCACGCCACGGCGGTGAAGACGATTTCACGGCTCAAGCGTGCCGGTCTAGCCACCGCGCGCCCGTATCGGGGGGTATTCCTGACCGAGAAGGGCCATGCGCTGGCCGATCGGGTGCGCGTCCGCCACCGGCTGGTCGTGGATCTTCTCTGTGCGCTGGGCGTGCCGACTGAATCGGCCGAGGCCGACGCGGAAGGCATCGAGCATTACGTCTCGGAGACGACGCTGAAGGCTTTTGCGCAATACCTGAAATCGCGGGGCTGATATTTGCTTTACGCGGCGTGATCGGTCAGCGCCTCGACAATGCCGTCAACGACTTCCTCGACCAGCGCCTTGTCGTCACCTTCGCCCATGACGCGGATCACCGGCTCGGTGCCGGATGGACGCACCACCAGCCGGCCGTGGCCGTTGAGGCGATTTTCCGCGTCAGCGATCGCGGAGAGCACCTTGGCATGTTCAAGCGGCTTGCCGCTGCGGTAGCGGACGTTTTTGAGCACCTGAGGCAAAGCCGCGAAGCGGTGGCACACCTTGGATACGGGCTTGTCCTGTTTCTTGACCACGGCCAGCACTTGCAGCGCGGCGATAAAACCATCCCCGGTCGTCGTGTAATCCGACAGGATGATGTGGCCAGACGGTTCGCCGCCGACATTGTAACCGTGCTCGCGCATATGCTCGAGCACGTAACGGTCACCGACCGGCATACGCACGAGCGAAAGCTTGAGCGATTGCAGATAGCGCTCCAGACCGAGATTCGACATGACCGTCGCGACAATCCCCGGCTGCGCAAGCTTGCCATCGGTCCGCCAGCTTTCGGCAATGACCGCCAGAAGCTGGTCGCCATCGACCAGATGGCCTTGTTCGTCGGTGATAACGACCCGGTCGGCGTCGCCGTCCAGCGCGATGCCGATGTCAGCGCGCATTTCGCGCACCTTGCGGCACAGGGCCTCGGGCGCGGTCGAGCCGCAATCGCGATTGATGTTGAGGCCGTCCGGCTCGACGCTGATCGAGATCACGTCGGCGCCGAGCTCCCAAAGCGCTTCCGGTGCGACGCGATAGGCTGCGCCGTTGGCGCAGTCGATAACCACGCGCAGGCCCTCAAGCGAAAGATTGCGGGGCAGGGTGCGCTTGGCAAATTCGATATAGCGGTCGTGAACGCCGTCGATCCGCTTGGCGCGGCCGAGGTGTTCGGCTTTAGCCAGGCGCGCGGTCATGTCGCCGTCGATCAGGCGTTCGATATCCTGCTCGACCTTGTCCGTAAGCTTGTAGCCGTCCGGCCCGAACAGCTTGATGCCGTTGTCGTCGAACGGGTTATGCGATGCCGAAATCATCACGCCGAGATCAGCGCGCATGGAGCGGGCGAGCATGGCGACTGCCGGGGTCGGCATCGGACCGAGCAGCAGGACGTCCATGCCCACCGATGTGAAGCCCGCGACCAGCGCGGTTTCGATCATGTAGCCGGACAGGCGCGTGTCCTTGCCGATCACCACCCGATGGCGGTGCTCGCCCCGCCGAAAAACAAGACCGGTCGCCTGCCCAATCTTCAGCGCCAGTTCCGGTGTGATCGCGCCGTTGGCGCGGCCGCGAATGCCATCAGTCCCAAAATATTTGCGGGCCATTTTCCCCCACCGCGTGCCTTCCACCCAAGGCGCGCAGATACTAACGCGTTCGGAGTGATGTCTGGCTCAAAAAATATTCAACAATCTTACGGTCGGGAGTAACACTTTTTCCATCCCGTCAAAAATTATTTCGATAAATCAACTGCTTAAGCTCGCCATTGGCGGCACGGCGAAGGGTGCTTGCCGTTGTCATCGTGCGGGCTGTGCGGTGGTTGGGTCACCGCAACCGGATCGGAGCCCGGAAACAACTCCTCCAGGCCCTGTTCAAGCTTGTCGTCGAGGGTTTCCGCGCGCTTCGAGTCCGGCTCGCTTCTGCCGCCACGGTGTTGCGGTTTCGGCCTGCTTCTTCCTTCGGTCATCGGCTGATCCACGGCTCGCTCCAACCAGAACCAGCGCCGGCCGGTGTTCCGCCCAACTTTGTGCTATCGGAGACGAAAGACTGGGGAAACGCCACCATGAAAACCATGACCTGCATCGAGGACCTGCGGGAAGCTGCGCGCCGGCGGGTGCCGCGCATGTTCTTCGATTACGCCGAAAGCGGCTCTTATGCCGAACAGACTCTGCGGGCCAATCGCGCCGACCTCGAGGCGATCAAGCTGCGCCAGCGAATTCTGGTCGACGTTGCCAAACGCAGCACCGCCACGACGATCCTCGGCGAGCCGGTGTCGTTGCCGCTCGCGCTTGCTCCGATCGGGCTGTGCGGCATGCAGCGCGGCGATGGCGAGATATTGGCGTGCCGCGCCGCGCAGGCGGCGGAAATTCCGTTCACGCTGTCGACCATGTCTGTCTGCTCGATCGAGGCGGTGGCCGCCGCCGTCGAAAAGCCGTTCTGGTTTCAGCTTTACGTCATCAAGGATCGCGGCTTCATTCGCGCGCTGATCGAGCGCGCCAAGGCGGCCAAATGCAGCGCGCTGGTGCTCACCGTCGATCTGCAAATCCTCGGCCAGCGCCACCGCGACATCAAGAACGGGCTGACCGTCCCGCCTGAGTGGCGGATCGCCAACCTTCTCGACATCGCGATGAAGCCGGCTTGGCTCGCCAGTATCGCGCGCAGCAAGAGCAGGACATTCGGCAACATCTCCGGTCACGTCAACGGCATGGAAGGCGTCAATTCGCTGGCGCAATGGACCGCCGACCAGTTCGATCCGTCGATGAACTGGAAGGACGTCGAATGGATCGCGGCGCAGTGGGGCGGCAAACTTATCCTCAAAGGCATTCTTGACGTCGAGGATGCGCGGCTCGCGTCCAAAACCGGCGCCGCGGCGCTGGTGGTGTCGAACCACGGCGGCCGGCAGCTCGACGGCGCACCGTCGTCGATCTCGGCGCTGCCGGCGATTGCAGATGCCGTCGGCTCGTCCATCGAAGTCCTGTTCGACGGCGGCATCCGGTCCGGGCAGGACATCATGCGCGCGGTCGCGCTCGGCGCCCGCGCGTGCCTCTCCGGTCGCGCTTTTATCTACGGCCTTGGCGCCGGCGGACAGGCCGGCGTCGCGCGCGCGATCGATATCATGCGCAACGAGCTTTCCGTCAGCATGGCACTGACCGGCGTGACCGGCATCGACAAGATCGACCGCAGCGTGATCGCCGCGCCGTGAGCGGCCATCAGTCTTCCTTGTAGCCGGAGGCCTGCGCGTTGCCGGTCGCGCCGTAATATTTGTACGGCAGGAACTTTCCCGACATGCCGATCTTCACGCGATCTCCCTTCGGATCGGGTTGCCGCTCGATCTGCATGTCGAAGTCGATCGCCGACATGATGCCGTCGCCGAATTCCTCTTCGATCAGCGCCTTGAGCGCCGGCCCGTTGACCATGATCAATTCGTAGAACCGGTAGATCAGCGGATCCGTCGGCGGCATCGCCGTCCCGCGGTGCGGCACCTCGTTGAGCAATGCTTGCTCGCTTTTGCTCAACCCGAACAGCTCGGCCGCTTTCGCCGCCTGCGGCTTGGTCAGTTTCATCTGGCCGAACAGCGCGCCGGTAACCAAAAGTGGCGACATGCCCCCGATCTCGCCGCAAATATGCTTCCAGCTCCACCCCTTTTCGCGCTTGACGTCCAGCAGTTTCTCGGTGAGTTCGGCTCGCGTCATGGACGACCTCCTGTAGCTTGCCCGCCGCCGTTTTCAAGGCCGAAGGCAGCGTCAGAAGAGCAATTGCCGTGCCATTCGGTCCCGGTTTACATCGGCGGGTTGATGCCGTTCGTGCCGACCGTCACATTCGGCGCTTCGAACGTACCATCTGGCAATTTCTTGGCCGCGGCCACGAAAATTTTTGCGCCCGGCTTGAGGTCGGCGGCAGTCGCCGGGGCGAACATGACGACCTCGACATCCGCCGGCACTATGAACTTCTTTTCCCCGTCCTTGTATTTGAGGGTCAGTTCGCGCCCGTCGATGCCTGCGACCACGCTTTCCACATTGGCGTTGGTCATTGTGCTGTTCGGCATCAGGTCCCAAGGCCGATGACCTTCCCCAGTGCCGCGCATGGCCTCGGGGAAAATATGGATCTCAATTGCCTTCTGCGTGCCGTCCGGCACCGGCATGGCGGTGATGCCGACGAAGCTGCCTTGCTTCACGTCCGCGAGCGATTGCTTGACGACTGTGCGAACCGGCGCGCCGTCGGCAAGTTTGACTGTCATCGCCGAGCCGTCGCGAGCCTTGACGTTCAATGTCTGGCCGTCAACGCTTTCAATCGTGCCGCGAACCCGCGCAGTCTGAGGCTGCTGCGCGATGGCCGCCGAAACAGCCAGCGTGAGTGCAAACGCGCCGGCACTAATCGCAATGGATTTGAACATTGGTCTCTCACTTTATTCGCCGCCCGCCGCCATGACGCTAGCGATTTGTGTTTATCGGCAAAAAACAAAAATCAGCCGCCGCGAACACAAACGCGTTATCCGTCATATTTTAGGAGTTCTAAGGTCCGCTTCGACCAGCGTGCGCAATTCTGCTGTGACCGTAGGTTTTTTCCCAAACCACAGCGTAAAGCCGCGTACCGCTTGATGCAGCAACATGCCGACCCCGTCGGCGGTACGCAGTCCGCGCGTTTTGGCGGCGGCGAGGAGCTGAGTGACCGGCGGCACATAGACAAGATCGGCGACGACCGCGTGAGCGGGCAAGCGGGCAATGTCAAGCGAAAGCGCCGGCTGTCCCGGCATGCCGAGCGTCGTGGTGTTTACCAAAAGCCCCGCATCCGCGAGCGTTTCGTTTCGATCTTCCCACGATGCGATCTCAATGCGTTCGCCGAAGCTTTCGCGCAAGGCGTCGGCACGACTTGCAGTGCGATTTGCCACGACGATGCGCCTCAAACCGCGGGTCAGCAAACCGAAGATTACGGCGCGCGCGGCGCCGCCGGCGCCGGCGATCACCGCTTTACCGAGATCGCGATCCCAACGCGGCGCACAAGCGTTGAGGTTGTCGAGAAAGCCTTCGACGTCGCTGTTGGTCGAACGCAGCACGCCGTTGTCGAGCCAAAGCGTATTGGCGGCGCCGATGGCGCGCGCCCGTTCGTCCGGCTGTGACAGCGCCAGTGCCGCTTCCTTGTGAGGCAAAGTCACATTTGCGCCGGCATAGCCGCGCGCGGCGAACGATCCGACAAAGGCGGCAAATTCCTCGCGCGGCACCGGCTCGCGCCGGTATTCGCCGGCAATGCCGTATTTCTTGAGCCAGTAATTGTGGATCAGTGGCGAGCGTGAATGTTCGACCGGCCAGCCGATCACGCAGGCCGCGCGTATATCCGTCATGTTTCGTCCGCAACGGTGTTACGCAGGACGCCGATCTCGGGAGATTCGAGTTCGATGATGTCGCCCGGCTTGAGCCAGACCGGCGTGTCGGTTTTCGCCCCCTTCTTGACCGGCGTTCCGGTCGAGATAACGTCGCCGGCTTTGAGCGTCATGAAGGTCGTCACGTAGGCGATAATATCGGCGAACGAGAAGATCATGTTCGCCGTAGTGTCGTCTTGCGTGATCTTGCCGTTCTTGCGCACGGTCAGATGCAACGGCTTTGTCAGATCAATACCGGTCGCGATCCACGGGCCGATACTGCCGGTGGCGTCGAAATTCTTGCCCTGCGTGACGTTGAATTTTCCGTGCCGGATCCAGTCGCGGATCGTGCCCTCGTTGCACAATGTCACCCCGGCGATGACTCCGAGCGCCTTATCCTTCGGCACATGCTTGCATTCGCGGCCGATCACGATGGCGAGCTCGCCTTCATAATCGAGCTCCTCAGACACTTTCGGGCGGATGAGATTTTGGCCGTGGCCGACCAGCGAGTTCGGCGCGCGATAGAACATGCTCGGATATTTCGGTTTGTCCGCCATGTCGTAATCTTTGGTGCGGTCGGCGTAGTTAATGCCGATGCACAGGATTTTTTCCGGCGCCGACAGCGGCGGGAGCAACTCGACTTCGGTCAGCGGCACCTCAGGGCGCACGCCGGCGACGGCGGCTTTCGCCTGCTCGAGCGCCTGGGCCCGGAAGACGTCGAACAGGGTGGCGAAGCGGCTCAATCGCGCGCGCAGATCGACGATGCCATCGCCGACCACCGCGCCGAAGCTCGGCCGGCCGCGCAGAGTATAGCTCGCAAGCCGCATATCGCGTCTCCCGTCGGCGGCGGGCAGCCTTCCGCCCTCCGCGCGATGTGTTAGAAGTCGGCACAGAACCCGTCAACGGCGACCCATGCCCGTCCGCAAGCCGATCTTCGACCCGCCCTTTAACATCGTGCGCGCCAGTCACGTCGAGCTTGGCGTGCGCGATCTCGGACGCGCGCGCGCTTTCTACGTCGATTGCCTTGGGCTGTTGCTCAGCGACGAAACCAAGGATGCGCTTTATCTGCGCGGCATTGAGGAGCGCAATCATCATTCCATCGTGCTGCGGCGTGCGCGCGAACCCGAGGCCCGCGCTCTCGGCTACAAGCTCGCCAGCGAAGAGGACCTCGACCGGGCCGCTTTCTGGTTCGGTCGGCGCAACTTACCGACGTCGTTTCCGGACCTGCCGCATCAGGGACGAACGCTCCGCACCGCCGATCCGCTCGGCATGCCGCTCGATTTGTACGCGCAGATGGACCGGGCCGAAACCATGTTGCAGCAATACACCCGCCATCTCGGCGCCCGCATCCAACGGATTGATCATCTCAACTGCTTCACGCCCGACGTGCAGGCGAGCTATGACTTCTATCACGAACTCGGCTTTCGCCTGACCGAATACACCGAGACCGACGGCGCCGATCCGCGGCTCTGGGCAGTCTGGATGCACCGCAAAGGCAACGTGCACGATCTTGCCTTCACGAACGGCGTGGGCCCGCGCCTGCATCACATCGGACTTTGGACGTCGAATGTGCTCGACATCATCCACATCTGCGACGTGATGGCGACTTGCGGATATCTCGACAACATGGAACGTGGCCCCGGCCGGCACGGAATTTCCAATGCCTTCTTCCTTTATGTGCGCGACCCCGACGGCCATCGGGTCGAACTGTTCACTTCCGATTATCTCACCGTCGATCCGGATCACGCGCCGATCCGCTGGTCGCTGGCCGATCCGCGGCGGCAAACCTTGTGGGGCCATCCGGCGCCGGCCTCGTGGTTCAACGAAGGCACGGCGTTCGCCGGCGTCGTTCCGCGCGAGCCGGTGCTCGAGGCGCGGCCGATCGTAGCGATGTAACCTTTTTCAAGTGGCCGTGCGGCGGCTCGGCACACCGATAGTCACTGCGGCCAGCGCGCAGACCGACACCGCTGCCGCGATCATGAGCGACATTTTCGCGCCCGGAATGAAGCCATCCGTTCCGCTCAGTAGCGATCCGAATAGAGCGACGCCGAGGACGCTGCCGGTCTGTCGCATGGCGTTGAGTACGCCGGAGGCGACACCGGAAAACTTTTTGGCGGCGCTGCCGAGCATGGTCGCCGTCAGCGGCGGCACCAGCAGGCCGACGCCAGCGCCCAACGCTGTAAGCTGCGGGCCGACCCACCAGTAGCTCGAACCTTGCCGTATCCACAGCAGTCCGATGCAGCTCGTGGCCATGATCGCTAGACCGACGGATATGCTCAGCCGCGCGCCGATTGCGGCGGTCGCCCGTGCGGCAATCAGGTTGGCGAGCAGGATGGCAAGCATCATCGGTGCGAAGGCGACGCCGGTCGAAAGCGGCGACAGGTGGTTGAGCCGCTGGAAATAAAGACTGAACACGAACATCAGCCCATAGGCAGCGACGTTGACCAGAAGACCGGCTGCGGACGTGGCGCCGAAAGCGGGTTTGCGAAACAGCGACAGCGGCAACATCGGGGCCTTGGATCTGAGCTCGATTGCCAGAAACGCTGCGGTCAAGGCCGCGAAGGCGACGAAACCGGCATCGACCAGCGGATCAAGCCAGCCGTGTTGTCCGCCTTCGATGGTCGCGGCGGCGAGCGCTCCGAGCGCCAGCACGGCCGCCGCCTGACCGGACAGATCGAGTGTTCTGCCTGGCAGGCGCGGCGTCTCGCAGGCGTAGCGCCAGGCGAGCCACATGCCGGCGAGCCCGACCGGAAGATTGATGAAAAATATGCTGCGCCATCCGACGAGGGCAATCAGCGCGCCGCCAAGGAGCGGTCCCGCGGTCAGCGAAAGGCTTGCGCCCGCGGCCCAGATGCCGACGGCGCGATGGCGTTCCGCTTCGTTCGGATAGGCGTGATTGAGCAACGCCAGCGAATTCGGCACCAAGATCGCGGCGCCAATGCCCTGACACAACCGGGCAACGATCAGCACCGGTAAATTCGGCGCTAGCGCGCAAGCGAGCGAGGAGGCAACAAATATAAGGAAGCCAAGCACGAAGACCCGCTTGGCGCCGATGCGGTCGCCGAGCGCGCCGGCGGTGAGAATGAACGATGCTAAGGTGATGGTGTAGGCGTTGACGATCCATTGCAGGTCGGCGAGCGAGCCGCCGAGCGAAGCGCCGATTGCATTGATCGCGACGTTGACGATGGTAACGTCGAGCTGGACGACGACGTAGCCCAGGCTCATGGCCGCGAGCGTCAGCGATCTGGCAAACGGCGGACGGTGTCCTCGTAAGGGCACGATATTACGGCCGGTGACATCGCTGACGCGCCCTCTGGCGGTTCGTGTAAATGCGGAGACGTTCATCCTTGACTTCCATTATGATTGTTACGCGGCGCCTGCGCCGGTCATCACTATGGACAACGCCGCAGCCAAACGCTGTGTTCATTAGTTCGGGAATTCCCGAAGTATCACTGCTGGAATCCGCCGTCCGTTGCGTCTATGTGTTGACTGGAGCCATACGATGACCGGAAACCAACCCGCCGTTGCCGAAGTCGCCGCGCTGGTCGGCAGTCCCGCCCGCGCCAACATGCTGATGGCGCTGGCGAATGGCCGGGCGCTGACGGCGAGTGAACTCGCCTATGTCGCCGGTGTTTCGCCGCAGACGGCCAGCGAGCATCTTGCCCGGCTGACGGAGGCCAATCTGCTGTCGCTCACCAAGCAGGGCCGACATTCCTACTTCCGGCTTTCGTCGCCGAAAATCGCCCGCATGATCGAGAGCATCATGGTGGTGGCCGCCGACGGACCGCAACGCTATCGCCCGCGCTGGAATGGCGACGACCAGTTGCGTACGGCGCGCACCTGTTACGATCACATCGCCGGTCTTCTTGGCGTCGGGCTGATGGAATCGCTGACCCGGCACAAGCACCTCGTGCTGACCGAAGACGGCGGAATGGTCACCCGCGCCGGCGAGAAATTTTTGGCGGAATTCGGCATTGCGCTCAACGAGGCCAAGGAGGGACGGCGCACTTTTTGTCGGCCCTGTCTCGACTGGAGCGAGCGGCGGCCGCATCTTGCCGGCGCGCTGGGTGCGGCGCTGGCCGAGCGTTGTTTCGATCTCGGCTGGATCGCTCGCATCCGCGACTCGCGGGCGCTGAAAATTTCTCCCAAGGGCGAGCGCGGCTTCAAGGATACGTTCGGGATATCCCTTGACGGCGAACGGCCGGCGCTTAGCCAAGACGCCGCAAAGCAAAAAGTCTCCGCCTAGAACGTCGCCTCAAGCCGTGCGGTCGCGGTGGGAGATTTCGACCACGCGCGCGCGAGAGGCAAGCGCGTCGACCAACTCGTCGGCCTTGGCCTTGTTGGCGGCGTCGAGATTGGCGTCCCATTCGTCGAGCAGATAGATCGGCGCATCGGTCGCATTGACGATTTCTTCAAGCGATTTGATCTGCCGCTCGCCGGTCGAGTAGCCAAGCTTCTTGTCCATCGAACTCGGCGACGACTTTGACTTCGCCATCGTCGTCGTCCTCGATATCGACGGGTACCACGCCGCCGGTGAACTTGAACGCAAGGCGGTCCGACGCCGGCCAATAAAAGGCGCGTCGGCGCATCTCGGTTTTGAGGCTGGCCAGCAGCGACGATTTGCCCGCGCCGTTGCCGCCGCGCACATTCACCCGGCCGGTCGGCCGCGCCTGTACGATGCGCAGCGCGTCGTTTACGGAGGATACGACATTGGCGTCTTCTCCTTCACGCAACACCAGCCGGTCGAACTTGATGCGATTGTCGAAAGTCGCCTCGGGCTCGGGCAGCATGTTGGCGGCGACGCCGCCGAAACGCGTCCACACCGAGATGAAGTCGTTCCAGCCGGTGGCGAGCAGATGCAGCTCGTAGGTCATCTCGATTTGCCGCGGCAGCGTCGTCGCCAGCGCGACCAGCATGATGGTGTTGCCGCGGTCGTGCAGGGCCACGACGGTGATGGTGGCGAACACGATGGCGAGACTGACAATGCCGCTCATCGCGCTCATGCCTTCGCGGGCGACGATGGCGCGAATTTGCGCGGTCAGTGCTACGCGCAGCCGGCCTTTGAACTCGGCGAGCCAGAGCCGCAGGTTGTAGCGGTTGCCGCTGAACACATTGTCCCACGCCGTGTAACCGTGCGCGGTGACGCGGTTGTTCATGCGCTGGTTTTCCAGATAGGTCCGGGTGATCGGATTTTGCAGCGCCCATTGCATCAACAACAGCGCACCGAACGCGCCGACATAGGCAAACGGCAGGCTAACATCGATCTCGGCGCCGAGCACCAGCGCGTTGAACACCAGCCCAAGCAGGAGCTTGAGCGTGAATTCCAGCTCGTACATCAGGTTGAAGAAGCACTGGAACGTCTCGCCGGTGAGGAACGGCTCGACCTGCTCGCGCTTCGGCTTGTCGCCGAACAGCTTGACCTTGCCACGGTTCTCGCGCGCGAAGCGCAGCATGTATTTGCCGAAACCGCGATAACCGGCGCGCTCGGCGAAAATCCAGCTGACGACACCAGCGACGTAGGACGCCGATTGCGCCGTCAGAATCCAGATCAGGTCGTTGATCAGGAATTCGCCGACCGCGACCTTGCGGCCGGCGCTGATGACGAGCCAAGTCGTCGCGGCGGCGAGCATCGCCTCCGCGATCATCAAGACGATCATCACGAGCAGCGAGGGGGAGAGCAGATAGCTCGCCAGCTCGACGCGTGAAATCTGCTTTCCGCTCATGGTATTTAAGCCATGCGACGCGGCGACTTGCCGATGCAAGCCATCCTAGAGTGGTGCCGGCGAAGTTCCTACAGCCGCGCTCCAGACTGCACAAGAAGTTCGGCGCTTAAACCGCAGGAAGTACAAGCGGTTGAATGCTTTGCGCCGCGACTTTCCGCGTGGCCGCCAACGCGGTTTCCATGCGCAGCCCGACAGCGTAGTTTGTCGCCGGATCGGATTTTAACCTGGCGTGGAACGGACGCGGATGTCGGAAGGCGTGTTCTCCAGTTTCGCGCAATACGGCGCACCGTTGCGGCGTTTCGGCGGCTCGCTGCTGGCGCGCTATCTTTTACTGGCGGCCGGCCTGATCGCCATGACGTTCCTGACCGTGCCGGAGCTGCGGCACTCGGTCGGCATCTGGCTCAGCGTCTGCCTGTGGCTTTGCCTCGTCTATTTCGCCGCCGAGACCGCGGCGCACCTGGTCGCTGCAGCCCGCAACAATGCGGTGCGGAACTATCTGGTCTCGCCGTCCGGCGTTGTCGATCTGCTCGGCATCCTTCCGGTCCCGATTGCGCTTGCCGCCGGTGCGCCGCCGGAAAGCGCGTGGTTGTTCGCTGCGCTATGGGTGCTCAAGCTTGCGCAGAACTCGCCGGGCTTTGCCCAGCTCGGGCGGGTCTTCGTGCTGGAAGCAAAGCCGCTCGCCAGCGTGCTGGTGCTGTTCCTCATCGTGCTGTTTTTGGCCTCCGCAATCATGCACGTGGTCGAGCGCGACGGGCAGCCGGTCGGATTCGGCACGCTGCCGCAGAGCTTGTGGTGGGCGGTGGTTACGCTCACCACCACCGGTTACGGCGATATCGTGCCGCAGACCGGTCTCGGTCGTTTGATCGGCGCCATGGTGATGATCTGCGGCATCGCCACTTTCGGATTATGGACCGGCATTCTCGCCACTGGCTTTGCCGCCGAAAGCCGCCGGCGCAACTTCATTCAGACCTGGGACGTGGTCAGCAAGGTTCCGTTCTTCCAGTCGCTCGATCCGTCGGCGATCACCGAAATTACCCACATGCTGCGCCGCGTGGAAATGCCCGCGGGCGTCGCCGTCGTCCGCCGCGGCAAGGTCGGCGACTGCATGTATTTCATCGCCGACGGCGAAGTGCAGGTCGATATCGCGCCGACGCCGGTTCGGCTTGGCGCCGGCACGTTTTTTGGCGAGCTGGCGCTGCTCGGCGATTCCATCCGCACCGCAAACGTGACCACGACAAAGCAATCGACGCTTCTGATCCTCGATCTTGCCGATTTCCGCAAGATGATGGCGCATCATGTCGAACTGGCGCGCGTAATCGAGGCCGAAGGTAAGCGGCGGCTCGGCACCAACCAGCGCCAGCACGAACTGCAGAACGCGGCGCCATCGTGAGCGGCGCATGCCGGGAAAATCCATGACACCCGCGCTGAACGAAACGCACGATCCCGCGCGCCGGAGCTTCGTCGAGAGCGCCAACGTGCCGGACGCCGAGTTTCCCATCCAGAATTTGCCGTTCGGCGTTTTCCGCACCGCGCCGAATGGTCATGCACGCATCGGCACGGCGATCGGCGATCAGGTTCTCGACCTTGCCGCTTCCGCGCCCTCGCTCAAGGGTGTCTCCCACGAGGTGGCGAAGGCCTGCGCCGCGGCGGAGCTCAATCGGTTGATGGCGCTCGGCCCACGGGCCTGGTCGGCGCTGCGCCTCGCCGTGTCGCGATCTTTGAGCGCGCAGCACGGCGACCAGGGCTTGCGCACGCATCTCGTCCCAATGGCGCGCGCCGAGCTATCGCTCCCGGTCGCGATCGGCGACTTCACCGACTTCTTCGCCTCGGTGTTCCACGCCACCAACGCCGGCCGCATGTTCCGGCCCGACAATCCGCTGTTGCCGAACTACAAATACGTGCCGGTCGCCTATCACAGCCGCGCGTCATCGGTCCGTGTCGGTGGCACGCCGGTCAAACGGCCGCAGGGCCAGCGCAAGCGCGCCAACGAAACCGTGCCGAGCTACGGTCCGTCGCGCAATCTCGACTTCGAGCTCGAGCTCGGTTTCTACATCGGCACGCCGTCGGCGCTCGGCAGCACTGTGCCGGTCGGCAAGGCGGCGGAGCATATCTTCGGCTTTTGTCTTCTCAACGACTGGTCGGCGCGCGATGTGCAGGGCTGGGAGGCGCAGCCGCTTGGTCCGTTCCTGGCGAAAAATTTCTCCACCACCATTTCGCCCTGGGTGGTGACGCAGGAGGCGCTCGCGCCGTTCCGCTTGCCTGCTTATGCGCGGCCGGAGGGCGATCCAGCGCCGCTGCCGCACCTCGATGACGCGGACGATCGGGCGCATGGCGGTCTCGGCTTGACGCTCGAAGCGTATCTGTTGACCAAAACGATGCGAAAGGCCGGAGCGCCGCCACACCGGCTCACGCACGCTTCGCTCGCCACTTTGTATTGGACGGTCGCGCAGATGGTAGCGCATCACACCTCCAATGGCTGCAATCTCGTAACCGGCGATCTGTTCGGCTCCGGCACCGTTTCCGGCCCGGAGAAATCGAGCCACGCCTGTCTGCTCGAACTCACGCTCGGCGGCCGCGAGCCGCTGTCACTGCCGGGCGGAGAAAGCCGCGGCTTTCTCGAAGACGGCGACGAAGTGATCTTCCGCGGCTATGCGGAAAAGCCGGGTTATCCGCGCATCGGCTTCGGCGAATGCCGCGCGGTCATCTTGCCGGCGGGCTAGTTACTCGGCCGGCGTCCATTTTTGCAGGCGCTTTCCGGTGTCGACTTCACCGGTATACAAATTGCCGCGCGAGTCGAATGCTCCGGCATGCACCCAGTGGAATTCGCCGGTCTCGCGGCCGGGCCGGCCGAAGGTGCCGACCACGACGCCGTCGCGCCGCCGCACCGTCTCCAGGACGTTGTTGGTGCCGTCGATCAGCACGAAATAATTTTGCTTGCGGTCGAGCGGCGAGAACGCGAGTCCCCAGGCCGAGCCCGGACCCTGCGTCTGCGGATCGAACACGAACTGGCGCACGAAACTGCCGTCCTTGCGAAACACCTGCACGCGATTGTTGCTGCGGTCGCAGACATAGACCAGCCCGTCCCTGCCGAGCGTGACGCAATGCACCGGATTGGCGAATTGCGCGGATTGCGGATCGTAGGGCGGCAGCTTGTCGTCGGTCGGCGGCTTGCCGTAGGCGCCCCACACGCGCTTGATCTCGCCGGTGTCGCCGTCGAGCACCGCGACCCGGTGGTTGCCGTAGCCGTCGGCGGCGTAAATCTCGTTCGCCGCTTTGTCGTAGGCGAAGGTGGCTACCTGGCCGAACTGGCTTAAATCCGTGCTCGAGGTCAGCGGTCCCGATTTGCCGATCTGTTTGACGAATTTGCCGTCGGTGGTGAATTTGAGCACCATCATGTCGGTCTTGCCGTTGCCCGACAGCCAGACGAAGCCTTTGTTGTCGACCAAAACGCCGTGCTCGTTGGCCGGCCAGTCGTAACCGAGATTTTCGCCCGGCCCGCCCCACGCTTTCACCACGTCGCCGGACTGATTGAACACCAGCACCGACGGCGCCGGCACGCAACATTTCGAACGTGGCGGCGTCAGTGCGGCGCCTTTCTCGTCGTCGGTGAGCGAGCGTGGCCGCTGAAACACCCAGATGTTGTCCTGCGCGTCGACCGAAATGCCGCCGACCTGGCCGAGGATCCAGTTGTTGGGCAGCGGCTTCGGCCAGAACGGATCGACCCGAAAGGCGGGACTCTGCGCTTGCGCGGGCGGGGCGGCGAACAGGAGCATAAGGGCAAGTGCGAGTTTGCGCATGCGGGGTCTCTGTCTCTAATGAATCTCCGGCTCCGCGATCCGTTCCGTTGCCGATGAGGAAATCGAAGTCGCAGCCTTCGTCGGCCTGGCCGATATGCTGCGAATACATTGCGCCGTAGCCAAGCGCGTAGCGCGGCGGCGGCGGCGCCCAGCCGGCGCGGCGGCGGTTGAGCGCGTCGTCGCCGACATGCAGGTGGATCCTGCGCGCGGGAACGTCGATCTCGATTTCGTCGCCGGTCTGTACGAAAGCGAGCGGCCCGCCGATGAAGCTCTCCGGCGCCACATGCAGGATGCAGGCGCCGTAGCTCGTGCCGCTCATGCGCGCGTCGGAGATGCGCACCATGTCGCGCACGCCGACCTTGAGGAGTTTCTTCGGAATCGGCAATTGCCCCCATTCCGGCATGCCGGGGCCGCCCTTCGGGCCGGCATTCTTGAGCACCAGCACATGATCGGGCGTAACGTCGAGGTCGTCGCGCTCGATTTCGTGCGCCATTTCATCGTAACCTTCGAACGCGATCGCCTTGCCGCGATGCTTGAGGAAGCGCCGATCCGCCGCGGCCGGCTTCATCACGCAGCCGCGCGGCGCGAGATTGCCGGTCAGCACCGCGGTCGCGCCCTCGCGGTAGAGGGGCGCCGACAGCGGATGAATGACGTCGGGCAGGAAGACTTCCGCGCCGGCGATATTGTCGCCGAGCGGGCGGCCGGTGACGGTGAGGCAGCTTAGATCGAGCATCTCCGCCATCGCGCCCATCAGCGCGCGCAGGCCGCCGGCATAGAAAAAATCCTCCATCAGGTATTTGCCCGACGGCGTGATGTTGGCGATCACCGGCACGTCGCGTGAAATGTTGTCGAAGCGCTGCATGTCGAGCGGAATGCCGGCGCGGCGCGCCATGGCGATGACGTGGATGATGGCGTTGGTCGAGCCGCCGAGCGCCATGTGCACGCGGATGGCGTTGTCGAACGCAGCCGGCGTCAGGATTTTTTGCGGCGTCAGATCCTCCCACACCATCTCGACAATGCGCCGGCCGGCGGCCGCGCACATGCGCGGATGATTGGCGTCGGGCGCCGGGATCGATGACGCGCCGGGCAAAGCCAGGCCCAGCGCTTCGGTAATCGCCATCATGGTGGCGGCGGTGCCCATAACCATGCAGGTGCCGAACGAGCGCGCGATGCCGCCTTCGATCTCGCTCCACTCTAGCTCGCCGATGCGGCGGGCGCGCTTCTCGTCCCAGTATTTCCAGGCGTCGGAGCCGGAGCCGAGCTGATGTCCGCGCCAGTTGCCGCGCAGCATCGGGCCCGCAGGGACATAGATCGCCGGCAGTCCCATCGAAATCGCGCCCATCACCAGACCGGGCGTGGTCTTGTCGCAGCCGCCGATCAGCACCGCGCCGTCGATCGGGTGGCTGCGCAGCAATTCCTCCGCCTCCATGGCGAGGAAATTGCGGTACAGCATGGTGGACGGTTTGACGAACGGCTCGGCGAGCGACATCGCCGGCAGTTCGATCGGAAAGCCGCCGGCCTGCCAGATGCCGCGTTTGACGTCTTTCGCGCGCTCGCGCAGATGGCCGTGGCAGGCGTTGATGTCGCTCCAGGTATTGAGGATGCCGATCACCGGCTTGCCGGTCCAATCGGCGCGGTCATAGCCGAGCTGCTTGAGCCGCGAGCGGTGACCGAACGCGCGCAAATTATCGGGCCCGAGCCAGCGAAAGCTGCGCAAGTCCTCGGGCGATTTGCGCTCGGTCATGCGGCTCGGTCAGGCCGCGGCCACGGCGACGATCGCGAAGAGCAAAACGGCGGAGGTGACGGTGAAGATCGTCACGTTCACGTCCCACAGCCAGGTCTTTGGGCCGACCGGCGCGCTGAACGACGGATAGCCGTTGGTGTCGAACAGACCGCCGCCGTAAAGCGGGCGGCCGAACACCGCGCCGAAAAAGCCGGCATAGACGGCGACAGCCAGCGCGGCGGAGATATAGAGCTGCTGCATCTGCGCCGGCCCGCCGGCCCAGATCAGGTAAAGCATGACCAGCGCGATGCCGTTATAGGACAGCACCTGCCAGACCACATGAAAGCGCGCATGCGGCGTCCACAGCGGATTGGCCGCATGCGTCTTGTTCAAATCGGCGACGACGGTGATGGCGCTGAAGGCGAGCGCGGCAAGCGTCAGCAAGATGCGCGCGGTGATTAGCATATCGGCGTCTCCCCGCCGCCGGGTGCGGCGGTGCTAGAACTTCACCATGTCGATCGTGGTCAGCGTGACGTGCGGCGGGATTACCGGCGCGTTGGTGAGTTGCCACACCGCGTATTGCTCGAAGTAAGTGTTCGGCGCCGAGAGGCCGTCGGCCGGCACCACGACGTCAAAGCCGACCTGCGCCGCGTGGCTTGCGGTGTTCATCACGGCGCCGACCGCGGAGGTGCCGACGCAGATCACCGTCTTGATGCCTTTATCCTTGAGGATCTTTTCCAGGTCGCTGTTGAGAAATTTGTCGATGAAGGACTGCACGTAGGGTTCTTTGCCGGTCGGTGCGACCTCGGGCAGCGTGGCGGATTCTGGCAGGTTGGGGATGCCGGTATAGACCACGAACACGTCGTGGGCGCGCGCCGCGTCGAGCAGCTTTTTGACCGCCGGCAGGCTCGCGCCGCAGCGCGGCATGTGGCCGCAGATCGGCGCGACGAAGTCGAGCATCAGCAGCGCGGTGGTCTTCGGATCGACCTTCGCTTCCTTCACCGGCGGCGGCGCGGCCGGCGCTTTCACGCTCGACCATTCGTCGAGGATCGAGGCGGCCTGTGCGCCCGATGTGCCAAGCCCGATCGCGGCGGCCAGTCCGAACGCCAGTAGGATTGTCGTGCGCTGCATGGTCTTCCTCCCGTTTGGCCCGGACTTTCTTGTCGGCGACAATGCCGGGACGCGTGTTGCAAGCGATACACTCATTCCAGCCGTTTCCCACGCCGCCCGCAAGGGGAGTGGGTGCTTCTTATCCTCCCCCGTGAAACGGAGAAGGATAGAGCAGAAGCGTCTCCCCCCGTCATTGCGAGCGAAGCGAAGCAATCCAGTCTTTTGCGGGCCGCTTTGGATTGCTTCGTCGCTTCGCTCCTCGCAACGACGAGCAATATCGTTCTCGCGATGCATCCGCATTCGAGCTTTGCTCGCCACAACGTCACGAAGATTTCTTGGCATCCCGCAAAGACGGGAAGCGGAGCGCCGAAAGGCGCATTGTCCAACCAACGTCCGCGCAAAGCGCGGCGCGCGTTCCCACTGCGGGAGATGCGCCGCCTTTCGGCGCCCACGCTTGCGGCACTCGCCACCGGCTCTTACCCCGATGGCTCAGCTCGAGAACCGGGTTTCCCGCGGCTTCGGCTGACAGGTGTTTTGCCTGCTTCGCTCAAAGTTTGCCGCGGTTAAGCACGCTCCGTGCAGACCGGTCCTGGGGACCCGAAGCCGCCCGTTGCGGTGTGCGAAACCGCCCGCGGGGACCGCATCTCGCTCCCGCAATTTCGGATCGCATCCAACGTTGCCCAATCGGTGACAATTGTTGAGCCGTCTCTGTTTATGTGACTATCAGCGGGGATCACTTTGCGACCTAAGCGAGCGGAAATTCGACCGTGGCTTCGCCGGTTGCCACCACTTCATCGCGCTGATTGCGGACCTCGACGTCGATGACCACCCAGCGCGTTTTTTGCGTCGTCAGCTTCGATGTCAGCGTTCCGCGCGGTTGGATCGTGTCGCCCGGCTTCACCGGTTTGCGCCAGCGCGTCTCCAGCCGGCGGTGCACGGCGCCGGCAGCATACGCCCAGTCGGTCAGCATGCGGGTAATCAGCCCGAAATTGGTCATGCCGTGCATGATGATGCCGCCGAAATTGGTCTTGCCGAAGTTTTCGGTCATGTAGTCGTCGTCGAGGTGCAGCGGATTGAAGTCGAGCGAGCCCTCGCAGAACGCGCGGATGGTTTCGCGCGACACCGCGAAAGCGGCCCCGTCGATGCGGTGCCCGGGCGCCAGAACTCTCGAATGTGACGAGCATCGCCAGCGCTCCTCAAATCGGCCGGATGGTCCAGCCGCGGCCCGAGCAGATCACCTCGCCGCGCTGGTTGAAAAAGACATTGTCGTGAATGACGAACAGCCGCTCCCTTTTGATGAACTTGTCGAGGGCGCGCGCCTGCAGGGTGATGGTGTCGCCCGGCCGCGCCGGAATGTTGTAGCTCCACGACTGGCCGGCATTGACCGTGCCGGGCGTGCGCATCCAGTCGTCGGCCGGCGTGCAGGCGAACATCAAGAGGATATGAATCGACGGCGGCGCGATCAGCCCGCCGTAGGGAGATTTGCGCGCATAGTCTCCGTTGAAATAAAGCGGATGCAGGTCGCCGACCGACCGGCAATATTTTTGGATGGCTTCCAGTGTCAGCGTGTAGGGGAGCGTAGGGCGCGGCTCGCCAGGGACGATGTCGTCCCAGATCTTGCGGCTCGCCGCGTCTTTCCAAAAATCAGTCTCGAAGGCGTACGCCAAGATGTGTCCTCAGGCGCGCTTCGCCGCCGCCATCTCGGCCGGTTGTCGCTTGGCCATTTCTTCCGCCACCAATTCCTTCTTCGACAATTTGCCGACCGGCGTTTTTGGCAGGCTTGAGCGGATTTCGATCTCGGTCGGCATTTCGTATCTGGCGAGCTTGTCGGCGAGGAAGATTTTCAGGTCTTCGAGGCCGAACGCCGCCTGACCGGGCTTGAGCACGATGAATGCCTTGGCCGACTGGCCGCGATAAGCGTCTGGAATGCCGATGACGGTGACTTCCGCCACCGCCGGATGCTCGTAGATCGCTTCCTCGATGTTGCGCGGAAACACGTTGAAGCCGCCGGACAGAATCATGTCCTTCTTGCGGTCGACCAAAGTGAGATAGCCGTCGCGATCGAGGTAGCCGATGTCGCCAGTATGAAAGCGGCCGCCGCGGAACGCTTCCGCGGTCGCTTCCGGCTTTTTCCAATAGCCCTTCATCACCTGGGGGCCGGTGAAGCAGACCTCGCCGCGCTGGCCGGGCGGCAGCACCTTGCTGTCGTCCGCCAGATCGACGATTTCCAGCAGGCTGCGCGGGGCAGGGAGTCCGACGCTGCCCCGCCGCGGTGGAACGTCGCGGCGCTGCAACGTGCCGAGCGGCGCGGTTTCGGTCAGGCCGTAACCTTCGCGCGGCGCGCGGCTGGCGAGCGTCTCGAATCTTTGCTGTACGTCGAGCGGCAGCGGCGCGCCGCCGGACACCCACATCGTCACTGAAGACAGGTCGAACTCCTTGGCCTTCGGGTGATTGGCGAGCGCCGTGTACATGGTCGGCACGCCCGGAAAGACCGTGATCTTCTTGCGCGCGATGTCGGCGAGCACGCGGTCCGGATCGAATCTGATGTGCAGCACCAGTTGCGAGCCGTTGGCGACCGCGAGCAGCATGAGGAAGGTCAGGCCGAAAATGTGAAACAGCGGCAGCACCGCGAGCGCCCTTTCCGGCGGCTCATCCGGGCCGAGCCCGTTCCAGTAGGAATAGATATTGAGCACCGCGCCGAAATTGGCGTGCGTAAGCATCGCGCCCTTCGGCTGGCCGGTGGTGCCGCCGGTATATTGCAGCACCGCCACCTCGTCCTCGATCGGCCCGTGTAGATGGCGCGTATACGCGCCGTCGTTGCCGTTCAGCGTGGAGAAATCGATCTCCCGGCCGGCGCTGCCGCTGCGCTCGGCTGCCGGACCGAACATGGCGGCGACCGGGGCGGGCAGGAAATCGGCGATGCTGCACACCACCAGCGTGTCGAATTTGCCGGTGCCCTTGAGCGCGGCGATCTGCGGATAGAGCATCGGCAGGCCGAGCGTGATCATCACCTTGGTCTCGGCGTCGGCGATCTGGTAGGCGAGTTCGCGCGGCGCCGCGAGCGGACTGAAATTGACCACGCGCCCGCCCGCCATCAGCACGGCGAAAAAGGCGATGACGAAATGCGGCGTGTTCGGCAAATGCAGGCCGACATTCACGCCGGGTCCGACGCCCGCCGCCTGCAAGCCCTTGGCGGCGCGCGCGGCGAGATCGCGGAACTCCCGGAAAGTGAAAGTGCGGTCATAGAAATCGAGGGCGACGCGGTCGGGCCAGCGGGCGGCGGCGCTTTCCAAAAGGCTTTCGAGCGCAATCGGGGGCGGCAGGGCGGCGTCCCAAACGATGCCCGGTGGATAAGACTGCTCCCAGAACTGCGCCACGGAAACGTCCTCCCGGAACGGCGGCCGCGACTGTGCGGCGAATTTTTTTGTGGGTTCCAACCTAGCGGGCCACGCGACGCCGGTCGATGGCCATCAGGGTCTCGCCCTGGTGCAAATGATTGATGACCCTGTCTTTCTATTGCAAACCTTTGCTATCCCGGCCTATGGAACTTTCGTGATCCGCGCGCGTTTCCTGTTGTTTTTATCGGTCCTCCGGCATTCACCGTCCTCTTCATGCTTACGCGCCCGCCATTCAAGCTCGGGTCGGAGATTGAAATGAGCGAGAGCTCAAGGCGGTCATTTGCCGACCTTGCGCCGGCCCTCTTGCCGCAGTCCGAGCGGCCGCCGTTCGGCCAAAGCGAACTTGGCCAGCTGTGCGGGCCCTTCAATGGGAAGACACCCCGCTCGGCGCGCCCGAAACCTGGCCGAAGAGCCTGCGTACCGCGGTAGGCATCATGCTGACGTCGCGGCAACCCATCTGGATCGGTTGGGGCCGTGAACTCACCTATCTCTACAACGATCCCTACAAATCCATCATCGGCGGCAAGCATCCCTGGGCGCTCGGCAAGCCAGCCTCCGAGGTTTGGCGTGAAATCTGGCAAGAGATCGGGCCGATGCTGTCGCAGGCGATGGGCGGCGACGTGGGCACCTATGTCGAAGCCCAGCTTCTGATCATGGAGCGAAACGGCTATCCGGAAGAAACCTATTACACCTTTTCCTACAGCCCGATTCCGGATGACGACGGCAGCGTTGGCGGCATTTTCTGCGCCAACACCGACGACACGCAGCGGGTGATCGGGGAACGGCAACTGACGCTGTTGCGCGAACTCGCCGCCACAACCGCCGAGGCACGCACCTGGGAGCAGGCCTGCGAGCGAAGCGCCCGCGCGCTGTCGACCAATCCCTGGGATCTGCCGTTCGCGATGATTTACATGCTGGAGCCCGATGGACGAAAAGCGGTTCTTGCCAGCTGCGCCGGCATCGAGCGCGATCATCCCGCCGTGGTCGCCACCTTGCCGCTCGATAACGACGGTCCCTGGCCGCTAGCGTCCGTTGCTGGCGATCATCAGCCGCGCGTCGTGTCCGACCTGGACCTGCTTTTTCAGGCGACGTTTCCGAGCGGAGCGTGGCAACAGCCGCCCAGCCACGCGGTCGTGTTGCCGATCATGCAAAGCGGCGAAACCGGACGCGCCGGCTTTCTCATTGTCGGTCTCAATCCTTTTCGGCTGTTCGACGACAACTACTCCGGGTTCATGAACTTGATCGCCGGACAAATTGCAGCGGCGATCGCGAATGCGGAAGCCTATGAGCAGGAACGCCGCCGCGCCGAAGCGCTGACCGCCATCGATCGCGCAAAAACGGCATTCTTCTCCAATGTCAGCCACGAATTTCGCACCCCGCTGACCCTGATGTTGGGGCCGCTGGAAGATACGCTGCGGCATGCCGACGAATTGCCGCCGAAGCGCCTCGAAGAAGTGACCGTCGCTCATCGCAACTCGTTGCGGCTCCTTCGCCTGGTCAACACGCTGCTCGATTTTTCCCGGGTCGAGGCGGGCCGTGTGCAAGTCAACGTTCAAGAGACCGATCTCGCCGTCCTGACGCGTGATCTAGCCTTGAACTTCAATTCGGTCTGTGTGCGTGCAGGACTGGCGCTAAACATCGCCTGCGATCCGCTGCCGCGGCCGGCCTATGTCGACACCGATATGTGGGAAAAGATCGTCCTCAACCTGCTTTCCAACGCGTTCAGTTTACATTCGAAGGGTCGATCGGCGTTCGGCTTCGCGATACCGGCGGTGCCATCGAGCTGACAGTCAGCGACACTGGCGTCGGTATTCCGGCCGGCGAATTGCCGCACGTTTTCGAGCGCTTTCATCGCGTCGAGGGTCAGCACGGACGCACGCACGAGGGCTCGGGAATAGGCCTGGCGCTGGTACGGGAGCTGGTCGATCTGCACGGCGGCGAAGTGCGGGTGTCGAGCGAGGTCGGGCGCGGCACGAGCTTCGTCGTTGTCCTGCCTTACGGCGAGACGCGGCCGCGGGCGGCCGTGGGCCGCGAAATCTCTACCGCGACCCGGGCATCCGCCTTCGTCGAAGAGGCGTTGCGGTGGTTGCCTCAAACGGGCGAGGCGAGCCCGATTCCGACCGAAATCGATCGTGGTCCGGCGGTCGACGTGCCGCTGCCAAGCGCGCCGGGCGAGCCGCGCGCAAAAATCCTCGTCGCCGACGACAACGCCGACATGCGCGACTATGTGGGGCGCTTGCTGTCGCCGCGCTACGACGTCGAGACGGTCGGCAACGGCGTGGAGGCCTTGCGTGCAATTCGCCGCGCGCGGCCTGAATTGCTGCTGTCGGACGTAATGATGCCGGAGCGCGATGGATTTGCGCTGTTGCGGGAAATCAGGGCGGATCCGCAGCTCAGCGGCTTGCCGGTCGTTCTGTTGTCGGCGCGCGCTGGCGACGAAGCCAAAATCGAGGGCTTGAACGCCGGCGCCGATGATTACCTGATCAAGCCGTTCAGCACACAAGAGCTCTTGGCGCGCGTCAATACCAACATCATGATGGCGCGATTGCGCCGCGACATCACCCGCGAGCTGGAAATGCAGAAGACCCAGCTGCAAGCGGTGCTTGATACCGTTCCGGTCGCGGTCTAGTTCACTTTCGACAGCGCCGGGCAGCATGTCGTCGGCAATCGCTATGCAGCCGACATGCTGCGGATTCCGGAAACGGCGAATGCGTCATTGTCGGTGCCGCCGCAGCAGGCGCCGCAGCACTTCCACTTGTTCAAGGACGGCGTGGAAGTCTCGCCGGATCGGCTGCCGCTGCGGCGTGCGGTGCTCGGCGAAATCATCACCAACGAAGAAATGGAGCTCCGCTTCGCCGACGGCACCCGGCGCGCCGGTCTGGTGCAGGCCGCGCCGGTGCGCGACGCTTCCGGCCAAATCGTCGGCGCGGTCAGCGCGGGTCTCGACATCACCGAACGCAAACGGACCGAGGAGCACCGGCAGCTTTTGCTCAATGAACTCAATCACCGCGTGAAGAACACGCTCGCTACCGTGCAATCGATTGCGGCGCAGTCGTTTCGGTTGGCGACGACGGATGCCAGCGGCCGCGAAATGTTCGAAGCGCGCCTCTTGGCGCTGTCGCGGGCTCATGACGTGCTGACCGACGAAAGCTGGGAGGGCGCGAACCTCAACGAAATCGTCGCCCAGGCGATTTGGCCATATCGCGGCGGCGATCCGGGCCGCTTCGAAGTTAACGGCCCACCGGTACGGCTGATGGCCAAGATGGCGCTGTCGATCAGCATGGCGCTGCATGAACTGGCGACCAATGCCGCCAAGTACGGAGCGCTGTCGAACGAACACGGGCGGGTCAACATTTCCTGGAGTACGCGCCGGCAGGGCCAGGACCGACAATTGCGGCTCGAGTGGCTGGAATCCGGCGGGCCCCCGGTGATTCCGCCCAAGCGCCGGGGATTCGGGTCCCGTCTGATCGAGCGCGGCTTGGCTCAGGAGCTTGGTGGCGAGGCGAAACTGGAATATCGCCCCACCGGGCTGTGGTGCGAGATCACGGCAAAGCTGGATGCGTGAGCGCTGAATTGCGTTCGGCCGGGACTGAAAACGCGGAGCTTTACCGCCGGCGGTATGTGGTGCACGCCGCGCCTGGGCTCCTGTATGAAAATGTTATGCGAACAGGCTCCGCGCCTCCTCGAATTTATATGAGATAAAGGCGCAGACTTTACGCGGCGCAAATAGCGGAGAGGTAACGCAACGCGATGCCGCGCGCCGATGCATTTTTTCATGTCGATTTTTCTATGCTGACGAATGTTACTTTCTATGAATTGGCGTCCGCGGCTTTCCTCGGGCTTATCACGACGTCGTCGTCGATCCTCGGCGCGGCCTTGGGATTGTACGTTCGCTTCTCGAAGCGGATCCTTGCCTGCGTTCTCGCCTTTGCGGCAGGTAGCTTGATTTCCGCACTCGCCATCGAGCTGGGATACGAGGGCGCCGAGGCGCTTCGTCATTTCGGCTTCACTTCCTCGTCCGCCTGGCTGTTCGTCAGCGCCGGCTTTGCCACCGGTGCCGTGATCTATTACGCCGCGTCCCTGTTTCTTGAAGGCAAAGGGGCGGCGGTGCGCTATGCCTCGCAATTTCGGGAATATGCGCTGGCGCGCCGGAAGGACGCCTCGAGGGAACGCATCCAGCTGCTGGCCAGATGCGACCTGCTTCGGCACCTGCCGCCGGAAGCGATCGAAGAAATCCTGCCGTGCATTCGCACGCGTCATGTGTGCGCCGGCGAGATCGTTTTTCGCGCCGGCGATCCGGGCGACGCGCTCTACATCGTTTCCGCCGGAAAAGTGGAAGTCCTCGGCGGCGCAAGCGGCGACGGCGGCGCGATAGCGCAGCTCGGCGAAGGCCAGGCTTTCGGCGAGATGGCGCTGGTCGGCGGCGGCGTGCGCACGGCGACCGTGCGGGCGGCTGAAGACGCAGACCTCCTGGAAATCGGCAAGCCGGACTTTGATCGGCTGATCGCGTCCGACCGCCAGTCAGCCGAGGCCATCGAGCGCATCACTCACACGCGGGCGATCAGCAACCTCAGCGCGGGCAGCGTCAATCCGCAAATCTGGGCCGAGGTGGCCGGCGCCAGTCTCGATCGCCTGAAGTCGAAGCGAAGCCGCCGCATTGCTGACCAAGGCCGGCAAAGGCGCCGGCATGGCGATCGTGTTCGGCAACATCCTCGATACCATTCCGGGATGCCTGGTGATCGGGGCGAAGTTCAGCGGTTTTGAAACGCTGTCTCTCACGCTCATGCTCGGAATGTTTCTCGGTGGCATCCCCGAAGCTGCCGCGAGCGCCGCGATGTTGAGCAAGGTTGGCTATCGGCCGCGCATCATCTTCGGCCTGTGGTCGGCGGTGATTGTCGCCGGAATCGTCGCAGCCGCCGCGGGAAAAGCCTTCATTGGCAGCAGCGATGCTCTCCCCGCGATCTTCTGCCAGGCCATTGCGGGCGGCGCGGTCCTTGCCTTGGTTGCGCACGCGATGATCCCTGAGGCGATCCACGAGGGCGGTTCGCTGGTGGTGCTGCCGACTGTCGCCGGTTTCCTGTTTGCGCTTTACCTCGCGCTGACCGCGTCGTTTGGCTGAGGCGCGAATAGCCGGGAGTCGGCTCTCACGCCGCGACCAGATTGCCGAACTTCCTCAGATTCTCTTTCTGCTTCTCATTGCGCGGCGCGAGTTTGAACAGCCGCGCGGCGGTGCCGCCGAGGATATTGTGCTTGGCTTTCTCGGATAGGAACGGCAAATCCCAGATGGTTGACGGCAAATCGAAATCCCAGTGCGGATAATCGGATGAATAAAGGAGCTGCGTCTCCGCGTTGATCATGCGGAACGTCGCCTTCATCGCGTCGTAATCCTGAATTTCCATCGGCTGCGACGAATAAAACATCTCGCGCATGTATTCCGACGGCTTTTTCTTGAGCAGCGGCGCTTCCGACGGCCGCAGCATGTATTCGTGGTCGAGCCGCTGCATCAGGAACGGCACCCAGGCTAATCCCAATTCCATCCAGATCACGGGCAGCTTGGGGAAGCGCTCGCCAATGCCGTTGATCACCCAGTTGGTGCAGTTGACGATGTTGTAGAAGGTGAAGCCGAGCGCGTGCACCGAGATGAAGCGGTTGCAGCTTTTGAACGCGGTGTCGCTCCAGTTGACGCCGGAATGGAAAGCGATGGCCAGCCCGCGCTCCTCCATCGCGCGATAGACTTTCATGTAGGCGTTATCGTGCACGCCCATGTTGGAGCGCACGGTGGTGATCATGAAGCCGCCGACGTGCTTGCGTCCGCCAAAAGTCTCGACCTGGCGCAAGGCCGCGTCCGGATCGGAGAACGGCAGGCAAAGCAGCGAGAAGAATCGGCCGCCGGCTTCCGGTATGACTTTTTCGGTGAGCCAGCGGTTATAGGCCCAGCACAGATCGACCTCCATCTCGGTCTGCGGATGCAGTCCGATGTTGAGCATGCCGGTCGGGAACAGGCAGGAATAATCGACGCCCATTGCGTCCATCCAGCGGTGGCCGAGCTGCACGTCGCGGATTTGGCCATCGTCGGTCTTTTCGGTGGAACGCATCGGGTAGCGCGTCACCCGCCCTCCCATGTCCTGATAGCCGGTCGGGATCGGCACGACGCCCGGCCGCTGCCTAGTGCTGCGCCCCACCGTGACCAGCTGGCGCAGCACGTCGTTTTCCATGAACGGCAGGAATTCGTCGTAATGCTCGTTCTCGTAGTGATGCGCGTCGACGTCGACGATCAGAATGTCGTCGAAGCCGCGCTTGTGCGCCTGTTTGCGCGCATGCGCCAAGAGCTGCGTGGTGTTGAGCTCCTCGACGGTGACGCGGCGGCCGTGATCGGCGATCAGGTCCATGAGTTCATTCCCTGTATCATCGCCCGGTCCAGCCCTGCCACATGCCGAGCTCGAAAGCGGCGAGGTCGGCGGCGCGGAGAAGCCCGCTGGCGATCACCATCACATCGGTGGCGGAGACTGCGTTCTTCGTCACCGGCGCGAAATCCTCGCCGCCTTCACGGCGCGCGGTGTAGAGCCTGCAGGCTGCCGCGATCAGCGCCTGCAGCGCCTCGGCCGAGAGCACGTCGAGCTGGCCGTTGGCAATGCCGCGCTCGATGGCGGCGGCCACCTGCTTTGCTTCCGCCGACGCGCGCTTGGCGTTCTGCTTTGGCGGCGCGTCCGGGCGCGGACGCTGCGCCGCTTTGGCCGCGCGATTGAGCGCCTCGCGCGCAGTACGTTGCGCCGTGGATTTGGGGCCGGGCGCTTTTGCCCCGGGGACCTTAGGCGAGGACATAGACCTCGTCTCCCTTTTGCACGACCTCGAACTTTTTCAACTTCATGCGCCGGTCGGACACGCACTCGCCGGTTTTCATGTCGTATTCCATGCCGTGCCACGGGCAGACGAAGTGCATCTCGCTTTCGGAGAAGTACAAACCCATCGAGGTCTTGTCGGGGCGCAGCCGCTCCTCGACTTTGGCGATGGTGAGACCCTCGCAGGCCGGGCCGCCCTGATGCAGGCAGAAATTACTGTAGGCGTAGAACGCGCCTTCGTGCCGGAACACGCCGATCTCATTATCGCCGGCGAACACGATGCGGCGCTCGCCATCCTTGAAGTCATCGAGCTTGGCGACGAATTTTTCCGACATTTCCTTGCTCGTTATTTTTGCCGCTCATCTCCGCTTGCGCGGGAATGAGCGGAATTTAGCATGGGCCGCGGCGCGCCGCGACTTAAGCAATCCGGTTCTCGAATTCGCCGATCCCTTCGATCCAGATCTTGATCGTGTCGCCCGCTTTGAGAAACTCGCCGCTTTCTGCGCCGGTGCCGGCCGGCGTACCGGTGAGAATGAGGTCGCCGGGCTGCAAGGTCATGTTGATCGACAATTGCTCGATCTGCTCGGCGAGCGTGAACAGCATTTTGTCGGTGTTGGAATCCTGCTTGAGCGCGCCGTTGACCCAGAGCTTCAGTCTGAGTTTTTGTGGGTCGTCGATCTCGCTGGCCGGGACAATCCACGGCCCGAGCGGGCAGGAGCCGTCGAAGCTTTTGTGCTTGCTCCAGTCCATCTTGAAGAACGACGCCGGTTCGACGCCGGGCCGCCGCCCGCGGTCGCGCGCCGAGAGGTCGTTCGCCGCGGTATAGCCGGCGACGTAATCGAGCGCCTTCTCCTTCGGCACGTCCTTCGCCGGCCGGCCGATGACGGCGGCGAGCTCGATCTCCCAGTCGAGCTCTTTCGCGTAGTGCGACGCCCTGATTGTGGCGCCCGGATCGGCGACCGTGCGCGCGGCCTTGATGAAGTGCCAGGGCTTTAATCCCTGCGCGTGCGGATCGGCCGGCTCCGGCATGCCCTGCTTTCGCGCCATCGCGGCGGCGTGGTCGGCGTAATTGGCGCCGGCGCAGAAGATGGTCAGCGGGTTCGGCAGCGGCGCCAGCAATTTGGTCTCGGAGAGCGGCTGGCTTTTCCCGCGCATCGTGGCCGCGCCGCCGGCGGCGTTGCGCAACGCGCGGTCGGCCACCCGCCAGTCGGCGAGGATGCCGCCGACGGTTGCGTAGGCGGCCTTGCCGGTGACCTTGGCGGCGTCGAACACGACATCGCCGACGACAATGCCGGCGCGCGGGCCCTCCTTGGTGCTGTAAGTCACGAGCTTGTAACTGGCCCGCTTATTTCCGGCCATCGGCATTTCCTCCAACTTGTTGCGTTCGGTGGTGCAATGTCATTCCAATTTTTGCCGGCGTGCCGAGGAGGGGGTTATACCCGCCCCAGCGCCTTGAGCACGCGCTCCGGCGTGAACGGCATTTCCACCAGCGACGCGGCGTTGAGCGGGCGGAGCGCATCGTTGATCGCATTCATCACGCAGGCCGGCGCGCCGGCGGTGCCAGCTTCGCCGGCGCCTTTCGCGCCCAATTCGGAATCCGCGGTCGGCGTGACCACGTGGCCGATCTCGATGTCCGGCATCTCGCCCGCCATCGGCACCAGATAGTCCATCAAATTGGCGTTGAGCATCTGGCCGTTCTCGTCATAGAGGCAATGCTCGTACAGCGCGCCGCCGACTCCCTGCACGATGCCGCCGCGGATCTGCTCGTCGACCAGCTGCGGATTGATCACCGTGCCGCAGTCTTCCACGCACCAATGCTTGAGGAGCTTCACCGCACCGGTGCGGATATCGACATCGAGATACGAGGCCTGAATGCCATTGGTAAAAGCGAACGGCCAGGCGCGCGGCACGTAATGCCGTGTCACCACGAATTCGGCCTGAAAGCCCGGCGGCAAAGTATCGGGACGGAAGTAGATGACGCGGGCGATTTCTTCCAGCGGCAGGCGCTCGCGCCCTGAGTCGGCATCGACCACGATGCCGGAGCGGATGTCGAGCGTCTTCGGGTCGGCTTGAAGCATGGCGCCGGCGGCGGCAAGCACGTTTCCTCGCAGCGCCTTGCCGGCCTGCCAAGCGGCTTCGCCGCCGATGCCGGCGGCGCGCGACGCCCAGGTGCCGCCGCCATAGGGCGTATTGTCGGTGTCGCCGGTGACGACGCGCACACGGTCGATAGCGACGCCGAACGACGATGCGACGCATTGCGCCAGCACCAATTCCGCGCCCTGGCCTTGCTCGGTGGCGCCCGAATGCACGAACACCGAGCCGGTGGCGTCGAGCCGCAAGGTCGCGCCGTCCTGCGCCGAGATTTTCGCGCCGCCGACGCCGTAGAACGCTGCCGATGGATTGGTTACCTCGACGAACGACGCGAATCCGATGCCGCGATAGAGGCCGCGCTGGCGCAGTTCCGCCTGTTCGGCGCGCAGCGCCGGGTAGTTCATCATCTTGAGAATCTTGTCGAGCGCGGCGTGGTGGGAGAGCTTCTCGAACTTGATGCCGGAGGCAGCGGTCGCGGGGTAAGCATCGTCGGAGATGAGATTGCGCCGGCGCAGTTCCGCCGGGTCCATGCCGATCTTCGCCGCGGCGAGGTCAACGAGGCCTTCGGTCACCGCAGTCGCGATCGGATGGCCGACCGCGCGGTACTGGCACATGACGTTCTTGTTCTGAAACACCACGCGGGCGAGGGCGCGATAGTTCGGGCAGGCGTACGGACCGCCGACCAGATTGACCACCTGGTTGGCCTCGATGCCGCTGGTGCGGGGATAAACCGAATACGGCCCGATGCCGGTGAGGTCGTCGATCTCGAAGGCGGTAATGGTGCCATCCTTCTTCACGCCGATCTTGCCTGTGACGCGGTGGTCGCGGGCGTGGATGTCGGAGACGAAGCTTTCGAACCGGTCGGCGACGAATTTGACCGGACGCCGCAGGAGTTTCGCCAGCGCCACCGTCGCCATCTCGTCGGCATAAGTGTGCACCTTGATGCCGAACGAGCCGCCGACATCTTTGGTGACAACGCGCACCTGATGCTCTTCGAGATTGAGATGCTTGGCGAACAGGTTCTGCATCATGTGCGGCGCCTGCGTGCCCTGATGGACGGTGAGGCGCTCCTCGCCCGGATTCCAGTCGGCGACGATGGCGCGCGGTTCGTTGGTCACGCCGGTATGGCGGCCGAACATGAACGTGGCTTCAGCGATCGCGTCGGATTCGGCAAACGCCTTGTCCGGGTCGCCGGCGATGAGTGCACGCTCGAACGTCAGGTTGTCGCCGAGCTCGGGATGGATCACCGGCGTCGTCTTGTCGAGCGCGGTTTCCGGGTCGGTGACGGCGGGCAGCACTTCATACTCGATGGCGATAAGCGCGCAAGCGTCCTCGGCAAGCGCGCGGGTCTTCGCGACCACCGCGGCGACCGCCTCGCCCTGCCAGCAGGCACGGTCGACGGCGATGGCGTGCTGCGGCGCCGATTTGATGCCTTTGAGATGGGTGAGCACGCCGACCCACGGCGTGATGACTTTCGAAAGCTCGACGCCGGTGACCACCGCCACCACGCCCGGCGACTTTTTCGCCGCCGCGGCGTCGATGTTCTTAATGCGCGCATGGGCGTGCGGCGAGCGCAGAAAAGCGACATGCGCCATGCGCGGCAAGACGACGTCGCTTACATACTGGCCGCGCCCTTGCGTCAAGCGCGCGAGATTCGGCCGCGGCACCGAGCGGCCGATATAGGAGTTCGGCCGGTCGAGCGCCGACAGTCCAGACGGCTGGTCGTCGGCGATTTTCATTTCACCGCCCTTGCTTGCGCCACCGACTCGATCGCATCGACGATCGCCTGATAGCCGGTGCAGCGGCAGTAATTGCCGGACAGATGCTCGCGGATGGTTTCGCGGCTGGGCGTGCCGCCGCGCGCGAGCAGCTCCTGCGCGCCGATCAGCATGCCCGGCGTGCAATAGCCGCATTGCAGCGCGTTCCTTTGCTGAAAGGCGACTTGCAGGTCGGCGAGCGCGCCGGAATCCGACAGGCCTTCGATGGTTTCGACGTCGGCGCCGTCGCACTGCACCGCGAGAACGAGGCAGCCGCGTACTACCGCGCCGTCGAGCCGCACCGTGCAGGCGCCGCAAACGCCGTGCTCGCAGCCGATATGCGTGCCGGTCAGGGAAAGATCGTCGCGCAGGAAATCGACCAGCGTCTTGCGCGCCTCGACATTGGCGGACACGTCTTCCCCGTTCACGCGGAGCGAAATATCGAGACTGCGCGCGGTCATTCCGGCCCCCGGCGGCGGTTTTCCCCGCGGCAATTGATAGCATCGCCATCTTCGGCAAGCTATCGTCATGCGCCGCGTCCGTGGCAGAGCGCGAGCGGATGCCGCCAGACATGAGGATAAAAGCCGTGCCGGACCACATGACCGAAATCATCGAAGAGCTCGCGGTCGCCAACCGCATTCTCGGCCACGAAGGGGTGATCGACGCCTTTGGCCACGTCAGCATCCGCCATCCGGACGATCCCGGGCGCTATCTCCTGGCGCGCTCGCGCTCGCCGCTGATCGTCGAGCCCGACGACATCCTGGAATACACGCTCGATTCCGTGCCGGTGACACCGCCTTCCGCGCAGCAATATTCCGAGCGGGTCATTCACGGCGAAATCTACAAGATGCGCAGCGATGTCATGGCGGTGTGTCACCACCACGCGCCGGCGGTGCTGCCGTTCGCCATTGCCGGCAAGCCGATCGTACCGGTGTTCCATGTCGGCGGCGCGATCGGTGCGGAGGTGCCGTTCTGGGACCAGCACGACGAATTCGGCGACACCAATCTCCTCGTGGTCAAGCCGGAAGAAGGCCGCTCGCTGGCCCGCGCGCTCGGCAAAAATTCGGTCATACTGATGAAGCGGCACGGGGCGACCGTGGTCGGCGCCGGATTGCGCGAACTGGTCTCGCGCTGCATCTATCTGTGCTGGAATGCGGACTATCAGTTGCGCGCGTCGCTAATCGGCACGCCGCAGCCGCTTCATCCCGGCGAAATCCCGCTCGCCGGCGCGATCAACGTGAAGACCACCGCGGCGGCGCGGACCTGGGAATATTGGAGCATGCGGCTGAAAGCGGCCGGGTTTTGGCCGCCGCGCCGCAGCTCGAAGACCGCGCGGCGGGCCAAACCCAAGGCGCGGCCTGCGAAAACAAAAGGGCGCCGATGAAGCTGAAGATTTCCGCTCGTTTCCGCGCAGGCGGGGAACCAGCTCTGGATTCCCGCTTTCGCGGGAATGAGCGGATAGTGTGTCAATGCTGACATTATCCCGCCGCCGGATGCTGCCGCTGTTCGCGGGATTGCTCGGGCTGCGGCATGGTTTGCGGCCGCGGCGCGCGCAGGCGGCGGAACACGAATTTCCGCCGGGTTTAGTTTGGGGCGCTTCGACCTCGGCCTACCAGATCGAGGGCGCGGTCACTGCTGACGGCCGCGGCTTGAGTATCTGGGATGTCTTTTGCCACAACACACCCGGCAAGGTGAAGAACGGCGACACCGGCGATGTCGCCTGCGATCACTATCACCTGTGGCGCGACGATATCGCGCTGTTGGCCCGTGGCGGTTTTAACGCCTACCGCTTTTCCACCGCCTGGCCGCGTATTTTGCCGGCGGGTGCAGGCGCGATTAAGTCACGCGGTCTCGATTTCTACGACCGCCTGGTGGATGGGCTCATGGCGCGCAATATCGCGCCATGGCTCTGCCTTTATCACTGGGATTTGCCGCAGGCGTTGCAGGAGAACGGCGGCTGGCTTAACCGCGACATCGCGGAAAAATTCGCCGACTACGCCCGCGTCGTGGCGCGGCGCCTCGGCGACCGCGTCAAGCATTGGGCGATGTTCAACGAGCCGAATGTGCACGCGCTGTTCGGGTACGGCTTCGGCAGCCACGCGCCAGGCGTCAGCGGCCTGCCGAACATGGTCGCCGCCATCCATCACCAGAATCTGGCGGCAGGCCTCGCGCTGCAGTCCTTGCGTGCCGAAAACGCCAGCCTCCGGCTCGGCACTGTTTCAAGCGTGCAGCCGACCCGGCCGTCGTCGGATAGCGCAGAGGACCGCGCGGCGGTCACGCGCTTCGACGCGATGTGGAACGGCGCCATCCTCGACCCGCTGTTCAAAGGCAGCTATCCCGCGGCGGCCGCCAATGATTTCGCGCCGCTGATCGCAGACGGCGACCTGCAAACCATCAAACAGCCGGTCGATTTCCTCGGCGTCAATTACTACGCGCCGATGTATGTGGCGCAGGCGCCGCAAAGCCTGTTCGGCGCCTGGTTCGGCGCGACGCCGCCGGGAACGCGCTTTACCGCCCTCGGCTGGCCGATCGATGCCGGCGGATTGACCGATGCGCTGATCCGCCTGCGTGACGAGTACGGCAATCCGGATGCCTACGTGACCGAGAACGGCGCCTGCTACGACGATCCGCCCGTTGCCGACGGCGTGGTGCACGACGCCGATCGCGTCGCCTATCTTCGCGACCATCTCGCCGCCGCGCGTGCCGCGCTCGCCGCCAAGTGTAATTTGCGTGGCTATTTTGTATGGTCGCTGCTCGACAACTTCGAATGGGGCGAGGGTTACAGCCGCCGCTTCGGCATCGTGCATGTCGATTTCAGAAGCTTAAAGCGCACGCCGAAGGCGTCGTTCGCTTACCTCGCCGACGCGATCCGCGGCTGACGCCTGCGCTTTACTTGCACGGTCCGGGATGGACGATCTGCGCTTTGGCCTTCTTGGCAAAGCAGGCATTCGAATAAGTCTTTTGCACGCCGTTTGCCGTCGCGCACACCGGCCTCCAGTCCAGCGTGCAGAAATCCTGCGCGGCGGCGATTGTGCCGGCGTTCGCGATCAACGTCGCCGCCAGCAGAGCAAACCAAAGCCTGCGCATTTCTTTAGTTCCTGTCCCGCGCGGCGGCGCTGACCACGTTGAGGATGGTCGGGCCATCTTTATCCAGCGCTCCGCGCACGGAAGCCTGCGCGCCGATCCGGCCCATTTCGCGCTGGCGTTTGACGGTCGCCGCCGCCATCAGCGGCTCGACGCCAAGCTCCGGCAGCATTGCCACCACTTCCTCCATCTCGGCGGCGCGGCGCTCGCCGTGGCGGGCCATGCGTTCGAGGTTGTAGGGAATGAGTTTCTTCCAATCGAGTCCGGGAAAATTATTTTTCAGCGAGGCGGCGACCTCCTCGGCCACGCCGGCGCGCGCGGCGGCGAGGAAGCATTCGAAGGTCAGCGCTTCGATGCCCTTGATCATCACGCTGCGCACCATCTTGATCGCCGCCGCGGCGCCGACCTCAGGCCCGGCGACGGACACCCGCATGCCGAGCGTGCCAAGGAGCGGTGCAACGGATGCGGCGTCGGCGCCGGCCAGCAGCATCGGCGTCTGGTGCCGCGCCGGATGGATCGGCCCGAGCACGGCGACGTCGACATAGCGCGCGCTGCCGCCGAGAAGCCTGGCGGACTCCTGCTTTCGTCCCGGCGAAACCGAGTTGATGTCGAGGAAATACGGTGTCCCGGCGAGATGCGGCTTGACCGAGCGCGCCGCATCAACGCTCGACGCCGCGGTGACCGCCGACACGATGATGTCGGCGCCGCGCACGGCCTCCGCGGCGGACGAAGCGCAATGCGCACCGATCGCATTGCCGTTGTGCTTGAGCCGCTCGCCTTCGGGCTTCGGGAACAGAATGTCCCAGGCGGCGATGCGTTCGACGCCGGCTTGGCGCAGCCCCGCGGCAATCGCCCGGCCGGCTTCGCCGAAACCGATGAAACAGAATGTCGGTTTTCCGTCCGGCATCGTCATGCTCTCGCGTCCGTGGACACTCGCTGATGATGACAGGATCGGTGTATGGTCCGCAATATCGTCAGGCGCGAACGGCCAGGGACATTGGCATGAAAAAAACTCAATCCAGCCGCGACCGGCTCGAAGGCGCGCTTGCGCGCATCGCCGATCCGAAGGGCGAGGGGGCGCGCGCCTGCCTGACCGTTTATGCGGAGGAAGCGCGGGCGGCGGCTGACGCCGCCGATGCGCGTGCCGCGCACGGCGTGTCGCTCGGGCCGCTCGACGGCGCCATCGTCAGCATCAAGGATTTGTTCGACGTGGCCGGCGAAAAGACCCGCGCCGGCTCGAAGGTGCTGGCCGAGGAAGCCAAGCCAGCGGCGGCCGATGCCGCGATCGTGCGGCGGCTGCGCGCCGGCGGGGCGGTGATCGTCGCCAAAACGAATATGACCGAGTTTGCCTTTTCCGCGATCGGCGCCAATCCGCATTTCGGCACCCCCTGCAATCCGCATGACCGCGCGCGCATTCCCGGCGGCTCGTCGTCGGGCGCGGCGGTCGCCGCCGGCGACGGCATGTGCGAAGTCGCGATCGGTAGCGATACCGGCGGCTCGGTGCGGATTCCCGCCGCGCTCTGCGGTAGTGTCGGCTTCAAGCCCACCAAATACCGGGTGCCGACCGACGGCGCCTTCCCGTTGAGCTACACGCTCAATTCGGTCGGGCCGCTCGCGCGCAGCGTGGCGGATTGCGCTGATACCGACGCCGTGCTGGCCGGCGAAGCGCCAACGCCGCACGAGCCGGTCGCGCCGGATAGCTTGCGGTTTGGCCTCGACGAAGGCATGCCGCTCAACGATCTCGACCACAATGTCGCCGCCGCTTTCGCCGCCGCCGTCAAGCGGCTCGACGATGCCGGCGTGCGCGTCAGCACCGAAAAAATCGTTCAGCTCGGCGAGATGAACGCGGTGCAGGCCAAAGGCGGCATTCCGCCGGCCGAAGCGTGCGCCATTCACCGCGAGCGGATCGCCCGGCGCGGCGCCGACATCGACCCGAAAGTGCGCGCGCGCATCGAGCGCGGCTGCGCCATGCCGGCGGCGGATTATGTCGAAACGCTGCGCGAACGCGAGCGGCTCATTCGCTCGCTGGACGCCCGGCTCGCCATGCTCGACGCCCTGGTGATGCCGACCTGTCCGATCGTCGCGCCGACTATCGCCGAAGTGGCCGATCAAAAGACCTTCTTCGCGCGCCACAATCTCTTGATCCGCAACACCGCCATCGGCAATTTCTTCGATCTGTGCGCGATCTCACTGCCGCTGCCGTCGCCGCTTCCGGTAGGGCTGATGCTGGTCGGCCGCCGCGGCACCGACCGCATGCTGTTGCGCGTCGCCGCGGCGGTGGAAAAGGCGCTGGTGGACTAAGGCGTGTACTCATAAATCGAGGTTGGTCGCCGTTTGGTCAATGTCCGCCCTACCGCCAAAAGCGGACTCTCTAACTCGGTCGCAGCATGTTCGCTAAGGGCCAGTCTCAGAAATCAGAGACCGGGCGGCCTTACCGAAATCGCAAAATTGAAACTGCTAGGTAAAACGCTCCCGATTGCCAAAGTTCATATCGTTCGCCGCCGGGAAACCCTAGGATGTCTTTGAAGCGGCTTTGTAAGGAGGACGGAAGGTAATCTATTGGTTTTGACAAGGGGTGACCGGCAGTTTTCTGGGCTGCTTGTTGAATCGAGAGTTTGGCTCCTTGAGTGAGGTCGTTGAAGCTTTCAACTTCCATATCCGCGACGGTGGCCAAATTTGCAAAATATGCTCGAGCTCCGTCGGGCCCCGGCATCCCCGCCGCGAAAAGCACGCGACCGTTTGGTTTGAGCACCCATCGTATCTCTCGGATGAAATCGTGCTGCGGGAAGTAGCTCAACGTCATCGACGCAGATCACACAATCGAACCTGCGGGTTTCAAACGGCAATCGACTGGCCTCGCCCTGTCTGATGTCGAGCCCAGGCGACGCCCCCGCCACGCCGCAATGGTAGAGAGTTCGATGCCGATGGCTTCGAGGGGTCGGTAGCGCTTCTGCAAGTAATACAAACCGCCACCGCCGGCCGCTGCGACCTCCAGCACCGAAATTCGAGGCCAGTCGGCGGTCTCATACGGCAAGAGACGCAGCAACTCGGCATACAGCTGAATTTGCCTGGGCTGTTTCCTGCCAACGCGATCTTCGGAAATGTCTGGCTGGACCGGTATAATTCCCATGTTGAAGGTGTGCGCTCCGGGGCGAAGACCGTAGATGAGTTCGCAAACGATGCGCCGACCGATAGGGTTATTCGGAATGATCGATGCCATAATATTGTAAGCTTAGGCCAAACTCGCGTTCAGATAATGCGATATTTCAAATGGGCACTCCTGTTTAAAAACCGGCCACTACGGGTCAAAGCGAGCCAATGACCACCGTCGCAGATAGCGAGCGAGAATATTTGTCGAACACGCGCCGATGTCCGAGAAGGGTCAAAACGAACGTGTCGGCATCGATCGTTGATGTTCGCTGCGCGCCCGAAAGCGGACATAGCCGCGCGTTTATGAGTACGCGCCGCTAGAAATCGCGCAGCGCGTCGAGCAGCGCTTTGTGGCGTTCGCCGCCGAGCTTCCTGGTCAGACGTTTCTCATGCCGCGCCGCCAGCGCCTTGGCGCGCGCCAGCAACGCGCGGCCCTGCGCCGTAAGCTGGAGCTCGTGCCGGCGCCCATCCGCCGCTGACGGAAGCCGCTGGATCAGGCCGCGATACTCCAGCCGGTGCAACAGGCGAACGAGCCGCGCCCGCTCGATGCCGAGCGTGGCCGCGAGTTCCGCCTGCGAGAGGCCGCGGTTGGCGCCGGTTACCACCAGAACGGAATATTGCGCGGGGCTGACATCGATGCGCTTAAGCGTGCGGATGAAATCGCCGAACACCCAGATCTGCGCGCGGCGGATGAAATAGCCGAGATGGGTGTCGAGTGCGTCGAGCGCGATCGCCGGCTGTGCCGAGCGGCGTGTTGCCGCAGCGTTGCGGTAGGGCAGGGCGCGGCGGGCGAATGTAAGCGATCTGACCATGGCGGCCACGATTGGTATTGACGATTGTTGTCAAGGTCAACAATATGGCCGCTGCAAGGCCGGCGCGCGCGGCCACGAGCCGACAACAGCCCGCGACATTTTCGGACCTGTGATCGCTGGCTTCCATGCGGCATGGTGCGGTAAAAGCCGGACAACAGAAACGTTGGGAGGATCTCGTCATGAAACGCAATCCGCAGCCGAATTCCGCGCGCGTAACCCGCCGCACCTTCTCCGTCGGCATTGGCGCCGCCGGTTTTATCGCCGGCACCACGCCGTTCAATATTGCGCGGGCGCAGGGCGGTCCGCTGAAAGTCGGTGTGCTATTGCCGCGTTCCGGCTTGCAAGCAGGCATCGGCCAAAGCTGCCAGGTCGGCGTCGATATGACACCGTCGATCTTAAAGTCGCTCGGTTTGCCCGAGCCCGCGATTATCAACGGCGACACTGAATCCAACGTGGATACCGCCCGCGCCCGTGCCGAGCAATTGATCAGCGAGGGTGCGCAGCTGCTGGTCGGCGCGTTCGATTCCGGTCAGACCACGGCCATCGCCCAGGTGGCCGAGCAGAAAGGCATTCCGCTCGTCATCAACATCGCGGGCGCGCCGCAGATCACTGAGCAGGGCTACAAGTTTGTATTCCGGAATTTCCCGACCGGGCCGATGATCGTCGGCGACGCCTTCAATAATCAGAAGGAGGTTTTCGCCGCCGCCGGAGCGGCACCGAAGACGGTCGTGTTCATGCACATCAACGATACATACGGGACGGCCATCGCCGGGGCGGTCGAGCACGTCATGCCGAAATTCAACATGCCCTACACCATCGCCGAGACGATCTCCTACGATCCGGCGGCGCGCGACCTCTCGGTCGAGGTGGCGAAGGCGAAGGCCACCAACGCGGACGCACTTCTCGTGGTCAGCCGGCTCAACGACGCGATGCTGCTGACGCGCGAACTGGTGAAGCAGCGCTGGACGCCGCAGGCGATCATGAGCATGGGGCCTGGCTGGTACGAGGATCAGTATATCAAGACCATGGGCAAGCTCGCCGACGGTCCGATCAGCCTTGCACCCGCACCAGATCCGCACAAGAAACTGACGGCCGTGCTCACTGCCGCACTGGCCAAGCTTGCTCCGGGCGCCAACCTTAACGCCAACCACACGTTCACCTTCGAAGCGCTGCTGGTTGCCGCCGACGCCTATAAGCGCGCCGGGTCGACCGATCCGAAGGCGCTCGCCGAGGCCATCCGCACCACCAATATCACCGACAACGTCAATATCGGACCTGGAATCAGCTTCAACGCCAAGGGCCAGAACGACAAAGTCAAAGACGCCGCTTTCCAGAATCGCGGCGGCAAGCTGGTCACGCTCGCGCCCAAGGAAGCAGCCGACGGCAAGCCGGAATGGCCGATGCCGTCCTACCAGAACCGCGGGTAATGCCGGTTAAATCCTCCCCCGCGCTTTGCGGGGGAGGAAAACTGGGCGATGGTCGCGGTTCGCGCGTCAGAGTGACGGATGCCGCTAGACGTCTATCTCAACGTCGCCATCGGCGGGGTGTTGACCGGGCTTGTCTACGGCCTGATGGCGCTTGGGCTGTCGGTGATCTTCGGCGTGGTGCGGGTGGTCAATTTCGCCCACGGCGAAATGATGACCATCGCCATGTTCCTCGCGGTGGTGCTGTGCAGCGCGCTTCATCTTGATCCGCTCATTCTGCTCATTCCAATCGCGGCGGTGATGTTCGTCTTCGGCTACGTGCTCCAGCGCGGGCTAATCAATCCGTTCATCACCCGGCCCGAGCATAGCCAGTTCCTGCTGCTGGTGGCGCTTGCCATCATCATCACCAATACGCTCCTGATTATCTTCGGCCCCGACGCGCGCGCGGTGCAGACCGCTTACGGCTTCGACAGTTTCCAGTTCGGCCGCATCATCGTCGATGCCGCCAAGGTCTATGCCGGCATCGCGGCCGTCGCATTCGCTGCCGCCTTGTTCGTGTTCTTCCGCTTTACGCTGATCGGCAAGGCGATCCGCGCCTGCGCGGACAACCACACCGGCGCGCTGGTGGTCGGGCTCGACGTCAACCAACTCTATGCGCTCACCTTCGGGCTCGGCGCGGCCTGCGTCGGCGCCGCCGGGACCATGCTGACGTTATTGATCGATGCGACGCCGATGCTGGGGCCAAGCTATACGCTGCTCGCCTTCGTTATCGTCATCACCGGCGGGCTCGGCTCGATGCCGGGCGCGCTGCTCGGCGGCGTGTTGATCGGCGTCACCGAAGCTATCGCCGGCCTTCTGTTCACGCCGTCGGCGAAAAGCATGTTCGCCTTTGCAATTCTGGTTCTGGTGCTGTTGTTCCGGCCGCAGGGAATCCTCGGCAAGAGGCTGGCATGATCGGCCGCCTTTTCGCCGATCTGACGCCGCGTGTAGCCGTCCTGCTCGCGCTGCTGCTGATCGCACTGCTGGCGGTGCCGTGGCTGGTCAATGACTATTTGCTGACCGTGCTCATTATCATTTTGTATTTTGCCTATGCCGGCCAGGCGTGGAACATCATGATGGGGTTCGCCGGGCAGCTTTCGCTCGGACATGCGCTCTATATCGGGCTCGGCGGCTATGTGGCGGCGGCATTGTTCACCCACTTTGGCATCGGTCCGTGGCTCGGCTTCCTCGCCGCGATTCCGGTCGCCACCGCCGCCGGCGCGCTCATCGGCTTTCTCGCCTTCCGTTTCCGCGTCGCCGGAATTTATTTTGCGATTCTGACCATCGCCTTCGCTGAGTTTGCCCGCATCGGCTTCGATCATTTTAACTACGTCAACGCCTCCAGCGGCCTGTTTCTGCCGGTTCGGCAATACGCGCACAACAACCCTTGGCTGCTGCGCGGCGACCCGGCCATGTTTTATTACGTCATCCTTGCGGCCTCGGTGCTGTTGTTTACGCTCTGCCATGTCCTGCTGCGCAGCCGCGTCGGCTATTTCTGGCTCGCCATTCGCGAGGATGAAATCGCCGCCCGCGCCGCCGGCATCGACACGTTCCGCTACAAGATGATCGCGGTAATGGTGTCGGCGGCGGTCACGTCGTTCGCCGGAGTGTTCTATGCATTCTTCTACAACAACCTGTTCCCGGAGCAGGTGTTCAGCATCGTGCGCTCGATCGAGATCATCCTCGGCCCGATCATCGGCGGCATCGGCACCTTGTTCGGCCCGGTGCTTGGCGCTTTCGTGCTGACCGGCCTTGCCGAAACCCTCAATGCCGCGCTTACCGCTTTCGGCATCGATCTGCCCGGCGCCCGCCAGGTGTTCTACGGCATCTGTCTCCTGATCGTAGTCGTGGCCTTGCCGGACGGGGTGTGGCCGCCGCTGGCGCGGCTCCTTGGTGTCGGCCGGAGCAAGCCGTGACCGCGCTACTGACAGTGAGCAATATCAGCAAACGCTTCCGCGGCCTGATCGCCGTCGATGGCGTGAGCTTTGCCGTGCCGGAAGGCGCGATCTTCGCCGTCATCGGCCCGAACGGCGCCGGCAAAACCACGTTGTTTAACATGATCGCCGGCGCCATGCAGCCGGACGCCGGCGAGATCGTGTTTGCCGGCGATCCAGTGCACGGGCTGACCGCCGACGCGGTCTGCCGCCGGGGCATTGCACGCACTTTCCAGATCGTGCGGCCGTTTCCGGCGCTGAGCGTCGCGGACAACGTCATCGTCGGTGCGCTCATTCGCCGGGCGGACGTGACCGAGGCGCGGGCCCGCGCGCATGAATTGTTGCGGCAACTTGACCTGTTCGACAAGCGCCAGCGCATCGCCTCGACGCTGACGCTGCCGGACCGTAAGCGGCTGGAAGTGGCGCGCGCACTCGCCACAGGGCCGCGGCTCCTACTGCTCGATGAAGTCATGGCGGGCCTGCGCCCGACCGAGACCGACCGCATGGTCGGTATCCTCAAATCGCTCAACCGCGACGGTCTGACCATCCTTCTGATTGAGCATGTCATGCGTGCGGTTATGGCGCTTGCCTCGCGCGTGCTGGTGCTCGACCATGGCGTTGCGATCGCCGAAGGCGCGCCGGAAGAGGTGGTCCGCAATCCGGCGGTAGTGCAGTCCTATCTCGGGGTGGAGACGGCGTGATGCTGACCGTTGAAAAACTCGACGTGTTTTACGGCGATGTGCAGGCGCTTGACGGCGTGTCGCTCGAAATCGAAGAGGGCGCAATCGTTGCCATCGTCGGCGCCAACGGCGCCGGCAAGACTACGCTCATCCGCGCCGTTGCCGGCATGCAGCCGCAGGCTCGCGGACGGATTACTTTCCGCGGCACCGACATCTCGCGCTGGCCGAGCCACCGCGTCTGCGATCTCGGCCTCGGCCAGGTCGCCGAAGGCCGCCAGGTGTTTCCCGCATTGACGGTTGCGGAAAATCTCGACATCGGCGCCATGCTGCCGCACGCCCGCGCCGCGCGCGAAAAAAACCGCGAGCGGGTGCTGGCGATGTTTCCCAAACTTGCCGAACGGGCGCGTCAGCCGGCCGGCACGCTCTCTGGCGGCGAGCAGCAGATGCTCGCCATCGGCCGCTGCCTGATGGGTGCGCCGGAACTGATCATGTTCGACGAGCCGTCGCTCGGCTTGGCGCCCAACGTCGTGCGTGCCGTGCTCGACACCATCCGCGAGCTCAACCGCGAAGGCATGACCTGCCTTTTGGTCGAACAGAACGTGGCGCAGTCGCTCAAGCTCGCGAGCCGCGCTTATGTGCTGGAGAACGGGCGCGTGACCTTGTCCGGTGGCGGCAGCGAGCTGCTTGCCGACGACCGTGTCCGCAGCGCGTATTTGGGTTTGTAATTTTTAGAAGTTGCGGCGCAGCCGCTCCATAATGACGGACAGCGCCGCTACCCTCGCGGACAGCGGCGCGGCCGGGAAGGACTGGCGCAGCCGACCGTAGATTTCCGACGCGCTCGGCGCCTCCACGTCGGCAAAGGCAGCCGCCATGGCGCGGGCTAGATCCGCTTCCGGCCGCCCGCTCAAGCTCGCGGGCACCATGGTGACATCTCCGAACGGGACCGGCGGTTGTACGCGTAAGGTGACACGGCGGGCGGCGCCCATGGCGAACTCCATGAGGGTTAGTAAGGATTGCGGCTTGTCCCTCAACCCGGCCCTACGGCGAGAGTTCCATGCATTGCCGGCCGGCAGTGGATGACCTTATAAAGACGCGCCGACGGCCGGCCGCATCTCCTGCGAACGCCTTTCGGTCAGGAGTTTTGTGACAATGAAGCTTTATTTTTCACCCGGCGCCTGCTCGCTCGCTCCGCACATCGCGGCGAGCGAACTCGGCATCAACATCGATCTCGAACAGGTCGACATTCGCGAAAAGAAGACCAAAAGCGGCAAGGATTATTGGGCGATCAATCCCAAGGGCCAGGTGCCGGTATTGGAACTGGACAACGGCGAGCGTCTCACCGAAGCGCCGGTGATCCTGCAATATATGGCGGACCAAAAGCCGGCCGCCGGTCTCGCACCTGCCGCGGGCACGGCCGATTGCTACCGCATGCTCGAATGGCTCAGCTTTGTCGGCTCGGAAATGCACAAGACTTACGGACCACTGTTTCGTCCGACCACGCCCGACGAGTTCAAGAAACTTTCGCGCGAGGTGATCGGTCGCCGCCTCGAATGGCTCGACAAACAGCTGGCCGGCAAACAATACCTGATGGGCGACAGGTTCACGGTTGCGGACACGTACATGTTCGCGGTGCTGCGCTGGTCGCCGGTCGTGGGTGTCGATCTGAGCAAATCGCCGAACGTGAAGGCCTATGCCGACCGCGTTGCCGCGCGCCCGAGGGTGGCGGAAACTCTCAAGTCGGAAGGCCTGCAGTGGCCGCCGGCGGCTTGATCCAAACGTCAAACGCGGGATCGCACGCTAGCCGCCGACGGCGAGCGGCTCGCGCGCCGTTCCCTGCTCCCGAAGCTGCATGCGATAGAACGAGGCGTAACGGCCGCTCTTGCGCAGCAATTCGTCGTGGCGGCCGGATTCGACCACCTGTCCGTTCTCGACCACGAGAATGCTATCGGCGTGCATGATGGTCGCGAGCCGGTGCGCGATCACCAAAGTCGTTCGTCCCTTGCAGAGCTCGGCGATCGCCTCCTCCACGTAACGCTCGGATTCCGAATCGAGCGATGCGGTGGCCTCATCGAGCAGAATGATCGGCGCATTCTTGATCAGCGCCCGCGCTATGGCGAGGCGCTGGCGCTGGCCGCCGGAGAGCTGCATGCCGTGCTCGCCGACCTGGGTATCGTATCCGGCGGGAAAATCGCGGATGAATTCGTGCGCATGCGCGGCCTTTGCGGCGGCAACGATCTCGGCCTCGCTCGCGCCGATCCGGCCAAGCGCGATGTTGTCGCGGATCGTGCCGCGGAACAGCTGCACGATCTGGCCGACATAAGCGATTTGTCCCCGCAGCGAGCTGCGCGCCACCGCGGCAATGTCCTGCCCATCGATCAGGATGCGGCCCGAATCGATGCTGTAAAGACGAAGGATCAGATCGAGCACGGTCGACTTGCCGCCGCCCGACGGTCCGACCAGTGCGGTGAATTTGCCGGGCTGCGCCACGAAGCTCATGCCGCGTAGCACCGGCGTTCCGGGACGATAGGAGAAACGCACGTCGGAAAATTCGAGCCGCCCGTCGGCTAGCTTCAACCGTGGCCGGTCGCCGTCGTTCGATTCGCCCGCAGGGCTGTCGATGATCTCGTAAAGCACGCGCACGCCGACCAGGTTGTTGTGCAGGTCCATGTTCAGCCGCGCCAGCCGCTTGGCCGGCTCGTAAGCAAGCAGGAACGCCGCCAGGAAGGAGACGAAATCGCCGGGCGTGCCGTGCCCGGTTATGCCGCGATAGCCGCCATAGATGATCGCCATCGCGATGGCGAAGCCGGCGAGCGTCTCCATGATCGGATTAGAGCGGTTGGCGACGCGCGCCATCTTGTTGGCTTGCGCTTCCACCGCGCTCACGCTGCCGTCGAGTCGCCGCCGCATCTCGTCTTCGAGCGAGAATGCTTTGACCATGCGCAGCCCTTGCAGCGCCTCCTGCATGGTTTCGATGGTGCGGGTGCCGCCGGTAAACTGCAGTTGCGCGATGTTACGCACGCGGCGCACCAGCTTGCGCAGAAAGAACATAGCCGGCGGCGCAATCACCAGGCCGGCGATCGACATCACCGGGTCGCGGATCACCATCACGACGCAAAGTCCGATCAGCGACATCAGATCGCGGCCGATAGCCGTGATCAGCAAATTGATGACCTGAGTTACCGAAGCCGCGCCGGTGGTCAGCCGCGCGATGAATTCCGACGAGTGGCGGTCGGCGAAGAAGCCCATATTCTCGCGCAACAGCTTGTCGAACATGCGGCGCTGGTTGTCGGCGACGATGCGGTTGCCGACATAGGACAGCGTCACGGTGGCGCCGTAGGTGGCGATGCCCTTGGTCGCGAACACCGCCATGGTGATGACGCCGACGATGACAATGCCACGGAAATTGTGGTGGATATACGCCTCGTTGGTCATCGTGCCGAGGAGATAGGCGCTCAACGCCATGCCGGCGGCGGCAATGCACATCAACACGATCGCGATGGCATAGCGCGGCCAATGCGCGAGCGCCTCGTCGACAACCAAACGGCGGATCAATGTGAAAGCGGGATAGGCGCCCGCGGACGATCCGGCCTTGGATTTTTTCATGCGCGATCCGTTGCGTCCCTGCGGCCGAATGCGCGTCGCCCGCGCGCTTTTCCGCCCGTTCCATGCCCGGAAGAGCTGGAATTTTCAAGCCAATTCGGCGGTCTTACGGCCGCTTGGAACCGGCTGCCGCGCGCTCAACCGATTGATTGGCAATTGCGGCGCGACGCTTCATCAATTCGCGCTCCCAGGCAAGCGCGTGCGCGACGATTGTCGGCAGATCGTCGTAGCGCGGCTGCCATCCGAGTGCCGCCCGTGCCTGCGTGGCATCGGCAACGATGCGTGCCGGGTCGCCCGGGCGCGGCGGCGCGATCTCGACATGAAACTCGACGCCCGACACGCGCTTGACCGTCTCAATCACTTCGCGCACGGAAAACCCGTGACCATAACCGCAATTGAGGATCTGCGACGGCGCCCCGGAACGCAAATGGCGCAACGCTTCGGAGTGCGCCCGCACGAGATCGCTGACGTGAATGTAATCACGCAGGCATGTGCCGTCCGGCGTCGGATAGTCGGCGCCGAAGATATCGAGCTTGTCGCGGGCGCCGAGCGCGGTTTCGATCGCGACTTTGATCAAATGTGTCGCGTCCTTGCTCGATTGCCCGGCGCGACAGCGCGGATCGGCGCCGGCGACGTTAAAGTAGCGCAGGATCGTATAACGTAGCCCGTGCGCGTGGCCGGCATCGCGCAGCATGATTTCACTCATCAGCTTCGACCAGCCGTAGGGCGAGACCGGCTGCAGCGGCGCGGTTTCCGGCACGGGGATCTGCGCCGGATCGCCGTATACCGCTGCGGTCGACGAGAAAATAAAGTGGCGCACGCCGTTGTTCACCGCGCACTCGATCAGCGCGCGGGTATTGACCGTGTTGTTGCGGTAATAGCGAAGCGGATCGCTGACCGATTCCGGAACGACGACCGAAGCGGCGAAATGAATAATGGCATCGATGCGGTGTTGGCGGATTAGCCGGGCGACCAGCGCCTGATCGCCACTGTCGCCGACCACGAGTGGCGTGCCTGCGGCGACCGCCCAGGCAAAGCCGGTGGAAAGATTGTCCAGCACCACCACCGGCTCGCCGGCATCGGCGAGTTCGAGTGCCATGTGGCTGCCGATATAGCCGGCCCCGCCGGTGACCAGGATCGTCATGAATCCAGTCCGTCTTTCAAGACCCGTTACGCCATACGCCGATTTGATGAATACGCCGTTATACCGGCCCTTTTAGCTTAACACCTGCGGCGTACTTGCGTGCGCCGCGAGTGCGTTGCGGGTGGCGGTAAATACCACGTCCGGGCTGATGTCGCGCAGGCAGCGATGATGGCCGAGCCGGCAAACATTTTGGTTGCACGGCCGGCACGGCAGCACGCCGGCGATCTCGATCGCCGCAGAAAGCGGATTAAGCGGTGCCCACAGCGCCGCCGTCATCGGACCGAAAATGCCGATCGACGGCGTGCCGAGCGCGGCGGCAACGTGCAGCAGGCCGGAATCGTTCGAGACCGCCGCCGCCGCCGCCGCCAGCGCCAGCACGGCGTCCCGGATGTCGCCGCCGGTGAGATCGCGCGCGCGTGTGTCGCCGACGATTTCGCGCGCCAGCGGCCTTTCGTTCGGGCCGCCGAGCACGAATACGTCGCAACCTTCCGCCAATAGCCGGTGGCTCAGTGCGGTGTAGGACTCGATCGGCCAACGCCGGGCCGGCGCGACCGAACCCGGCGCCAGCGCAACCAGCGGCCGATTGCCGGCGAGCCCGTGTTTTCTTTGCCAGGCGGCAATCTCGCCGGCCGGGACATTGAGGACCGGCAACGGCCAGGCGGGCGGCATTGCGGCATCCTTCGGCAGAGCGAGCGCCGCGCAGCGGTCGATGGTGCGCGGCAATTTCCATTCGCCAAAGCGCAGATCGTTGAGCAGCAGCACGCGCGCTTCGCCGAAAAATCCGGTGCGCCGCGGGATGCCGGCAAGGAACGGCGCCAGCGCCGCCTTCCAGGTGCGCGGCAGGACCAGTACGCCGCCGTAACCTTCGCGGCGAAGCCGCCGCGCCAATGCGATTTGCTGCGACAACGCGATGCGTCCGCGCGGCAGATTGGCCACAACGGTTTTGCGGATGCCGGGCATGTAGTCGGCGAGCGACGCACACAACGATGTCGCAAGCAAATCCACCGGTCGATCGGGAAAGCGCTCTCGCAGCAGCGTGACCACCGAGTGGCCGCGCACGAAATCGCCGACCCACATATAGGGCACGATCAGGATCGGTCTAATGTCCGGCTCCCGCGGCCTTGCGCATAGTTGCGAATCATGGCTCATTTATAATAGCGAATATATGTTCATTTGATTGGCCGCTGCGGGCTCCTCAGCGGGTGGCGGCCTTGTTTTCCAGTGTTGCACGCCGGACTAGACTAGGGCTAAACGGTTCGGCGGCAACCTCAAGCGGTGTCACGGCATCGATGTTGTTGGTCACCGGCGGGGCCGGCTTCATCGGATCGAACGTGCTCGCGAGCCTCAACGAGGCCGGACGCGCCGACATTGCAGTTAACGACATGCTCGGCCGCGACGGCAAATGGCACAATCTCTCCGGCCGCCAGCTCGCCGAATTCGTTCCGCCTGCCGATCTCCCGCGATGGCTCGACGGCCGCAAGCTCGACGCGGTGGTGCATTTCGGCGCTATTTCCTCGACCACCGCGACCGATGGTGACTTGGTGATCGAAACCAACTTCCGCCTCTCGCTGCGCCTGTTGGACTGGTGTGCGGCGACGCGAACGCCCTTCATTTATGCCTCCTCGGCCGCGACCTATGGCGACGGCTCGGCCGGATTTTCCGACCACTGGTCGCCCGAGCGCCTCACGCGGCTCAAGCCGCTCAACCTTTACGGCTGGAGCAAGCACACCTTCGATCTCGCCGTGGCCGAACGCGCCGCGCGCAAGGACAAGCTGCCGCCCCAATGGGTCGGGCTTAAGTTCTTCAACGTCTTCGGTCCCAACGAATACCACAAGGGCGAGATGATGAGTCTGGTCGCCAAGCGTTTCGACGCGGCCAAGGCCGGTGAGCCGATCCGGCTGTTCAAGTCGCATCGACCCGGCATCGCCGATGGCGAGCAGAAGCGCGACTTCATTTACGTGGATGACGCGGTTGCCGTGGTGCGCTGGCTGATGGAGACGCCGGCGGTATCGGGTATTTTCAATGTCGGCACCGGCCAAGCGCGCAGCTTCCGCGATTTGATGAACGCGATGTTCGCGGCGCTGGGACGCGCGCCGAATATCGAATATATCGACATGCCGGAATCGATCCGCGGCAGCTATCAGTATTTCACCCAGGCCGAGACCGAAAACCTGCGCCGCGCGGGCTATGATACCGACTTCACCCCGCTCGAAGAGAGCGTGAAGGAATATGTGACCGGTTATCTCGACCGCGCCGACCGCTATCGGTGACATGGATCGGGGCGCATGCCCCGGGGCAAACGAATGTTCGATTTCGCAGAAGCATTGCCGCTGATCGGGAAGCAGACCGTGCTGTGCGTCGGCGACGTGATGCTAGACGATTTCGTGTACGGCGACGTCACCCGCATTTCGCCGGAAGCGCCGGCGCCGGTGCTCAAGGTTACCGGCAACACCGTCGAAATCGGCGGCGCCGGCAATGTTGCGCGCAACATCGCGGCTTTGGGCGCGAAGTGCATTTTTGTCGGTCTCGTCGGCAGCGACGAGGCCGGCGCCGCGCTTGGCGCGGCACTCGACAAGCTGTCCGGCATCGTTACCGAACTGGTCACCGACAAGACCCGGCCGACGACGCGCAAGGTGCGCTTCGTCTCCGAGCATCATTCGACCCATTTGCTGCGCGCCGATTGGGAGACCGAGGCGCCGCCCAGCGTCGGCAGCCAGACGGCGATCATCGCCCGGGCCGAGGCGGCGATAGCCAAAGCCGCCGCCGTGGTGCTGTCCGATTACGCCAAGGGCGTGCTCACCGCGCGCGTCATCCGCGCCATCATTGAAACGGCACGGCGCTTGGGCAAACCGGTGGTGGTCGATCCCAAGCATCACGATTACCGGGTTTATCGCGGCGCGACCTTGATCACGCCCAACGCCAAGGAGTTGGCGGCAGCGGTGCATCGCCCGATCACGACCGAGGCCGAGATTGCCGCCGCCGCCGCCGAGCTAGCACGCGTAGTCGAAAGCGAAGCGGTGCTGGTAAAGCGCAGCGAACATGGCATGAGCCTGCATGTCGAAGGTCATGCGCCGATCCATGTGCCGGCCTATCCGGTCAAGGTGCGCGACGTATCCGGCGCGGGTGACACGGTCGCGGCGGTGATGGCGGTGATGCTGGCGATGAAAACGCCTTACGAATTCGCTATGCGCGCGGCCAATGCCGCCGCCGCAGTCGTAGTTGGCAAGCGCGGCACGTCGACGGTGTCGCTCGGTGAATTGCGCCACCGCGTCCTGCCTGCCGCTTCACTCGCGCCGGAAGACAAGATCCTGTTCGACTGGTCGCAGCTTGACGAGCGGCTGGCGGAATGGCGGCGCCACGCGCTGCGCATCGGTTTTACCAATGGCTGTTTCGATCTGCTGCATCGCGGTCACATCCGCCTCCTGGCCGAGGCGCGCGCGGCGTGCGACCGGCTCGTCGTCGGGCTCAACGGCGATGCTTCGACCGCGCGGCTCAAAGGCGAGGGTCGCCCGATCAATCCGGCGGAAGGCCGCGCCGAAGTGCTGGCCGCGCTGGAAGCGGTCGATCTGGTCGTGGTGTTCGATGAGGACACGCCGCTTGAACTGATCAGGCGCGTACGCCCGGTGGTGCTGGTGAAGGGTGCCGATTACCGGCTCGAAGACGTGATCGGCCGCGACGTGGTCGAGGCGGCCGGCGGCGACGTGGTTCTGGTCGATCTCGTGCAGGGGCAATCGACGTCCGGGCTGGTGCAGCGCTCGGCCAAATCGGCGACCATGCCGGCGCCGCCGAAGCGGTCAAGCAAGCCGGCGCGGTCATGACCATTCGAGAGCCGCGCGCATGGCCAGCAACTCGATCCTGAGCGGCGTCGACGGCGCACGCTGGCTTTTCGCCGCCGATTGCTTCGCGACCGGGGTCGCGGTGTTCGTGCCTTGGTCCACCTCGCTCACCGAAATCTTCGTGCTGCTGTGGCTGGTCGCCTTCCTGCCGACCCTATTTCTGCCCGATGCTAACTTACGCGATTTGCGCAGCGTATTGCTCCGCCCGGCCGGCTTTCTTCCGATCGTCCTGTGCGCGCTGGCGGCGGTCGGCATGTTATGGGCGACCGATGTGTTGTGGGCGGAGCGCCTCGGCGGCTTCGCGAAATTTCCGCGGCTGATGCTTATTCCGCTGTTGCTCGCGCATTTTGCGCGCTCCGAGCGCGGTGCGTGGGTGCTGTATGCTTTCCTTGCTGCGACGGTTTTGCTGCTGCTGGTGTCGCTCGGCCTGGCGGGGCTGCCCGGCCTGCCCTGGCGCGGCAAGGGGTTCGGCGTTCCGGTTAACGATTATATTCGCCAGAGCACGTGCTTTCTGGTTTGCGTCTTCGCGCTTCTTGGCGCGGCGGTCGAACGTGCGCGCGAGGCGAAATGGCCGGTGGTCATCGGCTTGCTCGCGCTGGCGGCGCTGTTTCTGGGCGACATCTTTTTTGTCGTCAGCAGCCGCACGGCGCTGTTTGTTGCGCCGGTTCTGTTGCTTGTGCTGGGCTGGAGGGAATTCCGCTGGAAAGGCGTTTTGATCGCCGTGCTGCTGGGCGTCATTGTCGGTGGCGTGACCTGGCTGAGTTCGCCCTATCTGCGCGGACGGCTCGCCACCTCGGTGCAGGAGTGGAGGGACTATCGCGCCGGCGATGCGCCGAACTCGACCGGGATGCGCGCCGAATTTCTGAAAAAATCTGTGGCCTTCATCGCCGCCGCGCCGGTGATCGGTCACGGTACCGGCTCGATCGCGCAGCAATTCCGTAATGCGGCGGTCGGCGAGGGCGGCGCTTCGGCGGCGGCGGCCAAAAATCCGCACAACCAGATTTTTGCCGTCGCCATCCAGCTCGGGGCGGTCGGGACCATGGTGTTGCTGGCCATGTGGATCGCCCACTTCATGCTGTTCACCGGTGGCGGACTTGTCGCTTGGGTCGGCCTGACCGCGATGGCCGAAAATTTTCTGTCGTCGCTGTTCAACTCGCACCTGTTCGATACCGGCCAGGGCTGGCTCTACATTTTCGGCGTCGGTGTTGCCGGTGGCATGGTGTTGCGTGCGGGCAAATCGGTGCCCGGCGCGCCCTGAACGAGCGCGGCCAGTCCGCTTTCGGTGTCATGCGCCGGCTGCCAGCCGGCGGCGATGAGCTTGTCCGGATCCGCCCGCAGATTGCCGCCCAGGCGTTGCCAGCGTGCCTCGCGCCCAATCAACCGCAGCGGTATTTCGGCCAAAATCGCCGGCATCGGCACCAGCAGCGGCGAGCGGCCTTGCGCCTCGCGCAAGGTCGCGATCACGTCGGGCAGCCGCGGCGGAATTCCCGGATCGGCGACGATGTAAGTTTCGCCAGCCGTCCCCGGTGTCGCCAGCACGAACCGGAGCGCCGACACGAAATTGTCGATGCCAAGGAGCGAGCGCCGGTTAATGAAACTCTTGACCGGCAGCGGCCAGTGCGAGCGGGCCGCGCGCAAGAGGAGCGCGAAATTACCTTTCACGCCCGGCCCGTACAGCAGCACCGGACGCAGGATCGTGAACGGAACGCCGGCGGCTTTGACCGCCGCCTCGGCGGCGAGCTTGGAGCGGCCATAGGCGTCGGTCGGCGCCGTCTCGTCGCGTTCGGTCAAAGTGTGCTCGGCGGCGGGCCCGCTTTGCGCGCGCAGCGACGAAACGAACACCAGGCGCTGCACACCGGCGCGCGCCGCCGCCGCGGCGAGTTCGGCCGTCGCCGCGTGGTTGACGCGCTCGTACTGCATGGGCGCGGCGCCGCTGGTATGGGCGATCCCGGCGAGGTGAACGACTTGATCGACGCCGTCGAGCAGGGGCGCCCAATCGAAACTTTGCGAAAGATCCGGGTGCCGAACGACTTCGATGTCTCCGGCGAACGGAGGCTGCGGCGGCTCGCGCACGGCGGCGCGCACGGTGCGTTCATGTGCGAACGCGGCAACGACCGCGCGGCCGACAAAACCAGTCGCGCCGGTTACCAGAAGCCGCAGCGTTGCCGGCATCGCGAAGCCACCTAATGAACCGGCGACAGGCCGGTCGCCATCAACTCGAATGGCGCGTAGACTTGAGTATCGCAACTGTCGCTCCCAACGGCGTAGCGGTTGTCGACGAATTTGTCCGATTGCAGGTAAAGCGCGTAATTGCGCGGCCGGCCATGATCCTCGAAGCGGATGCAGATCAACCAGCTCCAGCCCCTGACCGCGTGCACCCATCGCGGCTCCGCGATCTGAAAGTTGTCATAGGCGACGTAATCCCGAAACGCCGCGCGCAGTTTGTCGGCGACGAGCTGCCGGTAGTTTGGAACCAGCTCGGCGGGCGGTGCGTCCTCACTCGGAGCGGCGAGACTGCTGCAGGCCGTCAGGCTCGGGGGGAGACAAAGCAACAGCGCCAATACGGCGCCGGGCCAAATTGCGACCACGCGGCGATGACGCACCGTCAATCTCGGTATTCCGGTTGCATGCGGGGCAACGACTAGGCCGAAACCGACGCCGAGGCAATAAAAGCGGCCATTAGCAAAATTCTTGATGCCAAAAAGATAAAGGCTTGAGGGAGATTAGGTGGTGCGGTCCCCAAGGGGACACAGTCTCGCCACGAACGCACCTCTTCTGTTGCGTGTCCGCGGGGCGGTCGGGGAAAAATGGTTGAAAGCTCATACGGTCAGACCGGTCGGTTCCGGCGGCGCCTCGCGTCGGCGGCGCTGGTCTGCGCGTGCCTGACGCTCTGCGCATGCAGTTCATTTTCCGGCTATGTGTCCGATCATTGGCCGACCTGGGCTGGCGGCATGCCGAGCGACGTTCCGCCGCGGCCAGGCCAGCCGGGCTACGCGGAATTCATCAGCCATAAAGGGGCGAATGACCAGGAGGCGGCTGCCACCGCCAGCAAGCCGGGTGCCGCGCCCGCCGTCGCGACCGTTCCTGCCGGCGCCGCCGGGGTGCCGCCACCAGCGGGCAATGTCAGCGCGCAACCATTGCCGCCCGACGCGCGCCGCATCGACACGCAGGCAGCCGCACAGGGCGGATTGTATTAGGCGTTACGCCACGCCGGTGCGCAGCAGATCGTGGAAGTGCACGATGCCGATCGGCCGACCCGCGTCGACGACGATCAGCGCGGTGATCTTCGAGGCGTTGAGCAATTGCAACGCTTCGCCCGCCAGCTGATCGGGCCGCACCGTCTTCGGCGAGACGGTCATGACTTTCTCGACCGGCGTTTGCAGCAAGTCACCGCGCATGTGGCGGCGCAAATCGCCGTCGGTGATCACACCGGCGAGCTTGCCGGCGGGATCAGTGACCGCGACGCAGCCGAAGCCCTTGGCCGACATTTCAACGATCGCTTCCGACATGAGCGCGCCGTGTCTGATCAGTGGCACCGAGGCGCCCGGATGCATGACGTCGCGGACGAATTTGAGCGCCGCGCCGAGCCTGCCGCGCGGATGAAACACGCCGAAATCGACCGCAGTGAAGCCGCGGCTTTCGATTAGCGCAATTGCGAGCGCATCGCCGAGCGCAAGCTGCATCAGCGACGATGTCGTCGGCGCGAGATTGTGCGGGCAGGCTTCGCGCGCCTGCGGCATCGCCAGCACGATGTCGGCGGCCTTGCCGAGCGTGCTGTCGGCGTTGACGGTAATCGCGATCAGGATGATGCCGAACCGCCGCGAATAATTGATCAAGTCGGTCAGTTCGTCGGTCTCACCCGACCACGACAGCATTAGCATCACGTCGTCGGAAGTGATCATGCCGAGGTCGCCGTGACTGGCTTCGGCGGCATGCACGAAGAAAGCCGGCGTGCCGGTGGAGGCGAATGTCGCCGCAATCTTGCGGGCGACGTGGCCGGACTTGCCCATTCCGGTCACGATCACTCGGCCGCGCGCCGCGCGGATTTTTTCGACCGCGGCGATGAACGGGCCTCCGAGACCGTCGCGCATGGCTGCGACCAGCGCCGCTAGCCCCTCGCTGTCGATGTCGAGCGTGCGCAGCCCCGAGGCGATGGAGGGGTGCGGCGCTTCCTCGTGCGCTTTCGCACCGGTCGTATTTAATTTCGCACGCTTGTCCAACACTATTGCTCCCCCGCGCCGCGACGGTAACGGTGCAACGGCGATCGCGTTACTTCTTTTCCCAGGCCGCAAAGGCATCGGCGAAGGCGCGATCGCCGGGCGGACCCTTCTCCATCGCCAGGATCGCACGGCCGCCGTTGGTATACACGACAGGAATGTCGAACCACGGACGCTCTTTGAGTAGCTGAATATTGTGCTGCACGTCGCTCTCAGTCGAGGACAGTCCGATCAAAAAGAAGCCGTTGGTCACCTTGACTGCCAGTCCGGCAAGCGGCGTCCCGCGCGTCTGCTCCGACTGCTTCATCAGAATTCCCGGGACATTGGCGATGCCGCCGCCGGCGAAATCGGGCGGCAGACTGAACTGAATCTCGATCGTGTGGCTCGCCGGCAAGGCCTGATCGGTGTTGCGGCGAAGCGACCAGGTCATCGTTATCTTGCGCTCCGGGATGGTGACGTCGGCGCGCACCGCGAGTTCCGGCGCAAGTCCGGGGCCGGGCGATACCGTTTCCGTGCGCCAGATCACCGAGCCGACGTAACGCTTGCCCTGCGGATCGTTCGGGTCTTCTTCGTAGAGGACGACGCGCTGCGCCACCGCCGGGACCGCTTGAGCGCCGGGCGCGCCGGTGCCGGGAGTCGGCGCGCCGCTCTGTTCCTGCGGCACGCGCCCGGAAAATTTCGGCTGCGCCGTCGTCTCGCGTTGCGGCTGGCTCGGCTGCCTCGCTCCGATCTGGGTCAACGAGCTATAAAGTCCGCTGATGTGCGGCCACTGCCACGAGACGGTTGCCGCCAGTCCGCCGAGAATGATCAGCGCCACAACGAGCTGGATCAGCCCGCGATAGGAGCGCGGCGGACGCTGATGGTCTTCGTCCTCCACCGGTGCCGCGCGGCGGCGGGTATGCCGGATCGTTTCTGCATCGTCCTCATAGGCGATTTCGCCATGATCAAGGCTGCGCGTGTCGTGCGCCTGGTCGCCGAATTCGTCTGCGCCGAATTGCGTGTCGGAATGGTAATCGTCCACGTCCTCAGGCGCCGGCTCGTCGTCATACGAGTGGCGGGTATTTCGCGCCGATTGCGCCGCTTGGGCGGTTGCCGCGCCGAGATCGTGCACCTCGCTCACGACGTGGCGGAAACCCTTGATGCCTTCCCGGCCCAAGGATTGCGGCCGTGGGCCGAGGAGCCGTTCGCGCGCGCTCGGTTGCTCGCCCCGGCGCGGCGCTTCGGCCACGGTCTCTTCGCGCGCTGGCCGCGGCGGCGCGGGCGCGCCGTGTTGCAGTTCGCCGCGCAGCTCGCGCCGCGGCGTCGTCGTCGCGCGCGTTTCGCGCAATTCGGCGCGACCCTTGCGCGCCGTCTCGGCCTCGACTTTGCGGATCGCGTCTTCAAGCGACAGACGTTCCCGCGTGATCTCCGATTCCGACAGCGGCGGATCGACCGAACGCAATTGTGTCACCAGCGCGCTGCGCGCGCGCTCGTAGAGCGCGCGGCGCGCTTCGCCGCTATTCCGTTCAAGTCCCTCGACGGCGCGGGAAATAAGCGGTTGGTAATCGGTCATCGGTTGAGTTTACGCGCCAAGTGCGGATTTTTCATCTTGTTTCACGTCTCGAACGGATTCTGCATCAGGATGGTGTCTTCACGCTCGGGGCTTGTGGACAAAACGGCCGCGGCGCAGCCGATCAGCTCCTCCAGCCGGCGGACGTATTTGATCGCCTGCGCCGGGAGGTCGGCCCATGAGCGTGCACGCGCGGTTCCCTCCCGCCAGCCGGCGATGGTTTCGTAGATCGGCTCGACGCGTGCCTGCGCGTGTTCGCCGGCGGGGAGATAATCGATCTCGCGGCCATCGAGACGATAGGCGACGCAGACCTTGATCTCATCGAAGCCGTCGAGGATGTCGAGCTTGGTCAGCGCCAGGCCGTGGATGCCGCTGGTGCGCACACTTTGCCGCACCAGCACCGCGTCGAACCAGCCGCAGCGCCGCGGCCGTCCGGTCACGACGCCGAATTCCTTGCCGCGCTCGCCCAAAATCCGGCCGATGTCGTTTTTCTGCTCGGTCGGAAACGGACCGGCGCCGACGCGGGTCGTGTAGGCCTTGCAGATGCCGAGCACGTAGCCGATCGCGCCCGGTCCAAGCCCCGAGCCGGTCGATGCCTGCGCGGCCACCGTGTTGGACGACGTGACATACGGATAAGTTCCATGATCGACGTCGAGCAGCGCGCCTTGCGCGCCTTCGAACAGAATGCGTTTGCCCTCGCGGCGCTTCTGCTCAAGCAGCGACCAGACCGAATCCATAAAAGGCAATACCGCGGGGGCCACGCTCGTCAGCTCTCGATGCATGGCCTCAGCTTCGATCGGATCAAGCCCGAGACCCTTGCGCAGCGCATTATGATGGGTCAGCAGCCGTTCGATCTTGCGGTCGAGCGTCGCACCGTCGGCGAGGTCCATCAGGCGAATGGCCCTCCGTCCGACCTTGTCCTCATAGGCCGGGCCAATGCCGCGCCGCGTGGTGCCGATCGATAGCGCCGGGTTCGCGTTTTCACGAATGGCGTCGAGCTCGCGGTGCAGCGGCAGGATCAACGCGGTATTCTCGGCGATGCGCAGATTGTCGGGCGTGACATGGACATTCTGCTTCTTGAGTTTGGCGATCTCATAGATGAGCGCGTGGGGATCGAGTACCACGCCGTTGCCGATGATCGACAATTTGCCCGGCCGCACGACGCCGGACGGCAACAGCGAGAGCTTGTAGGTGGTGCCATTGATAACCAGAGTGTGGCCGGCATTATGGCCGCCCTGGAAGCGGACCACGATGTCGGCCTGCTCTGAGAGCCAGTCGACGATCTTGCCCTTGCCTTCGTCCCCCCACTGGGAGCCGACCACGACAACGTTTGCCATGAGGAACTGTCCCCAGGAGCCTTTGATCGATGCGCAAATGAATCGGGTATCGGCCGCAGCCGTTTCGGATAATGGATGGCACGCGGCGAGGCAAGGTGAAAGCCCCGCTTCAAGTTTCCCTATAGAACGTTTAAGCTGCTGAAATTAAAGGATATTTACGATAACTTCGCGGTCGGGCCGCGCCGCCGTCTTCGGCTCCGCGCGCGCTGATCGTCGCAGTTCGACTTCGGGAGCATTCATGCGGCAGCGGCACTGGTCGCCCCCCGCGCGCCGCGATAGCTCGTGGCGGGTCGTAATTCTTCGATCCGGGAAAGCAAGCATGCCGGGCGCTAGCGCCAAATCCCGGAGCCGAGGGCTCCGCGGCCTGTTCGACCAACCCTATCTGCTCTTATCACTGACCTCGTTGTTTTGGGCGGTCAACACCGTGCCCGGCCGGTTCATCGTCGGGCACGTTCCGCCGGTGACGCTCGCTTTCATCCGTTGGGGCGGCGCCTTTCTGATTGTGCTTCCGTTCGCGCTGCCGCATCTCGCGCGCGACTGGCCGGTGATTCGCAAGCACGCCGTCCTGATGACGGTTCTCGCCCTCACCGGCTTCTCCGCCTACAACACGATGGCCTATTACGGCCTGCAATACACGACCGCGATCAACGGGCTTTTGCTGCAATCGATCGGGCCTTTGTTCGTCGCGCTGTGGTCGTTCGTGCTGTTCCGAACCCGGCTGACCTGGCGGCAGGCCGCCGGAATCTGCATCTCGCTCACCGGCGTTCTGGTCATCATCTGCCACGGCAGTCTCGCGGTGCTCGTCGGCATCGGCTTTAACCGCGGCGACGTCTGGTTCCTGATCGCGCTCCTAATTTGGGGCGCGGTCCTGCTCGTTCCCGCGCTGGCCGCCGAAATCGCCAGCGGACAGATCATGGTGTTCGACCCCGAGAGCGTGCTGACCATTATTTTCGTCTGCATCTTTCCGTCGCTGCTCGGCTACCAGTTCCTCAATCGCGGCATCGAACTGATCGGCGCCAATCGCGCGGCGCCGTTCATGCATCTGGTGCCGGTATTCGGTTCGGTGCTGGCGATCGTCTGGCTCGGCGAACGCTTCGAAATCTTCCACGTCGTCGGCTATGCGCTGGTGTTCACCGGGATCACGGGTAGCGACGAGAAGAAGCTCGGCAAAGTAGGGTGGGCGACGATGTGCGGTGAAAGCGCCACCGCTTAAAACCGCAGCGGCTTCGCTTGCTGGACTTGCGGCAGCGCGCGCACCTTGGCAAGCACGTTGTCCGGCAACTCGCCGTCGATCTCGATCAGCGCCACCGCGTTGCCGCCGGCCGCCTCGCGGCCGACATGGAAGGTCGCGATGTTGATACCGGCGTCACCGAGCGTCGAAGAGAATTTGCCGATGAAGCCGGGCTTATCGAGATTGGTGATGTAGATCATCGACGGGCCGAATTCCGCGTCCATGCGGATGCCCTTGATGTTGACGATGCGCGGGCGCCCGTCGGCATAGACCGTGCCGGAAACGTGCCGCGATTGCCGTTCGGTGGTGACGTTAAGCGTGATCAGGCTCTCGTAATCGCCTTCCGCTTCTCGGCGTGTCTCCTCGACCACGATGCCGCGATCCTTGGCGAGCGTCGGCGCCGAGACGACGTTGACGTCCTGCAACATCGGGCGAAGCAACCCGGCGATCGCCGCCGAGGTCAAGGCGCGCGTATTCATCTGCGCGACCACGCCCTCGTAGGAAATCTGCACGCGCTTTATGCCGGTCTCGGTGAGCTGGCCGGCGAACGAGCCGAGCTTCTCCGCCAGCGCGATGAACGGCTTGAGCTTGGGCGCTTCCTCGGCGCTGATCGAGGGGAAATTGACGGCATTGGTGATCGCGCCGCGAATCAAATAATCCGACATCTGCTCGGCGATTTGCAGCGCGACATTTTCCTGCGCCTCGGTGGTCGAGGCGCCGAGGTGCGGCGTGCACACCACGTTGGGCAGCTTGAACAGCGGACTGTCGGTTGCCGGTTCGGTGGCGAACACGTCGAGCGCGGCGCCGGCCATGCGTCCGGACGACAGCGCTTCGTACAGCGCCGCTTCGTCGACCAGTCCGCCGCGCGCGCAATTGACCAGACGCAGCGTCTTTTTGGTCAGCTTGAGCAAATCGGCATTGATGATGTTGCGGGTCTTGTCGGTGAGCGGCGTATGCAAGGTAATGAAGTCGGCTCGGCGCAGCAGGTCCTCCAGCTCGACTTTCTCAACGCCGATATCGATGGCGCGTTGATCGGACAGATACGGATCGTACGCGATCACCTTCATCTTCATGCCGAGCGCGCGGTCGGCAACGATCGCTCCGATGTTGCCGCAGCCGATCACCCCCAGCGTCTTGCCGAATATCTCCACGCCGAGGAACTTGTTCTTTTCCCACTTGCCGGCGCGGGTCGAGGCGTCGGCTTCCGGGATTTGCCGCGCCAGCGACAGCATCAGCGTGATCGCATGCTCGGCGGTGGTGATCGAATTGCCGAACGGCGTATTCATCACGATGATGCCGCGCGCGGTGGCCGCCGGGATGTCGACGTTGTCGACCCCGATGCCGGCACGGCCGATTACTTTCAGGTTTTGCGCGCGCTCGAGAATTTTCGGCGTGACCTTAGTGGCGGAGCGGATCGCCAGCCCGTTGAAGCCGTTGATCGCCTCGGCGAGCTTTTCCTTGTCCTTGCCGAGCGCCGGCTGGAATTCGACCTCAAGCCCGCGGTCCTTGAAGATCGCGACAGCGGCGGGCGAGAGCGCGTCGGAGATGAGAACCTTTGCCGGCATGGTCAGGCCGCCTTCGCCAAAGCGTCTTTGGCCTTCGCATAGGCCCAGTCCAGCCACAGCGTGAGCGCCTCGAGATCGTCACGCTCGACGGTTGAACCGCACCAGATGCGCAAGCCGGGCGGGGCATCCCGATAGGCGTCGATGTCGTAGGCGACGCCTTCCTTGTCGAGCGTTGCGGCAATGCCCTTGATGAAAGCCGCCTGCGCGTCGGCCGGCAGCCGGGTCACCGCCGGATCGACCACTTTCAGGCAGACGGACGTGTTGGAGCGCACCGCCGGATCTTGCGCCAGGAAGTCGATCCAGTTGGCGCGCTTCACCCAGTCGGCGATGACTTGCGCATTGCCGTCCGCGCGCGCGCGCAGGCCGGAAGGCCCGCCCGCCGCCTTTGCCCATTCGAGCGCGTCGAGATAGTCCTCAACGCATAGCATCGACGGCGTGTTGATCGTCTCGCCGACGAATATCCCTTCGTTGAGCTTGCCGCCTTTGGTCATGCGGAAGATCTTCGGCAGCGGCCATGGCGGCGTGTAGCTCTCAAGCCGCGCGACCGCGCGCGGCGAAAGAATAATCATGCCGTGTGCGGCTTCGCCGCCAAGCGCCTTCTGCCAGGAGAAAGTGGTGACATCGAGCTTGGTGAATTCAAGCGGCTGGGCGAAAGCAGCCGAAGTCGCGTCGCAGATCGTCAGTCCGGCGCGGTCGGCCGCGATCCAATTGGCATTCGGCACGCGCACGCCTGAAGTCGTGCCGTTCCAGGTGAAGACCACGTCACTTGCCGGATTGACCTTGGCCAGATCGGGCAATTCGCCGTAGCCGGCCTTAAGCGCGGTCATGTCTTTGAGCTTGAGCTCCTTGACCACGTCGCTGACCCAGCCTTCGCCGAAAGATTCCCAGGCCAGCATGGTCACCGGACACGGGCCGAGCAGCGACCACAGCGCCATCTCCAGCGCGCCGGTATCCGACGCCGGCACGATGCCGATGCGGTAATCCGCCGGCACGGCGAGGATTTCGCGGGTCAAATCGATGGCGCGTTTGAGTTTCGCTTTTCCCGGCTTCGAGCGGTGCGAACGTCCGATGAGTGCGCCGTTGAGATTTTGCGCGGTCCAGCCGGGCCGCTTGGCACAGGGGCCGGACGAAAAATGCGGCACTTTCGGCCGCACGGCAGGCATCGCGAACGTCATGGTCTATCCTTCCAGATAGGCGCCCCTCGTTGGGGAGGGGTGTCCCGCGGTCGGAGATAGGGAAGCGGAAAGGTCGCGTCAAGCCGGGCGGCCGCGTCCGGCGGCGGGACTGAGATTCTCTGGAGTTTTCAGAACTTGAGGCCGGCGCCGACGCGGGCGGTGGCGATGCTCATCAGGATGCCGGGCGGCGGATTGAATTGCACCCATTCAATCTCGGCGCGCAGAAAAATGTTCTGCGTGACCGCAACATCCACACCGGCGCCGAGAGTGAAGCCGTACAGCATTTCCCCGTTCTTGTTCGACGTGCTGCTGAAATTGAACGGGTTGCAGGTAATGGGCGCCGCTGTCGTGCATTGGATGTCGTGTATGTTGGCCGCAAGCGACATATTCGCGTATCCAAGCCCGACGCCGCCGAACATATAGGGCATGAAACTGCCGACCACATAGCCGGCCCTGGCCCGCAGCGTGCCGTAGTCCAAATTGGCGATCTGGCCGCTGGCGTTCATGGTGACGGTATGGGTGTCGCCGAAAGAATCGGCTGCCGTGGTGAGCGGGCCGATCGGCGTGCTCGGCGCGTTTAGCGTGGGGCCGCTACGGTTGAAATTCGCCTCCACGCCAAGGATCAGGTCCTGCCATTGCGTATTGTAGCCGATAAACCCGCCGTAGGTCGCTGCGCCGGCGTTGGCTGTGCCTAGTATCGGCCAGGAACTCGGCGAAAAGTCCGCCTCCAGCGCGGTCTCGCGCAAAGCATAGGCGACCAGCGAGGTGGTCGAGCCGCTGAAATCGGCGATGCCTTCGCTCAGGCCGAATTGGCCGCCAAAATAAAATCCGCTCCAGCGCGTAAAGGTCGCCGGGCCGATGCTGACCGATCCGGGCGGCACTGCCGGAATCGGCGGGACGGGCGGGTAGGGGAAATCTTGCGCCAAAGCCGGCGAGACCAAAGCAAAAACGGCGAGCGCGCCGGCGAACCGGCACAGCCATCGCGCAGTGTTCGGTGTTGGCGCGCGAACGGCCGGCATGCTGGCGTCAGCCACGGCTTTGCAGCGGCGGCTGCGGTGCCGGCGGCGGCACCGGCATATATTGCGGCTGCGGGATATATTGCGGTTGCGGCACAAACTGCGGCTGCGGGACGTATTGCGGCGCCGGCGTATAGAGCGGCTGCGGCGCGTAGATCGCCTGCGGCGCGAACGCCGGCTGCGGTGCGAACACCGAGGACGCCGTATCGGCTTGCAGCAACCAGCGGAAGCCGATGCGGAAGTCCTGCGAGGTCATGTCCTTGAAGGTGTAGAAAGCCGACGGACACGCCGGGGTATTCTGGCATTGCACGATCGCGCTTTGCGGCGATCCCAGATTCAAATAGCGCCAGCTGAAATCGATCCTGAGGTTGTTGTTGATGGCGTAGGACAGGCCGAGCGTGACGTCCCAGGCAAAATTGAAGGCCGAAGCATCGCTGGCGGCGTAGCCAAAGCCATTGGTGCCGTCGGAGTTGATACCGTTGTCCTGCATTCCGCTGATGGTGTTGTAAGCGCCGCCGATGCCGAAACCGACGAACGGCGTCAGACACCACCAGGTGCCGACATCGAAGTAGACATTGGCGAGAAAGACCGCGGCCGAGTAATTCGCCGTGTTAATGTCGAAACAAGTGCCGCCGCCGGCGCAGGAGTTCGTGTAGCCGCCGGTCGCCTTGACCGCCGCCCTGGTGCGGTACTCTCCGGTGACGTCGAACCGCAGCCAGTTGTTGAATTCGTATCCGGCGCCCAGTCCGAAGATAGTCGTGTCCTGGATGTCCTTTTGCACGATCGTCCAGCTCGACGGCCAAACGAAGGTGGAATTGGTTTGGGTGAAATCGAACTCGGAGAAACTCTGCACGCCGATGCCGACGTCGCCGCGCAGATACCAGCCGCCGAGCGGCTGCTGCACGATCAGCGGAATTGGCTGCATCGGAATTTGTGGGGCCTGTGGCATTGGCATGTCCGCCGCGGCTGCCGCGCTGCTGATGAGCGCGGCTGCCCCGACAGCGATGAAGGTCCTGACGCCGACCATTCGCTTCGTTCCTTTGCCGGCGCGGCGACGCAGGTTCGTGGCCACGCGCTGAACGGAGCAAAAATGTCAGCAAATGCTTAAGCGGGTCTTAACCTTAATTCTTAACCGTGTTCGTTAAGGTTTGCTGCGCGGGACGGCGCAAAAACGCACGGGCGGGCCGCCGGTAATACAAGCCGGACCGGGCGGCGAAGAACGCGTTAAGCTTCCGCTAATCTTTGAGGCTAATACGCCTGCGGCGCCGGCTCAATGCGCCTCGCCGTCTTCGAGCTTGCCCATGTGGTGCTGGGAGTAAAGCTCGGCGCCCAGCTTGGCGACTAGGTCAAGCTGGGTTTCGAGGAAATCGATGTGATGCTCCTCGTCGCGCATCAACTGCTCGAACAGATCGCGCGAAACATAATCCTTGACCGAATGGCAATGTGTCGCGGCCTCCTGGTAAAGCGCACGCGCCGACAGTTCGGCGCGGAGATCGCAGTCGAGTACTTCCTTCACGGTCTGGCCGATGTGCAACGGGTCGAGCACCTGCATGTTGGGAAAGCCGTCGAGAAAGACGATCCGGTCGACCAGCTTGTCGGCGTGCTGCATCTCCTCGATCAATTCCTTGCGCCATTGCTTGGCCAGATCCAGGTAGCCCCAGTTATGGAGCAGCCGGAAATGCAACCAGTATTGGTTGATCGCGGTCAGCTCGTGTCGGAGCGCCTTGTTGAGGTAATCGAGGACTCCGGGATCGCCCCGCATAATGGTGCTCCTGCGATAGATGTCGGCATGACGTCCGCGCCGATGATTACAGCTTCTATGCCGGACGCGCAAAGCCTCGGCGCCAGCGCGCCATGCGTTCAGCCGGAAGGGTGGAAAGCTTAGAGATTACCGCTATCCCGGCAGCAAGCGGTGGCGACGGTGCCGAGTGCTTCGTCCATGATACGGCGGATGGTGCGCGCGCAACGCCCGCATTGCGCGCTACAGCCGAGGCAGCCGTAGACTTCGCCGGCGGTGCGCGGGGCCGCCTCGTCGCCTGACAGCGTCGATCGGACGTCGTGGTCGGTCAGAACATTGCACGAGCAAACGATCATAACGGAAGGCTCGGAAGCGGCATTGGTATCAGTTGCAACTATTTATCTAGGGCGGGCCAAAACCGATTTCAACCGAAAAGTGTTGTTTGAAGTGATTCTAACTTGCCGGCCTGCCATGCGTGTTTCCGCACCTGGCTAGTCTAAGCCGGGCCGATTTCGAAAACGCTTTTGCACGTCAAGATTTAGCGCCGATAGTCAAAAATCGGTAATCGGTAACAAGGCAGTCGCCGCTGGCGGCGGTTTAGGCCGCGGCAGTTTCCCCAGAATCCTGACTCCGCCGGCGCCGGGAGCGCCCTCGTGGCCGCGCCCGGCATAGCCGGGCGGGGAGGGCGCAAATGTCATCAAGCAAGCCGGCGAAGCGCTCGCCGCGCGTCAGCGCCCGGTCGAGCGCCGCCATGGTGCGGGCCTGGCCGCGCTCGTCGTCGCGGGTCCAGGTGTCGAGCACCGCGGCGAGCAGGACCGCGAGGCCCTGCGCGCGCAACATGCCGACCGGGCCGGTGGCGCCGATACCGGCGGCGATGAGCATCCAGCGCTGCGAACGCACGGCAAGGCCGTTGAGCGCCAGCGCCAGGGGCGGATCGCGCCGGGCCGAGCGCAACAGCGAACGGACCGCGGCACGATGCGGCGACAGGATGTCGAGCCGGCGCATCAGCACGTCGGCAAGTCGGTCGCGCGCCGGCTCGTCGGCCATGTCGCTTGCATCCTCAGCCAGCACTGCCCGGTCGGTCGCTTTGATATGAGCGGCGAGGATCGCGAGCGTGGAGGGAAATTCGCCGCGCAACGCGGCGAGGGACACGCCGGCTTCCTTGGCGATGGCGGGAAAGCCAATCGCTTCGAACGGCTTTTCAGCGAGCAACGAAAGGAATGCGGCGACGATCTTTTCGCGCTCGGTCGTGGCCGTAGCCGGGCCGCGTGCGGTGCGGGCCGATTTTTTGCCGGCGGCTTTACGGTCAGGTTTGCTGGCGGGTCTGCGGGCCATGGCCGAACTCCTACGAAACGCGTGGTTTTAAGTGTATGCCGCTTGCGCTGCCGCGCAAGCGGAGTTGGTCACTCTGCGAGCTTGCGGGAGCGGGCGGTCGCCGCCGCCACGGCTTTCTTGAGCAACTGCGTCAGCCCCTCCGCGCCCATCAGCACGTCGAGCGCGGCGGCGGTGGTGCCGCCAGGCGACGTGACGGCCTGGCGCAACGCTGCCGCGTCGAGCGGAGAATCGTGCAGCATGGCTCCGGCGCCGGCGATGGTTTCGCGCGCAAGCTGAACGGCAAGCTCACGCGGCAATCCAGATGCGATGCCCGCTTCCGCCAGCGCTTCGGCGAGGAGAAAGACATAGGCCGGGCCCGATCCCGACACCGCCGTCACCGCATCGAGCAAAGCCTCATCATCGGTCCACGCCACTTTTCCGGTGGCGGACAGAAGCCGACCGGCCAATGCGCGCTGCGCTTCGTTGGTGCGCAATGTCACGGCGACGGTGATGCCGCGCCCGATGTTGGCGGGAAGATTCGGCATGGCCCGCACGATCGCGCTCGCGCCGGGAAGCGCGGCGGTGAGCGACCGCAAGGTGCGTCCGGCCATGATCGACACGACTAGCGTGGATTTGCCGATCATCGGCGCGATGGCCGGCAACACCTCGGCGGCGATTTGCGGCTTCACCGCAATGACGATTGCGGCGATATCGGTGAGCTCGCACGGCTCGGGGTTGAGCCGCCCGCCGCGCCCGGCGAGCGCGGCGATGTTCGGCGACGGCTTCGGCTCGATCACGGCGACCTGCGCCGGAGCAAGTCCAAGCCGCAGCCACCCTTCGAGCAACGCGCCGCCCATTTTGCCCGCGCCAACGAGGACGAGCTGGCCGGGCAAGTCGCGTAAATCCGCGCTGGAAGCGCTCATCGCCGTAAGTCCTTCGAATGCGGCCGCCGCGACGGCAGCCGCAATCCATAACCACCGCCGATGAAGAAATACAGATGGCGCCGCTTACGCCTCGCCCGCGGTCTCGAACAGCGCCGAGTCCATGGCTTCGCGCGCGCTTTTGCCCGCCCAGACCACGAACTGAAAGGCCGGGAAATAACGTTCGCAGGCGTCGAGCGCGCTGCCGAGTACGGCCTCGCATTGGCGGTCGGAGGGCGCGGCACCGCCGGTGAGCAGCAGCGCATGCCGGAACATCACCACGCCGTTTTGCGTCCAGACGTCAAAATGTCCGATCCACAATTGCTCGTTGATCAGCGCGATAAGCTGCTGCACTTCGGAAAGCCGCGGATCCGGCACGCGCATGTCGAAGGCGCAGGCGAGATGCAGCGCCTCGATCTCGCCCATCCAGGTGAAGGAGACCTGATAGTTGGTCCAGCGGCCGGTGACGACAATGGCGATCTCGTCTTCGCCGGCTCGCTCGAACGGCCAGCTGTTGCCGGCCGCCATGTGCTCGACCACGTCGAGCGGGTTACCGCGGGAATCGTGTGCGATCTCGATGAGGGACATGCCGTCTCCACAGCGCGGGTTGGAGTGGAAATGCGCACGCCACGTGACATCGCCAAAACCGGGCTGCGATTTGCCACAGGAACAACCAGCCCCTGCACGTTGACTTCATCCGCGAATCAGCCCGTAGCCCCGACTATAGACGGCCCGATTCCGCCGCCAAAGCCTCGATAGAGTCCTGTGCGAACCCCACCGGCACTGATGAAGTGATTTGCCGCCTTCGCACAATGCCGGAGTGACTCTCCGTCCACAGGGCCGGCCTGCGACAAGTTGACTCGGTGGGTCGGGAAAGGGCGAACGGGGACGGGCTTTAGTCGAAGAACAGGCTCGAAACCGATTCCTCGGTGGCGGTGCGGCTGATGGCTTCGCCGATCAGGGTGGCAATCGACAGGACGCGGATATTGGCGGATTTCTTCACCGCCTCGGTCGGCTGAATCGAATCAGTGATCACCAGCTCCTTCAGATTCGACTTATTGACGCGGGCGACCGCGCCGCCGGACAGCACGCCGTGGCTGATGTAGGCGGACACTGCGTTGGCGCCCTTCTCCAACAACGCGTCGGCGGCATTAAGAAGCGTGCCGCCGGAATCGACAATGTCGTCCACCAGGATGCAGACATGGCCGTCGACCTCGCCGATGACGTTCGCCACTTCCGACTCGCCGGGCCGTTCGCGCCGCTTATCGATGATGGCGAGCGGAGCGTTGATACGCTTGGCCAATCCTCGCGCGCGCACCACGCCGCCGACGTCCGGCGATACCACAATGAGCTTGTCGACATCGAAGCGCTGCTTGATGTCGCGCACCATGACCGGGGAGGCGAACAAATTGTCGGTTGGGATGTCGAAAAAACCCTGAATCTGACCGGCATGCAGGTCGAGCGTCAGCACGCGGTCGGCGCCGGCCCGGGTAATGAGGTTGGCGACGAGCTTGGCGGAAATCGGCGTGCGCGGGCCGGGTTTACGGTCCTGTCGGGCGTAGCCGAAGTAGGGAAGTACCGCCGTGACGCGGCGCGCCGACGCGCGGCGCAGCGCGTCGATGATGATCAGCAATTCCATCAGGTGGTCGTTGGCCGGGAATGAGGTCGACTGAATGACGAATACGTCGGCGCCGCGCACATTCTCCTGGATCTCGACGAAAATCTCCATGTCGGCGAAGCGCCGGACCACCGCCTTGGTCAGCGGGGTGCCGATATAGGCGCCGATTCCCTCGGCCAAGGTGGGGTTGGAATTGCCGGCAACGAGCTTGATCGCTCCGTTGTTGCTCGCCATTCCGCTCTCCTGCGCGCCTTAAATCATGCGGCAAAAACAACGCCCTGATACAAGCCGCCTGAGAGGCTGGCAACATGAATCAGGGCCTTGTCCCCGCAGGATTTTTTGCCGCCGCGGCTTACCACATTCCAGGTAAATAAGGCCATTCAGACGAGCACAATCGCGTTCACATGGCGGCCGTAATCCGGCTCGCCGCGATGGGTGGTGCGGCGGAAACTGAAAAATCGGGCATCGTCGGCATAGGTGCAAAGGCCGAGATCCTCGATCTGCCCGATGCCCGCGCGCGAAAGACGCGCGCCGACAAAGCCGGCGAGGTCGAACAGGGCGTGGCCGTTGCGCGCCCCGGGTTTGAAGAACCGCTTGCTTGCGCCGTCTTCGGCGGCAAAGCGCGCGATCAAGTCCGGTCCGACTTCGTAATTGTTCTGCCGGATCATCGGACCGAGCGAGGCGTGGATGCGGCCACGCTCAGCGCCGAGTTTTTCCATCGCCGCGATTGCCGCCTCGGCGACACCAGTCAGTGCGCCGCGCCAACCGGCATGGGCGGCGCCGATGACGCGGGCTTTCGGATCGGCGAGCAGGATCGGCCCGCAATCGGCGGTGCTTACGCCGATGGCGAGCCCGGGCGTGCGGGTGACGATTGCGTCGGCGCGCGGGCGGGCATTCGCGGACCAAGGCGTTTCGGCGATCACCACGTCCGGCGAATGAATCTGGAAGGCGGTGAGCAGCCGGTCGGGATTTACTCCGAGCGAAGCCGCCATGCGCGCGCGATTCTCCATGACATTTTCTGCCAGGTCGTTCGAGCCGAGACCGCCGTTGAGGCTTGCATAGACACCCGCCGACACGCCGCCCTGCCGGGTGAAGAAGCCGTGGCGGATGCCGGAAAACGCGAGCGTTGCGGCGGTAATCATCAGTGGTGCTGCATGGCCGGCAGCGGGCCGATTTTCGGATCGGCGATGGCCAGCACCTTGAACAACGTGCCCATGTCGTTCGGCCCGGTGCCGGCCAGGCGCGCGAGCGCCGCGTCAATCTCTTCGGACTTGTCTGACCGCGACGATTTCAGCGCGGCTGCGCGCCTGTCGATGCCGAGCCGCTTGAGAAAATCGCGCTGCGACACCGGACCGTGGCTGCGCGCGCCGATGATATCGGCGGAAATCGCCAAGGTCGCGAAATCGACATGCGCGGTTAGGTCGGCCTCGCCCGGCGCTTGCAGCGGGTCGGCGAAAGTATGGCCGGTGACCGCCTGCAAGGTCTCGCCCAATCCCTGCCGGGCGTGGCCGTAATCGACGATCAGCGCGACGCCGTCGTTACGCACGCGCCGGCCGATATCGAAAGCGATCGTGTCCGAGCGCCATTCGTAGATCGAGCCATCTGGTGAATCGCGCAGTTCGCGCGGCAGCGTCGCATCGAAATTCGGCAGTGCGTCGGCGGTGGCGGTCATGACGAGCGCGCCGTCGTTGGCGATCGCGACGACGCGTTCATGCCAGCCGTCGGCCTGTTTGACCGCCTGGTGCACCGGCAGCGCATCGATGAATTCGTTGGCGACGATCATTATCGGACCATCGGGAACCTCGGTCAGCGAAGTATGCCACCATGTCGGCACGTCGAGGTCCGCGAAGCGTTGCCGTTGCAGATCTTGCAGCTTGGGGTTGATCTCGACCAGATGCAGCACGATCGCGGCGTAAAATTTCCTGGCAACTCTTGCCGCCCGCAGCGCATCGAGCATCATCGTGCCGCGGCCGGGCCCGAGCTCGACCAGCCGCACATTTTCCGGAGCGCCCATCTCCTGCCAGGCTGCCGCCAACCACAATCCGATCAGCTCGCCGAACATCTGGCTCACTTCCGGCGCGGTGATGAAGTCGCCGCCCGCGCCGATCGCCTCGCGCGTGGTGTAGTAGCCGTATTGCGGATGCGTCAGGCAGAGCCGCATGTAATCGGCCACCGGCATCGGTCCGGCGACGGTAATCAGACGGCGGATTTCGCGTTCCAACGGCGAATAGTCATCAGCCATGTTTTGCAGTCGGTTGGCGCGAGAACGCGACCACGAGTGCGGCGACGCCGGCAAGGATGAGCGGGATGCACAACAACATCCCCATGGTCAGGCTGCCCCAGAGAAATCCGAGCTGCGCGTCGGGCTCGCGGAAAAATTCGCAAAAGACGCGCGCCAGCCCGTAGCCGATCGCGGCGCTTCCGGTGATGATTCCCGGCCGCTTGAGCGCGCCAAGCCGCACCAGAACGCCGAGCACAATCAAAAGGAGCAAGCCCTCCAGCAGCGCTTCGTAAAGCTGGCTCGGGTGGCGCGGGATCGGGCCGCCATTGGGGAAGATCATCGCCCATGGTACGTCGGTCGGGCGGCCCCATAATTCGCCGTTGATGAAATTGGCGAGCCGCCCGAGAAACAATCCGATCGGAGCCACCGCCGTCGTCACGTCACCAAGCGACAGCATCGGCAAGCCCCGGCGCAGCGCGAATGCGATGGTGGCGACGATGCAGCCAAGCACGCCGCCATGGAACGACATGCCGCCGGTCCATAGCTCGAAAATCTCGGCCGGATGCGCGGCGAAATGCGGGAAATTATAGAACAGCACGTAGCCGACGCGGCCGCCGAGAATGATGCCGAGCGTGATCCATATGATAAAGTCGTCGAATTCGGCGACTGTGATCGGCGCGTTGCCGCCCCACGCTTTTCGCGAGACGATGATCGCGCGCGCGTAGAACCAGCCGGCGATGATGCCGACGATGTAGGCCAGCGCGTACCAGCGCACCGCAAACGGCCCGAGGGAAACGAGCACCGGATTGATGTGGGGGTAGGGCAGGACCGGGAGGATGAGCATCGGGGTGTTCCTACGCGCCGACAGCTACCTTGCGACGGCGCCGCACCATTGCCATTGTGTATGAGCATGGCAAGCAGCGGACGACCCGGCGGCTTGCCGACCAGGCTCGGAGGCGAACATGGTGCAGACCACGAACCGGCTGTTCGATGAGGCTGCCCGGCTGATGAACGAAGCAGCGGGCGTAGCGCAGGGCGTGCGGCGCGAATTTGAAACGCTGTTCCGGAGCCAGGCGGAGCGTATTCTGCGCGATCTCGCCGTAGTCCAGCGCGAGGAGTTCGAGGCGGTCAAGGACATGGCTCGGCTCGCCCGCGAGGAAAACGAAGCGCTGAAGACGCGGATTGCGGCGCTGGAAGCCAAGCTTGCCGCGGCGACGCCATCCGCGGGCGGAGCGAATCTGTCCTCGCCGGGCGTTAATCCCAGCGGATTCTAGCGATTTAAGCCCCACGCCGCCTTCCTTGTTTTTACCGATCCGCGCCGCTATAAGCGCCGCGACCGCGGCGAAGTTTAGACCTTTGGCACCCCTGGAGGCGGCCGCGGATGTTAACGACGAGGACACATCATGACGACCGTCAACCTGATCAAGGCGGCCGCACGTTCACGGGCAGGCAAGGGGGCCGCCCGGGCTGAGCGTCGCGCCGGCCGCGTACCTGGAATTATCTATGGCGATGGCAAGCCGCCGTTGCCGATCTCGCTCGATTACAACGAGCTGCGGCTGCGCATTTACGCCGGGCATTTTCTCACCACCATCCATGACGTTGAAGTGGAAGGCGTGAAGCATCGCGTCATTCCGCGCGACTTCCAGCTCGACGCGGTGCGCGATCTGCCGTTGCATGTCGACTTCATGCGGCTCGGAGAGAACGCCACCATCCGCGTCAACATCCCAGTTTACGTCAAGAACGCCGACCAGTCGCCGGGCGTCAAACGCGGCGGCACGGTGTCGATCGTCACCCACACCGTCGAAGTGCGCTGTCGGGCCGACGCGATCCCGGCCGGCATCGACGTCGACGTGAGCGAGCTTGAGATCAATCATTCCAAGCATCTGAGCGACGTCAAGCTGCCGGAGGGCGTGCGCGTTGTCTCGCAAAGGGACATCACGCTGGTCACCGTCGTTCCGCCGTCGGGCTACGCGGAAGAAATGAAGGCGCAAGCCGAAGCTGCGGCGGCTGCCGCGGCTGCCGCGGCTGCCGCGGCCACCGCCGGCGTGCCGGCGGAAGGCGCGGCTCCCGGTGCCGCTCCTGGTGCGGCGCCTGGCGCAGCTCCTGGTGCGCCAGGCGCAGCGGCGGCGACGCCCGGCGCGGCCCCCGGTGCGGCTGGCGCTGCGGCCGGTGGAGGGCCCAAGAAGAAGTGACGTCCCGCACGGGATAAAGATCGATGCTGCTCCTGGTCGGGCTTGGGAATCCGGGAGCGCGCTATGCCGGCAACCGCCATAACGTTGGCTTCATGGCCGTGCAGGATATCGCCAAGCGCCACGGCATCAGGCCGTGGCGCCGCCGCTTCCAGGGCGTCGCGTGCGAGGGACCGATCAGCGGCGAGCGCGTGCTTTTGCTGCTGCCCGCCACTTTTATGAATGAATCAGGCCGCGCCGTGGCTGAAGCGGCGCAGTTCTACAAACTTTCGCCCGGGGATGTGACGGTGTTTCACGACGAGATCGAGTTGCCGCCGGGCAAAGTGCGGGTCAAAACCGGCGGCGGCATCGCCGGCCATAACGGCTTGCGCTCGATCAGCGAGCATATCGGCAACGATTACCGGCGTGTGCGCATCGGCGTCGATCACCCCGGCCACAAGGATATGGTCGAGCATTATGTGTTGAGCGACTTCGCCAAGAGCGAGCGGCCCTGGGTCGAGGCGCTTACCGGAATTATCGCCGACAACGCCGATCTCCTGGTGCGCGGCCAGGATGCGAGTTTTCAGAACAAGGTTCATCTTGCCATGGTGGCCAAGGGATTTGGCGATTCCGGCTCCGATCAAGAACCGGAAAAGGCGTGAACCGCTTAAGCGACAGGTAAAAAACTTCATGGGCTTCAAATGCGGCATCGTCGGTTTGCCGAATGTCGGCAAGTCGACGCTCTTCAACGCGCTGACCGAAACGGCGGCGGCGCAGGCGGCGAATTATCCGTTCTGCACCATCGAGCAGAATGTCGGCGAGGTGGCGGTGCCGGACAAGCGGCTCGAAACGCTGGCGGCGCTCGCTAAGTCCGCCACCATCGTGCCGACGCGGCTCACCTTCGTCGACATCGCCGGCCTAGTGCGCGGTGCTTCGAAAGGCGAGGGGCTCGGCAACCAGTTCCTCGCCAATATCCGCGAGGTCGATGCCATCGCCCACGTCGTGCGCTGCTTTGAGGATACCGACGTCACGCATGTCGAGGGCCGCATCGATCCGGTCGCCGATATCGAGACGGTTGAGACCGAGCTGATGCTGGCCGATCTCGAAAGCCTCGAAAAGCGGGTGGATGCCCTGAACAAAAAAGTCAAGGGCGGCGACAAGGAGGCGAAAGAGTCGCTTGATCTCATCAATCGCGCGCTGTCGCTTTTGCGCGACGGTAAGCCGGCGCGACTCGTCGAGCGCAAGCCCGAGGAGGAGCGCGCGTTTCATATGCTCGGCCTCCTGACCGCGCTGCCCGTGGTCTATGTCAGCAATGTCGAGGAGGCATCCGTCGCGGCGGGCAACGGCTTTTCCAAAAAAGTCGAGGCTCGCGCCAAGGAGGAGGGCGCGGCTGCCGTCGTCATCTCGGCCAAGATCGAGTTGGAGATCGCCGTCCTCTTGCGCGACGAGCGCGACGATTATCTCGCCGCGGTCGGGCTGAAAGAGGCGGGGCTCGACCGGCTCATCCGGGCGGGCTATGCGCTGCTCGATCTGGTGACGTTTTTCACCGCCGGGCCGAAAGAGTCGCGCGCCTGGACGGTGACGCGCGGAACCAAGGCGCCGCAAGCCGCCGGCGTCATCCACACCGATTTCGAACACGGCTTCATCCGCGCCGAAACCATCGCCTATGGCGATTATGTCGCCTGCGGCGGCGAGGCCGGCGCGCGCGACGCCGGCAAGATGCGGCTGGAAGGCAAGGATTACGTGGTGGCGGACGGCGACGTCATGCACTTCCGCTTCGCCACTTGATCGCGCGGTTTGCGGCTCACTGACTGCTGAGCGATCCCTGATTGCGGATCGCACCGAGATGCTCGTTGATCCGGAAGACGATCAGCACGAACTCGGCGACGATGCGCGAAAGCACTACGCCCATGCAGGCGCCCAGCAAGCTGGCGATCAGGAAGATCATACCGACGAAGGGGTTATAGGCCATGGTGGTCAGCGAGGAGACTGCGCCGGCCAATCCGAGCAGGACGGAGATCACCACCGCCAGCCAGTAAAAAACCTTGATGACGGTGGGCGTGACGAATCGCTCCCATTGGAACAAGTCGCTGATTCCGAACATGCCGGTTTCTCCCGCGTCAACGAACTGAACGCGACCTGCGACGGAACGCCGAATCTGCACTGTTGAGGCGCGCCAGACTGCACCCCGTCTCCGCCGTGGTCAATCGAGCGCGGTTTGGCGGCGATTTTGCGGCGCGGGAACGCGGGTTCCAACCGGCGGCGCGGCGCGGCAGGAACGCAAGGCTGCGCGGGGCGTTGGGGCTCCATGCGCGGATGGTCGCATCCGCACTGCAACGCATGGAGTGCTCAATGAGAAACATGATCTCGTACAGCGCCCTCGCCGTCGCGCTGGCCGGCGGGATAACCGTCGCGCATGCGCAGACTGTCGACACCGTGATCGCGCCGCAACCGGCACCGGTGTCAATCGCGCCGGCGGTGGCTCCCGTCGAGACCGTGCAAACGGTTCGCACGGTGCAGTCGACCACGGTGCCGCGCCGCCATATTGCCCGCTCCGACCGGGTGACCACGACGCGCACGACGGTTACCGAGCGCGTCGTGCCCCCGCCGGTGAGGCCGGCGGTCGCGGCAATCACCCAGCCCGGTTACACCGAAGTTGTGCCGACGCCGTATCCGCGGCTCTACGACGTCGTCACTCCCGCGCCAGGCGCCGTCGCGCCGGCGATAGCGCCCGCTGCCGCCCCGATGCCGACCTATCGTTATGTGTACGAGTCCGATCGCATTCTGGTGATTGACCCCTACACCAACGTCGCGGTGCAGGCGATCCCGCGCTGACGCGCAACAAGGATCCTACGCAGCGGCGATCCTTCGCTGCGTGGGTCCGAACGCGATGGAGGAGCGGGTGAAGAGTTATCTGGTGCATCATCTGACGGCGGCAGCGCTTATGGGCGCGGCGGCTGCGATCACCGGCGCGTTGTCGGCCGAGGCGCAGAATAGCAGCATCGAGGAGACCGTGACGTCGAACGGCGTTGCGCCGAAGCTCGAGCTCACGGCGGCGCAGCGAAGCGCGATCTATCAGGAAGTGCACAGGGACAAGAGCAAAGTCGCGCCCAGCCGGTTCGCCACCGCGGTCGGCGCCGACGTGCCGCCGATGATCGAGCTCTACATGCTGCCCGACGACATTCTCGCCGCCAATCCGGAAACCAAGCTTTACAAATACACGCGGGTGGACGACCAGATCGTCCTCGTCGATCCGACCAACATGCGCGTCGTTGCCGTGATCGGGCCGAGGCCGGCCCAGTAGCGCCTACCTACCGGCTCGCATCCTTGGCGCCGGCGATAACTGCCTTAGGCAGCACGTCGAGATACGGGCCCATGAAAAAGGCTTCGCCGGTGCCTTCACCGTAATAGCGGTCATAGGCGTCGATCATCGCGCGCACCGGCGTCACGCAGGACGGCATCGAAGCGACGATCAGGTCGCCGAGCGCGGCGCCAGCCTTCTTGGCGTAGCGCGGATCGGCGATCACGGCGTGGACGATGCAATCGGTCGCCGAGCGCACCAGCGGTTCCGTCGCGGCTGCCTTTTCCTGAATCGAAAGGTTGATTTCTCCGCCGGGATTTAGCGCCGGACCGGTGGCGACGGCGACAATCAGCGCCGTGCCGAAGAACGGTGCAACGATCATGTCGAACTCCCTCACCCGGCTTGTGCAGCCATAGCGGGGGGAATCACCGCCGGTCAATCCTTTTGGGCGCTGACCGGTCCCGCTGGTTCCATGCGGTGGGCGTGCTATAATCAACAAGAAGGATCGGGAGAGTTTCGATGATTCTGCCCAACGCGATCATGCTCGGTGCGCAATTGATGATGCCGGCCGCCGCCGCAGCTGCCGCTTCGGATACCGTGCCGCAGCTCAACGTCGAACAGGTCTGCGAGGGCATCGCCAAACAGGGTGGTGTCACCTTCCGGGATCCGGCGATCGAGCAGGAGAAAAAGAATTGCCTGCAAAGCGAGGAGGCGATCCGCGACGAACTGGGCAAACAATGGTCGAGCTTTGCGCCCGCCGACCGGGCGTCATGCGTCAACGAAGCCCGCATGGGCGGTAAGTCAAGCTACACCGAGCTGATAACCTGCCTGGAAATGGCGCGCGATGTGCGGGTGATGCACGAGCAGCAGCAAGAGGGAGCGCCGCCCGATCCGGCGCCGTCGAGCGGCACTCGGACCCGCCACTAGCGCGCGGCGGCAATGTGCGGCGGAATGCCGCCGCCTATCAATAGGCGACGAGGATCTCGCTGACCGTCGAGTTGACCGCGCGCAGGGCGGAATCGCCAGAGGAAAATGCGCGATCGGCGGGCGCGCCGGCTAACGCAGCTGCGGACGCTTTAGCGTCGGCGCGCAAGCTGAGACCGATTTTGCACCCGCCGGGAATCGCGGCGAGTTGCCCGCCGTTCCAGTCGCTCAAGGTTGCAACGCCCTCCTTGTTGAAGCCCAGGAGCTTGAACGGCTTGCCGTTGAGCCGCTCGAGTTCGGCGAGCGTGAGCCCGAGATGAAGTTCGCCGGGCGCGATCCAATCCGACTGGCCGTTGATCACGATCAGATGCGTGTCGGTGCGAGTTGCCGGTTTCGACCACCATACTTCCAGACGGCGCTTCGGATCCTTGGCGAACAGGACGCTCGCCAACACCTTGGCGCCGGAGGCGGCGTCGACCTGGGTGAAGGCGACATTGCGCGACTGATAGGCCATGGCGAGCTTGGCGTGACTTGAATCTCTTCCAAACACGCCGTCGCAGCCAATGATGTCTGGTTTCGCAACGTGCGCCGGCCGCCGCGCAACGCCGTGTTCTGGCGTTGTTTCCGTTCCGTGCGACGCTGATCGCACACGCTTCTCGTCGGTCGGCATGGCGACCGCGGGCGGTATCGGCTGGCGCATTTGCGAGGGCGCAAGCTCGTCTTCCGCATCGAGATCGGGATTATCCGTGGCCGGCGCCGCCAGCTTGGCGCCCTTGCGCGCCGGTTTCGCTGTTTGTGCCGGCGGGCTTGCAGGTGCGGTGTCTTCCTCCTCCTGCATGATCGAAGGCTGTTCAGCGGACATCGGCTGCTTCTGCTGCGCCGCGGTCGGTCGGGCGATGGCGATGACGAGCAAGCAGAGCAACAGCGTTTCGATCAACCGTCAATTCATCCGATGACGCCTCCCGCGTCGCGCGGCTCCACAGTAACATAGGACGGCGCTCGGTCCACATTGGGAGCGCGGCGGCACAACCGGGAGCATCGTCATGCAACTTCAGCAGAACACCGACCGTATCCAGACCACGCACATCGGCAGCCTGCCGCGGCCCCATCTTCTGCTGGACGCGATGAAGGCGAAATATTCCGGGCAGAATTACGACGAGAAGGCTTACCGGGCGGCGTTGCGCGATGCGGTCGCCACCGCGGTTCGCGAGCAGGTCAATTGCGGCATCGATGTCGTCACCGACGGCGAATTCTCCAAGCCGGGCTTCTTCACTTACATCCGCGAACGCCTCGAGGGGTTCGAGCCCCGGCCCGGCACGAAACGGCAAATCTTTCAGCGAGAAGTCGATGCGTTCCCGGAATACTACGGGCAATACTTCAATCGCGCGATGATGGGCGGCGCGGTGGTATCGATGCCGCCGCTCGTCTGCGTCGGACCGGTCAAATATCGCGGCGAAAAGCTGGTCGCAGCCGACATCGACAATGTCAAAGCCGCCGCTGCCGCCGCCGGAGTCGCCAACGAGCATGTTTTCTTGCCGGCGACCGCGCCCTCTGGCGTCGGCACTAACGAGTATTACAAATCGGACGAGGACTATTTTCACGCCCTCGCTGTGGAATTGGGCAAGGAATACCGTGCGATCGCCGATGCCGGCCTGCTCGTGCAGATCGACGATCCGTCTCTGTCTGAGTTGTTCTCCGAACCCGGCCTCGACGACGCGCAAAAAAAACGCCGCGCGGAGATCTATGTCGAGGCGGTCAATGCGGGCCTGCGGGGAATTCCCGCCGAGCGGGTGCGCTTTCACACCTGCTACGGCATCAACGAAGGCCCCCGCATCCACGAGGGGGCGCTCGCGGACGTCATCGGCTACGTTCTCAAGATAAACGCCGGCTCGTACAGCTTCGAAGCCGCCAATCCGCGCCACGAACACGAATATCATTTGTTCGAGCGCGTGAAAGTTCCCGAAGGAAAGGTCTTGGTGCCCGGCGTCGTCACCCATGCGAGCAACATCGTCGAGCACCCCGAACTGATCGCCGAGCGCATCATCCGCTATGCGCGCCTGATCGGGCGCGAGAACGTCATTGCCGGCGCCGATTGCGGCTTCTCATCGCAGGCGATGTACGAGACCGAAGTGCATCCGACGGTGGTGTGGGAAAAATTCAGGGCGATGCGGTCCGGCGCCGATCTCGCCACCCAACGGCTCTGGGACGACTGACGCACGCCGCCTGAAGCGGCGGCGCGCTTACTGAATGATCCGCACGACCGGTGTGATCGAAAGGTCTGTGGCCGCGGTCTGGATGGCGATCAGTTGCGCCAGCAGGCTGAAGATCCGCTTGGTGTTGGTGGCGTTCTCCGGCACGCAATAGTCGCCGTCATAAAACCAGGTATGAACGAAGCAGCGCGTATCGGGATCTCCCTTTACGACCTGGATCAAGTAAGGATCCTCGCCGGGCGGTATGGTGCGCAACAATGGCGGCTTTTGCTCTTCGGCGATCCGGTCGGCTGGAATATAGGCGGTGGCCGCCGGTTTCGGCTGATCGAGCTGCAACTTGATTAGCGCGCCGAGGAACTCAAACACGCCATAGGCCGAACGCGGCACGATCTTGAACTTGATCGGGCCGACCTGAAAAGGAAACGAATCGGGCTGCGGTTCGGAAATATGCAGGGCCGGCTTCCACGACGGATCGCCGCATTTCGGCTGGAATTGGCTCGGCGGCAGATCGGCGTATTTGGTGGTGACCCGATGATATAGGTCCGGCCCAAGTGCATTTTTCGCGCGGTCGGCGAATACCGGGTTGAAGCAAAAGCGCGCGAAGATCTGCGTCTCGGGTTTGGCGGCGCCGCCGCCTCCGGCGGTTTTCGTCTGCCCGGCGCTGCTGGGTGGCGCGGTCTGCACGGTTTGCTCTTCCACCGTCACGCCGGCAGCGATCGCGACCAGAACGAAATCGCGAAAGCATCGTTCGCGCCGATCGCCGCGAATGCAGCCGTAATCTTCCGGCGGATTGTAACGCGTGCCCATCGTTGGACCGCCCTTCACGGTGATCTCCACCGAATCGGTGAACAGCCAGAACAGCAGCTCACGCGAATAGCCTTGGCGGATGAAGTAATCGAGCACCTGCAAATCGATCGGCTTGAGGAAGCCCTCGTAGAAACTGCTCGTTTCCTGAGTCGATACGTTGAAGTTGGTGCTCACGGCCGTTGAATTCGAGGCGGTGGTGCTGCCGAAAACGGCATCGCGCCCGGGCCCGGAAGTAGGTAACGATGCGGTCGATTTCAAGACGGTTCCGAATATCGCCGGCGGTCCCAGCAGGAAAGACGGCAGGCCGAGGTTCGTCGTGTTCGTCATCGTCGGTGTGACGTTGGCGACGGTGACAAAGCTCAGCGGATAGTCGTGGCTGGCGCGGACAAGATTGAGGAAGATCGATTCGTTACGGGCCTTGGCCAGGCTGCGGGAAACCGTGTCGTAGCGCGAATCGACCGGATCGACGACGGCGCACGCGCTCAACAATCCGGCGAAACACGCGCCAGCCAACACGCGGAGCCACATGAACCCACCCCCAACGCCCGCAACATGAGGCTATGCGGCATCCGGGAAGAGCGTCAAGAGCGCCGGCGTGTCCTTACTGCAACAGGTGCTCCAATTTCACCTGCTTTGCAGCAGCCAGAGCGCCGATCTCGTAGAGCTGATGCGCAACCTTCGGATCGTCCATGCCGCGCAACCGGCCGAGCTGTTCGTCACTCACCTGATAGTTGAGCTCGCGCGCCAGCCATTCTTTCTCCAGCCGCACGTCGTAGCGCAGGAAGCGAAACATCTTGCCGCCGCGCGGAGCGTCGCCGGCGAGCGTGCCGATTTCCGAGTTGATGGTCCACGGCGCGGGGCATTCTCCCATCCACTGCATCATCGCCAGCACCAGGGTCTCGGTGTCGGTCATTAGCGACAGGAGCGCATGGAAAGCGAGCTTGGTGAAGCGTGCGAATCCCAATGACTCGTAGGACAAGGTCGGCCGATAGGTGCCGGTGCCGAGCGAGATGACCATGAGTTTGTCAGGCTCGGTCGCCCAGTTAATGTTAAAGGGACTGAGCGTGACGTGGTTGAGCAGCGCCAGCGCGGGATTGTTGTGCGGCGTCACGCCGCCGTCCACGAACAGCCCGTATTTGTTTTTGTCGACCTTGACCGGTTTGAGCAGCCCGACTTTTTGCATCAGCGCATGCAGCGCCCGTGCCGGCCATGGCAGATTGAGCGGCTTGGCGATCTCGTCAGGCAGCAGTGTTTGATTCTGGCTGATCGGCAAAAGCTCGGGATCGAAAAAATGCGGCGCCGCTGTCGACGCGCGCACAAGATTGACCAGCGGGTAGCTTTTGTTGCCGATGTAGTCCTTGCCATCCTCCCAATAAGGCGCGCGCGGATTGTTCGAGATGATCCACGGGCTGCCGGTATCCATGCGTTTGGTGACGATGCAATAGCCGGTGATCAGATCGGGACTCGACAGCACCCGGTTGCCGACGATGTTCTCGATGTTCTTGCGCAGGTCGCGCGCGTCGAACTTCGCTTGCAGGAGCGGGATGCGCCAGGGGCTGCTTTTGAACGCCGACGGCGCGAGCTTCAAATAAAAGTCTTTCACCTGCGCAGTTCGGTAGCCAAGCGCGATAGCGCCGGCGATGATAGCGCCGGTCGATGTGCCGCCGACCAGGTCGAAATAATCGCCGAGCAGGATCGGATGGCCCGCGTGCTCGCTGAGCAGCGTCTCGATCCGTTCCAGCAGCGCCACGGTGAGCGCGCCGCGCACGCCGCCGCCGTCGAGCGAGAGGAGCCGCTTCGGGCCGGGACCAAAAAGATGCCGGTCGCGGGCGGTCTCTGGCGGAGCTGCGATTCTCTCGTTCATGGTGTGAAGCCTCACAGAAGATGTTAGCAGAGAGATTATCGGCTGGGGATCGCGGCAAGCGCCCGGACGGCGCGGGCGAGCGCCGCCGGATCGCCGGGGTGGAAACCACCTTCCTGCGACAGTTGCATAGTTTCGGGACGCGCCGGTTCGATCCAGACCACGAGAATACCGTCGGCCAACGCCCGGTCGACGATTTCCGCGGTGCCACCGGTGCCGGCGGCCGGCTCGCCGTCCCAGATCGCAATCAGCATGTCGATGCGCGCCAGCATCAGCAGCCCGGCTGCTTCGTAGGCGCGCGGCCGCGCACCGGCGTCGCCGGGAAGTTCGATCACCTCGCTCGCGCGCGCGAGCAGATTTTCAAAAGCGGCGCGTGACTTGGCGGTCGCGAAGTCGCGCGCATATTCGTTGCGCGGCAGGGGCAGCACCGCTTGCAGGATGAAGCCGGCCGCAAGACCCGTCTCGGCGACGAGGCGATCCGCGCCTTCCGCCAGCGATGACACCACGATGTGTTCGGCCGCGTTCGCGGCGGCGGATGCGAATATAAAGTCGAGCGCTTTGCGCAGCGGTATCAGCGATTGTTCAGGTAATTTCGGCGGTCCCCGGTGACCGCTTACGCCGACGCGCAATCGAGCGCCGGAAGGAGATGAATGTAGCTTTGCGCTCACTGCGCGCCACCAGCCATGAAATCGTCCCCCGATTGAGGAACTCAACCTAGAGCCAGACTCCAGACTAGTGGATTTTAACTTGGTGGAGCCAGGCGGGATCGAACCGCCGACCTCCTGCATGCCATGCAGGCGCTCTCCCAGCTGAGCTATGGCCCCTTAAACCGGGTATCCGCTGATCAATAATTCAGTGGCGACGAACTATCTGGCCACGGCGCGCCGATCACCCGCCACTGATGGCTGACCAAGGTCAGCTTTCCTCCTCGTTTTCGATGTCGCCGCCGATGATGTCGGTGACGTCGGCGTCCTCTTCCTCCTGCTCCTCGATGAGGGCGGCATCGTCGAGCGGTTCGTCGATCTCGACTTCTTCCTCGATGTCCGGCTCGGTGGTCGCAACCGGTCCCTTCGTGCCCGCGACCTCAACATCGGCTTCTTCCAGCGAAACCGTTTCCGCCTCCTGCGGCTCGGGGGCGATCACATCCTCCACCGGGGGCGGCGGGGTAGCCGCGGCCGGCCGTGCGACCGGCGGTACCTGCTCCGGCCGCGCGCGCGAAACTGGCGTCTCTATCGACACCACCTTGCCGGTATAAGGCGAGATGACCGGGTTTTTGTTGAGATCGTAAAACTTGCGTCCGGTTTCGGGACAGACGCGCTTGGTGCCAAGTTCCGCTTTTGCCACGGCCGGAATCCCTTCAATTTGGGGACTTCACTTGGCTAGTCGGGGTGCGCCTGTCAATAGCCCATGATAGATGACGCGTCTTGAACGCCCTCCAAACGCGCTTTGGGAGTTCTTTATTTAATGCAAGCCGCCCCCGCCCCGCTGACCGCTCGCCGTCTCGGCCCGCTCAAGGGCCGCGTGCGGGTGCCGGGCGACAAGTCGATCTCGCATCGGGCGCTGATACTGGGCGCGCTTGCTGTCGGTGAAACCCGCATCACCGGCCTGCTCGAAGGCGAGGATGTTCTCAATACCGCCAATGCCGCCCGCGCGCTGGGCGCGCGGATCGAGCGGCGCGGTGCCGGCGATTGGAGCGTCCGCGGCGTCGGCGTCGGCGGCTTCGCCGAGCCGGCAAACGGCCTCGATTTCGGCAATTCCGGCACCGGCTGCCGCCTGATGCTCGGCGCGGTCGCCGGCTGCCCGATCACCGTGACATTCGACGGCGATGCCTCCTTGCGCAAACGTCCGATGCGCCGCGTGCTCGATCCGCTCGAGCGGATCGGCGCCCACGTCCTGTCGTCGAGCGACGGCCGCCTGCCGCTGACGATCGCCGGCGCGCGCGATCCGATCCCGATCGTGTTCGAGCCGCAAGTCGCTTCGGCGCAATTGAAATCCGCGGTGCTGCTGGCCGGACTAGCCGCGCCGGGCGAAACCGTCGTGTTTGAGGCGGAAGCGACGCGCGACCACACCGAAAAGATGCTGGCGCTTTTCGGCGCCGATCTGCGCGTCGAAAATGCCGGCGTGCACGGCCGGCGCATCACGCTTGCCGGACAGCCCGAATTGACGCCGCAGCCGAACCGCGTGCCCGCGGACCCATCCTCGGCCGCCTTTCCGCTGGTCGCGGCGCTGATTACGCCTCACTCAGATGTCATCCTCGAGGGCGTGATGCTCAATCCTCTGCGCAGCGGGCTTCTCGCCACGCTTGCCGACATGGGCGGCTCGATCGAGCGGCTTACGATTCGTCGCGAAGGGGGTGAGGAGGTCGCCGATTTGCGCGTGCGTGCCGGTGTCTTGCGCGGCGTGGAGGTTCCCGCTGCGCGCGCGCCAGCCATGATCGACGAATATCCAGTGCTTGCCGTCGCTGCCGCCTTCGCCGAAGGCACGACGGTGATGTGCGGGTTGAAAGAGTTGCGGGTGAAGGAATCGGATCGGCTGGCCGGTACCGCCGAACTGTTGCGCGTCAACGGCGTCGCCGCCGAGATCGACGGTGACGATCTGATCGTGCACGGCAAAGGGCGCGCCGCCGGCGGCGGCCTCGTCGCCACTCATATGGATCATCGCATCGCCATGTCGGCGCTGGTGATGGGAATGGCGAGCGAAAAGCCGGTCGCCGTCGACGACGCGGCGTTTATCGCCACAAGCTTTCCGGGATTCACCGAGCTGATGCGTTCGCTCGGCGCCGATTTGCGCTGAGGATTGCGCTACGCGCGGCCGAGCGCGAGCACCGCATTCAATCCGCCGAAGGCGAACGAGCTCGACATCGCTTTGTCGATCGGCGCGTTGCGCGCCGTGTTCGGTACGTAATCGAGATCGCAATCCGGATCGGGTTCTTCGAAATTCGCGGTCGGCGGAATGGTTTGATGATGCAGCGCTAGCGCCGTCGCCGCAAGTTCGAGCGCGCCGGCGGCGCCCAGGCTGTGGCCGAGCACCGCTTTGCTTGATGAAATCGCCAGTCGATCGGCGTTGTCGCGGAACGCGATCCGCAGCGCCACGGTCTCGCCCTTGTCGTTGAGCACCGTGCCGGTGCCGTGCGCGTTGACGTAATCGACCTCTTCGGGATTGACCTTGCCGTCGGTCAGCGCGCTGCGGATGGCGCGCGCCGCGCCGTCGGGATCGATGGCGGTGAGGTCGTGAGCGTCGGCGCTCATGCCGAAGCCCAAAAGTTCGGCGTAGATAGGCGCACCGCGCGCCACGGCGCGCTCGCGCGGTTCAAGCACGAACATCGCCGCGCCCTCGCCGAGCACCAGGCCGCTGCGGTTTCTGGAGAACGGGCGGCAGGTGTCGGTGCTGAGCACGCGCAAAGCCTCCCAGCCCTTGAACGTGCCCAAGACCAAGCAGGCTTCGGTGCCGCCGGTGAGTGCGATCGGCGCCTGGCCCGATCGCACCATATGGAACGCTTGACCGATGGCATGCGTGCCCGAAGCGCAGGCCGATACGGTGGTGAAGGTCGGTCCCTTGAGACCGAGGTCCATGGACACCTGGCTGCACGCCGCGTTTGCCATGTAACGGGGTATGGCCAGCGGATGCGCGCGCGCCGCACTTTGTCCGTAAAGCTTGAAGTAGCATTCGTCGAGCGTGGTCAGTCCGCCGGCGCCGTTGCCGACGATCGTGGCCGCCGCCAGGGCGAGTTCTTCGGTGAGTTCGAGTTGCGCATCCTGCACTGCGGCACGCGCAGCAACCACGGCGAATTGCGCGAAGCGGTCGAGCAGCCCGACCCGCTTCGGATCGAAATGCTGCAACGGATCGAAGTCGCGGACCTCGGCCGCAATCCGCGTAATTATGCGTTCGGTCGCCATGTTGACGATCGGGCCGATGCCGGAGCGGCCCTCGACCAGCGCCGACCAGAACGCTACATGCGTATTGCCGATCGGGGACACGACGCCGATCCCCGTAATAACCACCCGGTGCATCACGGCGCCTTCGTCTTGGCCGCGACCAGCTTCTGCACAATGTTGGCAACGTCGCCGACCGTGGTGAACTCGATTTCCTCCGGGCCATTCTTGCCCGGCACGGTGACACGGGTGCCCTGGTCAGCCTTAAAGGGCACTGTGATATCGAATTTCTCTTCCAGGCCGAAGACGATCTCGATCACGTCGAGCGACTCCGCGCCCAATTCATCGAGACGCGTATCGGGCGCCACCCGATCAACCGGGATCTTGAGCGATTCCGCGATAATCGTCCGCACGTCGTCAATGATCTCCAAAAGCCGTTCCCCGCATCGTTGTTGTTCGCTCGTTCGAACTTCAATCCTCGCCCAGCCTATTATTCGATACCCGGCGCGTAATCTCAAGCCGCCGGCGAAATGCCATAACAAAGCTATTCCCGCCCGTCGACGATGATATGCGCGCGCTCGGTCGCGGCGTTAAGCGTGTTTTCCAGCGTTGCGCGCGCGGTCTCGAGCGCTTGCGCGTCTGCTTCGGCCGGCACGCGTACCGGCTCGCCCACCACGATCGCGCCGTGACTCAACGGCAGATTAATCTCGGTGCGGTCCCAGTTGTCGAGCACGATCCGCCGGCTCGTAGTCACGGCGACTGGAAAAATCGGCCGGCCGGATTCCGCGGCAAGCTTGACGATGCCGAGACCGGCGACACGCGACACCTTCGGGACATCGGCGGTTAACGCCATGTTCCACCCTTCCGCAAGCGATACGAGCATGTGGCGGAATGCGCCGACTCCGCCCTTGACCTGAAAGCGCCGGGCATGGTCGCCCGAGCCGCGCACCGTGCCGATGCCGAGCCGTTCGGCGGCGACAGCGTTGATTTCACCGTCGGCGTGCCGGGAGACCAGAACCTTGATGCGGTACTGGCGGCGGAAGAACGGCAGCAGAAAATGCTGGCCGTGCCACATGGCGATAATCACCGGTTCGTACTTTTCATACATGCCGAAAGGATCCGGCGGCTCCATGGTGAAGCGGCTGGTCTTCCACACCAGCCGCAGGTATTCAGCCGCGGCGGTTCCGATCGCCCGCTGGATCCAGGGCGTGTTCGTGATCCGTCTTGCAAACTTCACGGGAAAATAATGCTCTCGGCTGATCAGGACGATGATTTAATCCGGGCAAAGCCGTTTTTCGTGCTTGCGGAATCTCGCGTCCCGCCGTTTGATCTACCCGCTTCCGCCCCGAGGCACAACAGCGCAAAAGAAAAGCAACGATGATCATTGCGATCGACGGACCGGCGGCTTCGGGCAAGGGCACGATCGCCAAGCAGATAGCGTCGGTTTACGGTTTGCATCATCTCGATACCGGGCTGATCTACCGGGCGGTGGCAAAAGCCGTGCTCGATGCCGGCCATTCGCCCGACAACGCCAGGGAGGCGATCGCGGCCGCGATCTCGCTCGATCCGGCTAAATTCGATGAGCCGGCGCTCAAGGCGCAGAAGATCACCGAAGCGGCTTCGGTCGTAGCGGCGATCACGGAAGTGCGGCAGGCCCTGATGAGCTACCAGCGCGCGTTCGCGACCAAACCGCCCGGCGCGGTGCTCGATGGCCGCGACATCGGCACGGTCATCGCGCCGGGCGCCGATGTGAAATTGTTCGTGGTTGCTACCCCGGAGGTGCGAGCCGCCCGCCGTACGCTGGAATTGCGGGCGCGAGGCGAGGACGCCGACGAGCAAGATGTCCTGGCCGACCTGTTACGGCGGGACGAGCGCGATTCCCGGCGCACCGCCGCCCCCCTGAAAGCCGCGCCGGATGCGCACTTGCTCGACACCACGCATTTGAGTATAGACGCCGCATTCCGGGCTGCCGTCGATATCATCGAAGCCGTCCGAACGGGCCGCAAGCGCCGCTGACCGCGCTTTCGTCATTGGAGGAACGCCCGTTCACGCTTTGAGTTAAGGCGCCCGATCAAGCTTTGTCCCGACCGCTGGCTTAGGCCCCAACCGCCGGTTCCCCGGCGGCTGCCGTGCGTTCGGGATTGATCCATTTTACGGGGTCCGGAGAGTTTATGGCTCAAGCCGCTGCTGCCGCGCCGTCGCGCGAAGATTTCGCCAGCATGATCGATGAATCGTTCGGTCATGGCAATGTGCAGGAAGGATCCGTCGTTAAGGGCACCGTCGTCGGTATCGAAAAGGACGTCGCCGTCATCGATGTCGGGTTAAAGACCGAAGGTCGCGTGGCGCTGAAAGAGTTCGCCGGACCTGGCCGCTCAGCCGAGATCAAGATCGGCGACACCGTCGAAGTCTATCTCGAACGGATCGAAAATGCGCTCGGCGAAGCCGTGCTCTCGCGCGACAAGGCGCGCCGCGAGGAAAGCTGGGGCAAGCTGGAAAAGGCGTTCCAGAATAACGAGAAGGTCACCGGCGTCATTTTCAATCAGGTCAAGGGCGGCTTCACTGTCGATCTCGAAGGCGCCGTAGCCTTTCTGCCGCGCTCGCAGGTCGACATCCGGCCGATCCGCGACGTGTCGCCGCTGATGAACAATCAGCAGCCGTTCCAGATTCTCAAAATGGATCGCCGGCGCGGCAACATCGTGGTTTCACGCCGTACCGTTCTGGAAGAAACCCGCGCCGAGCAGCGCCAGGAGCTGGTGCAGAATCTGGAAGAGGGGCAGGTGATCGACGGCGCGGTCAAGAACATCACCGATTACGGTGCGTTCGTTGACCTCGGCGGCATCGACGGGCTCCTCCATGTCACCGACATCGCCTGGCGGCGCGTCAATCATCCGTCCGAGGTGCTCAATATCGGCCAGCAGGTGAAGGTCAAGATCATCAAGATCAACCACGAGACCCACCGCATCTCGCTCGGCATGAAACAATTGCTCGACGATCCGTGGCAGGGCATTGAGGGGAAATATCCGGTCGGCGCTCGCTTTAAGGGCCGCGTCACCAACATCACCGACTACGGCGCTTTCGTCGAGCTTGAGCCCGGCATTGAGGGCCTGATCCACGTTTCGGAAATGTCGTGGACCAAGAAGAACGTCCACCCCGGCAAGATTGTCTCGACGTCGCAGGAAGTCGAGGTGCAAGTGCTGGAAGTCGATCCGGTCAAGCGCCGGATCTCGCTCGGATTGAAGCAAACCATGCGCAATCCGTGGGAAGTATTCCTGGAGAAATACCCGCCCGGTACGGAGGTCGAGGGCGAAGTGAAGAACAAGACAGAGTTCGGCCTGTTCCTCGGGCTGGACGGCGACGTCGACGGCATGGTGCACCTCTCCGACCTCGACTGGAAACGGCCGGGCGAGCAGGTGATCGAGGAGTACAAGAAGGGCGACAAAGTGAAGGCCCAGGTTCTCGACGTCGACATCGAGAAAGAGCGAATTTCGCTCGGCATCAAGCAGCTGTCCGGGAGCGGCACGGCGGCCACAGCTCCGGCCGAAGGCGGCAGCGAGCTCAAGAAGGGCGCGGTCGTGACCTGCGAGGTCGTAGAGGTGAAGGAAGCCGGCATCGACGTGAAGATCGTCGGCACCGATCAGATCTCTTTCATCAAGCGATCGGAACTGGCGCGTGACCGGTCTGAGCAGCGGCCGGACCGCTTCGCGGTCGGCCAGAAAGTCGATGCCCGCGTGATAACGGCCGATCGACGCACTCACAAGGTGACCGTATCCATCAAGGCGCTGGAAGTGGCGGAGGAGAAGGAGGCGATCGCGCAATACGGCTCGTCCGACTCCGGTGCGACGCTGGGCGACATCCTGGGCACCGCTTTGAAGCGCAAGGAAAGCGACAAGGAAGAGGACGAAGAGAAGGAGTAAGGCGTCGGCTGCACGTCCCCGCGAAAGCGGGAACGTAAATTTCTTTGGACCAACAGAGGAACCTGGGCATGTCGCTCGATGCCGATTTGATCGTCGATCGCCGCCGGATGCGGCGCAAACTGACGTTCTGGCGCGTGCTTGCCGTCGTGGTGATCGTGCTTGCGGTGATCGGCGCCGCCGGGCTGGTTAGCAATCGCACCGGATTTGTCGGCGCCAACGCCTATATCGCGCGCGTCACCATCAAGGGCCTGATCCGCGACGACGAGGAGCGGGTAAAGCAGCTTGACCAGTTGGCCAAGTCGGGCTCGGCGCGGGCCGTGATCGTTCATATCGACTCGCCGGGCGGCACCACCGCCGGCTCCGAGCAGCTTTACGACTCGCTGATCCGGTTAAAGGAGAAAAAGCCACTGGTGATCGTGGTGGATGGGCTGGCGGCCTCCGGCGGCTATATCACCGCACTTGCCGGCGACCACATCGTCGCCCGCCAGACCTCGCTGGTCGGGTCGATCGGTGTGTTGTTCCAATATCCGAATGTCGCCGAGCTCCTCAACAAAATCGGCGTCAAGGTCGAATCGATCAAATCGTCGCCGCTCAAGGCGGCGCCGGACGGCTTCGAGCCGACCTCGCCGGAAGCGCGCGCCGCCATCGAGTCGATCATCAAGGACTCTTACGCCTGGTTCAAAGGCCTGGTGCAGGACCGCCGCCATCTCGACGCCGACGAGTTGCAAACCGTCGCCGACGGCCGCGTCTTTACCGGCCGTCAGGCGGTCGGGCTGAAGCTGATCGACGAAATCGGCGATGAGCGCTCCGCGATCGCCTGGCTCGCCGCCGAAAAGCACGTCGACGGCAAGCTGCCGGTACGCGACTATCGGCTGCGCGACCGCTTCGCCGATCTGCCGTTCCTGCACGCGGCCGCCGCTTTCGTGCTCGATGCGGCCGGATTGTCCACCCTCGCCCGCGGCCTCGACGATCTGGGCACCCTGCAGGCGATGGAAAAGCTTAATCTTGACGGGCTGTTGGCCCTTTGGCACCCTGCCGGCGCGAACTAAGCCGCGGGCAGGGCAGCCATGATCAAGTCCGAACTAGTTCAGCGTATTTCCGCACAAAATCCGCATCTCTATCAGCGCGACGTCGAGAAGATCGTCAACGCCATTCTCGGCGAGATCATCGCGGCCATGGCGCGCGGCGACCGCGTCGAGCTGCGTGGCTTTGGCGCCTTCTCGGTCAAGCAGCGCCCGGCCCGGACCGGACGCAATCCGCGCACCGGTGCCCACGTCGCGGTCGATCAGAAGTGCGTGCCGTTCTTCAAGACCGGCAAGGAAATGCGCGAGCGGCTCAATCAGGCCAGCGCCGTCTGACGTTTTCTTGTTTATCGGCCGGAGGTTTGCACCTTGCTGCGCAGGATCGTCGCGGCCATCATCCTCATTCCGCTGGCCATTATCATTATCGCCTTCGCGGTCGCCAATCGGCACTTCGTCACCGTGTCGTTCGATCCGTTCAGCGGTGACGAGCCGGTGGCATCCGTGAGGCTGCCGCTGTTCGCGCTGGTCATCATCCTCCTGATCGTCGGCGTCCTGATCGGCGGCTTCGCTTCGTGGCTCCGGCAGGGTAAGTGGCGCGGCTCGGCCCGGCGCTCCGAGCGCGAGCTGAAAGACTTGCGGGGCAAGCTCGCTGCGCTTGAAGGCGGCAAGGACAGGCCGGTCCCCGGTACGGACGCCGGCACCCCATCCGAACGCCTGCGGCTGCGGCCTCCCGCCCGGTAAGCATTACAACGCGGGCGCAAGACAACGCCCGCGCGCCGATGTAGAACGGCGCCCGTAGGACGGCATGTGATGTCGCTGATCGTCAAAATCTGCGGGCTTTCGACCCCCGAGGCGCTCGATGCGGCGCTGGATGCCGGCGCCGACATGGTCGGCTTCGTGTTCTTCCCGCCGTCGCCGCGCCATCTCGGTTTCGAGGCGGCGCGCTCTCTCGGTCAGCGCGTGCGCGGGCGCGCGCAAAAAGTTGCGCTCACCGTCGACGCCGACGATGCGACTCTCGACGCCATTGTCGACTCGTTGCAGCCGGACGTGTTGCAGCTGCACGGCAAGGAGCTGCCGGCCCGCGTCTGGGCGCTGAAAAAGCATTTCGGCGTGTCGGTCATGAAGGCGATTGCGCTCGAAGCGAAAGCGGACCTTTCCGCGATCGAAACCTACGCCACGCTTGCCGACCGGCTGTTGTTCGATGCGCGGCCGCCGCGCGAGGCCACTCGTCCCGGCGGCTTGGGAAAATCCTTCGAGTGGCACCTGCTCGAACATATCGAGCCAGGCGTGCCGTTCATGCTCTCCGGCGGGCTGCACGCCGGCAATGTCGGCGAAGCGTTGCGCATCACGCGCGCGCCCGGCGTCGACGTCTCGTCCGGCGTGGAACGCGCGCCGGGCGAGAAGGACCTCGGCAAGATCCGCGCGTTCGTGCGCGCGGCGCGCGAGGCGGCGGCAAGCATTGCCGCCCAACCGGTCGCGAGTCACGCATGACCGTGCAGCGGCCTAATACGTTCCGCACCGGGCCGGACGAGCGCGGGCATTTCGGCATCTATGGCGGCCGCTTCGTCGCCGAGACGCTGATGCCGCTCATTCTCGAACTGGAGAAAGCCTACGCGAAGGCCAAGGCCGATTTCGGCCTTTCAGAAAGAGATGGGCGGCTATCTCACCCATTATGTCGGGCGTCCGTCGCCGCTTTACTTGGCCGAGCGGCTGACGGCGCATTGCGGCGGGGCGAAGATTTTCCTGAAGCGCGAAGAACTCAATCATACCGGCGCGCATAAGGTGAACAATGTGCTCGGGCAAATTCTGCTCGCGCGCCGCATGGGCAAGAAGCGCATCATCGCCGAGACCGGCGCCGGCATGCATGGCGTTGCTACCGCCACGCTCTGCGCGCGTTTCGGCCTCGACTGTATCGTTTATATGGGCTCAGTCGACGTCGAACGGCAAAGGGCGAACGTCTTTCGCATGAACATGCTCGGCGCCAAGGTCGTCCCGGTCGAATCCGGCTCGAAGACGCTCAAGGACGCGATGAACGAGGCGCTGCGCGACTGGGTCACCAACGTCGAAAATACTTTTTACTGCATCGGCACCATTGCCGGGCCGCATCCCTATCCGATGATGGTGCGGGATTTTCAGTCGATCATCGGCCGCGAGACCCGCAAGCAGATGCAGGAGGCCGAGGGCCGCCTGCCGGACTCCCTCATCGCCTGCATCGGCGGCGGCTCGAACGCCATGGGGCTGTTCCATCCGTTCCTCGACGACCGGCAGATCGAAATCTACGGCGTCGAGGCGGCTGGCCACGGCCTGGACACCGGCATGCACGCCGCCTCCATCGCCGGCGGACGGCCGGGCGTGCTGCACGGCAATCGTACGTATCTGTTGATGAACGAGGACGGGCAGATCAACGAAGCCCATTCGATCTCCGCCGGTCTCGATTATCCCGGTATCGGGCCGGAACATTCCTGGCTCGCCGATCTCGGCCGCATCAAATTTCTGTCGGCGACTGATGACGAAGCACTCAACGCATTTCAGCTTCTGTCCAGGCTCGAAGGCATCATTCCGGCGCTGGAGCCGGCGCACGCCATCGCTAGGGTGCTCGATCTCGCGCCGCAAAAGCCGAAGGATCACCTGATGGTGGTCAATCTATCCGGTCGCGGCGACAAGGATCTCGATTTGGTCGCTCGCCACCTGCAAAACAAGAAGTCATGACCACGCGGATCGAGAAGCGCTTTGCCGCGCTGAAAGCCGACGGCCGCGCGGCGCTGGTGACCTTCGTCATGGCCGGCGATCCGGATTACGATTGCTCGCTCGCCATCCTCAAGGATTTGCCGCAATCCGGCGCCGACGTGATCGAGCTCGGCATGCCATTCACTGATCCGATGGCCGACGGTGCGGCGATCCAGGCGGCGGGCCTGCGCGCGCTCAAAGCCGGGCAAAACATGAAGCGCACGCTGGCTCTGGTGCGCGACTTCCGCCGCGGCGATGACGCAACGCCCGTCGTGCTGATGGGCTATTACAATCCGATCTACGTCTACGGCGTGGAGAAATTTTTGGCTGGCGCGAAATCAGCCGGCGTCGATGGCCTGATTGTCGTCGATCTGCCACCCGAGGAGGACGAGGAATTGTGCCTGCCGGCCCTCGAAGCCGGCTTCAATTTCATCCGGCTGGCCACGCCGACCACCGACGACAAGCGCTTGCCGGCGGTGCTCGCGAACACCTCGGGCTTTGTTTATTACGTGTCGATCACCGGCATCACCGGCGCAGGCGCGCCGGACGCCGGCAAGGTCACGGCGGCGGTGGCCCGCATCAAGCGCCACACCAAGCTGCCCGTCTGCGTTGGCTTCGGCGTGCGCTCGGCCGAGCAGGCGCGAGCGATGGCACAAGGCGCCGACGGGGTCGTGGTGGGCTCGGCGCTGGTCGATGCGGTGCGCAACAGTCTCGATCTCGGTGGCAAGGCGACCACGGCGACGATCAAATCGGTCGCCGATCTGGTGCGGATGCTGGCCGAAGGTGTGCGCGGCGCGCAGCGCGTGTCGGCTGGTTAGCGGCGGTATCACGCTGCGAGCCGCTAAGACGTGACCGCCTTTTTCAGGACGCAGCTGCTGATCTTCATGCTGCCGTCCTCCTGCGGTTCGAGCGTGTAGAGCGCTTCCCATGCCTCGCCGTTGGCGTCGACGATGTGGACTTCCTGATAAATCTTGCGCTCGAACGTCCGCGCCTCGCCGAATTCGAAGCTGCGGTGCCGGTAGACCGGCGCATAGCCATTGCGGACCATGAACATGAAGGTGTCCGGCGTCCGGTACCAGCTTTTGATCAACGGAGCGGCAAAGTCGTAGGCCGCCGCTGCGTCGTCGCGGCTGAACGCTTCTTCCTGCGAACGGATCACTGCCTGGCCGGCGGCGACATCGCCGCCGGAGCGCACTGGCGCAGCGAGGCCGATAAGGATTGTCATCAACAGCGCGGCGAAGCGCACGGTGGGGGTCAGCGTTTTGCCGATGTTGTTTGCCGAAAAATCGATCGGTTGCATGTCAGGCCGGCTCCTGCGTAACGCCCATTTCAACTGCCTGGTCCCTTTCTGCATATACGGGCGGGCGTTGAATTTGGCTCACCGGCTGCACACATATTCCGAGCTGGAGGGAACGCCCCATGGCCCGTGATGTGGCTCGCGATTGGATGTGGTCGGAAGCGTGCGAGATGTTGGCGCGCGCCGAGCGGATGCATCGTGAGCTTTTCCGGCCAGCGGGAAGCTTGGCGCGCCAGCCTTCCTGGGAGCCGCCGGTCGATATCCTTGAAACCGAATCCGAGGTTTTGGCGCTGGTCGCTTTGCCGGGCGTCGATGCCGCGAGCATCGAGGCCGTGATCGACGATGGCGAATTGGTCATCGCCGGTACCCGCGCTTATCCGTCCGAGTTGCGCACCGCAACCATCCACCGGCTCGAACTGCCGCAAGGCCGCTTTTATCGGCGGGTCCGCCTGCCGGCCGGCCGCTACAACGCTAATGTGCGCCGCGTTGTCGCCGACGGCTGCCTGGTCGTGACCCTGCAGAAAATGGGGGCCGGCCGTGGCTGACATTGAGATGCGTCCCAATAACGGACCTTCGGCCGACGCGGCCGGTACGAAGCCGCAATTGCTGCCGCTGCCGGCCGACGCGCTGATCATCGTGCCGGTGCGCAACACCGTGCTGTTCCCCGGCCTGGTGCTGCCGATCACGCTTGGCCGCCCGAAGTCGATTGCGGCCGCGCAACAGGCGGTCCGCGATCAGCGCCAGGTCGGCATCCTGCTGCAGCGCGACCCCGAAGTCGCCGAGCCGAGCGCGAACGACATGCATCGCATGGGCACGCTTGCCAATATCGTGCGCTACATCACCGCGCCGGACGGCTCGCATCATCTCGTGTGTCAGGGCGAGCAGCGCTTCCAGGTCGTCGAATATCTGAGCGGCTGGCCGTTCCTGGTCGCGCGCGTGCTGCAAATCCCCGAACCGGCGACCGCCGGCGCGGAGGTGGAGGCGCGCTTCGTCAATCTGCGCGCGCAAACGCTGGAGGCGATCCAGCTCCTGCCGCAGGCGCCGCCCGATCTTGTCGCCGCGATCCAGTCGATTGAGACGCCGGCGGCGCTCGCCGACCTCGCCACCGCCTACATGGACGTGAAGGTGGACGAGAAGCAGGAAATTCTCGAAACCATCGACCTTGCCGCGCGCATGGACAAGGTCTCGCACATGCTCGCGCACCGGATCGAAGTGCTGCGGTTGTCGCAGGAGATCGGTCGGCAGACCAAGGCCGCGCTGGACGAGCGCCAGCGTGAGGTGCTGTTGCGCGAGCAGATGGCTGCAATTCAGCGCCAGCTCGGCGAGGGCGAGGAAGGCAAGGCCGCCGAGATCGCCGAACTCGATAAGGCGATCACCAACGCCAAAATGCCGAAGGACGTGGAAGATGCGGCCCGCAAGGAATTGCGTCGGCTTCAGCGCATGCCGGAAGCCGCCGGCGAATACGGCATGGTGCGGACCTATCTCGACTGGCTGATCGAGCTGCCTTGGGCGTTGCCCGAGGAAAAGCCGATCGACATCAAGGAAGCGCGGCGCATCCTCGACGACGACCATTACGATCTCGACAAGATCAAGCGGCGGATCATCGAATATCTTGCCGTGCGCAAGCTCGCGCCCACCGGCAAGGCGCCGATCCTGTGCTTCGTCGGTCCGCCCGGCGTCGGTAAGACTTCGCTCGGCCAGTCGATCGCCCGCGCCATGGGCAGGAAATTCGTGCGCGTGAGCCTCGGCGGCGTGCACGACGAAGCGGAAATCCGCGGCCATCGCCGCACCTATATCGGCGCACTCCCGGGCAACATCATCCAGGCGATCCGCAAGGCCGGTTCGCGTGATTGCGTGATGATGCTCGACGAGATCGACAAGCTTGGCGCCGGCATTCAAGGCGATCCGGGCGCGGCGCTTCTGGAAGTGCTCGATCCAGAGCAGAACAATACGTTCCGCGACAATTATCTCGCGGTGCCGTTCGATTTGAGCCGCGTGGCGTTCATCACCACCGCCAACATGCTGGACACCGTTCCGGGGCCGCTGCGCGACCGCATGGAGATTATTAGTCTCGCCGGTTACACGGCCGACGAGAAGCTGCAGATCGCGCACCGTTATCTGGTGCGCCGCCAGTCGGAGGCGAACGGGCTGAAGGCGGGGCAGGTCGATCTTGCCGACGAGGCGCTGCGCGACATGATCCGGAATTACACGCGCGAGGCCGGCGTCCGCGGTCTGGAACGGCTGATCGGCCAGGTGTTGCGCAATGCCGCGGTGCGTATTGCCGAAGGCGAGGGCGGTCCGGTGCAGATCGGCCCCGGCGATCTCGCCGCGATCCTCGGCGTGCCGAAATTCGAGAGCGAGACGGCGATGCGCACGAGCGTACCGGGCGTCGCGACCGGGCTCGCCTGGACGCCAGTCGGCGGCGACATCCTGTTCATCGAAGCGACGCGCATCCCCGGTTCCGGCCGGCTCATCCTCACCGGCCAGCTCGGTGATGTGATGAAGGAAAGCGCGCAGGCGGCTCTATCCATCGTGAAAAACCGCGCGGTTGCTCTCGGCATCGACGCCGCGCGCTTTGATAAGAGCGACATTCACGTCCACGTTCCGGCGGGCGCGATCCCAAAGGACGGGCCAAGCGCTGGGGTCGCCATGTTCATGGCGCTGGTCTCGCTGATGACCGACCGTACCATCCGCAGCGATACCGCCATGACCGGCGAGATCAGCCTGCGCGGCCTCGTTCTGCCGGTCGGCGGCATCAAGGAAAAAGTGCTGGCCGCGCATGCCGCGGGGCTCAAGCGGGTCATGCTGCCGGCACGCAACCGGCGCGACTATGACGACGTGCCCGAGATCGCGCGCAAGGAGATGGAGTTCATCTGGCTTGAGCGGGTCGAGGAGGCGGTCGCGGCCGCGCTTGAGCCGCAAAAGCCGGCGGACGCGCCCGCTTCGGTTCCACAACTTGCTGGCGCCGAGGCCTAACGGTCGCGCTTGTCGATGCGGGTGCGCGTTTGACCTTCGCCCCTTCGAAAGGCTAATTAGCGGCTTCACCGGGTGACGCGATAAACGCGGGCGGCCGCCAACGCGGCGGTACCCCGCATAAACGGCAGTAGGGGCATGAAGCAACTCTTCCGGCGCGAACTTGCTTTATATGCGGAGGCTCACCGCGACCGGGTGAATGGTCTCATGCACGTCATCGGCAATCCGATCATATTCATCGGCGTGGTGCTGCCGCTGTGCCTGGTGCCTGTGACGCTGTTTGGCGTGCACACGACCCTGGCGCCCTTGTTGGTAATCCCCGCTTTGCTGATGTGGATGGCTTGGGATTTCGGTCTCGGTCTTGGCGTCGCCGTTGCTGCGGTTCCGTTGCTTTGGATCGCGGCGGCAATTGCCGGCAATGTCGGCATCGTCTGGATGTGGATTATTGCGGCGACACTATTCGTTCTCGGCTGGGCGCTGCAAATCGTCGGTCATCAAGCGTTCGAGGGGAAGCGGCCGACCGCGATCAATAACCCGGTGCAGAGCCTGATCGCTCCGATGTACATGGTCGCAAAGCTTTATGTCGCACTCGGTTTTCGGCCGGATCTGGCGGCGATTTTGCGAGGTGCATCGCGGCAGTCCTCTCTCGGCTCACCGCTCTATCCAGTCGAGGGCAGCGCCGATGTGAGCCAGCACCAGTGACACACACGCTCGTTACCGGCGGCAGCGGATTTATCGGGCAACATCTGGTCCCGGCATTGCAGGCACGCGGCCGCCGCGTGCGCATTCTCGATCTTCGCCCGCCCGAACCGGCGGCGGGAACGCAATTCATCAAAGGCTCGGTGCTCGATTCGGCGGCGTTGAGCCAGGCGCTCGACGACGTCGACGAGGTCTATCATCTCGCCGCTTTGCCGGGCATGTGGATGCCGGACAAGAACGACTTTTACGCAGTCAATTGCCGCGGCACCGAGATGGTGATTGCCGCCGCGCGCGAGCGCCACATTCCGCGCTTCCTGCATTGCTCGACCGAATCAATCCTGTTCGGGCCGTCGAATACCGAACCGGTCGTGAGCGAAACCGTCCGCACCACGCCGGAAGAAATGCCCGGCATGTATACGCGCTCAAAAATGCAGGCAGAGCGGCTCGCGCTGCAGGCGGCCGCATCCGGCTTGCCGGTGGTCATCGCCAACCCGACCATGCCGATCGGGCCGCACCGTAATCTGACGCCGCCGACCGCGATGCTGCGTTATTTTCTAAAGCGGCGCGTGCAGTTCTATGTCGATTTTGTGCTCAACCTGGTCGATGTCCGCGACGTCGCCGCAGGCTTGCTGCTGGCCATGGAGCGCGGGCAAATCGGCCAGCGTTACATTTTGGGCGGAGAAAATATCACGCTCGGGAATCTGCTTGGCATGGTGAACGCGATCAGCGGACGGAACGCAGTGCGTATCCCGCTTCCGGCCAGATTTGCGCAGATCGCCGCCGCGGCGATGGATGTGGTGGCCGATCATGTGACGCATCGACCGCCGTCGGCGACGGCGGAAGGTGTGCGGATCGCGCTGCATTCCAAGCCGCTGTCGAATGAAAAATCGCGGCGCGAACTCGGCTACACCCCCCGGCCGATCGAGCCGGCGCTCCGGGAGATCATCGGCTCCGCCGTCGGCAGCGTCCAACCGTTCCGGGCTGCCGCGTCATACAAAAGCGAATTTTGAGGGCGAACTTGCTGTGCACCGTCAGGCATGACCGCCGCAGCGGAGGCAGTTGCGCGTGATCACCGGTCCGAACGCAACCATCGATCTGATCTGGATCCTCTGGCTGGCAAGCTGGGTAGCGGCGTCGTTTTGGTCGGGCCGCACGCAACGCCGGATCGGCACGTTGGAGACCTGGACCTATCGCGCCGCCATGATTGCCGGCGGCATTCTTCTGGTCCCTTGGACGGAACGGACGCTGGCGGAGAACCCGCTGTGGGACGCGGGTTATGTCGGCGGTTATGCACTCGCGGCGGTGATGCTGGCGGGTCTTGCTTTCGCCTGGTGGGCGCGCATCCATCTCGGCCGGCTCTGGTCGAGCGCCATCACGCGCAAGGAAGATCATCGGATCGTCGATACCGGGCCTTACGCGCTGGTGCGCCATCCGATCTATACTGGCCTGATTGTCGCGCTGCTGGCGACGGCCGCCGTCGATGCCACCGCAACGGCCCTCATCGGCGCGGCGCTGGTGATTTTCGGTTTGTGGTTGAAGGCCCGTTCGGAGGAGCGGTTCCTGCTGCTCGAACTCGGAGCGGACGCCTACGGGTCTTATTGCCGACGTGTCCCGATGCTCGTTCCCTTTGCCGCGCGCCACTAGGTGGGCGGTGCGCACACATCAGCGCTTTGGCGGCGACTCGCCGAGCGCCGCGCCATTGTCTGTCGCCGCGAGCGGGATGAGATGCCGCGGCACGATCAAGCGCCGGCCCGGCGCAAGCGGCGCTTTGTCGGCGCCGGGATTGATTTGGACGAGCGACCAAAGCGGCACGCGATTTTGCGCGGCAATCGTTTCCAGCGTGTCGCCGCGATGGGTGGTGATGGACATGCCGCTATCCCACAATTCGAGGTCGGCGTCGGCGGGAACCACCAGGCGGATCGGCATTGGGTCGCTGCTGCCTTTCGCCGGCGTCGCCGCGAGCTGCTCGATCTTGCTCAACACCTGATCGTGGATCGTCTCGGTCTTCTCGATATTGAGATGCGAGATGTCCTTGTGCTCGATCAGATCGTAGCTGGCATAGTGGCCCTTAAAGCCCTTGCCCGGTTTTACGTCGCGGCCGCCCAGCACGCTATTCGACTGAAAGATATTGATGTAGCGCTCGACGTTTGGGGGAACGTCGCCGGCGATGCGGTTTGGATCGGTGGTTACCACCAGGCTTACCGATATGCTTTCGGCGCCCAGCATTTCGGCGAAAGCGATCGCGCAGGCTGCGCCGACCGAGTGTCCTACAGCGACAACCGGGGCCGGCTTGGCGCGGTAATCTCGGATCGCGTCCTTGGCGATGACCGGGCAAATCACGGCCTCGTTCACTGTGGCGCTGAACCCGGCCTGCTCGATCTTCTCCGCCAGCGCGTCCATACCGCGCGAGAAAACCACGCCGGCGAAGCCGCGAAACAGGTAAACGCGCGGGAGCTGCGCGGGCGGAATTTGCGCCCCGGTGAGCGGCGCGACGGAACCGGACGGATCGGCCGAAGCCGGACCGGACGCGCCGTACAATGCGAAGCCGGAAAATAGCGCCGCGATCAGAAGTGCCGTTGCGGGCTCCGGCTTCATTCGCGGCCTAAAGCGCGGCGCGAATCTCGCTAAGCACGCGGGCCTGCAAGGCGCGGTTCTTGTCGATATTGAAATGGTTGAGCGCTGGATCTTTCTCGACGTCCACGTTTTGCAGCGTGCCGGTAAATTGCCGCCCGCGGACCACCGCGTTGCCCATGCCGTTGGCGATATAATAATTGATGTAGCGGTCGACGTGTCCCGAAGCTACCACGCGCGAAGTCGGATCGAGCCCGATCGCCAGCTTGACCGGAACCCCCAATTGACCGAGCCGCGTGGTCATATCGGCTATTGCGTTGGCGCCCGAGGAATGCCCGACAATGATGATCGCGCGTACTTGCCCGCTTTTGTATTCTGCCGCAGCTTGGTCGGCGAGCGACTGCCAGGACAGGAAATTGGCGACCGTGGTCCGCACGCCCGGCCGTTGCAACTTGTCGGCGATTTCGTCCATCCCCAGCGAGAAGACGTTGAACGCGCCGCGCAGCAGGAAGACGTGATCGTACGCTCTCGCGGGGGCGGCGGTTTGCGCCGCGCCCGCGCCGGTTGAGTGTGCCAGCAACGTGAGCGAAAGCGCCATGGTCAGCAGCGGCAGCAAAGCGCAGCGGGGCGCGGGCGGGCGGCTGAACGCAATATAGGCAAACGGCTTCATCGCAAGATCTCCAGCCCGGTAATGATCGTTTTCATGTGCGAACGCTTGCGGGTTGGTCCACAATGATTTGGTTTTATGGCAAGAGTCCGGCGCGATATCCAGTCGCGTAGATCGCGGTCGACCAATAAGCCGCAGGTTGAGAAGGGACGTTCCGATGAATATCAACGTAAGCAAGCAGGCCATCGCCGAAGCGACCGAGAAACTCAAGAACTGGGGTCGCTGGGGCAAGGACGATCAGATCGGCACGCTCAACCACGTCATGCCGGAGGATATCGTCAGGGCGGCGGGACTGATCCGCACCGGCAAGGTATTCGCACTCGGCATCCCGCTCGACCGCACCGGCCCGCAAACCGGGTTGTTCGGCGGCCGCTGGAATCCGATCCACACCATGCTGGCGACCGGCACCGACGCAGTCGCCGGCCGCTACGACAAGGTGCCAAACATCCGCTACGCCGACGACGCCATCAATATGCCGGTGCAATGCGCCACGCATTGGGATTCGCTCGGCCACATCTTTTACGAAGACAAGATGTATAATGGCTTTGACGCGCGCGAGGTCGACTGCAACGGCCTGCACAAGCTCGGCATCGAGCATGCCAAGAACAAGATGGTCGGCCGCGGCGTCCTGCTCGACGTCGCCCGCTTCCGCGGCGTTCCCTGGCTCAAGGACGGCGAGGCGATCTCCAACGACGAGCTCGACAAATGCGCCAAGGACCAGAACGTCGAGATCAGGCGCGGCGACTTCGTCATCCTGCGCACCGGCCAGATGGAGCGCTGCCTGTCGGAGAAAAACTGGGGCATGTATGCCGGCGGCGATGCGCCGGGCGTCAGATTCGAAAATTGCTACTGGTGCCAGGAGAAGCAGATCGCCGCCATCTGCTCCGACACCTGGGGTGTCGAGGTAAGGCCGAACGAAACCAAGGACGTGAATCAGCCCTGGCACTGGGTGGTGATCCCCGCTATGGGGCTGACCATGGGCGAGATGTTTTACGTGAAAGAGATCGCCGAAGATTGCGACGCCGACGGCATCTACGAATTTTTCTTCTGCGGCTCGCCGCTGATCATCACCGGTGGCACCGGCTCGCCGCTCAATCCGCAGGCGGTCAAGTAAAGCCGCGGCGCCTCAAAGCGCAAACACCCGCGGGTTGACGCAGTTCTCCAGTTTGTGGCCGCCGAGAAAAGCGAGAATGCGCTCGGTAACGAGATGCGCCATGGCCTCGCGCGCCTCGCCGACCGCGCTGCCGAGATGCGGCGTCAGCACGACGTTGGACATTGCGCGCAATTCCTTGCTGACCTTTATTGGCTCGAATTCGAAAACGTCGAGTCCGGCACCGGCGATTCGCTTTGCCTTGAGCGCGCGCGTCAGCGCCGCCTCGTCGACAACCGGGCCGCGCGCGGTATTGATGAAATAAGCAGTCTTTTTCATCAGCCTGAATTCGCGGGCGCCTATCTGGTGGTGCGTGTCCTTGTTGAGCGGCGAATGTAGCGACACGAAATCGGACTCGCGCAGCAGCCGGTCGAGCGGTGTGTAGATCAGCCCGGCGTCGCGCTCTTCCTGCGCGGGCTTCCGGCGCGGCGTCCAGTAGAGCACGCGCATGTCGAAGCCGCGGGCGCGGCGCGCCACCGCCTTGCCGATGGCGCCGCCGCCGCCGATCAGCCCGAGCGTCTTGCCCTGCACCATCGCGCCAAGCAGGTATGAGGATTGCGCCCCGGGAAATTTTCCGGCCCGCACCAGCCGGTCGCCCTCCAGCATCCGCCGCGCCGCCGCGATCATCAGCCCGAAACAGAGATCGGCGGTGGTTTCGGTTTGCAGCACCGGGATCACGGCGACCGGAATGCGCCGCGCGGTCGCTGCCGCGACGTCGACATGCGACGGCGAAACCGACATGGCCGCGATCATTCGCAGGTTTGGATTCGCGGCAATCACATCCTTGTCGATCTTGTCGTGCAGCAGACAAAACAGAATATCGCAGCGCCGTACTGCCGCGATCAGCGCGCGCTTTGGCATGACGCGGCTGGCATCGGGATTGACTTTGACGCCGGCGGCTTTGCGCAACCGCTTGAGCGCACTCTCGGCGACGGGCTGAGTGACGAAGATGCGGGGCCGCGCCACTTACGGTGCTCTGATCGCCGCGGTGACTTTGGGCAGCACCTTTTCCGCCAACAGCGTCATCGAGCGCTTGGCCAGCGCCGGATCGCGCCAATCCTTGCCCGCGTAGAGGAGCGTGCCGAAATCGCCGACGCGCTCGCGGAATTCGAGTATCTCACCGGCGACCTTATCGGGCGAGCCGTGGATGATCAGCTGGTCGCAGATGCCGTCGAGCGTGACTTCGCTGTCGGGCTGGTCGCGCCGCGATTTGAACAGCTCGATCCGCCCGACTTTCTTCAGCTTGGTGAAAAGCTGGCTGTAGTAAAAACGGTAGGGGCTGTTCGGATCGGTGACGTAGGCTTTCGCGGTCTTGTCGTCGTCGGCGACGAAAATGCTTTTGGCGACGCGCCAGTTGGCCGGGTCGGCCGGCCGTCCGCCGCGCTCGCAGCCTTCGACATATTTCGGCCAGTGGCTCTTGACCCATTCTGGCATCAGGAAGTTCGCCGAAATCGGCTCCCAGCCGCGCGCCGCCGCTTCGGTCACGCCCGTGGAGAACGGCGCCGCCACCGTGACCACGATCGGCGGATGCGGCTTCTGCAGCGGCCTGGCGAGATAGCCCTGGCCGACTTCGAGCATCGCCTGCCGCTCGATCTTGATGTTCCAGAATTTGCCTTCGATGTCATAGGGCGGCTCGCGCTTCCAGATTTCCAGCACCGCGTTGATCGCCTCGACGAACATGGCGTTGCGGTCGTTGTCGAGATTGCCGAACGCTTCCGCGTCCGAGAGCAATCCGCCCGGGCTGATGCCGAAAATAAAACGGCCGTCGAGCATGTGGTCGAGCATCGCAATCTGCGATGCGGTTGCCACTGGATGCGCGTTCGGCATGTTGATCGTTCCGGTGCCGAGCTTGATGGTCTTGGTGGCGTCGATCAGGCTCGCGATAAACACCGCGCAGGAGGTGATGTTTTCCGCTCGGTCGGTGGCGTGCTCGCCGACATAGCCCTCGACGAAGCCGAGCTTGTCGGCCAGCAGGAATGCCTCGCGGTCCTCGCGCAAAGATTGCCGCCAGTCCTTGTCCAGCGGATGGATCGGCATGGTGAAAAAGCCAAGCTTCATGCGCTCACCTCTGTCCGAAAAAGTGCGGGCGCGCAAGGCGACACGCAGCGGCGGTTCCAAGGCGGCCGTCGCTCTCGCCGCTGGAATGACGTAGAAGGACAGCATCAATCCTCGGCGGGAGAGGACCATGCGCAAGGTGACGCGCCGAAATCTGGCGCGCGGCGGTGCCGCCGGCCTTCTCGGCGCGGCGGCGGCGCCCGCCGTGGCGCTGGCGCAAACCCGGCGCTGGCGCATGGTCACGTCATGGCCGAAACGGCTGCCGGGTCCAGGCCTGTCCGCGGAACGGATCGCCAGCCGCATCGCCGCGCTGTCCGGCGGGCGGCTGGAAATCACCGTCTCTGCCGCCGGCGAGATTGTGCCGGCCTTCGAAGTGCTCGACGCGGTCGGCTCGGGCGTTGCCGAAATGGGCCACAGCGCCGCCTTCTATTGGCAGGGCAAGGAGCCGGCGGCGGCGTTCTTCACCACCGTGCCGTTCGGGCTGTTGCCGAACGAGCATGCCGCCTGGATCGACGCCGGCGGCGGCCAGGAACTGTGGGACGCGCTCTATGCGCCCTTCGGCGTCAAGCCATTCATGGGCGGCAATACCGGGGTGAGCATGGGCGGCTGGTTTCGCCACGAGCTGAAAAGCCGCGCCGACGTGCACGGCCTGAAAATCCGCTCGCTCGGGCTGGGCGGCGAGGTCTACCGCCGGCTCGGCGCCATAGCGCAAACTACGTCGCCGGGCGAAATCCTGATCGCGCTGCAGTCGGGCATGCTCGACGCCGCCGAATTCGTCGGCCCCGGCTCCGACATCGCGCTCGGGCTCTATCGCTTCGCGCCGTTCTATTACGGACCGGGTTTCAACAAGCCGAACGGCACCGGCGAGTGCATCGTCGCACTCACGGCCTGGAACGCGCTCGATGCCGATTTGAAGGCGATGGTGACGCATGCCTGCGCGGCGGAAGCCTCCTTCGCGCTCGCCGAGATGGAGCGGCTCAATATCGAGGCGCTGCAAACGCTGATCACGCGCGAGCATTCGCAACTGCGCAGCTTTCCGTCCGATCTTGTCGCCGCGGCGCGCGCGATCGCGGCCGACGTGCTCGCCGAACTCGCCGAGCGTAGCGCCAATGCGCGCAAGGTGCACGATTCTTACGGCGCGTTCCGCGGCAAGGTCGCGGCCTGGTCGCGCATCTCGACGCAGGCGGTGCTGGAGGGGAGGGAGGGGTGACGCATCTTGCGCGTCACGCCTTGAACTTCACCACCTTCTGCTGCTGCTCGCCCAAGCCGTCGATGCCGAGGCGCACCGTGTCGTTGGCTTTGAGGAATTTCGGCTCCGGTTTGAAGCCCATGCCGACGCCGGGCGGGGTGCCGGTGACGATCACGTCGCCCGGCTCCAGCACGAAGAATTGCGAGCAATACCAGACGAGGTGCTGGACGCCGAAAACCATGGTGCCGGTTGAGCCTTTCTGCCGGCTTTCGCCGTTGACCGTGAGCCACATATTGAGCTCCTGCGGGTCGGCGATTTCGTCGCGCGTCACCATCCATGGCCCGAGCGGCCCGAAGGTCTCGCAGCCCTTGCCCTTGCAGAACTGGCCGGAGCGCTCGATCTGGAACACGCGCTCCGACACGTCGTTGGCGAGGCAATAACCGGCGACCGCGTTCATCGCCTTGTCCTTGGCGAGATAGCGGGCGCGGCTGCCGATGACGATGGCGAGCTCGACCTCGTAATCGAGCTTGGTCGAATCCTTCGGGATGATGGTGGCGTCGTTCGGCCCGCAAATGCAGCTCGGCGCCTTGTTGAAGATCAGCGGCTCTTTCGGCAGTTCCATCCCGGTTTCGGCGGCATGATCGGCGTAGTTCAGGCCAATGGCGATGAAATTGCCGACATGGCCGACGCACGCGCCAAGCCGTGGCGCGCCGCGCACCAGCGGCAGCTTGTCGGGCTTGAGCTTGCGCAGTTTGGCGAGGCTTTTCGGCGACAGCGTTTCGCCGGCGATGTCTGGCACGATTTTCGATAAATCGCGGATCCGCCCTTGGCCGTCGATCATGCCAGGCTTTTCCCGGCCGGCGGCGCCGTAACGCACGAGCTTCATGACAATCTCCGTGTTGCAGATAGATTCTATTCTTAGAACGCACCGGGAAAAACGCCGCCGTCGATCAGCAAGTTCTGGCCGGTGATATAACCGGCCCGTGCCGAGCAAAGAAAAGCGCAAGCGGCGCCGAACTCGTCGGGATCGCCCGCACGCTGCGCCGGAATTGTGGCGAGCCGCTCCGCCATCACGACATCTTCGCTTTTGCCGGTCGCCTTCATCGTCGTCTCCACATAGGCGCGCAAGCGGTCGGTCGCGAACGATCCGGGCAGCATGAAATTGATGGTGACGTTGGACGCGGCCACCGAACGCGCAATGCCGGCGAGGAAGGCGGTCAGGCCGGCGCGCGCGCCGGAAGACAGATCGAGCCCGACCAGCGGCATCTTCACCGAGAACGAGGTGATGTTGACGATGCGGCCGAATTTTTTGGCCACCATCGCATCGAGCGATTTCTGGATCAGTTCGACCGCCACGACCATGTTGGCGACGACGCCGTCGATCATCTTTTGCCGGTCGAGGTCGCGGAAGTCGCGAAACGGCGGGCCGGCGTTATTGTTGATCAGGATATCCGGGTCGGGGCAGGCGTCGAATAGCGCTCTTTGCCCCTCCGGCGTGGCAACGTCGGCGGCGACCGGCACGATCCTGGCGCCGGTCGTCTTCAGCTCGGTTGCGGTGGCGGCAAGACGCTCGCGGTCGCGGCCGTTGATCACCACCTGGCAACCAGCTTCCGCCAGCGCCTTGGCGCAGGCGCGGCCGAGGCCGCGGCTCGAGGCGCAGACGATGGCCTTGCGGCCGGCAATTCCGAGATCCATGGTTTAAAGTTCCAGCAAAGGGCTTGCGAGCGTAATTGCCGTTACGGCCATTTCACCACCGGCGGCATCGACGACAAAATCGAACTCGACGTTGCCGCCGGTGCGCAGGCCGAAAACGGTGCCGCGATCATAGAGCAGGTTGAACTCGACGTAACGCCCGCGGCGCACGAGTTGTTCCTCGCGCTCCGCCGCGCTCCACGGCGTGGCGAAGTTCTTCCGCACCAGTTCCGGGTAGATCCCCAGGAAAGATCTGCCCACGTTCTTGGTGAAGGCGAAGTCGGCGTCGAAATCGCCGGAGTCGAGCCAGTCGTAAAAGATACCGCCGACGCCGCGCGCTTCGCCGCGATGCTTGAGGAAAAAATACTCATCGCACCAGGTCTTGAACTTTTGGTAGGGCGCGACCGCGGCGTGCGCGTCGCAAGCCTTCTTCATCGCCGCGTGGAACGCGACCGTGTCGGGATCGTCCTGGGTGCGGCGGCGGTCAAGCACCGGGGTCAGATCGGCGCCGCCGCCGAACCATGCTTTGGTCGTGACGACGAAACGCGTGTTCATATGCACCGCCGGCACGTGCGGATTGTGCATGTGCGCGATCAGCGAAATGCCACTGGCGAAAAAACGCGGATCCTCGGCGGCGCCGGGAATGTCCTTGCGGAATTCCGGCGCGAATTCGCCGAACACGGTCGAGACATGAACCCCGACCTTTTCGAACACGCGCCCTTTCATGATCGCCATGACGCCGCCGCCGCCCGTTGCGCCAGTGTGATCGGTGCGCTGCCAGGGCGTGCGCTTAAAGCGCCCGGGAGCGCAGTCGGCCAAAAGCGCGCCCACGGGCAGCGCATCCTCCAGCGCCTCGAAGGCCGCGACGATCTGGTCGCGCAGGTTCTCAAACCAGGCGCGGGCGCGCTGTTTGCGGGCTTCGAGCATGCTCATATCCACGATAAGTCCTTATTACCTTATGTTGGAAGCGTTTTCGAAACTGTCATATTTCCGCGCGACACTATTGATCTGACGCAAAGGGCATGAGCGACACCATGATTGAGCCGCTGATCCGTCCGACGCGGCGGCGCGTGTTACGCGGCCTGGCCGGCGCCGGGCTCGTGGCAGCCGCCGCGCCTGTCGTTTTACGCGGCGCGGCCGCGCACACCTGGAGCGCAGGCGAACCTTTCAGCCTTGGGGTCGCAGCCGGAGCGCCGCGCGCGGACGGTTTTGTCCTGTGGACGCGGCTTGCGCCGGAGCCGCTATCGAGCGATCCGCGCACCCCCGGCGGCATGAGCGGCGGCGACGTGACAATCGGCTATGAGATCGCCGCCGGTTCAACGATGCGCGACGTTATCCGACGCGGCGAAGCGGTTGCCGAAGGCGCCTTTGCTCATTCGGTGCATCTCGACATTCGCGGCCTCGCGCCCGGCCGGCCCTATTGGTACCGCTTCACCAGCGGCGATGCCGCGAGCCGGATCGGCCGCGCCTCTACCCTGCCGGTGCCCGGCGCTGCGGTCGATCGCCTGCGCTTCGGTTTCGTCTCTTGCTCCAATTACGAGCACGGCTACTTCTCGGCCTATCGGCATCTCGCCGACGAAAATCCAGAATTCGCGCTTTGCCTCGGCGACTACATTTACGAATATATCGAGCAGCGGCGTCCGACAGTGCGCCTTCACTCCGACGGCATCGAAGCGGCAACACTGCCGACCTATCGCAATCGCTACGCGCAATACCGCCTCGATCCGGACCTGCAACGGCTGCATGCCGAAGTGCCGGCGCTGGTTACCTGGGACGACCATGAAGTGCAAAATGACTACGCCGATAAATGGTCGGAGCATTTCGACGATCCCGAACTGTTTCTGCTCCGCCGCGCCGCGGCCTATCAGGCGTTTTACGAGCACATGCCGGTGCGGCCAATTCTGTCCCGCCCGGACGGGCCGCGCATGCGCGTCTACGACCGCTTCACGTTCGGCAATCTGGTGGAGATTTCCATGCTCGACGGGCGGCAATACCGCTCGCGCGAGGCCTGCTACGCGCCGCCGAACAAGGGCGGCACGCATCTGGAGACGGATGCAAGTTGCCCCGAGCGGCTCGACGCTGGCCGAAGCATGCTTGGTTTCGCGCAAGAGGCGTGGCTGCATGCCGGCCTCGCGCGCTCGCAGGCGCAGTGGAATCTGATCGCGCAGGATGTGCTAATGGCGCAATACCGGCTCAAGCAAAACAACGCCGATGCGTTTTCGACCGACGATTGGGACGGCTATCCGGCCACCCGCGCGCGCCTGTTGCGGCACATCCACGAAAAAGCAGTGCGCAACGTCGTGGTCGTCGGCGGCGATACGCATGCGTATTTCGCCAACGATCTGCGGCTCGATTTCAGTAACGAAGCTTCGCCGTTGGTCGCGACCGAATTCGTCGGCACATCGATTTCCTCGGCTGGTCCCCCCTACGAGCCGATTGCGCGCGCCTTGCCGGATAATCCGCACGTGCACTTTTTCGAAAGCCGGCGCCGCGGCTATGTCGCAGTCGATCTTGAGCGCGCAAATATGCAAGTGCGGATGCGGGTGGTTTCCGACGCCGCTGATCCGAAGGCTGACATTTCGACGCTGCGGACTTTTGCGGTCGAGGGCGGCCGCCCCGGCGTCGTCGCGGCTTAAGTTGCCGCACAGCCCGTCTGCCGCAGCGCCTCGCCGGCGGCGATTGCGGCGGCGACTGCGACATTGAGCGAGCGCATGCCGGGGCGCAGCGGAATCACCATGCGCGCATCGGCGGCGGCATGGACCTCGGGTGGTACGCCCGCCGATTCGCGGCCGAACAGCAGCACGTCGTCCGCTTGATAGCGGTAGTCGAGATAGGAGAGGGGAGCCGCGGTGGTGAACAGCACCAGCCGGTGTCCGCCGCCGCGCCGCCAGGCTTCGAAATCCGTCCACGCGCGGTGCCGGACGATGGCAACCGCATCGAGATAATCCATGCCGGCGCGGCGGAAGGCGCGGTCGCTCGTCGGAAACCCGGCCGGTTCGATAATATGCGCCTCGATTCCGAAACAGGCGCACAGCCGGAGAATCGTGCCGGTATTTTGCGGGATATCGGGCTGGTAGAGGGCGATCCGCATGCGTGCCGTTTGTGCCTTACAAAGCGGGCGAAATCGGCCTTGGGGGTGCGATTTTTGGCACTCTTGCACTTGCCGGATAAGGGTGCCAATAAAACGCGCCGGATCGCGTCGCCTATGGCCTCCCCCAGGCCGGAAGCGATCGGCCATTCCGCCGCCGCACGGGCCTTACGGGGCGTCTGGCAGCGCGGATGGAGTTGCCGGCCAGACGGTCGAGGATGGGAAGGGTGGCAAAAATCTCCCGCAGCGGAGCCTTCGCGGCGCGGTTTTCATTACATTGCGGACAACGCATAAGGTTCGATCATCATGAACGAGCATACGATCTACAAGCCGCAAAGCGCCTTCATGCAATGGATGGAGCGCCGGCTGCCGATCGCGGGCCTCGTCTATTCCTCTTTCATCGTCTATCCGACGCCGCGTAACCTGAACTATTGGTGGACGTTCGGTGGCATCCTCTCCTTCATGCTCGGCGTGCAGATCGTCACCGGCATCGTGCTGGCGATGCATTACACACCGCATGTCGACTACGCCTTTAATTCCGTCGAATCGATCATGCGCGACGTGAATTACGGCTGGCTCCTGCGCTACCTGCACGCCAACGGCGCCTCGTTCTTCTTTGTCGCGGTCTACGCCCACATCGTGCGCGGCATGTATTACGGCTCCTACAAGGAGCCGCGCGAGGTGCTGTGGATCCTCGGCGTGATCCTGTTCCTGCTGATGGTGATCACCGGCTTCATGGGTTACGTGCTGCCGTGGGGCCAGATGAGTTTCTGGGCGGCGACCGTCATTACCAATTTGTTCTCGGCGCTGCCCGGTGTCGGCGATCCGATTGTCACCTGGCTGTGGGGCGGCTATGCGGTGGGCAATCCGACGCTCAACCGCTTCTACTCGCTGCACTACCTGTTGCCGTTCGTCATCGCCGGCGTCGTCGTGCTGCACATCTGGGCGCTGCACATGGTCGGGCAGAACAATCCGGCCGGCGTCGAGCCGAAGACCAAGGGTGACACCGTCGCGTTCACGCCCTATGCGACCGTGAAGGATGCGTTCTTCATCGGCGTGTTTTGCCTATTCTACGCCTGGTTCGTGTTCTACATCCCGAACTATCTCGGCCATTCCGACAATTACATCATGGCCAATCCGGGCCAGACCCCGACCCACATCGTGCCAGAATGGTACTATCTACCATTCTACGCCATTCTGCGCGCGATCCCGAGCAAGCTCCTCGGCGTGACCGCGCTTGGCGCCTCGATTGTGCTGCTTGCTTTCCTGCCGTGGCTCGATACCTCGCGCGTCCGCTCGGCGAATTATCGGCCGCTGTTCCGGCAATTCTTGATCGTCTGGTTTTTGGTGGTGATCGGGCTCGGCTATCTCGGTTCGCAGCCGCCCGAAGGCGGTTACGTGATCGCCGCGCGCATCCTTACGGCGTATTATTTCATTTTCCTCCTGGTCATCCTGCCGTTGCTCGGCCTATTCGAGAAAACCAAGCCGTTGCCGAACTCGATTTCGGAAGCGGTATTGCACGAAGGCTTGCCGGCCGGAGCATCGGCGCCGCCGCCCTCGGGCGTGCGCGGTTAGGGGGCGGGCCATGAAAAGCAATCGCGGCATCGTTCTCGCATTCGGTCTGGCGGTTTCAATCACTGCATTCGGCGCGCATGTGGCGTCCGCGCAGGAACAGGAGATTCCGCCGAAGCAGCACTGGTCGTTTTCCGGTCCGTTCGGCCTTTACGATCCGGCGCAGCTTCAGCGCGGCTTCAAAATCTACAAGGAAGTCTGCTCGACCTGCCACAGCATCAAGCTTTTGGCATTCCGCAATCTCGCCGATCCCGGCGGTCCTGGGTTCACCGAAGAGCAGGCGGCGACGATCGCGGCCGGCTACCAGGTCACCGACGGGCCGAACGACAAGGGCGAGATGTTTCAGCGGGCCGGCAAGCTCGCCGATCATTTCCCGCCGCCGTTTCCGAACGACCAGGCCGCGCGCGCGGCGCTCGGCGGCGCGCTGCCGCCGGACATGTCGGTGCTGGCCAAGGCGCGCGGCGTCGAGCGCGGCTTCCCTTGGTTCATTTTCGATGCGTTCACGCAGTATCAGGAAGATGGCCCGGATTACATTCATGCGATCCTCAACGGTTACGAGGATCCGCCGCCGGCCGGCGTGACGCTCCCGCCGGGCGCGCAATTCAATAAATATTTTCCCGGCCACGCGATCGGCATGCCCAAGCCCTTAAGCGACGGGCAGGTCGAATATACCGACGGCACGCCGACGACCGTGGATCAATACGGCCGCGATATCGGCGCCTTCCTGATGTGGGCGGCGGAGCCGAAGCTCGACGCGCGCAAGAGCCTTGGCTTCCAGGTGTTCGTCTTCCTGATCGTGCTGACCGGGCTTCTTTATTTCACCAAGCGAAAGGTCTGGTACGAGGTCAAGCATCACCCCGAGACGCTTGAGCCGCGTCCGCCGACCGAATATTCGCGCAGCTGAACTCCTTAGCCTGAAGTCGCCACTGACTGCGGTTGAGCGGTTGCGTCCGTCACGCTGGTTCGCCACAGTGCGGCGGGCGGCAGCCGCCGACGGTGGCGGCAGATGAGATGGGGCTCCCAACCATGGCGACGCTTTCGTTAGAGAGTGATCTCAAGGCCGCGATCCGCAACATCCCGGATTATCCCAAGCCGGGCATTATTTTTCGCGACATCACCACGCTGTTGGGCAATGCGCGGGCATTCCGCCGGGCGGTCGATGAGCTGGTGCAGCCCTGGGCCGGCAGCAAGATCGACAAGGTGGCCGGCATCGAAGCGCGTGGCTTCATTCTCGGCGGCGCGGTCGCTCATCAGGTTTCGGCCGGCTTCGTGCCGATCCGCAAAAAGGGCAAACTGCCGTTCAAGCGTGTCAGCATTGGTTATTCGCTGGAATACGGCGTCGATGAGATGGAGATGCACGAGGACGCCGTGCTGAAGGGCGAGCGGGTCATTCTGGTTGACGATCTGGTGGCGACCGGCGGCACTGCCGAGGCCGCCTGCAAGTTGCTCAAGCAGATGGGGGCGGACGTGCTGGCCGCCTGCTTCATCATCGATCTGCCGGATCTCGGCGGCGCGGAAAAGATCAGAAAGCTCGGCGTTCCGGTGCGCACACTGGTCGGCTTCGAGGGGCATTAGCGCGCTACGCGCGCGTCACGCCGCCTTCGTCCGTTCGCGCCGCGCGAATTCGAGCGCCGCATTGCTGACCGGACCGTAGCGAAGCGTGAGCAGGTCTCGCAGATAATTCTGGTAAAGCCGCCACGGGTGCTTCGAGCCTTGGTGGGGAAATTGATCGAGCCCGCGCTGAAAATAGCCGGAAGAGAAATCGACAAACGGCTCTTCTTTGACCGACGGATCGCGCCGGCGCGGCACGCACGACACATAACCGCGCTTGTCCATGTAGCCGATCAGCCGGGCAACATAGGCGCAGGCGAGATCGCTCTTTAGCGTCCAGGAGGCGTTGGTGTAACCGAAAACGGCGGCGAAGTTCGGCACGTCGCTGAACATCACGCCCTTGAAATTCATGGTATCGGAGAATTTCACCGGCCGGCCGTCGACGGCGACCTGCATGCCGCCGAGCAATTGCAGATTGAGTCCGGTGGCTGTGATGATGATGTCGGCTTCGAGCTGTCCGCCCGATTGCAGGTGAACGCCCGTCGCCGTGAGGGTTTCGATCGTATCGGTCACCACGTCGGCCTTGCCGCCCTTGATCGCCTCAAAGAAGTCGGCGTCGGGCGCAATGCAAACCCGCTGGTCCCACGGATTATAGGACGGCGTGAAATGCATTTTCACGTCGTAAGAGCCGCCAAGTTGCAAACGCGCCTGGTTGACGATCCAACGCTTGACCGCCTCCGGCTTTCGCCGGCTGAGATTGTAGAAATAGATGCCGAACAGCACGTTGTACCAGCGCGCGATCGCGAATGCGGCGCGTACCGGCAGATGGCGGCGCAGCCACGCAGCAAGCGCATTCCGGGTCGGCAGCGCGATGACATAAGTCGGCGAACGCTGCAGCATGGTGACGTGCGCGGCCGCGCCGGCGATGGCGGGGATGATCGTCACCGCCGTAGCGCCGCTGCCGATCACCACCACGCGCTTGCCGGCATAATCGAGATCCTCCGGCCACAGCTGTGGATGCACCACGCGGCCGCGAAATGACTCAATGCCGGGAAATTCAGGCAGGTAGCCGGCGGCATAGTGGTAATAGCCTGTGCAGCCGAACAGGAAATTGCAGGTGACGATGAGCGGCTCGCGCGCCTCGCCGCGCTCGACTTCGAGCGTCCATAGCGCGTCGGCGGACGACCAGGAGGCGCGTTTGACGCGATGCCGGAAGCGGATTCTGCGATCGATGCCGTAAACCTGCGCGGTCTCGCGGATGTAGGCGCGGATCGCTCCGCCTTCGGCGATTGATGCGTCGGATTGCCATGGCCGGAACGAGTAGCCGAACGTGTACATGTCGGAATCGGAGCGGATACCGGGATAACGGAACAAATCCCAGGTCCCGCCGATGGCGTCGCGCGCCTCAAGGATCGCGTAGGTTTTGTTGGGGCAATAAGTCTGGAGGTGATAACCGGCATCAATCCCGGAAAGTCCGGCGCCGACGATCACTACGTCGAAGTGCTCGGCGGTCACGATCAAGCCAGCGCTTTCGCCGGCCGGATAGCGCCGGCGTTCGCAGCGGCGGCGCGCCGTGCCATGCGGGCAATAAATTGGACGCAACGGTCGGCATGGCAGATGAGGATCATGTGCCCGGCGCCTTCGATCAGCTCGCAATCGGCGTCGGGCAGCTTCGCGGTCACCGCCTTTACGTGCACGGTCGGGTCGAGCAGGCGGTCGGCGGTGCCGTAAAGGATGCCGACTGGCACGTTGATGTCGCCGTAGCGTGCCGTCAGGTCATTTTCATCGGTCAGGGCGATCAAATCGTGCGATGCGCTGATGAAGCTCGCCGGCCACAGGTTCAGAAGTCCGCCGCCGTTGGTCGCGTAATCCCGCGGCGCAGGCTGCGGACCGAACGCGGCATCGAGCACAAGATCGCGGTTCACGATCGACAACGGTATCGCCAACGTCCGGGCCACCAGAGAACGCATGAAGGGCGAGCGGATGACCAGCGCGCGAAACAGCGGTGGTACCTTCTCCGGCTTGTGCGTGACCGGCGCGAGCAGCGCCAGGCCGGAAACCTGTTCCGGGTGATTGACTGCAACCGCCAGCGCGATGGCGCCTCCCAGCGAATGGCCGACGATCAGCGGCCGCTCCAGTTCGAGCGCTTCGATCAAGCGCGCGATCGTGCGGGCCTGTTCGGCAAGGGCGCCGGAAGCACCGCGCGGCCGGATGGAATAGCCGCTGCCCGGTCGGTCCAGAATGATCACCCGATAATCGGTCTTGAGCCGCTCAAGCAGCGAATGCGTGAAGTTGCCATGCTGGCCGGATAGCCCGTGAATAAGCACAAGCGGCGGGCCCGAGCCGACATCGATGTAATGAACGCTGGCGCCGTCGATGTCGATGAACCGTCCCGGCGGCGGCAGCGCCTTTTCGACCTGGCGCGCCGTCCGGACGGTGAAAACGGCAAGCGCGCCGAGTACCAGCGCAATCAGCGCGACGGCGATGCCGACGGTCCAGATCAACGCGATCATTTCTTGTACATCCTGCGGCCGAGCAGATTCCAGTAGCTCACTGGCATCAGTCGTTCAATGATCGCAATCCTTCTAGCATCAGAGCCGACCAGCACGCGAGCTTTGCGATTTTCAATGCCGTGAACGATGATCTCGCCGGCGGTTTCCGGCGGCATGGTGAGGATCGACTCGAATGACTTTCGTTTCGCCTCGGCTTCTTCGGGAGAATTGCTTTTTGGCATGCGTGCGCTGCGCACAATTGACGTGGCAACGCCGCCTGGATGCACAACGGTGACGCCGATGCTGGTTTTCCGCAGCTCGTTGCGCAGCGATTCCGAAAATCCCCGCACCGCGAACTTGCTCGCGGAATAGGCGGTGTTGCCGGGCGGCGCGATAATTCCGAATATGCTCGAAAGGTTGACGATGCGAGCCTCTTCGCTTTTGTGTAGAAGCGGCAGGAAGGCGCGCGTCATCCGCACCACACCCCAGAAGTTTATGTCAATCAGCCATTCGAAGTCGGCTTCGGCGATCTGTTCGAACGTTCCGGCGAGCGCCACTCCGGCATTGTTGACCAGAATGTCGACGCCGGGATGCTCGGCGATGATCCGATCGGGAAATTCAGCCACGGCGACGCGGTCCGCCACATCGAGATGATGCCGGCTGAAGCGCGCGCCTTGCCCGGTAAGCTCGGCGGCTGTCCGTGCGAGGGCCGTGTCATTGATGTCGGCAAGCGCGAGATGGCAGCCACGCCGGGCAAGCGCCAATGCGATTCCTCGGCCGATCCCGGCGGCAGCGCCGGTTATGACGGCGGTGCGGCCTTGAAGTTTGAGCAATGTCGAGATCTCTATCTTCGGCAAGCTTAAAAAATCATTTCAGCGCCGCGCCTAAATCAATGTCAAGTTGCAGGCACGCAGCCCAAGATCGAGGCACGCACGGAAGGTTGTCGTAAATTTATTTGCAGCTTGGAAAGCATGCCGCCGTGGCGGCCGGATGCGGCGGAGCATTTGCTGAGGTTTGGCGTCAAACGCCGAGCGGAGGTGCGGAGGTTGTCTGTTTGGTGGAGCGCCGGGACAGTGCCGCGCGAACAGGGTTTACGAACGATGAAATGTTTGCGCCGGTGAAGATAAACAGAATTTTCAGTTGTCGGTCGTAAAATTACTTACACAACAAAAAAATTGTTTTCTCATCAGGGCGGGCAATCACGATGCGCGTGGCTCAATTATCGTGGACCGAGACCGCAGGCTGGGCAGTTGCTCCCGGCGAGCGGACGAAAGCGGATCTTGTGTTCTTCTTCGGTACGCGCAAGGCGCTGGCTTGCGGCGCCCGCTACGAGGAATTGCGCGCGATGTATCCGGACGCGCACATTCTTGGCTGCAGCACCGGCGGACAAATCCGCAATCAGGATATCACTGACGACGAGGTCGCCGCCGCCGCCATTCGCTTCGATGCGACCAATTTGCGCGTCGCCAGCGAGCCGGCGCCGTCGCCGGAGTGGTCGCGCTCGTGCGGCGAGGCGATCGGCCGAGGGCTCGGGGCGCCGGATTTGGTTGGCGTATTCGTCCTCTCTGATGGGCTGAACGTTAACGGCAGCGAGCTTGTCGCCGGCATCATCAGTGCCGTTGGCAAGCACGTGTCGGTTACCGGCGGACTGGCCGGTGACGGTGCCGAGTTTCGTGAAACGCTGGTCGGGGCGAATAGCGCGCCACGCAAGCAAATGGTCGTCGCCGTCGGCTTTTACGGCAAATCGATCCGTATCCGTCACGGCAGCGCCGGTGGCTGGGACGAGTTCGGCCCGCGGCGTCGGATCACCCGCTCTCGCGGCAGCGTGTTGTTCGAGTTCGACGGCGAGCCGGCGCTCGACCTTTATGAGCGCTATCTCGGCGCGGACGAGGCGCGCGGCTTGCCCGGGTCCGGGCTTTTGTTCCCGCTGCGCATCTTCGATCCGGAAAAGCCGAAACATGATATCGTCCGCACTATTCTCGCGGTCGACCATGACGCGCGCTCGATGACGTTTGCGGGCGACGTGCCGGAAGGCTGGACTGCGCAGCTGATGCGCGGGAATTTCGACCGGCTGGCCGCGGGTGCGGCGCAAGCGGCGCGGCAGGCTGTCGACTGCAGCGGAGCCGATGGCGCTGGCGATCGGCTCGCCATCCTTGTGAGCTGCATCGGACGCCGCCTGCTCATGGGCCAGCACACGGCCGACGAGCTTGAAGCCACCAGCGCCGAGTTCGGTCCGAAAATTCCCCAGCTTGGCTTTTACTCCTACGGGGAAATCTCGCCGCATCGCGTGTCCGGTGTCTGTGAATTGCACAACCAGACAATGACCGTCACCACGATTGCCGAGGCGACGGGCGATCCCGGTGCATAAGCTTCTCGCCCGACAGTTGACAAAAGCGGTCAAGGGATCGGGTGAGCTCGATCTCGAAGTGCTGCTGGGGCTCGTTTCCGAGGCTTACGGCCAATCCGACAGTGACCGCCACCGCACCGACCGGTCCATCGCGCTGATGGTCAAGGAGCTCGAAGAGCTCAATCTCGGGCTTGATCAGTTGGTGCAGGAACGCACTGCCGCGTTGCGCGATCGCGAAGCCGAGTTGCGGGAGCAAAATCTCCGCTTTGACGCCGCGCTCAAGAACATGCCGCATGGCCTTTGCATGTTCGATCGCAACGAACGCCTGACCGTATGCAACGAACGGTACGGTGAGATGTATGGCCTAACGGAGGCGCAGACCCAACGCGGCGTGACATTACGTGCCATCCTGGAGGCGCGTGTAGCAGCCGGCCAGAGCCCTGAGGATGCAAATCAATATATCGAAGAACGCCTGGCGGAAGTCCGGAGCGGGGAACCACGCTATTCTGAGAATATTATGCGCGATGGGCGCGTCTTCGCGGTCAATCATCAGCCCATGCGTGACGGCGGTTGGGTCGCCATCCATCAGGACATTACCGCGCAGAAACATGCGGAATCGCAGATCGCCTATATGGCGCGCCATGACGGCCTGACCAGCCTCGCCAATCGCGCCGTGTTGCTGGAAAAGATGGAAGAGGAGCTGGCGCGCTCGCGGCGCTACGGCAGCCGTTTCACCGTTTTCATGCTCGACCTCGATCTATTCAAAACGGTCAACGATTCGTTGGGTCATCCAGTCGGCGACGAGCTGTTGAAGGCGGTGGCCGGCCGTTTGTTGGGCTGCATACGTGAAACCGACACAGTGGCGCGCCTCGGCGGAGATGAGTTCGCGATCCTGGCCACCGCCGAAGGCGAGCAGCGGGAAGCCGCGATCGCTACCGCCGGCAAGATTTTGGGTGCGATCTCGGCGCCTTACGATTTCGAAGGTCACAATCTGCATATCGGCACCAGCATCGGCATTGCGCTCGCGCCCGAGCATGGCAGCGAAGTCGACCAGCTGATGAAGAACGCCGATCTAGCGCTCTACAAGACAAAGTCCGAGGGACGCGACGCTTACCGCTTCTTCGAAGACGCGATGGGAGTGGAGGTCCGCACCCGCCGCGCGCATCAGGTCGATCTGCGCAACGCGCTGACTAATGACGAGTTCGAGATCTATTACCAGCCGATTGTCGATATCCAGACCCGGCAAATAGCCAGCATCGAAGCATTGATCCGTTGGCACCATCCGCAACGCGGAATGGTTTCGCCGGCTGAATTTATCCCGCTTGCCGAGGAAACCGGCCTGATCAATCAGATCGGCGAATGGGTTCTGCGCAAGGCGTGCATGGATGCCGTCAGTTGGCCGTCGGACATCAAGGTCAGCGTGAATCTGTCGGCGGTTCAGTTCCGCAAGATCGGGCCGATCGATCACTTCAGCCGGGTGCTGAGTGAATCCGGCCTGCCGCCGGAACGCGTGGAGCTTGAAATCACTGAGACGGTGTTGCTGCAGGGCAATGCCGAGAACGTCGAGACGCTGCACAAACTGCGCGAGATGGGTATTTCCATCGTGCTTGATGATTTCGGCACCGGCTATTCGTCGCTCAGTTATCTGCGCATGTTTCCGTTCGACAAGATCAAGATTGATCGCTCGTTCGTACACGAGCTCGCCAAAAATGCCGATTGCGCCGCGATCGTCTCGGCGGTCGCGGGACTTGGGCGCAGTCTGCGCATCGGTACCGTGGCCGAAGGCGTCGAAACCGAAGACCAGCTTCTGCTCGTGCATGCCGCGGGTTGCACGCATGCACAAGGCTACCTTTTGGGCAGGCCATGCCCTGCGGATGAGATCGACTTCCGCCATTTCGCGGCGCGTCAGCAAAAAATCAAAGTCGCCTGAGTCCGTTCCGTCCGGCGGTGTCGAGGCCTTGCCCGCGGCTACCGCCCGGGCCGGTTTTTTCGCCGCGCCGGCGCGCCGCGAATTGACGAGCCGAGCCGGCCCATCAGCAAGCGCAGTTCGAAGTCGCGAAACTCCGCGTAGACGTCGCCGATCCATTGGTGGACTTCGGTCGGTCCGCCGGGCTGTTTGGTCATGTAAGCGTTGAACGAGAAATTCAGCCGGTCGATCACGCCCCGCACCAGCGGCGACAGCCGCGCGATGCGAATTGCGCCACATTCGAGCCGTGTCGGCGGAAAATCCCCTTTGGCGAACAGCAGCGATACCGATTCATTGTAGACCGGCACGAAAGTCGCGGGCACTCGGCTCTGCAGCTCGGCGTAAGCGCGAATGGCCGAGCCGGACGGATCGGCGACGAACAAAACGATCGGCTCGATCCCGCGCCGCCTAGCCTCCGGCACGAAACCGATGTCGCGCATCACTGCGAAGAACTGGTCGAATGGCCCGTAACCCAGGTCGATGACCCTGGAACTCGCGTCGTCGGCGAGCAGCCGGTCGAATAATTCCATCTGGCCGCGCGTATCGGCAATGTCGACCGGCCAGACCAGCTTGGGAAACCGTTCCGCCAGCGAGGGCTCGCGCGGATTTATATCATAGCCGGCCACCGGCCGGCCGCTTTGACGCAGAAATTCCAACAGCAGCCGCGCGACCAGCGTCTTGCCGATCCGCGGCCGCGGGGAAGCGACGATGTAGAGAGGAGCGGGCTGCGCCATCACAGCCGCGCGACGTTACGAGCGGCTGACAACCTGCACGCGCGGGCCGCTCTGCGCAAGCCCGCCGCTGGAGACGGTTTCGTTGAGCTTAATGCGGTCGTATTCGACCCAGACATTGCCGAGCCAGTGCCGCACGTAGCCGCGCAACACAAACGAGTAGTTGGCCGATTCACCCTTCGGGCCCTTGTTGGCGACGAAGGTCAGGAACGGAACCGAAGCCAACTCCACCTGCTCGAACGCCATCTCATTGAGCTTCGGGATTGTGATCTCGACCGCGTCCTTGAATTTGCGGAAATACGACGCGTAGGTCGGCTGGTCCCACTCGAAGAAACTTGTGTTGTTGATGAAATTCTTGACCAGGAAGTATTTGCCGTCGGTGGTGAAGGTCGAGGTTTCCTCGATCTCGTTGAGCGAAGCGATCGACGAGCCGAGGATGTGGAAGACCATGAAATTCAGTTGGCCCTTTTTCACCGCGTCGAGGAAGCCGATGTCGCGCAGTGAGCGCAAAGTCGGCGAAAGCAGGCCGGCGCGCACGTCGATCACCGTCACGTTTGCATCCGTCGTCGACAGCGTGTCGAAAATCCGCATCTGGTCCGGGACCGAAGTCGCGTCGACGATCTCGCTTATGTCGGGATGAAAGCGCCTGAGCGTGCCCTTGGGCGATTCGGTATCGAACGCCCGTGTCGGCACGTGATGCGCCGTGAAATAGTCGAGCAGCGTACGGGCGACGGTGGTCTTGCCTACGCCACCTTTGTCCGCACCCACCACGACCACTGTTGGCTTTGCCATGGCCGATCCCTCGTTGGCTCCGCGCCGGCGGGAGCCCTGCCGTGTCCTGCGCTCAATTTCCTCAGATGGCTGGGGGGCGAATCGAGCGCGTCACGCATACATTCCCCATTAACCGCTTCTAACACACCGCACGCTGTTTGGAAGCCTTAACCGGCGGTGGATGCTTGAGAATGCGGCGTTTGGCTTAAGTTGCAATCGGATATGGTTAATTGTGACGCCTTTACGGCTGGCCGCCATGCGGTCCCCACGGTCCGGCCGGCGGCCCGAGGGCGGGCGACTCAGTTTTGCCGTTAGCCGCCGCAGGCGCGGTTTGGTTTGCGCCGTCCGCCGGCGCACCCCACGGCCCGTCCTCGGGCGAGGAGCTCCACGGACCGCGAACCGGCAATGCTTCGCCCGAGTCGGGCACGTCGGCTTGCGGCGGCAGCACCAGCGGGCCGGGATCGTGACCGCCGGCGAACTTCACCAAAGCCGCGACCCGTGCATCCACCGACGGATGGGTGTCGAACAATTCGCCGAATCCCTCGCGCGGATTGTCGAGGCACATTTCCATCACCGCCGACGTCGCGCCGGGTAATTCGCCGCGGCCTTCGATCTTGCGCAGTGCCGAGATCATGGCGTCGGGATTTTTGGTCAGTTCGACCGAGCCGGCATCGGCCAGGAATTCGCGCGAGCGCGACAGCGCCAGACGAATGACGAACGACAGCAAATAGGCCACCACGATAAACCCGATGGCGATGAGAATTGCGAGACCGGCGCCACCGCCGCGCCGGTCATTGGAGGATCGGCCGCGGAAGCCGCCGTAAAACCGCAGCCGGAAAAACAATTCCGCGAAGAACGAAATCGCACCGGCGATGATGACGGCGATCACCATCATGCGCACGTCGCCGTTGCGGATATGCGTCAGCTCGTGGCCGAGCACTGCTTCGACTTCGGCGTCGTTAAGCCGTTCAAGCAGTCCCGACGTGACCGTGATGGCATATTGCCTCTCGCTCATGCCGGTGGCGAAGGCATTGAGCGCGTCCGAGTCCATAACCTTGAGCTTCGGCATGGTAATGCCGCGCGAGATGCAGAGATTTTCAAGAATGTTGTAGAGCCGCGGTTCCTGTGCTCGGGTGACGTCACGGCCGCCTGTCACCGCGTCGATCATGTTCTGGTGGAAAAAATAGGCGATCACGACCCAGAGCGCGGTGCCGATCGTCGCAAGCGGCGCCGCGCGAATGAGATCGTTGAGCGCGAGCTGCATCAGCGTATTGAGGTCGGCATCGACCGAGAGCGCCTCCGCGGTCAGCGCGCCGGCGTAGACCAGCAGGTACACCAGCAAGAACAGACCGGCCACCAGCGCCAACGAACGCCGCCGGTTGGACTGGATATGACTGTAGAGTCCGTAGGCGGCCATGGCCGAAGCATGCCGCCCTAGAATTTGACCTGGGGAGCTTCGCCGGCAGTTTTGCGTTCGTCGCCGAGATCGAAAAACTCCTTCGGGGCAAAACCGAAAACCGACGCGAACAAGGCAGCGGGGAACCGCTGGATACCGGTGTTGTATTCCTGCACGGCGTTGTTGAAATAGCGCCGCGCGGCGGCGATCTTGTTTTCAATGTCGGTCAACTCCGCCTGCAATTGCTGGAAATTGGCGCTGGCCTTGAGGTCCGGATAGGACTCTGCAAGCGCGAACAATTGGCGGAGTGCTCCGGTCAGCATGCTTTCCGCGGCCGCCCGCTGCGCCGGGCCTTGCGCGGCCGCTGCCACATTGCGCGCTTTGACCACCTCGTCGAGGGTGCCGCGTTCGTGCGCGGCATAGCCTTTAACCGTCTCGACCAGATTGGGAACAAGGTCGTGGCGCTGCCGCAACTGCACGTCGACGTCGGCGAAGGCGCCGTTAACCCGCTGCCGCATCGAAACCAGGCCGTTGTAGATCGAGATGAGCCACACAACGACGACTACGAGCACGGCAATGACGATCAGTGTCGAAGAGCTCATCGGCGGCTTCCTCCCAGGCTTAAAGGCTGCGCATTACATAGGATCATTCCGCGCCGCCGTTAAGGTTGACCGGCGATGAATATCGCGCCCCCGGGCTGTAAAAACTATCAAACAAGCAGGATACACGTTATGTCAGAGCAACATTCGGTTTTCTCCCGCCCAACGGCGCGACAGCTCGCGCCGTGCTTGAGGATATCGGCACGGACGACGTCGCGCGGGTTATCACGCAGCCGGTCATCGACGCCTCCAACGCGGTGGCGGCCGCGGACCGGGCCCAGCTTGAGCGCGACATCGCCGCTATCGAAAAGGCGTCCGCTGCGCTCCGCCGGGCCGATCCGGCCATGGAATCGCGGACCGACGCCACTCCCGCGGCGATGCCAAAGCCGCGTCCGGTTGGGCTGCTGATCGGCGTGCTGTGGCTTTCGACGGTGCTGATCACCATCGGCGCGGTGTTCGCTATCTCGGCGCTGGTCGGCTAACTCCAGACAATTTAGCAATCGCAAATGGCCAGGCTTGCCCGGCCATTTTTCATTTTCAACACTAAAGTAAAATCTTAGGCGGGATCTGCGTGGCCGCGGCGCGGCTGAGTACGCGTTCTGGTAAGCGGTGCGCGAGAGTACGGTGCGGACTATGATCTTCAGGTCGAGCCAAAGCGACCAGTTGTCGATGTAGGACAGATCATACTTGATCCGGTTGTGCATCTTTTCGTCAGTGTCGGTTTCGCCGCGATAACCGTGGATCTGCGCCGAGCCGGTGATGCCCGGCTTGACGTTGTGCCGGCGCGCGTACAGCGAGATACGCCGCTGATAATCCTCGTCGAGCGGCAACGGATGCGGGCGCGGCCCGACCAGCGACATATCGCCGGTCAGCACGTTGAACAGCTGCGGAATCTCGTCGATGTTCCGGCGCTGCAGCCACGCACCGACGCGTGTCAGGCGCACATCCCCGCGTTTGGCCTGCTGGCAACCGTCGTCCAGCGTGTGCATGGTGCGAAACTTGATGATTCGGACGGCTGCTGGTTGAAGCCGTAGCGGCGCTGCACGAAGAAGATGGGTCCGCGGCTGTCGAGCTTTATCAGGATCGCGACCAGGAGGAGGAGCGGTGTTGCCAGAAGCAGCGCGCCGGCCGCCAGCGCCAGGTGGAACATCCGCTTCTGAATGATCTCGAAACGGGTAAGCGCGCGGCGGGTGACTTGCAGGCTGTTGACCGGGCCGAGCGTCGCCAGCGCGGTGATAGCACGATCACTTAGCGCAGCACGATCAGCGCGATCAGCGCCGTGACGTAGAAGAGCACGAACCAGCCGCGCAAATAATCGCTGCTGGCCTTGGCGAGGAAGCCGAGCATCAGGAGGGAGATCAGCGTGACGTTCCACAGCTGGATGGTGCGCCGGGCGTGCGGCTTGAAATTGAAGAAGTTTGGCAGCCGATATTCGCGCCGGAACAGCTTGGAGATGGCAAAGATGCTTGTCGCCAGCACGCCGACCTGGACGAAGGAGGGGACGTCGCCGCGATAGCCGTGCACCACCAGGTTGAACGCGACGCCGGTGGTCACCGACATGGCCACGATCAGCGCGATGTTGGTGAGAAAGATCGCGGCGGAGAACGTGCCGCGCGACAGCACCGCCCAGCCGCGCAACACCCGCCGAGTTTGCGGCCGCGAGGCGAGGGTATAATTTTGCTGCGTATTCATCGGCGCGGTGACCTGTTTCCTGCGACACGTCTCCCAACCGCTGCCCCGATATGGAACAACGCGAGAGCTTCAGCCCGCTTGGTCGCCAAAACCACGCCAGTGTGCGCGCACTTGAAACCGCGCGCGAAATCCGCAACGAAAGAGGTTGTTAAAGCTTAACGCGCCGGCTTCCGGTCGGCCGCCGCCGGAGGAAAGTTTATGCAGGGCAAGATTACGCTCGAAGAACACGTCGCCATCGAAGAAACGGCGAGCAATTTCGGCACGCCATTTCCCGATCGGGTCTGGCAGGAACTCAAAAGCCGCCTGATCGACGTGCAAGACCGGCGGCTTAAACTGATGGACCAATACGGCATCGAAATGATGCTGCTGTCGCTTAACGCGCCGGCGGTGCAGGGCATTCCCGATCCGGGACTGGCGGCCGAGGTCGCGCGCAAGGCGAACGAGTTTCTGGCGGAAAACGTGCGCAAGCGGCCGGACCGTTTCCAGGCCTTGGCGGCGTTGCCGATGCAGGATCCGGAGCGCGCGGTGCGCGAACTTGAGCGCTGCGTCAAGGAACTCGGCTTTCGCGGCGCGCTGGTTAACGGATTTTCGCAAGTCGGCAACGCGGATACGGCCGCGTATTACGATCTGCCGCAATACCGGCCGTTCTGGGCGGCGGTCGAGCGGCTCGACGTGCCGTTTTACCTTCACCCGCGCAATCCGCTGCCGCGCGACGCGAAAATCTACGAAGGACATGCCTGGCTGCTCGGCCCGGTCTGGGGATTCGGACATGAGACCGCGGTGCACGCACTCCGCTTGATGGGCTCCGGATTATTCGACGCGCATCCGCGGTTGCAGATTATCCTTGGCCATCTCGGCGAGAATTTGCCCTACGGCCTCTGGCGCGTCGACAACGCCAACGCCTGGGTGCCGCAGCGCAACGCTTATCCGGCGAAGCGGCCGATCCGCGACTATTTCCGCGAAAATTTTTACGTGACGACGTCTGGCAACTTCCACACGCCGTCGCTGCTCGCCGCGATGGCCGAGCTTGGCGCGGACCGGATCATGTTCTCGGCTGACTGGCCGTTTGAGAATATCGATCAAGCCGCCAATTGGTTCGATAATTGTCCGATCAGCGAGAATGACCGGATCAAGATCGGCCGCACCAATGCGCAGCGTTTGTTCAAGCTTGCGAAATGAGGAAAACTGTAGCGCGCTCTAGTTTGCTTCCCGCATCTTCACCGCGCCCTGCAAATCGACCGAAACGAGCTGCGAGACGCCGCGCTCGGCCATGGTCACGCCGTAGAGGCGGTTCATCCGCGCCATGGTGATCGGATTGTGTGTGATAATGACGAAGCGGGTGTCGGTCGAGCGGGTCATTTCGTCGAGCAGGTCGCAAAAACGCTCGACATTGTAGTCGTCGAGCGGCGCGTCCACTTCGTCGAGCACGCAGATCGGCGCCGGATTGGTGAGGAACACGGCGAAAATCAGCGCCAGCGCGGTCAGCGCCTGCTCGCCGCCGGACAGAAGTGACAACGTCACCGGCTTCTTGCCGGGGGGCTTGGCCATGATTTCAAGGCCGGCCTCGAGCGGATCGTCGCTCTCGATCAGCTGCAGCTCGGCCGTCCCGCCGCCGAACAGCTCGGTGAAAAGCTTCTGGAAATTCGCGTTGACAGTCACGAATGAGGCGAGCAGCCGCTCCCGCGCCTCGTGGTTGAGGTTGTGAATGCCCTGACGCAGCTTTTTGATGGCCTCGATCAGGTCGTCGCACTCGCCGGCGAGCTTGCCATGCTGCGCCTCGACCTCTTGCAGCTCTTGCTCGGCCAACAAATTGACCGAGCCGAGCCGTTCACGCTCACGCCGGATGCGGTCAAGTTTGGCTTCGACTTCGCCGATTTCCGGCAGCGCCTCGCCGGCCTTTAGCTCAGCGATTTCGGCCGCGCCTTCGGGCGCTACGTCGAGTGCATCGCGGATTTCGTGTTCGATGTCGGCCAGCCGGCGCTTGGCGCCATCGCGCCGTTCCTCGGCGCGGGCGGCTTCGGCGCGGGCCTCGCCGACAGCTTCGAGCGCCGCGCGCGCGATCTTGTCGGCTTCGGCGAGCGCGGTCTCCGCTTCAGCCAAACGGTCCGCGGCGGTGCGTCGGGCCGCCGTCGCGGTCTCGATCTCGCCGATCAGCGCGTAGCGCTGAGTGGCAAATTTCGCCGGCGCGTTGGCGAGTTCGGTGCGTTCGGCCTTCGCTTCCTCGGTGCGTCGGCCGATGGTGGCGATCTGCGCCGCGGCGCCTTCCTTACGTTCGTCCCAGCCGGCGCGCTCGGTGGCGATGGCCTGGAGCCGGCGGTCGGCAAGCTCAGCTTCGCGCGCGATTGCCTGCGCTTCCACGCGCACCTCGGCCAGCGCCGCGCGGTCGCGCGCGATTGTTGCATTGATCTTGACGAGCTTGGCTTCGAGATCGGCGCTGGCGGGCAGGGCGGCGAGCGCCTGCTCCGCGCTCTTGCGCGCGGCGATCGCCTCCTCGTGGCCGCTGGTGGTGCGTTGTTTTGCTTCCTTGAGCGCGGAAATGCGCGCCGCGTTGCGGCTGATCTCGCGTTCGGCGGCGGCATGCTCCTCACGTGTCGCGTCAGCGACGTGCTGGGACTCGCGCCAGCTTTCGCGTGCGGCGGTCTCGGCGGCTGCGGCCGCGGCGAGCGCCGCTTCGGCGACAGCAACGGCGCGCTGCTTGGCCTCCACGTCCGCGCGCGCTGCCGAAAGTTCTCCTTCGATCGCCTGCAGCCGGCCGCGCTCGTTGAGTCGGCGCGCGGCGCCGGTCGGGGCGTGTGCGGCGGCGGCGAAACCGTCCCAGCGCCAGAAGTCGCCCTCGCGTGAGACCAGCCGCTGGCCGGGCTTAAGCGCAGCCGCAAGGCGCGACCCGTCGGTGCGCTCCACCACGCCGATCTGCGCCAGCCGTCGCGCCAGTTCCGGCGGCCCCTTCACGTAACGCGACAGCGCGGCGGCGCCTGGCGGCAACGCCGGATCGGCGGCGTCAACCGCGGCGCCCGCCCAGTGCATCGGCGCGGATTTGTCGGCCGGCGCGTCGAGGTCGTCGCCGAGCGCGGCGCCAAGCGCCTTTTCATAACCTTTGCTCACGGTGAGCGCATCCATCACCGGCGGCCAGAGATTCTTGTTCTCGACCGCAATAAGTTTGCCGATGGTCTTCGCTTCGGTTTCCAGCCGCTGCACCCTTTGCTCGGCGGCGGCGCGCGGGGCGCGTGCGGCGTCGACCTTCTCGCGCGCGCGTGCGTGCGCGAACTCGGCGGCTTGCGCGGCTTTCTCCGCCTCCGCCAGCGCGCGCTGCGCGGCAGCGAGCGACTTGTCGAGTGCGGAAAGATCGGGTGTGTTGCTGCCGCTGGCGGAAAGCCCGGCTTCGATATTGGCAATTTCCGCTTCCAGCCGCGTTGCGCGTTGTGCGTGCTCCTGCGCCGCCGCCTGGAGCTGATTGCTGCGGGCGGTCAGATCGGCCAGCGCGCCGGTCAATTCGGCAAACGATTTTTCCGATGCGGCGAGTGCCGCGTCGGCCTTCTCGACCCGGCCGGTCACGCCGGTCAGCCGCGCGGCTTTCGCCTGGGCCTCGGCCTTGAGCGTCTTCTCCTCGTCGGCAAGGCGGTCGAGGGCTGCGGTCGCATCGGCGGCGAGCTTGCGCTCGCGGTCGAGATCGGCGCCGAATTGTTCGAGTCGGCGATCGAGTTCCTCAATACGCGCCTTGGCGCGCACCTCCTCCTGCTCGAGTGTCTCGCGCGCGACGATGAGCCGTTGCAGAGCGGCCGCGGCTCTCGCCTCGGTCTCGCGCAGCGCCGGAAGCGTGGACGCGACTTCCGCCCGCTTGGTCGTGGCGGCAGCCTGCTCGCCGGTGCGGGCGGCGACCACGCGGACGGTTTCGTCCTTGATGCGCTCGGTCTCGGCGACTTCGGCTTTTGCCGCCATCCAGCGCAGATGCAGCAGCAGCGCTTCGATCTTGCGCACCTGGCCGGAAATGTTGCGGTAACGTACCGCTTGCCGCGCCTGCGTCTTGAGCGAGGCGACCTGCGCCGCTAACTGCTGAATGACGTCCTCCACCCGCGCGAGATTATGCTCGGCGGCTTTGAGCCGCAGCTCCGCCTCATGGCGGCGCGCATGCAGCCCGGAAATACCGGCCGCTTCTTCCAGCACGCGGCGGCGCTGGTCGGGACGTGCCTGGATGATTTCGCCGATGCGGCCCTGGTGCACCAATGCCGGCGAGCGCGAGCCGGTGGAGGCGTCCGCGAACACCACGGTGACGTCCCGCGCGCGAACCTCACGGCCATTGATGCGGAAGACCGAGCCCTGCTCGCGGGTGATGCGGCGCGAGATTTCCAGCATTTCTTCGTCGTTGAAAGCGGCCGGCGCCTTGCGGTCGCTGTTGTCGATCAAAACGCTCACTTCGGCGTTGTTGCGCGACGGCCGGTCGGTGTTGCCGGAGAAGATTACGTCGTCCATTTCGGACGCGCGCATGGCCTTGTAAGAGTTCTCGCCCATGACCCAGCGCACGGCCTCAACCAGGTTGGACTTGCCGCAGCCGTTCGGGCCCACCACGCCGGTCAAACCGGCTTCGATCTCGAAGTCGGTCGGCTCGACAAAGGACTTAAAGCCGATCAGGCGCAGCCGCGTGAGCTTCATTCGATTATCAGGTCCATGGCCCGCTGCGGCGGCCAAGAATCCCTGAAGGCTCACGCCCTTAGGGGCAGTGGGTCGCCCTGGTGCCGCATCGGCGCGGAGAATGAATCGTCGCGCCTAGGAGCGCAACAGCGCCGCCGTGTTATCCAGATTTTCGCTGCGGCTCAACCGCTAGTCGGCCCGCCAAGGGATTGGCTTGCGGCCCCGGGCGACGGCAAAAAACCCTTATCCGTCCTTGAGATAGGGGTCGATCTCCTTGGCCATCGCGTCGATCGACTGGTCGCCGACGAACTTCTTGCCGTTGATGAAAAAAGTCGGCGTCGAGTTGACCCCAAGCTTGGTGGCGGCGCGATCGCGTACCTCCTGGATCTCGTCGAGCACCTTCTGATTCGCCAGGCACGCGTCGAAAGATTGCTCGGTGAAACCGAACTGCTTGGCAATCTCGCGCAATGGCGGAATCGGCTCCTTGACCATCCATTCCTGCTGCTTGGCGAACAGCGCCTCGATCACCGGGATGAATTTGTCGTTGCCGGCGCACCGCGCCAGCATGAATCCCGCGGCGGCCAGCGCGTCGAGCGGGAACTCGCGGAAGATAAAACGCACCTTGCCGGTATCGATGTAGCGCTTCTGCAGCTCAGGGAAGGTCGCGGTCGAAAAATGCGCGCAATGCGGACAAGTCAGCGAGGCGTATTCGATGACGGTCACCAGCGCCTTGTCGGAACCGAGCACGACGTCGCCCGCTGGCCCCGCTTTCGCCAGTTCCGCTTGATCGGTTTCCGGCGTGTCAGCCTTGGCGCCGCGCGAAAAGACAGTGCCGGCGGTTTCCGTCCCTGCCAGCGCGGCAATCGCGGCAGCCGTGTAAAATTGGCGGCGGGTCAGGGGCAAGATCGGCTCCTCATGTGACAAAGGATTTACGGACCAAGAGTGGAGCGCGAATGTGGCACTGGCCGGACATCCCGCCAAGACCCCGCGCGGTCGCAGCGGTCACGGCCGCTTGATGGCCGCGCCAAGCCGGGCCAGCGCCTGTTTCAGATCGTCGTCGGCGATCTCCGGCAGATTGGCGGCAATGCGCGCGGCCCTCGCCGCATCGATCGCGGGAGCGTTCGTGCGCGCGGCGCGGCGCAGCGGGGCTTGGCGCAAGGCGATCCGCTCGACGGCACGCCAGCCGAGAAAACAATTCACGCGGTCGCAGATCACGCCGGCAAGATGCTGCACCTCGATTGCTGCCGGCCCCTCGACGCGCAGGACTAGCGTACCGGGCGGCCGTGTGCCGGGTTCATTGCAGCGCGGCCATTGAATCTTGATCGGCTCGCTATGCGCGGCGATCTCGGCGCCGGCGATCTCGGTCCAACGCGTCACCAACTCGGCCGAGGCGAAGCCCTGCCGGGTAAAGGTTTCGCCGACCACCCTGCCGAGGAGCTCGCGCAGCGGCTTGGCAAAGGAGTGGGAGGGCTTGTTCACGCTAGCGTCCCGATTCCGAAGTTCGCTAACATCTGCGGCGACCTCTCGTGCGAACTTCGGAATCAAAGGGACACTAGAAGCGTATGGTTTCTAGTGCGGCTCTGGATTTGAAGTTCCTATACGAGGGGGCCGGCCCATTGTAGGAACTTCAAATCCACCGCACTAGTAGCTCTGTCATGCCAGCGGCGACGCGGAAAACGCAAATGACGGTAGCAGTCAAAGCTCTCCGGCGACAGGAGGCGCGGGTCGGAGCGGAGGCGTCATGCCCGCAACCCACCGTCTTGCTCGCCTGGTATCACCGTCACCGCCGGGCGCTGCCGTGGCGGGCCGCGCGCGGCGAGCACGCCGATCCATATCGTGTCTGGTTGTCCGAAATCATGCTGCAGCAGACGACGGTTCGCGCCGTCGTGCCGTACTACCAGCGCTTTCTTGCCCGCTGGCCCGACGTGCATGCGCTCGCCGCCGCACAGCTTGGCGAAGTGCTCAAGGTGTGGGCCGGGCTCGGTTATTACGCACGCGCCCGCAACCTGCATGCCTGCGCACTTGCCGTGGTCGAACGGCACGACGGAAAATTTCCCGCAAGCGAAGCGGAATTGCGCATGCTTCCCGGCATCGGCGATTACACCGCCGCCGCGATTGCCGCGATTGCGTTCGACGCGCCGGCGAGCCCAGTCGACGGCAATATCGAGCGCGTGACCGCCCGGTTGTTCGCCGTCACCGAACCATTGCCCGTCTCCAAGGCCTTCTTGCGCCGGCTGGCGCGCGAACTGACGCCACGGCACCGCGCCGGCGATTTTGCCCAGGCGATGATGGATCTCGGCGCCACGCTCTGCACGCCGAAGAAACCGGCGTGCGCGCTGTGCCCGTGGAACGACGCGTGTGCGGCGCGAGCACGCGGCGACGCGGAGACGTATCCACGCCGGATGCCGAAACGCGAAAGCGACTTGCGCCGCGGCGCGGCTTTCGTTGCGCGCCGGCCTGACGGTTATGTGCTGGTGCGCACCCGCCCGGCGAAGGGTTTGCTCGGTGGCATGACCGAAGTGCCGACGACGCAATGGTCGAAGGATTTTGCCGAAGGCGAAGCGCTCGCCGCCGTGCCGCGGTTTTCATCGGGGAGAAAGCGGATCGCCTGGCGGCGCACCGCCGGAATCGTCCGCCACGTCTTCACGCATTTCCCGCTCGAATTGTCCGTTTATCTCGCGGAAGTGCCGGCGCGGATGAAAGCGCCGGCCGGCACCCGGTGGGTTCCGATCACGGAGCTTGCCGGCGAAGCTTTGCCGAGCCTCATGCGCAAGGTTGTCGCGCACGCGTTGGAAAACTAGTGTTGGTTAGCCGGCACCCATTTCGGCGCGCACCTGCGCGCGCAGCGTGTCGATCACGGTAAGCCCCTGCGCTGTCTCGACGTGCCAGAAGGTCCAGCCGTTGCAGGCTTCCAGTCCCTGCGCCAGCGCGCCGATGCGATGGATCGATCCGACATTCTCACCGAGCGCAATTGCGCCGTCGGCGCGAACCAGCGCCCGATGGCGCTTCTTGGCGTCGACGAGCTTGACTCCCGGCGTCACCAAGCCGCGCTCGAGCAACGCCGCGAACGGCACGCGCGGCGCTTCGCGCGCGGTCATGAATGCCGCCAGCGCCGGCTCCGCCATCGGCTCGGTCGCGGCGATCCGCCGCTCGGCGGCGGCGACATAATCACGCTCGCGTTCGAAGCCGATGAAGCGGCGGCGCATCCGGTGCGCGACCGCCCCGGTCGTGCCGGTCCCGGCGAACGGGTCGAGCACGAGATCGTCCGGGCGCGACGCCGCGAGGATCACGCGCGCCAGCAACGCCTCGGGCTTCTGCGTCGGATGCAGCTTCTTGCCGTCGCGGCCTTTCAGCCGCTCTTCGCCGGTGCACAGCGGAATGAACCAGTCTGAGCGCATCTGCACGTCTTCGTTGCCGGCCTTCAGCGCTTCGTAATTGAAGGTATAATTCCGCTTGGCGGCATCGCGCGCCGCCCAAATTAGGGTTTCGTGCGCGTTGGTAAAACGGCGGCCGCGGAAATTCGGCATCGGATTCGATTTGCGCCAGACGATGTCATTGAGGATCCAGAAGCCGAGATCTTGCATGACCGCGCCGACCCGGAAAATGTTGTGATACGAGCCTATCACCCAAAGTGTGGCGGTCGGCTTCATCACTCGGCGGGTGGCGGTCAGCCAGGCGCGGGTGAAATCGTCATACGCGGAGAAGCTCGCGAATTTGTCCCAATCGTCGTCGACTGCGTCAACGCGCGAATCGTCCGGACGCTTGAGATCGCCCTGGAGCTGCAAATTGTACGGCGGGTCGGCGAAAACGAGATCGACCGAAGCGGCCGGCAGCTTTGCCATCTCGGCAACGCAATCGCCGACGACGATGCGCGCGGACGCCGTGGTTTCGCGGGACTCAAAACTCACGCGGGGCGTCCTGACGGACGCCCCGCGACGCGACACAACCATGACTCAGAACTCTGAACTCAGGCGACGCGATCGGCGACGCGGGACCTACAACCGACGGTGAGGAAGATGCCGGAGCAAGGTAAAAATCGAGTTACTTGGCGAGGGCTTCCGCTAGGCAATAAATGCCGGGAAACACTTGGTTAATTCGTGTCCCACGCTGGTACAATCGGACGTGATAAAAGACAGGCAAACTAGCGCGCGCGGGGGCTCGCGGAAGGAGATGGCCGATGCGCACAGATGACTTTCGTCCCAGCACCAATGTCGAAGATGACCGTGAAGGCAGCGGCTCGTTCGGCGGTTTTCCGGGCGGGACCGGCGGGCTCGGCATCGGCACCGTCATCATTATCGGATTGATCAGCTGGTATTTCGGTATCGATCCGAGCGTGCTGCTCAACGGTGCGCAGATCCTCGCCGGCGGTACGCCGACGCAGCAGCAGGCCGGCCCGTCGCCGCCGGTCGTCGCCGGCATGCCGACCGATCCGACCGGCAAGTTCGTCGCTCTGGTGCTCGGCGATACCGAGGATCGCTGGAAAGAAATCTTCGCCGCCAACGGACGGACCTACCATCCGCCGCGGTTGCGCCTGTTCAAGGATGTCGAGCAGACGCCGTGCGCGTACGCGCAGTCGGCCATGGGGCCGTTTTACTGTCCGCGCGACCAGCGCATCTATCTCGATCTCTCCTTCTTCGACGATCTGGAATACAAATTCGGCGGCTGCGCCAACAGCAACGCCTGCAAATTTTCCGAGTCCTATGTGATCGCTCATGAAGTCGGCCACCACGTGCAGGACGAGCTCGGCCTGTTGCCGCGGGTAATGGCACAGCAACAAGCATCAGCCAGCAAGACCGAGCAGAACCGGTTGCAGGTGCGCGTCGAGCTGCAGGCGGATTGCTATGCTGGGGTGTGGGCCAATCGCGCCCAGAAAAAGCACAACTTCCTCGAAGCCGGCGATGTTGATGCGGCGTTGCAGACCGCCGCCGCGATCGGCGACGACCGGCTACAAAAACAGGCGCAAGGTTACGTGGTGCCCGACGCCTTCACCCATGGCACTTCCGAGCAGCGCAAGCGCTGGTTCCTGAACGGCTTTAATTCCGGCGACCCGCAAACCTGCGATACCATGTCGGCTAACCCGCTTTAGTGTAGTATTGGGCGTTTGGTAATCGCGTGCAGGTGTAGTCATGTCCGGCGTTGACGAGAGTAAGGAGTTCGTGCCGCTCAAAATCGCGGTGCTGACCGTCTCCGATACCCGCAATCTCAAGGACGACAAGTCAGGCGCCCTCCTGGTGCAACGCATCGGCACCGCCGGCCACCTGGTCGCCGAGCGGGGCATCGTGCAAGACGACATCGGCGCCATCCGCTCGCGCGTCAAAGCCTGGATCGCCGACCCGGTCATCGATGTGATCATCACCACCGGCGGCACGGGATTCACCGGCCGTGACGTCACGCCGGAAGCGGTCGAGCCGTTGTTCGAGAAAAAGATGGACGCATTCTCTGCGCTGTTCCTGGTGGTGAGCTTCCCGAAGATCGGCACCTCGGCGATTCAATCGCGGGCCACGGCGGGCGTGGCCGGCGGCACCTATATTTTCTGCCTGCCCGGCTCGCCCGGCGCCTGCAAGGATGCCTGGGACGAAATCCTGGTGCACCAGCTCGATTATCGTTACGGCCCGTGCAACTTCGTGGAGATCATGCCGCGGCTCGAGGAGCATCTGCGCCGGCCGAAGGCACGCAATCAGGCTTAGTGGATACCGGTTAGCCGCCCGGATTGCGTGCCACTAAAAATTTGCGAGCGCGGTCGGACGCAGAACCGGCAGCCACTTTTGCCGACCGCTCTTGCAGCGCAAGCCTATAACTCCAAATCCCAATGCTCGCTGATCACCGGCTTGCCCCAGTTGCGGTGCCGTTCGGAGCGCGTGAGCCGAAAGCCTGCCTTCTGATAGATGTGGCGCGCAGCAGTCAGCACGCGATGCGTCCACAGCGTGATTTTCTTGTAGCCGGCACGGCGCGCGAAGCGGATGCATTCGTTGGTCAGCTTTGCCCCCAGCCCAAGCCCGCGCGCTTTTGGATCCACCAGCAACAGCCGGATGCGGGCGACGTCGTTTGAATCTTTCGCCAGCATGATCGCGCCCACTCTCTCGCCGTCCAACTCGGCGATCCAGCAGCGCTCGCGCTTTGGATCGAATTTGTTGACGAAGTCAGCGACGATCTGCGCGCATAACCCCTCGAACGGCGCGACCCAGCCATGTTCCTCGGCATAAAGCTCGGCGTGGCGCTTGACGATCCAGCCGAAGTCGCCCGGCTTTGGCCCGCGCAGGATGTAGGGCCGGCGTTTGGCCGGCGCGGCTGCGGGCGCTTCGAGCAGGCGCTCGATCGTCGTCATAGCCTCGACCAGGCGGGCTTGCTGCGCTCCGGACAGTTTGTCGAGGAAATCGCCGGCCTGGCGCTGCGAGCGGCGCTGCAACGGCGCGAAGGCCTGCCGCCCGCTTTTGCTGAGAACGAGGCGGCTTTGCCGCGCGTCTTTCGGCGACGGCATCCGTGCAATCAATCCGCGTCGCTCGAAGTCGCGCAAAGTGCGGCTCAGATAGCCGGCATCGAGGTCAAGCGCGCGGCCGATCTCGCTCGCGGTCCGCGCGTCGCCGCTGGCGATCTCGTACAACACGCGCGCTTCGCCGAGCGAGTAGGGGCTGTCGAGGAAATTCTTGCGCAACACGCCGAGCTGGCGCGTGTAGAAGCGGTTGAAGCGGCGCACCGCGGCGATGCGACGCTGGCGGTCCTGCACGATCATGCCGGCAAAGTTCGGGCAGATACTTGACTAAGTCAAGTATCTGCGGGCGTTATCGCGCGGCGAATGCGCCGGTCGAAAGGGTCGTGATCCGGCGTCGGCCGATGCGGCGGAGGAATTCGGCTTCTGCGTCAGCGACGGTTTCGGAATGGCCGCCGAGCTGGCGGTAGAATTCGCTGCGGATCACCAGGCCCTGCTCCGGGCGAGGAAGCGCGCCCAGCGCGGCTGCGGCGAGCGTGAGTGCGTCGCGCAAACTGGGCTGAGAGGGCGGGCTGCGCCAGAATACCGCGGCGCGGTCGGGCGGCCGCGATTGTTCGACGAAGCACCGTACTTCGGCGATCCAGGAAGCATCGAGGACGATTCCGGGCCGCAGGAACAGGAGCCAAGGCGCCCGCGCCGCCGCCGACGCGGATTTGAGCCGCTTTCCCAATGCTCCCTCAATCGCCAGAAACTTGCAGCCGGCGATGTCGGCGACCACCGCAGTCTCGTCGCGCGAGCCGGCGTCGACCAGAATGACTTCGCTCACCAGGCCGGAGGTCGCGCCCGGCACGAGCGCGGCGAGCGTCGGCACCAGCGCGCGTTCCGAATCCAGGGTCGCAATGATGACGCTCAGCATAGGCCTCGTCTGCCTCCCCGCGGTAACGGGATGAGGCCGGCTTTACGTTCCTTGGGCCTTTATTTCCAAGCCTTTCCACAACTCACACAAAGTTGTTCTTGTTTTGTTCGCTCTGACGCGTTAGCTTAGTGGCCGGAGCCTCACACCATGACCCGTTCGTCCGCGTTGAAACGCCCGCCGGCGCCGGTACCCTCTGCGCCGGCGGGCGAGTTGGCGACCGCCGTCGGTCGCGACCGACGTCGCGGCCGCGGCACGGCGTCCAATGCTTCGGGCCGCTATGAGCCGCTGGCGCGCGTCGTGTTCGACGACGGCTGGCAGAATATCGACGATCTGCCGCCGTTCAAGACCAGCGTGACGGTCGACGCCACGCGGCGAATCATCACCCGCAACGACTCGCCGGATATTTCCTTCGACCGTTCGATCAATCCCTATCGCGGTTGCGAGCACGGCTGCGTTTATTGTTTCGCGCGGCCGACGCACGCCTATCTCGGCCTCTCCCCCGGCCTCGATTTCGAATCGAAGCTGTTCATGAAGCCGAACGCGCCCGAATTGCTGGAGCGCGAGTTGTCGGCGCCCGGCTATCAGCCGAAGATCATCGCCATCGGCACCAACACCGACCCGTATCAGCCGATCGAACGCCGCTATCAGATCATGCGCCGCATTCTCGAAATGCTGGAGCGCGCTGGCCATCCGGTCGGCATTGTCACCAAGTCGGCGCTGGTGCTGCGCGATCTCGACATTCTCGCGCGCATGGCCAAGCGCGATCTGGTGAAAGTGGCGCTGTCGGTGACGACGCTTGATCCGAAGCTCGCGCGCATCATGGAGCCGCGCGCGTCGACGCCGCCGCGCCGGCTGGAGACGATGCGGCAACTGGTCAACGCGGGGATCCCGACATCGACCCTGGTAGCGCCGGTCATTCCAGCGATCAACGACGCCGAGATCGAGCGCATCCTCGAAGCCGTCGCCGCAACCGGCGTGCGCCACGCCGGCTATGTACTCCTGCGCTTGCCGCTTGAAGTGCGCGACCTGTTCCGCGAATGGTTGATGGAGAACTTCCCCGACCGGCATCGGCACGTGTTCAAGCTCATCCGCGACGTGCGTGGCGGCAAGGACTACGATTTAAGCTTCGGCCAGCGCATGACGGGGTCCGGCCCGATCGCTTGGATGATCGGGCGGCGGTTCGAGATCGTCCGCGAAAAGCTCGGCTTTAATGCGACCAGCGTGAAGACCACGACCGAGCACTTCCGTCCGCCGCTAGCCGCCTCGGATCAGCTCAGTTTGTTCGGCTGAGTGCGGGTGACATAGCCGCCGTGAACGGCGGCGGATTAATCCCCGCAATTCTTGAGCCTCACGCCGTCCGCGTTGCGGGGCGCGAGCGGCCGTGGTCAACATCGCGGCATGAGTCGCACCGCCCCCAAAGCAGCGCCCAAGGCCGCGCCGCGCCTGCCGCTCGACGAAGAGGTCGCTCGCCCGACCTTTCGCCGCGAGCGCGCCGCGCTCAAGCGCGGAGTGTGGCCAGTCGCCGGCTGCGACGAGGCCGGCCGCGGCCCGCTGGCCGGACCGGTGGTAGCCGCCGCTGTCATCCTCGATCCCGATAATGTTCCGCGCGGCCTCGACGATTCCAAACGGCTTACGCGCGAGCGGCGCGAAGTTTTGTACGAGCGCATTTGCGCGCGCGCGCAGGTGGCGGTGGCGATGGCGCCGCCCTCGCGCATCGACCGCGACAACATCCTGCGCGCGTCGCTGTGGGCGCTGACGCGCGCGGTGGCTTCGCTGCCGGTCAAGCCGCAACTCGTTTTCGTCGACGGCCGCGATCGCATCCATGCTGGCTGCGACTGTCAGGCGGTGATCGGCGGCGACGGTCTGGTGGCCTCGATTGCGGCAGCCTCGATCGTCGCCAAGGTCACGCGCGACCGGCTGATGACGTGCCTCGGCGCCGCGCATCCCGGCTACGGCTTCGAGCGCCACATGGGCTACAGCGTGCCGGAGCATTTTGCCGCGCTCGACCGGCTGGGGCCGACGGTGCATCACCGGCGCTCATTCTCGCCGGTGGCCGGTGCGCTCGCCGAATTGGCCGACGCCGACGAGATCGTGACCGCCGTATTGCCTCTCTAGCTGCGCAGCCGTAAGACGGCACGCCGCTCTAATGGTCCGTGGGTGGCGAATGTCAAATCCGCTCCACCAGGGCCCGATGTTTCACGTTCCCCTCTATCTCGAAGGTTTGCGCGCGCGTCCGTTGCTGGTCTTCTGGCTGGCGACGCTGGCACAGGCGGTGCTGTGGATCCTGGTGCCGCTCATTTTCTACGCAGCGCCGCCCGGCGGGCTGCCTGAACTGCTCGCTGTCGGCCATCAATTCCAGCTCAACGGCGATTTCGGCCCGCCGCTCGCTTACTGGCTCGCGGAAATCGCCTTCCGCACCGCCGGCTTGCTCGGCGTTTATGCGCTGTCGCAGCTTTGTCTGATCGCAACCTACTGGTGCCTGTTTGCGCTTGGCCGCGCCATTGTCGGCGCCACCCACGCGGTCATGGCGGTGCTGCTCATGGTCGGCATTTCCGTTTTCGCCGTGCCGACGCCGGATTTCGGCCCGCCGATCCTCGGCATGGCGCTGTGGGCGGCAGCGTTGTTGTTCTATTGGCGGGCAGTGATGGAGAGCCGGCGCCAATATTGGTATGCGCTCGGAGGAGCAATCGCGCTCCTGCTCATAAGCAGCGACGGCGCGCTCATCCTGTTTGCGGCGCTTTTATTGATTGCCGCGCTGACCGAGCGCGGGCGCGCGGCGGCGCAGGCACCCGAGCCGTGGATCGTGCTGGCGGCGCTGATCGGCTTTCTCTGCGTGCATGTCTACTGGCTGGAACGGTCGGGCGTCGCTTTGCTGCCAGTGCTTGCGCGATTGCGCGGCGCCGGAATCGCCGCCAGCAATACGGCCGCGTGGCTTCGGCTCCTCGCGGCGCTGCTTGTTGCCCATGCCGGTCTCGCCGTTCTGGTGGTGCTGGCGAGCGGCTGGCCGCGTACGCGCGCACAATCGGCGCCGGCGGTCAACCGCGCTCCGGTCACGCCGGACGGGATTACTTTCGTTGTCGCATTCGCGCTGGTGCCCGCGCTGCTTGCGACCGTCGTCATCGCGCTCGCCGGGGAACGTTTTCCGGTCGGCGGCGCCGCGCCGCTTCTGGTGCTCTCCGGACTTGCCGTCGTCGTCGTCGCCGGCAACAGCATCGAACTGCGCCATCAGCGCGTCCTCGGTTACGCCTGGGCCGGCCTGCTGCTGGTGCCGGCGTTTTTCGTTCCGGCGGTGATCGCCCTATTGCCGTGGGCCACCGGCACCGAGCTGCGGGTGGCGCAGCCGGCGACCGCCATGGGCCGCTACTTCGGCGACAGCTTCGCCCGCCGGACCGGGCATCCGCTCGCCGTGGTCAGCGGCGATGAGCGTATCGCGGAACTGATAGCACTCGCTGCGCCCAGCCGCCCGAGCGTCTATTTCGCCGCCGATCCGGCGCGCTCGCCTTGGGTCACCGCAGGGGATATCCGTGAAAAGGGCGCGGTGATCGTTTGGCCGACGCTCGATACCAATCCGGCTCCGCCGCCGGAGATCGCGGCGCGCTTTCCCGGTCTCGTTCCAGAAGTGCCGCGCGATTTCCCGCGGCTGGTGCGGGGACGGCTGCCGCCTTTGTTGATCGGGTGGGGCGTCATCAGGCCGGCGAGCGTGCCGGCCACTCCGCATTGACGTTGGGCCTTCCGTGATACGCCGCGGCGGCGATCACTCCGCCAATGCCTTTTGCAATGAGAGGAAATCGCGCCAGGCGAGCCGCTTTTGCAGCGGGCTGCGCAGCAGGAAGGCGGGATGATAAGTGGCGAGCGCTTGGATCTCGCGGCTGCCGGTGTCGAACTTGAACCAGCGCCCGCGCGTCTTGGTGATTCCTTCCTTCGTGCCGAGCAAGGTTTGCGTCGACGGTTGCCCGAGGCAGACGAGGATGTCGGGATTGGCGAGCTCGATCTGGCGGTGGATGAATGGCAGGCAGATCGCGCTTTCGTGCGGGGTCGGGGTGCGATTGCCGGGCGGCCGCCAGGGCACGATGTTGGCGATATAGGCTTTGCTGCGGTCCAGTCCGATGGCCGCCATCATGCGGTCAAGCAGTTTTCCCGACCGGCCGACGAAAGGCACGCCGGCAAGGTCCTCGTCGCGTCCCGGCGCTTCACCGACGAACATGACGCGCGCCAACGGATTGCCATCGGCGAACACGAGCTGCGTTGCGGTTGCCCGCAACATACAGCCCTCGAACGTCTCCAATAGCGCGCGCAACGCGTCCAGCGTTTCCGCTCCCTTGGCGGTCTGGCGCGCCGCCATGATGGCGGCCTCCGGCGCGGCCGGCGCGGACTGGAAAAACACGCGCTCTTCGGCCGGCTGACGCAAGGGCGCGCGGCTCATTGAAGCGGGGGCCGGAACGGCGGGCGGAGGAAGCGCCGGCCGCGGCGGCGGCTTTTCATCGGCAAAGCGATCGACCGGCTCCTCGCCCACGAGCACGTCCACCCCAGCTTCGAGATAGAACGAGATGAGCCCGTATGCGTCTTTGGCCGTGAGCATCATAAGCAAAACCGAATTTGCGGGCGAGTGAGTGAATCTTTGCTCGACCGCGAATGGATGGAAGGACTTTACCGGCAATTTGTCGAGGCCAATAATGCGCCCGCGGGCGATTGTCAGCCCGTCGATTTCGTGAACAATCATCGGCAGCGGCGTCTAATTGCGGAGCAGGCCATGAATGTAACGGAACTTCCCGCCCGCGAGGCGATGGAGTTCGACGTGGTCGTGGTCGGCGCCGGGCCCGCCGGGCTTGCCGCGGCCATCAAGCTCAAACAGCTATCGCCCGGCACCTCGGTCGTCGTGGTCGAGAAGGGCTCCGAGGTCGGCGCCCATATTCTCTCCGGGGCGGTGGTTGATCCGGTCGGGCTCGACAGTCTCCTTCCCGAGTGGCGCGGCGAGGAGGCGTTCGAGCACACGCCGGTCACCTCCGACCACTTTTACGTGCTCGGCCATTCCGGCGCGGTGCGGCTGCCGAACCTCATGCTGCCGCCGCTGATGAGCAACCACGGCAACTTCATCGTCTCGCTCGGCGACGTCTGTCGCTATCTGGCAAAGAAAGCCGAAGCGCTGGGTGTGGAGATCTACCCCGGCTTTGCCGCAGCCGAAGTGCTTTGGGAAAATGGTGCGGTTGCCGGCACTGCCACCGGCGACATGGGAATAGGCAAGGACGGACACGCCAAGTCCGGCTTCACCCGCGGCATGGAGCTGCGCGCCAAATATACTTTGTTCGCCGAGGGCGCTCGCGGCAACCTCTCGAAAGCGTTGATCGCCAAATTCGCTCTGCACGAAAACCGGCAGCCGCAGAAATACGGCATTGGGCTCAAGGAGCTTTGGCAGGTCGCACCGCAAAACTTCCGCAAGGGGCTGGTGCAGCACACCATGGGCTGGCCGCTCGACAATTCGACCGGCGGCGGCTCGTTTCTTTATCATTTCGGCGACAATCTCGTTTCGGTGGGGTTCGTGGTCCACCTAAACTATGCCAATACCTACCTTTCGCCGTTCGAGGAGTTGCAGCGTTTCAAGACGCATCCGCTGGTGCGCGATACCTTCGCCGGCGGCAAGCGTATTTGCTACGGCGCGCGTGCGCTGACTGAAGGCGGCTGGCAGTCGGTGCCGAAGCTTGTCGTTCCCGGCGGTGCACTCATTGGCTGCGCCGCCGGCTTCATGAACGTGCCGCGTATCAAAGGCAGCCACAACGCCATGCTCTCCGGGATGCTTGCGGCTGAGCACGTCGCTGCGGCGCTTGCCGCCGGGCGCGCGCATGACGAACTTGTCGATTATGACGGGGCTTGGCGCGCAACGCCGATCGGACGTGATTTGTGGCGGGTACGGAACGCCAAGCCGCTGTGGTCGAAACTCGGAACGCTGCTCGGCCTCGCGCTTGGCGGCTTGGACATGTGGACCAACACGCTCGGTTTTTCGTTCATCGGCACGCTCAAGCACGGCAAGCCGGATTACGCGGCGCTGAAGCCCGCTGCCGCATGCCGGCGGATTGCGTATCCGAAGCCCGACGGCAAGCTTACCTTCGACCGGCTCTCCTCGGTCTATCTGTCCAATACCAACCACGAAGAAGACCAGCCGCCGCACCTCATCGTGCGCGATGCGGCTCTGCAAAAATCGTCCGAGCACGATGTCTATGCCGGCCCATCGGCGCGTTATTGCCCGGCCGGCGTGTATGAGTGGGTCGAAGAGGGCGGACAGCCGCGCTACGTGATCAACGCGCAGAATTGCGTCCACTGCAAAACCTGCGACATCAAAGACCCAAACCAGAACATCAATTGGGTACCGCCCGAGGGTGGCGGCGGGCCGAATTATCCGAATATGTGATGTAAGGGCGCGCGCCGCCGAACTTGGCGTCAAAATCAACACGATCGTGCTGCCGCGATTTCGCCTCCCTTCGGGCCTAAGTGGCTTACTCGCTTGCGGGGGCATGGCAAAAGGGCCATTCTCGCGCGCTTAAACGGTATCCGGCGCGCTGATTCCCCGCCGACCGCTTAGTCGTCGAATGGAGCCATCGTTGACTCATCCGCTGCTGCCACCGCGCGCTGCTATTGCCGGCGCTTTTATTATTCTGAGCCTGACGCCGGCGCTTGCCGTCGAAGCGCCAACTCCGCAGGAACTCGCGCGCGACACCGCGTCGGGCAGCTATCTGGCTGCCCGGCACGCCGGGGTCGAGCGCGATTCAACCACCGCCGCCGCCTATTACCTCAATGTTCTCAAATCGGATCCGCGCAATTCCGACTTGCTCAGCCGCACGTTCCTGTCGGTGCTGACAGACGGCGACATTGAGGAAGCCGGCAAACTTGCCGAGCGTCTTGTCCAGCTCGACAAAAACGACCGCATCGCGCGGCTGGTGATCGGCGTGAGGGCCCTCAAGCAAAAACAATTCGCCCTTGCACGGCAAAATCTTGCGCAATCGGTGCGCGGCCCGGTCACCGATTTGACGGCGGCGTTGCTTGTGGGTTGGGCGCTCGCGGGCGCCGGCGACAGCCGTGGCGCGGTCGATACCCTAGACAAGCTCGCCGGACCCGATTGGTACGCTATCTTCAAGGATGCCCATGCAGGTTTGATCCTCGATGTCGCCAACAACGAGCCGGAAGCAGGCAAGCGCTACGAACACGCCTACAAGGCCGACGCGATGGCGCTGCGCACCGTTCAGGCTTATGCGAGCTGGCTGTCGCGCAACGGCAAGACTGAGGCCGCGCGCAAGGTATTGACGGATTTCAGCGCCGCCGTCCCCAATCACCCTCTGATCGTCAAAATGCTTTCGGAGCTCGGCCCGGCCGGTTCGAAGGCGGCAACCGACGCCGTTCCGGCCGGAGTGCGGGAGAAGGACGGGTTGTCAGTGCGATCGCGCGGCGAAAGCGTGAAGCAGCTGCAGACGAAGCTCGGCATCCCGGCCGACGGCGTGTATGGCCACCGCACCCAGCTGGCAGTCCGCGAGTTTCAGCGGCGGAACGGCATTGACGTTGACGGCAATGTCGGTCCGCGGACGGCCGTGAAACTCGGGTTGCTCGACCGCCACGAGGAAGGCGCGCGGCCGGCGAGCTCAGGCTTGCCCCGGCTGGTCGATTCCGCGCAGAGCGGCGGCGCTGAAGCTTTGTACCAGATCGGGTCCTCGATCGGTCGCCGCGGCGGCGAAGATCTGGCGCTGATCTATTTGCAACTCGCGCTCTATCTCGAGCCGAACCATGCGATGGCGTTGCTTTCGCTTGCCGATCTTTACGAGTCGCTGAAAAAGCCTGAGCTCGCCATCGCGGTCTACGACCGCATCCCGGCGTCCTCGCCGCTCCATCGCAACGCGGAAATCCAGATCGCTTCCGATCTCGATACCCTGGACCGCACCGACGAGGCCAAGAAGCGGCTTGAACAGCTGGTCGCCGAGCATCCGAAGGATAACGAAGCCATTATCGCGCTCGCCAACATTTTGCGCGGGCGTAAGGACTTCGACGCTTGCGCCGATGTTTATGGCAAGGCGATTGACAACATCCCGACGCTGGAGAAATCGAACTGGGTTTTGTTTTATTTCCGCGGCATTTGCTATGAGCGCTCGCATCAATGGCCGGCGGCCGAAGCTGACTTGAAGAAGGCGCTCGAACTGTTTCCCGACCAGCCGCTGGTGCTCAATTATCTCGGCTATTCATGGATCGACCAGGGCACTAACCTCGACGAGGGCATGAACATGATCCGCCGCGCGGTCGAGCAGCGGCCGGACGACGGTTACATCGTCAACTCGCTCGGTTGGGCCAACTTCCGCATCCACAACTACGACGAAGCGGTGAAGGATCTCGAACGCGCGGTCGAACTTAAGCCGGAAGATCCCACCATCAACGATCATCTCGGCGACGCCTATTGGCGGGTCGGCCGCGTACTGGAAGCGCGGTTCCAGTGGTCGCACGCCAAGGATCTGAAGCCCGAGCCGGAGGATCTGCCCAAGATCGAGGAAAAGCTCCGGGCCGGTCTTGCCGACGATACGTCTTCCGCAGCCGATGCGGCGAGGACGAAGAAGGCCGGCAACGGCGGCTGAGGTTGGTCCTTGCCGGCTCCGCTGGTTGAAAACGCGCCGGCCAAGGTCAATTTGACTCTGCGCGTCATTGGCCGCCGCGCCGACGGCTATCACGAGATCGAAAGCCTGGTGGTGTTCGCCGATTTCGGCGACCGTCTGAGTTTTTTGCCCGGCGGCGAACTCAAGCTCGCGGTGCAAGGGCCGGGCGCGGCGCAGGCAGGCGAGGGTGACGACAATCTCGTGCTCAAGGCCGCGCGCTCTCTCGCCGCGCAGCGCCCAAAGCTCCAAGTCGGCGCTTTCCGCCTCGACAAGCAAATACCTGTGGCCGCCGGTCTCGGCGGCGGTTCCGCCGACGCGGCCGCCGCGCTCCGTCTGCTCGCACAGGCGAACAAAATCGCCCCGGGCGATCCCGATTTGCGTGCTGCGGCGCAGGCGACTGGGGCCGACGTGCCGGTGTGTCTCGACCCGCGTGCGCGCGTCATGCGCGGCATTGGCGAAATCCTTTCGGAGCCGATCGCCTTGCCGGCGCTGCCGGCGCTGCTGGTCAATCCGGGTGTGGCGGTGGCCACCAAGGCGGTCTTTGCCGGCTGGAAGCCCGGCGCGATGCCATGCGCGCCGCTTGCCACCGCGCTCGCCGAAACCACGGAGCGCGATCGGTTGTTGCGGGAACTAATTGCGCAGAAAAACGATCTGGAGGAACCGGCAATGGCGCTGGCGCCGGCGATAGCCGAAGTGCTGGCGGCCTTGCGCTCGCTCCTTGGCTTTGAGCTGGCGCGCATGTCGGGGTCGGGCGCGACCTGCTTTGCGCTATTTGAGTCGATGCCCGCCGCCCGCGCGGCCGCGGAAGCTTTAACCGGCCAATACCCGCAATGGTGGGTGCGGGCGACGACGTTGCGCTAAAGCACGGTCCGGAAATCTAATGCGTGCGCGCGACGCAGAAATCGACCGCTTCGGTCAGAGCCGCCTTCATCGGTGATGCCGGAAAGAGGGCGAGCGCGTCGCGGGCGATGGCGCCGTAATGGTGCGCGCGGCCAAGTGTGTCCTCAAGCGCGCGGTGCTTGGTCATCAGGCCGATGGCATGTTCGAGATCGGTGTCAGTCGCTTCGCCGCGCTCCAGCGCCCGCCGCCAGAATTCGCGCTCGCTGTCGCTGCCGCGGCGGAACGCCAGCACGACCGGCAGCGTGATTTTCCCCTCGCGAAAATCGTCGCCGATATTCTTGCCTAGCTTGGCGGCCGCGCCACCATAATCGAGCACGTCATCGACCAGCTGGAAGGTGATCCCGAGATTCATCCCGAACGAGCGGCAGGCGGCCTGCTCGGCTTTTTGCCGCGCCGACAGGGCCGGGCCGACTTCGCAGGCCGCCGCGAACAGCTCGGCGGTCTTGGCGCGGATCACCGCGATATATTCATCTTCCGTGGTGGCGGTGTTTTTGGCGACGGCAAGCTGCATGACCTCCCCCTCGGCGATCACCGCCGCGGCCGAAGAGAGAATTTCCAGTGCTTTGAGGCTGCCTACCTCGACCATCATCTTGAACGCCTGGCCGAGCAGGAAGTCGCCGACCAGGACGCTGGCTTCGTTGCCCCACAGCATGCGCGCGGCCAGCCGCCCGCGCCGTAATTCACTTTCGTCCACCACGTCGTCGTGCAGAAGCGTGGCGGTATGCATGAACTCGACTGCGGCAGCGAGCTTGATGTGGCCATCGCCGCCATAGCCGGTGAGCCGCGCCAGAGCCAGCGTCAGGATCGGACGCAGCCGCTTGCCGCCGGAATTGATCAGGTGATTGGCGACTTCCGGGATCATCGTCACTTCCGAGCCGGTGCGGGTGAGAATGACGGCGTTGACACGCTCCATGTCGGTGGCCACGAGATCGACCAGGGGATCGATTGAGGGCTTGCCGGGACTTTCAAACGGGACGATGACAGCCACGAACGCCTTCTCCGCCAAGGGACGGATAAACATAGAAACGCTATGGTGAACCGGCAAGTGCATTGGCGGTTGCGCGGCAAAGTTCGGCTGGGCGTGTCGGCGACGACGCAGCGCAGGGCGGAGAACCTTCGGTAGGGGCGATGGCGAACGAGAATCGCGCAAGCGCGGGAGCGAACCGCTTTCAGATTGCGGTGCTGCTGCCCTGCTACAATGAAGCAAATGCCATCGCCAAAGTCGTCGGCGACTTCCGCGCGGCGCTGCCGGATGCCGCGATCTATGTTTATGACAACAATTCGACCGATGGCACCGCCGAAGCCGCGCGGGCGGCCGGTGCGGTGGTTCGCCGCGAGCCCAATCAGGGCAAGGGCCACGTGGTGCGGCGCATGTTCAACGACGTCGAAGCCGACATCTATCTCTTGGCCGACGGCGACGCCACCTATGACGCGCCGAGCGCGCCGAAAATGATCGACATGCTCATCGATGAGCGCCTCGACATGGTGGTGGCAGCCCGGGTCGATAAGGACGCGGCCGCCTATCGGCGAGGCCATCGCGCCGGCAACCGCCTCCTCACCGGTTTCGTTGCCTATATTTTCGGCCGCTCCTTCACCGATATCCTGTCCGGCTATCGCGCTTTCTCGCGCCGCTTCGTCAAATCATTTCCGATTCTGTCCCGCGGCTTCGAAATCGAGACCGAGCTGACCGTGCATGCGCTCGAGCTTGAGTTGCCGGTGGCCGAGATCGCCGCGCCATATTATGCGCGGCCGAGCGGATCGGCCTCCAAGCTTTCCACGTGGAAAGACGGCTTTCGCATTCTGTGGAGCATTCAAAGGCTGTTTCGGTCCGAGCGGCCGCTGGTGTTCTTTGGGATCGTCGGCCTCATTTTTGCGCTGTTATCGATCGGTTTGGCGGTGCCGATTTTCGGCACTTATCTGGAAGAGGGCTTGGTGCCGCGGCTGCCTACGGTAGTGCTTTCGACCGGACTGATGCTGCTCGCCTTCCTGTCGGTCGCGTGCGGCTTGATCCTCGACACGGTGACGCGCGGCCGGCGCGAGCTGCGGCTCCTGGCTTATCTGCAGTTGCGCGCGCCGGGCGAGGAGAGACGCCGAACCTGAATACCGCGCCTAATTGCGTCTCGGCTCCGGCGGGCAAAACGGATAATGCTCGACGCGCACCGCATACCCATAGAGCCCGCACCAAACGTCGGGCCCGCGGGTTTTGAAGGCGGCGTTTTTTATCGGCTCCAGCTGGCTGATCACCGCGTGAACGGCGATCAGCAGCACGCCCAGCCGGTAAGTCCATCGGTGATATTGCAGGTCGACGAGCCTGGCGATTAATAGGGCGGCCGCGATGATGGCTAGCGGATCGGTCAGGTTGAAATATTCCTGCTTGAGGCCGCGGCCTAGGCTGAGCGTGTCGACGCCCCAGTCGGTCAGCATCAGCGGCACGACCTGAAGCACAAGCCGCCACTCGCGCCGGCGGATCGCAATGATGGTTGCGGCAATGACGAACCATTCGAGAAAAATCGCCGGCCGTGACGAAGTGTGCAGTATGAAAGTGCGGCGTGCGATCACGCCGGCAATGGAGCGCAGCAGAAACCCAAGCCGGGATGCGTCATTGACCACGTCGGGCTCGGCGTAAGACGCCCACAGAAACATCTGCTCGAGGGGATGGAAGACGACCACAACGTTGGTTGGGTTGTAACGGGCATAGAGCGCGAGCAAGCCGATCATGCAGCCCGCAACCGCGGCAAACATGGCGGCTAGCGCTTCCGGCGCGGCCGGCCGCCAGACCGCCCAATAAGCGGCCATGCCAAGCGCGATCCAGAGCGCGAATAAAGGCAGATAAATCGCGGCTCCGATCCGCAGCGATGGCAGACGCAGCGTCGGCGTTTCGGATTGCGAGAACCCGACGATCAAAATGTCTTTGGCGAGATAAGCGGCGAAGAGCGCGACCGCCGCACTCGCCGCGACGGCGAGCCATGCGCTCCGCCCCCGCCAAAACCCACCTTGCGGCTCGGTATCGGGGCCGAACGGAAGCAGCAGAAAGGGCAGGGCGCAGATCAGAAAAAAGATTTGAATCTTGTTGAGCATGCCCAACGTAATGAGCAGGCTGGCGAGGCCGATGGCCACCGGCCGCCGCGCTCGCTCGCCGCGCTTGGCGGCGAGGACCAAGAGCAGCAACGCGATCATGAAAAATCCGGCGGCCAGAAGCTCCGTGCGCATGATGCGCATCTGCATGGTCAGCCCGCCGGAGAACGCCAGCAGAAAGCCGGCGAGTCCCGCGACCCGTCCGTCGCGCACGACGGCGCGCAGCAAATACGAAAACGTCACGACGTAAATCATCGCCAGGACGAGCGACAAGACGCGGCTGGCTTGCGTTGCCCTGGTCCAGGCTTCGGCGAAGCCTGCCGCGTCGCTGACCGGGGGAATACCCGAAAGTGACTGCACGTGGACGAAACCGACGGCGTGTAGCGCGCGCAGCCAATAGCTCAACAGCAGAATCGAAAGGTAGCCGGGATGATCGAAATATTCTTGGGGCAGCGGGGTGTTGAGCAGAAAGGCGTTGTACACCACCCAGAAGTCCATATCGGCCACGCGCCAATAGGGAAACCAGAAGCCGGTCAGCAGGAAAGACGCCAGCATGAATCCGCAAATGACCAGCAGTCCCGTTCCGAAGCCGAACGGGGTCAGGCGTTCGAACGGCGAAGCCACGCCGGAATGCGACGTCGCGGCCGGCATGCGCAACGTATCAGCCATCGAATGTCGAGTTCTTTGCGCGAGAAAGTGGAATAATGGCTTATAGCCACGCAACGGCAGACTGGCAATTATGGCGCCCGCTGCCGGACTTCGAATTTGGCCATGCACGGCCGTGCGTCTGGCGGCGAAGAGTAGGGCGCTATGCGCGAGCTTGTCCGCACCAACGATGCCGTTCTGATCTCGGCGATCGAGGCGCTCCTCAATGGCGCGCAGATCCCTCACATGGTGGTCGATCAAAATATCAGCGTGCTCGAAGGCTCGATCGGAATTTTTCCGCGCCGCATCCTGGTCGGCGAGGATGAGCTCGACGCTGCGCGGACGCTCCTAGAAAATGCCGGTTTTGCGAACGAGATTCGCCGCGATGGCCGCTGAGCGCGGACCGACCAGCGATGATGCCGTACTCGGCGGCCGGCTCGTTCTGCGGCAGCCGCGCAAGGGACATCGCGTCGGCCATGACGCGATCCTGCTGGCGGCGGCTTGCCCGGCGCGGCCGGGCGAGCAGGTTGTCGATCTTGGGGCCGGTGTGGGTGCGGCTGGATTGGCGTTGGCGCGGCGCGTCGGCGGCGTCGCGGTGACGCTGGTCGAGATCGAGTGCGGCCTCGTGGCGCTCGCCGGCGAAAACGTTGCGCGAAACAATCTGGCGGAGTGCGTGCGTGCCGTGTGCCTCGACGTCGGCGCGCCGCCCGCGGCCTTCGCCGCGGCCGGTCTGCCCGCCGGCGGCGCTCATCAGGTGCTGATGAACCCGCCGTTTAACGCCGCGCATAATCCTTCGCCCGATCACCGCCGCCGTTTGGCGCATCGCGCGGCGCCGGACACGCTGCATCGCTGGTTGCGCACCGCGGCGCGATTGCTGCGTGTGCGCGGAACGTTGACGTTGATCTGGCGTGCGGACGGCCTCGACGCGGTGCTGGCCGCTCTGGCGGATGGCTTCGGCGCAGTCGCGGTTCTACCGGTTCACCCCAAGCCCGGCGCGCCGGCTATTCGCGTGCTCGTGCGTGCGAACAAGGGGAGCCGCGCCCCGCTCTCGCTGCTGCCGGGTTTTGCACTCGCCGATTTGGCCGGTAAGCCGACCGAGGAAGCCGAGGCGGTTCTGCGCGAAGCCGCGGCATTGCTATAGGCTGATCAATGAATTTGCCGCGCTAAAGGTTGGCCTGAGCTGAATCGGCCGATGGCGCCGCCGCAGGCTTGGTTCGGCGGATGGGGATGTAAGACATACTGACGATCGCGCTGATCAGCATCAAAAGCACGTAGATTTTCATTGCTTCCGGTCCGTTCGTTCCCGCGGCAGGTCGCCGTACATGAAGCATTTCAGCCGGTTAACAATCGGTTACTTGAGTGCATCGGTGTCACCGCCTATGTGGACTTCATGAGCGAGCCATTAACTGGGGGCGCTGTGCGCGGCGGCTGGACACGTTCGCTGGACATGTTGCGGGATTTGCTGCCGCAGCGATTACGCCGCGATCGGCCGGTCGTGCCGGTGGTGCGGTTGACCGGCGTCATCGGCTTTTCCACGCCGCTGCGGCCGGGTCTTTCCATGGCCGGCATTGCCCGCACGCTCGACCGCGTGTTCGGCATGCGCAACGCGGCGGCCGTTGCGCTCGCCATCAACTCGCCGGGCGGCTCGCCGGCGCAATCGCACCTGATCTTTCGCCGCATCCGCGATCTGGCGGAGGAGAAAAAGCGGCGGGTGATTGCGTTCGTCGAGGACGCCGCCGCTTCCGGCGGCTATATGATCGCCTGCGCCGCCGACGAGATCATCGCCGATCCCAATTCGATCGTCGGTTCGATCGGCGTGGTCGGCGGCTCGTTCGGTTTCGACAAGCTGATTGCCAGGCTCGGCATTGAGCGGCGGCTTTATACGTCGGGCGAACACAAGGCGATGCTCGATCCGTTCCTGCCGGAGAACGCCGACGATGTCGAACGGCTGAAGAAATTGCAGCGGGAGATCCACGACGACTTCATCGCGCTGGTGAAGTCGCGGCGCGGCGGCAAGCTCGTCGACGACGACAATCTTTTCTCCGGCGAATATTGGACAGGCCGCCGGGCGCTCGATCTCGGCCTGGTCGACGTCATCGGCGATTTGCGTTCGGTGCTGCGCCAGCGGTTTGGCGATAAGGTATTGATGCCGTTGATTTCCGCCGAGCGCGGCTTCCTCGGCCGGCGCCTGTTCGGTGCCACGCGCGCCGATTTGATGGCGGGTGGCCTTGCCCAAACCGGCCTTGCGGAAGGCATCATTTCGGCGCTTGAAGCACGCGCTTTGTGGGCGCGTTATGGGCTATAATGTCGCCGGGCCGGAAAGCGGAGGACCAAATGCCACCGGTGTTCGTGTTTGCGCTGGGATTGATGGGAACTGCGGTCCTCGTGCGCTGGTGCGTCCGCGAGGTGCAGCGGGCCAACGCCGAACTGAACAAGGTGCGCCAGGAATCCGCGGTCGAGCCGGTCGATCGCGGCGCGCTGCCGACCTTAAAGCGCGATCCGGATACGGGTGAATATCGCCCGGAGTAAGCGCAGAAACTTGACCGCGCTCGACTTGACCGCAAGCGGGCGTTTCACCAACAACGTCCGGCAATGATCGCCATCGCCGATTTGCCGCCGCATATGCGCCCGGAGCGCTCGTTCCAGGGCCTGATCCTGACGTTGCAGCGCTATTGGGCGGATTGGGGCTGCGTGATCCTGCAGCCCTACGATATGGAAGTGGGCGCCGGCACCTTTCATCCAGCGACGACGTTGCACGCGCTCGGACCGAAACCGTGGAACGCCGCGTATGTGCAGCCGTCGCGCCGCCCCAAGGACGGCCGCTACGGCGAAAATCCCAACCGACTGCAGCACTATTACCAGCTACAGGTGATCCTCAAGCCTTCGCCCGAAGATTTGCAGGAGCTTTATCTGCAATCGCTCTACGCCATTGGTATCGATCCGAAGCTGCACGACATCCGCTTCGTCGAGGACGATTGGGAAAGCCCGACCCTTGGCGCCTGGGGGCTTGGCTGGGAATGCTGGTGCGACGGCATGGAGGTTTCGCAGTTCACCTACTTCCAGCAGGTCGCCGGCTTCGAATGCGCGCCGGTCTCCGGAGAACTGACCTACGGACTCGAACGGCTGGCGATGTACGTGCAGGGCGTAGAAAACGTCTTCGACCTCAACTTCAACGGCCGCGAGGGCAAAGAAAAGGTTACGTATGGCGACATCTTCCTTCAGGCCGAGCAGGAATATTCGCGGCACAACTTCGAATACGCCGACACTGACATGTTGTTCGCGCAATTCCGCATGGCTGAATCGGCCTGTAAGAAGTATCTGGAAGCCGGCTGGGCGAATGGTGGGAACGGCAATCGCGGCCATCATCTGATGGCGCTGCCGGCTTATGACCAATGCATCAAGGCCAGCCACGTGTTCAACCTGCTTGACGCGCGCGGCGTGATTTCGGTGACTGAACGACAGAGCTACATCCTGCGGGTGCGCGACCTCGCCAAAGCATGCGGCGAGGCGTGGCTCGCGACAGAAGGTGGAGGGACCAGCAAATGAGTGAAACGCCTGAAATCGGCGGACGACAACCGATGCCGATCGAGGTCGAGGCCGGCAAGAGCTACTGGTGGTGCGCGTGCGGGCGTTCCAAGAAGCAGCCATTCTGCGACGGGTCGCACAAGGTGACGAGTTTCACGCCGACCGAATTCAAGGCGTCCAAGTCCGAGAAAGTCTGGTTCTGCGCCTGCAAGCGCTCGTCGAAAAAGCCGTTGTGCGACGGGACGCACAAGACGCTGACTTAATGCCCGACCTACTGCTCGAGCTTTTTTCCGAGGAAATTCCGGCGCGCATGCAGGCGCGCGCTGCCGACGATCTGCGCAAGGCCGTCACCGACCGGCTGGTCGATGCCGGGCTTGCCTATGACGGCGCCAAGGCGTTCGTGACGCCGCGGCGGCTGGCGCTCGCCGTGCAGGGCGTGCCGGCGCGGCAGCCCTATATCCGCGAGGAGAAAAAGGGCCCGCGCGTCGGCGCGCCGGACAATGCCATTGCCGGATTTTTGAAGGCTGCCGGGCTCAAATCCATCAGCGAAGCGAAGGTGCAGCCCGACAAGAAGGGCGACTTTTATGTCGCGACCATCGAAAAGCCGGGCCGTGCCGCCATTGACGTCATCGGCGAGATCCTCCTCGACGTGATCAAGACGTTCCCCTGGCCGAAGTCCATGCGTTGGGGCGAGCACTCCAAAGAGGCCGCCGCGCTCACCTGGGTCCGGCCGCTCCACTCCATCGTCGCGATGTTTGGTCCGGAGACTGAGGAGCCGGACATCGTGCGCTTTTCGGTCGACGGCATCGCCGCCGGCAACGAGACGCGCGGGCACCGCTTCCTCGCGCCGGACACGTTCTCGGTGCGCCGGCTCGCCGATTACACGCAAAAGCTCGACAAGGCGAAGGTGGTGCTCGACGCGCAGCGCCGCCGCGACGTCATCCTCACCGAGGCGAAGCAGCTGGCCTTCGCGCAGGGGCTTGAGCTCGTCGAGGACGACGGTCTTCTTGCCGAAGTCGCCGGCCTGGTCGAATGGCCGGTGGTGCTGATGGGCTCCTTCGACGAGCAATTCCTGCGCATCCCCGAAGAGATGATCCGCGCCACCATCCGCAATAACCAGAAGTGCTTCGTGTTGCGCGACCCCGCGCACGCCAAATTGGTCAATAAATTTATTCTGGTGTCGAACATCGAGGCGGAGGATGGCGGGAAGGCGATCGTCGCCGGCAACGAACGCGTGATCCGCGCGCGCCTCTCCGATGCGAAATTCTTCTACGAAACCGATCTGAAGACGCGGCTGGAAGACCGGCTGCTGAAATTCAAGGACATTGTCTTCCACGAGAAGCTCGGCACGCAGTGGGATCGCATCGAGCGCATCGAGCGGCTCGCGGGCGAGTTGGCGCCGCTGGTCGGTGCCGATGTGGAGAACGCAAAGCGCGCTGCGCGGCTGTGCAAGGCGGATTTGCTCACCGAGGCGGTCGGCGAATTTCCCGAATTGCAAGGCGCGATCGGAAAATACTATGCCGAGGCGCAGGGTGAGGACGAATCCGTCGCCCACGCCGTCGAGGATCATTACCGGCCAAAAGGGCCCGACGATCTGGTGCCGAGCGATCCGGTGTCGATCGCCGTCGCGCTGGCGGACAAGATCGATACGCTGGTCGGGTTTTGGCGAATAAATGAAAAACCGACGGGAGGTGGGGATCGCTACGCGTTACGGCGGGCCGCGCTCGGCACTATCCGTATTATTTTAGAAAGTGGGCTCCGCATTAACATCTTCAATTGGTTGTTTTCTCACACCGTTGCGCTTGAAACGCAAAGAAGGGGCGGTTCTCTACCAAGCGAACCATATATTGAGCTTATGCCGCCCGAAATGTTGCGAATTGTGGGGCTCGATGTTGGTCGGCAGATCGTTCAAGACGTTCGCCATCGCGGCATCCCAGATGATTTGTCAATGGGGAGTCTCGCGCCCGCGCTGACCGATCTAATGATTTTCTTCGCCGACCGACTGAAGGTTCAATTGCGCAACGAAGGTGCGCGGCACGATCTTGTGGATGCGGTGTTCGCTCTCGGGGGCCAGGACGATTTCGTACGGATTGTACTTCGCGTAGCGGCTTTGGGCGCATTTTTGAATACTGACGATGGCAAGAATTTACTGGAAGGCTACAGGCGTGCGACCCGCATATTGACTATTGAAGAAAAGAAGGACCAGACAACGTATGAAGGGGCGCCCACTCCGAGCCTCTTTATAGTGCCCGAAGAAATTCAGTTGGCTGATGCTATTAACAACATGCGTGAAATAGCAAAAACTGCCGTCAAATTGGAGAACTTCCACGGGGCTATGGCGGCGATATCTCAGCTCCGCCCGCATGTCGATGCCTTCTTCGACAAAGTCACCGTCAATGTCGACGACCAGAAACTGCGCGAGAACCGGCTGAAATTGCTCAACGAGATCCGCGCCGCCACCCGCGCCGTGGCCGATTTCTCGAAGATTGAGGGATGATTGCACACAAACCGTCATGACCGGGCTCGTCCCGGCCATCCACGTCTTGTTTTTCACCGCGACAAAGACGTGGATGCCCGGCACAAGGCCGGGCATGACGAAAAGGAAAGCGGTTTTGAATTTCCGCAAACCTGGTAGAACCGAAAGTGCCCTAAAGCGTTATCGTCCGCCGGGCTTGCCGGTTTTCACGTTACCGACCCATTTGCCGAACCCACTCCCCCCAAAATCCGAGGAAAGATCATGGTCATCACCGCTGCCCATATCACGCCGATCGTCGCCATCATTGCCGGCCTGCTCATTCTCATCGTCCCGCGATTGCTGAACTACATCGTCGCCATCTATCTGATCTTCGTCGGCGTGGTGGAGCTCAACGCCGTCCATCACTGGTTCACGTGGCACTGAAGTTCGGCACCGACTTTTCGCGCGACTAACGCCGGCGTTGCAATCGTCGCCGGCATCTGCATTAACAAGGCGCCCCTACACCCGAACGAGCTTTCTCCGAACCAGAACCTATGGCGAAATCGCGCTCGAAAATTTCCCGTCAGCCGGCAAAGCGATCCGGGCCGGCGAAACCGGCCGTGGCGGCGGGCAAAAAGGGCAAATGGGTCTATAGTTTCGGCGGCGGCAAGGCCGCCGGCCGCGCCGGCATGCGCAATCTGCTCGGCGGCAAGGGCGCGGGGCTCGCCGAAATGGCGCAACTCGGCCTGCCGGTGCCGCCAGGCTTCACCATCACCACCGAAGTCTGCACCTACTTCTACGCCAACGGCAAAACATACCCGAAGGACCTGCGCGCGCAGGTCGACGCGGCTCTCGCCGAGGTCGGCCGCATTGCCGGCAAAAAATTCGGCGACGCGCAAAATCCGCTGTTGGTCTCGGTGCGCTCCGGCGCGCGCGCCTCCATGCCGGGCATGATGGACACCGTGCTCAATCTCGGGCTTAACGACGTCACCGTCGCGGCGCTGGCGGAGAAATCGGGCGACCGGCGCTTCGCCTTCGACAGCTACCGGCGCTTCATCACCATGTATTCCGACGTGGTGCTCGGCATCGCGCATCATCACTTCGAAGAAATCCTTGACGAGCACAAGGAGCACAACGGCTACTCGCTCGACACGGATCTCGAGGCCGGGGACTGGGAGACTTTGGTCGGGCAATTCAAGGAACGCGTCGAGAAAGAAACCGGCAAAGCGTTTCCGCAGGATCCCCACGCGCAATTGTGGGGCGCGATTGGCGCGGTGTTCGGTTCATGGATGAACCAGCGCGCCATCACCTATCGCCGCCTGCACGCCATTCCGGAAAACTGGGGCACCGCGGTCAACGTGCAGGCCATGGTGTTCGGCAATATGGGCGAGACCTCGGCGACCGGCGTCGCTTTCACGCGCAATCCCTCGACCGGCGAGAAAAAGCTGTACGGCGAGTTTCTCATCAATGCGCAAGGCGAAGATGTGGTCGCCGGCATCCGCACGCCACAGGAAATCACCGAGGAAGCGCGCAAGCTGGCGAACTCGGACAAGCCTTCAATGGAAGCGGCCATGCCTGTCGCTTTCGCCGAGCTCAAGCGCATTCATGCCGCGTTGGAAAAGCACTACCGCGACATGCAGGACCTCGAATTCACAGTCGAGCAAGGCAAGCTGTGGATGCTGCAAACGCGCAACGGCAAGCGCACCGCCAAGGCGGCCTTGCGGATCGCCGTCGAACTTGCGAACGAAAAATTGATCAGCCGCGAAGAAGCGGTGATGCGCATCGATCCGGCCGCGCTCGATCAACTCCTTCATCCGACTATCGATCCAGATGCCGAGCGCAAGGTGATCGCTACCGGCCTGCCGGCTTCGCCCGGCGCCGCGTGCGGCGAGATCGTGTTCTCGTCCGAAGACGCCGAGTTGCTGCGCAGCCAGGGACACAAGGTCATTCTGGTGCGCGTCGAGACCTCACCGGAGGACATCCACGGCATGCACGCCGCCGAGGGCATCCTGACCACGCGCGGCGGCATGACCTCGCATGCCGCCGTGGTTGCGCGCGGCATGGGCAAGCCCTGCGTTGCCGGGGCCGGCGCGCTGCGGGTCGATTATCGCGCGCAGACCATGACGGCCGGCGGTGTCACGCTGAAGAAGGGTGACACGCTGACCATCGATGGCGCGAATGGCCAAGTGCTGGTCGGCAAGGTGCCGATGCGCCAGCCGGAACTGGCCGGCGAATTTGGCACGCTGATGAAATGGGCCGACACGGTCCGCAAGCTGAAAGTGCGCGCCAATGCCGATACGCCGGCCGACGCGCGCGCCGCCATCAAGTTCGGCGCCGAAGGGATCGGGTTGTGCCGCACCGAGCATATGTTCTTCGAGGAAGATCGCATCCGCGCCGTGCGCGAAATGATCCTCGCCGAAGACGAGGCGGCGCGCCGCGCTGCGCTCGCCAAGCTCCTGCCGATGCAGCGCGCCGATTTCGTCGAGCTGTTCAAGATTATGGGCTCATCGCCGGTGACCATTCGCCTGCTCGACCCGCCGCTGCACGAATTCCTGCCGCACACCGAGGAGGAGATCGCCGAGGTGGCGCAGGCGATGGGCGCCGACGCGAAAAAGCTCGCGGACCGGGCGAGGGAGTTGCACGAATTCAATCCGATGCTCGGCTTCCGCGGCTGCCGCCTTGCCATCGCCTATCCGGAAATCGCCGAAATGCAAGCGCGCGCAATTTTCGAAGCGGCAGTGGAAGCCGGCCGCGCGACCAGGAAGCCGATCGTGCCGGAAATCATGGTGCCGCTGATCGCAAGCAAGGCCGAGCTCGATCTGGTGAAAGAGCGCATCGACGCTATGGCGAAAACCGTCGCCGCCGAGACCAAGGCTTCGATCAAATATCAGGTCGGCACCATGATCGAGTTGCCGCGCGCAGCGCTCATGGCCGCCGAGATTGCGCAGACGGCGGAATTCTTTTCCTTCGGCACCAACGACCTGACGCAGACTGCCTTCGGCATCAGCCGCGACGACGCGGCGAGCTTCCTCGGCATATACACGTCGAAGGGCATTCTAGCCGCCGACCCGTTCGTGTCGATCGATCGCGAGGGCGTCGGCGAATTGGTGCGGATCGCAACCGAGCGCGGCCGCAAGGCGCGGCCGAACATCAAGCTCGGTATTTGCGGCGAGCATGGCGGCGACCCGGCGTCAGTCGCGTTCTGCCACGAGGTCAAGCTCGATTACGTGTCCTGCTCGCCGTTTCGCGTGCCGATCGCGCGGCTTGCCGCCGCGCAGGCGGCGCTGGGCAAAGCCGTGAGCTCGACGGCGTAAAGCAGGCGCCGCGTTCCCTTTGTGGTTAATAAAGAGCAACGAAAACGCGCCGCTGCCGGAACCTGATATAGCGAGCGATTGAGCGTTTGACAGACTTCGCCGAGCAATCGGCACCGCGCGGCGTAAAACCGCACGCTTTCGCGATTAACGCGTCCGCAACGTTAACCCGACAATATTTGAACGTGTCGCATTCGCGCCACTGCGGCATCGTTTGCTTAACGTCGGGAAGCGTCGCTTTTATTCAGCGGTCGCGTGAGGGTGATGGTAGCGTTGCGTATGCGGCCGCTGGCCGCGTTCTCGGGTCCGTTCTGGTTCAGCGTGTTCTGCGTGGCGTTTGCGCCGACCGCAACCGGCTTCCAGGATCTCTCGGCGTTCCTCGCGCATCAGCCCGGCGCATCGCAAGGCGTGCGCGAATATATGATCGCTTCGCCGTTCGGTACCATTCACGCTGCGACGTTTCGCTTCTCGCTTCCGATCGGCACGGCCATTCCCGAACTCGCCGCGCAGCCGGTGAACTTCGATCCGCGCGCGCTTGACGTGAAAGTGTGGACCGCGGAGGAGCCGCCGATGGCGCGCGCGGCGCTGCATGTGGAATACCCTTCGGTCAACCGCCGGCTCAAAGGTGACCGCATGCCGCTGCCGCAACCCGCGCCGGCGGCCAGTGAACAGCAAATCGCGCCGGAATTGCAGCCGGTGAACGCGCCGTCGTCACAGCCGGTGAATCCGCCGGTGCCGGTCACGATTTCGCGGCCGAAGAGCGCCGAGCGGCTCGAAGCTCCGCCTGCGCAAGTTCAATTCGATGTCGCCGATGACGCTTTTGGATCGCTGCCGGATGCACAACCGCGCGGCGACGGCGCGGCCGCAGCCGTCGTCTCGAGCGCGGATGCGGACGACGAGGTTGCACTTGCCGACAAGCCGCCGGAGATCGCGACCACCGGCGAGAGTGATCAGCCCGAGGCCGGCGCATCCGCATTTGCGTCGCTTTCGTTCCTCGAAGACGATCCGGCTGAACGTGCGACGCGGCTTTATTTTGGCGTCGGCACCGTCGGTGTGCGCAGCGCGCTCGAACAATGGGCGCCCGGCGCCGAGCCGATCCTGGTGTCGCCGGCCGCGGTCGATCCCGACATCAAATTATCGGCGCTGGAGGGGCCCGCCGAAAACGGCGGCGGCGGCGAGAGCCTTGCCAGCAAGGACGGCCGGTTGCAAAGCCCGGCGGAGCGCCTCGGTCTCGCCGGCAAACCTCGCGCCAAAGCCGAAAAGTGCTTGGCCGATGCCGTTTATTTCGAAGCCCGCGGCGAACCGCTGAAGGGACAAGAGGCGGTCGCCCAAGTGGTGATGAACCGCGTCTTCTCCGGCTTCTATCCGAACGATGTGTGCGGCGTCGTTTATCAAAACGCCAACCACCATCTCGCCTGCCAGTTCACCTTCGCCTGCGAGGGCAAGGATCTGAGCCGGATCGATGAGCCCGACATGTGGACGCAGGCCAAGCAAATCGCCAGGGACACGCTCAACGGCAAGATTTGGCTCGCCGATGTCGGTCATGCGACCCACTACCACGCTTACTGGGTGCATCCGAGCTGGGTGCATGAAATGAAGAAGATGTACAGCCTCGGCGTCCACACCTTCTACCGCCCGCGCGCTTGGGCCGACGGTCCAGACGTTCCGGCTTGGGTCGGCGATGCCGCGGCGATAACCCGCCCGGCCGATGCCGCGACCCAGACGCCTGCACCGGCCGAAGTTCCGGTAACGCCGGCGAAACCCGATGCGGCCAAGGGCCCGCAGGCGGCGATCTCGCCTGAATCTGCGGGCAAGACCACGCGCACCGCCAAACTCTGACGCCTGCGCTGCGGTGCGGGCCAGCCATGCGGCTCAAGGATCGCCGCCAAGTTTCGTTTGGGCGATTGGGCGTTGACGGCTTATGCTTTGACATTGCGATAACGACCCTTGCCGCGACCCCCGATGTCCAGCGAAACGTCCCATCGAAGTGCTAAGGCGAACGCAGCCGAACTGTCGGGCTGGCGGACGCCACTCGTCATTGTCGGCTTCGGCTGCCTGATTTCGCTGCTTGCTTTCGGTCCGCGCTCGACGCTCGGCTTCTTCCTCACGCCAATGTCGAGCGCCCATCACTGGGGCCGCGACGTATTCGCGTTCGCGCTGGCGATCCAGAATTTGCTGTGGGGTGCGGGCCAGCCGCTGGCTGGCATTCTCGCCGATCGTTTCGGCGCACCGCGCGTGCTTTGCATCGGCGCTATCCTCTACGCGCTCGGCTTGGATTTGATGACTTACTCGACCAACGGACCGATGCTCGATCTGTCGGCCGGTGTGCTCATGGGATTCGGCCTCTCCGGCTCGTCCTTCATGGTCATCCTTGCGGCTTTCGGGAAACTCTTGCCGCCGCACTGGCGGTCGACTGCGTTCGGCGCCGGCACGGCAGCGGGCTCGTTCGGCCAGTTCCTCTATTCGCCAGTCGCCGTTTTGCTCATGGACCAATTCGGCTGGCAGCAAACGCTGCTGATTTTTGCCGTCAGCATGATGGCGGTTCTGCCGCTCTCGCTGGCGCTGGCGACGCCGAAGGTAAGCGTCAGGCAGAGCGCGACGGCGGCGGTGTCGCAGTCGCTCCGGCAGGCGCTGAGCGAAGCGTTGGGCCAGCGCTCCTACGTGCTGCTCGTGCTCGGCTTCTTCACTTGCGGCTTCCAGCTCCAGTTCATCACCGTTCACTTGCCCGCCTATCTGGTCGACCGCGGCCTATCCGCAACGATCGGTGGCTGGACTATCGCCTCGATCGGGCTCTTCAACATCATCGGTTCGATTTCGTCCGGCTGGCTCGGCGATCGCGTGCCGAAGCGCTATCTGCTCTCGTTTATCTATTTTTTCCGCGCTGCGGTAATTCTCGCCTTTATCTCGTTCCCGGTCACGCCGTTCACCTGCATCATGTTCGGCGCCACCATGGGGCTGATGTGGCTTTCGACCGTACCGCCGACCAACGGCATCATCGCCGTCCTGTTCGGCACGCAGTGGCTGGCGACGCTGTCGGGTCTCGCCTTCTTCAGCCACCAGGTCGGCGGCTTTCTCGGCGTCTGGCTCGGCGGTATCGTGTTCGATCGTACCGGCTCCTATAACGCGGTCTGGTGGCTGGCAATCGTGTTCGGGGTGCTCTCCGGCTTGATCAACCTGCCGATCGTAGAGCAGCCGGTGCCGCGCCCCGCCGCAATGCCGGCCTGACGAGACTGCTATGGCGACGTTCAAGGCCATCGTCATCGACAAAGCGGAAGGCGGCCAGGCCGCCCGCCTAACTGATTTCGACGAGAAGGATTTGATGGACGGCGATGTCACCGTCGCGGTCGAATATTCCACGCTGAATTACAAGGACGGGCTCGCGCTCACCGGCAAGTCGCCGGTGGTGCGCCGCTTCCCGATGATTGCCGGCATTGATTTCGCCGGTGCGGTTGAATCGTCCAGCCATCCGGCGTGGAAAGCCGGCGACAAAGTGATCCTCAACGGCTGGGGTTTGGGCGAAACCCGTCTCGGCGCCTACGCGGAGAAGGCGCGGGTCAAAGGCGATTGGCTGGTGCGCTTGCCGCCGGGCATGACCGTGCGCGAGGCGATGGCGATCGGTACCGCCGGTTACACCGCGATGTTGTCGGTGATGGCGCTTGAGCGTGCCGGCATCGTCCCGGCCCGCGGCAGCATCGTCGTAACCGGCGCCGCCGGCGGCGTGGGTTCGGTGGCAATCGCGCTGTTGGCCAAGCTCGGCTATTCCGTCATCGCGTCGACCGGGCGTCCGGCTGAAGCCGACTACCTGAAGGCATTGGGCGCTTCCGAGATTATCGAGCGCAAGGAGTTGACCGGCCCGCCGCGGGCGCTGGCCAAGGAGCGCTGGGCTGGCGGTATCGACGCAGTCGGCTCAACCACGCTCGCCAATGTGCTGTCGATGACGCGCTATGGCGGCGCAGTGGCCGCCTGCGGGCTTGCCGGCGGCATGGATCTGCCGACCACGGTGGCGCCTTTCATCCTTCGCGGGATTTCGCTGATCGGCATCGATTCGGTCATGTGCCCGCTGCCACTCCGCCAGGAGGCTTGGCGGCGCCTTGCCGCCGACCTCGACCGCGGTAAGATCGCGGCGATGACCAGCGAAATCGGGATTACCGATGTAATCGCGTCCGGCGCACGCATCATTGCCGGCGAAGTGCGCGGACGCATCGTGGTAAAAATTCGGTAACAACTCGGAAAATTGTCAAGTATTTTCACGGTGGACGGCAGCCGCTATGGTAAGGGGACGGTTAAGGAATTTTGCTAACCTGCGGCTCGTGCCTTTTGTGGAGTCGTCGATGTTTCTGCGCGTTGCCATCGTCTGTGCCTGCATATTCGGAGCGTCCGCGGCCGTAGCCGAGGAACTCGCACCGGAGCAGGCGAGGGCGTTCGTGGTCGGCAAATTGTTTGCCTACACCTGCTTCGACGGCACCGCCGGCATGGGCCGCATCTTCGCCGATGGCTCGGTCGTCGGCACCATCCGCCCGGGCGGCAAGGGCGAGGCGCATTTTGCGGCGCTGCCCGCGGGCACGGTCAAGGTCGAAGGCACCTCGATGTGCGCGCATCTTGCCGGCATGCCCATCGAGCCGTGCTTCAGGGTGCAAAAGATCGATTATCGCAGCTTCCGCGGCTCGATCTCCGGCCTCGGCTTTGCTTATTGCGATTTCCGCCAGCATAACCCGCGCACGCAGCTGACCAGTAATTTTCGCGCCGGTGAGCCGGTGCGGCTTGAGCCGGTGGTGCGTGCCGCGCCTGTCACGCCGGTGCACGTGACACCGCTCACGAGCTTGCGGCCGGCAATCGAAGAATAGCTTCGCTTTTCTGAAATCCGCTATTCCAGATCAAGCCGGAAGGGCGTGCCTTCCGTCGCCATCACGCCGCGCCCGATGTTTTCGATCGCCGCGACCATGCGGCCCTGGCGGCCGAGCAGCCGGTCGGACAGCGATACAATGCGGATGTTTGGCGTGGCGGTCGGGGAAGCGCGCCGCAGCGCTTGCGCAATTTCGTTCTCGTCGCGTGCCGGGTTAAGCGCACAGACGCTGGCAAACGCGCTAGCGGTCGATCGACTGATGCCCGCCCAGCAGTGGATCACGATCGGCGCGTGGCGGTCCCAGCGGCGCACGAAGCTCAACAAATCGGCAACATGATCCTCGTCCGGCATGACGTAACCGTCGAGCGGCTCGGAAATATCGTGCAGCCGCAGCCAGAGATGGTTTTCCTCGACGATGGCGGCCGGCCGCTCGACATGGTCGCCATCGCCGAGCAGCGTCACGACGTGCCGGGCGCCAGTATCCTCGACGGTTTCGTGCAGGCGTGCGAGAGAGCAGACGTGAATCATCGAATCGAAGGCGGACTTTATTCGCCCTTCATATAGGGACGATTGCGCGGCACAAGTATGGCGTTTAGTCGGCCACGAGTTTGCGGAAGCGCTCGAGATAACGCTGCTGTGCCGTCTCGGCCGGCCAAGGTTTGAGGTAATCGCGTTCGAGTGCGGGCGAAATTTGCGGCGGACGCCCGAAGAACCGGCGCGCCTCAGCGGCCTCGAAGCCGGCCAGCCGTGTCGCCTCCAGGTAAGCGGCCTGGCGGTCGGCGATTTTGATCAGCTCCTGCAGCTCCGCGACCGGGTTCACCGGCAGTTCGAAGCGGCGATAAATCGCCGCGAGTAGCCGGCGTTCCACCGCCTTGTAAGCATCGCCGATCACCACTTTGAACGGCGAGATCATGTCGCCGATTACGTATTCCGGCGCGTCATGCAGCAGCACCGCAAGCCTTCGGCTGCGGTCGAGCCGCGGGACCCGCGCATGCGCCAGAGTTTCGACCAGCAGCGAGTGTTGCGCGACGGAGTAAATGTGCGGGCCGCTGGTTTGTCCATTCCAGCGCGCGACGCGCGCAAGCCCGTGTGCGATGTCCTCGATCTCGATGTCGAGTGCGGAGGGGTCGAGCAAATCGAGTCGTCGCCCGGACAGCATGCGTTGCCAGGCGCGCGGCAGACTTGCACGCGGTGATTTGGTCATGCCGGAAGGCTACATGCCTCCCGGCTATTGGCAAACGGACTTGTTATGCCGCCGCCTTCTTGCCCCACAGGCGCTTTGAGGCGATGTCGGCGCCCTCGCGCAGCGTCTTGAGCTTGAGCCACACTACGTCCTCGGCGACCCATTCCCAGCCGGCAAAGGTGCCAAAGCCGCAGTCGACGCCGGCAATGACCCGCTCGCGATCGCCGATGGCCGCCACCGCCTGTTCGATCCGCTGCGCCACGACTTCCGGATGCTCTACCAGGTTGATCTTCGAGTCGATGACTCCCGGGATCATAATCATGTTGTCGGGGAACTTATGAACCTTCAACGCCGCGTATTCGTGCTGGCGGCGCGCATTGGCGAACTCGATGCCAATTGCGCCGACCTTGGCCTGATAGAAAGCCTGTAACAGGGGCTCAAGGCCGATGTCGAAGATGTGCGGGCCTTCCCAGTTGCCCCAGCAAATGTGCAGGCGTACGCGATCCGGCGGAATTCCCTGCAGCGCCTTATTGAGCGTCGCAATGTGCAGCTCGACGAGCTTGACGAATTCCTTCTCGGTCTTGTCCTGGAACAGCAGCACGCGTTCCATCGCCAGGTCGGGCGCATCGATCTGCAGGATATAGCCGGCATCGACGACCGCCTTGTATTCGTAGTTGATCTCGCGCGCGATCGCGTCGAGATAGGCCTCGTAAGTCGCGTAGTGCGCGTTGAGCATCGTGCAGGCGATGATGCCGGGCGACGGCTCGGCAAAGAACATTTCCGTAAAAGGCGGTTTGATCGTGGCGGCATGGCGCTTGAAACGCGCCAGCTCGTTCTTGATCGCTTCCTTGTCGGTGTATTTGATGTCGGCGATCGCTTCCGGGCAACCGAAGACTTTTCCGGTTTTTGGAATCCGCGCCATAAACTTTTGAGTAAAGAGCGGCAGCTGAATCCACTCTTGGCCGTAGGGCCGTTTCGAACTCGCCACCGAAGCCGGACATGCGTTTGGGAAGATAGGTCTGGAAACCGACCCGACCTTGCTCGCCGTCGTTGGCGACGCTTACGCCGGCCCAGCGCTGCTTCTCCATCACATAGGCGACACGCTGGTCGACCATGCTTTCGAGCTTGGCCTTATCGACTTTCTCGCCAGCCTCGTCGGCGATCAAAAGGTCGTTAAGCTCCTGGCCGCGCGGCAGACTGCCGGTATGCGTGGTCAAAATGAAATCGGTGCTTTTTTTCATCGTATGCCTCCCAATTGTTTTCTTCGGGCCGGTTCGCCTCGCCGGCGATTATGCCAGTCCGTCGCAGCGGCGCGCAAGAACACGGTTAGCGCAGGAAAAGCCGCCACAAAGTGAAGGCGCGTCGGCCGAGTTCCGGCACGCGTCGATCTGCGCCATTTGTGGGCTACGCCCACGCGGAGAAGGGCCGGGTCCCACCGCTTTGGCGCTTTATTTTTTGCTCGCGCCACGCGCGGCGGGATCGTTGTGCTTGGCACAGAGTGCAAAACAAGGCTATCCTTCATTTGTACAAGCATCTGGGAAGTTCCGGCCGGTCACACTTCGGTCACGGCGCTGTTGAGCAATTCGCGCCCGACCATCCGGACCGCAGGCAGATGCACAGGGGAGGAATTTTCATGTTGTCACCACGCAGTCTAGCTATCGGCGTTGCGGCCTTGGGCTTCGCATTCGCGATGACCTCGTCCGGCCAAGCCGCCGACATCACCAAAGTCAAACTCTATCCCGAGAAGAAGGGCACCGTTGCCGACTTCCTGCCGATCAGCAAGTTCTGCGGCACGAAGAAGATCAAGGTGGCGCTGTCCGACGGTTGGGGCGGCAATTATTGGCGGCACATCACCCGCGCCGAGTTCGAAGACGAGGCGTCAAAGTGCCCGAACATCACCGAAACCCGCTACACCGACGGTGAGTTCAAGCCCGAAAAGCAGATCGCGGATATCGAAGGCCTGATCGCGCAGAAGTTCGACGTTATCGTCGCCTTCCTCGATACCGGTCCAGCGATTCTGAAAGCGACGCGCGAGGCGACCGCGGCCGGCATCGCGGTGGTGCCGTATTCGGTCGGCGACAATTTCCCTGGCGTCATCGGCAAGGACTATGTCGATCGCGTCACCGAAAGTCAGAAGGAGGTCGGCGAGCAGTTCGCCGCTTGGCTCGCCAAGACGCTCAACGGCAAGGGCACCGTCATTATGTTCGGCGGCACGCCGGGCAATCCGATGACGGCGGCGCAAGTCGTTGGCTGGAAGCCTACCTTCGCCAAGTATCCCGGCATCAAGGTGCTGGAAGCCGAGCCGGTGCCGACCAACTGGGATCCGGCCATGGCGCAGCAGAAGACCGCCGCGTTGATCGCCAAATATCCCGAGATCGACGGCATCTATAGCGAGACCACCGGTCCGATCCGCGCCTTCGTGGCTGCCGGCAAGCCGCTTCCGGCGTATGTCGGTCAGTCGCTGATGGATCTGAGCTGCCTTGCCGCCGATCATCCGGAGATGAAGATGGCGAGCATGGACGCTCACACCTGGATGGTGCGGCTTGCGCTGCGCAAAGCGGTTGCGGCCGCGGAGGGCATCGATGAGCCGGAGCCCAGCCTGATCACGCTGCCGTTCACCGAGGACAATACGTCCAAGGATCCGAAGCTCGCGATCAAGTGCGACAAGTCGATGCCGATGGATTCGATCCCGTCATCGATGCTGACCAAAGCACAGCAGGTCAAGGCTCTCGGCGGTAAGTAAGCCTGAAGCTTTAGGTATTGCGATCGCCCGGTCCCCCATGGGGTCCGGGCGATCTTTTAACAGCTGTCGCGCGCTCGTGCGCAGGGCGCTGTTGTTCGATGCCTGAAGTTTCGCTACTGGATATACCTTCTCCGCCGCGCGCATGGACTTCGGCGAAGTTGTAGTTGGGCTAAAGGCCGGCGGAAGTTCGGTGAGCCGCGGAAAGAGCGGCGCGGACCGGCGGCCGGTTGCCGCTACCGCGCTCGAGTAGGGGCGGGAATGACGACGTGGTTTGAGTATCGAACGATTACTCTGCGGGTGCCATGGCCGAGCAGAGATTTGAGCGAGCTACCGCTGGCGCTCAAGGCCCTTGTCGCCACGGCGCTGCTGGTGTTGATCGGCGGCATCGCCGCGCCCAGCACGATTAATTCGGCCGCCATCCTCTCGACTCTGCCTTATTTCGCCATCCTGGCCGTAGCGTCGATCGGTCAGCATTTGGTGATTCAACAGCGCGGACTCGATCTTTCCACCGCCGGCATCATGTCGTTCGTCGCGGTGGTCGTGACCAAGCTGCCGGACGGCAGCACCGATTTGGGCGTCGTTCTGTTTTTCATCGCGGCGGGGCTCGCGGTCGGCGCGGCAATCGGCGCCATAACCGGCTTGATCGTGACGCTTTTGGATGTACCGCCCCTGGTGACCACCATCGGCATCAACGCCATCTTGTTCGGCTTGACCTATTTTGTATCGACCGGCGCGTCGGTGCAGTCGCCGATGATGATGGTCAACTTCTTCGTCGGCCGCTTCCTCTTTGTGCCGATCACGGTCTGGGTGTTGCTGCTGGTCGCGGGCGCGACGATCTTCGTGCTGGCCTTCACGACGATCGGACGGCAGTTCATCGCGGTGTGCGTCAATCCGCCGGCCGCCCATGCGGTTGGGATTCCGCTCAAGATTTACAGCATCCTCACCTATGCGGTCGCCGGACTGATGTATGCAATCGCCGCGATCATGCTCTCCGGTTATCTGGTATCGCCGACGGTGCTGTGTGGTTTGCCTTATTTGCTCGGCACTATTGCCGCCGTCGTTATCGGCGGCAACCCGCTCGGCGGCATTACCAAGGGAAGCGTCGCCGCCACCGTTATCGGCGCATTTTTTCTGACTTATCTTGCGCAGCTCGTCACCGCCCTCGGCTTTGGCGGTTCGGCGGAAGATCTGGCCGACGCGATCATCGTGCTGTCGGGCGTGGCGCTACCCGAAATAACCCGGCGGCTGCGCCATGCATAACGTCGTGCAAGCCACCACCCCGGAACCCGCGACGGCGCACATCCCGGTGATGACGCTCGCCGGCCTGCGCAAGAGCTTCGGTCCGGTGCAGGCACTCAAAGGCGTCGACGTGCTTATTTACCCTGGCGAGGTTCACGCCATCGTTGGCGAGAACGGCGCCGGCAAGTCGACCTTGATCGGCATTGCTGCCGGTGTGCTGCACGCCGATGCTGGCGCCGTTTATTACGGCGGCAAGCACATCGGCGCGCCCGAACCGCGCCGGATGCGCGAGCTTGGCGTATCGGTGGTGTATCAGCATCCGGCGCTGGCGCCGGATCTCACCGTGCTGGAAAACCTGCAGCTTGCCGCACCGATGCTGGCGGGACCGGACGGCGCGGCCGAAGCCGAGCGTGTGCTGGCGCGCATTGCCACCGACGAGCTGCGCATGCCGCTGCACAAGCGGCTGGCGGAACTTTCGCTGGCGCAGCGGCATGTGGTGGAGATCGCCTGCGCGCTCGCCACGCATCCGAGAGTGCTCTTCCTCGACGAACCGACCGAGCCGTTGCAACAGGCCGACGTGCGCAAGCTGTTCGACCTGATCGAGGAATTAAAGCGCGACGGGGTCGCCATCGTTTATGTCTCGCACCGGCTGCATGAGGTCGATGAACTGGCAGACCGCATCTCGGTGATGCGCGACGGCGAGATTATTGACACCCGTCTGGCCGAGGCGATCACTCCGGCCGAAATCGTCGCGCTGATTGCCGGCCGTCCGCTCGGCCAGATATTTCCTGCCAAGGCGAAAATCGTCGGCGCGCCCATGTTCGAAGTCAGCGGCTTAAGCGGACGCGGTTTCGATCAGGTGGATCTGACTGTACATGCCGGCGAGATCGTCGGGCTCGCTGGCGTCGAAGGCGAAGGCCAACGCGAATTCATCCGCGCGGCCGCCGGCATCGACCGCCGCTACACCGGCGAGGTTAGCATCGCCCGCGTCAAGATCGCCGGCGAGAGACCTGGCGCCTTTCGCGAAGCCGGTATTGGATTTATTAGCGACGACCGCCACCGCGAAGGCGTATTTCTCAATTTGACGCTGCGCGAAAATCTCAGCCTCGGCTTCCTGCGCGCGGTCTCGCATTATTGGGTCGTCGATCGCGATGGCGAAGCCCGCCGTACCAAGACAATCGTCGAAGAATTGCGCATTCGCGCTGCATCGATTGAATCCAAATTGAACGAGCTGTCAGGAGGCAATCAGCAAAAGGCGCTGTTCGGCCGGGAAATTTCGTCAAATCCGACGGTGTTACTGGTGGACGAGCCCACCAAAGGCGTCGACATCGGCTCGCGCAGCGAAATCTATCAGCGGCTGCGCATGGTCGCCGAGCGTGGGGTGGCGGTTCTGGTTGCGTCTTCGGACGGTATCGAGCTAGAAGGCATTTGTGACCGAGTGCTGATTTTTGCGCGTGGCCGTATCGTCGACGAACTGTCCGGCACGATGGTCACCGATGCCGCCATCACCGAAGCCAACCTGACTGCCACCGTTTCGCGAACAAGCCAGGCACCTCGGCCCGCGCAGGACCAGCGCTGGCGTGAATTCGCGGCCGGCGATCATTTTCCCGCTCTGGTGCTGGCAGTCCTCACCATTATCATTCTCGGCGGGACGCAGGCGCTAAATGGCTATTTCCTGTCGGCGTTTTCGATCAAGAGTATGCTCACGTTCTTCAGCATCCTGACATTTCTATCCTGTGCGCAGTTGGCCACGGTGCTGGTCGGCGCCATCGATCTGTCGATTGGTCCGCTCGCCGGTCTTTGCGTTGTGCTGGCGTCGTTCCTCGTGCCGGACGGTGTTGCCTCGGGACCGCTGGCGGCGGGTCTGATCCTGATCGTCCTGTTCACTATCAGCTTCGGATTGCTGCAGGGACTTCTGATCACCACGCTGCGCCTGCCGGCGATTGTGGTGACCATCGCCACCTATATCGGGCTGCAAGGCGTTTCGCTGCTGCTGCGGCCGATCGCTGCCGGCAGTATCGACGACGCCATTTCCGATGCGGTGCAATTTCCGCTGTGGCTTCTGCCGGCCGGCGTTCTGCTGACGCTGGCGATGGTTTGCGGCGCTGAATGGCTTTTGTTTCGGACCGGCTTCGGCAGAAGCTTCCGGGCGGTCGGTTCGAGCCCGATCGCCAGCCACAGGCTCGGCATCGACAGCCAGCGCCTGACCTGGCTCGCTTTTGCGATTTCCGGCCTGCTCACCGGCATCGGCGGACTGATGCTTGCTGGTCAGGTCGGCATCGGTTCACCGTCCACCGGCACTGATTATACCTTGATGAGTATCACCGTGGTTGTTCTGGGCGGTGCCAGCGTGGCCGGCGGGCGCGGCTCGTTCATCAGCCTCATGTTGGGCGCGGCCCTCGTGCAGGCGACCTCGAGCGCATCGTCCTACATCAACGCCAATTCGTCAGTGCACTATACGGTGATCGGCACGCTGACCGTGCTGGCGGCGATTTTCTTCAGCCTGGCGCGCCGCCGCACCGACCGCTTCGCAGTTTAGGTCTTGTTTGTGAGCTTCTGCACCGCTTTGTGCCTGTGGCACGTCACCAGGTGGTCATTGACCATGCCAACCGCCTGCATGAAGGCGTATACGATCGTCGGCCCGCAGAACTTGAAGCCGCGTTGCGCCAACTCCTTCGACATCGCCCGTGAGATCGCAGTCTCGGCCGGAATCTGCTTGATGCTTTTGTAGTGGTTCATCTTCGGCTTGCCGTCGACGAAATCCCACAAAAGGTCGGAGAAACCCGAACCCTTTTCCATCACTTCAAGATAGGCGCGCGCGGAGAGCACCGAGCCCTCGATCTTGGCGCGGTTGCGTACAATGCCGGCATCCTGCATTAGCCGTTCGATTTTCTTCGGCGTGTAGCGCGCGATCTTTTCTGGGATGAAACCGTCGAAGGCGCGGCGAAAATTCTCGCGCTTGCGCAGAATAATGATCCAGGACAAGCCGGCCTGGAAGCCGTCGAGCACCAGCTTCTCGTAGAGCGCGCGGTCGTCGAATTCCGGCACGCCCCATTCCTGGTCGTGATAAGCGCAATAAAGCGCGTTGTCCTTCGGCCAAGGACAGCGGACCAGCGCGGCGGGTGAGGCACTCATTTCTTCGGCCTTTATTCGGCGGCTTTGGAGCCGTCGGGGAAGGCGAAACGCGCCCAATCCGGCTTGACCGGCCGTACCGCGATGCCGCTCGCGGTCAACGTCTGTCCATGCGAAAGCGCGTCCGCCACCCGATCGAGGCGGAGAAGGGCAAGTCCGCTGCCGGCGGCCGCGGAGCCCATCGTGCCGACCTGCCGCTCGCCCGCCATGACAGCGGTGCCGGCTTCCGGCGCGGCGCCTTCGTAGCGCACCGGTATTGCGCGTGTGCGTGCGATGCCGCGGTGCTCCATGCGCGAAACAACTTCCTGACCGACATAACAGCCCTTGGCAAAATCGACGCCGCCCAGCTGGTCCATGTCGCTCTCATGCGGAAAGGTGTCGCCGTACGCGAAATCGACGCCGCCGCGCGGAACACCAAGCGCGATGCGGTGCGCCTCGTAGTCGGCGGCGTCCACCAGCGCCGCGCCAAGGCCGGTGGTGGCTTCGGCAGCGCGTTGCGGCGGCAGCATGACGCGAAGGCCAAGCGCCGGCAGGCGCGGATCGGCGTAGCTCACGCCGGTGGTGGCGGCAAAGCTGCCGTCCCAGGCCGCCAGCACGCCGAGAATCTCGGACAGATCTTCGACCATCACCCGCGATCGCAGCTTGTAGATATTGAATTTGTCAACCAGCGCCTTGGCGCGCGCGCGCGGAATGTCGAGAAAAAAGCCGCTGCCGTCCTTTGCCGGCGCTTCGACGACAATAAAGTCCGCGATGATCTTGCCTTGCGGCGTCAACAGCGCGGCGAAGCGGGCCGCACCCGGCGTGAGGTTGAGCGTATCGGCGCTGATAAGACCGTGGAGAAAGTTCCGGGCATCGTCGCCGACGACTTTCACGACGCCGCGATCGGCGAGAAGGGCGGCTTTCATCCGATGAAATACTCCAAAAGTTTAGTGTTAAATTAGGGTTCCCTGCTCCTCGTCTCAAGACGTTGCTCCCTTTCTGAGGAAAAGTCGCGGTCACAACCAAGATCACAAAGGTTTGTCGATTTCGCCGCTTGACCCAAACGGTGACGCTATCGCAAGTTGCGGCACCCGATTTGGGGAATCGGGTGATCTACGCTTGGGGAGGTGCAACTATCAACGAACACCGATGAGCACCAGTTCTTGGCCCACGGTTTCGATGATCTACGTCGGATTCCATTTTTATCACTGCGAGATCGAAGCACGCGTTCAGGTGGCGAGCGCATGACCGATGATCTATTGTCTTTGCGCGTCTTGGTCGTGTCGGGGTCGGGGGCGGACCACGATCTGTTCCGGCAGGCGGCTTCCCAGGCGAAAGTGCCTGTCGAGGTCGTCGAAGCCAACGGTGCCGCGTCCGCTGGTCCGGCAATCAGCGGGGGCGTTGATCTCGCATTTATCGATATGTCACTTGGCGCCGATGCGACCGGGCAGGTGACGGCGGCGGCGCGCGCCGCGGCCAAGCCCCCTTTTACCGTGCTGCTGTCTGTTTCAGGCAGTACGGCGCCGTTCCAGACCGACGCCCTAGCGAGTAAGCCCAACGGCCCCGATGAGGCCAGGCGGCTGGTAGACGATACGATCCGGGTGCGGCTGCCGAGCCGGGTCCTGATCGTCGACGAATTCGACGACCATGCGCAGCATCGTGCGCAAGGTTCTGGCAGCCACCGGCTTTCCGTTCGAGGTATCCGAAGTGCAGCAGGGCATGGAGGCGATTGATCTCGCCCGCGACCGCGAGTTCGATATCGTGTTTCTTGACTACAACATGCCGGGCTTTAGCGGCCTGGAAACGATCGCCGAATTTCGCCGCGCACAGCGGCGGCCGATCTTTGTGCTGATGACGTCGACCGCGGATGAGGCGATCGCGGCACGCGCGCGCGCGCAGGGGGCCGCGTTTCTCAAAAAGCCGTTTTTCCCCGCAGACATTGAAGCCGTGTTGTGCGGCTTTTACGGGCTGCGCGCGCTAAATCCGCAGCGCGCGTCGCGATCGTAAAGGCAACGACACGCCGTGCGCTGTTTGTATGCCGGGCGTGTAATAGCTCCCTGATGTACGACGAATCTTGGGCAAGCGTTCGTGGCCGCGATGTGATAAACTACGTTAACTCTTCAGACGAACGCGACGGCTAGAATGAGCGGACGATGATGACGTCGTATGCGTCGACCGTCGAGGAGGCGTTCGCATTGTCGTCAGCATTCCTAGGCGGTTTTCCCCGGCGGACGTTTCGCGCCCGTGAATCCATACTCACAAATCATGCTGCCTGATGGCAGCATCCAGACCTGTCTGGTGATTGATGTGTCAGTTACGCGTGCCGCGCTTTCAGCTGAGGCTGCGTCGGATGTCGGGACTGTTATGGCCGTTGGAAAAATCGTCGGGCGCATTGTCCGGCACTTGGAGGGTGGCTTCGCTGTCCAATCTATTGAACGGTAAAGCCCCGACGACCCTGAGAAAATGCCGTTGCCTAAATTATTGCCGCGATAGTTCGACTGAAAATTCGCCGTTGCGGATGCGGGGCCCGAGATTTTCCGCGTAACGGGCGGTCGCTTCTTCGCCGTAGGTCGAAATCAGCTCGGCGAGAGCGAGAAAGAGCGCGGTTTGCGCCAGACAATCGCCGTCGATGCCCTCGTGCTGCCCTTCCGCCCATGCGTCTTGCAGATAGCCCAGCGCCAGACGTTTCTGTTCGTGATCCGCCGCGGCGTCGCGTGCCGGCGGAATTTGCGTCGCTATGTTCATTAAGTCACTTTATCGCCGGCGCCCGGCCCGCGTCCCTGTCCAACGCACGTTAGCATGCTGCCGCCGGACGCTAAGTCGAACCTTGAGGAAGGGTTAATTCGGGAGCTAATTCCGCTAGATAGGCCTCTTTGCCGGCGGCAAAACGGCGCCGGAAAGTGCGGTTATCAATTGGCGTAGCGGGCGGTGATGTCGCGGGCGATCTTGGCGCCCTCGTCGAGATAGCGCCGGATGGCAAAATTGGCCGCCGGCGTGCAGGTGCGGTAGCTCTGCTGAAACGCGCGATAGCCGCGATTGAAGCTCGCCACCATTTGATTGCGCCGCTCGCCCGCCGGCGCTTCGGCCTCGATCAGCGCTTGCGCCTCATTGCGCCACTTCTGCCCTTCATTCGAGCCGCAAATGCCGCGCAGGAAATGCAGCGAGCCGAGAATCTCGGAGAGCCGCTGTAAGTCGCGGTCGTAGGGTGCGGGCGTCGTTCGCACCGGCGCTTGCGGCGCGCCCGGAGCCTGCCCCTGCACTTGGCCGGGCCGCGGCGCTGCCGGGAACGGGACTTGCGGCTGGACCGGCCGGCCTGGCGGCTGGGTCGGTGCGGGTGGCGGCTGCTGAAAGAATCCCTGCGCGCCGGCGGCGCCGGCAGCGAAGCAAAGACAAAGCGAAAGAACGATCGGGTGTCGGCGCATCGGATTTGCCGCGAGACCTACGCTCTGGCCGGGCGGTCGCCAAGTGGGAGAACGCGACATGGTTTAGGCTAACGCTATCGTGCCGCGATCTTCTGCCAGGCGGCCGCGACAATCTCGGCCAAGCCGTCCGTTGTTTCCAATCCCGACAATTCCGCCGGCATCAGCCAATGCGCCTCGGACAATTCCTCGTTGAGCGTGGCTTCGCCCGCGATCCAGCGCGCGGCAAACGGCAAAATCACGAAATGCCGCTCGACCCGTCCGCCGCTGTCGCTGGTAATCACCTGCCGGTAGCCGGCGAGCGCCAGCGGCTCGATTTCAAGCCCGGTTTCCTCGCGGACCTCGCGGATCACCGCCCGTTCGAGAGTCTCGCCGAGTTCGACGCCGCCTCCCGGCAGGGTATAGAGGCCGCGTGCCGGCGGTAGTGTGCGGCGGACGATGAGGATGCGGTCGGCGCGAAAGATGGCCGCGCTGACCGCGAGATAAGGCCGCGTCGGATAACTGCGCGCCGGCGTGCTGGTCCTGGTCAAAAACCGATCCTATTCAGCTAGTATCACGGGAGCTGCTCCACAATCTTGCGTGGACGAAAGAGCTTACCCCAATGTGTGCACGTTATGTCATCACCTCGCCTGCCGCCGCGATCCGGGCGCTGTTCGGCTATGAGGAGCAGCCGGATTTTCCGCCGCGCTACAATGTGGCGCCGACCCAGCCGATCCCGATCGTGCGTCTCGACGACGGCAAGCGTTCGTTCGCGCTGCTGCGCTGGGGTTTTGTGCCGGCCTGGGTCAAGGATCCGCGAAATTTTTCGCTGCTCGTCAACGCGCGCGGCGAAAGCGTGCTCGACAAGCCTTCGTTCCGTAACGCCATGCGCCGGCGCCGCTGTCTCATCCCCGCCGACGGCTTTTACGAATGGCATGACGGCACGCCGCGGCGGCCGTATTTCGTGCGGGCGAGATCCGCGGCGCCGCTCGCCTTCGCCGGATTGTGGGAGACGTGGACTGGTCCGAACGGCGAGGAAATCAACTCCGGGGTCATCGTCACGACTCGGGCGAACCGCACGCTGGCGGCAATTCACGACCGCATGCCGGTCATCGTGCCGTCGGATGCGTTTGATTTCTGGCTCGATTGCGCCAAAGTCGACGCCGCCACCGCCGCGGCGCTGATCGTGCCGGCCCCGGATGATTTGCTCGAAGGTTACGAAGTGTCGCCGGTGGTCAACCGCGCGGCGAACGACTTCCCCGCGCTGATCGCGCCGGCGCCGCCGGCAGGCGATCACGCCGCGCAGCCGCCGGCCGCGGGGACCGAGCGCAAAAAGGCGACCGATCGGCCGTGGTTGTTTTAGGAAGCCTTGGCGCCGCCGCGGGCAAATTGCGCGCGTTCGGCGGCGGCTTTGACCACCGGAATTTCGTGATCGGCGAGCGGCTTCATCCACGATTTTCGCTTCAGCGCGGCGGCGATGTAGGGAGCGAGTTCTTCCGCCTTGCGCGTTTCCCGCGCCGCCGCCTTGGCCTTGAATTCCGGCATCACGTCTGCGGCGAACAGCTCGAGCGCCTCGCAAATATGGTCATGGCGATTGCGGCCGGCCTGTTGCAGGAAAATCACCTGATCGACGCCGTTGTCCGCAAATCCTTCGAGATGCCGGCGCATGTCGTCCGGGGTTCCGATACCGGACGAATAAGCGCCGACCCGGTCGGCCGCGGCGATGACGTCTTCGTTGCGGTTGCCCCGCTGCGCCTGATAGTCGGCCCAAAGGTTGGTGCGGCCCGGCACGCAATCCTGCGCGACCAGCGCGTTTAACGAAAAGCCGAAAAACTCAAAGCCTTCGAGCCCGCGGCGCACCGCTTCGGCGCGGTTGTGATGCACCGAAAAGCTCGAAACCATCGCGAGATTGGCGTTGACCGAATGTCCAAGTGGCACGCATGCGTCGGATTTGATGATGCCGTAATAGACGTCGGACCAATGCCGCGCCTGTTCCGGGTCAAGGAACGAGAAAGCGAGCGCGCCGACGCCGTTCTGCGCGGCGATCTTGATCGTGTCGCGATTGGTGCAGGCCATCCAGATCGGCGGATGCGGCGATTGCACCGGCTTGGGCAGAACGTTGCGGCAGGGCATGGAAAAGTATTTTCCCTCGAAACCCGGATAAGGCTCAAGCACCACCATGTTGGCGATCTGCTCGGCAGCCTCCAGCGCCATCGCGCGCTTTTCCTTGGCGGGAATTTTGAAGCCGCCCAGTTCGAGCCGGGTGGCGCCTTCGCCGATGCCGAAATCGACCCGCCCGTCGGACATGATGTCGAGCGTCGCCAGCGCCTCGGCGGTGCGGGCTGGGTGATTGTAATTGGGGATCACCTGGCGGATGCCGTGGCCGAGGCGAATGGCTTTGGTGCGTGCCGCCGCCGCGGCAAGGAAAACTTCCGGGGCAGAGGAATGCGAGTATTCCTCAAGGAAGTGGTGTTCAACCTCCCAAGCGTAATCGAAACCCAGCCGGTCGGCGAGCTGCACCTGCTCGAGGGCCTGGTGAAAAAGATTGCGCTCGTCGCCCTTGTTCCAGGGTCGCGGCAACTGGAGCTCGTAAAAAACTCCGAAGCGCATTTCATTCTCCCCTTGGTACGCCGCTTTTTATTTATAGACTGTAATCCGTCACCGCGTTCGCTGTCGAGGACGTCTGGCGGGTCGGTTTAGTGATCGCGTGCCAGCACTTTGCCGGGGTTGAGAATGCCTTTTGGATCAAGCATGCGCTTTAGGCTTTTCATCAGTTCGAGCGCGACCGGGTCTTTCACCGACGGCAGCAGATCGCGTTTGATCACGCCGACGCCGTGCTCCGCCGAAATCGATCCGCCGTATTTTTTCACGACCGCGAAGATGGCGGTGTTCATCGCGTCCCAGTGCCTGAGATAATCGGCTTTGTTGGCACCCTCGGGCTGGAGGATGTTGTAATGAATGTTGCCGTCGCCGAGATGGCCGAACGGCATCGGCCGCGCGCCGGGGATAAGCGCAATCGCCGCTGCATGCGCGTTCCTAAGAAATGCCGGCACGGCCGCGACCGGCACGGAAACGTCGTGCTTGATCGAGCCACCGGCATGGCGCTGCGCTTCGCCCAGCATTTCGCGAATGCGCCAAAAGGCTTTCGTTTGCTCGATGGTGTCGGCGATCGCCGCGTCGCCAATGAGGCTCTTCTGCAACGCTTGCTCTAAGATGTGCTCGATCACCTCGCGCAGTCCGTCGGCGCGCTGCGACGAAAGCTCTAGCAGCACGTACCACGGATATTGCTTGGCCAGCGGATCGCGCAGCCCGGATCCGTAGCGGAGCGCCAATTCCAGCCCGAGCCTGGGCATCAGCTCGAAGCTCGTGACTGCGCCGCCGGCGCGTTCGGCGGCGATGGTAAACAGCGCCAGCGCCGCTTCCGGCGACGGCACGGCGACGAACGCCGTTTCGATTGCTCGTGGCCGCGGCACCAGGCGCAGCACCGCGGCGGTGATCACGCCCAAAGTTCCCTCGGCGCCGATGAACAGGTTTTTCAGGTCGTAGCCGGTGTTGTCCTTTTTCAGCTTGTTGAGGTCGTTGAGGACGCGCCCGTCGGCGAGCACTACCTCGATGCCGAGCACATGCGCACGGGTGACGCCGTGCGCGAGCGCCGCCGTGCCCCCGGCATTGGTCGAGAGATTGCCGCCGATGGTGCAGGTGCCCTCTGACGGCAGCAACTGCGGATAGAGACGGCCGGCGGCGGCAGCCGCTTCGCGCGCGCGCTGCAAGGTGACGCCGGCCTCGCAGGTCATGGTGTTCGAGGTCGGATCGATCTCGCGGATGCGGTCGAGGCGGTTGAGCGAAAGCACGATCTCGTCGTTGACCGGAGTTTGACCGCCGACCAAGCCGGTGTTGCCGCCCTGCGGCACGACCGGCGTCGCCGTCTGGTTGGCGAGCTTGAGAATGGCCGCGACCTGAGTGACCGAGTTCGGACGCAGCACCAGCGGCGTACGCCCGGGAAACATGTCGCGCATCTCAACCACGTAGGGCGCCTGCAGCTGCGGATCGGTGATGGCGTATTTGTCGCCGACGATCGCGGCAAAGCGCGCGAGCAGCGTCGGGTCGATTGTGCCGGGTATTTTATCGAGCATCGGAGGCGTCCATCAGAACTCCATTAAATAGGCCAGATTGGCGCCGGCTGCATCAGGTTATCTCCCGGCGGCGGCGCGGCTAAGCCGGTCGTTGATCGCTTCGCCGAGGCCGTCAGCAGGTACCGGCATGACCGCAATCGCGCTTGCGCCTGCGCCGTCGAGCGCACGCAGATGCGAAAACAGATGGGCCGCGGCCTCGACCAGGTCGCCGCGAGGGGAAAGGTTGAGCGCGATCCTGGCGCGTGCAGCGTCCGCCGCCGATACTGGGCCGAAGGCCAGCAGCGCTTCATCCGGCTCGGCGCGCGCGGCGTTGAGGCGGAGCCGCGTGCGTGGCGCATAGTGCGTCTCCAGCATGCCTGGCGACAGCGGCGCCGTGTCGTGGCCCGCGCCGGCGAGAGCGGCGAGTTTTCGCTTGAGCACGCGCTCGATGGCATCACGCGGCAAGCCGCCCGGCCGCAGCAGCATCGGCTCGTCGAGGCAAGCGACGATGGTGGATTCAACGCCAACCGGGGTTGGGCCGCCGTCGACAATCAGATTGATGCGCCCGCCAAGATCGGCCAGCACGTGCGCAGCCGTAGTCGGCGAAACGTGACCGGAGCGATTGGCCGAGGGCGCGGCGACCGACTTGCCGAAGGCGTTGAGGATGGTGCGCGCGACCGGATGATCCGGAATCCGCACCGCAAGCGTGTCGAGGCCGGCGCTGGCAAGGTCCGCAACCGGACATTCGGCGGTTTTAGGAAGCACAAGCGTGAGCGGCCCCGGCCAGAACGCCGCGGCGAGCGCCGCTGCGGACTGGTCGAAAACGACCAGCGCCTGCGCGGCCTTCATATCGGGCACGTGAGCGATGAGCGGATTGAAGGCCGGCCGGCCCTTAGCCTCGTACAGGCGGGCGATCGCTTCGCCATTGGTGGCGTCCGCGCCGAGCCCATAAACCGTCTCGGTGGGGAACCCGACCAGGCCGCCGGCGGCAAGGACGCGTGCCGCCTCTGCGGCCGCTTCCGCTCCGGCCTCTGCAACGCGCGTCGCAATGAGTGTCGTCATCGTTTGCCTGAAGGCTGCAAAAAATCCGCCGGCATTTGCCCGCGGACGGTCGATTTGCGCCGCCTTCGACCCTACGTCAGTCTGATGGATTGCGGCCGCTAATTACGGCATAACGTTTGTGGGCAGATACGAACAAATGCAACAGTGGAAGCGTCCGCATGTCGAGTGTTGAGCGCGTATCCGTCGCGGGCCTGAAAGTCGCAAACGTTCTGCATGACTTTGTCGTCAATGAAGTTATTCCCGACACCGGCCTGACCGGCGAGGCGTTTTGGCAAGGGCTCGCCGACATCGTTCACCGCTTTGGTCCACTCAACCGCGCGCTGTTACAGCGCCGCGAGGAGTTGCAAGCGAAAATCGACGGGTATTACCGCGAGCGGCGCGGCCGTCCGCTGGATGAGGCGGCTGACAAGGCATTCCTGACCGAGATCGGTTACCTGGTGCCGGAGGGCCCGGCCTTCGCGATCGACACCGCCAATGTCGACCACGAGATTGCCGCGGTCGCCGGGCCGCAGCTCGTCGTGCCGATCAGCAATGCCCGCTATGCGCTCAACGCCGCCAATGCGCGCTGGGGTTCGCTGTATGACGCGCTCTACGGTTCCGATGCTATCCCGCGCGAGGCCAAGGCGCCAAGCAAAGGCTACGATCCGGCGCGCGGCAAACGCGTCATCGCCTGGGCGCGAAATTTTCTCGATCAGAGCGTGCCGCTCGTGTCCGGCAAGCATGAAAATGTCACGGTCTATGCGATCAAAGACGGCGCGCTCGAAGCGCGACTCAACGATAGCGACATCGTTGGATTGGCGGATAGCAAGCAATTGCGCGGCTACCGCGGCCGGCCGGAAGCGCCCGAAGCGATCCTTCTGGTCAACAACGGCTTGCACGTCGAATTGGTGATCGACCGCAACCATCCGGTCGGCCGCGACGATGCCGCCGGCGTCGCCGACGTCGTGCTCGAAGCGGCGCTGACCACCATCATGGATCTGGAAGATTCGATCGCCGCGGTCGATCCGTTCGACAAAGTCGTGGCTTACCGCAACTGGCTCGGGCTGTGCCGCGGAACGCTGGTCGATACGTTTCAGAAGGACGGCAAGCCGGTCACGCGCGAGCTCGCCAGCGATCGGAGCTTTACCAAGCCGGACGGTGGGACGCTGACGCTGCCGGGCCGCAGCCTGATGCTGATCCGCAACGTCGGCCATCTGATGATGGACGAGGGCGTGATCGACCGCGACGGACTTCCGGCGCCGGAAGGTGTGCTCGACGGCGTGATCACGAGCCTGATCACGCTGCACGATCTCAAGGGCCGCGACGGTCCGCGCAACACCCGCGCCGACTCGATCTATATCGTCAAGCCGAAGATGCACGGACCGGACGAAGTCAAATTCGCTGACGATCTGTTCGCCGCGATCGAGGATCTGCTCGGGCTTGCGCGCAACACCATCAAGCTCGGCCTGATGGATGAGGAGCGGCGGACCACGGTCAACCTGAAGGAATGCATCCGCACCGTGCAGTCGCGGGTGTTCTTCATCAACACTGGCTTCCTCGACCGCACCGGCGACGAAATCCACACTGCCATGGAAGCGGGGCCGATGGTGCGCAAGGCCGACATGCGCGCGCAGCCGTGGCTCAAAGCCTACGAGGATTGGAATGTCGATATCGGGCTTGCCTGCGGGCTGCCCGGCCACGCCCAGATCGGCAAGGGCATGTGGACCATGGCCGATTTGATGGCGCCGATGCTGGAGCAGAAAATCGCCCAGCCGGAGGCCGGCGCCAACACCGCCTGGGTGCCTTCGCCGACTGCGGCGACGTTGCATGCGACGCACTATCACAAGGTGAACGTATTCAAGCGTCAGCGCGAACTCGCCTCGCGCCCGCGCGCGAGCCTCGACGCTATCCTCACAGTGCCGGCGGCGGGCGGCGTCAACTGGTCGCCCGACGAGGTGCAGCAGGAGCTCGACAATAACGCGCAGGGTATTCTCGGCTACGTCGTGCGCTGGATCGAGCAGGGCATCGGCTGCTCCAAGGTTCCCGACATCAACAACGTCGCGCTGATGGAAGACCGCGCGACCTTGCGCATTTCGAGCCAGCACATTGCCAACTGGCTGCACCACGGCATCACCACCGAGCGGCAGGTGATGGAAACGCTCAAGCGCATGGCGGCCGTGGTCGACAAGCAGAACGCCGGCGATCCGCATTACGCGCCGGTGGCGCCGGACTTCGACAAATCGGTCGCGTTCGCCGCCGCCTGCGATCTGGTGTTCAAGGGAACCGCGCAGCCGAACGGCTATACCGAGCCGATCCTGCATGCGCGCCGGGTTGAATTTAAGCGCAGGAAAGGCCTGCAATAGTGGCCGGAAACGGCTGCCAGGCCGGGCGCTTGCCGCCGCCATGGGCGGCTTGTATAAGCGCCGCCTTATGTCGGAGTGTAGCGCAGTCTGGTAGCGCACCTCGTTCGGGACGAGGGGGTCGCAGGTTCAAATCCTGCCACTCCGACCAGCTACACAAGCTGGCCGCTGATTTCCCGCGACTTTCTGAAACTCCTAGCGAACCCGGATCGCCCCGAGTACACAAGGGCGTGCACAGGCGCGTGGTGCGATTGGCCAGTTTACGTCAGGATGCAAAGGGAAACTTCCGCTCTCGCGTGCGCCTTCCCGACAATGTGCGAGAGGACCACTGGCGCGCGCCCCGGCGAAATCACCCAATTGCGCGCTGAGGACGTCATTAAGCGCGATGGTATTGACGCCATACGGATTACCTCCGGCGCCTTTTCATTGGCTCTCCCCGTAGGCTCGGAAAGGTATCGTTCCGATCGAGCGAGTGAAGATTTGGCGAACTTGTGGCGGTTTGTAACGCCCTAGCTTGCGACAGGACCACCAAATCGCCGCCGCAAGCACGAAGCAGGCTCCCAACGGTTCGGGCACGAAGAACGCGCCGAACGTCGCCAGGCCAACCGGCGTTTTAACTTGGCGAAACCTCGTCACTTGCCGCCCTCTTTCCAGGGCGAACAAGTTAACAAGGGATTAACGTCGGTCAGAAGCTGACTGACGGCATGGTTAACGCGGAGTCGATCAACTCGCTGGTCTGGACGGAGTGCCGCCACGTAATGGTTCGTTAACTATCGTGTCGTCAGGTTGCATAAAGGCGCGCGATACAGTGGCACAACTCATGGCTTTGCCCCTCAAAAACGTGCGGGACGGCTGGCAGCATCAGGCCAAGCGCCTTGTCCTAAACCATACGGCGGTCGCGGCGACGGTTGCGGCTGCGACAGAACAAGTCCGGCGCCGACCGTTGTTGAGAGCGGTCCCGAACTACTCCCAGTTAAGCGCCGCACGGCCTGAGACGACCCAAACCAAGAGCGCAAACGAAGGCGGTGCGGAGTGTGCGGTGTTTGCTCAGCCGGAACAGCAAGCGGCGCGGGAAGCTGCTGCTGAGTGGATACGAAATGCACGCAGGGAGACGCTTGCGGCGCGGGCCGTACGGGCCGCGGCTGCGGATAAGCGGATCGGCGATTTGGAGGCTGACCTTGAGTTGGCGCGCGAACGTATTGCATTCCTGGAGAACGAGAACCATTCGCTTCAGTCGTCGCTGGATATAACAGCCAAAGAGAACTCGCGCCAGTCCGACCGCCTCCAGTTAAGTGGTGCCGCAAACGACCGAGCGCGTTCGCAGCTTGAACAAACCCAAGCGATCCTGGCTTCTACGGAGGTCGAACGCGATAAGCTGGCGTCTGCGGGCAATGACGCGCGTGCCAGGCTGGAGCAGATGCAGGTAGCGTTGACCGCGACGGAAGCCGAGCGCGATAAGTTAGCGTCAGCGGGCAATGAAGCGCGTGCCAGACTACAGCAGACGCAGGTAGCGTTGACCGCGACGAAAGCCGAGCGCGATAAGCTGGCGTCTGCGGGCAATCAAGCGCGTGCCAGACTACAGCAGGCGCAGGCAGCGCTGGCCGCGACGGAAGCCGAGCGCGCCAGGCTCTGCTTTGCCGTCAATGAAGCGCGGGCCGAACTCGAACAGACGAGGACGACACTGGCCGCAACGAAGGCCAACCGTATCACTCTGTCCTTCGCGGTCGAAGAAGCGAACGAAAAGCGACGGATTGAAACCGACACGGTGAACGCACGCCTCCTCGCTATGACGGAACGTGCTATCACCGCTGAGAAACTACTGGAGCAGGCGCGGCAGAGATTGCTCGCGCGTACCGCGGAGAATTGCTCTATCGAGCGCAAGTTTGCCGACGTGACGGTCGCGCGCGATGCCGCTCACAGGAAGGTCGAAGCGCTCCAGAACTTGCTTCGGGTAAGCGAGCGTAAAGTTCAAGAACTTGCGGTTTCGCGGTCCGAGCTAATCGAGGTTACGACCACGTTGCTGAGAGCCTTGAAAAAAGGCGCGGTGCTGGCGAAGGCTTAAAGTCGCTAGGTATTTCTCTCGGCGATATTCCCAAGGCCCGCATAGTCCTAATCTGCGCGTCAAGAGAGCTCTCAATTCACAACGAGCTTCCGCACGAATGGAAACAGACTTCGAGCACGAATGGAAACAGACTTGGAGAACGAAAAGCTGACTTGAGAAAAGTACACAATACGGGTACACAAGTCAGACGCGCGATTTGAATTTCGCTAATGAAGCCAATGTCTAGCGAGCGACGTCGCAAATCCTGCCACTCCGACCACTGCCTCGCTTAACGGGGAAAACGTAAAAACCGAAATCGGGAGGGTGCGCGTGGTCGTCACTTTCTTTCGCCACGGCTCCAATATTTGGCTTGCGCTCGGGCTCCTCGCGCTCATCGCCGGATTTATCGCCGGCGCCTGGCCGTTCTCCGTGCTCTGGGTTGTGATCGGGGCGCTGACCTTCTACGTGAGCGAATACGGCTTCCACCGCTTCGGCTTCCACGCGGAGCCGTCGCGCTTCGCCTTCGTGCGCAAATTGCAACACCGGCTGCATTACGATCACCACGCCGAGCCGGACCGGCTCGACCTGCTGTTCCTCCCGGTTTGGTTTGTGGTTCCCAATCTGGCAATCACCGCGCTTGGCTTTGCGATCATTTTCGGCTGGGCGACGGTCGCGCCGGCCACGTTCGGCGTGTTGCTGGCGATCTTCCATTACGAATGGGTGCATTACGTCGCCCACATTCCGTACCAGCCGCGCACGCGCATCGGGCGCTGGATCAAGCAGTATCACCTGCGCCATCACTTCATCAGCGAGAAATTCTGGTTCGGTGTTTCCAACCCGTCGATGGATTTCATCGGCCGCACCTTCCGCGGCGCGCGCGACGTGGAGCGCAGCGGCACGACCCGGAAGCTTTACGGCTAGTGCGTCGCACGCTGGCGATCTAATCTCACATTGCGAACTAGCGGAGGATCGCGTGGCTGAAACCACGGGCGTTGTCGTAATTGGTGCGGGTCCTGCCGGACTGGCGGTGGCAGCGTGCCTGCGCAAAGCCGGCGTCAATTTCGTCATCCTTGAGCGGTCGAACGAGATCGCGCCAGCCTGGCGGCACCACTATGAACGGCTGCACCTGCACACCATCAAAAGCCTTTCATCTCTGCCTTTCATGCCCTTTCCCAAAAACTATCCGCGCTATGTGCCGCGCCAACAGATGGTGGACTATCTCGATTCCTACGCGCGATCGTTCAACTTGCAACCGCGCCTGGGCGAAACCGTTCGCTCCGTTCGCAAAGACGGCAGCAGCTGGCTGGTCGAGAGCACGTCGTCTTCAATCCGTGCGTCGTTTGTCGTCGTCGCATCCGGTTACAACGCCGAGCCGGTGCAGCCGTCTTTCCCGGGCATGGAACAATTCAAGGGCAAGGTGATCCACGCCAAGGATTACCGTAACGCCAAGCCCTTCGTCGGACAGTCGGTGCTGGTCATCGGCATGGGCAACACCGGCGCCGAAATCGCGCTCGATCTCGCGGAGCAGGGCGCGCATCCGACCATATCGGTGCGAAACGGCGTGCACATCGTTCCGCGCGAATTGTTCGGCATCCCGATTCAGATGGTTTCGATTCTCTCGGGCATGCTGCCGCTTGGCGGCGATTCACCAGCGATGCTTCGTGTCGTGGACTATACCTTGGGCGATCTGTCCCGGTACGGGATCAGGCGGCCTCCCGGTCCGATGCTGCAAGTGAGCGGCGGGCGTGCACGCGTGCCCACGATCGACGTCGGCACCGTCAAAAAAATCCAGGAGAATGCGATCAAGGTCGCCCCCACTATCAAGGAAATTACCGAAGCCGGGGCCATCTTTGCCGATGGCAAGCAAATGGCCTTCGATGCCATCATCTTCGCAACCGGATATCGCGCCAATTATGCGAGCTTTCTGCCGCCAGCCGATTGGACGGCCGCGCTCGGCGATAAGCCGGTGAACGACGCAAGCCGCAGCTCGGGAATTTATCTCACCGGATTGCGCAACACTGCGTCCGGCCTGTTGCACGATATTGCGAAAGAGGCGATGCAGATCGCCGGCGATATTGCGCACCGGCTGCCGGCAGAAGCGCCGAACAGCATAGAGCACGCGGCCCACTCAGCTTGACGTTTCGTCGACTGTAACGCTCAGAGATACCGCGCCTGGATATCCACGGTCAACTCCTTGCCGACTCGATCGAAGTTGGCAGCGATCCACGCGTCGGCGCGTTCCCGGCCGATGTTGAACAAATGAGTGAGGAACCTCCACTCGGCGTTCATCTTGCTTGAGCCGGACAATTCGGCGATCACGTCTTCGGCTTCGATCAGGTGCATGAACATGCGCTTGCCGCCGCTCATCTTGCCCTCGTCGATCAACTGGGTGACGAAGGCGATGGCGCGCATTTCGCGCATGAGGGAAGAATTAAAGCTAATTTCCTGCATCCGGTTGAGGATCGAGCGCGAGTCGGTCGGGAATTCATTTCGTACCATGGGCGTCAGATGCACCATGACCACGTCGCATGATTTGCATCCGTAGATCACCGGGAAAATCGCCGGGTTGCCCATAAAGCCGCCGTCCCAGTAAATTTCGCCGTCGATCTCGGGAGCGCGCATCACGAATGGCAGGCAGGCCGACGCGAGGACGTGGTTGGCGGTGATCTCCTTCTTGTTGAAAATCTTAACCTTGCCAGTGCGCACGGTGGTCGCGCACAGAAATACGTCGACCAAATCTTGCTTTTGCAGACGCTCGAAGTTGACCACTTCGTTGAGCAGGTCGCGCATCGGATTAGCGTCGAACGGATTGAGCTGGTAGGGCGACATGAACCGGCTGATAATGTCAGTCATGACGTAGCCGGGGGAGTTTTCGAGCCCGAATTTCGGGTTCATCTTGTCGAAGAACGACGGCGCAATGATGCTTTGCGACGTCATTTCCGACATTTTCTTCCAGAAGACCCTGAGCAAATCGCGCGCGCCTTGGCGACCGCCGGCGGCCAGACCGTCGGCGATCAGTACGGCGTTCACGCCGCCGGCGCTGGTGGCCGTGATGCCTTCGAACTTGATCCGCTCATCTTCCAAGAACCGGTCGACCACGCCCCAAGTGAATGCGCCGTGGCTGCCGCCGCCTTGGAGCGCCAGGTTGATCGTCTTTTGGCCGACTACCGGCTCGTTGGCGGCGATATCCGCCGACCTAGGTTGCGCCGTCATGAATACCCCCTGCGTGCGGTTCAACCGCCCTCTGAAATGCAAGCAATGCTAGCACCGGCAACAAGGGCTTGCCATCACTGCAGTCACTTCTTTTCACGGCCGGCCCGGCAGGAAACCGGCGATTTCAGCGCAATTTTCCGATCAATTCGGTCTTCTCACCCAGTGTATCGCGCACGTAAATGAGGTTAACCGCGGTGAAGACGACGACTGCGATCGGGGCGGCGAAAATGATGGCGATCGTCCCGAACAAATAGGTCAGCGCTGCGATGCCGAGCAGCATGACCGCCGGCGGGATGGACACCATGCGGCGCTGGATCATCGGGGCTACGATCTGGCCTTCGATCTGGTGGACGACGAGATAAACGGCGAGCGTCCAGGGCGCGAGCTCGGGGCTTTTGGTCAGTGCGGCCAGGATCGCCGGGATCGCGGCGAGGATCGAGCCGAGATAGGGGATGAATTCGTCGATACCGGCAATCAGCCGAGCGCCAGCGGTGACGGCACGCCGCACGCACGTTACCAAAGTACCGAGCCGGACGCGCGCGCCAGCTATCGCCGCGTTGTCGAACGCATTGCCGGGACCTTTGCCGGCGTGCTGCTTGCCTGGACGATCACCATGGTGTTTCACACCCCGCCCGTCATTTGCGTCTGTATTTTGCTGGTGGCGCCGCTCATTCGCCATCACCTGGCCAATCGTTATTGGTTGCACACGGCGCTGATCGCGCTGCTGATTCTGTTGACCTACGATCTGGCCGAGTTGCACGCGCAATGCATTTCCAAGCTCTCGCCGGAACGCGTGATCGACATACTGATCGGCTGCACTATGGCGCTCGTCGGCACTGCCGCCGCTTTCCCGCGCCTGCCGGCGGCCGAGCTCGACAGCTTGATCGAGGAAGCGCCCAGTCGCCGCGCGGCCGCGCCGTCCCGTCCCGCCGCGAGCCACGACGACGGCTCCGAGTGATCACCCCTTGTGCATCGCTGCCCGCACGGCATTGCCCGGCGATCCGTTCGGTGATTATTGGGCGGACCGATGACGACCCGGATTACCATCCGCCGCCCCGACGACTGGCATCTGCATGTCCGCGACGGGGAAATGCTCAAAGCCGTGCTGCCGCATACCGCCAAGGATTTCGGCCGCGCCATTCTCATGCCGAATCTCGTGCCCCCGGTGCGCACAACCAAAGATGCCGCGGCCTATCGCGACCGGGTGTTGGCGGCGCTGCCCACCGGTTCGCGCTTTACGCCGCTGATGACCTGTTACCTGACCGACGACACCGATCCCGACGACGTCGAGCGCGGCTTTCGCGACGACGTGCTCACCGGCGTCAAGCTCTATCCAGCCAATGCCACCACCAATTCGGCGGCCGGCGTCACCGATTACCGCAAGATCACACACGTGCTTGAGCGCCTGGAAAAAATCGGCATGCCGTTTTTGATGCACGGCGAGGAGGTCGGCGTCGACATCGATATCTTCGATCGCGAACGGGCGTTCATCGAGCGCCGGCTGTCCAAATGGGTGAAGGAATTTCCGGGGCTGCGCATGATTCTCGAGCATCTTTCCTCGAAAGACGGCGCCGATTTCATCAAGAGCGCCGCCCCACAGGTCGGCGGCACCATCACGCCGTATCACCTTAACCTTACCCGCACCGATTGGCTCGGCGCCGGCCTAAAGCCGATGATGTATGCGATGCCGGTGATCAAGACCGCGCAGGATCGCGCCGCCTTGCGCAAGGCCGCCACGTCGGGCGAGGCCTGCTATTTTCTCGGCACCGATTCCGCGCCGCATCCATTCGCGCGCAAAGTCGCTATCTCGAGCGTGCCCGGTATCTTCAATGCCCCCGTTGCGCTCGCGACTTACGCCAAGGTGTTCGAGGAGGAAGGCGCGCTCGACAAATTCGAGGCGTTTGCATCGCTCAATGGACCCAGGCATTACCGCCTGCCGCCGAACGAGGATAAGATCACGCTGGAAAAATCGCCGTGGACCGCGCCGGTCGAGATCAAGGTGGCAGGACCCGACGAGCGGACGTTGCTCTATCGCGGCGGCGAGACCATCGAGTGGAAGGTCGTGGACTGACGCTGTATCATGACTTGAAAACGGATTGAGAAATGACCGGTTTCCCGGACAAAGACGTGATCGCCTCGCTGACCGCCAAGATGCTCATTGAGGTCGAGGCGGTCCGCTTCATGAGCGACAAGCCGTTCATCTTCACCTCCGGCTGGGCAAGCCCGGTTTATACTGATTGCCGCCGGCTGATTTCGTTTCCGCGCGTGCGCCGCACGCTGATCGATTTCGCGGTGGCGACCGTCGAGCGCGAGATCGGCTTCGAGCAGTTCGACTCCGTCGCCGGCGGCGAGACGGCCGGCATTCCGTTCGCCGCCTGGATGGCCGACCGGCTGATGCTGCCGATGCAATATGTGCGCAAGAAGCCGAAGGGCTTCGGCCGCAATGCGCAGATCGAGGGGCAAATCGAGCCGGGTGATCGCGTGCTGCTAGTCGAGGACATGACCACCGATGGCCGCAGCAAAGTGAATTTTTGCCAGGCGTTGCGCGGCGCCGGCGCTACTGTCGAGCACTGTTTCGTGTTCTTTTTCTACGACATCTTCCCCGAGGGCAAAAAAATCCTGCGCGATTTGGACATCACGCTGCACGCGCTCGCCACCTGGTGGGACGTGCTCGACGTGGCGAAGAAGAGCGGCAAGTTCGATAAAGGCAAGCTCAAGGAGGCAGAAAAGTTCATGAAGGATCCGTCCGGCTGGTCGAAGGCGCACGGCGGTGCGGCCCAGGCGGCGGAGTAGATTGTGGGCAATCACGCCGCGGACGTGATCGTCGTCGGCGCCGGCAATGCGGCATTCTGCGCGGCACTGGCGGCGACTGAGCGCGGCGCGCGCGTGCTGATGCTGGAGGCGGCGCCGGAAGAGGAATCCGGCGGCAACAGCCGCTTCACCGCGGGCGCGATGCGCGTCGTCTATAACGGCGTCGACGATGTCAAAGCGCTGGTGCCCGACCTCTCCCCGGCGGAAATCGAGGCCAGCGATTTCGGCACCTATACCGCGGCGAAGTTTTTCGACGATATGGCCCGCGTCACGCAAGCGCGCGCCGATCCCGATCTGGTCGAGCTTTTGGTGACGCGCAGTTTTCCGACGCTTGAGTGGATGCGCGGCAACGGTGTGCGCTTTATTCCCATCTACGGGCGCCAGGCGTTCAAGGTCGACGGCAAATTCAAATTCTGGGGCGGGCTGACGGTTGAGGCGGTCGGTGGCGGCCCGGGCCTTATTGCCGAGCTCGCCGAGGCGGCGCGCAAGCGTGGCATCGAAATCCGGTACCGGACGCGGGCGCTTTCGCTGCTTTATGACGGGGGCCGGATCGAAGGTGTCCGGGTGCGCGAAAACCGTGCGCTGCGCGAATTTCGTTGCGGCGCCGTGGTGCTGGCCTGCGGTGGCTTCGAGGCCAATCCGGAATGGCGCACGCGCTATCTCGGGCCGGGCTGGGATCTCGCCAAGGTGCGCGGCTCGCGCTTTAACACCGGCGAAGGCATCCGCATGGCGCTAGACATCGGCGCCAGTGCATGCGGAAACTGGTCGGGCTGCCATGCCGTGCAGTGGGAGATGAACGCGCCCGAATTCGGCGACCTTTCGGTCGGTGATCAGTTCCAGAAGCATTCGTATCCGTTCGGCATTCTGATCAACGCCGCCGGCCGGCGCTTCGTCGACGAGGGCGCGGACTTCCGCAACTACACTTACGCAAAATACGGCCGCGTCGTGCTCGAACAGCCGGGCCAATTCGCCTGGCAGGTGTTCGACCGCAAGGTGAAGCATCTGCTACGCGACGAATACAAGATTCGCCAAGTCACCAAAGTCGCGGCGGACAGCATGGAGGAGTTCGCGCAAAAGCTCGAAGGGGTGAATGCCGCGGAATTTCTCAAGACCGTCAAGGATTGGAATGCCGCGGTACGCACCGACATTGCGTTCAATCCAAACGTCAAGGATGGCCGCCGCACGCAAGGGCTCGCGATCGACAAAAGCAATTGGGCGAATACGATCGACGCGCCGCCGTTTGAAGGCTACGCGGTCACGTGCGGCGTCACCTTCACGTTCGGCGGCCTGCGAATCAGTTCCGAGGCGGCCGTGCTCAATACCGACTACCGGCCGATCGCCGGGCTGTATGCGGCGGGCGAACTGGTTGGCGGGTTATTCTATTTCAATTATCCGGGCGGCACCGGGCTGACCTCAGGCGCGGTGTTCGGGCGTATTGCCGGCACGGCTGCAGCGGCCGGAATAACGAGCGTCGCATGAACAATCCATGGCCGACCGAATTGCGCCTGCGCAAGGACCGCAAGGCGCTCGGCGTCACTTTCGACGATGGCGCGCATTTCGAACTGCCGGCAGAATACCTGCGCGTGCGCAGCCCGAGCGCCGAAGTGCAGGGCCACTCGCCGGCCGAACGGCGCACCGTGGGCGGCAAGCGCGACGTGCAAATTCTTGAGGTTCAGCCGGTCGGCAATTATGCGGTGCGGCTGGTTTTCGACGATACCCATTCGACCGGGATTTTCAGCTGGGATTATCTGTCCGAGCTCGGGCGCAACCACGATAAATACTGGCGCGACTATCTCGGCGAGCTGAAGGAAAAAAAACTTTCGCGCGATCCGTTGGCGCGCTGACGCGTACAGCCGCCAATTGCGCGATCAGCGTCCGTATACGGTACTGGCAGCGTTCGATCGCGTTGCCGGACCATTATCAGAACTCACCGCCGGCGGCATCATGTGCGCCAGCTGATTGTCGCGGCCCCAGCCGCGGCCGTGGCCGCCAAAGCCCCAGCTAATGATGATCATCAGGATGACGGCCGCCAGAATGCCGAAGCTCCAGCGATGCCGTTTTCTCTCTGCTGCGATGGTAAGTCGTCGGGCATCGCTTCCCTCCCTGCGTGTGACGCGAGCATCGCAAATAACGCGCATTATTCGCGAATCGTTCCGCTTCCACGTTAGCCCGGCAGCGTAACGATCGGTCAATGTGCCCACGCTATACTACCGGCAGTGTCGGGGACGTGCGATGGGGCGCCAGCCGGCATCAGGACGGCCTTGGTCTTCGCTCCCTCGAGACCGAGGCCGTCCGTTTTACTCCTGAGGCAATCTCGGAAAGCGGCGTTCCCGAAGCCCCGCCGGCGCGCGCCGGCCTTTCGTCTAAAATAAAGAAGCTAAATCGATGCCGCCTGGGAGGAAACCAATGAAACTATACATTGTGACTATGGCGCTGTTCGCGGCCGTGCTGCTCGCAGCGGGTCGAACGCAAGCTCAGCAACCGGCGCCGCCCGCACAAAATCCGCTCGACGCCGTGCCCGAGAAGATGCCGTTTAATACTCCCTATGGCACGCCGATCTCGATGCAAAAGGCTCAAGATGCGGTCCACGCGGCCGTCGCCGAAGCGAACTAACGCGGCTGGCAGTTGAACGTCGCGGTTGTGGATTTCGGCGGAAATCTCGTAGCCTTTGCGCGAATGGACGGCGCGCAACTTGCCTCGATTGCGATCTCCGAGCACAAGGCGCGCACGGCCGCAAAATTCCGCAGGCCGACCCGGATTTTCGAAGAAGCGGTGCAAAAAGGCATCAATTACATCGCAACGCTTGACGACGTGGTCGCCTCGCGCGGCGGCATTCCTCTCGTCGAAGACGGGAACTCATCGGTGCACTCGGCTGTTCGGGCGGCACCGGCTCGCAGGAGAGGTGGTATGTACGTTGGGCGGCAACGATCAACAAATAGCCGCAAGGATACCGTCACTATCCCGCCCCGATTCATGAACGGCTTGTCCGGCCAGTCATTCCTGGGCGAAGGTGGGATATGAAACGTCGTGATTTCATTGTGCTTTTTAGCGGTTTGGTTGCCGGCTGGCCGCTGACGTTGCTCCGGTCGTCAATAGCGCGCGCGCAAACTCCGCCGGGCGCCGGGCAGCCAGCCGCGGGGCAAGCGGTTTCCGGCCAAATCGGTCAGGTCGCGACCGTCGAGGGCAGCGCCACCGTCACGCACGGCAGCGGCGCGACGCTTCCGCTGCAGGTCAGCGATCCGATTTTCAGGAATGACACGCTGGCGACTGCCGCCAATTCCACGCTCGGCGTTACCTTCGACGACGAGACCACTTTCAGCCTTTCGGCCAATACGCGCATCGTCGTCAGCGAATACGTCTACCAGCAAGACGGCGGCGGCAATTCTGCGGTGTTCGGCGTCGCTCTCGGCACGGCCGCCTTTGTTGCGGCCCAGGTCGCTAAGACCGGCAATATGAAAATCATCACTCCGGTTGCCACGCTCGGCATTCGCGGCACAACCGGCGTGGTCGATGTGCCGCAAGGCGGCGGGACCGGCGAGGAGTCGCGGATCAAGCTTTATGCCGACAGCGACGGCCATGTCGGACAGATCGAAGTGTTCAATCCGCAGGGCGGCCGGCTCGGGACGCTGACGCAGGGCGCAAGCGCGTTCGCGCTGCGCGCCGGTCCCGGCGGCCGGTTCGAGGCGGTGCCGTTCCGGATACCGCCGTCGGAGGCGGCGCGCGACCGGGGGGTTCTGCAACGGCTGTTTGTATCGCACACAATCGGCCGGCGCATGACCATTCAGCGCATGCGCTCGCGTGGATTTAATCACGGTCGGGGCAGACCGGGTCGTCAGCCGTTCAATCGCAACCCGCGAGGCGGACCGCCGCGGCGGACCAGTCCGAACGGACGGCAGCGCCGCTAGTGCGCCGGGGATGGACTTTGCGGCTTGCTGCGTCCGGGTGCCTATTCGGTGTCGTGCCGGCAGCTACCGTCGCTTGCTTGCGGCCGGCGTTGTTCGCCCAAGCCGCCGGGCAGCCCAATCAGCCGGCGGTGCAAGATCTGGCCGCGGCGATGGCCCAATATCGCCGATTGCTCGCCGACTATCTGAGTGCGCGCGCAAGCTACGAGGCGGTTGCCGATTCCTATTGGCGCGCAGTCAGCGAAAAGCGCCGATTGCGGAATGCCAAGCGCGCCGATCACGAGGCGATCGCGCTGGACGATTACGTGCTGGCACAGCCGCCGGTTTATACTGGGCCACCGAAACCGCGCGATCCCTCGAAGCCGCCGGAAGCGGCGCCGCCTCCGCCCTACGTGCCGGTGGTGGCCGATTTTCTCGCCGCCGCCGGGCACGAATTCAAGTTCCTGCCGCGGCTGCCGCAGAGCGATATCGAGTTCAAAAAAGCTTACGCGAGAGTTGCGCTCGCGGCCGGGCTGACCCACGAGCAGATCGTGCGCATCTATGGCTTCGAAGCCGGCGGCAACGGCGAATACGACTTGCAGGCCGGGCTCGAATACAACAAGCGGGCGCGCGATCACGACCGCGCTCGGCTATAATCAACTTCTCTCGACCAACACCGTCGAAATCATCGCCGAGAGCGGCGCTGCTTTCCTGAAGGCTTTGCTGGCCCGCGCCGCGCAATTGCCGGACGACCGCCGGAGCGCGCTCGACGGCAAGATCGCCATCCTGCACCAGATGATCGGCTTTGCCCGCAGCGTCCCGGACGACTGGAATCGGCACCAGGCGCTCGCCGAGACGCCGAAGGGGCTCGGCATTCATGCCTTGAATTTGGACCTCGACGTCGGGCCGCTGCTGCAGACGCAGAAGCTGATGGATTCAGTCATGTTTGCGCGCCGCAAGGGGATCAACGGCACGCTTATCGCTGCCGAGCTAGAAATGATGAATCTGACCGGCGAGGGCAACGGCTTCGACATGATCACCATGCCGGCCGCTTGGCGCGACAAGGTGCCGACGGCGAACTTCTTTCAGCGCAGCGGATATCGCGACAATCCGGTCGCGCAGCGCAACAACGTCGTCGCCAGGCTGATTGCCGCGACCGACGCGCATATGGATCAGGAGATAAAAAAGCCCGGCGACCGTGGAGCTGACGGAGGCGCTCAAATGAGCGCCGCCGCCCACTTACGCAAGCTTAGATAATGAGCTCGGAAACCTACGCCGTGTCCGCAGTGGCAACCGGCGCCGCCTTGTCGCCGCTTGCCTGCGCGCAGCTCGGCAATTCGATCGACCTCGAACACGACGTTTTCCTCGACCGTCAGCGACTTGCTGTAGATTTCGCCAACGAGCGCGGCGTTGCCCTTGAGCCGGACGTTGCGGCCGCGAAATGTGCCTTTGAACGCGCCCTGAATGGCGATCTCGTGCGCGGTGATGTTTCCCTCGACGCGCGCGTCCTCGCCAATGATGATTTCAACCGCCTGAATGTCGCCGATCACGCGCCCGAAGATCTGGGCGGTGCCCTCGCAAACGATGTTGCCGGTAATGAGCATGCCGGGTCCAATCGTCGACACGGTCGTGGCCGCGCTCTTGCTCACCGGAGCCGTTGTCTCTGGCCGGGGCGCGCCCGCGCCGTTAAGGCCGTTCTTCCGCTCCTCGTTCATATTGTGTTGCACCCGCCTCGAGCCTTTTCGCCGCTCGCTTATTGGGAGTCCGAACGGCAGGACGTGAAAAGGAAAAGTGCATGACATCGATAACGGGCGGGTCTCTCCGGCGATTAACTAACGTCTTGCTTTTCGGCCACCGTAGCGTATTTCCTGGTCTTCATCGGCTAGCGCGCAAAGGTGACATATGAAAGACGAACGGCGGCGGTCGAGCGGTTCGTCAAAAAATCAGCTTTTCCACGAGCAGGAGCTGGAGCGGGTGCTGCGCTCGGCGATTGCCGACGGCAGATTGCAGGGCCATGAAAGCCTCACCGCGGCGGTCAGCGTCACCAGCGAAAAGGTAGGGCTGACGGCGACGATCTACAGCACGATCGATTTGTAATTGCAGCCCGCGCGCTCTAGCGTTTCGCTTGACACCCCGGCGAGCCGTTCCTTAAATCCGCCGTCGGTCACGGTCGGGCGCTTAGCTCAGCGGGAGAGCGTTCCCTTCACACGGGAGAGGTCGTAGGTTCAATCCCTACAGCGCCCACCAGCCTTCGTTGCTTTGCAGCTCCGGCTGGCAAGCCTGCTCATTTCAGTTCGAAACCCGCGAGGCGGTCGTTTGCAGCGCGCGGATGCGATCGGCGAGCGTGCCTTTGCCTTGCTCGGGCGCATCGGCCGCGCCCGGCTCGGCTTCGCCGCCGTTGCGCGCCGCCACTCGATCGCCCGCGCCGAGCGCGGGGACCGCCTCGGCGAGGATCGACTCGATCGGCGAGCCGGGGCCTTCAAGCACCGCGGTCAGCCGCGCCACCTCCGCAGCTACGTCGTTGATGCGCTCGCGCAGCATGGCGTTTTCGACGCGCTCGGTCGCCCATGAGGTTTCCGCCTCGCGCTTTATGTTGCCGATTTCGCGTTGCAGCCGGCTGCGCTCGTTAAGCGCGGCAGCAAGCTGCGCTTCAAGCTGGCCGATATCGGCGCGGAGCTTGTCGGCGGCGCCGCTTGAGCGGCTGCCGGCGTTTTCCAACTCGGCGCGCAAATCATTTTCGACCTTGGCCGCGGCTTCTACGTCACCGCGCAGCCGTCCGATCTCGAATTCACGCTCGGCCAGCTGGCGGCCCTGATCGCCAAGTTTTCCTTCCAGTTCCTGCACGCGGCGGCCCAGGACTTCCGCTTCGGTAGTGTGGACCAGCACTTCGCGTTCGAGCCCGGCGGTGCGGGCGGCAAATTCATCGAGCTTGCCGTGTACTTCGTTCGATATCGCGGTTGCTGCCTCGGCTTCGTTCCGTTCGCGCGCCAAGCGCTCCTCGGTCGCCCTGACCGCCCGCTCGTAATCGGCGACGCTGACCTTCATGGCTTCGACCTGCGTGCGCAAAGCCGCGAGTTCGACGCGCTGGCTGTCGGCCATGATCGAGCGCTCGCCCAGTTCGGCGACGAGCTTGGCGAGATCGGCCTGTTTGTCGGACAAGGTGCGTTCAGCGTCGCGCAACGCGCCGGACTTGTGGTCGAATTCCTGTTCGGTGGCGTGCAGCTGATCGCGCAGCGCCTTTTCGCGCGATTCAAGCGCGAAGATCGCTGCGGTCTTTTCGCCCAGCTCTTTCTTGAGATGATGGATGGCGTCTGACTTCTTGCCGAGCTCGGCAAGCTGATTTGTCGTCTTCGCCTTCATTTGCTCGACGCTCAATTCGAGCCGGCGCGTCGACATGGCGAATTCGGCGCGCAACTGATCCTTGTCGGCGCGGATTTCGGCGACGGAAAGCGGCGTGGCGGCTTCGAGCCGTCGCATGGTCAACCGCACCGCGCGATTATGCACGAGCGGGACGAACAACAATCCAAGCAGTGCCGCGACGAGAAAGCCGATCCCGAAATACATGACCGGTTCGATCATCACACCACACTTTATTTTACATCGCCGTCCGGCATTATCTTGCCACGCAAGGACGGCCCCACACCAGGTTCGACAAGCGTTAACCTAAACCGGGAAAGGGCACGGCGCCAGAAAAGAGCGAGCGCTTTTGCGACGGGCCGGTGACAGGGGCGGCTGGGCGCGGGGAGTAAGGCGCGATCAGAACGGATTCCACGTCGCGCGCTGGGTAAATTTCAGGTAGCCCAGATTGGCGCCTAGCCGCAGCCCCACGCCCGATCGGATCGGTACCACCACAATGTGATTGGCGGTCAATGCCGTCATACCGAAGCCGCCGACAAAATAGGCAGAGCCGTCGATGCCGCCGAACCGTTCGAAAATCGCCGCAGTGCGGGGCAGATTATAGACCAGCATCATGGTGCGGGCGCCGTCGGCGCCGGCGTCGAAGCCGAGCGAAGGCCCCTGCCAATAAACCCGCACGTCGCCGGCATTCTTGGTGTAGAGCGTCCCGTCGCCGTAGCGCAGGCCCCCAATAAAGGCGCCCCCGGCTTCCTCACCCAGAACGTAGCCGTTCGGTAAGCCCCATTGGCTGATCGCTTTCTCGACGATTGTGGCCAGCCCGCGGGACACACCGCCGAAGAAATGATGGCCGGCCTCAATGAGTTCGTTGGGGGAAAACTGGTTGCTCGTCGGCCGTTGCGGCGGAACGGCCGGTTGTGGAGGCGGACCGACCGCCGCCGGCGGGGCCGGTGCGGGTTGCGCCGCGGCCGGCAAGGCTCCGAGGCCGGCGAGAGCAAGACCGGCGATAGCGAACCGCAAGGCAGGATTCATCGCGTGTCCCCCGGTTAACCCCTTGCTCACATGCACCAGCTAAGTCTCGGCGCAAGCTTCGTCGCGCAAGCTGAGCCCGAATCAACCGATCCTTCGCCGAGACTATGACCGCAGCACGGCAACAACGGAAGCGTTACGGCGCAAGGCTTTCCGCCGTTACCGCCTTCATATTTGCCGTCGCGGCGTTTACGGCCGCCTGGCAGGCGGCAGCGACGGAAAGAATCGTGGTCGCCTGGCACACCGGTCTAGCTATCGACGGCTATGACCCGGTCGCCTTCTATACCGACGGTAAGCCGACGCTCGGCAGTCCGGATTTCGAGTTCTCCTATGGCGGCACGGTCTGGCGTTTCCGCAACGTCGGCAATCGCTCGGCTTTCGCGGCCCGGCCGGACGTCTACATGCCGCGATTTGGCGGCTACGATCCAGTCGGCGTCGCGCGTGGTGTGGCGGTCGCGGGAAATCCGGGTGTGTGGCTCATTTCCGGCGAGCGCCTATTTCTGTTCTATGATCGCAGCCGCCTTGAGATATTTGTCGCAAACGCCGAGCGCATCGCTGCGGCGGCCGACCGCAAATGGCCCGAGGTGCTGCGCACACTCAGTCCATAGCCGCAATTAGTATTCGGTCTTAAGGGCGCCTTCGGTCGGCACCGGGGCCGCCCCAGGCTAGAAACTTCGGAATTATGCGCTGCGACGTTCCGTAGCGAAGCGGTGCGCCGTCAGGCTCGATCACACTTCCGCCCGCCGCCATCAGAACCGCATGACCGGCCGCAACGTCCCAATCGCGCGTTGGGCCGAGCCGCGGATAATGGTCGGCGGCGCCTTCCGCCAGGCGGCAGAATTTCAGTGAAGAGCCGCAGGCGATGCGCTCGGTGTGCGGCAAGTGCTTGAGATAGGTCTGGGTCGCGTCGTCGAGATGCGAGCGGCTGACCATGACGACGAGTTCCGTTTGCGGACGCGGCCGCGTATGAATGGGCTGTGGCGGGAAAAGTTGGTCGGCCGAGAATGGCAGCCGCTCGGCGCCTCGTCCGACGATTCCGCGCCAGATCATGCCGCTTGCGGGCGCGACGATGACGCCGAGGATCGGCGCTCCACCGGCGACGATGGCGATGTTGACGGTATAGTCCTTGTGTCCGGCGATGAATTCGCGCGTGCCGTCGAGCGGATCGACCAGAAAATAATCGGTCCCCTCGATCACCGTTTGCTTTCGCGCCGCATGCTCCTCCGAGACAATCGGCAGATCGGGCGCGAGCGGCGCCAAGCGATCGCGGATCAAGCTTTCCGCCGCCTCGTCGGCAGCCGTAACCGGCGAGCCGTCAGCCTTGATGCGCATGCCGTCTTGGCTCCGGAAGCCCCGGATGATGCCGGCTGCCGACACGCCAATGGCGGTTAGCGGCTCGAGCAGCGCGGCAGCGGCGGCAAGGTCGACGGTGGGCACGCATTCTCCCGGCTTTTGATTTATTCGCGGCGGAGCAAGGGGATGCCGTTTAGCACGGGGCAGCGAAAACGGCACGATTGCCGAATCGCGCGCGCTGTGACAAGGCACGGACAATCGCATTTGCGCGGAGCCCATCATGTCCGCCCCCGTCTCCGGTCCTATTGCCATCGGCGCGCTAGACCTCGCGGCATTGTTGTGCTCGCGCGTCTGCCACGATTTGATCAGCCCGGTCGGTGCGATCGTCAACGGCATCGAGGTGATGGAAGAGGACGAAGACGAGGAGACGAAGGTATTCGCGCTCGATTTGATCAAGAAGAGCGCCCGGCAAGCTTCCGCCAAGCTGCAATTTTGCCGGCTGGCGTTCGGAGCGGCCGGCTCAGCCGGCGCGCAGATCGATCTTGGCGATGCCGAAAAGGCCGCCCGCGGGCTGTTTGAAGACGGTAAGACCAGCATGGTCTGGAACCTGCCGCGGCAATTGCTCATCAAGAACCGGGTCAAGCTTCTGCTCAACATGCTGCTGATCGCAGCTGGCACCATTTCGCGCGGGGGCAGCTTGAAAGTCGATCCGGTCCCGGGCGGCGAAGCAATAGCCGGCTTTATCGTCACCGCAACCGGGCTCAACGCCAGGTTGAGTACGGCCACAACCGAACTCCTGGTCGGCAGCCCCTCGCATGCCGTCGACGCCCACGCGATCCAGCCGCTCTATGCCGGCATTCTGGCCCGCGATTGCGGCCTGGCCTTATCGGCCGGCGGTGAGGCCGGAACGGTGGTCCTAACCGCCCGCTAAAGGCGATTTTGTCGGCAAGCCGGTCTTTTCCTAGCCATTCGCGGGTCTTCCGCAACCGAAATTAAACGCTTTGACAACACACTGTTTCGGGACGGCCGGGCGCTCCGCGCCTGCCGGCGACGGCACGCGCTCTGCGTGCAGGGTGGCGGCCGCGGACATGAACGCCGGTCGTCCCGTGGGGTTGTAGTGAGGCGCGTAGCATGGACGACCTGCTCCGGGAATTCCTGACTGAGACGCGCGAAAGCCTGGAGCGGGTCGATGCCGAACTCGTTCGGTTCGAGCAGGAACCGAACAACCGGGACATCCTCGGCAACGTTTTTCGGCTGGTTCATACCATCAAGGGCACTTGCGGGTTTCTTGGCCTGCCGCGCCTGGAAACGCTCGCGCATGCCGCCGAAAGCCTGATGGGCAAATTCCGCGACGGCATGCCGGTCACCACCGACGCCGTCACGCTCGTTCTCTCCAGCATCGACCGCATCAAGCACATTCTCGACGAGATCGAAGCGAACGAACGCGAACCTGCCGGCGAAGACGGCGATCTTATCGAACAACTCAACCGGCACACCCACGAAGCTCCCAAAGAGCCGCCGGTCGCCCGGCCCGATGCGCGCGCGCCGCAGCCGCGTCCGCCGGCACCGGAGGAGGATAAACCGCAGACCACGGCGCGCGACCGGCCGGCAAACGAGCGGCCGGACGAAGAGCGGAACGATCGGCTCGCCGCCCACTCGATCCGTGTCCACGTCGAGACGCTCGACCATTTGATGACCACGGTCTCGGAGCTTGTGCTGACCCGCAACCAGCTCCTGGAGATCGTCCGGCGCCACGAAAATTCCGACTTCAAAGTGCCTCTGCAACGGCTCTCCAACGTCACCGCCGAATTGCAGGAAGGGGTGATGAAAACCCGCATGCAGCCGATCGGCAACGCGTGGCAAAAGCTGCCCCGCATCGTGCGCGATCTTTCGGCCGAGCTCGGCAAGCAGATCGAGCTCGAAATGCACGGCGCCGATACCGAGCTCGATCGCCAGGTACTCGAGTTGGTGAAGGATCCGCTGACGCATTTGGTGCGCAATTGCGCCGATCACGGCATCGAGCCGCCGGCCGAGCGGCTTGCCGCTGGCAAGCCGCAGAAGGGCACTATCCGGCTCTCGGCGTGTCATCAGGGCGGGCACATCATTATCGAAATTTCCGATAACGGCCGCGGGCTCGATGTCGCGCGCATCCGCGACAAAGCCGTTGCAAACGACTTTGTCAGCGAGGCCGAGATCGCGCAGAAATCTGAAGCCGAGCTTTGCAATTTGATATTCCTGCCCGGTTTCTCCACCGCCAACCGGATCACCAGCGTTTCCGGACGCGGTGTCGGCATGGACGTCGTCCGCGCCAACATGGAGCAGATTGGCGGCACGGTCGATCTGAAGTCCGTTCAGGGCCAGGGCATGGCGTTCACCATCAAAATTCCGCTGACGCTCGCCATCGTTTCCGCCTTGATCGTGGAGGCCGGCGGCGAACGCTTCGCTATTCCGCAGCTTTCGGTGCTTGAATTGGTACGCGCCTCGATTAGCGGCGAACATCGCATCGAACGGATCAAGGACACGCCGGTATTGCGGCTGCGAAACAGGCTGCTGCCCCTCGTGCAGCTCAAAGAGGTGCTCCAACTCGGTCGCAGCGACAGCAATAGCGATAGCGGATTTGTCGTAGTGACCCAGATCGGCAGCCAGGTGTTTGGCGTCGTCGTCGACGGCGTTTTCCACACCGAGGAAATCGTCATCAAGCCAATGTCATCGCGGCTGCGCGACATCGCGGCCTTCTCCGGCACTACCATTCTCGGCGACGGCACGGTGATCATGATCGTCGATCCGAACGGGTTGGCGCAAACGCTCGGCCGCGTCACGCCGGTCGGGCAAGCCGACCAAGCCGAAGCCGACGACGGCGAGGACGCCGTGCGCGAAGATTTGACTCCGCTTCTTGTTTTCCGGGCCGGCTCGCAGCAGCCAAAAGCCGTACTGTTGTCGCTGGTCTCGCGGCTGGAAGAGATCGATTGTCGGCGGATCGAAACTTCCGACGGCCATCATCTGGTGCAATACCGCGATCAGCTCATGCCGCTGTTGCGCATCGATGCCGAGGCCGCGATCAAGAAAGACGGCACGCAGCCAATCCTGGTGTTCTCCGATCAAGGCCGCTCCATGGGGCTCGTGGTCGACGAGATCGTCGATATCGTCGAACAACACCTCGACATTGAAGTGGCGAGCGAACATCCGGGTGTGCTCGGCTACGCGGTCGTTAAGGGCGCCGCCACCGAGATCATCGACGTCGCGCATTTTCTTCCGCAGGCTTACGCTGATTGGTTTCGCCGGCGCGACGCGCATTCCGCCCCGGCACCGCGTAAGATTCTCCTGGTCGACAACTCGGCGTTCTTCCGCGACATGCTCGCGCCGCTGATTAAAGCCGCCGGCTTTCAGGTGGTCGCCGTCGCTTCGGCCGAGCAGGCGCTGGCTGTGATCGAATCCGGCGTACGGATCGACATCGTCGTCACCGACATTGAGATGCCGGATATGGACGGTTTTGCGTTCACCGCGGCGCTGCGCGAGAATCCGGGGACTGTCGGCATTCCCGTTATCGCCCTGTCGGCCATGGTGTCGGCCGACGTCATCGAACGCGGCCGCAGCGTCGGTTTCCACGATTTCGTCGCCAAATTCGACCGCGCCGGGTTGATCGCCGCGCTCAAAGAGCAGAGCGACGATCTGCACAAGGCGGCGTAAAGGCGCAGGATCAGAGAGCAATATGCACGACGACGCCGATTTCACCGAATTCGTCACCTTCATCGTCGCCGGGCAGATGTTTGGTCTGCCGATCGCGCGCGTGCAGGACGTGTTCAAGCCGGCGCGCATCACCAGGGTGCCCCTGGCGGCGGCCGAGATCGCCGGCGTGCTCAATCTGCGCGGTCGCATCGTGACCGCGATCGACATGCGTCAGAGGCTCGAGGTCAAGCGCCGAGAGGAAGGCGACGCGCCGATGGCTATTGGGATCGAAGCCAACGGCAAATCGTTCGGGCTGTTGGTCGATGCGGTCGGCGAAGTGCTCAAGCTGCCGGAGGCGCAGCGCGAAGTCCAATCCGATCAATCTCGATCGCAAGCTCGCGGCGCTGTCCGCGGGCATTTACCGGCTCGACGGTCAGCTTCTCGTCGTGCTTGACGTCGACCGTGTGCTCGATCTGCGCGCCGAACCGGCGGCGGCGTGAGGCGAAGTGGCAATGCAGCGGATTGAACGAAACATCGAAGCGGGTCGCCCGCACAGCGTGGAGTAAGGACGATGAAAACGTGCCTGGTTGTCGACAACTCGAGCGTGATCCGCAAGGTTGCGCGGAGAATCCTCGAGGGACTCGATTTTCAAATCGTGGAAGCGGAAAACGGCGAAGAGGCCATAGAATCTTGCCGTAAGCAAATTCCCGATGCGATTCTGCTCGACTGGAACATGCCGAAAATGGACGGCTACGATTTCCTGCGTGCGCTGCGCCGGTTGCCCGGTGGCGACAAGCCGAAAGTGGTGTTCTGCACCACCGAGAACGACGTCGCGCATATCGCTCGGGCGCTGCATGCGGGCGCGAATGAATACATCATGAAACCGTTCGACAAGGACATCGTCGAAGCAAAGTTTCAGGAAGTCGGGCTGATCTGAGCGTCCGACGCCGTCGGTTGAGCGGTCGGTCCGTGAAAGCCGGGTGCGCAAGCGCCAGTCCCGAAAGGGCATGTAGATGAGTAACGTCCTTACTGCCGCCAAACCGTTGATCGCCGCCGGTCAGCCCGTCCGCGTCATGATCGTTGATGACGCGATTGTTGTCCGACGTCTGCTGGCGCGCTGGGTTGTCGCCGAACACGACATGATGGTGGCCGCTTGCCTGCGCACCGGGCGCGAGGCTGTCGATCAGGTCGAGGAATGCGATCCCGATGTCGTGGTCCTCGATGTCGATATGCCGGAGCTTGACGGCATCTCGGCACTTCCGCTGCTGTTGCGCAAGAAACGTGATCTGGTCGTGATCATGGCGTCGACGCTCACCCGCCGCAGCGCGGAAGTGAGCTTGCGCGCCCTCTCGCTTGGCGCCGCCGATTACGTTCCCAAGCCCGAAGCCGCGCCCGACGCCACGACGTCGGCGGCGTTCCAGCGCGAACTGATCGACAAGATCCGCCACCTCGGCCGTCGCGGCCGGTTTATTCGCGCCGAAAATACCGCGCCGGCTCTGCACCGAGCCGTTCCGGTCGTCGAACATGCCGCGCCGCACGCCGAAGCCGTGCCGATTAGGTTGCGATCGTTCGCACCGGTGGTGCCGCGGGTGCTGCTGATTGGCTCTTCGACCGGTGGGCCGCAGGCGTTGACCTCGCTGATAGGACAAATGGGCATGACCATGGAGCGGGCGCCGGTCCTGATCACCCAGCACATGCCGCCCACATTTACCACGGTCCTGGCCGAGCATCTCACTCGCGTCAGCGGACGCAGCGTGCGTGAGGCCGAGCACGATGAGCCGGTCGTGGCCGGCACCGTCTATGTGGCGCCGGGCGGCCGGCACATGCGTTTCAGGCGCGGCCGTGACCTCGTACCGACGATTGCGCTCGGCGATGATCCGCCGATCAATTTCTGCAAACCTTCGGTCGATCCGATGCTTTCGTCGGCGGCCGAGGTGTGGGGGGTGGCGAGTCTGGTGCTGATCCTCACCGGGATGGGCGCCGACGGCGCGCGCGGCGCGGCGCATATTGCGGCCGCCGGCGGCAGCGTGATCGCTCAGGATGAGTCGTCGTCCGTGGTATGGGGCATGCCGCGGGCGGTGGCGCAGGCAGGTGTTTGCTCTGCGGTGCTTCCGCTCGGCCAGATTGCCGCGAAGATCAACCGCCTGTTCGCGGGGGATCGCACATGACCCCGCATGATTACGACTTTCTGCGCAAATGCCTCAAAGAGCGTTCCGGCCTGGTGCTCTCCGCCGACAAGCAATACTTGGTCGAAAGCCGCTTATTGCCGGTCGCGCGCAGAGCGCGGCTTGATAGCCTGGGCGCGCTGGTGGCGGCACTCAAACGCGGCGGCGCCGAAACCTTGATGACGATGGTCGTCGAGGCCATGACCACCAACGAAACGTTTTTCTTTCGCGACAAGACGCCGTTCGAGAACTTTAGTTCCACGATATTGCCGGCGCTGATGGCTGCGCGTCCGAACACCCGGCATATCCGTATCTGGTGCGCCGCTGCCTCAACCGGGCAGGAGCCGTATTCGCTCGCCATGGCGCTCAAGGAAATGGAACGCGAGATCGATGACTGGCGCATCGATATCCTGGCGACCGACCTTTCCGCCGAAGTGCTGGAAAAGGCGCGGCAGGGTATTTATAGCCAGTTCGAGGCACAGCGCGGCCTGCCCATTCAACTTTTGATCAAATATTTCACCCAGGTTGGCGAAATGTGGCAGATCGCGCCGAACATTCGGTCGATGGTCAAATTTCATCAAGTGAACTTGCTGGCCGACTTCACGCATCTCGGCATGTTCGATTTGGTTCTCTGCCGCAACTTGCTGATCTATTTCGATCAAGAGACCAAGACCGATCTGCTCGAGCGCTTGGCGCGGGTCACCTATGGAGACGGCTATCTTATCCTTGGCGCGGCCGAGACGGTGGTGGGCCTGACCGACAGCTTCAGGGTCTTGCCGGACAAACGCGGTCTCTACGCGCCGAATCTCCGTACGGCCACGCGCCACCCGGGCGCGGCGCGACCCGGCCCGCGCTTGGTGGCCGTCACCGGCGCTCGCTGAAGAACCTACTCCAAAACAAAAACCCCGGCCAACGGCCGGGGTTTTGCACGTCGGAATTTGGGAGAAGGAGCTTAGGCGGAGATTTTCGCCTCGTCCTCGCTCGGCTCGCGCAACACGTAGCCGCGGCCCCATACCGTCTCGATGTAGTTCTTGCCGCTCGAAGCATTGGCCAATTTTTTGCGCAGCTTGCAGATGAAGACGTCGATGATTTTCAGTTCCGGCTCATCCATCCCGCCGTAGAGGTGGTTGAGGAACATTTCCTTGGTCAGCGTCGTGCCCTTGCGCAGTGAGAGCAGCTCCAGCATCTGGTATTCCTTGCCGGTGAGATGCACACGCGCGGCGTTGACCTCGACCGTCTTGGTATCGAGGTTGACGACGAGATCGCCGGTTTGAATGACCGATTGTGCATGCCCCTTGGAGCGGCGCACGATAGCGTGGATGCGCGCAACCAGCTCGTCCTTATGGAACGGCTTGGTCATGTAGTCGTCGGCGCCAAAGCCGAGGCCCCTGACCTTATCCTCAATTCCGGCAAGTCCGGTGAGGATCAGGATCGGCGTCTTGACCTTCGACACACGCAAGCTTCGCAGCACTTCGAAGCCCGACATGTCCGGAAGATTTAGATCGAGGAGAATAATGTCGTAGTCGTAGATCTTACCGAGATCGACCCCTTCCTCGCCGAGATCGGTCGTGTAGACGTTGAAGCTCTCGGATTTGAGCATCAACTCAATCGATTGCGCCGTGGCGCTATCGTCTTCGATCAGCAATACGCGCATGCCAGTCCCCTTCTTCGCCGCGCGACTTAAGGTCGGCACGCCCGGAAGGCGGCCCCCCGAAAACGCCTTGGGACAAACTGATTCGAGACTGTAAACGCGGTATGGTTAACAAAACCTAATTCATCCACGCAAGCATTCCCTAGGCAAATTCCTGCAAATCGCCGTAAGATATTGCTTGAGATTGGTTTTTCGGCCACGCAAGTGCTCATGTATCAGATTAAATTTCGGCGCTAACTAACTCTTGAGGCTCGCCCCTTCGTCGCGACCGGGCGAGCCGTCGTATTTCCCAAGGACGACGCAATGATTAACGGCCCGGGTAAATACAGCGTTAACATCGCGATCATGGAGGTAACCAAAACCTCCGGGCTGGCGGGCGCGCGATGAAGGCGCTGGCCGAGCAGATCAACGAACTCGACGGCATCGAGGTCTACGGCCGCGTGGTCGGGGTGCGCGGACTGATGGTCGAGGTGGCCGGTCCGCTCTACGCCATGTCAGTCGGCGCACGCGTGATCGTCGAGACGCCGGCCAAGGCCATTCCCTGCGAGGTGGTAGGATTTTCCGGCGGCAACGCGCTGCTGATGCCGTTTGCTCCGCTCGAAGGCGTCCGCCGCGGCTGCCGGGCCCTGGTCACCTCGGTGGCTGGCGCCGTGCGGCCTTCGGCCGGCTGGCTCGGCCGCGTGGTCAATGCGCTGGGCGAGCCGATCGACGGCAAGGGTCCACTGCTGCACGGGCCTTCCCCCTATTCGTTCCGCAATATGCCGCCGCTGGCCCACGCACGCCGCCGCGTCGGCGCTGCGCTCGATCTCGGCGTGCGGACGCTCAATACTTTCATTACCTGCTGCCGCGGCCAGCGGATGGGTATCTTCTCCGGCTCCGGCGTTGGAAAATCGGTCCTGCTGTCGATGCTCGCCCGTAACGTCGTAGCCGATGTGACGGTGATCGGGCTGATCGGCGAACGCGGCCGCGAAGTGCAGGAATTCTTGCAGGACGATCTCGGCGATGCGGGACTGGCTCGTTCGGTGGTTGTCGTGTCCACCTCCGACGAACCGGCGCTGATGCGCCGCCAAGCCGCCCATGTAACGTTGGCGATCGCCGAATATTTTCGCGACGAGGGCAAGGACGTCCTGGTGCTGATGGATTCGGTTACGCGCTTCGCCATGGCCCAGCGCGAGATCGGGCTTTCGGCGGGGGAGCCGCCGACCGCCAAAGGCTATACGCCGACGGTCTTCACCGAATTGCCCCGGCTGCTGGAGCGGGCCGGGCCGGGGACTGAGCAGGGTACCATCACCGGGATATTTACGGTCCTGGTCGACGGTGACGACTATAACGAACCGATCGCGGATGCGGTGCGCGGCATCCTCGACGGTCACATCATCATGGAGCGCGCAATCGCCGAACGCGGGCGCTATCCGGCCATCAACGTGCTCAAATCGGTGTCACGCACCATGCCGCGCGCGGCCGACCCCGATTACCTGCCGATCCTTAACCGGGCCCGACAGGTCATGGCGACCTATGCCGATATGGAGGAGCTCATCCGGCTGGGTGCCTACCGGGCCGGAACCAGCCCGGAAGTCGACGAGGCGATCCGGCTGCATAAGCCGCTGGAGGCCTTTCTGGCCCAAGGTAAGGAAGAAGCAACCAGCTTGGCGGAAGGTTACCGCCGCCTGGCTGAGATAATGAATGCCTCGGAAACCGAACGCTAACGTTATCTAGGCACAATTGGGGTCTGGGGCGCCGTGCGCCGGGTTTGACCGGCGCCGTTGTCCCGTGGCTTCGGGGAGTACCAGTAGATGAAGTCCCGTGAGACGCTCATTCGCCTGAAGAAATTTCAGGTCGACGAGAAAAGACGCAAGGTTGCGCAAATCGAGACCATGATCGCCGAATTCGAACGCATGGCGGGCGATCTCGAACGCGAGATCCGGGTCGAACAGGACCGCGCCGGCATCCACGATCCGGGCCATTTCGCCTACCCCACCTACGCAAAGGCGGCGATCGCCAGGCGCGAAAATCTTAAGCTTTCCGCAGATGAATTGCGCACCCAGCTCGAGGACGCCAAGCTCGCGCTGGGGGAGGCCTTTGACGAGCTCAAGAAGGTCGAATTGCTCGACGAGCGCGACCAGAAGCGCGAGCGGGAAGCCGAGAATACCGCCGAACAGACCGAGCTCGACGCTATTGCGCTGATGCGGGTCCGCGGCGGCGCCACGGCGTAATCCTTTCTTCCAAGCATCATCCTGACGTGCCCGCGCGCGGCGCGGGTCCGTTGGCTGGCGCCCTGCGGTGACGGCCTTCTTTTCACTCTCGACGAGCGACCGCTTCCGCGGCGATAATCGGCCGCCGCGGAGGGTTTTGCGGGCCGGGGGCCGTCCATGTTGATGCAAGCGGATCTGGTTGGGCTGCTTGCTGCCATCGCCCATGGCGACGAGGCCGCTTTCGAGCAGCTCTATGCGGCGACCCGCGCGAAACTGTACGGGGTGCTGCTGCGTATCTTGGGAAGGCCCGAACTGGCCGAAGAGGTCATGCAGGAGACCTACCTCAAGGTGTGGAAGATGGCCGGAAAATTCGACCCCAGTGTCGCCAGCCCGATCACCTGGATGGTCGCGATCGCGCGCAACCGCGCCATCGATATCGTGCGCAAGAGGGGTGAAGTTTCGATCGAGGAGGAGCCGGAGACTATGGGGGTTGCGGCCGAGACGCCGGCGCCCCTCGCGCGCCGCGAGATGACCGAGGAGCTCAAGCGGCTTTTGTCGTGTCTCGGTAAACTCGATCCGGAAAAACAGCGCATCGTGCTGCTTGCGTATTACAGCGGCTGGAGTTGCGATCAACTAGCACGCAAGCTCGATATTCCCGTGAACACAATCAAGACGTGGTTGCGGCGCAGCTTGATCGAAATTCGCGAATGTGTGGGAACCTCGTGACGCGGGAGCGTGGATAGCCATGTTGGACGAAGAACAAGACACGCTGGCCGCCGAATACGTGCTTGGCACGCTTTCCGCCGAGGAACGCGAGCACGCTGAAGCGCTGCTTTCTTTCGATCCCGGTTTTGAGGCCGCAGTTCGCCAATGGGAGCGGCGTCTGGGCGAACTCAACGTCATGGTGGAGGCGGTCGAGCCGCGGCCGGAGCTCTGGGAGAAAATCAAAAGCGACGTCACGTCGGTAGCGTCTGCGAGCGTGCCCGAATCGGCGATGTGGTCCGGCGAAACCGGGTCGTTCGCTCCGGTAGCCGAGCCCGAATTGCATTTACCGCGCGATCTTGATGATCCAGCCACCGCCGCTGATTTGGCCGCCGATCTTGCATCATTCGAAAGCGTAGCCGAGTCGCCCGAGACCGCGGTACAGACCCCGCCGGAGATCGTGCCGGCGGTGCCGGTTGCTCCGACTTCGCCGGCGTCTGAGCCGAAGCCGATCGAGCGCGGCGCCGATGTGATCTTTCTGGCGGCGCGCGTGCGGCGTTGGCGGCGCATGACCGTCGCGGTTGGCGCGATCGCGGCCTTGCTCGCGGTTTATGTCGCCGTCTGGCAGGTGGCGCCGGAGATGATTCCTGCGCAATTCCGACCCGCGAGCGCGGGCATGACGGCGCAATCGAATGCATTGACGGGTGTGCAACCGGATCGGCTGGTTGCCGTGCTGCAACAGGGGCCGAACGCCCCGGCCTTCCTGCTCACGCTCGACACGCGCACGCGCACGATGTTCGTGCGCCGCGTATCGGCTACGCCGGAAGCGGGAAAAAGCTACGAGTTGTGGCTGATTGCAGGCGGCGGTGCGCCGCGGTCACTCGGCGTGGTCGGCGGCGATGAGTTTACGGAGCGGCCGGTGCCGGTGAATTTCGATGCCGATACGCTGCGCAACGCGACTTATGCGGTATCGCTCGAACCGGCGGGCGGTTCAAAGACTGGCGCGCCGACAGGGCCCGTTCTGTTTACCGGCAAGGCGGTCGAATCGCTCCCGGCCGCGCCGCCCAAGCCGGCCGCCTCGCGGACCTAGTCGCTTAGTTTCGGATCGGGTTGCAGGGAATCAGCGGATTGGCGGCGGTCCGCCGCTGAGTGCAGTGGGCTGTCCGGCCTTGACGAGCGGCGCAGTGCCCAAATCAACGTCGCTGACGCGTGCGAAAATGCCCACCGCCGCGACGACGATGGCGCACAAAAGGCCGATGACCACGATCTTGAGATGCGTACGGCGGTCCGCGTTGTACATCGAGTGGTTCATGGCATCCTCAGTTGCTCGCCCGGGATAGCTACGCGCGAGTAATAGCCGGCGAAACACGCCTTCACTGAAGCTTGAACAGGCGTGATAACGAGTGAACGGTGGTTTTGTTCCCCCTTGCGCGGCTTTGGCTCGCTCCGCGCCTCAAGGCGCGAAGCCTTGGGCGAGCAACGGCTCTAGATGCTCGCGATGGTTTTGAGCCGCGTGCGCGGGTGGATTTCGGACTGCGCGAGCACGCTTGTCTGCGCGCGGAAGCGCTCGACGATGCCGCGCACGAACGATCGGATGGCCGGCGAAGTGACCAGCACCGGCGCTTCGCCGTCGCGTGCCGCCTGCTCGAACTTTTCCCGCACCAGATTGATGAATTCGGTGAGCTTCGACGGCTGCATGGCCAGCGTGCGATCGTCCCCCTGGCCGACGATCAATTCGGCGAAGGCCTGCTCCCATTTGGCGGTGAGCGCGATGATCGGCAGATAGCCGGCGGGACTAGTGTGTTGCGCGCAGAGCTGGCGGGACAGGCGCGCGCGAACGTGCTCCGCCAGCATCGTGGGGTTCCGCGTCGCCGGCAGCCCGTCGGCGATGCCTTCGAGAATGGTCGCGAGGTCGCGGATCGACACACGCTCCGCCAGCAGTATCTGCAGGGTGCGCTGAATGCCGGAGACGGTAACCTGCGACGGAACGATGTCCTTGACCAGCTCCGCCTGTTCCTTCGGCAGCTCTTTCAACAGCTTCTGCACCTCCCCATAGGACAGGAGCTCGGACATGTTGCCTTTGATCAGCTCGGTGAGATGCGTGGCGAGCACGGTCGCTGCGTCGACGACGGTGTAGCCCTTCACCGTGGCTTCTTCCTTGAGCGATCCGTCGATCCAGGTGGCGGGCAAACCGAAGGTTGGCTCGGTGGTGTGCATGCCCGGCAGCGTAACCTGACCCCCGCCCGGATCTATGACCATGTATTGGCCGTGCCACACTTTGCCGGTGCCGGATTCGACTTCCTTGATCTTGATCACGTAGCTGTTGGCGTCGAGCTGGACATTGTCGAGGATGCGCACCGCCGGCATCACGAATCCCATTTCGCCAGCGAGCGAGCGGCGCAGCGCCTTGATCTGCTCGGTCAGGCGATCGCCGCCGTCGGGCGTGTTGACCAGCGGCAGCAGCGCATAGCCGAGCTCGATCTTGAGGTCGTCCATTTTCAACGTTGCCGACATCGGCTCTTCGGCCGGCGCGGGTTTCGCGGCTTCGGTTTTTTTCGCTTCCGCCGCGATCGCCTGCTTGTGGCGCCGTTCGATCACGTAAGCGAGCGCCCCGGTGCCGCCGCCGAGCACGACGAACGGTATCAGCGGAATTCCCGGCAGCAGCGCCATCACCAGCATCACCGCCGCCGACATGCCGAGCGCCTTGGGATAGCCGGAAAATTGGCTCAGCAGTGCCTTGTCGGCTGCGCCGGTGATGCCCGCTTTCGAAACCAACAGGCCGGCGGCGATCGACACGATCAGCGCCGGAACTTGCGTCACCAGGCCGTCGCCGACAGTGAGCGCCGTGTAGGCGTGCGCGGCTTCGGCGAAGCTCAATCCCTGCTGCATGATGCCGATCACCATGCCGCCGATGACGTTGATCAGCACAACGAGCAATCCGGCAATGGCATCGCCGCGGACAAATTTCGAGGCGCCGTCCATGGCGCCGAAGAAGCCGGATTCGTCTTCCAGATTTTTTCGGCGTCGACGCGCTTCTTTTTCGTCGATCAGGCCGGCGGAGAGATCGGCATCGATCGCCATCTGCTTGCCCGGCATGGCGTCGAGGTGGAAGCGCGCGGCCACTTCCGCGATGCGGCCCGAACCTTTGGTGATGACCACGAAGTTCACGATCACCAGGATCGTGAAAACGATGATGCCGATGACGAAGTTGCCGCCCATGACGAAGCGGCCAAAAGCCTCGATGACATGCCCCGCGGCGTCGGCGCCTTCGTGTCCGTGCGCGAGGATCAGCCGCGCCGAGGCGAGGTTGAGCGCGAGCCGCAGCATGGTGGCGATCAGCAGCACGGTCGGAAAAGCGGAAAATTCGAGCGGGGCCTGGATGAACAGCGAGGTCATCAGGATCAGCACCGAAAACGTGATCGAGATGGCTAGCGAAAAGTCGAGCAGCAGAGGCGGCAGCGGAAGGATGAGGACCACAAGGATGGCCATCATGCCGACCGCCAGCGCAATGTCGCTGCGCCGGAGCATGGTGCCGAGGTCGGCGAGCCGCGTAAGCGTCGACGACCCGTCGCCGCCTTGCGCCGAAGTTGCGTCGGTCATGCCGGTTGATCGGCCCCGTCGGTCACGTGTTTCGAAGCTATGCGCGGCGGCAGGAGGGCCACCGGCACGGAGAAGAGGAGCCGCACTCGCGTCCAATGCTGCCCCCGAGGCTGCGGTGGAAACGGAATTACCTCCCCGGCAAAATGTGCCGGGTATATGGTTACCGCGGAGTTAACGCCGGCCGCCGCCGTGCCGAATTCTGCGCGTTTTTCGAGGATTGATGACTGGGCTTGCGCGTTTCATGCTGGTTGCCGTGGCTTTCGTCGGCGGCATTGCGTTTGCCGCGACGGCTGGCTTCGCCGGTGGCATTGCGCCAGGCCGTTGGCGCATCACCAGCCGAACCGAGACCGGTGGCGTGATCGGGCCACCGCACGAAACTTCGCGCTGTTTCAGCGCCGATGAGGCAAACAACGTGGTGGCGACCTTCGTGCCACCGGCCAGCGCGGAAAATTCCAATTGTGCACCGGTCGAGCACAGTCTGCACGGCGGCAATCTCACTTGGCGGCTCGCCTGCCGGGGCCAGACAGACATGGAGCAATCCGGCGAATTCATCTTCGACAGCCCGCGCCACTATACGGCGACGTTGCGGACGCGGGCGGCTGTATCCGGCGCGACCATGGTCGACTCGCAGAACATTGTGGAAGGCCAGTGGGTATCGGAGTGCAGATAGGCAGCCGGCAATAGCATAACGTTCCGTTTCCTCTTAGTTTGCCCTAACCCTTCGAGCGAGGTGCCGCATGCATTCGCATTCCACAGCGCCGGATTCACGGCCATGCCTTTCGGCGAACATTACGGTGACCATGAGCGACAGACCTGGAGCGTGGTGGCGCTCACCGCGGCAATGATGGTCGTCGAAATTGTCGGCGGTCTGATGTTCGGCTCGCTGGCGCTGGTCGCCGACGGCTGGCATATGGGGAGTCATGTCGCCGCATTGGCGATTGCCGGGCTCGCTTATCTGTTCGCGCGTCGGCACGCCCAAGATGCGCGCTTTTCACTCGGCATCGGCAAATTCGGCGAACTGGCGGCGTTTGCGAGCGCGATCATTCTCGGCATGATCGCTTTTGGTATCGGCTACGAGGCCGTGCTGCGGCTTTTGCATCCGGTAACGATTTATTTCCGGGAGGCCGTGCCGATCGCGGGGCTCGGCTTGTGCGTCAATCTGGCCACTGCATGGTTGCTGCGCGAGACGCACAATCATGCGCATGACGTTGATCGCGCCACTCGCGCGCATGATTTCAACTATCGCGCCGCTTATGTGCATGTACTGGCCGATGCACTGATTTCGGTCTTGACGATCACGGGGCTGTCGCTCGCCTGGGCGTTCGGCTGGAACTTCATGGATCCGCTGGTCGGACTTGTCGGGACGATCGTGATTTTGTCGTGGGCGTTCGGCCTCGTGCGTACCGCCGGCGGCGTGCCGCTCGATACCCTTCCGGATCCGGAGTTGGCACGACGCATCCGCGCGCGCATCGAGACCGGCGGCGATCGGGTGACCGATTTGCATCTGTGGCAGCTCGGGCCCGGTCATGCAGCTGTGATGGCCTCGGTGGTTTCCGACGCCCCGCAGGCGCCGTTGGTTTACAAGCAGCGGCGGCAAGATTTGACCGGCCTGTCGCACGTGACCATCGAGGTCAACGCGTGCCAACATTGAGACGGGCATTGCTTGGCGCCGCGATTTCCGCCGCGTTCAGCCTGCACGCGCCGGCGCAAGAGCGGCCGACCGGATTTGTTGATGCCGCCGAGGTCGTGCCGGGATTGATCGTCGAGATGCGCTATGCCGGCTCGCACAATTTCGTCAGCCGGCCGATCGACGGTTATGTGGCGCCGCGCTGCCTGCTCACGCAAGCCGCGGCAGCGGCGCTGGCGGATGTGGCGCGCGACCTTGCGTCGAGCGGCCTGACGCTCAAGGTGTTCGATTGCTATCGGCCGGTGCGGGCAGTCGCGAATTTCGTGCGTTGGGCGCGCGATCTCAAAGATGTCGCCGGCAAGCGGGAATTTTACCCCGATGTGGATAAAAACACACTGTTCCGGGACGGCTACATTTCCTCGCATTCCGGCCATTCGCGCGGCTCGACCGTCGACTTGACGCTGGCACGCGACGGTCGCGAACTCGATATGGGCACGCCGTTTGACTTCTTCAGCATCCGCTCATGGCCTGGCAGCACTGAAGTGAGCGCGGCAGCCAGAGCCAACCGCGCCTTGCTGGCCACTGCGATGCGGCGGCGGGGATTTCGCCCGTATGATCGCGAATGGTGGCACTTCACCCTGTCACATGAGCCCTTTCACGCCACCTATTTTAATTTTCCGGTCCAATAAGGAATCCAGAGCATGAACCCTCTCCGCCATCGCGCCGCGGCCGCAATCGTGCTCGCCGCCGCTTTGATGTCGCCGTCGACCGGACTTGCCGCGGAGCCGATCAAGATCGGGCTCGGCATTGCACTGTCGGGCCAACTGGCGGCCAACGGCAAGGCGGCGCTTGTTGGCATGAAAATCTGGGAGGAGGACACCAACGCCAAAGGCGGTCTGCTCGGCGGCCCTGTCAAGCTCGTCTACTACGACGATCAGAGCAAACCGGCGAACGTGCCGGGCATTTACACCAAGCTCCTGGACATCGACAAAGTCGACCTAATCGTTTCCGGTTACGCAACCAACTTGGTCGCGCCGGCGCTGGTCGTGGCGATGCAGCGCAACAAATTATTTCTCGGTTTGTTCGGGACGGCCGTGAACGGTGAATTTCACTACCCGCGGTATTTTTCCATCAATGCCAACGGACCGGACGCCAAGCGCGCGGTGACGGTGGGTTTGTTTGAGGTGGCCGCGGCGCAGAATCCTAAGCCGCGGACGGTCGCGATCATCGCCGCTGATGCCGAGTTCGGGCGCAACGCCGCCGAGGGAGCGCGCGAGAATGCCGAGGCGGCGGGTATGACGGTTGTTTACGATCGTACTTACCCGCCACCGACGACTGATTTAAGTCCGATCGTGCACGCAATAGCGGCCATCAATCCCGAGGTGCTGGTGATTTGCACTTACCCCGTGGGCACCGTCGCCATGCTGCGCGCCGTGAACGAAGTCGGGTTCACCCCCAGACTCATGGGCGGCGCGATGGTCGGGCTGCAAAGCACGGCCATCAAAATGCAACTCGGACCCATTGCTCAACGGTCGTGAACTACGATTCCTGGCTGCCGACCAAGACCATGCGGTTTCCCGGCGCGGCGGAATTCCTTGCCAAATATCAAGCGCGCGCCGCCGCGGAAGGCGTCGATCCGCTCGGATATAACCTACCGCCGTTCGGCTAGCCGACCTGGAAGTTCTGGGCGCCGCGGTCGAGGGTACGCATGGCACCGACGATGCGGCGCTCGCGCAATACCTGCACACCCGCACCGTCAAGACCATCATCGGCGATCTAAAATTCGGTCCGGACGGGGAATGGACGCAATCGCGCATGCTGCAGGTGCAATACCGCAACATTCTTCGAGCGAAATTGCCGAGTTCAAAGACATGGACAAGCAGGTGATCCTGACGCCCGCGCGCTATAAGACCGGCGACGTGATCTACCCATACGTTGACGCGAAGAAGTAACCGCGAGTCGCCGGTCATTCCGGCCGGGTTCACAAGCCCAGATAGAATTTTTTGATCAAATCGTTGTTGTTGAGCGCGTCGGCGGAGCCGCCTTCGAACGCAATCTTGCCGTGCACGATCACATAGCCGCGGTCGGCGATGCGAATGGCTTGCGTGAAATTCTGCTCCGCCATGAGAACGGTTAGCTTATAGCGCTCCTTCATTTGGGCGATGGCCTCGATGGTGCGGCTGACCAGGATCGGCGCCAGGCCCACCGAGGGTTCATCGACCAGCAGGATTTTCGGCGCCAGCATCAGCGCGCGGCCGAGCGCCAACATCTGCTGTTCGCCGCCGCTCATCGAGCCGGCGAGCTGCGCACGCCGCTCGGCCAGCCGCGGGAAGGTCTCGAAGCAAACCTCGAGATTGCGCGCCAGCTGGGGGCGCGCCGTTCGGCGGAACGCGCCGAGCAGGAGGTTTTCCTCCACGCTCAGCTTGGGAAACAGCCGGCGGCCTTCCGGCACCAATGCAATGCCGAGATCGACAATCTGTTCGGTGGTGCGGCCGACGAGGTCATGATGGACGCCGTCGATCTCGGCGATGATCGATCCGGCGCTGGGCCGCACGATGCCCATGATGCATTTGATCAGCGTCGATTTGCCGTTGCCGTTGGTGCCCAACAGCACCACAGTCTCGCCCACGCCGATATCGAGCGAAACGTCATCGATCACGCGTACCGCTCCATAGGCGGCGTGAATGCCGGTGATGGTGAGCTTACTGGCCAAGATAAGCCCGCTCCACTTCCGGATCCCGCATCACCACATTCGGTAGCCCGTCGGCGATCTTGCGTCCGGACACCAGGACGACAAGTCGCTGGGAAAAACTCATCACCGCGCGCATGATGTGCTCGATCAGGATGATGGTGACCCCGTGTTCGTTCAAGCGCATGAGCAGCGCCAGAATTTCCTCGACTTCGAAATGGGTCAGTCCGGCCATCGATTCGTCGGCAATCAGGAGCTTGGGCTCCGATGCCATCGCGCGGGCGAGTTCGAGCTTGCGCATCTCGACTTGGGTGAGATCGCGGGGCAGCCGCCGCGCCTTGCCGTCGAGACCGACCTCGCGCAGGAGATCGCGACAGCGCTCCTCGACGTGGTAGGCGGTACGAAGCACCCCGCCGCGCGCGGCAACCGTATAGAGCAGCGGTATGCGCAGATTTTCGGCGAGGCTGAGGCTGGCGAATGGCCGCGGCAATTGGAACGTGCGCGCCACTCCCCGGCGCGTCCGCTGATGCGTCGTGAAGCGGTCGAGCAGGTGGCCGTCGAAGCGTACCGATCCGGCTTCGTTGCGCAGCGTTCCGCAGATGCAATTGACCAGCGTGCTTTTGCCCGACCCGTTCGGGCCGATCAGGCCGACGCGCTCGCCGGGCTGCACCGAGAGCGCGATATTTTCCAGCGCGACGAACCCGCCAAAGCGCTTGCCGAGGTTGTTGACTTCCAGGAGTGCGGTCATGATGCCGGCTCCGGCGCATCGGCTTTGACTTGGCGGCGGCCGACCTCGCCGACCGGCTTACGCTGAATGTATCTGTGCACCAATCCGATAATGCCGTTCGGCGCCACGATCACGAATCCGACCAGGAGAAAGCCGACGATCAGGAGATTGACCGCGGACGAGATGGTCACGGTGGCGATCTGCTGCAGCGACCCGAGCAGGATCGCTCCGATCAGCGGGCCGACCCAGCTCGTCGTGCCGCCAATCAGCGGCATGGCGATCGAGTTGACGGCATAATCGAGGCCGAAGGCCGAAGAGGGTTGCAGGAAGCCGATGTAATAGGGGAATGGCGCCCCTGCCATGCCCATTAGCCCGCCGGAAATCATGGTGGCCGTCAGTTTGAGCCTAAGCGTCGGCACGCCGGACGCTTCCGCCGCCAGTTCGTCGTCGCGAATGGTGGCAAAGCCATAGCCCAGCCGCGATCGCTCGATCAGCCGGGCCGCCGTGATCGCGCCGATTGCGAGCAGCAGCATGATGAAGAAAAGATACCTGATATAGCTGCCGAACGGCGCGATCGCTTCTGGGCGCACGATGTAAGCGCCGCGCGAGCCGCCGACATAGTCCCAGTTGACGATCAGCGTTTGCAACACGACCGCCAGCGCGAGCGTCGCGATGGCGAAAAAAGCGCCGCGCAGACGCAGCGTCAAATAGCCCATTGCGAGACCAATGACGCCGGAGACCACCCCGCCGAGCAGCACATCGACCGGTATCGGCATGGGATGCAGCCGATGCATGGCGACGGTCGAATAAGCGCCGAGGGCGAAAAAAGCGGCCGAGCCGAAATTGACGTACCCGCAATAGCCGCCGAGGACGTTCCAGGCGGTGGACAGCACCACGTACTGGACGACGACGTAGCCGGCGAAAAAATAATAGTCGTTGCCGAGCGCGGCGGCGGCGCCATACACGCCGGCGCCGACGATCAGGCAGATAAGGAAAAAGACGTCCGTGCGCACCTTTTACCGTCCCAACAGGCCGGCCGGTCGCACCGCCAGCGTCAGCAGCAAAAAGCCGAACGAGACGGCCGGCGCCCAGGAGGGGCCATAGAACGTCGCCGTCAGGCTTTCGACGATGCCGATGAGCATGGCGGCAATGAGGGTGCCCGGCAGGCTGCCCATCCCGCCAAGCACGCAAATGGCGAACACGCGACCGATGTATTCGCGGCCGACCGACGGCTCGACCGGCTGGATGATGATGAGGAAGGCGCCGGCGAGGGCTGCTGTTGCGATCGAGATGCCGAAGGCGATGCGCTTGATGCGGATCGGATCGACCGCCATGAAGTTCAGCGCCAGCTGGTCCTGCGCCACCGCCATGATCGCGCGTCCGATGAAACTGCGCGTCAGCACGAGTTGCAGCACCGCGATCAACAAAAGCGAAACCAGGCACGGCGCCAGGATACGCAGCGGAATATCGACGAAGCCGAAATGCAAGGTCGGGCCGATATACGGCGCTTCGACGTAGCGGTAATCGACGCCGAAGTAGAGAACTAGCGAAACTTCGGTGATGAACAGAAGGCCGAAGAAGAAGGCCAGGCCGCGCATCGATTCCTCCCCGCGTTTCTCGAACGAAACGTAGTAGATCTGATAAATGCCGGCGCCGAGCGCGTAGAAGGCGGGTGTCACCACGATGGCGGTGATGATCGGATCAAGTCCAAGCTTTGCATTGATAATGTAGACGACGTAGGAGCCGAGGATGATAAAGCCGGGATGGGCGATGTTGACGATGTCGAGAATGCCGAACGACAGCGTTATGCCGGAGGTTACCGCCGCGTAGAAGGCGCCGATCAGGATGCCCGACACGATGGCATTGATCAGAAGATCGAACGAGAAAATCATTTACTCAGCTCTGCCCGTGCGCATGCCGTGCCGCAGTGGTTAAACGCAAGCCCTGTTGACGTGCGCAATCAGGATAGAGCCGCAACGCTTTCACGCGACCTAGGCCGCGGTCCGCGCCTTGTCGGGAATGGCAAGCGGCTTGTTCGCGCTGTTGAGGAATTCGATGGTCATGAAGACCATTTCTTTGTCGCCGATGTTCTCAAGGTCGTGAACCTTGAACTCGCCCGGCCCATAGGTCTCGTGGCGGGTCTCGCCGGGTGTGTAGCTATATTCGACCGTCGTACCATCCTGCAGGTGCTGACGCCCGCGCCCGCCGCTTACGTTGGTCCAGAAATAATCAAGCACATGGCGGTGAAAGCCGAACCGCTGACCCGGCGCTAGCCGGATTTGCCAGACGCGGACGCGTTCGCTTTCCGAAAGAAAGATGTTTCCGACGCAGCCGTTATTGTTCTGCCGTTCGCGCTCGAATTCGGTGGCGATTGCGCTGGGCCATGCCAACTTGGCGGCATGGTCGCTCTTCTTGTCCAGCATTGTAAGGGCCATGGCGTTCCTCCAGCCTTTATCGGCACAGTATAGAAAACGTCGGGCTATTGGCAAATAGTCTCGCCAAATAGCAAAGTGCTGGCATGTCGCAACGCCCAACCGGAAGGCGTGCCTTGATCGTAGGCGGCTCGATGAGCGGCCTCCTGGCCGCTATCATGCTGCAACGGCGCGGCTTGGCGGTTGATGTATTCGAGCGCGTCGAGACCGAGCTCGCCGGCCGCGGCGCCGGGATCGTGGCGCAAGGCGAATTGATCGAACGCCTCAGGTCGCTTGGCCTCGATGTGCGCGACCTTGGCGTCGAGATCACCACACGGCAACTGCTCGATCGCGAAGGCGCTGTGGTCGGCACGTTTGCATGTCCCCAGGTGCTCACCGCCTGGGAGCGGGTCTACCGGCTGCTGCGCGATGCCTTCCCGGCCGACCGCTATCACCGCGGCCGGGGACTTACGGATTTCGAGCAAACCGCACACGGCGTTACCGCCTATTTCAGCAACGGCGGCACGGTGGAAGGCGACGTGCTGATCGGCGCCGACGGTCTGCGCTCGACCGTCCGCCAGCAATGTCTGCCCACCGTCGGGCCGGCCTATGTCGGCTACGTCGCTTGGCGCGCGCTCATTCCGGAAGCGGTGCTGCCGGCCGCGATCCATCGCGAATTGGTTGACGCTATGACTTTCTGTCTGCCGCCAGGCGAGCAGTTTCTCGGCTATCCGGTGGCGGGACCGGACAACGATCTGCGTCCCGGCCATCGCCGCTACAACGTCATTTGGTATCGGCCTGTTGATGAGGCGCGTGAGCTTCCCTGGCTTTTGACCGACGAGACCGGCGTCATGCATTCAATCTCGATCCCGCCGCCGCTTATTCGCCGCGAGGCGATTACGGCGATGCGGGACGCGGCCGAGCGGCTGCTTGCGCCGCAATTGCGAGCGATTGTGCGTTTGATCGACGAGCCGATCCTGCAGCCGATCTACGATCTGGGCAGCCCGCGGCTCGCCTTCGGACGCGTTGCCATCGTTGGCGACGCTGCCTTCGTTGCGCGACCGCATGTGGCGGCCGGCGTGTCCAAAGCAGCAGACGACGCGGCGGCCCTGACCGCCTCTCTCGACGGCGATGACATCGAAGAATCACTGCGGTGTTACGAGGAGGCGCGTCTGCCGGAAGGTCATCGCATCATCGAGCGTGCGCGCCATCTCGGCGCGTATCTGCAGGCGACACAGAGCGCCGAGGAACGCTTGCGTTCCGCCCGGCACGGCATTCCGCAAGCCGTGCTCGCCGAAACGGCGCGAATCGATTTCTTGTACGGCCGAACCGGCTCGCCCCGCGGAAACGGCGGCGGTTAAGTCGTCACTTCGTCGCGGAAGCTCGCCGCGGCCGCGTTGGCGCTACGTAGCTTTGGGTAGAACTTCTTGAAATCCGCCACGATCGTTTCGAACGGCACGTCTTCGAAAGCACCGCGGTCCTGCAGATATTCCATGTGCTGGCGTCCAGCCGGATCGAACGGGTGGAACAGGCTGTCTGTCTTGCCGTCGAAGTCAAGCGGCTTGATATTGGCGCGCTCGCACAAAGCGGCATCGAAAGCCGGCGTGCACTTGACCCACTTTCCGTCGATATAAAGCTCCGTATAGGAGTGCCAATAGAACGTATTGCCCATCTGCTCCTGCAGCCGCTTCGAGGTGAGATGGTTGCGCACGTCGGCGTAGCCGGGACGTGCGGGGACGCCAACGGCGCGCGCTGCAGCGGCCAGCAACGCGGATTTCCCCACACAGAAGCCTTTGCCGACGGCAAGCACGTCACTGGCGCGGAACGTGGCCGGATCCAGGAAGTCGCGATAGGGATCGTATTGGATGCGGTCGCGCACGGCGCCGTAGAGCGCGATCGCCTTGTCCTTGACGCTTTGCGCGTCGCCGGCCGCCTCGCGGGCGAAATCCCGGATCGCCGGATCGTCGCAGTCGACGAATGGCGTGGCGTGCAGGTAGTTGGTTTCGTTCATCGCCATTATTTGCCTGTCGGAGCGGCACGGCGTCAAGCGCGGGTCCGGCGGTGGTCCTCACACATGCTGGCCGCCGTTGATGTGGATTTCCGCGCCGTTGACGTAGGAAGAAGTTTCCGTGCACAGGACATAGATGATCTTCGCCACTTCGTCGGGCGTACCGAGCCGATGCATCGGGATCATCTCGACGATCTTTTCCGTGCCGGGCGACAGCATGGCGGTGTCGATTTCGCCCGGCGCGATGGCGTTGACGCGCACGCCGAGCGCGCCGAAATCGTGCGCCATTTCGCGTGTCAGCGCGGCAAGAGCCGCCTTCGAGGTCGCGTAAGCGGCGCCGGCGAATGGATGCACGCGCGATCCGGCGATCGAGGTGACATTGACCACCGAGCCCTTGGCGGCCTTGAGCTCATCGAGCAGGCCGCGCGCCAGCATGATCGGCGCAAAGAAGTTCACGTGAAATACGTAGCGCCAATCGTCCTGCACCGTATCGATTGCGCCGAGCCGTTTGCCGCCGGCCGCTTTCGGCGAGATCGCCGCATTATTGACCAGCGCATGGAGTTCACCGTTGAGCCGGCGTTTGATCTCGGCGATCGCCGCCTCGGTGTTCTCGGTGTTCGCTAGATCCACTTGGATGTGATCCTCGGGGCCGGCTTCCCATGGACAATTCTCCGGGAAGGGATGACGCGAGCAGGTGATGACGCGCCAGCCGGCCGCGGAGAAACGCTTGACGGTGGCATGGCCAATGCCGCGGCTTGCCCCGGTGAGAAGGAGCGTCCGGCCCGGCCGGTTGCTCAGCGGCATTTTGTGCCCTTCCGCGTGACGCTCATGGATACAGCCGTGTCTTGCTCCAGGGCGCTGTCGGATCGGCGCGACGGAACGCGATGCGGTCGTGCAGCCGGAATGGCCGCTCGTGCCAGAATTCGATTTCCCGCGGCCGCACGCGATAGCCCGACCAATGTGGTGGGCGCGGCACGGCGCCCATGTTGAATTTTGCCGTGTAGCGGGCGACCGCTTTCTCGAAAGCGAGTCGGCTTTCTAAAGCCTCGGATTGTTTGCTTGCCCAAGCGCCGATCTGCGCCATGCGGGAACGGGTCGCGAAATAGGCGTCAGCTTCCTGCGCCGACACCGTCTCGACGTCGCCACGCACGCGCACCTGGCGTTGCAGAGATTTCCAATAAAATGTCAGCGCCGCCTTCGGCGCGCCAGCCAATTCATGGCCCTTCACGCTGTCGAGGTTCGTGTAGAACACGAAACCGCGTTGATCGAAGCCCTTGAGCAAGACCATGCGCGCATTGGGCAGGCCGTCGGCATCGATCGTGGCGAGCGCCATAGCGTCCGGATTGATCGGCTCGGCACGCCTGGCCTCATCAAACCACGCAGCAAACAGCCGAAACGGCTCGTTGGCTTCAGTGAAGTCACCGCCTGTTAACCATACCGGGTGTTCTATCGGCGCCGCGTCGGACATTCCGTGGGAGTTCCCTGTTGGTCGCGTGCGGCGATCGGGAAATGCGCCGCCGGTCTCTATATAATGGAACCGGAGCGTCGCGCCTATGTTGGCCGCTGCATCGGCTTGTCGCCGCCGCGGCCGTGCTGGCGGCTTTCTCCGCCGGCGGCTGCGCCTACCGTCTTGATTCGATCTTCTCCAAAAACGACGCGGACGTCGAGCAGACCGGCTCCATTGGCAAGACCGGCCACGAGTTCGGGCGATTCCGGTTCCCCGGCGCTGGCTGAGGTGGATCTCGCTTACGCGCGCGCCACCGCCGCGGATGCCCTGTCGCGCGGCGGTCGGGACTTGAGCGTTCCGTGGGAAAATCCGCAGACCGGCGCAAACGGCAACATCACGCCGCTGGCTTCGTCCTATACCGAAGGAAACGCGACCTGCCGCGATTTCCTGGCGAGCTATGTGCACGGCCAAACACAATCCTGGCTACAGGGCGAAGCCTGCCGCTCCGACCACGGCGCGTGGGAAGTCAAAAGCCTGAAACCGCTAAAACAGGGCTGACCGCCGGCCATCCCTCGGCGTTGCATTGCGGGAACGGCGCAAAAGTCCCACATTGATGGTCATGGGCGGGCGGGGCCGGCCCCAAGCGAATTTGGAGTCCATCGGGGATGCGTGATCCCTATGAGGTGTTGGGCGTCGACCGCAAGGCGAGTGCGAACGATATCAAAAGCGCCTTCCGAAAGATGGCAAAAAAGCTGCATCCGGACGCCAACAAGAACGATCCGAAAGCGGCGTCGCGCTTTGCCGAACTCAATGCGGCTTACGAGATCCTTGGCGAGGACGACAAGCGCAAGGCGTTCGACCGCGGCGAGATTGACGCCGAAGGCAAACCTCGCTTCCAAGGCTTTGGCGGCGGCGCTGGTGCACGCCCGGGCGGCGGCTTTGGTCCCGAAGCGGAATTCGAGAGCTTCAGCTTTGGTCCGGAGGGCTTTACCCGCAACGCCCGGCGCGGCCGCGCCGGCGCGGGCGCCGGCGGTGGTTTTGGCGGCGGCTTTGAGGACATTCTGCGTGAAGCGTTCGGCGGCATGGGCGGGGCGGGTGCGCGCCGCGGCGGGGCAGGTGCCTCGTTCGAGCCGGAAGATTTCGGCGCCGGTGCCAATTTCACCGCGGCGCTGACGGTTTCGCTGCAGGACGCCGCGCACGGCGCCACACAACGCTTGCGGTTGCCCTCCGGCAAGGATGTCGAAGTAAAGATTCCCGCCGGCATTCACAACGGCCAGCAAATTCGACTGCGCGGGCAAGGCCTGGCGGGGCAGGGCGGAGCGGGCGATCTTTTGATCACGCTGACGATCGCGCCCCATCCGATCTTCACGCTCGATGGCGCCGACATCCGGCTTGATCTGCCGGTCACGTTGTACGAAGCCGTCCTCGGCGCCAAAGTGCGGGTGCCGACGTTGGACAAGCCGGTCGAAATCACCGTTCCCGCCGGCACCAACAGCGGACGCACGTTCCGCCTAAAGGGCAAAGGCTTCCCGGCCAAGGAGGGGGCTGGCGATCTTCTCGCCGCAATCCGCATCGTGTTGCCGGAAAAGAGCGACCCCGAGCTCGAAGCGCTGATGAAGAAATGGCCGACCGAAAAGCCCTACGATCCGCGTAAGGATATGTAAGTCGCAGACTTTGGCGGCCGGTTGCATGTCCGCCGTGATCAGCGTACGGAGCGCGAATGAGTAGAAGCGCTCTCGCGTTCGACACGATCGCGCATCCCGGACCGCGCGAATGGATTGCAATCGCGCTCGTTGCCGGTGTCACGCTGTTGTTCCTTCCGATCGTGGTGTGGAAGGTCGTCGGCCTCGGGCAGGGCGATACCCAGGTTTTCTTTCGCGCCGGCTGGGCGGTGTGGACCGGCTATCCGCTCTATCAAATCACCGATCATCACGGCTGGACCTATCATTATCCGCCGACCTTTGCGCTATTGATGGGTCTGTTCGCCAATCCACCTGCGGGCGCCCCGCAGCCGGGATGGGCATTGCCATTCGCCGCGGCTGTGGCGGTTTGGTACGTCGTGAATGCGCTGTGTCTGATGCTTGCATTGCACGTCTGGGCGAATGTGCTGGAACGCTATCGGCCGCTAAAGGCGCGGCCTGGTTTTTTGCAGGGCGCCTGGGCGCTCCGGGTCGGTCCGCTGTTTGCGCTGTTGCCTTTCCTGGGGGACGGTTTGGCGCGCGGCCAGCCGACGCCGGTATTGCTGTTGTTGGTCGTCCTGTTTTTAGCGCTTTACGTCGAAGGGCGCATGATGGCTGCCGCCTTTGCTTTCGCGCTTGCCGTTACCATCAAAATATTTCCGCTGGTGCTGGCGATTTTGCCGCTCATGCGGCGCGACTGGAAATTTTTCGGCTGGGCCGCCGTATGGGGCCTCATTTTGCTGATCGGGTTGCCCGCGATCTGTCTGGGACCATCGGCAACGTTTGATCTTTATCGCGTAATGTTCAATGAGCATCTTGCCGGCATCGTCAGCGGATCGATGTCGCCGCAGATTGCAGGCCAAGTATCACCAGGCGGCAATTCGAGCATCGGTGTCGGCTCGGTCGCTGCGCGCATTGCAGCCGGGACGGCGTTTTATTCCACGCCGCTACCGCGCTGGGCCTCCGCGATTCAGTTTCTGTTCAACGCGGCGGTGACCGTAACGGTCGTTATGCTCGGTCGCGGCGGTTTCTGGACATGGCGCGGCCCACAGCCGGCCGGCGGTTACCCCTTTCTGGTCGCCGGCTCGGTGCTGTTCGCGGCTATTCCACTGATGATCTCGTTCGCCGGACCGCAATACGTCACGAGCGCCGTGCCGTTGATCGGTGTGCTGATGATCGAAGCTTGGCGGCGCGCGGGCGAGGAGGTCGTTAGCGGCGTCATGATCGGCTGGTCGGTTCTCGCCTGGTTGTCGATGATCGCGCTCGATATGCCGTGGAATTGGCTTAAGCTTATCGGACCGATGACCTGGGCTTTGTTGCTTTTGGCGCCGCCAAGTCTGAGCCTGATGGCGCATGTCTCCCGGGGCTTCGCCACCGCGGAACCGGCCACGGCCGGCCGCTCCGGTTAAGCTAAGTTTTCGACTCGCTGTAACCGTGCTTGCTGGCTCTACCGGCCCTATGCCATTAGGGAGGTTCGGACGCCTGGATCGTCGAGCGAGGTCGGGGAATGTCGGAAGTCTCGCGCCTCATGCGCGGCAAGCGCGGCCTGATCATTGGGGTCGCCAACCAGCGTTCGCTTGCCTGGGGCATCGCCAAATCGTGCCGCGGGCATGGCGCGGAACTGGCTTTCACCTATCAGGGCGACTCGCTGAAAAAGCGCGTCGAGCCGCTTGCCCAGGAGGTCGGCGGCATTGTGGTCGGCCATTGCGACGTCACCGAGCCTGCCACCATTGATGCGGTTTTCACCAAGGTGCAATCGGCCTGGGGCACGATCGATTTTCTCGTTCACGCCATCGCCTTCTCGGATCGGGCGCAACTCGACGGGCGCTACGTCGACACGACCGAGGACAATTTCACCAAGACCATGCTGGTGAGCTGCTATTCGTTCACCTCGATCGCGCAACGCGCCGAGAAGCTGATGCCAAATGGCGGCTCCATGCTCACGCTGACGTATTACGGGGCGGAAAAGTGGATGCCGCACTATAACGTGATGGGCGTTGCCAAAGCCGCGCTCGAGGCATCCGTCTGGTATCTCGCGGCCGATCTCGGCGCAAAGAACATTCGTGTCAACGCCATCTCCTCGGGGCCGATCAAGACGTTAGCCGCCGCCGGCATCGCCGACCTGCGCTATATCTTCAAATGGAACGAATACAACTCACCACTGCGGCGGAACGTAACAATTGAAGACGTCGGTGAGGCGGCCGCCTATCTGCTCTCCGACATGTCGCGCGGCGTCACCGGCGAAGTGCATCACGTGGATGCCGGCTACCATATCGTCGGCATGAAGCACCCGGACGCGCCCGATTTGGGCGTCAACAACAGAGAGCCCTAGGCTAACCTCTGCTGCGATCTAAATTTACATTTTCAAGGCGACGAGTGAAAACAGCAGCGGCCGGACTTTCGTCCAGCCGCTGCCACGAAACACCGCTCAAGGCGCCTCGCGAATCTAAAGAAGTTGACGATGCGGCCTCGATTGCGAGGGCGCGAGCGTCTTACTTCTTCATCTTCTTCTTTTTCTTCGGCTTGCTGGCCATCGGTTACATCCTTCTAAGCATGATGAATGAACGGCAGGGATGAGTTCAAGCTTCGCGGGCGTGTCTCGGTCCCTCTGCCCTCGCCCCCCTTACCGCCCGTAAAGATGCCATAGCATGGGTTCTGCCGCAACCTTTACGTGGCAAATAGTCCTGATTTTTCCGTAGCTTAATGGTTATTCAGCTTTTCATTAATCGGCATTCACCGAGATGAATGGCGCATGAATGACGCCAAAACCAGTGGACGCGCAGATCCCGCTGCCGGATCGATCCCCGAGCCGCGGCGATTTGACCGGCTGGACCCTGCGGGCTACCTAACCCCCGCGTCTTACTGAAAGAAATCGCCGTTACCGCGCGTTGCTGTACGCGCCAAGTTCTTCAACGATGTCATTCAATACGTTTGGGTATTCCTTCCGCGTGACTACCTTCGGCGAAAGCCATGGAGCGGCGATCGGCTGCGTGGTCGATGGTTGTCCGCCGCGCATCGCGCTGACCGAGGCCGACATACAGCCCTATCTCGATCGGCGACGGCCCGGCCAGTCGCGTTTCACTACGCAGCGGCAGGAGCCGGACGCGGTCAAAATCCTCTCTGGCGTATTCGTCGATGAGGTCACCGGCCAGCAGGCAACGACCGGCACGCCGATTGCGCTCGTCATCGAGAATATCGACCAGCGCGCCAAGGATTACGCTGACATCAAAGACAAATATCGACCCGGTCACGCCGACTACGCATACGATGTGAAATATGGCGTGCGCGATTATCGTGGCGGCGGGCGCCAATCCGCCCGCGAAACGGCGATGCGGGTCGCCGCCGGCGCAATCGCGCGCAAAATCGTGCCCGGTATGAACGTCCGCGGTGCGCTCGTGCAGATGGGCACAGAGCGCATCGACCGGAAGCGCTGGGATTGGGCCGAGGTCGAGCGCAATCCGTTCTTTTGCCCCGATGCGCAAGCCGCTTCCCGCTTCGCCGATTACCTGGAAGGCGTGCGCAAGCGCGGCTCTTCGATCGGGGCGGTGATCGAGATCGCGGCTGAAGGCGTTCCGCCAGGACTGGGCGCACCGATTTACGGCAAGCTCGACGCCGATCTTGCCGCCGCACTGATGAGCATCAATGCCGTCAAGGGCGTGGAGATCGGCGCCGGCTTTGGTGCGGCGGAGCTTCCCGGCGAGGAAAACGGCGACGAGATGCGCATGGGCAACGACGGCAAACCGATCTTTCTGTCGAATAATGCCGGCGGCATCCTCGGCGGTATTTCCACCGGCCAGCCACTGGTCGCGCGCTTTGCGGTCAAGCCGACCTCTTCGATCCTCACGCCGCGGCGCACGGTCGACCGCTACGGCCGGGAGACCGAGATTGCCACCATCGGACGTCACGATCCATGCGTTGGCATTCGCGCGGTGCCGGTCGGCGAGGCGATGATGGCCTGCGTGGTCGCCGATCACTATCTGCGCCATCGCGGCCAGGTCGGCGACGCGCCGGCATGGCCGTTTGCGCAAACGCGGCGCTAAAGCATGAATGACGCCCATCAACGCGTTCAGGCAGCCGTAACCGCATTTGCCGGCGGTGAACTCGTCATCGTCGCCGATGACGACGACCGCGAAAATGAAGGCGATTTGTTCGTCGCCGCCTCGCTGTGCACGCCGGAGAAGATGGCGTTTATCATCCGGCATACTTCGGGCATCGTCTGTGCTCCGCTGGCGCAAGACGAGGCGCGGCGGCTGCATCTCGATCCTATGGTGGCGCGCAACGACGCGCCGCTCGGCACCGCCTTCACCGTATCCGTTGACGTTCGTCACGGGCTGACCACCGGGATATCCGCGGAAGAACGGACCAATACCGTCCGCGCGCTTGCCAACGGCAACATGGGCGCGGCCGATTTCGTGCGGCCCGGGCACGTTTTTCCGCTGGTGGCCAAGGAAGGCGGCGTCCTCATGCGTTCGGGCCACACCGAGGCGTGCGTCGATCTCTGCCGCCTCGCCGGGCTGCCGCCGGTCGGCGTGCTTGCGGAAATGATGAACGATGACGGAACGGTGATGCGCGGACCGCAGATCGCCGAATTCGCCGCGCGTCACAAACTCCAGCGCATCTCAATCGCCGACTTGATCGCCTATCGGCAGGCGCGCGACAAACTGATTGAGCGCGTCGGAGAATTTCCGGTGGAATCGGAGATCGGCACGCTGACCGGTTATGCTTTTCAGACGCAGTTCGATCCATTCTACCACATGGCGTTCGTGCATGGCCGGATCGGCGACGGCAAGAACGTGCTGACGCGGCTGCATCGCGCCAATCTGATCGTTGACGTGTTTGGCGGCGCCAAAGCGATCCATCGCACTCTCGATCGGTTTAAGGTCGAGGGCAGGGGCGTGCTGGTGGTGCTGCGCGACGGCGCTGCCGGCGTGCCGGTGATCGCCATTCCGAAATCGGATGAAACCGCCTCCGGCGAGGCGCGCAGCCGGCAATGGCGCGAGGTCGGCCTTGGCGCGCAGATCCTCAAGGACCTCGGCATCACCTCGATCCGGGTGCTGAGCTTCTCGCAGCACCTGACCTATGTCGGCTTGTCCGGCTTCGGCATCGAGATCGTGGGAACCGAGCCGGTCGATGTGTGAGATCGGCGGTCGGTGACAACACTGTGATAACGCCGTGACCGCGGCGCGTTGTGAAATACCGACGCCGGGAGTTTGCCCGCATAGCTGAAATTCATTCTTGCCGATGGCGGCAAACTACCTTGCTGCCTACAAACAGCGAAGGGCGTCCGGGCATAGATACATTCATTGCCGATACCAGGAGGCTTCCATGACCAACCACGACGCGACCGACCGCGGTCGCCGCGTATTCCTTGCCGCAGGCGGTGCGCTGCTGTTGAGCACCGCACTAGGGGCGGACGGCGTTCGAGCGCAGGGCGCCAAGATGCATATCGGCGTCATCGGCTCCGGTCACATCGGCAGCACAATCGGCGGCCTATGGGTGAAGAATGGACACAAGGTTTTTTTCTCGTCGCGCCATCCCGACGAGCTCAAGGAGCTGGTTGGCGGTCTCGGCGACTTGGCGCAAGCCGGCACGGTTGAGCAGGCAATCGCGTTCGGCGACGCGCTGCTCATCGCCGTGCCATACAAGGCGCTGCCGCAACTCGGCCAAGACTATGGCGCGGCGCTCAAGGGCAAGGTCGTGCTCGACGCGAGCAACTCCACCGTGGCGCGTGACGGCGCCGAGTTGACCGACGAAGTCAACAAGAACGGCATCGGTGTGACGTCGCGGAAATATCTGCCCGGCACGCGCCTGGTCCGCGGTTTCAATTCGATGAACTACAAGATCTTTGCCAACGAGGCGAACCGCCCCGATCCGAAGCTCGCCATCCCCATCGCTGGCGACGATCCGCAAGCGGTACAAATCGTAAGCGGTTTGGTGCGCGACGCCGGTTTCGATCCGGTGGTGGTCGGCAAGCTCGCCGACGCGAGCCGGTTTCAGATGGGTGCGCCGGGATTCGGCCAGAGCGTGACCGCAGCTGAACTTAAGCAGAAGCTCAATCTCGCCCCATGAACCTGTTGCAGCGCTGGCTCGGCTGGGCGATGCCCGCGACGCAGCAGGAGCGTGCCGCGGCGTTGTGGTCGTTCGCCTATTTTTTCGCCTTGCTCGCCGGCTATTACGTTCTGCGGCCGCTGCGCGACCAAATGGGCATCGCCGGCGGCGTGCGGAACCTGCCCTGGTTGTTCACCGCCACCTTTGTAACTCTCATTGTCGCGCAGCCGTTCTACGGCGCACTGGTGGCGAAGTTGCCGCGGGCGCGCTTCATCCCGCTCGTCTATCACTTCTTCGTCGCCAATCTGGCGCTGTTCTGGCTGTTTCTGCACCTCGGCATCGCTCCGGTCGTCGTCGCGCGTGTGTTTTTCGTTTGGGTCAGCGTGTTCAGCCTGTTCGCGGTCGCAGTGTTCTGGTCGTTCATGGCCGACCTGTTCACCGCCGAACAGGGCAAGCGACTGTTCGGTTTCATTGGCGCGGGCGGAACCGCGGGGGGCTTGCTCGGCCCGCTCATCACCATCGGATTGTCGGTGCCGCTCGGTGCCGTCAATCTTTTGATCGCGGCGGCAGTGCTGCTGGAGCTTGCGGTGTTCTGCGTGCATCGGCTCGAACGTGCTGCGTCCACACAAGGATCTGCGGCAAGCGAGCGCGCCGAACCGCCGCGCATCGGCGGTTCAGCTTTCGCGGCGCTGCCCGAGCTGATCCGTTCGCCCTATCTAATCGGCGTCGGCGCCTGGGTCAGCCTGCTGTCGTTTTGCGCCACCATAGTTTACTTCGAGCAGGCCAACATCATCGCCGCGGCCGTGCACGATCGCGATACGCAAACGCGTATCTTCGCCGGTATCGATCTGGTGGTGAACATTCTGAGCCTCATCACCCAGATTTTCCTCACCGGGCAGGTGCTCAAGCGCTTTGGCACCGGCGTTGCCGCCGGAGCATTGCCCGGCGTCTATATCGTCGGTTTCTCCGCTTTGTTTCTGATGCCGACGCTCGGTGTCGTGATCGCGCTGCAGGTTGTGCAGCGCTGGATGAATTTTGCCATCGCCAATCCGGCGCGGCAGGTTTTTTTCACCGTGTTGAACCGTGAAGAAAAGTACAAAGCCAAGAATCTGATCGACGTGGTGATCTATCGCGGTTCTGATGCATTGTATGGCTGGGTGTTCGACAGCCTGCAGGCGCTTGGTCTAAAACTTGGCGCCATTGCCTTGGTTGTGCTGCCGATCGCGGCCGGCTGGCTTGTGCTGTCGGCGGTATTGGGCCGCGCCCAGGAACAGCGCGCGGGATCGACCGGCCAAGCCGCTCTGCAAGGAGGACATGCATGACTATCCGTATCACGCGACGGGAATTTGCGCTGACGGTTGGCGCCGCCGGCGCGACGGTGTTGGGTTGGCCGGCGGTGGCGCAAACTCCGGGGCTGTTGACGCGTGCCATCCCGGGCAGCGGCGAAAAACTGCCGGCGGTCGGCCTCGGTACTGCGCAGGTTTTCAACACCAACGACGACGCGACCCGCCAGAAGGCTGTCGCGGTGTTGCAGGCGCTGACCGCCGGCGGCGGCAGCCTGGTCGACACCGCGTCGGTCTATGGTGACGCCGAGGCGGTGATCGGCGATGCGGTGACGAGCGCCAATCTCCGTGGCAAACTCTTTATCGCCACCAAGCTTGAGTCACCCGATCCCGCCGAGCTTAAACGCTCGCTGACGCGGTTGCAGACGCAAAAGCTCGACCTGCTGCAATTCCACAACGTCAGCAACCCGCAAGCCTCGCTCGCCCCGTTCAAGGAGTGGAAGGCCCAGGGCGTTTGCCGTTACATCGGCATCACCTCGACGCGTCACGCCGATTTTGGCGCAATCGAAACGGTGCTCGGCCGCGAGAGGCCGGATTTTGTGCAAATCGACTATTCACTGGACGATCGCGAGGCGGAAAAACGCATTTTGCCGCTTGCCGCCGAGGTCAAGGCGGGCGTGCTCACGGCACTGCCGTTCGGCCGGGCGCGGCTGTTCCGCGCGGTCCGGGGAAAGGAGCTGCCCGACTGGGCGCGCGGGTTTGCCGACACCTGGGGGCAATTCTTTCTCAAGTATCTTTTGTCCGATCCGCGGGTGACCGCGGTCATTCCCGGCACCGCCGATCCGGCGCACATGACCGACAATACCGCCGCCATGCGCAGTCCCTTGCCCGATCCTGATCAGCGCAAGCAAATGGTGGCATTCGCCGAGGCGCTGTAGTCTATGGGCGGGCAATTCTGCCCGACAATCTGCCCGAGAGATCGGCGATGCCTACGATTACGTCTGGCGCGCGGCAAATAACGTACGTGCTTGACGGTCCGCCGAACGGGCCGATCTTTGTGCTGGTCAACGGGCTTACCCAATACATCAAGATCTGGGAACCGTTTCGAGAGGCATTAGCCGCGCGGGGCTTCCGCGTCGCCACTTTCGACTTGCTTGGGCAGGGAAATTCCGAGAAGCCAAGCCTGTTCATAGGACAGGACGACCAGGTCGCGGTGTTGCGCGATCTGATCGATGCGCTCGGACATGGCCCGGTCTTCCTCGCCGGCATCAGCTTCGGCGCGGTGATCGCGCTGCGCTACGCCATCACCTATCCCGACCGCATCGCCGGGCTCGTGCCGATGAGCGCTTTTGCCGAGCTCACGCCGCAACTTTCAATGTTGGGCAACGCTCTGCGCACTGGGCTGATTCTCGGCGGCACAAGCTATCTTCAGGACCTGCTGTTTCCGATGAATGTTTCGGATGCCTACATCACCGAGCGGCTCGACAAGCTGGAGGATGCCAAACGCAAGGGCTGGCTGATCAACGATCTCTACGCGCTGCAAAACTTGATGGAGTCGTTCCTCGACTTCGAACCGCTCACGCCGCAACTGCCGTCGATCCGCGCTCCCACCATGATCTTGAACGGCGAATTCGATTTTTTCACGCCGCGAAAACTGCACGAATCGCTGCGCAGGCATATACCGGACAGCGCACTGGTGATCGTGCCTCGGGTCTATCACGCGTTTACGCTGGAGAAGCCGGCGCTATCCGCCGACCTTTTGGCGCGGTTCGCCGAGGACGTCCTGGCCGGCCGCTGGCGAGGCGATAAAAGAGTTTGGATCGCGCCTGAGGAACCCGGCGGCGACCTCATTCCTTTTCCCGCCAACTATGATCATTTGCGCGCGGTGCCCCTGCAACCCTAAGGCGCTGACCGCCCGTGCGTTACGCCTTGATTGACGCGCTCCCGGCTCCTCTATAGCCAAAGGCTGAATTCTGGTTAGTCTCTACGCGGCAGCCCCGGGAGAGAGCAGCGAAATGCCTTGGCTGGAATGCAATTCTCGACGGATCCATTACGAGTTGGCGGGTCCGCCGCACGGTCCGGCCTGCGTGCTTGTCAACGGTCTGACGCAATATGTGAGGCTTTGGCACCCTTTTCGCGATGCTCTCGTGGTGAAGGGCTATCAGGTCGTCAGCTACGACATGCTGGGCCAAGGGCAGTCCGACAAGCCGTCGTTGTTCATTCACCAGGATGACCAAGTGGAGGTGCTCGGCCGCCTGATTGAAAAATTGGGCGACCGGCCGATCTTTGTCGCCGGCATCAGCTTTGGCGGCGTGGTGGCGCTGCGCTACGCCATCGACCACGGCGACAGGATCGCTGGACTGGTGCCGATGAGCAGCTTCGCCGAGATTCCGGCACAGTTGTATATGCTCGGCACAGCGCTGCGCACCGGCCTGATCCTCGGCGGCACGTCGTTCTTGCAGGATTTGCTGTTTCCGATGAATTTCTCGGGCGAATGGCTCGATTCCATGCGTCATCTTATCGACCTTGCCCGACATCGCGGCTGGCTGGCGAATGATGTCTATGCGCTGCAGAACCTGATGGAATCGTTTCTCGAGTTTGAGCCGCTGACGGACCAGCTCTCGGCCATCCGTTTACCGACTATGATCCTGACGGGCGAGTACGATTTCTTGACGCCTCGCCCGCTTCAGGAATCTTTGCGCGCACACATTCCCGACAGCAAGCTGGTCATCATTCCGCGTGCCTATCACGCGTTCACGCTGGAGAAGCCGGGGCTGACGGCCTATTTGGTGACGCGGTTTGCCGAAGATGTGATGGGGGGCCGCTGGCGCGGCAAAGGATCGATCTGGGTCGCGCCGGAAGATGTCGGCGGTGAACTAACGCCCTTTCCGGAAGGCTTCGATCATATGCGGGCAATTCCGGTGCGAACGCAGGTGCCGGAACTTGCGCCGCAACAAAAGGCTACCGCGTCATGACGCCGTTTTTCGGTCCGCTCGAACACGGCCGGATACCGGCGTTGCAGCAGACCCGGGTGTCGGCGTTTCTCATCTCGGCACATGGCGCGCTGACGCGTCAGCTCGGCGTGGCTATACCGGCGAGCCTACATCACGGCTGGCAGGTGGAGATGCATTCCCAATATTGCCGCGAGATGGAAATTCTCTCGCTGCTCAGCCGCGCGACGTCATGGGTTTTCGACCCGGCGCTCGGCTTCCTGGTCTGGCAGTGGGAGGCGGCCTGGCTGCCGCACTCCGTATCGGGCGTGGAGGATCGAACGCAAAGCGCATTGATCGATCTCGCGGCATTCGGCCATGCGCTGCATACCGTGATTCGTCCGGCGGCGTTGTTGCCAGAGGGCTTCCCGGATGAGGACCCATTTGCGCTGGCGATGCGGCGTATCGAATTCGAAAGCGGGCGGTTGATGCAGGCGCAGATTCTGTTCCTCAAAGGCCCGCAGCTTGCTCCCGTTCGGGATGCGGTCGCTTCGGCGGTCGAATGGCGGCATTCGCAGGTTCGCGAATTGTGGAACACCATGCTTCACTCGATGGATATCGATACCAGCGGCCGGCACACCCTGGTACCCGCGTACCAGGCGCGCGGTCAGCCGGTTCCGGCAGTAGCGGCGCAGCCGAGCGTAGCGATCAGAGAGCCATGAACATCAGTCCCGAGAATCAATCGGTGGCGAGCGAGTCGCCGTTTAGTTCTCGCTCGCCTTACTTTTCCGAAGAGCATGAGCTTTTGCGCACGCAAGTGCGCCGGTTCGTCGAGACCGAGATCAAGCCGCACGCCCTCGATTGGGAAAAGCAAGGTTTCGTTCCGCGCGACGTGCTGCGCCGCATGGGAAGCCTTGGGTTTTTCGGCATTCGCTATCCCGCCCGCTACGGCGGATCGGAGATGGATACGCTGGCGACAGCGTTGCTCGCCGAGGAACTCGGCCGCTCAACCTTCGGCGGGGTTGCCATCACCGTGCTCGTCCATACCGACATGGCGTCGGTCCACGTCTTCAATGCCGGCAGCGATGTGCAGAAGGACAAATGGATGCCGCGCATTATCTCCGGCGAGGCGATCACCGCCGTCGCGGTGACCGAACCTGACGCCGGCTCCGACGTGAAGGGCATCCGCACCGTCGCGCGCTGGGAGGGGAATTCTACGTCCTCGACGGCGCCAAGATGTTCATCACCAACGGCGTGCACGCCGATCTTTATTGCGTGGCGGCGAAGACCAATCGCGGCGGCCAGCCGAGCCGCTCGATCACCATGTTCCTGGTCGAGAAGGGCACGCCCGGTTTTACCGTCGGCCGCGCACTCGACAAGCACGGCTGGCGCTCGTCCGACACCGCCGAACTCCGGTTTGAAAGCTGTCGCATTCCGGTCGAGAACCGGCTGGGCGACGAAGGCCGCGGCTTTTACGCCATCATGAAGAATTTCCAGAATGAGCGAACTGTGATCGGCGCGATGGCAATGGGCGAGTCGCAAGCCGCGATCGAGCTGACGCTCGAATACCTGCGCACCCGCAAGGCGTTTGGTGCGCCGCTCTGGCAAAAGCAAGCGATCCGCCAGCGGATGGCGATGCTGGCGGCGCGCGTCGCGGCGGGGCGGCAGCTCGTCTACCATGCCGCTTGGCTCGACGCGCAGGGTATCGACGCCACCCGCGAAGTCTCGATGGTCAAGGCTTATTGCGGTGAGCTGGTCAACGAGGTCATGTATGATTGTCTGCAATTTCACGGCGGCATGGGCTACATGCGCGAGAGCACAATCGAACGCATGGCGCGCGACGCGCGCGTGCAGTCGATCGGCGGCGGCGCCACCGAGGTGATGCTCGAAGAGGTGGCGAAGCGGATGTAAGCGCGCTTTAAGTCGGCCGCGCGGCGAAAGAGCAGCCGTCTCTGCTTGCCTTGCCCGCAATTCGTCCGGCCGATAGCGTTAAATCTGTGCAATGGGGCAGGGACGCTATGACATTCACAACACTTGTCTACAAGACGGATGGCGCGATCGCGACCATTACACTCAATCGCCCGAAAGAGCTCAACACCATTATCCCGCCGATGCCGGACGAATTCGAGGCGGCGATCGAGCTCGCCGTCCGCGATCCATCCGTGAAAGTGGTGATCCTGCGTGGCGCCGGACGCTCGTTCTGCGCCGGTTACGACTTCGGCGAAGGTTTCCATCTCTGGGATGACGCCATCACCACGAACGGGGCGTGGGACTCGGGCAAGGACTTCGCCTGGGCGACCTCGCATGCGCTGGCGCCGACGCAAAAATTCATGAGCATGTGGCGCGCGCCCAAGCCGGTGATCGCGCAGGTGCACGGCTGGTGCGTCGGCGGCGGCAGCGACACCGCTTTGTGCGCCGACATCGTCATCGCCAGCGAGGACGCGCGGATCGGCACGCCGTATGCGCGGATGTGGGGCTGCTATTTGAGCGGCATGTGGATTTATCGCTTCGGCCTGACCAAGGCGAAGGAATATGCGCTGACCGGAAAACCGCTGTCCGGCCGGCAAGCCGCCGATATCGGCCTGATCAACCGGGCGGTGCCGTTCGCCCAACTCGAAGCAACCGTGCGCGAGACGGCGCTTCAGCTCGCCTCGATCCCGCTGTCGCAGCTTTCGGCGATGAAACTTGTGGTCAATCAGGTTTACGAAAACATGGGCTTGAGCAGCACGCAGATGCTCGGAACAATTCTCGACGGCCTGATGCGCAACACCCCGGATGCAATCGATTTCATTTGCTTGGCGGAGGGTAAGGGCGTGCGGGCGGCGATCGAAAAGCGCGACGGTCCGTTTGGCGATTACAGCCAGGCGCCCGAAAGCGAGCGGCCTGATCCGAATAACATCATACACCTCTGAAGTCGCGGCCCGGTTGTCGGCCGGCCGGTTTTGGAGGAAACTTAAGCAAACAAAAGCGAGGGAGGCTCGCCGATGGATATTCTCGCGCTGGGTCCGGGTTTTGCCGCGGAGTTGCGCGGCGTCACGCTGGCCGACGTCGCCGCGGATGACGCCACCTATATGGCGGTGCGTGCAGCGTTCGAGGAACATTCCGTCATTCTGTTGCGCGATCAGGACGTGACCGACGAGGCCCAGATTGCCTTCTCGCGCCGCTTCGGCCCGCTCGAAGTTACCCCGGCGGCGACGGAAGGCGCCGGCACCAATCTCGTAATCCTCACCACCATCGGCAAGGACGGTAAGGTTGTGCCGGCCGACGACCGGCTGGCGCTCCGCAACAAGGCCAATCAGCTTTGGCACGCCGAACTCGACCTTCAAAAGCACGCCGGCGCTGGCGTCGGTTCTGTCGGGACGGATCATGCCGCCGCAAGGCGGCGAAACCGAATATGTTTCAACGCGGCTCGCCTGGGAGCGGCTTGCTCCCGAGACACAAAAACGCGTTGAAAACATGTTTGCCTGGCATGATTACTCGCACTCGCGCGGCAAGATCGCGTCCAACATCGTGGGCGCATCCGAGCGAGCGGCGCTGCCGCCGCAGTGCTGGCGAATGGTGTGGAAGAATCCGGCGAACGGCCGTAGCGCGCTCTACATCGCCTCGCACGCTTACTCGATCGAGGGCATGGAGCAAAGCGAGGCGCAGAACATGATCGCCGAGCTGACCGAAGCTGCAACCGCACCAGGACTGAGCTACGAGCATCGCTGGCGCAAAGGCGACGTCGTCATGTGGGACAACCGCGCCACGTTGCATCGCGGCCGGCCGTGGCCGGCACACGAGGCTCGGACCATGGTGCGCACGACCATTTCGGCGACCGACGCCGACGGCTTGCAGAGCGTCCGCCCGCCCGCCCGGCAGGCGGCGGAATAGGGCCTAAGCCTGATAACTTCGGTTCGGAATCGCGAAGCCGCAGCTTGATCCGTCGGTCACCGCAACGTCGTCCTCCCACGGTAGCCGGTATTTGCCGGCGACGAGATCTCGCATGTAAGTGTAGGGACAATCCTGCGCGCCCCCTTTCACCGCGACGTAACCGCGGTGGCCGAACTGATAGATATTGTTCTCCACGCCCCACAGGCGGCGGGCCTCGTCGGCGAGTTTCGGCCGCACCTCGGCGGTGATGATCTCGTCGGGCGCGCCATTGCCGGTGGCGAGCGGCACGCCGTCGAAATTGATGATCATGCCTTCGCCCATGGAATTGAAGATGCCGTCGCTGCCGGCCATGCAGACATTTGCCGTATACATCAGGTTTGAAAACGAATTGCTCTGATTGCTGACGTGCCAGGCATGCCGGATCGGCGCAGTGTAGCCGGCGGTGCGCAACATGATGTTGGCGCCTTTGTACGCACATTCTCTTGCCATCTCCGGGAACATGCCGTCGTGGCAGATTATGAGCGCAACCCTGCTGCCGTTTGGGCCGTCGCACACGGGAATGCCGAGATTGCCGGGCTCCCACGGCTCGACCGGGACCCACGGATGCATCTTGCGGTAATAGAGCTTGATCTCGCCTTCGTGGTCGATGATCAGCCCGGAATTGTACGGATTGCCGTCCGGATTGTATTCCATGATGGAGAAGCAGCCCCAGATCCGGTTGTCGATGCAGGCCTGCCTGAAGCTTGCGACTTCGGGCCCGTCGAGCCGCGACATCAGCTCGGCATTGGTATCCATCGAAAGGCCGTGCAGCGAGTATTCAGGAAAGACCACGAGATCCATGGTCGACATGTTTTTGCGCGCCTTCTGCACCATCGCACAAATCTTTTTGGTCTGCGCCGTGAGATCGCCTTTGGTCGCTATGGTCGGAAGTTGCAGCTGAACGAGCCCGATGACGACGCCATCGGGCGACTTGTTCAATCCACCGAGCCCACTCATCCGTCTTCTCCCTGCTGCGAAAGCATTTCCCGAGCGTGCAAAATTTACACCAGTCCGGGCCGGGAGGGCTGGCTATTTTTCCAGCCGTGCCACGATCTCGACATGGGCGGCATAGCGGAATTGATCGACCGGCACGACCGCGATCAAACGATAACCGCCAGCAATGAGCGTGCGGATATCGCGCGCAAACGTGGCCGGGTTGCATGACACCGCGACAACGCGCGGCACCTTGCTTGCCGCCAGCGCACAGGCCTGCGCGTCAGCGCCCTGGCGCGGCGGATCGAACACGACAGCGCCGAACTCCGCGAGTTCCGCCGCCGGCAGCGGCCGGCGAAAAATGTCACGTGGCTCGGTTGTGACCGGCTTGAGGCCGACGGTGGTGGCGGCGGCGCGCTTGAGCGCGCCAAGCGCGGCCTCGTCGTCGTCGACGGCGCGGACGGCCGCGTGTTCGGCCAGCCGGAGCGCGAACGGACCGACGCCGCAAAACAGATCGGCGATGAGTTTGGCGCCGGCACACGCATCAACCACCAGACGTGCCAATTCCTGTTCGCCTTGCGCGGTCGCCTGCAAAAACGCCGCCGGCGGCAACGGCACGGCCGTCTTGCCCATGCGCAGGGTGGGCGGACGCCGCAGCGCGATCAATTCGCCGTGGCGGGTGAGCCGCGCCAGATCGTGCTGCTCGGCAATTCGCGCGAGATCGCCGGTCTGCATCGGCGTCAACGGGCCGGAGCCACGGAGATCCATGTCGAGCCCGGCATCCGTTGCCGTCGCCTGGATGTCGAGTGGCTTGCCCGTGCCCTGCAATTGCTCGGCGAGCGTCCATGCCGTCTCTACGGCGCCGCCGAGCGACGGCGCCAGCACCGGGCAGCGGTCGATCGCCACCACGCGGTGGGTACGCGCCGCCGCGAATCCGACTTCGAGCACGTCGTGTGCGCCACGCCGCGCATGGAACACTGCGCGGCGCCGGCCTTCGCCATGTGCGTCGATGAGCTCGCCGACCGGCGCTTCAAGCCCGGCCTGCCGCAGCGCCGCGACGACCAGATCGCGCTTCCACGCGCGATAATGCGCGATGTCCCAATGCTGCACGGCGCAGCCGCCGCATATGCCGAAATGCGGGCAAATCGGTTCGATCCGCTCGGCGCTGGCAACCTCGATCTGGAGCAGATGCCGCCGGTCGGGATGACCGGGGACCGCTTCGACTTCGACCGTTTCGCCCGGCAAAGCGCCGGGCACATAGATTGCGCCGGCCGAATCGTCGGCGACGCCGTCTCCGCGGTGACCGAGCCGCGCGATGGTGAGACGCTCAACCACGCTTTGCCTCGATGAAGAATTCCGCGTTGCCGTCGCCGCCGCGGATCGGGGATGGCAGGTGTCCGCCGACATGCCAGCCGAGCCCAACAAGAAATCCGGCAATGTCGTCGCAAACCCTGGCATGGACCTCGGCGTCGCGCACGATCCCCTTTTTGAGTTCGCCGCGGCCAGCCTCGAATTGCGGCTTGATGAGCGTGACGAGACCGGCGCGCGGACGCAGCAATTTGCCGATCGCCGGCAGGACGAGCTTGAGCGATATGAAGCTCACGTCGACAGTCGCGAGATCGGGCTGCTCATCGAGACGTACGGCATCGGGGCTGCGGATATCGGTCTCCTCAAGAACGGTGATCTGTTGCTGCCCGCGCAGCGATGGGTGCAACTGACCGCGCCCGACATCGATTGCGTAAACGCGCTTTGCACCGCGTTCCAGGAGAACCTGCGTAAAGCCGCCGGTGGACGCGCCGATGTCGAGGCAGACCCGGCCGCCGACGTCGACATGAAAATGGTCAAGCGCGGCCGTGAGCTTGACCCCGCCGCGCGACACGAAAGGATGCTCCGGCTCGGCTTCGATGACGGCGCCGGTGGAGATCGGATCCGAGGCCTTGCTGACAACAACGCCGTCGGCGCTGACTCGGCCGGCGGCAATTGCAGCCTGCGCCCGCGCGCGGCTCTCGAACAGGCCGCGCTCCACCAAGAGGCGGTCGGCGCGTTGGCGGTTGGTCATCAGATCAATCCCCCGCTTTGCGGGGGGAGGAAAGCTATTATCGCGCCAGCTTGATCGTTTCGCCGCGCATATTTTCGCCGAGCGCCGCGAACGTCTTGGTGACGATGCCTTTGGCGTCGAGACCGGCCTTGGCATACATCGCGTTTGGCGAATCCTGGTCGATGAAGAGGTCCGGCAGGACCAGGGAGCGAAGCTTTATGCCGCGGTCGAGCACGCCGTGCTCGGCCAAGGTCTGCATCACGAATGCGCCGAATCCACCGATCGAGCCTTCCTCAATGGTCAGCAACACCTCATGCTCGCGGGCGAGCCGCAGCAGAAGATCGACATCGAGCGGCTTGGCGAAGCGCGCATCGGCGACGGTTGTGGAAAGTCCGTGCGCGCCGAGCTCGTCGGCGGCCTTGAGACATTCGCCCAGCCGCGCGCCGTAGCAGAACAGCGCGACCTTGGTGCCTTCGCGCAGGATGCGGCCCTTGCCGATTTCGAGCGGCTTGCCCTCTTCGGGCATCGGCACGCCCCGGCCTTCGCCGCGCGGGTAGCGTAGCGCCGAAGGCCGATCGTCGATCGCGACTGCCGTCGACACCATGTGCACCAGCTCGGCTTCGTCGGCGGCCGCCATCAGAACGAAATTGGGCAGGCAGCCGAGATAGGCGATGTCGAACGAGCCGGCGTGGGTCGGGCCATCGGCGCCGACAAGTCCGGCGCGGTCCATGGCGAAGCGCACCGGCAGCTTCTGGATCGCCACGTCGTGCACAACTTGGTCGTAGGCGCGCTGCAGGAAGGTCGAATAGATGGTCGCGAACGGCTTGAAGCCCTCCGTCGCGAGTCCCGCCGCGAATGTCACGCCATGCTGTTCGGCGATGCCGACGTCGAACGTGCGGTTCGGGAATTCTTTTTGGAACAGGTCGATGCCGGTGCCGGACGGCATGGCCGCGGTAATCGCGACGATCTTGTCGTCCTTGCGCGCCGCTTTGATCAGGCTCTCGCCGTAGACTTTCTGGTAGGCGGGGGCAGTGGGCTTGGATTTCACCTGCGCGCCGGTGGCGACGTCGAATTTAACAACGCCGTGATATTTATCGGCGGATTTTTCCGCCGGCGCGTAGCCCTTGCCCTTTTGCGTGACGACGTGAACCAGGAACGGCCCGTTCTTGGCGTCGCGGACGTTTTTGAGCACCGGCAGGAGGTGATCGATGTTGTGGCCGTCGATCGGGCCGACGTAAAAGAAACCGAGTTCATCGAACAACGTGCCACCAGTCACCAGACCGCGCGCATATTCCTCGATGGCGAGCGCGCGCTTCTCCAGCGTGCGGGTCGGCAGGTGCTTGGCAATCTGACGAAGGATCTGGCGCAGGCTGCGATAGGTGCGGCCGGACACGCGGCGGGCGAGATACGCCGACAGCGCGCCGACGGGCGGCGCAATCGACATGTCGTTGTCGTTGAGAATCACGATCAGGCGCGAATTCATCGCGCCGGCGTTGTTCATCGCCTCGTAGGCCATGCCGGCCGACATGGCCCCGTCGCCGATGACGGCGATGACGTTGTTCTGCTTGCCGTCGAGATCGCGGGCGACCGCCATGCCAAGCGCGGCAGAGATCGAGGTCGACGAGTGGGCGGCGCCAAACGGGTCGTATTCGCTCTCGGCGCGCTTGGTGAAGCCGGACAATCCGCCGCCCTGCCGCAAGGTGCGGATGCGGTCGCGTCGGCCGGTGAGAATCTTGTGCGGATAGGCCTGGTGGCCGACGTCCCAAACCAGCCGGTCGGCCGGAGTGTTGAAGACGTAATGCAGGGCGACCGTCAGCTCGATCACGCCAAGGCCGGCGCCAAGGTGACCACCGGTGACCGCCACAGCATCGATCGTTTCCCGCCGTAATTCGTCGGCAAGCTGGCGTAACTGACCTTCTTCGAGCTTGCGCAAGTCGCTGGGAGTATTGACGAGATCAAGCAACGGCGTCTTCGACTGCACGGTCACGCGAATGCTCCTTCTTATTAGCCTCATTGGCCTTTCGGCCTAATGACGATTTTTGGGATCGGACCCGCCTGACGCCACCCCCGTCCCCAAAGGCTTAAACCCTCAGTGTGTACACCATTCCACGCTGGCAACGCAATTTAGCCGCCTTCGTTTCCCGGAACCCACGGGAACTCCCGCGTTTTGCCGCAACCGCTTATGTTGGGCCACTCAGCCGCTTTTGCCATGGGCGGGAACGCGGCCGGATTGCGATTTTTGCCCTGGTCCGCGCCCGAATTCGCTTCGAAAGCGACCAACGCACGAGTTGAAGTCCCGTGGCCCTCGAGATTTACCGAAAAAAGCGAAAATTCGGCGTGACAGCGGAGCCGCGCGGCCGCAAAGGCCGCGCCGGCGGCCACCGCTATGTCATTCAGAAGCACGACGCGACCCGCTTGCATTACGATCTGCGGCTTGAACTCGACGGCGTCATGAAGAGCTGGGCGGTGACCCGAGGCCCCAGCCTGGATCCAAACGAAAAACGCCTCGCCGTGCATGTCGAAGACCATCCGGTCGAATACAACGCCTTCGAAGGTACGATCCCGAAAGGCGAATATGGCGGCGGCACGGTGATGATCTGGGATCGCGGCACCTGGACGCCCGAAGGCGATCCTCATTATGGGTACGGCAAAGGCCATCTCGTTTTCGATCTGCACGGCGAAAAGTTGCATGGCCGCTGGCATCTCGTGCGCATGCGCGCGCGTGACCACGAGCGGCACGAGAATTGGCTGTTGATCAAAGGCAAGGACGACGAAGCGCGCGGCCTGCGCGACGAGGATATCCTTGATGAACAACCGAATTCGGTCGTCAGCGGCCGATCGATCGAGGAGATTGCCGCCGGCAAGGGCAAGAAGCGAGTTTGGCACTCGAATCGCGCGGCGCAGTCCGGAGGCAAGACCGCTTTCCGGCAAAAAATCCAGGAGCTTGCCGGCAAAACCAAGGCGCGACCGGTGGCGAAAGCATCGCAGGGTGCGCGCGGCCCCAAGCGTGCTGCGCCTCAAAAGCGTGCCGCAAAAAAGTCCGCGCGCACCGCCGAATCGGATTTGCCCGATTTCGTGCCGCTCAGCCTCGCCACGCTGCACGAGCAGCCGCCGCACGGTCCGAATTGGCTGCACGAAATCAAATTCGACGGCTATCGGATGGAGGCGCGGCTCGACCACGGCGGGGTGCGGTTGCTGACCCGCAAGCAGCAGGACTGGACCCACCGGTTCAAGCCGGTCGCCGCGGCGATGGCAGCGTTGCCGGCCGAGAACGCGCTCCTCGACGGCGAGATCGTCGTCGAGGGTGAAAACGGCATCAGCGATTTCTCGTTGCTGCAGACCGATTTGAAAGATGGCCGCAGCAACCGCTTCGTCTATTACGTGTTCGACTTGCTGCATCTCGACGGCCACGACTTGACCGGCGAGCCGTTGACGGCACGCAAGGCGGCGCTCGCCGGCTTGCTGAAAAAGAACGGCAAAGACAGCGTGATCCGCTACACCGAGCATTTCGAAGAGGACGGCCCGCTGATTTACCGTCACGCCTGCGACATGGGCCTCGAAGGTTTGGTATCGAAGCGGCGCGACGCGACTTACCGATCCGGCCGGACCAATAATTTCATCAAGACCAAATGCCGCGGCCGACAGGAATTGATCGTCGCCGGATTTACCCCTTCGACTGCGATGCAGAACGCCATCGGCGCGCTGACCGTTGCCGTTCGCGAGAACGGTGAACTTCGTTATGCCGGCCGAATCGGCACCGGCTATACGCAACAAACGGCGCGCGATCTTTGGAAGCGGCTCGAACCGTTGCGCACCGAAAAGCGTCCGGTCGAATTGCCGGCGGACGAGCGGCGTAAAGACGTGATCTGGGTGAAGCCGAAGATGATCATCGAGGCAAAGTTTGCCGGCTTTACCCATGGCGGCGTTTTGCGTCAGGCCTCATTTCAGGGTATCCGCGAGGACAAGAGCGCGGAGGACGTCGTGCGCGAGGTTGCTGCCGGCAAAACGCCCCCTGCTGCGCCGGCGAAAAAGCGGCCGGTGCGCCAGCCGGGGCGCGCGAGCAACAACGCCGGCACGAAAAAGAGCGGCGGCGCCGGCGAGTTTCACCTGACCCATCCCGATCGCGTCTATTGGCCGGATGTCGGCGTGACTAAAAAGGATTTAGCCGAATATTACGTGTCGGTCTGGGATTGGATCAGACCGCACATTCTCGACCGCGCTTTGGCCCTCGTGCGGGCGCCCGAAGGAATTTCCGGCGAGACTTTTTTCCAGAAGCATATCGCCGCCAACATGAAGTCCTCGCCGTTGCGCCACGTCGTGCCGGGTAAGGATCACGACGTGATCGCGGTCGAGACGGTCGACGATCTGGTGGCGCTGGTGCAGTCAGGCGCACTGGAAATCCATGTACGCGGCTCGCGGCTGGAAAGCTTGGAAATGTGCGACTGCATCGTGTTCGATCTCGATCCGGGCGAGGGGGTAAAGTGGCCGCAGATCGTCGCCGCGGCGCGCGAGATACGCGAGCGGCTCACAGCCGAAAAGCTCGAAAGCTTCGTCAAGCTCACCGGCGGAAAAGGCATCCACGTGGTAGTGCCGATCGCCGCTACTGAATGGGAAACGGCCAAAAACTTCAGCGAGCGCATCGCCGCGCGCATGGCTGCCGAAAGTCCGAAGCTTTATCTGGCCAAGATGACCAAGGCGCTGCGCAAGGGCCGTATTTTCATCGATTATTTTCGCAATTCCCGCGAAGCAACCTCGGTCGCGCCTTACTCGACGCGCTCGCGCCCCGGCGCGCCGGTGTCGGCGCCGGTCACCTGGGAGCGGCTCGTGCGTACCTCCGGCGGCAACGACTTCTCCGTGCTCGATCTGAAAAAGCGGATTAAGGAAGACGCTTGGGCCGAGATAAATAAAGTGCGGCAGAAGCTGCCAGCGCCGCCCAAGCGGGCGGATCGCGCCCGTTGAAATGCAATCGTCCTACCCGATAAGCCGCCGGTACTCCCGCTCCGGCACGCCGTAGGAACTGCCGGCGGTCCGTTCGAGGCCTTTGCGGTCGAGCACGATGATCTGGTTTCGGCCGGTCTTGATCAGCTTTTGCCGCTTGAGATGTTGCAGCGCCTCGGTAACGCCGGCCCGCCTCACGCCCAGCATCAAGGCCAGGAATTCATGGGTCAACTGCAACGGTTTCAAGGGTTTATCGTTGGCGCGGTCGTGCGCCATGAGAATCCAGCGTGCCAAGCGCTGATCGATGTGGGAGCGCGCATTGGCGATGGCGGTTTGCGCCGTCTGCACCATGAAGACCTGGACGAATTTGAGCAGGAAGCCGTGCAGCGTCTCGCTCTTATTCATGGCCTCCGTCAGGTCCTTGGTGGCAATCCACTGCGCGTCGCCTGCGACCTGAATATAGGTGCAATGCGGCGACTGGCCGCTGCCGAGCACGATCGCGCTTCCACTCATTCCCTCATTGCCGATCAGGCCGACTTCCACGCGGTTTCGTCGGGCTGGACGGCGACCACCGAGGCAACACCCGCTTCCATAAAATAGACCGCCTCGATCCGCCGGTTGGTTGCTCAAGCTCTTTGCGAAGCGGCATTGGCGTGGACCGCAAATGCGGCCGTAACAGTGCGAAATCGGTCGGGGCGAGCGTGGCCAGCAGCCGGTTGCGTGGCGAGGATGCGCGCGCGGGTGAGGTGACTGCCATTTTGTGCTCTTCCCCTTGAGGGCAAGAGCACATCACGGTCTCTCAAACGCCCGCACCCAAAGGTTCGCGGCAGGCGGTAAGCGGCACGTAAGCCTTTGGGCGCCCGATTGCTATCCGCAAGCCCCTTGATAATCTAAAAAATGTAGGAACCGTACCGGCCGTTGCCCGGTTGAGATTTCAGGCGCCCTACGTGGGGAACGGGCGCGATTTAAGAGCAGCCTATTCGACGAGCCGGGCTTTGTGGCCTGGCCTGCAAGGCTAACGCCTTTGTCCGTATCGGCCGCCGGTGGCGCCAGAGTTCTCGTCGTTCTCGTCGTCGAGGATGAGTTCTTCGTGCGGTACGATCTTGCCAACTGCCTGCGCGAAGCGGGCCACCGCGTCGTCGAGAGTGCGAATGGCGAGCAGGCCATCGCGCTGTGTCGGTCGCCGGCGGCGATCGACATGGTGTTCACCGACATCAATCTCGGCGGATCGGCGAGCGGCTTCGACGTCGCCGAGTGCTTCCGCCGGGAGCGGCCCGACATTCCGGTGCTTTACCTCTCGGGCGAGCGGATCGATTCGGCGCGGTGCGTGCCTGGCAGCATGTTCGTCGCCAAGCCGTTTCGGCACAGAGATATCATGGGTGCGTTTCACCGGTTATGCGGGGTGTGAATGTTTTCGGCGGTCGGAACTTGCAAATTCTGAGGTTCCACATTCCCGCGAAATACCCCGGCACGTCCGCACCGGGAACGAATTATGCGCAGCAATGTTGTTGAATGAAACCGGTTGCGGGGTGCCTTGAGGCCCTTGCCTCCGGCCGGAGCCCGCAAGTCGGGCTCTTTTGGTCTCAATCCAAGGAGGATTTTATGTCGAAATTAGCCTACACCGCAGCGTTCATTGCGGTGCTCAGCATACCGGCGTTCGCGGACACCATGTCAAACGCGCGACTGCAGCGTCAAACGCCTTCCGGCTCGGTGACGGTGACTGATTGGTACAAGCAAAACGTCTACGATGCGAAGGATAACAAGATCGGCGAGATCATGGACGTGCTTGTCGACAAATCCGGCAAGGTCACTTCGGTGATCGTCGGAGTTGGCGGGTTCCTCGGCGTCGACGAGAAAGATGTCGCGGTGCCGTTTGATGCCATTCAAGTCACCAACAAGAACAACAACAACTGGTACTTGGTGATGAACACGACCAAGGACGACTTGAAAAGCGCTCCCGGCTTCAAATACGACCGTGATTCCACCACCTGGGTTCCCGACGGCAAATAACGACCGATATCGGATAGCACCCCGACGGCTCGATGCCGTCGGGCGTGCCGTCATCCCGCGAGCTTGAAGCGCTCGATCTTCGGCTCGAAGCGCGCGCGGAAGATTTCGGCGTCGAGCGGATCCTCGAAGCAATAGCGCACGAAGGCGGCGTAATCGTCTTCGACATACATGTCGAACTTGCCGACATAGCCGATCAAAAAATCCATGATCTCGCTGTCGTCGGCGAGCTGCGCTCGCGGCAGCACGACCTGATACGGGCATTCCTCGTCGAGCTTGCGCAGCCACGCGCTTCGCTTGTCCGCTTCCACAACCGCCTCCCGATCCTTCCCCAAGCCTTGACTTGGGCTACAGATTGTTCTCTTTTTGTTCCGGAGAGTCAAGAGCGATCTGAAGCAAAGATTCGCGAGCGTTAACAAATGCTTGTCGAAACGATCGGCGACGCTTTCACGCTTGGTTGGCGGGTCACTGTGCGGTGCAGTTATGGGCGTTCCGACAGCCCGTCCTCGAAATCAAGCCGCGAATGCAACTACCGCAAGGATCTCGACATTGAGACCTTAGTGTGGACGAGGGGGAAGGCTTTTCCACTTTCCCGGCTGGAGAGCCGGCTGCGCTGCCCGCGCTGCGGCTCGCGCAATGTGGTGGTGCTGTTTCAGCCGCCGCGGAGCGCGGCCGCGCGTTAGCGCGCGGCCCTCAATCAACGTCGAGCGGCTCGGTGCCGGTCGGGTTGCCGTTGGCATCCAGCGTGATCTTCTGGACCCGCGCCTCTGCTTGCTTCAGCAAATCCTCGCAGCGGCGCTTGAGTGCTTCGCCCCGCTCGTAGATGGCGACGGATTCCTCAAGCGGCACCTTGCCGTCTTCGAGCCGTTTGACGATCAATTCGAGTTCCTCGATCGCGCGCTCGAACGACAGCTTGCCGACGTCGTTATTCTGGTCGCTCTGGTTATTCTGTTGCGCCATCGCCGGTCCTCTCCAACTCGCTGGTTCTTATACCAGATTAGCCAATCTATCCGTGCATCAGCGCGGTCACATGTGCCGCGGCCGAATTCGCCAGCGCTTCGAGGTCGTAGCCGCCCTCCAGCAGCGACACCACGCGGCCATTCGCGCACTGGTCGGCGACATCCATGATCTTTTGCGTCGCCCAGGCAAAATCCGCCTCGACCAGATTGAGGTTGGCAAGCGGATCGCGCATGTGCGCGTCGAAGCCGGCGGAGATAATGATCAATTCCGGCTTGAAGTCGCGCAAACGCGGCAGGATGCGGCTGTCGAACGCGTCGCGGAAGGCCTGGCCGCCGTCGCCGGGCCGCAGCGGCGCGTTGACCACAGTGTTGAATTCGCCGGATTCGCCGACGGCTCCGGTGCCGGGAAACAGCGGCATCTGGTGCGTCGAGCAATACATGATCGTCTTGTCCGCCCAGAAAATCTCCTGCGAGCCGTTGCCGTGATGCACGTCGAAATCGACAATGGCTGCGCGGGCGATGCCGTGACGGTTTTGCGCATAACGCGCGGCGATGGCGGCGTTGTCGAAAAGGCAGAAGCCCATCGGGTGCGCGGTTTCCGCGTGATGGCCCGGCGGTCGCGTGGCGACAAAAGCGTTGGCGGCTTTTTTGCCGATCACTTCGTCGACCGCGTGAATGGCGCCGCCGACCGCGCGCAAAGCCGCCTCGAAGCTGCCGGGAGACATCGAGGTGTCGGCATCGAGCCGCACCATGCCTTCCTTCGGCGTGGCGTCGCGGATTTGCATGATGTAGTCGATCGGATGGCAAAGCGCGATAACCTCGAGCGGCGCCGGCGGCGCTTGCACGCGTGCGAGCGACTGGAATTTTTCCGCCTCCAGCGCGTGCTCGACCGCGCGCAGCCGCTCCGGCCGCTCGGGATGGCCGGCCGGCGTGAGATGGTTCAGGCAGGCAGGATGTGTGATCAGGAGCGTCGACATCAGGCGTGCATACGGCTAATGCGCGAGCACGGCGTCGGCGCCGAGCACGCCGGCTGCACCTTCGACGATGGTACGCTCAAGGGCGGGGGCCTGGACCGCGATATTCTCGGCAAAAAATCGCGCCAGCGCGGCGCGCGGCCCGGCGTCGGTATTGGTTCGTAGCGCCGCCAGCGCTTGTTGCGCCAACAGGCAGCCGCCGCTCGTTACGCCGAACAGTCGCAGGTAAGGCGTTGCGCCGGCCAGCGCCTCATCGGCCCCATTGCCGAGCTTGGCCAGCATCCAGCTGCTTGCGCGCGCGAGAACTCTCGACCGCCTCTTTCAGCCGTACGCCGCTCCAGCCCAGCGCCGGATCATTGGTGGCGTTGACGGCTTCGACGATGCGACGCAATTCGCCGAGATAGGTTTCGACCACCGCGCCGTCGGACAGCGGCAGTTTCCGGGTGACGAGGTCGATGGCCTGAATGCCGTTGGTCCCCTCATAGATCGGCGCGATGCGCGCATCGCGCAGATGCTGGGCGGCGCCGGTTTCCTCGATAAAGCCCATGCCGCCGTAAATCTGCACGCCGAGCGAAGCGACCTCGACGCCGATGTCGGTGGAAAAAGCCTTGGCGACTGGCGTCAGCAGCGAGGCGCGCTCGTGGGCGGCTTGCCGCGCGGCCGTGTCAGTGCCGCGCTCGGCGCGATCGATTGCCATCGCCGTCGCATAGCAGATGGTGCGAGCAGCCTGGGTCAGGGCGCGCATGGTCATCAACATGCGCTTGACGTCGGGATGCGCGATGATCGGCGCCGATTCATTCGCCGGCATTCCCGGTGTGCGGCCCTGCCTGCGCTCGCGCGCGTAAGCGAGCGCTTGCTGGGTGGCGCGCTCGGCGATGCCGACGCCTTGCAGACCGACCGCAAGCCGCGCGCGGTTCATCATGGTGAACATGCACGCCATGCCGGCATTCTCCCGCCCGATGAGATAGCCGACAGCGCCGCCTTGATCGCCGAAGATCATCGTGCAGGTCGGCGAGGCGTGGATGCCGAGCTTGTGCTCGACCGAATGCGCGCGCACGTCGTTGCGGGCGCCCGGCGAGCCGTCGGGATTGAGCAGAAATTTCGGCACCAGAAAGAGCGAGATGCCGCGCGTGCCGGGCGGAGCATCGGGCAGCCGCGCGAGCACGAGATGGATGATGTTGTCGGTGAGGTCGTGCTCGCCGTAAGTGATAAAGATTTTCTGGCCCTTGAGGCGGTAGGTGCCGTCGCCAGCGCGCTCGGCGCGCGTGCGCAATGCGCCGACGTCGGAGCCGGCCTGCGGCTCGGTCAGATGCATCGTGCCGGTCCACTCACCGGTGACGAGCTTGCCGAGGTAAAGCCGCTTGAGGTCGTCGCTGCCATGTACGTTGAGCGCGTCGATCGCGCCCATGGTTAGCATCGGACCGACGCCGAACGCCGCCGACGCCGCGTTCCACATTTCGGTGCAGGCGGCGTTGACGACTTGCGGCAGGCCCTGTCCGCCCCATTCGGCCGGAGAAGCCAGCCCGTTCCAGCCGCCGTGGCACCAGGTACGATAGGCTTCCTTCCAGCCCGGCGCGGTGGTGACGGCGCCGTCCTTAAAGATCGTGCCGTTGAGATCGCCGACCCGGTTGAGCGGCGCGATAATTTCACTTGCAACGCGGCCAGCTTCGGTGAGCACCGCGTCGATGTCGTCCATGGACAGGTCGCCGAAGAATCCCTGTTCAAGCGCGGCCGAGAGTGCAGCACCGTGTTTGAGCGCATAGCCCATGTCGGCGAGGGGGGCTTGGTAGGTCACGGGCATCCTCCGCTTTTACTTACCTAGGTTACTCATACTCCGTGCCTGCCGAATGCCGATCAGCGGGTAGCACCACCCGTCCCTAACCGATTGTAAGAGCGGGGGGTAGCGGGATCACGCATGGTGCGAATTGCTAACCGAAACCACCGGGGGGCCCTTTGGGGCCGGGGATCAATCAAAAAAGACCAAAACAACCCCATGCAAAGTAGACTATCTGCAACGTTAATCGTGTCTTGCACGAACGGTATCGTGTTTTGCGCGTTCTCCTTTGGTGTGAACAAAAGGAGAACCCCATGGTTAAGCGGAATCCCAAGAAACAAAAGGCTGAAATCAGCACGTCCAACGACCCGCCGAGCATTCGGTCTTTTGCAGCCGATGAGCGACGCAAGCGAGAAGAAGAGTTGCGAACGAGGCACTTCGACGTTGATCAGATAATTGAAAAAGCGACGCAGGCGCATCTGAACCGAAGCACCGAGTTCGAACGCGTAAGCGAAGCGCTGGGGACGCGCGACACCGATTTCGTGTGGGGGCTTACGGCACAGATACTCGAAGCCTCCAGTGTATACCACTCTGGTGAAGCCATTGGTTTCGTCCTATCGGTAATCAAGAACCAAAAACCTCGAGATCATCTGGAGGCCATGCTAGTCGCCCAAATGGCAGTGGCACATCTCGCGATGATGCGGTTCACGGACGAACTGTCGCCACGCACGACGCGCGATCAAGCGCGGTGGGAGTTCGCGCTCAAGGCGCTAACAGGCTTTGGGCGGACTTTCGCAACGCAAATGTCTGCACTGAAACAATACCGTAGTGGCGGCGAGCAGCGAGTCACGGTGCGCCATGTTTCGGTCTCGGATGGCGCGCAAGCGATTGTTGGCAATGTCAACAATCAGCCGCAGCGGGCGATCGATAATGCCTCGAATGCTCCAGCGATGCTTACGGATGAGCGGCAACCCGCGATGGAGCCCATTCGGGAACGAGATCGGATCCGAGTTCGTTCGGGGCGATCGGATGAGTAGCAATCACCCGCGCAACACCATCCCTATGCTCGCTAGCCCGCGCTGCGGAGCAAAAACGCGTTCCGGCACGCCATGCAAGTCTCCGGCTGTGAGAGGAAAGAAGCGCTGTCGAATGCACGGCGGGGCTTTCGGCTCGGGCGCTCCGCGCGGCAATATAAACGCTCTAAAGCTTGGAGGCTCCACTCGCGAATTCCTCGACCAGCGTCAACGGGCCAACGAATTGCTCAGAGCCCTGCGCAGATCGATGAACTCTTTCATCAAGCAGAACAGCTGAAGGAGCTATGACTTGATGCTTTAGAACAAGCGTAATTCATTGGCGCAGCTGGGGACGTTTTTCGGTGCCGAGGTCTCCAAAAGGCACCCTTTACTCTTCACATCTCATCCTTTTTTCGATTGCCGCTTACCCAATCTAACGCCGGGCCCGCCTCCGTTCTCGTCGATGAACTCGATGCCGGCGGCCTCGAGCGCGGACCGCATTCTTTGTCCCGTTTCACTACGTCCCCCCAGAGGACCGTCCTGGGCCTCTAATCTTTTTATTGTGGGGATCGATACATTTGCTTCAGCTGCCAATCGTTCCTGCGACCAATCCAATAAAGCCCTCGCGGCCTTAAGCTGCCTAATTGATACTTTTAGTATTGACTTTGGCGGGCGCATTAACGATACTTTTAGTATCGAAAGATGGTGCGATGGAGAGAACCCACAATGGCGGAAATATCTTTGAATTCAAACGAAAAAACTGGGCGGCGATCTTTCGTTGGCGGCTCCGATGCCCGGATCATCATGGGGGATGATGAGGTCGCCCTGCTGCGCCTGTGGCGGGAAAAGCGCGGTGAGGCGGATCCCGAGGACCTGTCCGGCAATCTGATCGTTCAATTGGGTCTCGCTACCGAGAAGCTCAATCGGCGTTGGTATCAAGCCCAGACCGGACACGTCGTTACGCACGCCCAGCAATGGCAGCGGCATCCGACTCTAAGGTGGATGGCGGCGACGCTGGACGGTCGGGTCGAGGGCGGCGACGTGTTTGAGTTTAAATTTATGCTGCCCTGGCAATTCTCAGAGGAAGCGGCGGTGCAAAAATATATGCCGCAGCTGCAACATAATATGTGGGTGGTGGCGGCGAGGGCGGCGGTGCTTTCGGTCATTACTGGCGGCGGCAAATGGGTTGAGATCAAGACCCACGCTGATCCGCTCTACCAGCACCTTATTCTTACGGCCGAGCGGAAATTCTGGCGCTGCGTCGAGACGGGCGAACCGCCGGCCTTGTTTGGGGTCGAGCCGCCGAAGCCGCGCATCGAGGCGGTGCGCATTGTCGACATGACGTCCTCAAATGCATGGGCGGAGTTTGCGGCGGTCTTCTCGCGGACCCGGTCGGCGCATCTAGAGCATGAGCAGGCCAAGGCGGAACTCAAGGGCTTGGTGCCCGAGGACGCCCAGCAAGCCATCGGCCATGGCGTCCGCGCCAGGCGCTCGAAATCAGGGGCCATCAGTTTTGACCTCCTCGATGTTGAAGGAAGTCATGCAGCGGTCTAGCGGTTCGATCGGCGGCTTGGCTGCTGCCCTGGCCAAGGCCCAAGGTGAACTCGTCAACCCGGAGAAGTCACTGGTCGCGACGATCCGGGCTGATGGCCGAGGGGGAGGCGAAAGGACATTTCGATACGCACCGCTGTCGGGCGGGCTTGATATTGTGCGCAAGACCTTAGGCCAGCACGAAATCGCTACCATCCAAACCACCTCTCTGGATCAGACTGCCGGCATCATCAATTTGACCACGGTACTGGCGCATGCGTCGGGGGAGTGGATCGCCTCAGATTGGCCGGTGTGCCCGATCAGCGAGACGGCAACGCCTCATCGGATGGGCGCGGCGCTGACTTATGCTCGGCGTTATGCCCTTTTCACCCTTGTCGGAATTGCCGGTGAGGATGATCTCGATGCGCCCGACCTCGTGCCGCCGACAATCCAACCAGAGTTTGAAAAGCCGAAGAACTCATCGGGAGAACCTCAATGGCGGCAGGCCAAGCGGCGCAGCACCAACCGTCGCGCCGCGTCAGCGCCCAAAGAACAGTCCTGCCGAGGCGAAGTTGGAGGCGGAGGCATCCGCCGCGTTGTGCGATCGACTTCTTACCGAGCTTAAGGATCTTACTTCAGGCGATGAAGCGGCCATCTGGGCGCATCGGCGGCTGGTCGAAAAAAATAAGCTGACCGACGCTGACGCCCATCGGATTGAAGAAGCGTTCCGAGCACGAGTGAGGACATTTGCGGTCGATGGCGGCGAGGGGCCGCCGGCGCCGGTCGACCGCAAGCCAACGGAACAAGGGCAACAAGCGGAGATCGATAAGAGCGCGTTGGCCGTGCCGGAGCAGCGGCGAATTCGTGACCGCGATCACGTCAGGTCCGTCGCCAAACAGGCATGCCTGATTTGTGGCCGGCAACCCTCCGACGCCCATCACCTGCGATTCGCGCAACATCGCGCGCTTGGGCGGAAGGTGAGTGATGAGTTCACCGTGCCCTTGTGTCGAGGTCACCACCGCGAGCTCCACCGCTGCGGCGATGAGGCCGGTTGGTGGACAAAACTTGGGTTAGATCCGATTGCTGCGGCCCGCACGCTTTGGCTGAAGACGCATCCGTTGCCGCAAGGATCGGAGAATACGGCCGGCCTAGGCCCGACAACGTTCGAAAGGAGCGCTCAGGGCGTCGCAATTGATTGACTAGTGCTACGTCGTTATGTTGCGCCCGCCGACAGCTCACCGGTCGACGGCAATCCGACGGCGTATTGGGGCGTAGCCAAGTGGTAAGGCAGCGGATTTTGATTCCGCCATTCCCAGGTTCGAATCCTGGCGCCCCAGCCAATCTCCACGCTCGGCGTCGCGTGCCTACCGATCGCCCACCATGACGCACATCAACAGCGCTCGCTCGTGGCCGGTGTTGACCCAAAAATGATTGGTGCGCCGCTGCACGACCGCATCGAACGGCTTCAACTCAATTGGATCGCCCTCATCAAGAAGGAGCGAAATTTTACCAGAAAGGAGCAATATGTAATCGACGGTCGGCGTCGTGTGCATGAGCGGGTGACGTGACGTGTCGACCCGCGCGGCAGGGCTGCCGACCGCGCGGAAGAAATCCTCTTGGAGCGCTGACATCTCGGCTGGCGTCATGTTCGGGTCGGCCGGCGGAATGTTGAAAAGCCGAAACATCGTGCCGCCTACCGCGGGAAAAAATTTCATGGCCGAGCGACCGGTCGCAACGTCAAGTGGCGAGGTCCCAGCCTGGGTTTGCCAGAAATCAAAGTTTCCAGGTCCGGTCATGCCCGCCTGGATATCGTCGAGTACGATCGACTTTCCGGCCGCATTATTGCCGGTCACGATCACACGGTGAGTTTCGGCCATTCGATTGGCCTCCTGAGTTTATCGAGCACGCTTGGTTAGTGCGGGATAATTTCGCCAATCAAGCCGGCGTCGTATTGCGTGAAAAACAGACGTCCGTCCGACATTGCTGTGATGCAGCGCGGTCCGCTTCCTTCGGTCGGGATATTGTATTCGCCGATCATGGTGCCATCTGGGGCCATGCGGCCGATCTTGTTGGCGAAGTTCTCAGTAAACCAGAGGTCACCATCAGCTCCGACCGTGACGCCGCGGAGCGAGGCGTCTGGAGTGGGGACCGGAAATTCGACCATGGTTCCATCGCGAGCGAGGCGGCCCAGCGCGTTGGCACCGGTTTCGACGAACCAGATGTTCCCGTCCGGATGTCGCGTCATGGCGCGCGGTTGGCTATTGCGACTGGGAATAGCAAACTCGGTGACGTCGCCGGCGAGGGTCATTCGCGCCACCCGGCCGCCGGCGGCTTCGCTGAACCAGAGCGCGCCGTCCCGCACCACAATAGACAGCGGTCGGCTGCCCGGCGTGATCTTCGTGCCGAACTCTGTGATCATGCCATCAGGCGTCACCCGGCATACGCGATCAATATCGGCGGCGGAAAACCAGATATTGCCGTCTGGTCCGCAGACAATTCCGTCAGGCCCGGCGTCAGCGGTTGCCAATGCGAACTCAACGATGGTGCCGTCCGGATTCAGGCGACCAATGCGATTGCCGGTTTTCTCGGTGAACCACAGATGGCCGTCAGAGCCGACGTCAATGCCAATCGGCGTACTGTCGGCGGAGGGTAATTCGAATTCGCTGAATGTAAGCGTCTGGGTGTCGAGACAGCCAATTTTCGAAGCGCCGCTTTCACAGAACCACAAATTTCGATCGGGACCCTCCACCGCGATGTATGGTTTGCTGTCGCGTGTCGGGATTTTGTGCTCGCGAATGGTCGGTGTTGAGCGAGCTGTTGCCGCCTGTGCACGCATGCTGCCATTTCCTAGGGTGTCAGGCGCTCTGTTCTTGCCGGCGTATGGCTGCCCATACGCGTGCGGGTGTGAGCGGCATGTCGAGATGTTCCAATCCGTGGTCCTTCAGCGCATCGATCACAGCATTGACGACCGTCGGCGGCGCTCCGATGGTTCCTGATTTCAGCAATGCCCTTGATACCGAGCGGATTGGTCTTGGCCGGGATTTCGACGAGATCAGAAAGAAATTCAGGAAAATCGCTGGCGCGGGGCATCGCGTAGTCCAAAAAGCTGCCAGTGATCAGTTGGCCTGATCCAGCTTCATAGGCAACATTCTCGAATAGCGCTTGACCAACCCCCTGAGCGATGCCGCCATGAATCTGACCCTCAACGATCATCGGATTGATAATCATACCGAGATCATCGACTGCGGCAAAACGATCGATCCAGACCATGCCGGTGTCAGGGTCGACTTCGACTTCGCAGACCTGACAACCGTTTGGGTAATTCGGCGCGCCACCAGGCACCCCGGCATATGAACCGACGCCCTCGAGCCCGAGACCAAATTTCAGGACTGGACCTGCAGGCGCAAAGAAGGCGCGCGCCACGTCGCTGATCGACATTTTCTTATCGGTACCTACGACGGTGTAAGTTCCAGCTTTGAATTCGATATCAGCTGGAGCCGCCTCCATCAGCGCTGCCGCCATTTCCTTGCCGCGGCCGATAACAGCGTCAGCTGCGGCGCGTAATGCGTTGCCGCCGACCATGGAACTGCGCGCGGCGAAGGTGCCGCGGCCGTAGGTCACCTTATCCGTGTCGCCCTGAATGAAGTTGATGTTCTCGAATGGTACACCCAGCCACTCGGCGACCAATTGCGCAAAGGCAGTCGCGTGACCTTGGCCGTGCGAATGAGTGCCGGCAATGATGGTCACCATGCCGCTTGGATCGAAGCGCAATTCCATGCGGTCATTGAAAACGCCGGCGAGTTCAACGTAAGGCGTTACTGCTCGCCCCCGCAACTTGCCACGTTTTTCACTCTCCTTCTGGCGTAGTGGGAAACCGTGCCAGTCAGCGAGCTCAAGACATTTATCCATGAGCTTGGGAAAATCGCCGCTGTCGTAATTCTGGTGGGTAGGCGTGTGGTAGGGCATCGCCTCCGGCTTGATCAGATTGCGTCGTCGCAACTCGACACGGTCGATGCCGCTGATCTGGGCTGCTCGGTCGATCAGACGTTCAATGAAGTAAATTGCTTCTGGTCGGCCAGCGCCACGATAGACGGATGTCGGGGCGGTGTTGGTAAAAACAGCCCGCGTGCTGAAATCGATAGCTTGTACGTCATAGACACTGGGAACCAGCATCAGCGAGAAGAAAAGCGGTGCGGTAATCGCTGCCCACCAATAAGCGCCGAGCGCTTGATAGCCGGTAGCCCTGATCCCAAGGAATTTTCCGTCCGCGTCAAGCGCGAGCTCGCCGTAGATCACCTGCTCACGCGCGTGGTTGTCGAGCATCAGGCTTTCGCCGCGGGTTGCCGTCCACTTGACCGGCCGCCCGCAGTGTTTTGCCGCCCACAGAACGAGCGCTTCTTCGGGATAGAGGTTGGCTTTTATGCCGAAGCCGCCACCAACGTCGGGCGAGAGCACGCGCAGCTTCGACTCGGGGATATGCAGGACGGCGGATGCGAGCACTGTTCGTAAGCCGTGCGGATCCTGTGACGCGGTATGAAGAGTGTATTTTCCTTGCGACGCGTCAAAGTTACCGATCGCACAGCGTGGCTCGATTGCATTAGCAGTAACGCGATTGTTGACGAGACGAACTGACGCAATGTGCTTAGCCTTTGCAAAGGCCGCATCGGTCGCAGCCTTGTCGCCCAAGGCAATCGTCACGGCCACGTTGCCGTTCGGGCACTCCTTCCAAATCGCTGGCGCTTCCGGCTTAGCCGCCTGTTCTACGTCGATAAGTGCTGGCAAGGGCTCATACTCGACTTCAATGAGCTCGGCTGCATCACGAGCCTGAAGTTCTGATTCAGCGACGACGAAGGCGACGCGGTCGCCGATACAACGAACGTAATCGGTCAGAAGGATAGGCCGAATGGTAGCAAATCCCTTCGGTCCTCCCCACGCTTCGGGCATGAAGTGCGGAGGAATGCCGCCGATTTTATCGACAGCAGCGTCGGCGCCCGTCAGCACGCATAAAACGCCCGGCGCTGTTTTAGCGGCGGTCACATCGATTGACTTTATTTTGGCGTGAGCATGCGGCGACAGCAATTGCACGCCGTAGCACTGCCGCGGAAGGACCAGATCGCAGACATATTCACCGGCGCCGGTGGTAAAACGTTGATCTTCAACGCGTCGGACCGCCTGTCCAATGCCGAACTTTGTCACGGGCATGCTCCCTCATTCGACTATTTTCGCGGCTGCCACCCATCGGTAGCTGCCGTGAGCTATTTCACGCGCAGAACCCGCCGTCGACCATCAGCGCCGTACCGCTGGTGTAGCTGCTTCGATCCGATGCGAGGAAGCAGACTGCTTGTGCAATTTCAGACGGGAGGGCGTGGCGGCCGAGCGGAATTTGCTCGTCAAACCACTTTCCCGCATCGCGGCCGAGCATGGTGCTCATGGTTTTTTCCGCAGTGCGCATGAACTCGTTATCGACCGGACCAGGGTTGACGCTGTTGACGCGAATACGGCGTGGAGCGACTTCTTTCGCGACACATCGCATCAATCCCATCAGTGCATGCTTGGCAGCAACGTAAGAGCAATTATGGGGAACGCCCTTCACGCCGACGATACTAGAGGTAATGATGATTTTTCCGCCGTCGTTCATCTGCGGCAGAGTATATTTGCAGGCAAGAAAACAGCCGCGTACGTGCGTAGCGATAATCCGGTCAAAGAGATCTTCTGGATATTCTGTGATCGGCATCAACGGTCCGTCATTGCCGGCGTTGCTGAACAAGATGTCGATTTTCCCCCAGCGTTTGACGGTTTCGCTGACGTAGCGGCGAGTTTGGCTCGCGTCGGTAACGTCGGCAGCGACAAAAGCAGCCTTATCGCTTTTTAGAGCCTGAGTAGCGCGCGCGAGCTTTTCCGCGTCGAGATCGACCAGCATCACTTTCGCGCCCTCGGCGAGAAACGCCTCGACGGTCGCGAGACCAATACTACCGGCGCCGCCGGTTATGATGCAGACTTTCCCTTCCAATAATCCCATGACTCCTCCGGAGTTCCTTTGCTCTTGTTTGCGGCTATTGCTGTTTCACCGGCGCCAAATCGGTTTTCACGCGCGATATTCCTAAACCGATCGGATGTCGACGCCGATTGCCGGGCAAACTTGGATCAGGTCCCCAAATTGCTTGATACGTGTCGACGCAACGGCCTGCGTACTGAAGCCAAAGAAAAATGCACAGCATCAACAGCCACCAGACACCCATGACAATGGGCATCCAGCGAGGCGAGTCGGCGGCTATCAAGCCGGTCGATATCGCAACGACGGTGAGGATAAGTAGAGCGTAGCCAGCGTATTTGTGAATATATTCAAATACGACGCGCCGTGACGTCATGCTGAAGTGATCGCCCGGCCACTGGTGCGGCGGTCGTCGCTTACGCGTGAACGGATCAACGGGGCCGCCGTGAGTACCGCGCAGCCGTGCGCTTACAATCTGAACAAAAACGAGTGTGATCACCACCCAGCCGAGCGCCGTGTGGGGACTCGACCATTCAACCAGCCAACTCGCCGCGGTGAGTGCACACGTTAGGCCGGCGGTTAGCAGTATGCCGATTAGGTAGCCCCAGCGCCTGTGCGTTACGAACCAAAATGGATTGTCCAGTTGGCGGGGCCAATCCTGTCGCGGTGTTATTTTGAAAAAACGCGCAACAAGAACGACCGGAGGCATCAGCAGTCCCATACTAAGGACCATTAGACGCCCGTGCCATGCGATCCATGAAGAAATGGTGTGTTCACTTGAACCGCTCAGTGGCGTTAGTAGCCAGCGGGCACCTACTTCTAGGATTGTGGCCTCACCCGCCCCATCGATGGCGCCCAACATCATACTCAGAGCGAAATCGCGAATAACCGCGATCGACGCTTCCCCGTTTGCGTTTCCAAGTTCCGCGTCTCGGCGCGGTCAAGACCAAGCTCAAAACGTGCGTGTTCGTTGGACACGACATTTTAAAGAACAGAATAATTGAGCGCGTTCAATTTTTTCTGTCAAGCGTTTTCGACCGACAAAGAGAGCGCAGGCTACCCAAGGGCAACCCCAGTGAGGCGAATGCATTGATTCCGTCCTCGCGCTTCACTTCGGCTCCAATCGCCTTTATGAAAGGGCCATCATGAAGCCCCTTCGCCAAAACGAAACCATTTCGGCAATGAAGAAAAATTCCGCGCAGCCTGTGCGGGCGGACAAGCCATTTGGCCTGCGTGAGCGCAACAAGCGCGATAAGCTGCGACGAATAAAGGATGCAGCGACCGAATTATTTCTGCAGAAGGGATTTGATGATACGACCACGCGAGCGATCGCGCTACGCGCGGGAGTAGGTCTTGGCACAGTCTTCCTCTACGCTCCGACCAAGCGTGATCTGTTGTTTCTGATCATCAATGAGGAACTACAAGCAGAAGTCGATCGGGCTACTGGACTCGTGCAAGAATCGCGATCTTTGCTGGATAACTTGGTACGGGTCTTTCGTGCGCATTACCGCTATTTTGGCCGAAGTCCGACGCTCTCCCGCCTGGCACTTAGGGAGATGATATTCTACGCAATCGGTCCCCAAGCCAAGAAGTTCTTGAATACGCGCGAGCGCTTGATTGCATTGATCGAAAACATCGTAAGGCTCGCTATCGATAAGAAAGAGATTGCGCCAAAAGAAGATGCAAAACTTGTTGCTTGGGTAATTTTTTCACTCTACCAGATCGAAATTCGCCATTGGCTGTCGACTGACGATCTTGATGTCGGCAAGGGCGTGGACTTCTTGAAACGACAGCTGATTCTCCTCGTCGGCGGCCTCTCAGCCAGCCGGGCTGGCTGAATACACCTTAGCTCCTAATCCGATCCGGACGGGTGCGCCAAGCCCTGGCTTGATGCGCACGCTTGTCGTCTTGACAAAACTGAGCAAACTCAATTATGAACGTACTCAATAAAGAAACTGCCGTAAGCAGTGACACACGCAGGGAGGATCAAATGAGCCATTCTACGAACGGACGCGGTATCCCAAAAAGTCGGCGCGACGTCTTACTTATGGGCGGCGCGGCAAGCGTTGCTGCCGCGGCAAATTTCCCCTTAGTCAACGTCGTCCGAGCAGACGATGCCAAATTAAAAATCGGCTTTATCGGTTGCATGTCCGGTAATCGTACCGACTTCGGTGCCGCTGACCCTTGGGTACTAGAACGCGTGAAAGCGACGGTGAAGGGCGGTTTAAAAATTAACGGGAAAAATTATGCCGTTGAATTCATTCTCAAGGACAATCAATCCGATCCAAACCAAACAAACGTTGTCGCCAAGGAACTTATTCTTGGGGAAAAATGCGACCTCGTGCTGACGAATGACGGCGAGAACATTGCCGGGGCAGCGGACGAACTAGCGGACGCTCGCGGCGTTCCCTTGATTTCCACTTTGTCGCCCTGGGAAGCTTGGTTCTTCGGTCGTCACGGATCGCCAGACAAGGGCTTTCCGTTCACCTTCCACTATTGCATCGGCGCCGGAGACGTCTTCAATCTTTATGCGACGATGTGGAACACCGCGAAGACCAACAAAGTCGTTGGCAGCATGTACATGGACTCACCTGCCGGCCGCGGATTTTCCGACCCGCAGCATGGTCTGCCGCCAGTGCTGAAAAAATACGAATACAAAGAAGTGCCTACTGGTTACTTCCAACTCACCAACGATGATTTTTCAAACCAGATCGGCACGATGAAGGCAGGTAATGCGAGCATCGTTACCGGAACTTGTTATCCGAACCATTTTACCACGTTCTGGAATCAGGCGGCGCAGGCTGGCTACAAGCCGGAGGTCGTGACGGTAGCCGGTCCGTTCCTATTTCCGTCGGGCGTCGAGGCGCTAGGCGATCGCGGGGATGGAATGTCGACCGAAGTGCTATGGAATCCGCATTTGCCATTCCACTCCTCATTAACCGGCCAAAGCGCCCAACAGCTCGCTGATGAATATGAAAAATCGACGGGAAAACAATGGACCGCGCCGGTTGGAATTTCCCACTCACTGTGGGAAGTAGGCATCGGCGCCCTCAAGGCTGCGGCTGAGCCGAAGAACAACAAATCCGTCCGCGACAGCATTGCCAAGCAAAACATCGATACGGTTCTCGGCCCGCTTTACTTCGGCAAGTCTCCGGTAAAGAACGTCGCGGTGCAGCCACTGACGGGCGGGCAATGGCGCAAAGCCAAAACCGGCCCGTATAAGTTTGACCTACTGCTCGTCAATAGTGGTACCGCCAACATCAAGCCGGACGCGGAGTTCAAGCTGCTGTCCCAACTTTCTTGAATGATCTTTCCTCCCTGAACGGCGTTCCGGTGCTTGGCACCGGAACGCCGCTTTTTTCCTTCAAGACTCGTTGGGTCACCGTTGACTAGGTGTGAACCAAAAGCTGCGGGGAGCAATGGCTGCGCTTCTAGAGGTAAGCGAGCTGCGAAAGCAGTACGGCGCGGTCGTCGTCGCTGATAATTTATCCTTCGATCTCGACCTTCGTGCTTGCTTAGGCCTGATTGGTCCGAACGGGGCCGGCAAAAGCTCATTGTTCAACTTGCTAACCGGCATTATTCGTCCGGACAGCGGCGAAATCCGTTTCGACGGTCGCGACATCGGCGGTGTGGCGGCACATTTGCGCGCGCGAATCGGTATTGTTCGCGCTTTCCAAATTCCGCGACCGTTCACGCAATTAAGCGTTTATGAAAATGTCCTTGTTGCGGCTTTGTATGGCGCCGGCCTATCGGCTGCGGGTGCGCGGCGGCATGCGTTTGAAGTATTGAACAAGACGGGTCTGTTGAGCTTCGCTGACCTGCCGGCCGGTCATCTTCGACTTCTAGACCGTAAGCGCCTGGAGCTGGCAAAGGCCATCGCATCAAACGCGAAACTTTTGCTACTTGATGAGATCGCCAGCGGCTTAACCGAACATGAGGTGGCAGAGCTTGTTGAGTTGATAGGCTCTTTGAAGGGCGATCACGCGATCATTTGGATCGAACACATTCCGCATGCGTTACGTGCTGTCGCCGACCGCATGATGGTTCTGCATTTTGGACGCAAATTATTGGATGGCCCGCCAAGCGTCGTGCTGACCAGCCCGCTCGTACGGGAAATCTATATGGGGCTTCCAGCCGATGCTGCTTGAGGTCACAGAGTTGGACGCCTTTTACGGCGTTCTGCAAGCTTTACACGGCGTCAGCATGAGCATTGACGCCGGAGAAAGCATCGCACTCGTCGGTGCGAACGGCGCCGGCAAAACCACATTTTTACGCTGCGTCGCTGGTCTGATTGAGCAAAAGCGCGGGGATATTAGCTTTCGTGGCGAAAGTATTAGTGGGCTACCGGCGGAAGAAATAGCCCGCCTTGGGATTGTTCTGACTCCCGAGGGACGCATGCTGTTTCCCTCGCTTAACGTCGAGGAAAACTTGCTTATGGGCGGGCTTCACCGTCGCCCTGGCTATTGGAACCTCAAGCGGGTCTACCGGCTTTTTCCACTTCTCGCCGAACGCCGATTGCAAATGCCAAACACGCTGTCCGGCGGACAACAAGGCTTGGTCGCGATCGGCCGCGCGCTGATGGCAAACCCGGACCTTCTTCTTTGCGACGAGATTTCGCTCGGGCTAGCACCTGTGGCGGTAGACCAGATCTATGCTTCCTTCGGACGTATCCGCGCGGAGCGAACCGCAATTATTCTCGTGGAACAGGATGTCAAACGGGCGACATCGGCCGCCGACCGAATTTATTGCCTGCTCGAAGGGCGGGTGACACTTCAGGGTGCCAGTCGACAGATCAATGCGGCAGCGCTTACGCGCGCATACTTCGGAACGTAGCGATCAGCGGCATGATTTGGATTGAGACCATCATCAACGGAGTGCTGCTCGGCGGCCTCTATGGATTATTCGGCGTTGGCCTCGCGCTAGTCTTTGGCGTTACACGCATCGTCAATATTATGCACGGTGAATTTATCGCCCTGTCGGCCTTTATTGCCCTGGGCGTTTCGACTTTACTCCCCAACGTGCACCCGCTTCTGCTGATCTTTCCGGTCGTTATCATCTCCTTCGCTCTGGGTTACGCGTTACAAGCACTTTTTGTGAATCGCTCAATGCGATTTCCGGATCCGTTAGCGCCCTTGCTTCTGACTTTTGGCCTGTCAGTCATCGCGCGCAACTTAATGATCGAGGAACTTGGCGTCAGCCCGCGCACGATCCACCAGGGCGATTTCGGACGATTGAGCATCGATCTCTTCGGCATTCACATTGGTCTGCTGCCGCTGGTCACGATTGCGCTGGCGATTTTTCTGTTCGTCATTTTGCAAGTTGTTTTGCGGCGAACGGAAATCGGTCGGATCGTCCGGGCTACGGCCGATAATAGCGAAGTCGTGCGACTAATGGGTGTGCGGCCGTCGTCGGTTTACAACATCGTCATGGGAGTTTCCTTCGCGCTCGCGGGCGTGGCCGGACTAATGTTAGCGCTGCGCACGACTTTCACGCCATTTTCCGGTGTCGAGCGGCTCTTAATCTCCTTCGAAGTTGTTGTGATGGGCGGTCTCGGATCGTTTTGGGGTGCCATGCTGGGTGGCATTGCCCTCGGTGTCGCCCAACTCGTCGGACTTCGGCTTAATCCAAATTCGGGATTTCTGTACGCTAACTTGGTGTTTCTGGCCTTCGTCATGTTGCGACCAAACGGGTTGTTTGGAGCCCGAACATGAGTTGCTTGGCGCCAATGTTGACCCTGATCGTGTTTGTTGTTTTCGCAGCCGTGACCCCCTGGCTATTTGGCGATGGCGGTGTGGGGCTGCTGTTCGAAGTCCTTTTGATGCTGGCGATGGCGCAGTTGTGGAACTTGCTCGCTGGCTACACGGGCCTCGTTTCGATGGGTTTGCAATGTTTCGTCGGTCTCGGCGGTTATGCAACGATTTTCACGGCAAACAGTCTTGATGTGTCGCCATATTGGGTGTTGCCAGTTGCGCCGATAGTCTGCGGCTTGGTCGCTGCCGCTAGCGCCCCCTTCCTGTTTCGTTTGCGGGATGCCTATTTCTCTATCAGCACCTGGGTGTTTTCTGAGGTGGTCGCCATGCTGGTGTTTATCGCCCCAGGATTTGGGCACGTCACCGGTATGACGTTGATGACTGCGCGGGAGATCGACTACGAGACGTTTCTTTTGGTGAATTTCTGGATTGCATCTGCGCTCGCCGCGGGAATCGTCATTGGAATTTACCTACTATTACATTCGCGCCTCGGGCTCGGCATGCTCAGCGTACGTGACGACGAGGTTGCTGCCGCCAGCGTCGGCGTAAATGTTTGGCGCAATCGCCTTATCGCATATGTCGTAGCCGCGGCCGGATGTGGTTTAGCAGGCGCAATAAGCTTTATGGCGGCGCTGTTTATTACAGTCACAGCCGGTTTCGATTTGAACTGGGTAGTCGCCATGATCTTTATTGTGATCATTGGCGGGATAGGAACACTCGAAGGCCCAATCATCGGGACGATCATCTACTACGGCGTGCGCGAGCTTTTCACAAACGTGTTTGCGCTCTCCGGGAGCTGGTATTTGATCGCGCTGGGAGTTGTTGCCGTATCGGCAGTGCTGATCGCCCCGCGCGGAATCTGGCCGTTCATCCGCGATCAACTTTGTATCGAATGGCTAAACGTCTCACAGCGGCTATCAATCGCGGCGGTGCCGAATATTGGCGGAAGGGAAGTGAAATGACAGAGACGGCGCAAACTCCAGGCTCCCTCGACGCAGCAGGCGATCGTCCGCCAGTTCATTACGATCGGGCCCCCGCGTTCTCCGAAATCATCGCCGAAAAGGACGTCTCGGTCCCAATGCGGGACGGTGTCAACTTATCGGTTGATATCTATCGTCCCAACGCGACTGAAAGGTTTCCAGCTCTGTTGGCGTTTTCCATTTATAACAAAGATCTCCAGGGCCCCGATGTTGCGAGAGCTTTGCCGCCACAGCCGGCGTGGTCGTCCCTTTGGGCAGGTCCGCTCGAGGCGGGTGATACCAAATTTTTTGTTTCGCGCGGTTACGTCCACGTCATCGGCTCTCCTCGCGGCGTTGGCAAATCTGACAGTGGTGGTTCGCGCCAATGGGATAGCTACGATCTGATCGAATGGATCGCAAAACAGCCTTGGTGCGACGGCAATGTCGGCATGGTCGGCATTTCCGGTTTTGGTGCCGAGCAATTGCACGTTGCGCGTCAGAATCCCCCACATTTGAAAGCAATATTTCCGCTGGATCCGCGCGGAGCTTACGGCATTCTCGGAAGCTTCCGAGAGGAGTATCCGGGCGGCGTTCTTCATCTCTTCCGGTATTACGTGATGCACTTCGCTGCGATCCACGGCGCGAAGGGTAAGCCAGGCCCGTTATCAGCGGACAAAGAGGCGCTGTGGCAGGAGGCCATGGGCAATCCCGACTACAAGATGTATCCGCACATTTACAACGTACTGACCCAGAAGGGGCAGCACATGCCCCCATATTTTCAGCTTCTCATCGAGCCATACGACAGTGAAGCCGCCGTCAAGGAAGCCGAAGCCAGCTTCGAGAAAATCAAAATCCCCACTTATACCGGCTCGGGCTGGTACGCCTATACTTATAAGACCCATCTAAACGGAGCTCAAAACTATTTCGAGAAAATCTCCGCGCCTAAAAAACTGATGTTCGCTGGGCCAGCCCATCTCGAACGTCCGTTTCATACGCTACACGGCGAGATACTCCGCTGGCACGATCATTGGCTTAAGAACATCGACACCGGTGTGATGGACGAGCCGACTGTCCATTATTGGGTGATGGGCGCCAACGAATGGCGGTCCGGCACCGACTGGCCTTTACCGGAAACGCAATGGACGAAGTTTTATCTCAACAGCTGGGAGCGGTTGCAGACCTCACCCTTCACCCCGTCGAGCGTTGAGGAAGAATTGCCGGCGGATGCCTTCGTGCAAATGCCACCCACCCAGACCAACGCCGTACAACGCCTTCGCTACCTCACCGATCCGCTGCTTGCCGATCTGCTTTTGGCAGGGCCTTCGGTGCTAAATCTTTTCGCCGAGATCGATCAGGATGACACAAATTGGTTCGTCACTCTGAAGGACGTCGGCCCCGACGTGTCGGTTCGCACCGTGCGGGAGGGCGAGCGCGAAATACCGGCTAGCCTGGCCGAGCGGGAGGTCACCCGCGGATGGCTTAAGGCCTCTCATCGGGTGCTTGACCCGAAGCGCTCAAAGCCCGGTCGGCCGTGGCACCCGCTAACACGCGCCGCTCAGCAGGAAAGTCACCCCCGGTGAGATTTCGGAATATGCAATCGAAATCCTTGCGACCGCCAACCTATTCCGTCGCGGTCATCGCATCTGCGTCGAGATAGCGGCCGCCGATATGCCGACTGGTGTCGGCGGTGCTACCAACGCGGAATACATCCCAAATCACATCGTTAGCAGCCGAACGACTTTGCACAAGATTTATCACGACGGGAAGCGGCCCTCGCACTTGTTGTTACCAATCATTCCGCAAAGCTAGCGGCATTCATTCCGTTATAGGAGGACGCTGTGGAATTTAGAACTGTAAGACGAGTCGTCGTTGGCCACGATTCACAGGGAAAGGCAGTTGCGCTCTTTGACGGTCCGGCCGTCCCAAAGCAGCGTAGCCCCGGGGGCAATGCCGTCCTTAATCTCTGGGTCACAAACGAGTTTCCCATCGGTTTGACCGGCACCGCTGACAGGGCAGAAACAAAGGTCGGCGTGCCGCCGCCGAAGAACGGTACGATATTTCGCATAGTGGAGTTTCCACCGACGTCAACAACCGCTGTAACTCCGCATGGCGATCACATCAAAACGCTCACCGCGATGGGAATTGATCCAGCGACGCAGGGCTACGCGCGACATCCAAATACGCACAGGACAAGAAGCATTGATTACGCGATCGTGCTCGATGGCGAGATCGACATGCTTATGGACGACTCGGAAGTGCACCTGAAATCGGGTGACGTTTTGATCCAGCAAGGTACCAACCATGCTTGGGTCAATAAGAGCCAAAAAAACTGTCGAGTAGCATTTATCCTTATCGACGCAGAAACACCGTCCGCATGGCAGAAGGGCTGGAAGGTTTAGGCCGCCGTAGAAAAGTCGATCGGCATCCGTTGTGAATATCGCATCTGTCGGAACTCAATTTCGCTTGCGAACTTCCTTTGTCCGCGCAGACACCGCCCGCGTGGGTTTCGCAGGCGGTGCCCCCGCAGCGGTTCGTCACTTGCTTAATTTACCGGGGCGGGCGCCGCGTCGGTGAAGCCGGCTACCGTCCTGATCCGACCATCTGGCGCCAGTACGGCGAAATCCGTGCCGCCAAGATAGAGCGGTGCTTCCTGCGTGCCGCCTGCCTTCCACGAAAAGCGCACGAAGTTGTTGTGCGCTTCAATGCCACTGACAAGATTGAGGCGATAGCCGGGAAATTGCGCCTGTGTGGCAGCAAGCATCGCATCGATGGCGCCATGCCCGTTTCCGTGGCGATGTGCGTCGATGTAGCTGCCGTCCTCTGCCCAGGTCGCCGCGACCAGCTCACGACGGCGCTTTGGATCGCGTTCGTTCCAGGCGGAGATATAACATTTCGTTGACGTTGTTCATCTGAATGCTCCTCACTTTGAAGTACCGGCCGATCTCGGCCGTGTGTCGATTTTCACTGTACGGAGATCGAAAGCGATTACGTCGCAGGTAATAAAAAGCGTGCTAGTTCGCTTTGACGGCGCGGGTCGTCATTTCCCGCACCAATCCGTCTGTTCTATCGTCAGCCGGAAAGAATAGTTCGAGCGCAAGCTCGGAAAGCATGACATCGACCGGTGTGCCGAAGACCGTCGTCATGCTGAAAAGAGAGAGTTCTCCGGCATTGGTTCTGATCCGGAAAGGCACCACGATATCCTGCTGGATGCGCTTCGGCAGGGGTCTGCATCCTAGCCGACCCCGCGTACGCTTCGATCTCGCTTGCAAGTTCGATCAGTGCCCGATCAGCGGTAAAGTCCACTTGTCGGCGAAGACGGTGCAGAAGGTGCGCGCGCCACTCGGCGAGGTTGGTGATCTTAGGAGCGAGGCCGCGCGGATGCAGTGATAGCCGCAATGCATTGACCGGCGGCTGAAGAAGATCGGGTGATACGCCTTCATACAATTCCGGCAACGCGCCGTTGCTCGCGACGATCTGCCAGTGCCGGTCCAGTGCGAAGGCCGGATAGGGCAGCTGCCGCTCCAGCACCAGGTCAATGGCGGTCCGTGCGGCAGCGAGCGCCGGGTCGGCTAGGGGACGCTCAGGGAAGATCGGCGCGTATCCTGCGGCCACCAGTAGAATATTGCGCTCACGCACCGGAACCTCGAGCTGCTCAGCCAAATGCAGCAGCATCTCGCGGCTCGGATGCGCGCGGCCGGTCTCGACGAAGCTCAAATGCCGCGTCGATATCCCGGCGTCGCAGGCCAAGTCGAGTTGGCTCAGGCGCCGGCGCAGGCGCCATTCGCGCAAGAGGCCTCCAACAGGCGGAGTACGATCGAGCATTGCTATAACCCTAGCGCCGAGCGCCGGCGCGTTCAAATTACCTGGCAGGTAATGCGCGTAATAATGTGTTGAATGACGGCGCGCAGATGTGCGGCCATTCCCGGCGAAATGCGACTGATCGGCGTCCTCGCCGATTGGTCGCCCGCAGACGCCTACGTCTTTGCGGTTACACCGCGCGCAGGCGCATCGGTACCGAAGACGCGAGGATCGCGGTCAATATTATACGTTGGGTCGACTGAATTTTTGCCTGTTCGTTGAGAAATCTTCCCTGCAATCGATTTGAAAATTCCCTGTTCTCTTGAGTAGGGAATTTCTACCCAAGCGATTGAATTTGCGCGGTGACCGGGCACAAAAATCGCGGCAAGAGGCCTAATCCTGCAAAATTCCCTGTTTATTTCCCTGTTAGCAGGGAATTTAGGGCTGAGACTGGTTCGCAACGGACTGCGTCGTCAGCCAGCCAGTCCTGTCTCTCTAACTGATCGCGGATAAGGACTCGAAATGCCCGCGGTTCCGCGGCGTTCGCACGACGTGGCCTAGTCTCCGCGTCTCGGAACTGGTCACGGATGCGCCGTTCCTGCCGCCTGTCTCCGAGGCCCATTTTTGGTATCTCGTTTTCGGCAGCGGTACGCCGCAAATTTTCAATGAAATCCAAACACGGCACGTTGGTCAGCCCAGTCGAGGGGTATGCCTCTTAGCACTAGCTTGACGGTCAGGATGCGAGGCTGGCGGCCTTCGTAATCGGACGGCGACAAAAAAAGCCAAGGAGTTTCAAGGCACGCGCTGTCAGGCCTGTGATCTTAGTTTCCCAGAACGCTATGGCGAAATCGGCTACGGCTTTATTGAAGCGCATCATCTCAAAGCGATCAGCACTCTAGAGGAGGGGGCCAGCGTAGATTATGACATCGCCGCCGATTTTGCCGTGCTGTGTGCAAACTGCCATCGTATGATTCATCGTTACGCCGATCCGAGCAATTTGCCGGCGTTTCGCGCGGTGGTTCAGTCGAACGAGACTTAAAGTACAAAGCGCTGAACGGGCTGTAGAACCCGATTCGCCTAATGATAGATTATGACGCTCAAGAAGGGTTTGATGCCGAGCTCGCAATAAAAGAAAGGTGCCCAAGTTCAGAATTCGACCACGTAGACCTCGGACATCCGGTTGATCCCTTGAGGTGGCTTCTGACTGCGCAGCGTCTTCACATGCACGGGGCGGTAAAGCCCCACCCGCATCATCTGCGCCATGCCGCGTGCATCGTTGCGGTCCGTCTTGTTGATCTGTGCCTTCAGCACCGCCCGCATGTGCCGCGTCTCAACACAGACCACCGGCAACTCTGCCTCGGCCAGAGCGCTGAACAGCCATTGCGAAAGTGGCCCGGCCTCCAATCCAATTCGCTTGAAGTGATATGAGGGTTTCTTCAGTGCCGTCAACAACGCTTCGGGGTCGCTGGTTACCTTCACTTCCCGAACAATCCTGCCCGTGTCATCCACAATGCAGACGCTGGTCTCCTTGACCGAAACGTCCAGTCCAGCAAAATGGTCCATGCTGCGCTTCTCCTTCTGATGCTTGAGGCGCAGAGAGATTCCCTGCACGAGGAAACAGGGAATTTTCAAACGTGTTGCAGGGAAGATTCCTCGACGAACAGGGAAATTATCGCTCCGCCACACGGGCCGATGAGCGCGCAGGAATGTCCGCTATCGGGAAAAGCAGACGTGAGGGTGCTTATAATGACTCGCGCACACACCTATCGCTGCACAAGGATACCCCGCTGGGTCGAGCGGTCCAACGATACGGAAATATTGCCGCTACGCCCGTTTTGTCGGGGCTGCATCATCGCTACGCGCGGATATGATTTCCGGAAAGGACAAGGATCCCAAAATGCCTCCCAACTTCTATTTAATTCACTTTGATTGGATCACGCTTTAGGAGCGCGCCATGGCGGAAACCGAAATCGGCGCGATCCGCGAACTCCTGGCCTCCAGCCCCCGCCCGCCCGACTTGGCGGGGCGCCGCAGACGTCTGGACGAGGTGTTCGGCTCATTCCCCCCGGCCGACGGCGCACATCCCGAGCCGGCGGACGCAGGCGGCGTGCCGGCGGAGTGGACATCGACCTCATCGGCCGATGCGTCACGGGTGATCCTGTATCTGCATGGCGGCGGCTACGTGTCCGGCTCGATCGCCAGCCACCGCAGCATGGTCAGTTACCTCGGCGTTGCCTCCGGCGCGCGCACGCTGTCGCTGGGGTACCGGTTGGCCCCCGAGCACCCGTTTCCCGCCGCCTGCGAGGACGCACTAGCCGGCTATCGTTTCCTGGTCGGCAGCGGGTTCGATCCGAGCCGCATCGTGCTGGCCGGCGACAGCGCCGGTGCTGGGCTGGTGATGGCTACGCTGCTGACCCTGCGCGACGAAGGCGCGCCGATGCCGGCCGGCGGATTGCTGATCTCGCCCTGGGTCGATCTGCTCAATTCCGGCCCCAGTATGGCGGCGAAGGCCGCGGTCGATCCGATGATCAGCAAAGCGTATCTCGACGAGTTCGTCGGGCAGTATCTGCACGGCGTCGATCCGCGCACGCTAAAAGCCTCGCCGCTCTACGCCGATTTGCACGGCTTGCCGCCGCTGCTGATCCAGGTTGGCACCGCCGAGACGCTGCTGGACGATGCGACGCGCCTGGTTGCGCGCGCTGGGGATGCCAATGTACGGGCGATCCTATCGGTATGGCCCGAGATGATCCATGTTTGGCACCTGTTCCATTCGCGCCTGCGCGATGCCCGCGCCGCGATCAAGGAAGCTGGTGCTTGGATGAGGGCGGCACTCAACGCCGCGGGCTGAATGCGAGAAACGCGATGCATATCGGCTCGTTTCCGGTTTGAGGATTTGAAGGTGGCACGAGCACATGCCCTGTGCGCTCACCGATTATATCGGCGGGACGCTGGCGCGACGAGCGCGGCAGCATCCTTGATAGCGTCGATCAAAGTGCCCTTTGGGATGTTGGTCACGCCGAGCGCTTTGAAATAACGCATCAACGAAGCGGGAAAACGGCCCACGGCCCCTCCCTGGTTTCAACCCCGTGCTCTTTCGGTAATCCTGCGCCAATTGGTGGATGAAATTCCACGGCAGGGCCGATTCTCCTTTCGGTCGCCCTCGTCCCTTATAAGCATCGTCGGCGGCCCGAACCGCCATCGCCTCAAGATCGGAAAGAGTCTTCAGTAACTTCTCTCCATCTAAACCGATAAAATGTGGAAAATTCTGATGGGCCATTAGCCACCTTCGTTCGGGGTGATGGCTACAGGATCAGATTACAAGGATTGCTATCACCTCGTCGTTATGACCGGCGGCTGAGGCGAGAAATTCGGTGGGACCTTCGCGGAAAATATCTAGTGATTAAGCGGCAGCATGAAGCGTCCCACACTGCTGTAAGCCTTTTCCCTTCTTCGAGCCGCGCCGTCCCGTAGGAGCGCCAATTATTTCAATGACTCCATGGATTATGGCTGCCCTTCTTCGCTGATCGGCGCAGATACGGCATACAAGAACTTTGCGCAAGCTTTGAGGCGTTGAGTGCTTGTTTGTAAGTGCAGAAGTATCTTTTTTGATTGTCGCAACCGCGGCCGTTATTTGGCCGCTGGGAACGTCGGCAACAGATAAACAATTGGTGAAAAGTTCTGGCTCTCCCATTTAACCACGCGATGTCGCCTTCTGGCCCTGAACGTCACTTGGTGCAGCGCAAGCGTCAGCGCGTTTTCGATCGGGCCGTACTTTTCGAGTTCAAAGACGATCGCCGCCCCGAGCAGGAGTGCACCGTTGGCGGCCGTTAGGCCGATCCGAGCCGATCCGTGCCCAAACGAAAATCTGCTGTTGCGGTAAGGCACTCGCGATGGGGAAGCTTATCGAACAATTCTCCGAGAAATGAAAGCGGCCTGTTTTCGGAAGTGTTCTTCGAGGACTTGAGTTTGAGCTGATCTGATGGGATAGCCTATTCGGTCAAGCGTGGCGAAAGTTCGGCCATCCTGCACAAATTGAGTTCGGATGTTACCCTCGCACTCACGTCAGCAATTAACCCATGATCGGCCCGACGGCGGGAAGTCGCGTCGGCAACGCGAATCCGTAGGCAAAAAGAATGATTTGAGCGTGTTTAAGAATCATCCTGAAAGTGGCCGCGCCGGTTTCCGGCTCGATCAACACGTTCCTTACCTTCTGAATTTCAATGGCGGCCAATTGAGCCTGGCCTTTGCCCAGGCGTTACGGGATACGCCGATCCGCTATCGCATGTGGCGCGTACTGCACACCTTGTGGCATCTCGGTCCCTTGACGTTGACCGATGTGGCAATGCTCGCGGCCTTCGACATGTCGACGCTATCGCGCGTGGCCGATGGCCTGGAACGGAAGAAACTCATATTCCGCGTCAAGAGGCCGCATCAACGCGCGCCGCGCCTCGATCTGACCGAAAAGGGCGCAAAGTTGGTCGAGCGGATGCTGCCGGTGGCGCGGCGGTACGAAAAAGCTGCGCTACGCGGTCTTTCGAGCAGGGACAAGGATACGCTGGTCCATTTGCTCCAACGTGTCGCGATCAATCTGAACGCGCGCCGAGAGCGGAACAGCTGACCGTCGCCGCTGTGACCAGCTTGCATTTGCAAGCAAACGGGCAAGCTGGTAGCCTGAGGATATCTTGTGCGGCCTCGATGCGACGTTAGATCGTAACTCGCTACGGACAAACGGCGGTGATGAAAGAGCCGCTGGTCCAGGGACAGACGCCGATGAAAATTGATCTTTCCGGGCGGACCGCCCTCGTTCCCGGCGCCAGCGGCGGAATTGGCAGCGCCATTGGAGAGGTGCTGGCGGAGTGCGGCGCCAATGTTGCATTGGGATATGGAAGGAACAGCAAACGCGCCGACGAAGTTGCCGCCGCCGCCCGCATGGCCGGTGTCCGGGTGCGCACGGATCAGATCGATGCCACCGATCGTAACTCGGTCCGCTCCTGGGTCGACGCCGTTTCGGCGGATTTCGGCGAGATCGATATCCTCGCCAATTGCGTCGGGTCGGATGGCGGCTTTCAACTATTCCGCGAACAGGATCCGTCGCGCTGGCCGACGCTGGTCGCGCAGCATTTCTGGGCCGGCGTCTATCTGGTCGAAGCCGTGCTACAGCCCATGCTCGCCCGCCACTTTGGCCGCATCATTCATCTCAGTTCCGATGGGGCGAAAGTCGGCCAATCCGGCGTGGCCGTGGCGAATGGCGCCTCCGCCGGCTTGATCGGTTTTTGCAAGGGCCTCGCCCGCGAGGTCGCGCATGAGGGGGTCACGATCAACGTGGTCTGCGCCGGCCCGACGCGAACGCCGGTGCTCGATGCCATGATCGCCGGCGGCGACACCGGCGCGAAGCTCGCGGCCGGCGCGGCGCGTGCCATCCCCATGAAACGCATTGGCGAACCGCGAGAGGTCGCCGCCATGTTCGCCTTTCTTGCTTCGGACGCCGGCAGCTACGTCACCGGTCAGGCCTTGAGCGTCAGCGGTGGACTGACCATGGGCTGAATGCAGGTATCGCTTGGCGGCCATCGTAGCATTCGCCGGAGAAATCCCATGTCTTCACAAATCATCGGCTTTCTTCTCATCGCGGGTCTGCAAGTCGGGTGTATCTACGCCACGTTGGCGTTGAGCTACTACGTCATCAACCGTGCCACTGGCATCCTCAATTTCGCTCAAGGCGAATGGATGATGCTGGCCGCAGTGATCGGCGCGAGCTTGCTGTCGCTTCGGCTGTCTTATGCCTTCGCGGTATTCGCATCCGTTGTAGTTTCGGCGCTGGTCGCGGTCGCCGCCGAGCGGTTGATCATCCGCCCGCTGGAAAACCGGAAGGCCCCGCTCGACACGCTGATCGTCGCTCTACTCGGCATCATGATTGTCGTGCGTTACGGCACCGGGCTTTGGTACGGACACGAGGAACATCCGTTACCCGGCCCGCTCGGTGTCGGTCCAATCGTGTTCGCGGACGGCATCGTGCTGTTGCCACAGACATTGCTTGTCTTCGCCACTACCGCTGCCTTGTTCACAGCTTTTTGGGTGCTTGATCGATACACGCGATTAGGATTGACGCTTCGGGTCGCCGCCATCGACAGCGTCGGTGCGCAGCTCTGTGGCATCAGCCTCTCGCAAGTGCGTCTAGTCGCGTTCGGGCTTGGCGGGCTTATCGCCGCCGTGGTGGGCTGGCTCTACGCGCCGCTTTATGCCGCCGGTTATTTGATTGGGGCGGTAGCCGGGATGAAAGGGTTTATCGTCCTTGTCGTCGGCGGTCTCGGTTCGCCGTTCGGATCATTGCTTGCTGGCTTGTTGATCGGATTGCTGGAAGTCATCGTCTCCTTCTACGTGAGTTCGGTCTACTCCGACGCAATCGCTTTCGCCGCGCTGTTGGGTATCCTGTTGTTGCGGCCGGCCGGCCTCATTGAGCTGCGGACTTGATGATGTCGGACAAACCCACCTGGACGACGCTGCATGTCGTCACGCTGCTAATTGTGGCGTTGCTTTCGCTTTGCGCCGGTGTCTGGCTGACCGATCCGTATTGGGCCTCCCTCGTCGTCAGCACCGCGATCACGCTGGTGTTGACGATGAGCATGAACTTGATCAACGGCACGAGCGGTCAGTTCACACTATCGCACGCTGCCTTTTTCGGACTTGGGGCCTACGTGTCGGCGATCTGTGCGCAGCATTTGGGAATCTCACCCTGGCTTTGCCTGCCGCTAGCCATCGTCGCTGCCGGGATTGCAGCGGCAGCGATCGGCGTGCCAATCCTGCGGCTGCAGGGCTACTACCTCGCCACTGGCACATTGGCCTTCGCACTCATCGTCGAGATCGTCGTTCGCCAATCGCCATTTTTGGGAGGCCCGCTCGGCTTTCAGGATCTGCCAAAGCTACAAGTGTTCAATGTAGCGCTCATTGGCGCCGGCTACGTCCCGATCGCCGTCATTGCAACGTTGCTGGTCTATATCGTCATTCGAAATCTCGTTCATTCGCCGCTCGGCCGCGCCATCATCGCCACGCGCGACGATCCGCCAGCGGCCGCCGCCGCCGGCATCTCAGTGACGCGAACGCGGCTGACCGCATTCGTCATCGGCTCGGCATTGGCCGCAGCTGCCGGCTGGATGCATGCATTCTACCTGCGCAACCTAAGCCCGCAATTATTCGGCGCGGACCTGACCTTCAAGTGGATGCTGATCATGCTCATCGGCGGCATCGGCAAGTTGCCGGGGGTTATCGTCAGCACGATCCTGTTATCGCTGGGACCGGAGCTGTTGGGTATTGCCGCCGTGCAGCAGGTGCTTGCGCTCGGCATTCTCATGATCCTGGTTGTGCTTTTCGCCCCGCGGGGCATCGGCGGCTTGATCGATGATATGCACCGACGTTCGACGAGCTGGAGCGTGGCATGAGCGTTCCGGTGCTGGCGGTCGAAGCTGTATCGAAGAATTTCGACGGTCTCGCCGCCGTGCGCGATGTCGATATGATCGTCGGCAAAGGCGAAATCTGCGGGTTGATCGGACCGAACGGAGCCGGGAAGTCCACATTGTTCAATCTGGTCGCCGGCGAATTGGTGCCCAGCGCAGGCTCGGTCAAACTCAACGGCTCCGAAATCGCCGGTCTACCAAGCCACGCGGTGGCGCGACGCGGTGTAAGCCGCGCGTTTCAGCTGGTGCACCTGTTCGGGTCGATGACGGCGGTCGAGAACGTGATGGTCGGTGCACAGGTCAGTGTGCGGCTGAGCGTCGCGGCGGCGCTGACCCATGCAGGCCGTTTTCGCAGCGACGAACGCAGCATCCGCGAACGCGCCGTCGACGCACTCGATGCCGTCGGCATGAAAAATTATGCCGACGAGCCGGTCGAGGCCATGCCGCACGGCCAGCAACGGCTCATCGCTACCGCCCGCGCGCTTGCCGCGCAGCCGGCTGTGCTGCTGCTCGATGAACCGGCCGCAGGGTTGAGCGCGCCGGAGATCGAAGGCCTCGCCGCGGCCATTGCGGCGGCCCGCAAACGTGGCATCTCGGTCCTCCTGGTCGAACACAACGTCGGTCTGGTGATGCGGCTATGCGAGCACGTGATCGTCCTCAACAAGGGAGAGAAAATTGCGGACGGGTCGCCAGCCGAGGTGCGCGCCAGCGACGCAGTGGCAGAGGCCTATCTTGGGCGCTGAATCTCCTATCCTGCAACTCGACAACGTTGGCGCCGCTTATGGCCGCGTCCGCATTCTCGAATCGATTTCGTTTTCGCTGGAGCGGGGAAAAAGCATGGCGGTGCTGGGGGCGAACGGCGCTGGAAAGACGACGCTACTTCGCGCCATCAGCGGCCTTGCCGTTCGCCGCAGCGGCACCATCGCGTTCGATGGAACCTCGATCCACCAATTTCCGGCTTTCCGGATCGCGCGGCTGGGAATAGGGCTGGTGCCGGAAGGACGACACCTGTTCGGCCCGCTCAGCGTTAACGACAATCTCGAAGTCGGCGCGTTCGCGCGCCCGAAACGACGATCCAAGATCGCGAACGATGAAACACGCGATCTGATTTTTGCGCTATTTCCGCGCCTGGCCGAGCGTCGATTTCAGGCAGCAAAGACCCTGTCCGGCGGCGAACAGCAAATGCTGGCGATCGCGCGGGCGCTGATGTCCCAGCCGCGGTTCCTGATGCTCGATGAACCATCGATCGGTCTAGCGCCAAAAATCATCGAGGATTTATTTGCGGCGCTGCATCGGCTCAAGCAAACTGGGCTGACCATTCTTCTGGCCGAACAGCACGTGCCGCTCGCCCTCGACCTGGCCGATGTCGGAATCTTGTTGCATCTCGGCCGCGCCGTACTGCAGGGCGGGCGCGAAATGCTGCGCGACGCGCCCGACGTCAAGCGTGTCTATCTTGGAGGTTGACGATGCAGTCCAACCACCACTCTGGCGAGCCGCAACACTTGCTTCCCACATCGAAAACCATCGGAGTCTATAAATGAAAGAGTGCTACGCAGACTACAAGAGACTGCAGTTTCGCTGGCCGGTGCCCCGCGTCCTGGAAATCACTCTGCTCGGCGACGGAAAATCTAACGCGTTGGATGCCACGGCGCACGGCGAGCTGGCGCGAATCTGGTGCGATGTCGACGATGATATCGACATTAGCTGCGTGGTCGTTCGCGGCCGCGACGCGGCGTTCGCCGCTGGCGGGCATCTCGATGTCGTCGAAGCGCTCGGCAAGGATTTCGACTATATGTTGCGAAGCTGGAAGGAAGCCCGCGACATCGTCTACAATATTATGAACTGCGGCAAGCCGATCATCTCGGCCATACGTGGTCCGGCTGCGGGTGCCGGTCTAGCCGTCGCGTTAATGGCGGATATTTCCGTTGCCTCACGAACAGCAACGATCGCCGATGCCCACACTAAAATTGGTCTACCTGCAGGAGATCATGCGGTCGTTATTTGGCCGTTGCTTTGCGGCATGGCGAAGGCAAAATATTACTTGCTACTGAATGATCGGTTGAGCGGCGAGGAAGCAGAGCGTATCGGGCTTGTTTCCAAATGCGTTGACGATGATCGTGTCTACGACGAAGCCACCGCTATCGCGGTTCGCTTGTCCAACATGGCGCCGAACGCCATTCGGCTCACAAAGTACTCACTCAACAATTGGCTGCGCACCTTCGGGCCGCATTTTGATGCGTCTTCGGTGATCGAATCCATGTGCTTTATGGGCAATGAAGTCAAAGAAGGCGTAGCCGCTTTCCGTGAAAAGCGCGAGCCAAAATTCAATCCAGTCTCGCACATGTAACGGGCGCTCCCAGGGTCTGTCGGCGATCAATCTTAACAACAGGAGGGAACCATGAGGCATCGGACCTTTCTCGCCGCGACGTTCGCGGTAGTGATTTTTTCCAACGTGGGGATCGCTTTTGCTCAAGACAGCGTCAAGGAGTTGATCATTATCGGCGCTCACCTGGATTTGGCGAAGCAGGCCTCCTACTATTCGTTGATACAGAAAGGTGCGGCCGAAGTATTTTTGAAGGAGCTGAACGCTTCGGGTGGTGTAAATGGCCACCCCGTGAAAATCCTATTTGAAGATGATGAGCTCGATCCAACGGTGGCAAGCCGTAAGGTGGAAAAGCTCGCATCGGAGGGGGCCGCCTTCATATTATCAATTAGCGGTTCGGCGACAGGCGTCGCAGCGCAGGCGAAAGCCGAGGAGCTGCAGATCCCGGTCGGAAGCCCTGCCAACACCGCGGAGCGGTTGACGACTAATCCTCCAAAGAGGTGGTATTTTCGGTTTTCGATGCGGGACCGCGCAGCCGCGAGGGCCTTGGCGCTTTACATTAAGCACCACAACTCCAGCGCAAAAGTTGCCGTTGTTCGCGATGCCACTGAATCCGGAATTCTCATATCTGATGGATATATCGTCGAACTCAAACAGGCCGGAATCGAAGTCGTCACAATCGAGCAAATCAATCCTGGCGCTGCAGACGTCACCGCTCAGGCATTGCGCGTCAAACAATCGAATCCGGATTTCGTCGTTGTCTCCGGCGCCTCGATTCCCGACCTGGCTAACTATGTCAAAATGCACGCCACGTTGGGTAATCACGCTCAGCTGATTGGCAGCTATGTCTTTGGCGTGCCGTCGTTCATCAAGCTAGCCGGCGCGGGCGCCGAAGGCTTTGTCTTTACCGACACCGTCGACTTCACGCGGCCAGAAGTCGCGAAGATACAAGATATTATGGTCAATGCCTTGGGCGAAAAAGCTAAAGGCGACGCTTCTGACGTTCAAGTATGGGAATTCTTGCGCTTTCTCACCGACGCCATGAAGCGCGGCGGTACGGCGCACGCCTCACTTCGTGACGCCCTGGAGGGCACAACAAATTGGCCAACGGCGCTAGGGCAGCGGGGGACCGCGGTCAATTTCAGTCCGGAACGTCACGATCTATTCAGCTCCGGCGAAGAGGTGGTGCTGCGTCAGATTTCAAACGGGACGTTTCACACGTTGGAGACACACTGATGGCTGGCCGCTCGCAGGCAGGAGATTGTGATCTATCTCCGGCCGCTGAACTGAAGTCAGGGAGCGAGGGTTAAATGTCCAGTTCTTACGCTGAAAGTGATTTGCCGCTTTACCAGACGTGCCTCGATTGGAAGGCGCTTTGGTCGACGTATCCGGTGCCTGATGTGTTCGTGGGTAGTGTATTCACGTGGCCGCGCGATCGGATCGTTGCGCTGCAAAACCAACGATTTCTGGAAACGGTCGTCCGCGGATGGAACAATCCATTTTACAGCAAGCGCTGGTCGCAGGCAGGACTTCAACCTAGCGATATCACAAGTCTAAACGACATCGCCAAACTCCCAACCTACAACTCTGAAGACGTCAAAACTGATCAGCAGGACTTTCCGCCGTTCGGGCGACTTCACAATATCGGCTCCGGCGATTTGGCAAAGACGCCAATGAAAGTCCACGCTAGCGGTGGTACCACGGGCAAGCCTCGCGCCATTCTGTTTTCTCCGCTTGAATGGGAGGTCCAGGCGATTAACTCCGCACGCTGCCTATATTTGCAAGGTGGACGTCCGGGCGATGTGATGCAGATTCCGGTTACTTGCTCGCTCGCCAACCTCGGTTGGGGTATGTACAAGGCATGCCACGACTATCTGGGCATCATGCCGGTCACGACCGGAGCCGGTACCGTAACATCGAGCCTGCGCCAACTGCAGTTGGCGTTTGAGTACGGGACCAATATTTGGGTTTCTTTTCCGGAATACTTGACAGTGCTGGCGAAGGTTTGTCGCGAAGAGCTCAAACGCGACGTGCGTGAGCTGGGAACCAAATTTATCTCAACATTTCTCGGTCCAGACACCGAGGGACGGTTACGCGGCCAACTGGAGGCGCTCTACGGCTGCCCGGTTTACGACCAATACGGCGCCAACGAGATCGGGGGCGGAGCATCAGAATGTGTCGCGAAGAATGGGTTGCATGTCATGGAAGACATGATCTATCTCGAGGTCGTCGACACCGAAACCGGGCGAGTCTTGCCGGAAGGCGAGACCGGTAATCTCGTCGCTACGGTCTTCTTTCGGAATATCCCTCCGGTCGTACGCTACAATTTGCGCGACCTCGGGCGCATCATTTCGACCGAGCGCTGCGCGTGCGGCGGGTGCTTCAAGCGGATGGATCACTTTCTTGGCCGCAGCGACGATATGATCAAGCTACGCGGAGTGAACGTTTATCCCATGGCATGCCTCTCGGCGATCAAATCCGATGGCAGAACCACGGGCGAGTGGATTTGCGTTGCGACCCGTCATGAAGCCGAAGGCGCGATCCGCGACCAACTTGTTGTTCGCGTCGAGGTAAGAAACTCGTCAGGCGGAATTGAGGGGCTTGCCGAACAATTGAACCATCGGTTGCATAACGATCTGGGAATCAAGGTCTTGGTTGAACTAGTCGAAGAGGGGTCGCTCGCGCCGCTTACGGGCGTTGGTAGAGAAGGCAAGGCGAAACGGCTTCTGGACCTGCGACGCAAAGCGTAGACCGTCGCCCCTTGTTCCGAATGTTGAGCCGATCATGATGCTGGACGTTGTCCTTTCCGAAATTTTATCCGGCCTGGATTCGCTGGTGAGACAGAATCATTGCATCATCAGGTATGCTGCCTACGTTCCTGCATTTGCTCGTGATATTCCTCGCCGACATATTTAAGTCGCGACGTAGGCTCGAAGCCGCGAACCTGTTTCTGCGTCATCAGCTCAACATCGCATTAAGGCGAGCACCTCCCCGTCTGCGGCTGTACGGTAGTGACTGGGCGCTGCTGGTATGGATGACGCGGATTTGGCCCAGTCTGCTCGAGATATCGCAGGTAACGAAGCCAGAGACTATCTTGCGATGGCATCGTTCTGGCTTCACGGCGTTTTGGCGCCGGAGATCCCGAAATAGGGCAGGGCGGCCAAAGGTCGATCGCGAGCTACGCGATCTCATCCGACGGATGAGCAGGGAGAATCCGCTATGGGGTGCACCCCGGATCCATGGCGAACTGCTGATGCTGGGGTTCGAGGTCGCCCAGTCGACGGTCTCCAAATACATGATGCGGGGTCGGAGGCCGCCGTCGCAATCCTGGAAGACGTTTCTTCAGAACCACGCTGAGGCAATCGCCGCCATCGATATGTGCGTGGTCCCGACGGTGACCTTTGAGCGCTTGTTTGCGTTCGTGGTTCTGGGTCACGGCCGGCGGCAGTTACTGTGGTTCGAGGTGACGCGGCATCCGACAGCAGAGTGGCTAGCGCGACAGATCACCGAAGCCTTCCCCTGGGCATCGGCGCCGACCTACCTGGTGCGTGACAACGACAGGGCATACGGGCATGCCTTCTCGCGCCGGGTGATGGCCATGGGTATCCGCGACCGGCCGATATCACCCCGGTCACCAGGGCAAAATGGTCACATGGAGCGTCTGATCGGTACTCTGCGCCGTGAGTGCCTGGATCGAATGCTGATCTTCGGCGAGGCGCACCTGCGGCAGATTCTAACTTCGTACGCCAGCTATTATAATGAACTCGCGCACACACCTATCGCTGCACAAGGATACCCCGCTGGGTCGAGCGGTCCAACGATACGGAAATATTGCCGCTACGCCCGTTTTGTCGGGGCTACATCATCGCTACGCGCGGATATGATTTCCGGAAAGGACAGGGCATAGCGGTGGGCGATTGGCTGGTTACCGGCTTTACGTTCCTCGGCATCCAGTTCCAAAATGGATGCCCGTAACGGTTGCGATTGTCGCGTTGTTCATCCTGTACCTTGGGGCAAAGGCGCGCAGGTGATGCCTCAGATTCTGATTCACTGTCCCGAACTCAAAAAAGCGTCTCCACTGGGTTGAGTACGGAAAAGATCAAATTCAACTCCTTATCGGGCATGCAGTTTTTGTTGATCTGTCCTGCTTGCGGAAAAATGCATCGTTGGAAACACTCCGAGGCTTGGATACAGGGCAAACCAAACAAGTAGGCCGCCTATTGTTTTGATCCAGATCAGATTTGATCGAGATCAAGGCCCCTGCGGTTCATGATGCTAACGTGAAATCCGGCTCGGGGCGTTACGGGGGTAGTTCCCAGAGCTGGCGGCCAATGCCGAACCGAAAGCTCCTAGGCACCTTTTCGGCTCCGACCTTGGTCGCCTTATAATTTCCAACGGGCAAATCAAAATGCCGCCGTTTCTTTATCGTTGCCCGAACACGGGTCAGAGAGTTCAGGGCTTCGTCGCCGAGGAAGTATCGGACCCCGAAACTTATATGACGATCACCTGCCTCGCGTGCCAGCGGGCTCACCTCGTGAATCCGACAACAGGCAGGGTGCTTGGAGGAGATGACGAATAGAGCCCGATACTGTTCAATTTTGACCAGACTCTCCCCAATGGGACACTACAGATAGATTTTCGCCCGTCAGCGGAGGGAAGCATGGCTATTCCGAAGAATGACAAGCAGCAGCACAGGGAATACGCGCGTTACGCCGAGCATTGCTTGAAGATGGTGCCAGTGGCCCCGGATCAGGAATACCGCACCCTTCAACGTGAGATGGCGGCGGAATGGCTGAAACTGGCGGAAGCCATAATCCATCCACCAAAGCTAAAGTGATGTAGGCCGCCTCGGTCGGCGGCCACTTTTCACTCTGAGGCCAAGCAAATGTCGGCTTGTGGCCCGTTTGCCGCGACGCAGCGATATGTCCGAAGTTGAGGGACAAGCCGCGGACATTGTCGATCAGGCGTTGCTGACCCACCACAGTCGTGGCCAGGACCTCGGTCGGTGCGATTTTATTTCGATTTCCGGGAACTGTTATCTTTCACAGTAAAAATTGAAACTTCTCACAGTGGACCGCTGTGTAGATAAGCGCCGATTATCGCCGTCGATTTTGCAATCGCTGATCGCAGGCAGGCGAGTTCGTCGATGGCGGCCGCGAAAATTCTAACCGGCACTCGAATAGCCATGACTTTCGCGGGTGCTGCCATCGCTGTCGTCATCTATATTTTTTTTCTGCCTGACGGCGACCCGAACGCCTCGCTTGGTCCTTCGGCAACGAAAGCCGACGGAGTGACAAATACAGCGATGACGAGCGGTGCTAGCGATGCATTTAGCCTTAACCTCACCGACTCGCAGCTCGCCGCAGTAAAGGTCGAACCGGTCGAAGAGCGCGAATTCCCAGTCGAGAAGGAGGCAGTCGGTAGCATCGATTTCAACGAGGACATGGAGACCCAGGTCTTTGCGCCATACCAGGGCAAGATCCTCGCGTTGTTTGCCGCCGTCGGTGACGACGTGAAAAAAGGTCAGACGCTATTCACGATCGACAGCCCCGATCTGCTGCAGGCCGAATCAAATCTGATCGCAGCTGTGGGAGTAATGGACCTGACGACGCGCAATCTGGCGCGCCTGCGCGAACTTTATAAAACTCTCGCCGTATCACAGCATGATCTGGAGCAGGCGATCTCTGATCAGCAAACCGCCGAGGGCACTCTGCGTGCGGCGCGTGATTCGGTGCGCATTTTTGGCAAGTCCGACGCCGAAATCGATCGCATCGTCGCCGATCGCCTGGCTGACCCCCGGCTGGTCGTGCCGAGCCCGATTGACGGCCGCATCACCCAGCGTAATGCCGCGCCTGGTCTCTTCGTGCAGCCGGCCAACCCGCCGCCGCCCTATATCGTGGCCGATATCGACACAATGTGGATGTTGGCCAATGTCGTGGAAAACGACAGCGCGGCTTTCCGTGTGGGTCAGGCGGTGAAAGTCAAGCTCGGCGCGTTTCCTGACCGGATATTCGATGGCAAAGTCACGACGATCGGCGCCACGGTCGATCCCAATACCCGTCGCATCCTTGTCCGCTCGCAGATCAGCGACCCGCAGCACGAATTGCGTTCGGGCATGTTCGGTAATTTCACCATCAGCGTCGGCGCGCCGGTTCGTTCCCCGGCGGTGCCGCTTGCCGGCGTGGTGCGGGAGGGTGACGGCACGCAAACCGTTTGGGTCACCGCTGATCGTCGCCGGTTCACAAGGCGAACAGTCGCGATCGGAGGGTCTCGCGACGGCTACCAGCAAATTCTCACGGGACTGCAATCAGGCGAACTGGTCGCCACCGAAGGCGCGGTCTTTCTCAGCAACATGGTGACAATCGCGGGGACCCAATGACATGCTCGGGCATCCCCTATTGGGATAACGGAGGCTGGGCGTGCTGAAAGGCACTCTTTCATTCGGCCTCACGCGGCGCGCGATCATCCTGCTCGGTCTCCTGGTCTTCATCGGTGCCGGCCTGGTCGCCTTCAGCAAGCTGAATATCGAGGCCTATCCAAATCCTGCGCCCGTTATTCTCGAAATCACCGCCCAGGCAGCCGGTCTCTCGGCCGAGGAGATGGAACGCTATTACACAATCCCGATGGAAATTGGTCTCTACCCCACTCCCGGCATCGACAACATCCGATCTACGTCGTTCTACGGTCTTACATTCGTTCGCGTTACCTTCAAATACGGTGTGGATTTTTTCTTCGCTTACACGCAAGCGGCGTTGAGCTTGCAGCAAAACGTTACCCTGCCGGGCAACCAAATACCGAATATTTCGCAATCGAGCCTGGTCGGCGAGGTCTACCGCTATCAGGTGGTCGGGCCGCCGCATTTCGGGCTCACCAACTTACGTACAGTGCAAGACTGGATCGCCACCCGCGGCCTATTCACCGTCACCGACGGGGTCGTGCAGGTAAATTCATGGGGCGGTACGACCAAGCAATACAACGTCGACGTCGATTTGCACAAACTGGACGCCTACAGCGTCACCATACCGCAAATTATCGCTGCCCTCGGCAATGCCAATATCAATGTCGGCGGCCGTGAGATCACCATTGGCCAGCAATCCGTAAACATTCGCGGCATCGGGCTATTTGATAGCGGCGGCAACGAGGACTTGACGCAAGGGTATCACGTCAATGACATCGAGAACGTCGTTCTTGGCCAATTCAACGGAGTACCCATTCAGATAAAAGATCTCGCCAAAGTGTCAGTCGGTTACGTGCCGCGTCTCGGTATTGCTGGCCTGGATCACCAGAGTGACGTTGCCCTGTCCATTGTCGTAATGGGGCGAACTTTTCACACCAATAATGTCGTGCCGCGCATCAAGGCTGAAATTGAAAGGCTCAACACCGACGGCGAGTTGCCGCCTGGGGTCAAACTTGTTCCCTACTACGACCGCATCGCGTCTTGTTAACATCACCACCCATACGGTGCTGCACAACCTTATTTTCGGTTGTTTGCTGGTCTTTTTGATCCAATGGCTTTTCCTCGGCAATCTGCGCAGCGCCGTCATCGTCGGCGTCAACATTCCGTTTGCGCTGTTTTTCGCCGTCATCATCATGGTGCTGACTGGGACAGGACGCCAACTTGCTCTCGGTCGGTGCGGTTGACTTCGGCATCATTGTCAATTCGGCGGTGATCCTGGTCGAGAACATTTTCCGGAACTTCCAGTCGCCCGGCGGCCCGACAGAGCTTGCTGCAGCAATTGTCAGAAGGACGCTTCGGCGTCGATCCCACGCGCTGCGGTAGAGGGCGGCTGGACGGAACGGCTGCGCCTGATTTTCGCGAGCGCCCTTCAGGTCGACAATGCCATCTTTTTTTCGGCGTTGATCACCGTAGCGGCGTTCGTTCCTTTGTTCACCATGCAGGGTGTCGAAGGCCAAATCTTCAATCCCATGGCCCGAACCTACGGGTTGGCGCTCGCCGGGGCGTTGCTCTCGACATTTACAGTCACGCCAGTGCTGGCGTCGTTTTTGCTTCCTCGGCACGTGCAAGAGACAGAGACGATTCGTCGTGCGCCTCTTGCATCGAATCTACTTCTCCTGCCCTTCACTGGTCGCTCGATCACCGGAAGATCATGCTGGCGATCGCCGCGGCCTTCCTTGTCGCTATTGGGCTTTTGGCGACGCGGCTCGGCAGCGAGTTTCTGCCGGCGCTTGAAGAAGGTAATCTTTGGATTAGAGCCTCAATGCCGCCGACGATGGGATTGGAAGCGGGCGAGCCGGCGACGGCAAAAATGCGCGAAATTCTACTTCGTCACCCGGAGGTGCTCCACGTCGTTTCGCAACATGGCCGGCCGGACAACGGCAGCGATGCTTCGCCCTTCTCGAACGTAGAGTTGTTCGCGCCGCTCAAGCCCTACGATGAGTGGCCGAGAGGCTATACCAAGGACCAGTTGATCGATCGGCTTCAGCAGGAGTTCACCGACGAACTGCCCGGCGTGATTTTCAATTTCTCACAATATATTCAGGACAACGTCGAAGAAGCGCTCTCCGGCGTGAAAGGCGCCAACTCTGTCAAAATCATCGGTCACGATCAAAATATTATAGAAGACCTGGCGACCCAGGTTCAACGCCAAATGACACAAGTCAGGGGCATGGCCGATCTTGGAATTTTCCACGTGCAGGGACAGCCGAATCTGAATGTCAAAGTTAATCGCGAGAAAGCCGCGCGTTACGGCCTGAACACGGGTGACGTCAACACCGTCATTCAAGCCGCTTTGGGCGGTGCCATTGCGACTACGCTGCTCGAGGGTGATCGCTCCTGGAACGTGCAGGTTCGTCTGCCGCCAGAATATCGTCACAGCCTCGAAGCGGTTGGTAATATCAAGGTCGGCTATCAGACACCGGCCGGTGTCAACGCTTACATTCCGCTAAGTGAACTCGCCGACATTTCCCTCGATACCGGCGCTTCCTACATCTATCATGAGTCCAGGGAACGCTACATCCCGATCAAATTCAGCGTTCGCGGTCGCGACCTCGGCGGTACAGTTGCCGAAGCGCAGGAACGCATCGCCAAGAATGTGAAGCTACCGGTAGGTTATCGCATCATCTGGGCCGGCGAGTTTGAAGACCTGCAAAAGGCAAAAGCCCGCCTTGAAGTCATTATTCCGATCAGCCTGTTGCTGATCATGGTGCTGCTCTACGGTCTGTTTAACTCGCTGCGCGACAGTGTCTTGGCGCTTGCCGGCATTCCGTTCGCGGTCGGCGGGGGCGTGCTAGCGCTTTATGTCTCGGGCCTTGATCTGAGCATCTCGTCGGCGATCGGTTTCGTATCGCTGCTTGGGGTGTCGGTCATGGACGGCATCCTGATGATCACCTACTACAACCAGGTCCGGGCAACCGGAGCGGCTGCCGGCGAGGCAATGTATCACGCCGCGACCCAGCGGATGCGGCCGATGTTGATGACCGCGCTGTCGGCGTGCATCGGCTTGTTGCCCGCGGCCATCTCCACCGGCATCGGTAGCCAAGTGCAGCGGCCGTTGGCTACCGTCGTCGTCGGCGGCATGCTGGTGGGGCCAATTATGCTGCTCGTCGTCGTCCCGGCGCTGCGCATGATGTTCCTTGAACGGGAGCCCGGATCGCTCGGGTCCCCCGACGCCGATCAGTTCACCCCGGCCGAGTGATGAGGACCATGCGGAGCCATGCACCGCTGCTGGCGAGACTTCTTGCCGTGCAAGTGGCGTTGTTTGGCGCTGCGGTGATGGACGCCGCATTTGCCCAATATTCCGCCCCGGACACCAATCAAACCGGCGTTGAAGCAAATCCAATCGACACTAGTATCACGACGCAGCCTTCGGCCCAGTTCAGGCGCGGGCTAAAAGCGCACCGAGCGACGAAAGCAAAAATCGCCCATTCGGCGGCGGAGTCGGGCAGTTATCGCCGTACGTTGACGCGCGGCGCCAATGTGGGTGTCGTGAGAAATGCGATCGGGATACCGGTGCAGCGGACCGGCGCCGACGTTAAAGCCGACGTGAAGGTTTCCCCGCGGGCGAATGCTGACGGGACACTGAAGAACACGAGTTCCGCGCCAAATCGCGGAACGGACGCTGGAGGCAACGGTTTTCGGGGCAAATTCATGCCCCTGCATACCTCGAGTGGGCTGCCGCTCAACTCACGACTAAACACAGCGATGAACCATTCCGTGATCGATGGTCGCGATATGGTCCGCCCAGGAGCGGGCCCAGGTGTGATCGGAGGCCCGGCGAAGAACGTTATGGTCACCATCGGCGGCGCCAGTTTTCAGCCCAGACATCCATGACATCACAGAAAGGTAAGCGGACCGCGCTACGGTTTGATCAGACCGATGGCCAGTGCCTTGATAGCCGCCTCCGTGCGGGTCTCCGCGCCCAGTTTTGTGCGAGCATTGTCAACATGAAAGTCGACGGTGCGCTTGGCCAAGCCTAACTTGCGCGCAATTTCAGGCGACGTTTTACCACGCGATACCCAGGTGAGAACCTCGATCTCGCGGCTGTTCAGCTTCGGTATCTTGGATGCTCGCTTGGTGCGCGCGACGCCGGCAATTCGCGCTTCAATGATCAACATTAGCCGATCAAAATCGATCGGTTTGGTCACGTAGTCGTCGGCACCGAGTTGCCGCCCCTTAAGCTCAGTATCGCGATCTGATAATGCCGTTAAAAAGACCAACGGTATCCGGCCCAGACGCGGTGCGATCTCATTCAAACGCTCAAGCACTTCAAAGCCGGTCATGCCCGGCATGCTAACGTCGCACAAAATTAAATCCGGCGTGGCCTTCATCACGGCCATCAATCCTTCTTGACCGCCATGGGCCGTGCTGACTTCGAACCCGCGATCGACCAGTTCTTCGGCGATCAGACTGGCCGCCTCGAGATTGTCTTCTATGCAAAGAATTTTTCGACGAACATTTGCCATGCGGCCCCGCTCCGGGAGCAGACGGCGTCGCTGAGCAACTCGATGAACCATCATCAAGCCGGAAAGTCGCCGCATGGATACTGTGATAAATCGCAGGACACACTGTGACTAATGCGGGACTGTGATTAATGACAGTGATGACAGTGAATGAGTTGTTTCATTTGGCTTTCCGCGGCGGCGCACTCCAGCGTGAATAAGTTCCGCCGCACTGACGTCCGACTCTAGCCCTTTGCGGCGCTCAGTTTGAAACAGGTGTTGATCACTAGCGGAAAGCCACCGATTGACCGCTTAGAACCATTGACTCTTTGTCAACCATTCGAGACCCTGAAATTCTTAGCTGATTTCAGGGAGGAGTCTGTGATGAAGCGCCCAGGCTACGTCATCGCGGCAAGCGTTTTGTCCTGGCTAATTGCGCCTACGTCGCAAGCGGGAGCGGCGGTTTATAACGCGGCAGCTGATTTTAGCCTGTCGGCTAACCCGAATGGTGTGTGGTCCTACTTTTACTCAAACACCTTGCTTCCCGACACCCTGTCCCCTGGGACCTATCAAGCTTGGTGGAGCGGTCAAGCGGTGCCGAATTCCATAATCGTAGGTCGCGCTGTTTCTGGGTCGACGTCGAATGGAACGGTGCAGTTCGGGACCAGCTATCTCACGATGGACCCGGAAAGCCAAACCGTTGACGTGCGCTTTACCGCGCCAAGCGCAGGCACCTACACGATAACTGGCGAATTTTTTGGTGCGGACAACCAGAACAACTGCGGCGGTAATTGTGCAGCACACCCTGTCCTGATTACAGAGAGTCTAAGTGGCACCATATTCGGGCCCGAAACGATTTCTACCTATCTCCAAACCTATACCTTCAGCCTGACGGAAACTTTGGCTGCTGGCGAATTAGTAAATTTTATCGCCGAAACTGGAACGTCCGGAGGGTGCAGCTACTGCAATTTGAGCACCGGGCTCGAAGCGACCATATCCTCCACTCCCTTACCCTCCACCTGGGTTATGATCCTCGCGGGTCTCCTCGGTCTCGGCTTCTTTGCTCATCGCGGGACGACGAAGAACGGTGCTGCTCTCGCGGCCGCTTGACCAAACTACCTAGACAGATTTCGGAGAGACCGCCGCGAGGCGGTCTTTCTGTTTGTGCCTATGTTGCAGCGCATGAGTCTCTTCATGGCACGTCACGTCATTTGGGACGCAACCGACACTTAGGTCGCTTTGGGATCGAAGCGGACATGAGCCGGCAGGCAAGATCGACCGCATGGTCGCCAACGACCCACAGTCGCGCAGATGGAACAGAAAGAACGGTGCCAGTGCAGCGGAACTAAGGTCCGCGCCAATAAAAACTCCCCGGACTTCGTCCGGGGAGTTTCCGCATTGGCCCACTGCCGTAGATAATCAGCCGCCTTGCTGTTGCTGACAGGCTCGCACCAACTGCGGCTTGATGCTTGCCAGTTCTTGGCCGAGTTGCTGGGTCTGCGCATTGCCGGATTGCTGCATCTGTTCGGCAATGCCTTGGATCAGTTTGTCAGTACGTTGATTTTGCGGTGCCTGTTGGACCGCCGAAATCACGTCAGCGAAATGGTTATTACCGGCCATTGGTGGAACTCCCTTTTTGCGACCCCCCAGCTAACGAGCTAAACCGCACCGGGAGACCTTCGTTCCAGTTGTGCGTGATAGAGATCAAAGACCTCGGGGTTCTATAGTCCACTTAGGAACGAATTGCCGGTTCCTTCCCTTTACCTCTCATGAGGGGCGCAAGTAGTGATTGCGCCCATGATAGGTTGTGGCCCTCGATCAAGCTATGAGCCAGAATGGCTGCCTTACACGAAGGCGGCCGCGCGACGCGCCGTGCGCGTGACAATCGGACAAGAGCTGCGGGCGCGCTATGAAGTTCCACAAGATTCATCGCCTGCGGTACTCACGCTCCTCGCGCGACTGCGCGAACGGGAGGACGAGAGATAGAGCCGCCGCAGTTCGCGGCCTCTTTCCGAGGAAGGACAAATTCTGCGGGAAGCGCCGCGGAACAGTTGCGCAGCGAATCGGAAATCCAAGTCTCGCTTTTGGTCCAGTAGTGGCTGCGACCGCACGCGGGACATCGGCTCAGAGACAGAACTTCGGGTAGCGCAATAAAAGTATCGAGGTCTGTCTCGATTCCGGTGGGAACAAATTGACCCGTACGCGCACATGCGAACAAGATCTGGAGCATGAGAATTTCTCCTCTAGCTCCCCCCGCTTCGAGGCTGGTCCGTAAAACTTAATTAGAACTTAACGTACCCCAAATCGGCCCGGTGCGTTGGTTGTTGTACTGCGCAGGTTCCGCCGCCTTTCGAAAGAAAAGGGCCGACGGGTGCTGCGATCTGCGGTCGGCGCGCGCTATTTGCAGCCGGGCTTGCCAGGCGGACACGCCGGCTTTGCTGCGGGCTTCGCGGGCGGCGGAGGCGGCGGCTTCGCCGCAGCAACCGGCCGAGGCGGTGGATTGGGCTTTGCGACCTGCGGTGGCGGCGGCTTAGCCCCAACTGTCGATGACTTGGGCGGGCCTCCACCATTGAGTTTCGCCTGGTCGTGGGCTGGTCCGATCTTGTCCGCAGCCCCGGCAGGTTTGGTATTTGGCAACTTAGCCTGCCCAGGGGCATTAGGCTTCGTCGACTGTGGTGAAAGACCGCCGGGACTCTTACCTACCGCCTCGGCGCCAGTTGGCGCTACTGGTCGCGCCGCCACGACACCCTTGCCGGTAAACTCCCCTGGCTTAGAGGTTGCTGCAATCGCCGGCTGACCATGGTTTTGCGACGCGAACAGGGCTTTGTTGGTGCTCGCCGTATGCTGTTGTTGGACTTGAGCGGGCGTTGCCGCAACGTGCTGCTCGTGCGCGGCCGCAAGCTCTTGAGGTGTTGGCTTGGCCGTCGTGCCGCCGGCACCACCATTGAAGCTCGCCCTTGTTGCACTGTTGTTGACGATGACGGTCTGACTGTAGACGTTGGTGATCGTGACGCTGCCAAAATTATTGACGGTCTGATTGTAGACAAACACGCCGTTGTTCCAGCGTCCGCCCTCGTATCCGACGCCGCCATAGCCATAACCATAGTAGACCCCGCCGTAGAATCCGATGTGCGGTCCCCAATAGCCATCGTTCCACGCGTAGATACCGTCTCGCCACCCCCAATAGCCGGGCGTCCAAAGCAAACCAACGGTCGGCGGCAATACCCAAGTTCCCGGAACCCAATAATAGCCGCCGTCTGGATCGTACGCCCAATAGCCAGGCGACCACATGTAACCGGCGGCAGGAATTGGCGGTTGCTCGTAGACCGGCAACTCCGGTGGTGCGATTGTAATGCTGATAATTTGCGCATTAGAGGCCACGGGCATGGCCAGCGGAGCCAGTGCCAATAAAAGCAAAATCGTTGAGCACAAGCGCCGCATGTGGTCCCCCTCGCTGATTCTCACAATCATATACTCAACGTGGAATGCCGCTAGATTAAGGCGCGACCCGATCAACGTCGTTCGGCGGAACGCGGCAACACTCGTCGGCGTCGATGGCGCAGAGCCGACAACAAACAAAACGCTGCGTCCATTTTCTCGTGTTTCATCGCACGAGTCTCTTCGTGGCCCATCGCGACATGCGGCCCCGAAACGATGTCGGTCATGGCCCGTTTCGTCGTTCGCCGGTGGTATGTCTGAAGTTGAGGGCAAGCCGACATTACGCGGGCCCCGTCGATCAGGCGTGGTTAACTCAAGGCGGACCTGACGCGTCGGCGCAGTCCGTCGGACAAGTCGCGCGATTAAGCGGGAACGTACGTCAACCTAATCACGTCCTCACCAACGAGGTCGCTGGTTACAAGGCGGAGCGGCGACCGGGGGCCGGCGAAGAATGGCTTGCCGCGACCAAGTACGATGGGGTGGAGGTAAAGTCGATACTCATCAATAAGACCAAGGTTGGTTAGGCTTCCTGCCAAGTCTGGTCCGGCAACTTCAATCTCCCCAACCTGCTGAGCCTTCAGCCCGCGTATCACCGCCTCGATGTCATCCTCGACGAGTGTGGCGTTGGGCCCGACCGACTTCAACGAGCGCGACACAACCCACTTCGGCTGGCTCCGCCACGCCGCCGCGAAGTCGTGTTCCTCCGCGACCCAGTCCGCACGGTCTTCGTCCCAATAACGCATTACCTCGTACATGCGGCGACCGTACACACTGCCAGTCAGGTTGCGCACTTGCTCTATGAAGTGACGAAAGAGCGCCGAGTTTGGTCTAAATTCCAGATGGTCGACGTAACCATCCAAGGACTGGTTCAGTCCATAGACGACCTTTGCCATGTTACAGAATCTCCGCCCCAGGTTCTTCAGGATAGCTTGAGCCGAAGTTGCACAGCAGTGAGGTTGGATACAATCTGCGCGCCGCTTTACCGCCCTAAGCCGACATCGCGCTCTGGAAAAAGCGGAAGTCAGGTCGTCCGGCGAAAACGCCCGTCAGCGGCCAGTCGATCCCTGTATAAGTCGACGAGCAAACGATGAAGGTTTGGTACTCCGAAAAAAGCGAGAGTTTTGCCTTCTCCATGCTGATGATCCGGGCGGCTAATCCCTGATTTTTGATCTCTTGCGCGAGTTCGTCGGCGACCATTTCGGCCGTGCCGCTTTGGCTCGCCACCAGCAGCACAATCGTTCGGCTCTCCCCGCTCATTCTGCCCTGCAGCTATCCAGTTACAGCAACGGGAGTGGGTTTCAGAAAATGGTGTTCCTGGTAATAGCGCTCTGCCCCGGCAGCCAGCGGGATTGAGGTTGAGGCGATCTTATGGGGCTTTAGCGGATAGGTGACCGGACTGTCGGCCGGGGGGATGTGGCGGTATTGGCTCTCAAGGAGGTCCGATGTTTCACACAGGATGGAGGCGATGACGTAGGAGAGTTCGTCTGGAAAATCGTCACGACAGAACAAGAGAAAGTCCGAGAAATTGAGCGCCTGCAACGGGCCCGCCATCCCTGCAAACCTGTCGGCGGCGATCTTCGTGCGGCTCCATTTGAATTTTTCTTCGACCAGTGCGAGCGCCGAATCTTCGAAAGACAGGAATTTCATTTTCCTTGTGCCGCATAGCTCGCGCCAGTACGGCGTCATGATCGCTTCGAATAAAACCGCATCGGCTTTGCCGGTGGTGACCAGCGGAATCGTGTCCCATGGCGCCTCGCCCAACAGCAGGCTGCCGCCCCAGGACTTGATTGTCGCCGCCGAAATGTCAGAGGCTTCGAGCATGCGATGCGCCGCAAATCCCGTCATGTTGATGCCGTCGTCCGGCGCTGTTGAAAGAGTAAAGGCCGGATGGTCGGCGCGGAGATCAACAAAGCTCTCTATGCCGAAGCGTGCGTCGATCGCGAAGACCAGCGCGTCATCCTGCGGCAACGTGCCAAGGGCGCGTAAGCGCCCAACGTCCAAACGGTCCTTAATGCCGCGGCGTTCAAAGATGGTGCGACCGAAACCGGCCGGAACGAACAGCGCGACTTGAACGTCGCCGTCGAGGACCGCGTCGATGGCGTCCGTACCGCCCCTGCCGGACCAAGTCGCAATCCGGGAGCCGGGTGGAGAACGTCGCCAAAGTTCCGCGCTGATCCATCCGCAGATGCGGTGCAGGTTGGCGATCCCCCAGTCCCCCATCATGTGCAGGGTAACGGGGTGATCGAGCCGAGGCTCCGCATAGGGTTCCTTTGACAATGGCACGCTCCCGTTATATTGGTAGGGCTCTATATAGATACCTATGGAAATCGCCGTGGGCAAGCTCCAAGCGCTGTCAGTTCCTGCTCCAGCTCATGCCGAGAGCGACCTCGTCCCGCTGGAACGCAGCGTCGGCTATCACATTCGGCAATTGGCGGAGAGCTGGGAAGACGTGATGGACCAGAGCGCGGAGGCGAACGGAGTGACCGTGAGCCAATGGCGCTACCTGCGCGAGCTTTGGGAGGAAGACGGGCTGACGGTCGGTGACTTGACGCGCCGGGTCGGTCGTCAGGGGCCGACAACGGTTGTTGCGGTGCAATTCTTGGAAAAAGCCGGACTGGTTACCGTGGCCAAATCGACCGAAGATCGGCGTAAGAGCTTGGTCCGCCTGACTGCGCGCGGCAAGAAATTGGCTGAGACCATGTCACCGCTCATCCGCAAAGTGAATGAGCGCGCTATGGCCGACCTGTCGGATGCCGAAATTCGTACGTTCAAACGTCTCATCGTGCGAATCCAGCGAACGCTCGATCCGGAATGCCGAAATCGCAACGAGTGGTCGGACCGACGCACTCAACGCCTGGCAAAAGAAGTAGGTCTCTAGAAGACCGCAGACCAAGAGGGGTGGAAACATGCCGCAATTCATCACCATTCACCGCGCTCCGGGCCTCAAGCCGGACGAAATCGCACAGAACGCGCCGAACGTCATCGCGGCAAAGACTGCTGTCTTTAAGCAGATCTACGCTAATCTTGGCTCGGGCTTTCTAGTCTCGGTGTTCGAGGCTGACAGCAAAGAAAAGCTCGAGGAGCAGATGGAAATATTGGGTTTTCCGATCGACGAAACCCACGAAATCCACTTTTCCGCCTCGCGCGACGAGATGGAACAGATGGTAAAACAACACAAATGACCTGGGAGCACTACGATGTCCGAGGACAAACTTGTCATTCCGCCGCCGCGGGTTGATCGGCCGCCGCTTCACGCCAATGCGTTCGATGTGGCTCAGGGCAGCAACACCCAGCTGAAGCCGCTATTTCCGTATCTGCATCCTGGGGCGATGGTGCCGTGCTCGGCGTTGCTAATTGGTGGGCCAAAGTCCGATTACGGGCATTTCTTCCATCACAATACACAGCACGAAATCGTTTTGACGCTCGCCGCCAACGGCGCGATGCTGCCGACCGGCCAACTCTATGTCGGCGCGCTGATCCATGGCGTCAATTCGTTCCTGAAAAACGAGAAAGATCCAAAGGCGTTCGCGACCTTTACCATCACGCAGATGCAGGCTGAATCCGGCGTGCAAACCGAAGGCATCAGTCTGCGCTGCGAAAAGTGCCACGAACAAACCTTCTTCAAGGAATTCGATGCCACGCCGGCCCCCGATGCGATCGAAGCTACCCATCCGCTGCCGTCGGTCGCGGCGTTGCCCGGACTATTCGCAGAATACAACAACGATCCGGCGCGCCACGTCTGCCCCAAATGCGGCCACGTCAACCGTGACTTTCCGGTCGCGGCCTGGGGCTGGGACAAGTACGAGCACCAGAGCGCGGTCGCCATCACCGCTCGCGAGACGATCGTCGAGGCGGCACGCGGCCTGAATTAGGCAGGACGATGCGTAAAAAGACATTCCAGGTGTGGCGTGAGGCGGTCAAGGTCGGCGCGTACGATGAAATGCCGATGCTGCCGGACGACAAGCAGGTACAGGTGCACCTGAGCAAAACGGATCGGCCGCAGCCGTTCTATCTCGTTTGCGGTAAGGACAGTCTGATTTGCCTCATGTCCGGCGCGGCAAACGTCGAGTTCAAGGGCACGTCAGTCGATCACTTCGCGCTCAAGCCTGGAAGTTATGTTTACGTGCCCGCTGGCGCCGCGCACCGCATTGTGCCCGCCGGAACCAGTGTGGTCCTGCGCTATAAGCAGATGCACGCTGGGCTTGAGGGCGTAGCGTGGTATTGCGACGGTTGCGATGCCGAAATCTATCGCGATGTGTGGGATACAGAGAAGACGTTATCGCAACAGAAATACGAGGAGATTTCGCATCGTTTTGCAGCAGATGAATCGTTGAGGACGTGCCGCCATTGCGGGTGGGTGCATCCGGCACCCGATCTGCAAGGCATTCGCTGGTCCGAAGTGGCCCATCAGATTGCAGCCGAATCGTCTGCGGCCTGAGCTCAGATTTTCGCAGCGAAGAGCGATCTGTGAAAAATTCTCTCGGACGGCCTTGGTAGCCGATCAAAAAGCTTCGCGTGAAAGCAATGGCGTCCTTCACCTACCGCTGTCCAAACACCGGAGCCATGGTTCAGGGCTTCGTTGTGGTCGAAGATATTCCCGAGCGCTTCAATTTTGAGCCCGAAGACGGTCCTTACGAGTCCATGTACTGCGAAAAGTGCGGGCAGCCTCACATTGTGAACGTGAAGACTGGCAAGGTTTTGGGTGAAGACGACGATAACCCAGAGGCTGAAAACTCCAACTGAGGCGTATCGGGGGAAAAGGAACAATGCTCCAGCAAGTGCACAACGCGGACGCGAATGCCCAACGGCGGAAATTGCTAGCTGAGGTCGAGCGTATTGCTCCGGTTTTGCAGGCTTCCGGCCCAAAGAGTGAGGAGATTGCAACGCTCGCGCCAGAGGCGGTAGCGGCGCTCCGCGACGCTGGCTTTTTTCGGCTTAAACTGCCCGCAGCGGTTGGCGGTTTTGAAGCTGACCCGGTTACCGAGATGCTGGTGCTCGAAGCGCTTGCCTACCACGACTTTACCAGCGGCTGGTGCACCATGGTGGGCGCAACGGCGATTGCGTCTTTGGGTGTGTTCTTGTCGGAGCGCGGCCTGGATCGAGTATTCGGCCAGGGAAAAATTCCGACTGCAGCGATCTCGTTCTTTCCTGCCGGACGGGCTGTGCGCAAGGACGACGGCTACCGACTGAGCGGGCGCTGGCGCTTCAACAGTGGCATTCGTCATGCGGAGTGGATCGTTGGCGGAACTATTGTGGAGGGCACCGAGAATGAAAACGGTGGCCGGCCGCGCGCCATTTTTTCAGTTATGCCGACAGCGGATGTCACTCTATATGATAATTGGCGCGACGTGGTTGGCCTCAAGGGCACTGGAAGTTGCGACTGCTCGGTCGAAGACTATCATCTTCCTGAGTACCTTTCATTCACATGGGATCTGCTCGACCCGCAGCCGCTGCGAGGAGGGCCGTCGTATCGGCTGCCGCCTTTCAGCTACGTCGCAAAGGAACACGGCAGCGTCGCCATCGGGGCAGCGCGACGCGCACTTGATGAACTCATAAAACTGGCCACAACCACGCGCGGCACCTTTAGGGCTTCGAAATTGGACGAACGTCAGGTCGTGCATCGTAAGATCGCCGAAGCGGATTTGAAAATTCGGGCCGCGCGCGCCCTCATGCACGAGCGTTACGAACAGCTCTACCAGAAAGCCAGTGCAGGCCAACGGATTGAGGGGCACGATATCGCCGATGTGCGTGCCATATGCCTTTATGCTACCGACGTGGCGATCGAAGTCGCCACAATGACTTATCACTTCGCGGGCAATACCGGTTTGCATCATCCGCACGTGCTCGGGCGGCTGTTGCGCGATCTCAACACCGCGGGCCTGCATCAAGTCATGAGCGATACGGCATACGAGAACCACGGCAAATTCCGCCTCGGCATTGCTGCCGACCCATTAGCGTAACAGACGGGCCAATCCAGCGGGCGAGAGCCAACGATGTTCGTGGAATATCAAGGTATCCAGGACGAGGAACATTCAACAGTCACTCAGGAGAGCCGCGAAGCTTTTCGCGACGCTATGAGGCGGTTTGCTACAACGGTGAGCATCATTTCCTGCTTTCGTGAGGGATGTCGCTATGGAATGAGCGCTACTGCTGTGAGCTCGCTCAGCTTTGATCCGCCGGCCTTGCTGGTCTGCGTCAACAGTTCGGCTACGACGCATCGTGCGCTGAGTCGCGGTGGTCGTTTTTGTGTGAACGTCTTGCGCAGCTTCCATGTGGCGCTGTCGCAAACTTTTAGCGGCAAGTTAAAGGGCGAAGATCGGTTTCTGACCGGACATTGGGGTCAAACGGTTGATGGGATACCCTTTTTGCTCGACGCGCAATCCAATCTGTTTTGCGAGGTCGACCGAACGATAAAGTATGCAACGCATACGATCTTTATCGGACAAGTTTACGCCGCAAGGACGCAAAAGGAAGTTGATCCACTCATCTATCAGGATGGCAATTACGCGATTGCACGGCCTTGTTCGATTTAAAGCATTTTACAAAAAAGGCTGCGCACGCAAGCTCAATCCCTCCCCAAATGCGAGTTTTTGTGCTGCACCTTCAGAACTGTTAGCTCAGACCATTCCCGTCGACTTCCACGATGCGCTCAGTCTGCTGGCCGCAGCCAGGACAAGTGAACACCTGTCGCTCGTACCTGAGGTAACGGAGATTGTAGTCGGACGAGCGTTGCGTTGGGGACGTGAGCTTGCCGCAATTCGGGCAGGCCGGTGGTATGTAATCTCCGCGAAAACTTGGCAGTCTCCGTTGCTGATTTTTCATATGTCGGTACCCCCACTGACCACATAATCAAAGTTCAAGAATAGGTGGGGGGATAGACGGTGGCGCGCCCTAATTGCAGGCAGTCTGCTCGAATATCAGCGCTTACTGCGGGCGGCACTCGACGTTCTCCAACATCAACACCATTGCGTAGCGCGATCGCGACATCGACCGTGTCGGCGCCGGCGGCTGCTTGATCGAGCTGGGCAGCGACGTAGCGCCATGTCGAGCACTCGCGCCGATCTTCCGGCAGATGCTGCATCAGCACGTGCACGTCGGCGAGCGTCTTAAGCGTCATGACCCTGGGAATGACCAATGGCCGGGGCAACGGCCGGGACCAATCGGCACGCGGGAAGCGGCGTGGCGTCACGCGGGCTCCGGTCCATAATCGAGCCGGTCAATCTCATGCGCTGAATAGACGGGACCGCCAATTACCCTAATGGTTGCTCGTATCTTCTCCTCAGGCGCCAACTTGCGCCAGACCAACACAGCCTCTTCCAGCGTAGCGCAATCCGTCAAAGCGCCGGCGCCATCGTCCAGGATCGCAGGTTGCCCAGCATCGACATAGATTTTGTAATCATCGTTCATGAGCGTGCCCAATCCTACCCGCCTACCGCTTTGGCGAGCTGATCCGGCACTCATGGCGGTATCGTGTCCGGTCGACCGCTGCGGGCTAGGACGCGCGCTCGATCGCAAAGCATGACCAGCCGGCCAGGGTATTGCGAGCACGCCCAGCGATAGATGCGACGGGCAAGATTAAGCTTGTCTTCGCGGGCAAGCTCGGCCTCGACGCCTTTGCCCTCGCCACCAACGTGAAAAAGCTCGACGGTGTATTCTGTCATCGTGGTCTGCACTGAACGCCTACCATGGACAGCACCATGCGCAGCGGCGCCGGCACCGCGCTTGCCCGGCGCAATTAGGGGATCGGCGATGGAATTCTGGGAAGTGTCTTAGTTTAAATTATAAGTTTCTTATTTATCCACTACTTCCCAAGGGTTCTGGGGAGTGAGCAATTCTGCACAGCTCCATTCGTTAGCAGATCATATTGAGCGTAGATCGCTCCCGCCTGAAAACAGGAGAAGTCGCAAAATGACATTTTCCGAATATACGCTTGAAAACGTGCCCATTCATGAGCGGCCAGAGTGCCCGAAATGCTCGGCTCGAATGTATCTGGCAATCATCGAGCCGGAGAAGCCGGGTTTCGATCTCCGTACCTTTGAGTGTCCGAGGTGTCGGCACGCAGAAACCGTCGTGGTGGAGTTCACCGTTTAGGCTGCTGGCTTTTTGTATGCCTCCGCTTGCCCGGCGCCGCGAGCGGTCTAGCGTTCCGGGTTTTGGTGAAACCGCGCTCGATCCGCATAAAGCTTTGCTATCAACCGATTGATGCGTTCGATCTCCATTGGGTCAGTCGTCGAACGCAACAACTCGCGGATGCGCTCAACCCGTTTGTCGATGTCCAAGCATGACTGGTACATTCGCGTGCCCCTCCAGCAAAATTAAAAGCGACGGGCAGAAAATGGTTCCAAAACGGGCTAGTACCTCCGTTTTGCTCATGAAGGCCGGCTCTGCTCTTCGGTGAAACTAACTCCGGCAACTTCGAGAGCCGCCCGGAGATCGCGCGAGGTCCGTGCCTGAAGCCTACCCTCCCGTCGCTCTAGGCGAGAAATAGCGTCTATCGAGATGCCCGAATGTTTCCGCAGGTCGCGCAAGCTCCAACCCAATAGCTTCCTAGCCTTACGACATTGAGGCCCGGTCAGCCCCATCCCGGAGGCGAGAGCGTCGCGCTCTTGTGGCCGCACGCTGTGTTATGTTCTGGGACGTCTGCTACTGATGACCGGCGCTACCATCCGCGCCAAATTCGGGATTCATCTCGGAAATTCCGGCTCAAGCGAAAACGGGAGTTTAAATAAATGACGAGCGTATTATTCTCGCCGATCACGATGCGCGGCTTGACGCTGCCCAATAGGGTCGTGGTCTCGCCGATGTGCCAATACAATTCCGACAACGGCTCGGCAAACGACTGGCATTTGATGCATCTCGGCAGCTTCTCGCTCGGCTGCGCCGGACTCGTGATGTGCGAGATGACCAACGTCAATCCGCAAGGCCGCATCTCGCCGCGATGCGCCGGCATGTGGTCGGACGAGAACGAAGCTGCGCTCAAGCGCGTGCACGATTTCTGCCGCACCTACGGTGTCGCCAAGCTCGGCGTGCAACTGGCACATGCCGGACGTAAAGGCCCAACCATGCCGCCGGCGGAGGGCGGCAAACCGATCTTGACCAAAGAGGGGGGCGGCTGGACGCCGGAGGCGCCGTCGGCCATTCCGTACGATACCGGCTGGCCGGTTCCGCACGCTATGACCAAGGACGACATCAAGCGCTGCCTTGACGAGTTCGCCGCCGCTGCCAAGCGCGTCGACCGCATCGGCTACGATGTCATCGAGCTGCATGGCGCGCACGGCTATCTTGCCCATCAATTCTTGTCGCCGCTCTCCAACAAACGCACCGACGAATATGGTGGCTCGCTGGAAAATCGTATGCGCTTTGCCCTCGAAATGTACGAGGCGGTGCGCGCCGTTTGGCCGGAGCAGAAGCCGCTCGGCATGCGGGTTTCCGCCACCGATTGGGTCGACGGCGGCTGGGCCCTGGAGGAAACCGTCCTGCTGGCGAAGGAGCTAAAGAAGCGCGGCATGGACTACATGGACGTGTCCAGCGGCGGGCTCGACCCGCGACAGAAAATTCCGCTTGCGCCTGGATACCAGGCGCCGCTTGCCGAGCGGGTGAAGAAGGAAACCGGCATCACCACGATGACCGTCGGCCTGATCGCCGGGTACCGGCAGGCCGAAGATATTGTCGCCTCCGGGAAGGCGGACATGATCTGCCTTGCGCGCGGTGCGATGTGGGACCGCAACTGGGCTTGGCATGCCGCCGAAGAGCTCGGCGCCGAGACGCCCTATGCGCCGAAGATGATGGGGTGCCATCCGAAGTTGCGGCCGCAATTGTTTCCGAAGCGGGCGCAGCCGGCAAGCTGAGGCGGATTAG
>CAVVGN010000005.1:0-384242 GCA_963747855.1 uncultured Alphaproteobacteria bacterium
CCATGAAAGCTGTTCTTTGCACCCATTTTGGCGGTCCTGACGAACTCGAACTAGCCGACGTTCCGGAACCCACTGCCAAAGCCGGCGAAGCGGTGGTGCACATCAAGGCCGCCGCGCTCAACTTCTTCGACACGCTGATCATCGCCGGCAAATACCAGCACAAGCCGCCATTCCCGTTCTCGCCGGCGTCGGAGTTCGCCGGCGTGGTGGAAAGTATCGGCCCGGACGTGACCGATGTCGCTCCCGGCGACCGGGTGATGGGCTCAACCGGCTGGGGCGCAGCGCGCGAGCGCATCGCCGCGCCGGCCATGCAGCTGGTCAAGCTGCCGGATGCGCTCGACTTCGATCGCGCAGCGGGGCTCACAGTAATTTACAGCACCACGCTTTATGGCCTGCGCGAGCGCGGTCAGCTCAAGCCGGGAGAAACGCTGGTCGTGCTCGGCGCTTCGGGAGGCACCGGGCTTGCTGCGATTGAGATCGGCAAGATTATGGGCGCGCGCGTGATCGCCTGCGCCTCGTCCGAGGAAAAGCTTAAATTCGCCCGCGCGCATGGCGCCGACGAAACCGTCAACTACGCCAGCGAAGACCTGCGCGACGCGCTCAAGCGGCTCGGCGGCGCACGCGGCATCGACGTGGTCTACGATCCGGTCGGCGGCGCCTATGCCGAGCCGGCGGTGCGATCGCTCAGCTGGGAAGGTCGCTATTTGGTGATCGGGTTTGCCGCCGGCGAAATCCCGAAACTTGCGCTCAACCTCGTCCTGCTCAAGAGCTGCGACATCCGCGGCGTGCTGTGGGGCGCTTGGGCGCTGCGCGATCCGCAAGGCCAGCGGGCGCTGATGACCGAAATCGTTCACTGGTGTGCCGAGGGCAAATTAAGCGCGCACGTGCACGCGGGTTATCCGCTGGCCGAGACGGCGAAAGCGCTCAAGGACATTGCCGAGCGCAAGGTCATGGGCAAAATCGTCCTGCACCCTTAACCCTTAAGTGCGCATTCGCTGTAAGGTACGCCGTGCCGCTTCGCGGTGGTCCGGCGTAATGTGCGAGGCGACGAGCCTGAGTGCTGCGGCAAGCACCGCGGCATCGTCGGTGTAACCGATCACCGGCAGGACATCGGGAATAATATCCGCCGGCAATACGAAATACGCGAGCGCGCCGACCAGTGTTGCCTTCACGTGCAGCGGCGTCCGCCGGTCGAACGCGCAGTAGTGCGCGGCAATCAAATCCTCCGCGAACGGCAGCCGGGACGCGAGCCCGCGCAGCTTGCGCCGAAAGCTTCGTTGCAGGTCTTGCTCGTTGGCGGCGATGCGGCGGACCAGGCTTTCAACGTCTGCCCACGACGCGGCTGTATATCCGAATGGCATGCGTCCCTCATGCGATCGTTAAGCCAGGGAATCATGGTGTCGAAACACGGCATTCGCGAGGCAAGGGATGGAACGTCAGCCTGCCAACTTGTCCATTGTCTCGGCAAGCTTCACATCAAGCTCGGTCAACCCACCGGCGTCGTGCGTAGACAGAGTCACCTCGACGGTCTTGTACACATTCGACCATTCGGGATGGTGATCCATCTTTTCGGCCACGAGCGCGGCGCGTGTCATAAAGCCGAAAGCCGCGTTGAAATCGCCAAACACGAATTTCTTATGGATGGCGTCACGGCCGGCGACATCGCTCCAGCCGTTGAGTCGGGCGAGCGCCCAGCTGCGAGCCTCGGCGGAAAGCTTCTGCGCCATGTACGAACTCCATTTGTGAAAGCGGCCTTGGCCCGCCGTGCTCCTCGCACTTACGCGGCAAGATCATTACCTAACAGACCATACGTTTGGATACGAGGGTTGAGGAGGTTTTCCATGGGCTGGTCTTTGAACATCGGATCAGTGGCCGGCACGGCCGTGCGCATCCATGTCACCTTCCTCTTGCTCCTGGCCTGGATTTTTGGTGTTGACTACATGGCTGGCGGGCCGGAAGCCGCCTGGAATGGGCTGGTGTTCATCGTGCTCTTGTTCCTGTGCGTGCTGCTGCACGAGTTCGGGCACATCTTCACCGCCCGCGCTTTTGGCATAAAAACGCCCGATGTGATCCTCTTGCCGATCGGCGGCGTTTCGCGCCTTGAGCGGATACCGGAACAACCGGGCCAGGAATTCCTCGTGGCCATCGCCGGACCGGCCGTCAACGTGGTCATTGGGGTCGCTCTCCTGGTGATCGGCGGGGCAAGCCTTTCGGCCGAGCATCTCGCGGCACTCGCGAACGCGAATGCCTCCATGATCGACCGGCTGGCGGCGGTTAATCTGTTCCTCGCGCTGTTTAATCTGATTCCCGCATTTCCCATGGACGGCGGACGCGTGTTGCGTGCGTTGCTCGCCACACGGCTTGGCTATGTTCACGCCACCGAAATCGCGGCGACGGTCGGGCAGTTCGTCGCATTCGCACTTGGCTTCTTCGGCCTGTTCTTCAATCCGTTGCTTATCTTTATCGCCATTTTCGTTTATCTCGCCGCCTCCGCCGAAGCGCACATCGTCGCGACCCGTGCCATGTCGCATGGTGTGCCGGTGACCGCCGCGATGCTGACCCAATTCGCCACGCTGACGCCGGACGAACATGTCGATGCCGCCGTCGAGACGCTCCTTCGCACCAGTCAAAGCGAGTTTCCGGTGGTGGACGGCACCGGCCGGCCGCTTGGCGTGCTCGGGCGCAACGAGCTCATCCGTGCTCTCAGGAAACGCGGACCGAACGTGCCGGTCGGCACCGTCATGAGAACCGGCATTCCGACGGTGAGCAACAATCGCTGTTTGGATGAGGCCTTCAGGCTGTTGCAGGAAAAATCCGCCCCGGCCGTGGGCGTTACTAATGCCGCGGGAAGGCTGGTCGGCCTAGTGACCTCGGAAACGATCGGCGAAATGCTCATGCTGCATCATTCGCTGCCGACCGGTGTGCGCTTGGGGCCATGGGGGCCGTCGTCCGGCCCTTCGGCGGCTTAGTGCGCCGGAGGTCCGAAGCTTCTCCGCCCGCGGCTGGAGCCAAATTTTTGCTTCGCGCCGCGATTAACCAACACGGGCTGTCGGCGCGCTACGCCAGCAAGTCGCGGTAGCGGCAAAAAGCCCGGCCCGGTAATATTAACCATGCCTCCGCGCCTACCAGAGCGGCCACCTCTCGCCATGAAGCTTTGGCTTACCCAACGCTTCCGCCGGAAAGCGCATGCGGAGGCGGCGTCACATAACCACGGCAGGCCAATGAGCATGGGCTCCATCGAACATCTCGTGCGCAGCCGGGTTCGCATGTTTCTACGCCACACCTGGCTGGTGACCATTCTTGGCACGCTCGTCATCGGCGGCGCGGTCTGGGGGGCGTTCTATTTCATGACCGCACCACACGTCATGCGAATTGCCGCCGGACCGGCCGGCAGCGCCAACGAAAAACTCGTGCGCGTGCTGATGGAAAGGTTCGCCGACGACAAAGACAAGATCCAATTTGAGCTCGTCGCCACCGGCGGACCGAAGGAGAGCGCGCAAGCGATGCGCAGAGGAACCGCCGATCTCGCCGTGCTGCCCAGCACAGTCGGCGATTCTTCATCCTGGCCGGTGGTTGCGATCATGCGGCAGAATGTGATGGCGCTGATGGTGCCGCCGCCACCGGCCACTGCCGCTCCGGTGAAGAAGGAAACACCCGCACCGGCGAAGAAAGAAGCCGCCGTGCCGGAAAAAAAGGAGAAGCCCGCCGCCAAGACCCGCAAGGGCAAGAACGGCACGGCGGCGAAGGTTGCCGCCGCCAAAGCGGCCAAGGCGGGCAAGAACGATAAAAGCAGCAAGACGGCCAAAAGCGAGGATAACGAAGCGAACGACGATAGCGACCGCAGCAATACCGCCGGCGCTGAACCCGAAGCTGTCGCCGCCGACAAGCCCGACACGCTCGACAAGATCGGCAAACTCGCCGGCAAGCGCGTCGGCATTGTGACCGGTGATGTCGCTACGGCCGACTTGCTCAATGTCGTGCTCGATCACTATGGCGTGCCGCGCGACCAGGTGCAGGTTTCGCCGATCGATCCGAAGGACATTGCGCAGGCCGTCAACGACAATAAGGTCGACGCACTTTTCGTCGCCGGCTCGGCGACTGGCAAGGCGATGAGCGAGACGGTCAGCGCAGCTTCGCAAAACGGCCAGGCGCCGAGCTTCATCGACGTCGATCAGGCGGACGGCATCGTCAAACGCAACCCGGCCTTCGACTCCGCCGACATCGACGCGGGTACGTTCGGCGGCAATCCGCCGAGCCCGGATGACAGCCTCAAGACGCTGAGTTTTCCCGAATACCTGGTTGCGCGGAAATCATTCAGCCACGACGCAATCGCCACACTGGCGAAGCTGATTTACACGTCGCGGCTGGCGCTGGCGGCCGACATGCCCGGCGAAATCAAGATTGAAGCGCCCTCGACCGACAAGGATGCGAGCGTGCTTGTGCATCCGGGCGCACTGACTTACCTCAATGACGATCAGAAATCGTTCTTCGACAAATACGGCGATGACATCTTCTACGGTCTGCTGATTTTCCCGATCTTCGGTTCGGCGATCGCCGGCATGGCCAGCTATTTCCACAACAGCGGCCGCACCCGCCGGCTGCGTTTATTGCAGAAGCTGCTCGAACTCGTGCGCAGGGCCAACAATGCGCCGGCGCTCGAAGCGCTTGATCAACTCCAGATCGATCTCGACCATCTGGTGGTGGCGATCATCCACCAGGCCGAGCACGAAGAATACGATCAGAACGTGCAGATGTCGTTCTCGCTGGCGCTCGATCAGGCCCGCTTTGCCATCGCGTCGCGGCGTGCCCTTCTGATCGGCCACTCCGGCGCGGAGGGCAAGGCCGGCGGTAAATTTGCCGCGGCTTAGAGCTTAAACCGCCAATCTCTAGCCGAGCTTTCGCAGATTTTCGTAGGCCGGTTGCGGCGGCTTTTCCATGCTCATGGAGCGGCGCGCCTGCGCCGAATAGAACGAGGCGTTTTGCTCGCCGCGCAACGCTTCGCGCGAGAACGTGATCATGTGGTGGCCGACCACGCCCATGCTGAAAGCTGCGTCGATCTGGCCACGACGCAGCGCCGGCAACACCGCTTTCCAGAACCAGCGGCGATAATCAGCGAACACACCGATGCGCCACGCGATGTTGAAAGCGAGCACGAGCGCGAGGCTGAGATTGTTCCAGGTAAGCTTGCCGCGCACCGGGCCGACCAAGCGGTTTGCGTAGGTGGCCTCGACCTGATGCAGGAAGCGCTGGAATAGCCGTTCCGGCGCGTAAGCATGCGCGATCGCGCGCCGCCACGTCGCCACCACCTCATCATAAGGGCGCAAGAACACGACGTTGCTTTCGAGGCCGGTGTCGTCGGCGACCACCCGGCCGCTGCGTTTGAGGCGGTCCCACAGCGGCGTCTTCGGCAGCGCTTGCAGCAGATTGATGGTCAAGATCGGCACGTTGGACGCGTCAATGAACGCTTTCAACCGCGCCTCGGTGTCCGCGCTGTCGGTATCAAGCCCGAGAATGATACCGGAGGTAACTTCGAGGCCGTAGCTGTTGAGCGTGTTGATCGCTTCGAGCATCGGCAAGGTCGCGTTCTGCTCCTTGCGCATATGCTTGAGCGCATCGACTTCCGGCGTTTCGATGCCGACGAATACGGTCTGGAATTCCGCCGCCCGCATGAGCGAAAGGACTTCGGTTTGCTTGGCAAGATTGAGCGTCGCTTCGCAGCCGAACCGCAACGGATGCCCGTGCTTCTTCTGCCATGCGATCAGATGCGGCAGCATTTCGCGGGTCGCTTTCTTGTTGCCGATGAAGTTGTCGTCGACGAAGTAGATGAAAGACGGATAGCGGGCCTGCGAAAGCATGGCGTCAAGCTCGGCGGTGAGCTGCTCCGGTGTTTTAAGGCGCGGCTGCCGGCCATAGAGCGCCGGGATATCGCAGAACTCGCAGCGGTAAGGACAGCCGCTGGAAAATTGCATCGAGCCGAGCAGATAGCGATCGAGCCGGATGAGATGATAGGCAGGTACGGGAAAGTCGCTGAGCGGCAAGCGGTAGGAGGTTTCAAATCGCACTTGTGCCGGCGGCGGGGCGCAGCTCTCGTCGAGACAGGCGACCAGCCGGTCGGTAGCGTCGCCCAGTTCGCCGATATGCAGATAGTCGCAATCCGGATACATCTCCGGCGCGCCCGACACCGAGGGACCACCAAGCGCGACGACCTTGCCGGCGGCCTTGGCGCGGCGAACGATATCGTGAATCTGCGGCGCCTGAATGTGCATGCCGCTGATGAAAACAGCGTCCGCCCATGCAAAATCGGCGGCGCTGGCAGGAGCGATATTCTCGTCAATGAAGCGAACCGGCCATTGCTCCGGCGTGTAGGCCGCTAAGACCAGCAGGCCCTGCGGCGGCATGAAAGCCCGCACCCGGCCGAACAAATGATAGGCATGCGAGAACGTGCCGAAGGAGGGCGTATAGGCCGGGAACACACAAAGAATCCGGCGCGTGTTGCGGGTGGAATGCGGGAAACGCAAAGGGTCCCTCCCCGATTGCCCGCTGCCATCCGTACCCCAGGAACACGGCAGCGGCCGAAACTTACCAACCTGGCATCACTAACCCTAGCACACTCATTCGCCGCTTCATGCATTGCGAACCGCCGGCGGCTGACTATATTCCGGTCGATTTCGAGCGGGCCCCTTGGGGCCCGCAACACTTTAGCACCACCCACATGAATCTTCGCAACATCGCCATCATTGCCCATGTCGACCACGGCAAAACCACACTGGTCGACCGGCTGTTGCAGCAATCGGGCGCATTCCGCGAAAATCAACGTGTCGCCGAGCGTGCGCTCGATTCCAACGACCTCGAACGCGAACGCGGCATCACGATACTCTCGAAAGTCACGTCGATTTTGTGGCAAGGCATCCGCATCAACATCGTCGATACCCCGGGCCATGCCGATTTCGGTGGCGAGGTCGAGCGCATTCTCGGCATGGTTGACGGCGCGCTCGTATTGGTCGATGCCGCCGAAGGCCCGCTGCCCCAGACCAAATTCGTAGTCACCAAAGCGCTCAAGGTCGGATTAAGGCCGATCGTCATTATCAATAAGGTCGATCGGCCGGACGCGCGCCCGCGGGAAGTCGCCAATGAGGTCTTTGACCTGTTCGCCGCGCTTGATGCCAGCGAGGAGCAACTCGACTTCCCCATCCTGTACGGTTCCGCCAAGCAAGGCTGGATGGCCAGCGGTCCTGCCGGACCGAAAGACCAGGGCATGGCGCCGCTGTTCGATCTCATCGTCAGGCACGTCGCGCCGCCGGTGGTCGAGGATGGCCCGTTCCGCATGCTGGGAACGATTCTGGAGGCCAACCCCTATCTTGGCCGCATCGTCACCGGCCGCATTGCCTCGGGCTCAGTGAAGCCCAACCAGATGGTGAAAGTGCTAGATCGGGACGGCGAGTTGATCGAAGAAGGCCGGGTCACCAAGGTGCTTGCCTTCCGCGGCCTCGAACGCGCGCCGATCGACGAGTGCTCGGCCGGCGACATCGTTTCCATCGCCGGACTGCCAGAAGCCTTCGTGTCGCACACGCTGTGCGCGCCTGAGGTGACCGTCCCGCTGCCGGCACAGCCGATCGATCCGCCGACGCTCGCCATGACGTTCCGCATCAACGATTCGCCGCTGGCCGGAACCGAAGGCGACAAGGTGCAAAGCCGGGTCATCCGCGAACGGTTGCTGCGCGAGGCGGAAGGCAATGTCGCGCTACGCATTTCCGAATCGATGGAAAAAGATTCAATGGAAGTCGCCGGCCGCGGCGAGTTGCAGCTCGGCATCCTGATCGAGACCATGCGGCGGGAAGGCTTCGAGCTTTCGGTTTCGCGGCCGAAGGTGCTGTTTCACCACTCACCCGACGGCGAATTGCTCGAGCCGATCGAGGAGGTCGTTATCGACGTCGACGAGCAGCACTCGGGAATCGTCGTGCAGAAGCTCGCCGAACGCAAAGGCGAGATGGTTGAGATGCGCCCTTCCGGCGGCGGTCGCGTGCGCCTGATATTTTACGCGCCGACCCGCGGCTTGATTGGCTACCAGGGCGAGCTTTTGACCGACACGCGCGGCACCGCGGTGATGAATCGCGTGTTTCACGCCTACGGGCCGCACCGCGGCGACATCGTCGGCCGGCGCAATGGCGTGTTGATCTCAACCGATCGGGGCGACGCTGTTGCCTATGCCATGTGGAATCTGGAAGACCGCGGTCCGATGATGATCGAGCCGGGCTGGAAAGTTTATCGCGGCATGATCGTGGGCGAACATACCCGCGGCAACGACCTCGAAGTCAACGTCCTCAAAGGCAAGAAGCTGACCAACATCCGTACGCATTCGAAAGATGAGGCGATCCGCCTCACCCCGCCGATTAGAATGACCCTGGAAAAAGCGCTCGCCTATATCGAAGATGACGAACTGGTCGAGGTGACGCCGAAATCGATTCGGCTGCGCAAGAAACTGCTCGATCCGAACGAGCGCAAGAAGGATGAGCGGCGCAAGGAAGCCGAGCGAGTCTCGTGATTCTCGCTTGTGCCGCAATTGCGGAAGCGCGCCGCTGCGACCTTCGATAGCCGAAAATCATCATAATTATCCGCCAACCGTGTCGCTTGTGCAACAGCCGCACAGATTGTGGTTTGGCGCTGTCTTTTTTGCTGTCAATGGATTGGACCGGCGGCGCCGTTCCGTGAATAATCCACATCGTCAGTACGTCGTGAATCGCAGGACTTGAAGGCCGAAGAATCGCTTGCTTTGATCCCGCCATGAGCACTGTCCTCATCGAAATCCGACGCGCCAAGCCGCACGATGCCGGCGCGGTTGCGGACGCCCACGATGAGGCTTGGCGAACGGCCTATCAGGGCATCATCCCCGGCACCGAGCTCGAACGGTTGATCACCCGGCGCGGACCGGCCTGGTGGGACTCGGCGATCCGCAAGGGCAGCCGCATTGCGTTGCTTCAATTTGGTGAAAAAGTCGCCGGCTATGCGAATTACGGCCGCAACCGTGCGCGCAGCCTGCATTTCGACGGCGAGATCTATGAGCTTTATCTGCGGCCGGAATACCAGGGACTGGGGTTTGGCCGCCGGCTGTTTACGGCCGCGCGCCGCGATCTGGCGCAAAGCGGATTGAAGTCACTGATCGTTTGGGCGCTGTCGGAGAACGACACCGCTGTCGAGTTCTACCGCGCGTTGAGCGGCAAGACGGTCGCTCGTTCGTCGGAGAAGTTCGGTACGCGCGTCCTCGACAAGGTCGCCTTCGGCTGGAACAGCTGAAGCTGCGTTCCGCGGAACGCCGGCGGCTCATCCGCCTCTGATCAGCTCGGCGAGAAACGGCAAGATCACCCACTGGATAAACAAAATAACGATCCAGGCCACGATCGGCGAGATATCGATGCCGCCTAGATTGGGTAGCCGGTTACGAATAGGCCGCAACACCGGCTCGGTGATCCGGTAAAGAAATTCGACGATCCCGTGCACGACCGGATGACGCGTATTGACGATGTTGAAGGCGAGCAGCCAGCTCAGCACCGCCCAAGCGATTAGGACGTAGATATAAAGCGTCAGCAGGAAGTTGATGAAGCCCAGGATACTTAGCAGAAGCGAAGCCATTCTTCGTGTCCCGCGCTAGCATGCAGCCTGCGCACGTTTAACGGGCTTATCCGCGGCAAACAAGTCGTCGCGTCGGACGAATAAGCGGTTTGTCTGCGCGATCCCGCGGCCATTGACACCTTTAGGCTCCGGCCCTAAATGGCGCCCACTCGCCAAAAGCCGGCTTAATTCGCGCCGGCGGACGCCGGCGGGGCCGTAGCTCAGTTGGGAGAGCGCCTCGTTCGCAATGAGGAGGTCAGGGGTTCAACTCCCCTCGGCTCCACCAGCCTCCGCTTGCGACGCAAGCTACGGCTCGGCAAGCCGATCAGCACCGCGAAGGTTGCGCCACCACCCCGGGGAACGCTGGGCGGGCTTTTCCATTTGCGTTTAAGCGTCCATCATATTCGCGACCCAATGCGCCTGTTCAGTGCCGGCAAAAAGGACCCGTCAGGCATGCGCGCGACCCTCGTCGCCCTCACTCTTTCACTGCTGTCGCTGGTCGCCGCGGAGCCCGCCTGGGCGGAGCCTCCCGCCGCGGCGAACGTACCGTGCGGCGGCGACTTCGGCGCCTGGCTCGATGGCTTTAAGCAGGAAGCGGCGGCGCAGGGAATTTCCCAGCGCACGATCCAATCGGCGCTGGGCGGCGTCACCTACGATCCAAACATTGTCGCGCGCGACCATGCGCAGGGCGTTTTTCGCCAAAGCTTCGAGCAGTTCTCCGGCCGCATGGTGCCGCCTCGGCTGGCGCGGGCCGAAAAGCTTCTCAAGCAATATGCGCCGGTATTCGCGCGCATCGAGCAGCAATACGGCGTGCCGGGCCCGGTGATCGTCGCCATCTGGGGCCTTGAAACCGACTTCGGCGCCAACTCGGGCAAATTTCCAACCATCCGTTCGCTGGCGACGCTCGCTTACGACTGCCGCCGCCCGGAGAAATTTCGCGGCGAGTTACTGGCCTCGTTACGCATTGTCGATCGCGGCGACATGAATCCGGCCGACATGCGCGGCGCTTGGGCGGGCGAGATCGGCCAGACGCAATTCCTGCCGTCCTCGTATCTCAAATACGCCGTCGACTACGACGGCAACGGGCGCCGCGACCTCATTCACAGCGTGCCGGACGTACTCGCCTCCACCGCCAATTATCTCAAGGGCTATGGCTGGCAGCGCGGACAGCCATGGGGAGAAGGCACACCCAACTTCCAGGTATTGCTGCAGTGGAACGCGTCGCTGGTCTACACCAAGACCGTGGCGTATTTTGCTCAGCAGCTCGCCGCCGGCGGTTAACTGCCCACGACAATCCACCGTCCGAGAAACTGGTGGAGCCAGGCCACCGCGCTGTAATCGAAAACCGCGCGGTCGGAAAAATGAGCGGCGCGCGGCTTGGCGCCCGGCATCTCCAAGCGATTGTGGCCGACCGTCGTCCACTTGTGCATCATCATATGCGTCACGTCGGGATGAAATTGCAGCGCGTAACCGCTGCCGTAGCGGAACGCCTGCACCTCGAACATGTCGCCTTCGGCCAGAAGCTCAGCACCGTCCGGCAAATCGAAACCTTCGCGGTGCCACTGATAGACCTGCTCGGGCCACGCATCGACGACGGCCAGCCCGGCCGGCGTCGGCCGGATCGGGTAATAGCCGATCTCGGCATGGCCGGCGGGATGCGGGAAGACCCGCCCCCCGAGCGCGCGTGCGCACATCTGCGCGCCGAGACAAATGCCGAGGAATGGCTTCTCCTCCTTGAGCGGAACAGAAATCCAATCGATCTCGCGCCGGATGAAATCGTCGGCGTCGTTTGCGCTCATGGGACCGCCGAAAATGATCGCGCCGGCGTGATCGCGCAAGGTCGGCGGCAACGGATCGCCGAAGCGCGGCCGCCGCACGTCAAGGCCGAAACCCAGTTGTTGCACCGCACGACCGACCCGTCCTGGGGTGGAATGTTCCTGGTGCAAAACGATCAAGATCGGCTTTGGCATAGCGGGCAGAATCAACGCCGGAGAAGCAAAACTCGTACCGCGTTCATCCGCAAATTCAAAGCCGCAATGGCGCGCGGCGGCTATGCGCCGCCTTTGCCGGCTTCCTTCTCGATGCGCTGGCGAAGCGCGATCCGCTCGCGCGGCGACACGCCCAGCAGATCGGCGGCGCGCCACAAGAGATTGTCTTCCAGCTCATCGCGCTCGCCGTCGGCAAACACGATCTCCCACATCATCTCGATCACGCGGGCGCGCCCCGGCTCGTCGAGGCTGCGGTTGAGCAGGCTTGTGAAGTGGTAAAGGTCGACGGCTTCATTCTCGGCCATCGTCGCTTTTTCGATCAGCTCGTCGGTCTGCGCGTCGTCGAGGGCGAAACCGCGCTTGACCACGGCGTGCAGCGTGGCGCGCTCTGGTTGCGACATCTCGCCATCGATCGCGGCGGCATGCACCAACAGCGCCACTGCCGCAAGCCGGTAATCGTTGTCGGCGAACTGACTCGGGTGTTTCCCGCCGTCAGCGATTTCGGCGACGAAATTTTTGAACGACTCGAACATGATCTCTCCAGTTCGCGAACGGAGTTCATTCCCACGTTCATATCGTCAGGTAAAGTGCAGCGTTCAAGCTGTATCGCTTTGCCGTAAGCGAACAGCTACCTTCGATGTCCCGTGATTTCGGCCGAGGATGTACCATGCCGGCGACCATCATCGACTCCGTGGTTTTCCGTAATATCTTCACCACCGAGGCCATGCGGGAAATCTTCTCCGACGAGAACCGCGTGCAAAAGTATCTCGACTTCGAGGCGGCGGTGGCGCGGGCACAAGGCCGGCTCGGCATCATCCCGCCGGAAGCCGCGGCGGAGATCGAGCGCCATTGCAACGCGCGAGAAATCGATTTCGCCAAGCTTGAGACGCAAACGGCACGCATCGGCTATCCGGTGCTGCCGGTGGTGCAGCAACTGGTCGCACTTTGCAGCGGCGGTCTCGGCGAGTGGTGCCATTGGGGTGCGACCACGCAGGACGTAACCGACACCGCAACGGTGCTGCAGATCCGCGAGGCTCTGGCGCTGATCGAAGCGGACATCGAAGCGATCGCGACCTCATTGGCCGCGCTGGCGCGCAAGTATCGCGACACGCCGATGGCCGGCCGCAGCAATCTCCAGCAGGCCGTGCCGATCACCTTCGGCTACAAGATGGCGACCTTGCTGGCGGCGTTCGACCGTCACCGGCAGCGCCTGCGGGAGCTGCGTCCGCGGGCACTCGTCGGTGAGTTCGGTGGGGCGGCGGGCACGCTTGCCTCGCTCGGCGGCCGCGGGCTGGAGACCCGGGCCGAATTGATGAAGGAGCTCAAACTCGGGCAGCCGACGATCGCCTGGCACACGCAACGGGATGCCATTGCCGAGATCGGCTGCTTCCTCGGCCTCGTTGCCGGCACCTGCGGCAAGTTCGCGCTCGACGTAAAGCTTATGATGCAGACCGAGGTCGAAGAGCTGTACGAGCCGTTCCACGAAGGGCGCGGCTCGTCGAGCACGATGCCGCAGAAACGAAATCCGATCTCGTCAGTCTACATCACCGCCATCAATTCCGTGGTGCGCCAGCAAGTTGCCGCGCTTCTGGACGCCATGGTCGAGGACCATGAGCGCGCGACCGGGCCTTGGGAGATCGAGTGGATCGTGCTGCCGGAGATCTTTTGCCTGACCGCTGGCGCGCTGGCGCAGACGCTCGCCGTGCTTACCGGCTTGCAAGTCGACGAGAAGAAGATGCAGGCCAATCTCGATCTGACCAACGGACTGATCGCATCGGAGGCGGTGATGATGGGGCTCGGCCCGCACCTCGGTCGCCAATACGCACACGACCTCGTGTACGACGTTTGCCGCCAGGTCGCCGCCACCGGCCGGCCGCTGCTCGATCTTCTGGCCGAGAACGACGACGTCAACAAGCACTTCGACCGCGCGGCGTTGGAGAAGCTCTGCGATCCGACAAATTATCTTGGCGAGGCGTGCGCCATGGTCGATCGCGTGCTGGCGATGCGGAACCGCTAACGGACTATTCCGCCGCCGCCGCTTTGGCTGCCGCCTGTTCGAGCGCGAATTTCTGCAGCGCTTGCAGATCGGGCTTGCCCGAGCCGAGCAGCGGCAGCTTGTCGACGACAATGATTTCCGACGGGAACATCAGCTCGTGCGCGTGCTTTGCCCGCGCGAAGGCCTGGAAATCAGCACGCGTCGCACCCTTTTTGTCGGTGACCAGGATGAGCCGCTCGCCCTTGCGGGCATCGGGCACGGCCGCCACAGCCGAAAGATTGTTCGGCCACAATTCGCCGGCCAGCGCTTCCACGGCGGCGAGCGAGATCATCTCGCCGCCGACTTTGGCAAAGCGCTTGGCGCGGCCCTTGATGGCGATGTAGCCCTGCTCGTCGATGGTGACGATGTCGCCGGTGTCGTACCAACCCTCCGGCGGCGGCTCCAGCACGCCAGGCTTGTCGGCGCGCAGGTAACCGAGCATGACGTTCGGACCCTTAACGAACAGGCGGCCGCCTTCCTCGACGCCTTCGACTTTCTCCAGCCGCGCCTGCATGCCCGGAAACAACCGCCCGACCGTGCCGAACCTGTTGAACATCGGCGTGTTGAGCGCCAACACCGGCGAAGTCTCGGTCACGCCGTAACCTTCGAGGATACGCAGGCCGAACTTTTCCAGATAAATCCGCCGGGTCGTTTCCTTGATCGGCTCGGCGCCGGCGACGATGTAGCGCAGCGAGCGGAAGTCGTACGGGTTGGCCATGCGCGCATAGCCGGCAAGGAACGTATCGGTGCCGAACATGTAAGTGGCGCAGATGCCGTAAACCAATTCCGGCACCGTACGGTAATGCAGCGGCGACGGGTACAAATAGGTCGGCACGCCGGATACCAGGGGCAACACCACGCCGCCCATAAAGCCGAACGAATGAAACGCCGGCAGCGCCATGAACAGACGGTCGTCGCGCCCGAAATCGATGCGCGCCTCGGCCTGCGCGACGTTAGACAGGATATTGCGATGGGAAAGCACCACGCCCTTGGGCGCACCCTCCGTCCCGGAGGTAAACAGCACGACCGCCCAGTCATCGGATTTGCTCTCGACCAGCGGCCGCTTCGACCGCAACGCGCCGCGCAGCTTGTCGCCGAAGCTCACGGTTTTACGAACGTCTTCCAGATAAACGATGCGGACATGGCCTTCGATCGCCGCGATCAGCTTTTCGAGCCGGGCTTTTTCCACGAACGCATGCGCGGTGAGGATGGTATCGATCTGCGCGGCGCGGCAGGCGCCAAGAACGTTGGCAGCGCCCGAGGTGAAATTGATCATGGCCGGCACGCGTCCGCCCGACAGGAGCGCAAGAGCGGTAACCACGGCTCCATTCGAGGTTGGCAGCATCACGCCGATGACCTTGCCCCTGGGCGCCAGCGGCATCAGCTTGGCGCCGAGGATCCGGACGGCCTGCAACACCCGTTTGTAGGTCAGCCGGCCGCTGGTCGGATCCTCGATCGCAAGCCATTTGCCGCCGTGGATGTGCGCCGCTTCGATCACCCCTTCGACGATTGTGCGATCGGTCTTGGCGGTCACGAACATCAGGTTCGACATGATGTCGTACAGCGCCGCGCCCGCCGCCAGCCGACGCTTGCGTCCCTTAAGCGCTGGATCGACGTTGAGCTTCACCGGTTCGAGGATAGTCACCGTGATCTTCGGGAATAGCCGGCGGCGCACCTGCGTGCCCTTCAAGCGACTGAAAATCGTTCGCTCCGGGCCGTCGATCCGCACCGGCACCACCATTGCGTCCGATTTGTCGGCGATCATCGCGGCGCCGTCGTAGATCTTCATCAGGCTGCCGGTGACGGTGATGCGTCCCTCCGGGAAGATCACCAGCATGTTGCCTTCGCGCACCGCGTTGATGATGGTGCGCAGCGCCATCGGCTTTAACGGATCGAGCGCCATGGTGCGCACAAACGGCAGGAACGGCTGGATCCACCATTGCTTGGCGATGCCGACATCGACCGCGAACACCGGGCGCTTGGGCAAGAGCGACATCGCGACTGGCGGGTCGAGGAAGCTGACGTGGTTCATCGCGATGATGGCATTGTGGCCTGCCTTGGTGACGTTCTCGAGACCTTTGACCTCGAGGCGGTAGAAGGCGCGGAACACGATCGATAGGAAGTCGTTCAGCCAGTTCGACGGCATGGTGCGGGCGATGAGGACCGCGACGACGAGATTGGCGGCGCCGATCAGCGCGAACAGGAGCGGCGTGCTAAGGCCGAGCTTTTGCAGCACGGCCAAAATAATCGCACCGACGACCATGAAGGCGGCATTGACCACGTTGACCGCGGCGACAACACGGGCGCGGTGGTCGGCGCCGGCCCAGGCCTGAACGGCGGTGAAGGTCGGCACGATGAACAATCCGCCCGCGATCGCGAGACCGGCGAGATCGATGGCGATGTGCGCGCTGTGCCGTGACGCGAAATAGCCGGCAATACCGAGCGGGCTTGCCGGGTGGACCAGCACCGAAGCCGTCCAGCCCAGATCAAGTGCGAACACGCCGAGCAGCGCGGCGCCGATCAGCGTCGGCAATAGGATGATGCGGCCGTGTGCGAGCCACGCGGCGAGCCCCGAGCCAACCGCCACCGCGACCGAGAAGATGGTGAGGAAGATAGTGACGACGCTTTCGGTACCGCCGATGTTGAAAGTGACCAGTGGCGGCAGCAGCGACAGGACCAGCGCGCCGATGAGCCAGAACCAGCTCGTCACCAGCGTGCCCCACCACAGGCGCGGCTCGGCGCGGACGTATCTGATCAGGCTTCCGGTGGAGGCGAAGATGTTGCGATTGACCGTCAGCTGCGGGGCGCGCTCGCCGGTCGGCGGGATGTAGCGGCTCGCGAGCCAGCACAGGACCGACGACACCATCATCAGCCAAGCGAAGTGGATCGGATCGCCGCCGTCGCGCGCCGCCAGTCCCGCTACGATGGTACCGAGCAGGATGGCAAGGAAGGTGCCGCCCTCGACCAGCGCGTTTCCGGAGGGCAGTTCCTTCAACGCCAGATGATCGGGCAGGATGCCGTATTTGATCGGCCCGAACAGCGACGCGATGATTCCGTAAAGAAAGACCGCGACGAACAGCATCACAATCGAATGGAAGGCGAAGCCGCCGACGGCAACCGCGGCGACGGCGATCTCGAACAGCTTCAGCCGCTGCGCGACAACCGATTTGTCAAACCGGTCGGCAAGTTCGCCGCCGAGACCGGAAAGTAGGAAGAACGGAAAAATGAGCGTCGCACCGGCGAGTGTGATCAAGGCGCCAGAATTTTCGCCGGCGACCTGAAAGAGGATAAGGAAAACGAGTGCAGTCTTTAGAAAGTTATCGCCGAACGCCGAGAAAAACTGGCACCAGAACAGGGGTGCAAAACGTCGCGTCGTCATCAGAGACGTGGACATAACTCTCCCGCCATTCCGTTGCTGGTTCCCGATGCTACCTTAGACCGATGCGCGCGGCTTGGCGACGTAGATTAGGGGCGGAAATGCCCACCGTAAGCCGCCGGCAGGGAGCCGGCGCAGCACTGATTTCTATCATAAAATCATAAAGTTATATAATGAGAGCGCCCGCCTTATTTGCGCGGCGGACGTTTCGCCAAACGGCGGCGGATGCGGTCGTGCACGAACTGCGGTTCGTACGGCTTCGGCACCGCCCCCTCTTCGCACAAATGGTTGCGGCATTAAGCACGCGGGGCACGCTCCCCAGTCAAAATCACTTCCAGGCCGGGCCGGTGGGCGCGCGTCCCTTGCGCCAGCGCCTCGTCGGCGTCAGTTTGCCTCAATGACCCTGTCCCGCAATCGCGCAGTATTGGGAAATCGCCAGACGCAGCGGGACTTCGTCTTCGACCACAAGGACGACGGTTGGCTTAGCAGATTCAACGGTCTCTGAACTCGTATCCGGATTCGATCAAAAGTGTTTCGACCTGTTGCACCACCGTATCCAGGTCATAGGGCTTGGCGACAAAAACATCGGCACTCGCGCGTGCATAATTTTCCGGCTGGTGACTGGACGTGAGTATCAGTTTGAGATGCGGATAGTGCTTACGCGCAAACCTGCTCAAACCGACACCATCCATGCGGCCCGGCATCCGGATATCGGCAAAAAGCACATGAACGGCCAGCGGGCTTTCGAGAATTGTCAGGGCTTCCTCGGCGTTCGAGGCCTCCAGCACCTGAATTCCCAAATCGCGCAGCCTATCGGCGAGCACGAGCCGTATAAGCACCTCGTCTTCGACAACTAGGACCGTTGGCCGCACCGGAGTAGCGCCGGGCTCGGTCGCCAAGAACGTGTTTCGTGCGGAAGGGTTCCCTCAAAGCACCCGAAAGTTGGGAAGTTGCAGTTCCACGTAGCCGCGGCACGGGCCGGGGACGTCTATTATTCGGTGACTAACCGGCCCTTCGCGGTTTCCTCGTGGTATTCGCCGATGAAATCGCAATTGCCGGGGCTCAGCGGGCTGACGTGAACCACGCCCTGCGACTTGCCGGCGATTACCTTCTCGACTTTGAGCGCCGTCGAATCGAATTCCTCCGACAGCGGATCGGCATTGATGACCGTCAACGCGATCCGCCGGCCGGCCGGCACGTGGATTTCCGCCGGATCGAAACGATGATCGCGAATGGTGATGGTGGCTGCAAAAACATCCTCGGCGCGCGCGCCGGCGCAAGACGCCGCCAGCCCGACGAATAACAAAAACATAGCCGCGCGCATCGCTTCGCCGTCGTCAGTCGGACGACGGCTTGCTCGGGAAGTGGAAGGTCCAGCTCTGCGAGAAAGGCTGCCACCAATCCGGTACGCCGGTTTCCTTGTCGACGTGCCGATAAAACCCGGCCTTCGTCGGCGGCTCGAAATGGAACGTCAGCTTGTAATCGCCGTCCCCCATCAGCGTCACGTTATTGGCGTAATGCGGCCCATCGCCCGCAGTCATCGGCAAGAGCTTGCCGGTTTTCCTGTCGTTAGTCCCGACCTCCTCGATCGTGTAGGAGATCGTTAGATACGGTATCCACTCGTCTTCCTTGAAGCCGCGCTTGTCGTCCTTGGTCGCATGCACGTCGATTTCGATATGGACGGCATTCGGGCCCATATCCATGCCCTTGGTCATCGGCGCCATTTCGACGCCGAGCAGTAATGCGGGACGAGTTGCATGTCGTTCGTCACCATAGGCTCCCCAACGTAAAACTCCTTGGCATTTACAGGCAACGTTGCCAGCGCACCAACGACCGCAGCAGCCAAGGCCGCATCAAAAAACCGCTTCATCGTCCTTCTCCCGAGCAACGCTTTTGGGCACACAGTTTCTCTTTTTAATAAAGACAAACTGTAATGTTTTCAGTGCGTTGAGCTAACAGGAAACAGGCGCAGCAGCAAATACGACCTAACGTCTAGCGCCGCCGTATTTGCGCGAGCCGGAATCGGTCACGCCGAGATGTGTCTCCAGCGCGGCACGATCGGTCAGCAAAGTCGCGCTTTGCGCGGCGTGAACGACAGCGCCGCGCTCGATGATGACGGCGTGATCGGTGACGCCGAGAATTTTCTTTGCGTTCTGTTCGACCAAAATAGCCGACATACCTTCGTCGCGGATAATGCGGCGCAGGGCGCCCAGCAACTCATCGACGATGATCGGCGCCAGACCTTCCAGCGGCTCGTCGAGCAGCATGACGCGCGGATTGAGCACCAGCGCGCGTCCGACCGCCAGCATTTGTTGCTCGCCCCCGGAGAGCTGATTACCGAGATTTTGCCGCCGCTCGCCGAGGCGCGGAAACAGTCCGTAGATCTTGTCGGTCGTCCACCGGCCCGGTTGCGCCACGCAGGTCAGATTCTCGTGCACTGTCAGCGATTTGAAAATGTTGCGCTCCTGCGGCACCCAGCCGATGCCGGCATGCGCACGCTGTTCGGGCCGCAGCCGCGTCAGGTCGACACCGTCGAGTGCGATCTTGCCGGAGAAGTAGCGAGTGACGCCGACAATGGTGTTGATCAGCGTGGTCTTACCCATGCCGTTGCGGCCGAGCAGTGCCAGCGCTTCACCTTCGGCGAGCGACAGCGAAACGCCAGAAAGCACCACGCCCTCGCCGTAGCCGGCGGACAGCTGGTCGATGCTCAGGAGTTCAGGCATCGCGCTCCTCGCCGAGATAAACGGCTTTGACGCGCGTATCGTGCGCAACGTCCTCGGGACGGCCTTCGACCAAAAGCCCGCCGTTGACCAGAACCGAGATGCGGTCGGCAAAGGAAAACACCAGATCCATATCGTGCTCGATTAAGAGTACGGTAACGTCCTTGGGCAAACCGGCGATGGTGGCGAGAAGCTCATGGCGTTCGGTTTCCGGCACGCCCGCCGCCGGCTCATCAAGCAAGAGCACCTGCGGCCGGCAGGCAAAGGCAAGCGCAATCTCGAGCAGGCGCTGCTTGCCGTAAGGCAGAATTGCCGTGCGCGTGTGCATCACGTCAGCCAACCGGAACCGTTCGAGGATTTCGACGATCTCGCCGGTGATCGCGGAACTGCTGCCGATCACCCGCCACCAATCGCTGCCCGAGCCGAGACGTTCGGAAATGGCCAGTCCGATCGTCTCCAGCGGCGTGAGATCGAGGAACAGCTGATTGATCTGGAACGTCCGCGCCATGCCAAGCCGAACGCGCTCGTGCGGCAGCAGTCCGGTAATGTCCTTGCCGGCAAGCACGATGGTGCCGGCGGTCGGCCGCAGCACGCCGGTAAGGAGATTGATCACCGTGGTCTTGCCGGCGCCGTTCGGTCCGATCAGAGCGTGCCGCGCGCCCTTCTCGATTGAGAGGGAAACGTCGTGCGCGGCGGTGATGCCGCCGAATCGCTTTTCCAGCGCGATGGTTTCAAGGATCGGCATGCTCAGTGTCCATTCGGGCCGGCGCCATCACCGGCCGCCGCAGGGCGTGCCATCCACCGCCCGCCGAGCCGGACGACGGATTCGCGCCAGGCCGCAATCCATCCCTCAACACGCTCGCGTCCGACCAGCACAATGACGACCAGCACAAAGCCGATCCAGAACTGCCAGTATTGCGGCGTCAGCGTAGCGATCCAGTCTTGCAGGAATTTGTAGATCACCGCGCCGATCAGCCCGCCATAGAGATAACCGGTGCCGCCGATGATGAGGACGAGCAAAAGATCGGCCGAGCGGTCGAAGGAAAACACGTCGAGCGAACAGAACGCGGTGGTCTGGGTGAGCAGGCCGCCGGCAATTCCGGCCAGGCCCCCCGAGACGGTGTAAATCGCCACCAGCCGCCGGCTGACCGGGATGCCGATCGCGGAAGCGCGCAGCGGGTTGCCCTTAAGCGAGCGCAGCGAAAGGCCAAACGGCGAATAAACGATGCGCCGCACGACCACGAAGCAGATGAATAAAACGATCAGCGAATAAATGTAGCCGTTGTGGCCGTACAGATCGAAGCGAAACAGGCCGAAGATCGGCTTGATGTCGACGCCCTGCAGGCCGTCGGCCCCGCCGGTGAGGTTCGAATAGCGGTTGGCGAGTTCGCCGAAAATCAGCGAGATACCCAGCGTCACCATGATCCGCGTCAGATCCGATCCGCGCAGCACCAGGAAGCTGGTGATGAAGCCGAGCGCGGCCGCGACCACTCCGGAACAGAACAGCGCAATTACCGGCTCGTTGATGATGCCGTATTTGGCGATCAGGCCAGAAAAATATCCCGCTAGGCCGAAAAACGCCGCGTGACCAAGCGAAATGATGCCGGCGTAGCCAAGAATGAGATCGAGCGAGAGCGCGAACAGCGCCAGGATCGCCGTATCTTTCATAATGAGATATTTGCCAGGGAACAGCCAGATCGTGGCGAAGACGAAAATCCAAAATGCGATTTCCAGTGGCGACCACCGGGCTCGCCGCGCCAGATAAGCCGAGACGCTGTCGGCGTTGGAAGGCATCAAGCTTACCGGGACGCGCCGCGGGCGAACAGGCCCTGCGGACGCCAGATCAGAACCACGATCATGATGGTATAGATCACAAACGCGCCGAGCGTGGGTACGTAGTATTTGCCGGCGACGTCGGCGATGCCGAGCAGGATCGAGGCGAGGAACGGCCCGGTGATGCTGGACGTGCCGCCAACCGTGACCACGATCAGGAAATAAATCATGTATTTAAGCGGAAAGGTCGGATCGAGGCCGAGGATTTCCGCGCCGAGCGCGCCGCCCAGCCCGGCGAGACCGGAGCCGAATGCGAACGTGAGCGTGAAGACCGCGCCGACATTGATGCCGAGACCCTGCGCCACCCGCCGGTCGTCGACCGCGGCGCGCAGGCGGCTGCCGAACCTGGTCCTGGCGATGATCAGTTGCAGCCCGATGGTGAGCAGGCCGCAAATCAGAATGATCAGCAGACGATATTTGCTCATGCCAACTCCGAACACGATGAACTGGCCTTGCAGCGCCTGCGGAATAATGACGAATTGCTGGGAGGAGCCCATCGTGTAATCGACCGCCGCGACCGACATGAAGACGAGGCCGATGGTGAACAGCACCTGGTCAAGATGGCTGCGGGCGTAGACGTGGGAATAAAGCGTTCGCTCGAACAGCGCGCCGATCGCCGCCGTCACCAGGAATGCAAGCGGCAACCCGAGCGCGAACGGCACGCCCAGGCGATTGACCAGGATCACCGTGCAATAGCCGCCGCCCATGGCGAATGCGCCATGGGCGAGGTTGATGAAGTTCATCAGGCCGAGCGTGACGGAAAGCCCGCATGCCAGCACGAACAGCAACATACCGTAGGCGACGCCGTCGAAGAGAATAGTCAGCATGATCGGCGCTCTCCCTCTCCCCGCACGCGGAGCGGGGTGAGGGAGCGTCACCGCTTGGCTGGAGAATACGGCGAGGCCCCCTCACCCGCTCGCGGAGCTTGTCATCGGCCGGCCGCTTCGGGCCGGCCCCGTTAGCTCGTGACCTCTCCCCGCGCACGGGGAGAAGCAATCGTTACTTCTGCTCCGCCGCCTTCACCGGATCCTTGACCGCCGGGAAGGTGGAGAACTCCACATTGTAGAGCTGGCCATTCTTCTTCTCGACCTTGCGGATATAGACGTTCTGAACGATGTCGCGTGTTTGCGGATCGATCGAGACGGGGCCGCGCGGGCTTTCCCACGCCATCCCCTTGATCGCCGCGATCACCGAATCGCCGTCGGTCTTGCCGCCGGTCTTTTTCAGCGCCTCGTAGATCAGATGCATGCCGTCATATCCGCCGACCGCCATGAAATTCGGCCGCATGCCGTTATTGGCCTTCTCGAACGCGGCGACGAATTCCTTGTTGGTCGGAGAATTGTGATCGGCCGAATAGATGTGCGCCGTGACCGTGCCGATCACCGCGTCGCCCATGCCGTTGAGCAGATCGTCGTCCATGACATCGCCCGGGCCGATGATCTTGATGCCGGCCTTGTCGAGACCGCGCTCGACGAATTGCTTGACGAAGGTGCCGCCCTGCCCGGACGGCACGAATACGAAAATCGCGTCCGGCTTGGAGTCAGCCGCGCGTTGCAGGAAAGGCGCGAAGTCAGGATTTGCAAGCGGGAAGCGGACCGCTTCGATCACCTCGCCGCCCTGTTTCTTGAATTCGGCGGTGAACGATTTTTCCGCGTCAACGCCCGGCGCGTAATCGGAGATCATGGTCACGACTTTCTTGATCCCGTTCTGCGCCGCCCAGTCGGCCATCGGCACCACCGACTGCGCCAGAGTGAAGCTTGTGCGCCCGATATAGGGCGATCTCTCGGTGATGATCGACGTTCCGGCCGCGGTGACGATTTCCGCGGTCTTGGATTCTGCCGAGAGCGGAGCAACCGCAAGTGCGGCCGGCGTGACGCCGAAGCCGGCGAGGAACGCCACTTTGTCGCTGACGATCAGCTCCTGGGCGATGCGTTTGGTGTTGTCCGGGACGGCGCCGTCGTCCCTGATAATGAGCTCGATTTTCTTGCCGGCGACCATGTCGCCGTGCTGCGCCATGTACAGCTTGATCGCCGCCGCCTCCTGCTTGCCGGTCGATTGCTGTTGACCGGTCATCGGCAGGATGAAGCCGATCTTTACCGTCTCCTGGGCGAAAGCCGTATCGGCCGCCGAAAACCCGAACGCGGCAAAAGCGGCAATGAGGCAATAGCTACGCACCATGGTTTCCTCCCCAAAATTCAATGCTTTTGGACCCTCGGATGGCATAGCCACACCGGCTGCCCGTGTCCAGGTCACCAAACGTCCCACCTCCGATGGACTGAGTTCGGGGGCGCGTCCGGCAAATCTATGAGCAGCATGGCAGCGAGACGCTGGGCAACAAATAAAAAGCAGGGCCCGGCTATCCGGGCCTGCTTTCGAAAACGTCGCTTCAGACGGGCGCGATCCGATCGCGTCCTACTGGATCATCTCCCCGTGCAACGCGAGATCGAGGCCTTCGCGCTCGACGTCCTCGCTTACGCGCAGGCCGATGACCATATCGACAATCTTCAGGATGATCAGCGTCACCACCACGTCGTATACGAACACGGAGCCGACGCCAATCAACTGGTTGAGCACCTGGCCGGGATTGCCCTCGATCAGGCCGGCGGTGCCACCATACGCCTCGACGGCGAATACGCCGGTTAGGATCGCGCCGGTCGCGCCGCCGACCGCATGCACGCCGAAGGCGTCAAGCGCATCGTCGTAACCGAAAAAGTGCTTGAGGCCAGTGCAGCCCCAATAGCAGACGATGCCGGCGGCAATGCCGATGGCGAACGCACCCATCGGCCCCACGAAGCCCGAAGCCGGCGTGATGGCGACAAGTCCCGCCACCGCGCCCGAGCAGATACCGATGACGGTCGGTTTGCCGCGCATGATCCACTCGACGATCATCCAGGTGAACCCGGCGGTCGCCGTGGCGAGGTGAGTGACGGTCATTGCCATGCCGGCCTGCATGCCGGCGCTCACGGCCGAGCCAGCGTTGAAACCGAACCAGCCGACCCACAAGAGTGAAGCGCCTATCATGGTCAGCACCATGTTGTGCGCCGGCGCGGTATCCTTGCGCTTGCCGAGCATCAGCGCCGCCATCAAGCCGGCGGTGCCGGAGTTGACGTGCACCACCGTACCGCCCGCGAAGTCGAGCACGTGCACCTTGGCGTCGGGATTGGCGCTGTTGAAAATGCCGTCCGGTCCCCACACCCAATGCGCAATCGGTGAATACACGAAGATCGCCCACAGCCCGATGAACCAAAGCATGGCCGAGAACTTCATGCGCTCGGCAAAAGAGCCGGCGATCAGCGCAGCGGTGATGATCGCGAACGTCAGCTGGAACATCGAATAGACGGTTTCCGGGATGGTCGGCGCCAGCGGATTGGGATTGCCGATATTTTTGGTTATGTCGCTGACGATGCCTTGCAGGAAGGCCCGATCGAGCCCGCCGATAAACGGCGTGCCGGCACGAAACGCGAGACTGTAGGTAAAGACCAGCCACAGGATGCTGATGAGACAGGTAATGGCGAAGCTCGTCATTACCGTGTCCCCGACGTTTTTCTTGCGCACCATGCCGCCGTAGAACAACGCGAGGCCGGGGATGGTCATCATCAGCACGATCGCCATCGACGTGAGCATCCAGGCGGTATCGCCGGAATTGGGTGAGCAATTGGTCAACGTCTTGGCATCGCATGCCGGCGGCGCTGCTTCGGCATTGGCCGGAGCCGTTGGCGCAGCGGTGGTTGCCGCCGGCGCCGGGTTAGTCTGCGCGTAGGACGCATGGAACGTCGGTACGCTCATTAGGATCGCCAGCGCGATAGCGCCGGCGAGCGCGAGCAGTCCCGCACGCGAGAATTTTTGCGAGATCATGTTTCTTACTCCTGTCCCGTGTGATCGTGGTGCGGGTTGCTAAAGAGCCGCGGCGTCGGTTTCGCTGGTGCGGATGCGAACCGCATGGTCGAGCCCGAACACGAATATCTTGCCGTCGCCGATCTGGCCGGTCTTCGCCGCGGTCGCGATGGTTTCGATGACCTTATCGACTTGATTGGCGGCGCAGGCGATTTCGAGCTTGATCTTCGGCAGAAAGCTCACGGCATATTCGGCGCCGCGATAGATTTCGGTGTGGCCCTTCTGCCGGCCGTAGCCTTTAACCTCGGTGACGGTCAGTCCCTGCACGCCGATCTTGGTCAAAGCATCGCGGACCTCGTCGAGCTTGAAAGGCTTAATGATGGCCATAACGATTTTCATTGGTTCAATCTCCGTCGCCCCCCTCGTGTGCCGCACTGACCGGGGAGACTAAATCTGGCGATGACCGCGTTGGAATATTGCCCCCCGCGCCGCGTGGCGCTGCATCCGGAATCAAGGGCCGTGCCAATTGCAGCAAGCCACGCTTAATGCCGGGAAACAATGGTCAATCCCGTCCCCGCGCTGCTCTCGCGCCGCTGCGATCCAGCGGACCACCTTTGACCCTGCATAATAAGTAGGCGTAGCAGCAGGCAATCGGATTTGACTGGCGTGGCCCATCACGTTCCGGACCCAACGCGGCGGTTTGAACCTCAGAGCGCGTCGGCGTCAGTCTCACCGGTGCGGATGCGCATCGCGCCCTCGATCGGTGCCACAAAAATCTTGCCGTCACCGATTTGTCCGGTCTTGGCAGCGGCGCCGATCGCCTCGACGACCCGATCGGCCAGTTCAGACGCGACCGCGACCTCGATCCGGACTTTCGGCAAGAAGTTCACCGCATATTCGGAGCCGCGGTAAATCTCCATGTGGCCCTTCTGCCGGCCGTAGCCTTTGACTTCGGTGACAGTCATGCCGTGAACCCCGACGGCGGTCAGCGCGTCGCGCACTTCTTCGAGCTTGAAGGGCTTGATGACGGCAATGATCAGCTTCATGGGCGGGATCGGAACCTCGGGAGATATGCAAAACCGCTGCTCATATTATCGGCATCGCGGTCGAGAATTAAGCGTCGGATCCGCCGAAACGACGGGCGGCCGTTCAAATGCGGTGCATAACTCGCAAAAAAGACCGGGCTCAAGCCTGATTCGATCGCCGCTGACGCAACAAACCCTCCTGCGCAACTGAAGCAACCAGTGTCCCATCGCTGGCGAAGATCAGGCCCCGAGCGAAGCCACGGGCGCCGCCGAGATTGGGGCTGTCCTCGGCATAGAGCAACCATTCGTCAGCACGGAACGGGCGGTGAAACCATAAAGCGTGATCAAGGCTCGCCGCCATAACGTCTTCGTTGAACACGGTCTTGCCGAGCGGCACAAGGGCGGTGTCGAGCAATGTCATGTCGGAAGCATAGGCGAGAACGCATTGGTGAACCGCCGGCTCGTCCGGCAGGCGGGCGGTCGCGCGGAACCAGATGTGGAAGCGATTGCCCGGGATCTTTTCGCCGAGATAGCGCCCATACTCCACCGGCCGCAACTCGATCGGCCGATCGCGCTCATAATAGCGCCGTACCGGATCGGGCATGCGCGGCAAGATCTTGTCCCTGACCTCGGCTTCGCTCGGCAGCTGGTCCGGCGTTGGCACGTCGGGCATCTCGAACTGATGCGACCATCCGTCCTCGGCGATGTGGAACGATACCGACATGGAATAGATCGCGCGGCCGTGCTGGATCGCCACCACGCGCCGCGTCGTAAAGCTTTTGCCATCGCGGATGCGATCAACCTCGTAGATGATCGGCACCTTCGGATCGCCGCCCAGCAGGAAGTAGGCGTGCAACGAATGCGGCGGGCGCACGGCCACATCCTCAACCGTGCGGCACGCCGCAACCAGCGCCTGGCCGATGACTTGTCCGCCGAATACCCGTTGCCAGCGCGACTGCGGCGAGCGGCCGCGAAAGAAATTCACCTCGAGCGGCTCGAGATCGAGAATGGAAAGGACGTCCTGGATTGCGGCGGACATGCAATGAGTTCCGAGCCCGGGAGAATACGGCCGGTGGCGGCCGTGATGACGAATTCGCACGCTTGCCGGGCGATGCTACACTAGCTGCGCTTCAGGAACAGGTAGTCGTAAGGCGTTGCGTATCATGACCGGCCGGGATGACCAGATCGACGTGCTGATAGCCGGCGGCGGCTTTGCCGGCCTGACGCTGGCAATCGCGCTTCGGCAAGCGCTTGGTTCGGCCTTTTCCGTCGCCACCGCCGATCCGGCGCTCGGCAACAGCCACGCCGGCGATGAGCGCGCTTCCGCGATTGTTGCCGCTGCACGGCGGCTGTTCGAGACGATCGGCGTTTGGCGGGACGTTGCCGATAAAGCCCAGCCGATCCTCGACATGGCCGTCACCGACAGCCGGCTAGGCGACGCGGTGCGTCCGGTGTTCCTCACCTTCGCCGGCGAGATCGAGCCGGGCGAGCCGTTCGCCCACATGATCGAGAACCGTTTTCTGATCGACGCGCTGGAAGCGAAAGCCAAAGCCGCCGGCGTGACGCTGCGCGCTTGCGCCGTCGATCGGGCGAACCCGAACGGCGAGCGCATCGGCGCCGGATTGCATGACGGGACAACACTCCAGGCGCGGCTGGTCGCCGCCGCCGATGGCGCGCGCTCGTCGTTGCGAGAGGGCGCCGGCATCGCCGTGCACGGCTGGGACTACGGCCAGTCGGCCATCGTCATCAATGTCGGCCACGAACGCGACCATGGCGGGCGCGCTGAGGAGCATTTCCTGCCGAGCGGCCCGTTCGCGATTCTGCCGCTCAAAGGCCGCCGCTCCTCGATCGTATGGACAGAGACGACCGCCGAAGCCCAGCGTATCGTCACGCTGCCGGATGATGCGTTCCATGCCGAGCTCGAACAGCGCTTCAAGCTGCAGCTCGGCGAAATTACCACCCTCGGCACGCGGCGCGTCCATCCGCTCGGTTTTTTCGTCGCGCGTTCGTTCATTGCCGAACGCCTGGCGCTGGTCGGCGACGCCGCGCATCTCATTCATCCGATCGCCGGACAGGGACTGAATATGGGGCTCAAAGACATCGCCGCGCTCGCTGAAGTGATCGTGGACGCCGCACGCCTTGGTCTTGATCCGGGCAGCGCAACGGTGCTCGAGCGCTATCAGCGCTGGCGGCGGTTCGACACCATGACCATGGGATTCGCGACCGACGGGCTCAACCGCCTCTTCTCCAATCGCTCCGCAGCGCTGCGCGCGGCGCGCGACGTGGGCCTCGGACTGGTCGACCGCCTGCCCGGACTCAAACGGCTGTTTATCCGCGAAGCGGCGGGTCTGGTCGGCGAAGTCCCGAAATTGCTGCGCGGCGAGGCGCTTTAATCCGGCGCAATCCATGGCTTTCAATCACATCGCGGTTATCGGCGGCGGCGCTTGGGGAACGGCGCTCGCGCTGACGTGCTTGCGCGCCGGACGGCAAGTCACGTTGTGGGAGCCGGACGCCGCCAATGCCGCCGAACTTAAGAAGACACGCGAAAGCCGTTTTTTGCCGGGCGTGAAGATCGAAGAGAGCATTGCGCTGGCTGGCGGCATCGCCGACGCAGTGCGCGCACCGGCGATACTGCTGGTCGTGCCCGCGCAGGCCGTACGCGCGGTGGCGACATCGCTCGCGCCGCTTATAACGCGCGGCATGCCGCTGATCGTTTGCGCCAAGGGGATCGAGCGCGGCACCAGGAAATTCATGAGCGAAGTGGTCGCCGAATGTGCTCCCGATGCGGTGCCGGCGATTTTGTCGGGTCCAAGCTTTGCGGCCGACGTCGCGCGTGGCCTGCCGACGGCGGTCACATTGGCGGCGGCCGACGGCCGGCTTGCCGGCCAGCTGGCGCAAGCAATCGGCTCAGGAAGCTTTCGGCCCTACCATTCGACCGATGTGCGCGGCGTCGAGCTTGGTGGTGCAGCCAAGAACGTGTTGGCCATTGCCGCCGGCGTGGTGGCCGGCCGCGGGCTTGGCGCCAGCGCATCGGCGGCGCTGATCACGCGCGGCTTTGCGGAACTGGTTCGCTTCGGCAAAGCCTACGGCGCGAAGCCGGAGACGATGACCGGTTTGTCCGGACTCGGCGATCTGCTGCTCACCTGCTCGAGCCCGCAGTCGCGCAACTTCTCCTTTGGCGTCAATCTCGGCCACGGCCAAAAGCCGCAAGATATCCATGGCGGCCTGGCCGAAGGCGTCTTCACCGCGCCGGTGCTGCTGGAGATGGCGCACGAGCGATCCGTCGACATGCCGATCGCATCGGCGGTCGCCGCGCTGCTCGACGGCAAAATAAGCGTGGACTCGGCGATCGAAGTCTTTGCTCGCGCGTCCACTCAAAGGGGAGAGCTGAGCATGGCGTATTGGTTGTTGAAGACCGAGCCGGAGGAATTCTCCTGGGACGATCAGGTCAAACGCGGCGCCAAAGGAGAAACCTGGAGCGGCGTGCGCAATTTCATCGCCCGCAAAAACTTGAAAGAGATGAAAAAGGGCGAGAAGTTTTTCTTCTATCATACGGGCGACGAGAAGCAGGTGGTCGGCATTGGCGAGGTGATCCGCGAGCACTATGCCGATCCGACAGCAGCAAAAGGCGAACCCTGGATTGCCGTCACGACGGCCGCGGTCGAGCCATTGGCGAAGCCGGTGACGCTGTCTGCCATCAAGGCGGAGCCGAAGCTCAAGGACATGGCGCTGGTGAAATATTCACGCCTGTCGGTGCAACCGGTGACGCCGGAGCAGTGGAAAATCGTCTGCAAAATTGGCGGCATGTCCGCGAAGTAGTCGTCATCGCGCCCGCCCCGTGCAACGTCGCTCGCAAACGCGCTAGGATAGCAACTTGTAGGCTTGTTCGCCGAAAGGCGGATGTCAATAATACCGGCAAAAAGAGAGTATGCCGCGTGATTTGGAGGTTGGAATGCCGGACAAAGTTTACCAAGTGCCCGCCGACTGGGCCAAGCGCGCTTTCATCACCGCCGCTCAATACAAGACAATGTACGCGCGCTCATTGGCCGATCCGAACGGCTTTTGGGCAGAAGAGGCAAAGCGCATTCACTGGTACCGGCATTTCAGCAAGGTCAAGAACACCTCGTTTGCGAAAGACAACGTCTCGATCAAATGGTTCGAGGACGGCGTCACCAACGCTGCCTACAACTGCATCGATCGGCACCTGGAGAAACGCGGCGACCAGCCCGCCATCATCTGGGAAGGCGACGACCCCAAGGACGCGAAGACGATCACTTACCGGCAGCTGCATGACGAGGTCTGCCGGTTCGCCAACGTGCTGCGCAACCGCAACGTCAAGAAGGGCGACCGCGTCACCATTTATCTGCCGATGATTCCGGAGGCGGGCTATGCCATCCTCGCCTGCGCGCGCATCGGCGCGATCCATTCCGTGGTATTCGGCGGCTTCTCGCCGGACTCGCTTGCCGGCCGCATCGAGGACTGCAAGTCAAATGTGGTCATCACCGCCGACGAAGGCTTGCGCGGCGGGCGCAAGGTGCCGCTTAAGGCCAACGCCGACGCGGCGATCGAAAAAGTTGGCGGCGTCGATCACGTGATCGTCGTGCGCCGCACCGGCGCCAATGTCGACATGCAGCCCGGCCGCGACGTCTGGTACGACGAAGCGGCCGAGCAAGTTACAGCGGAGTGCCCGTGCGAACACATGCACGCCGAGGACCCGCTGTTCATCCTCTATACTTCGGGATCGACCGGCAGCCCGAAGGGCGTGCTGCACACCACCGGCGGCTATCTCGTCTACACGTCGATGACGCACCAATACGTGTTCGACTATCACGACGGCGACATTTACTGGTGCACCGCCGACGTCGGCTGGGTCACCGGCCACAGCTACATCATCTACGGCCCGCTGGCGAACGGCGCCACGACGCTGATGTTCGAAGGCGTGCCGAACTATCCGACCACGTCGCGCTTCTGGGAAGTGATTGACAAGCACAAGGTCAACATTTTCTACACTGCGCCGACCGCGATCCGTGCGCTAATGCAGGCGGGCGACGAGCCGGTGAAAAAGACCTCGCGCGCGTCGCTGCGGCTGCTTGGTTCGGTCGGCGAACCGATCAATCCGGAAGCATGGGAGTGGTACCACCGCGTGGTCGGGGACGGACGCTGCCCGATCGTCGATACCTGGTGGCAGACGGAGACCGGCGGCATCCTGATCACGCCGCTGCCCGGTGCAACGGCGCTAAAGCCCGGTTCGGCGACGCTGCCGTTCTTCGGCGTCGTTCCGCAAATCGTTGGCGCGGAAGGCGCGGTGCTTGAAGGCGCGGTGACCGGAAATCTTTGCATCGCCGATTCATGGCCCGGCCAGATGCGAACGGTCTATGGCGACCACCAGCGCTTCGTCGACACCTATTTCAGCGCCTATCCGGGAAAATATTTTACTGGCGACGGCTGCCGGCGCGACGCCGACGGCTATTACTGGATCACCGGCCGGGTCGATGACGTGATCAACGTCGCCGGCCATCGCATGGGCACCGCCGAAGTCGAATCCGCGCTGGTCGCACACCCCAAGGTGTCGGAAGCCGCGGTGGTCGGGTATCCGCACGACATCAAAGGCCAGGGCATTTATGCCTATGTCACGCTGATGGCCGGCGAGCAGCCAACGGAAGCCTTGCGCAAGGAACTCACCAACTGGGTGCGCAAGGAGATCGGGCCGATCGCCTCGCCCGATCTGATCCAGTTCGCGCCCAATCTGCCGAAGACGCGCTCCGGCAAGATCATGCGCCGGATCCTGCGGAAGATCGCCGAGGACGAATTCGGCAATCTTGGCGACACCTCGACCCTCGCCGATCCGGCGGTGGTCGACGACCTCGTCAATAACCGGCAGAACCGCAAGAGCGCGTAGGACGTGGTGCACGCACGCCACACTCCCCGGGAAACTTGCGAAATCCCGCGAAAATTTCCGGGGTGTTGCTCCAGCGATACTGAGGGAACCCGCGCCTTCGATTAGGATCGCGGTTGCGATCACGGGTCGCCGGGCGTTTCTGCGCTTCAGAGGATTTCGGCAATGCGAGGAAAATTTCTGCTGGCGGCGTTGCTTGCCGCCGTCGTCTTTCCGGTGACGTCTGAGCAGGCGCACGCCCGCGGCGACAAAGTGACGATGAGTGAAACCTTCATGCCCGGCACCATCGTCGTGCGCACCAACGAACGGCGGCTCTATTACGTCATCGGCGGCGGCGAGGCCATTCGCTATCCGGTCGGCGTCGGCCGCGCCGGCAAGCAATGGTCCGGCACGGCTTACGTCAACGGCAAATACATCAAGCCGGATTGGGCGCCGCCGGCGGTCGTGCGGCACGATCATCCCAACTTGCCGAAGGTCATTCCCGGCGGATCGCCGCGCAATCCGATGGGAGTCGCGGCGATGTCGCTCTCGGTCGGCGAATACGCCATCCACGGCACCAATCAGCCGGGCTCGGTCGGCAACTTCGTGTCCTACGGCTGCATCCGCATGTACAACGAGGACATCCGGGACCTGTACAGCCGGGTGAGCGTCGGCACGCGGGTGGTGGTTCAGTAAGTTTAATCGGGGTCAGATACCCAGCGCGGTGCCTGAGTTCGGGGGGATCGGGGTCGGGCATTGAGGCAAACCCGGTGCCCGACCTCTGATTTTCAACACCAGCTTGCGCGCCGGCCGCCGTCATAGCCGCGCGCGAAGCCGCCATTGAGGAGCGCTGCGGAAACGTCCGCGGTGTCGCGCGTCGCCACCAGCGCATCGATCCACCCGCCGTATTTGTCGATGCCGACCTGCCAGATCGTCACCCCGCCTGCGGCAAGCATGGTTTCCAAAGCAGCCCGGGCTGCCTGTGCCTTGGCGAGTTCGTCGGCGCGGCGCGCGTGCAGTTCCGGCGCGTCGACGTTGCGCAGCCGCACCTTGGTGCTGACGTCGAGCTTCGGCCAGACCCGCACACGGGCCTCGAAGGTATCGCCGTCGATGACGCGCAGCACGTCGACCGGATAGGCGAATTGAGCATTTGTTGCTGACGGCGGCCGCCCTGAGTTCACGCCACGCGCAGACGCGGGCAGCGCACCGGTTCGTGTTGGGTGTTGCATCATGGGCGGGCGCAACGTCGCCCCGGCGGCAAAGCCGAGTGCAAAGACGGCAGCCGCGATCACAAACAACCCGCCGCGTTGCCGGGATCCGGAGGACGCAAAGGACACAAATGATGTGCGAAAGCCATCACTTGGTCCCAGGTTGCATCAATTGAAAAGCAATCTATAAAGTTGTAAGGGGTATATTCTCTTACTGCGGGAATTTAACTGCGGGAATTTAAAGACAAGGAATCGCGTACGACGGAATGCTAAAAATCCGAGGCAAGCCCGTGTTTTTCCCAATCGCCGTAGCGGGTCGGCTCTGGGCCGTCGCGGCCCTGCAATTCCTTCGGCTGACTGGAGGTTTTGCCCGCGCGTGCGGTCCGCCGTGCTTCGGCCTCGGCAAGCGCACGCGCAGCGGCCGGGTCCAGCGTTTGCTTTCCACCGGCGGGATTTGCGGCGGCATCTTCGGCCTGCGGCTCGGGGGCAGACTTGGGTGACGATTTAGGCGGCGGCTGATCAGTTGGCATCGCCCCTGACTTGGGGTAGCCCTGCCCGGCCCGCAAGGAGTGAATTTCGCAGGTGAAGAGCGCGCGCCGGCGCAAGGCACGTGACGCCGACCGCGCCGCCGCGCCGGGTTTTGCCGCGCGTGCGCTTGCCGTCGACATCCTCGAAGGCGTGCTGCGCCGCCGCCGGGCCTTCGACGACGAGCTCAACAGCGACACGACGCAAGCGGCCCTTGCCGAACTCGAGGAACGCGATCGCGCATTCACGCGCGCATTGGCAGCCAGCGTGCTGCGCCGGCTCGGCACTTTGCGCAATATCGTTGGCACCATGGTCGAACGCGGCCTGCCGTCAAAGGCGCCGCAAGTTGAAACCACTTTGCTGCTTGGCGCGGCACAAATTCTTTTCCTCAACGTGCCCGATCACGCCGCCGTCGAACTTGCCGTCCAGCTCGCACGCGCGGACAAGCAGGCAGCGCACTATACGGCTCTGGTGAACGCGGTGCTCCGCCGCATGGCGCGCGAGGGCGCCGAACGACTCGCTGCGCTCGACACCGTCATGCTGGACACACCGCAATGGCTGATGACGCGCTGGATCGCGGCTTATGGCGAACCGACAGCGCGTGCGATCGCAGCGGCGAACGGCTGCGAACCGGCGCTCGATCTGACGGTGAAAAGCGACCCGGCATACTGGGCCGCGCAGCTCGGCGGCCGCGTCCTGGCGACCGGCTCGGTGCGAACGGTCGCGCCCGGCGCGGTCACCGCGCTGCCCGGCTTTGCCGAAGGCGCCTGGTGGGTGCAAGACGCCGCCGCCGCCATGCCTGCGCGCCTGTTCGGCAATGTCGCCGGATTGCGCGTCGCCGATTTGTGCGCGGCGCCCGGGGGCAAAGCGGCACAGCTCGCCACAGCCGGCGCGCGCGTTACCGCGGTCGACCGCGCGCCCGCGCGCATCTCCCGCCTGCGTGAAAATCTCGGCCGGCTGCAGCTGGCCGCCGACATCGTATGCGCCGACGCAGAAAAGTGGCAAGCCGAGCCGTTCGACGCCGTGCTGCTCGACCCGCCCTGCTCCTCGACCGGCACTATCCGCCGCCATCCCGACGTGCCGTGGCTGAAAAGCGCCGCCGACATCGAAAAGCTCGCCGGATTGCAGCGCCGGCTGATCGAGCATGCGGTCGCGCTCACCAAACCGGGCGGCACCATCGTCTATTGCACGTGTTCGCTCGAACCGGAGGAGGGCAAGAGCATCGTCGCCGGATTGCTCGCGCGTGCCGCCAATGTGCGGCGCGCGCCGATTACCGCTTCCGAGGTTTTCGGCCGGGATGAACTCATCACCGGAGACGGCGACCTGCGTACCCTGCCCTGCCATTTCCCCGACGCCGATTCGCGCTTTGCCGGGATCGACGGCTTCTACGCCGCCCGGCTGATAAAGCATTAGAGCACCAGCGAAAAACCGCCTCTTATTGGCCGTCGCGGTGCCATTCCGTTATGGTCGTTAATTCGGCGAGGCGGCCCGGGAAACTTTGCCGCAGGAAGGGGACAAGCGCGGTAATGGCGCGCGTTTCACTCGCGAACCAGGCGAAGCTCACTTGGCTTCTGCTGCGCGGCGCGCTGCGGCAGCTCGCCGGCCGGCTTAACGGCCATCCACTACTGCGCTGGCCGATCGTGCCATTCAAAGCCGACAGGCTGTTGATCGCGCCGCAGGAGCTGCGCACCGCCGACGCGACGCGGGCCACCGAGATTTATTCCGGCCGCTTCGCCTTCGCCGGCAAGGTCGTGGTCTGCGACGAGCGCTCGATCTTCGAAACGGCGCCGCCGTCGGAGGAATGGGCGGCGTCACTGTTGGGGTTTTCCTGGCTTCGCCACCTGCGCGCGGCTGATTCCGGCATCACGCGCGCCAATGCGCGCGCGCTGGTCGATGAGTGGATCACCCATCAGGGCGCATGGCATTCGCTTGGCTGGCGGCCGGACGTGTTGTCGCGCCGAATCATATCCTGGCTGAGCCAGGCCCCGATGCTGCTGCAGGACGCCGATATGCGCTTCTATCGGCGATTTGTTAGAAGCCTCGTCCGCCAAGTACGCTATTTGCGCCATACCGCCGGCGATGCGCATCGCGGCGTCGCGCGCATGCAGGCGACCATAGCGCTCAGCTACGCCGCGCTTTGCATCGCCGGGCAGAACAGCCACATCAAATCCACCACTGCACGGCTCGTCGCCGAGATCGAGCGGCAAATCCTGCCCGACGGCGGACATATTAGCCGCGATCCCGGCGCCATCATCGAAGTACTGCTCGAATTGCTGCCACTCCGCCAGGCATTTGCCGCGCGCAACATCGCGCCGCCGCAAGCGCTGCTCGCCGCCGCCGAGCGGATGATGCCGATGCTGCGATTCTTCCGCCATTCGGAAGGGACGCTCGGGCATTTCAACGGCATGGGCCCGACACCGGTCGAGCTGTTGTTGACGTTGCTTGCTTACGACGAGACGCGCGGCGCGCCGCTGTCGAACGCGCCTTATTCCGCCTATCAGCGGCTGGAAGCAGGCGGCGGCGTTTTACTCATGGATACCGGCCGCGCGCCGCCGATCGAGATGAGCCTGGAAGCGCATGCCGGCTGTCTGTCGTTCGAATTTTCCTCGCCCCGACAAAATCTCATTGTCGTCAATTGCGGGATGCCGGGCATGGCACGCGAGGAATGGCGACATTTGGCGCGCGCGACGGCCGCGCATTCGACGGTGACGCTCAACGAGACATCCTCGGCGCAATTTGTCGAAACGGCCGTGTTTCGGCGGGTGCTGGGCGGCTCGCCAATGCTGGGCGGAGCCAAACACGTTTCGGTGGCGCGCGAGGAACGCCCGGAGGCGATAATTCTCCGTGTCAGCCATGACGGCTATGCGCCCGCTTTCGGCGTGGCGCACCAGCGCACGCTGACGCTCGCCGCCGACGGAACGCAGCTCGAGGGCGAGGACCTGTTCCTTGCCGCCGACGGCGGGCCGCAGCTGCGCAGCAGCCAGGACCAGTATGCGGTCCGCTTTCATTTGCATCCTCTGGTCAAGGCGACACGGCTCACCGACGGGCACGGCGTCCTCCTGGTCATCCCTGGCAAGGAAGTGTGGACCTTCAGCGCCGGCGACCACCATATCCAGCTCGAAGACAGCGTATATCTCGCGGGCAATGACGGGCCGCGCCGCGCGGTGCAAATGATCATCAGGGGCCAGGCGCGTTCAGCGCCGCGCGTGATTTGGAGCTTTCGGCAATCCAGCTAGGGCGCGGCCGCGACCGCCGCCGCAGCCCGGCGCACGCGCGAGAAAGAGCCGAGACTGCCGCTGTGAATGAGTGAATGACGAAGCGCGAGAGCAAGTGTGAAAGAGCCGAGACTGCCGCTGTGAATGTTTGAATGACGAAGCGCGAGAGCAAGTGTAAAGAGAGGCCATGACCGAGCAACTGCGCCGCGCCGCGCGCGCCCTCATCTCCGTCTCCGACAAAACCGGCGTGGTCGAATTAGCGCGCGCGCTAGCCGGTTACGGCATCGCGCTCGTTTCCACCGGCGGCACTCGCAAGGCGCTGACCGACGCAGACCTCAAAGTGCTCGACATTGCCGACGTCACCGGTTTCCCGGAAATGATGGACGGCCGCGTCAAGACGCTGCACCCGGCGGTGCATGGCGCATTGCTCGGCATCCGGGCCAATCCCACCCACGCCGAAGCCATGCGCGCGCACAACATCCGCCCGATCGATGTCGTCGTGGTCAATCTCTATCCGTTCGAAGAAACCGTGGCCCGCGGCGCGAGCTTTGACGACTGCATCGAGAATATCGATATCGGTGGCCCGGCGATGATCCGCTCCGCCGCCAAAAATCACTGCGATGTCGTCGTCCTGGTCGATCCGGCGGATTATGCCGCATTGCTCGACGAGTTCGCGCAGCACGGCGGCATGACCACGCTTAAGCTGCGCCGGCGGCTCGCGGCCAAGGCCTATGCCCGCACGGCCGCCTACGACACCGCTATCGCCAACTGGTTCGCCGGCGAGCTTGCCGACACGGCGCCCGATTATCGCACCATCGGCGGCCGGTTGATCGAGGCGCTCCGCTACGGCGAGAACCCGCATCAAACGGCGGCGTTCTATCGCGCCGGCGCGGCGCGCTTTGGCGTCGCCACCGCGCGGCAGATGCAGGGCAAGCAGCTTTCCTACAACAACATCAACGATACCGACGCGGCTTATGAATGCGTCGCCGAGTTCGATCCTAAACGCACCGCGGCCTGCGCCATTATCAAGCACGCTAACCCGTGCGGCGTCGCTGAAGCCGACAGCCTCATCGCCGCTTACCGCCAGGCGCTCGCTTGCGATCCGGTCTCCGCCTTCGGCGGCATTGTCGCGCTCAACCGCGCGCTCGACGCCGAAGCTGCGCGCGCCATCACCGAAATCTTTACCGAAGTGATCATCGCGCCGGACGCGACCGAAGAGGCGATCGCCATTGTCGGCGCAAAAAAAAATCTTCGTCTCCTGCTTGCCGGCGGCTTGCCTGACCCGCGCGCCGGAGCCCTGACCGCCAAGACCGTCGCCGCGGGCTTGCTTGTGCAGTCGCGCGACAATGCGGTGATCGACGACATGGAATTGAAGGCGATGACCAACCGCGCGCCGACCAACGCCGAACTGCGCGATTTGCGCTTCGCCTTTCGCGTCGCCAAGCACGTCAAGTCGAACACCATCGTCTATGCCAAGGATTCCGCCACGGTCGGCATCGGGGCCGGGCAGATGAGCCGGATCAACTCCGCCCGCATCGCCGCGCGCAAGGCCGAGGACGCCGCCCGCGAAGCCGAGCGCACGGAGCCGGCGACCCGAGGGTCGGTTGTCGCTTCCGACGCGTTCTTTCCGTTTGCCGATGGATTACTGGTCGCGATCGAAGCCGGCGCGACGGCGGTTATTCAACCGGGCGGATCAGTGCGCGACGACGAAGTGATCAAGGCCGCCGACGCGCACGGCATCGCCATGGTCTTCACGGGCGTCCGGCACTTTCGGCATTAGGCGTTGTTCGCCGATCCGCTATTGGCTTTCGGATATGAGCTTCATCGGCCACTCCAGCGGCAACGGCGGCCAGAACACCGCCCGCACTGTGCCGATACCCGAGAAATGCAGCGCTTGGCCACGCCGCGGCTCAGATCAATGTCACGGCCGTGCACGAACGGGCCGCTATCGTTGACCACGACCTCCGCTGCGTTGCTCCCGTAATAAACCAGCAGGCGCGTGCCGAACGGCAAGCTGCGGTGCGCAACCGTCATTGCATCCGGATCGAATTTCCTGCCGGCCGCGACCCGGTTACCCTGCCAATAGACCGAGGCGACCATGCGGTCGGTGGGTTTGGCTTTGGATTTGGCGACATGGGGCGCCAGCTTTGCCAGCGCCGGAGATAAAGCAAAGCACTACTGCTGCAAGCGCGCGCATCGCAAGCATCAACTTCCCCGGGCCAATGTACCGATTATGCAAATCTAACCGGCGCGTTGCCGGAGCGGCAATGCCGCGTGCGCGGAGAAAATGGATTAGAGAAATAGAGGTTAAGATCGCGGCCCGTCTGCCGGGCGCGACTTCACACCGACGACGTGATCCACTGTTCGAGCTTCTGCTTGGGCGCCGCGCCGACCTGACGGGAGGCCAATTGGCCGCCCTTGAACAGCATCAGCGTCGGGATCGACATGATGCCATACTTGGTCGTGGTCGCCGGATTCTCGTCGACGTTGAGCTTGACGATCTTGACCTTGCCGCCGAGCGAGTTGGAGATTTCCTCCAGGGCCGGACTGATCATCCGGCACGGCCCGCACCACTCCGCCCAGAAATCCACCACCACCGGCCCGGAGGCCTTGAGCACGTCCTGATCGAACGTTGCATCGGTTACTTTGTCGACCATGGAAACCTCGCTGTCCGCGGAATCTGGCAGGGCGATGAAACGTAAGAACGGCCTCGTGAACCGTCAAGGTAAACTCACCGGGCCGTGACCTGGGTCGCGATTCGCCCTGTGATTTGCGCCATTTCCGCATCCATCTCCGTGTCCGGCACGTCGATGAGGCGCGGACCAGCGGTATAGAGGAGTGCCGCGCAAATCGTTCGATTCGGGTAAATGCGCGAAAGCATCGCCCGATAGAGCGTGAGCTGGGCGACATAGGACCGTGGAATCTCCGCCGCCTGTCGCGGCACGGCGCGGTCGGTCTTGTAATCGGCGATCAGGACCGAATCGGCGGTCACCGCCAGCCGATCCAGTTGGCCCGACACGCCGATCGGTGCATCGCCTTCGCGCGCGATGCGGCCCACAATCGGCACCTCGGCGCGGCTTCCCGGCGCGAACACATCGGCAAAGACCAGATCGTTGAGGATGGCGAGCGCTTGCTGCGCCATCTCCGTCCGCTCCGTGGATGAAAAATCAGCTGCAGTGTTGTCAAGATAGCGCTTGATCGCGGCCTTGCGCGCCGCTTCCGGAACATCGGGCAGCGACTGCATCAGCCGATGCACAATGCGGCCGCGTTGCAGCGCCTTGCGGCGCTCGACGATCGAGCCTTCCGTGCGGGCAAACGTGCGGCCTATTTCGTCCTCGAAAGCCGCCGACGGCGCCATCCATTGCGCGCTCGGCGCGGCGGGCACCGCGTCCTCACGCAGCCAAGCCGGGAATTCGCCCGGCTTGGCGCTCTGCGCCGGCTTCGCGGTCCGCGTTGGCGCAAGCGCCACGCCCGCCGGCTTGCGATAGCGCCAAACTTTTTCGCCGTCGTCTTCTTCCTCGACCAGCAGCGGCTTCAGCGGCTCAAAAACAAGATTGTACCAGCAGTTTTGCGGCCGCCTGTTGACGCCGTCCGCGCCGCAAACGATCAGCCGGTCGGCCGCGCGCGTCATCGCCACGTAAAGCAGCCGACGATATTCGTGCTCGGTTTCGGTGTTGGCGAGCGTGCGCGCTTGCCCCACCTTGTCCACGTCGTCGGCCTTGCGGCCGGCCCAAATCGTCGCGCCTTCGGCAAGCTGCAGCAGCCGTGGTGGCTTGATTACCGGCGGCGTGATGGTATCGGCAAGGATCACTACCGAAGCTTCCAGGCCTTTGGCCCCGTGCACGGTCATGACGCGGACTTCGTCGCGGCGAATTTCCATGTCGCGTTTGACCTCGGCGCGCGCATCGCGCAGCCAGGTCAAAAAGCCCTGCAAGGAAGCCGTCTCGCGCTGCTCATAATCGAAAGCAACATTGAGGAATTCATTGATCGCGTCGTTTGCTTCCAGGCCGAGCCGGGAGAGGAAACTCCGCCGCGCGCCGCCCGCGCCGAGCAACCGCGCATAGAAGCCGAACGGCGTCTCTTGCCGCGCCGCCTGCGCGAGTTCGTCGAGCTGCGCCGCCGCCTCCGCGAAGGCAGTCTTTTCGGCGGCTTTTTTAACCAGAGCCGCGCGCAACGAGGAGCGGCCGCGGTCCCAGGCAATCTCGAACAAATCCTCGTCGGAAAACCCGAACAGCGGGCTGCGCAACACCGTCGCCAGCGCCAGATCGTCCTCCGGCAACAGCAGGGCATCGGCGAGCGCCATCAAATCCATCACCGCGATGTGCTCGGTAAGCATCAGCCGGTCGGCACCGGCAACATCAATCCGCTGATTCTTGAGCGCGCGGATGATCGCCTCGAACAATTCGCCGCGCTGGCGAACCAGGACCAGCACGTCGCCGTAGCTCGCCGTCCCCTCATCGACCAACCGGTGCACTGTGCGCGCGATGCGGCGAGCAAGCTTCACGCGCGGGCTGGTCTCGCTCACCGTGTCGAACGGCGCGTCCCAGCCTTCCTTGTTCTCGTCGCGTGGGTCGGGTTTTTCCGGTTCCCAAATCTCGACCATGCTGGGCGGCGCCTTCGGCAGCGCGATATGCGGCGGGAAGCCAGCCTGATCGGAGGTCACGCTCGCCGCAATGTCCTTGGGCTTGAACACCGCCTCTACAGCTTCGAGAATGGCTGCGCCCGAGCGGAACGAGTACTCGAACCTGCTGACCACGAAGGCTAGTCCGCTTTTCTCGTGCGCGGTCTTAAAATAACGCTGCATCTCGGCGAATTCCTTGGGCGCGGCATCCTGGAACGAGTAGATCGACTGCTTTTCGTCGCCGACCGCAAATATCGTGCGGGTTAGGCTGCGCGCTCCTTCGCCGGTGGTGAACTCCTCGGTCAACCGCCGAACGATCTCCCACTGCTTACCGCTGGTATCCTGCGCCTCATCGACCAGCACATGATCGATGCCGAGGTCGAGCTTGTAATGCACCCAAGCCGCGTCGAAATTGGACAGGAGCGCCAGCGTTTTGTCGATCAGATCGTCGTAATCGAGAAGCCCGCGTCGCTCTTTCTCTTTGTCGTAACGTGTCAGAACCGCGTGGGCGACGGTGAGCAAGGCGGCGCTGCGGTCGCGGCTGAAGACGGCCCGACGGCTCGCAAGCAAGGCGCATACGCGCTGCTGCTCGTCGGTCAAGCGTTGGACCAGCGCGGCATCTTCTATTGCCTTCGATATGATCGATTTGCGCGCAGTGCGATCGCCACTCGTACAAAAGACATCGAGATATTTATCAACTCGTTCGGAGCCCGAGAGCGCTGTGAGGCTCCCGAAACGCTCAGCCTGAGCGCGGTCATTGGCGCCGCCACGCGAGAAAATCTTGGCGATTGCCGGCCATTCCGCCGGCGCGATGATTTCGCCGGAAAAATATTCTGCTTCTATGTCGTCGATGCGGTCCGACGCACCCACGCCAAGCAAGGCCGAGAGATCGGCAATGGCCGCCTGCAGATCGCCCGCGCGCGCCACCCAGGCATCAATCGCATCGCGCTTGCCGATCGCTGCGCGCACCACGTCGCGGAAGGTCTGATCGGCAGCCGCCGTCATCGCCGTATCGAGCGCGCAGGCCAGATCGCTTTCCGGATTGCGCGCCCCTTCGAGCAGAACGCCAAGCGTCAGCCGCTCGATCAGCTGGGAATGCTCGGTCTCGTCCAGCACGGAAAACCGGGCAGCGACGTTCGCTTCGAACGGGAACTGATGCAGAAAATGCGTGCAGAAGCCGTGAATGGTCTGCACCTTCAAGCCGCCTGGTGTTTCCAGTGCGCGCGCGAACAAGCGACGGGCCAGCACCCTCCGACGCGCATCCGGCGCGAAGTTCGAACTTGCGCGAATGGCAGCATCAAGCTCTGCATCGCTTAATGTGGTCCACTTGGCCAATGTGTCGAACACACGCTTGGCCATATTGGCGGCAGCCGCCTTGGTGAAAGTGATGCAGAGAATTTTTTCGGGTTCGACGCCGTTGAGCAGCAGATTGATCACGCGCTGGGCCAGCACATGGGTCTTGCCGGCGCCGGCATTGGCAGCGACCCACGCCGACACGGCGGGATCGGACGCTTCGTTCTGCTTGCGCCGCACCTCCTCCGGGATCGAATGGGTCGTTCTCATTCGCCGCCCCAGATGTCGTCGACCTCGCCGCCGGTCGCCGACCATTCCTTGACCCGCGCGAGATGGTCGTAATCGCCGTAATGGCGCGTCCACATCGGATGCACGAGCGAGCGATATGGCGTGCTCGCGTCGGCGAAGCGCACGGCGAGACCCGTGAGTCTTTGCAGCGCGTAATCGGCCTGCTCGCCGGTCGTTCCCTTCTCGAACGCGATGAGTTTGGGTTCGCCCGGCTTCGCGCCGCCTTTGAGCAGCACGTAGCCGACCTGCGCGACCGAACTGTCGACCGCGATGCCCGGAAACCCGCCGCGCCGCAGGATCGCCGCTTCGAGCGTGAGCTGCGGCGCTAGCCCCGTCCGCACCTGCTTCTCGCTGCGCGCCGACCCGGTCTTGTAGTCGAGGATGACGTAATGCCCGCCGACGTGACGCTCGATCCGATCGGCCCGGCCGGTGAGCCTGAATACGCCCTCGGTGAGCGGAATATCGATCCTGCCGTCAATCTCGGCGGCAATGGTCGCGATTTCCGGACGCCGCTGCGCCTCCCAAGCGGCAAACCAGCGGGCAATACGCTCGAAGCGCGGCCACCAGAATGCGCCCGTTTCCGGAAAATCCTCGAGCGGAGCAAAATGCAGTCGGCCGATTTCGATGAGAACGCGCGCCGCATCGGGCGGCATAGCTTGCGCGTAACGCTGGGTGAACTCGCCGACCGCGGCGTGAATGATGGTGCCGCGCTCCGCAGCTCCCGGGGCCAGATCGACCGGATCGAGCGGCGCCAGGCGCAAAATCTGTTTGGCGTAGATCGTGTAGGGATCGCGCAGCCAATCTTCGATGGCGGTGACAGACAGTTGCTGCGGCCGCGCCGCGAGCGGCGGTTTCGGAGCGGGCTGTGCTGCTGCCTCAACTTTCTCGGGCCGGTCGAGCTCGCGCGCCCACGCGAGATAGTTGCTGCCGCGCGTCAGCGCCGGCTGCCAGCGCGAGCCGGCGATCGCCGCCAGCCGCTGGACAAAACGCGACGGTACCGTCGGCGCGCCGTCGATCTTGGCGGCGTAAGTGAGGATCACTTCGCGCGCGCCCAGCGCCTGCGCGAAATCGTGGGCGGAAAGCCCGACCCGCCGTTCCGGCAGATCGAGCCCGAGCGCAAGCCGCATCGGGCGGCTGAGCCAGGCATCGCTGCGGCCTTCCGGCGGCCAAGTCCCTTCGACCAGCCCGCCGAGCACGACACGATCGCTGTCGGTTAGGCGCGCCTCGATGGTGCCGAGGATGCGCACACGCGCGTCGGCGCGCGGCAGTCGCCGCACCACCCGATCGGCGACAGCGGCGGCAAAAAATTCGGCGTATTCCGAGGTCTTAAGCGGAAGTCCTTCAGCCGCATCGCTCGTCGCGAGCTCTTCAAAGGTTTCCGCAAGCTTGGCGCCGTCCGGCCCGGCAAAGCCCGTCGCGTCATCCGACAAATTGGCGACAACCCTGCGGTGACGCTCGGCAAGGTCGCTCAGTAAATGCTCTTGTGGTGCGATGCTTTCGAGCGGCGCCAGCGCATCCGCAAGCCAATCGACCAACCCGGTGGCCGCAGACAATTCGGTCTGCGTGAGCGTTAGCCGGGGATCGGAACGGTACAGCTCGCTCGGCTCGCGCCGCCAGGCCTTTTCGATCTCGGCGCAAAAACTTGCCAGCGCATGCGCCAGTCCCGCGCTGCCGGCGCGGGGGCGCGGCCCACGTAGGACCGCGCGTTCAAGAGCGGCAACCACGCCCTGATGGCGCGCGCCGCCGGAACGGATGCGCGGATGTTTGAGCAGCGCCAGCAGGGCGACCGGTTCGAGTCCGCCGAGGGCGACCTCGGCCGCGAGCCGCGCGAAGATACCGGCCGGCGTGTCGGCAAGCGCAACACCGCTTAAATCTTCCGCATCGATATTCCAGCGCTGGAGCGCCGCCAGCACGCGGCGGCCGAGCGCGCGGTCGGGCGTGATTAAAGCCGCCGACTTGCCGTCCTGCACCGCTTCGCGCAGCGCCACCGCTATGGCCAGAGATTCATCTTCCGCGTTAGCAGCTTCGATGACGCTGATAGTCTCCAGCGCCGCGTCGGCCTGCGCGCCGAACTGCCGATCGGCCGCAAGCTTCGACCATGCTTCCGCCGTGGCCGCCGGTCGTAGCGCCTCCGAGACGACGCGTTCACGGGCGCCCGGCATAGCCAGATTTTGCACCGCCTCGCGCGCAATGCCGATACGGGTGAGCAGCGCCTGCATGGCGAATTGCGGATGGCCGGGCGCAAGCGCCATGCCCTTTCCCTCGTCGCCGCCGATCAGCCGCCAGGATTCTTCATCAAGATCGGTATCGAGACCGGGCAACACCACCGCGCCGTGCGGCAGATGGGCGATGGCGGCGATCAATTCGGCGGTCGCCGGCATCGAGCCAGTCGAGCCAGCGGCGATCACCGGACCGTCGAACTTGCGCGCAAGACGCGCCGTCTCGGCCTTGATGAGCGCATCGCGCCGCCTGGCGGGCTCCATCGCCTTGCGTTCATCCAAAACTTTCGGCCAAGCCTCGCGCGCGATCTCGAGAAATCTCAACGTCAACTGCCAATACGGATCGAGAAAGTCCGGCACCAGGCCGTCGAGCTTATCCCAGCTCACGCCACGCGTGGTCATGTCGTCGATCAGGCGCGCGAGATCGTCGGCCAGCGCGCAGGCGGCCGCCGGCGTCTGCGCCACAAGCGGAGCGCCGCTGGCGCCCTGCAATTCGGGTGACTGCGCCCATTTGAGGATCAGTTGCGCCAGCATCAGGCGCCGCTCAAGGCTGCCAAGCGCGGGAGGCAGCGAAAGCACCTCATCCGCGATGCCGCCCGTGGCGGCTTCCGCGAAAGCGATCTCATCCTCGTCGATGTCGCCGAGCGCGACGATGCGCGGAAGGATTGCGGCGTGATTGTCCGGCATATTGAGGAATGCTTCGCGCATCAGCCGGCACGCGCGCCGCGTCGGCAGATAAAGCGTGACCGCAGCGAGCGCGAACGGATCGCCAGCGAATTGAAAGCCGAGCCGGCCGCCGGTCAGCGCGTCAATCAGCGTCCGCAGAAACGGCGCCGACGGCGGTGTGGTGAAAACGCGAGCAGGCATTGCGGTGTTCAAAACAGCATTCGCAGCATGCCCGTATTGACAGGCATTACTGAGACGACACGACCGACTTGAGCTTAAGCTCTAATGCGTGGCGGCGAGCGCCGCCTCCGCGGCCGCGACCGCCTCCGGCGTGCCCACATGCATCCAAATGCCTTCCAGGCGCAAGCCGAACAGCCGGCCGGCGGCGCCGGCGCGATCGAACAATACCGTAAGCGGAAACGCGCCGTCCGGCGCGCCAGCGAACAAACTAGGCGTCAGGATCGCGGCCCCGGCATAGACGAACGGCATCACTTCGCCTTCGTCGCGCCGGCGCAAGCGGCCGTCGCTCAACATGCCGAAGTCGCCGCGCCCGGCATAGCCGATCGAGTCGGTTGTCGGCGCGAGCAGCAGCAGCGCATCCATTGTCTGCGGATCGAAGGCCTCTCCCAAGCGCGCGACATTCGGCTTGACGCCGTCGAGCCAGACGGTGTCGGAGTTCACCAGAAAGAACGGAGCATCGCCCAGGAGCGGCAGCGCCTTTTTGATACCGCCGCCGGTGCCGAGCAGCACGGAACGCTCGTCGGAAATGACGATTTGCGGGCGGCGGCGGGCGGCGAGATGATGCTCGATCGCGTCGGCAAGGTGATGCACATTCACCACTGCGCGCTCGACCCTGGCATCCGCCAGCCGGTCCAGGCAATAATCGATCAGGGATTTGCCCCCGATTTGCACCAGGGGCTTGGGCACATGGCCGTTATGGGGCCGCATCCGCGTGCCAAGCCCGGCCGCCAGCACGATAGCCCTTTTCGGCATCATCAAGTCCCCCCGCCCGACCCTCAACACCCGCCGATTCGCCCATCATAGTGCATCTCGTGGCAGCACGTAGGCGGCGTACCAGGACGCCAGCGGTTCCAACGCGGGGTGCGCCAGCGACCGTTGCAGATAGCCCAATAAGCGGGGGACGTGACGGAGGTATTGCGGCTTGCCATCGCGCCGGTCGAGCCGTGCAAAAATGCCGAGAATCTTGGTCGCCCGCTGCGCCGCCAGCGTGGCATAGAGAAGCGCGAACGTGGCGGCGTCAAAACGCCAGTCGCCGGCGCGCCGCGCGTTGACGTAACGCCCGAGCAGCGCAATCTCCAAATCCTCCGGGATATCGACACGCGCGTCCTGCAACAGTGAGGCCACGTCGTAGGCCGGCGGCCCAATCAGCGCATCCTGGAAATCGAGCACGCCAACGCGAGCGACGCTGTCGCGCTCGGCGAGCCACAAAAGATTGGGCGAGTGGTAATCGCGCAGCACCCAGGTTGCCGGCGCGCTGACTGCGGGCTCGAGCGCGGCGCTCCACAGCGCGACAAATTCTTCCCGCATGCGATCAGTCGGGACCGCATCGCCGCCCCTCAGATACCAATCGAGCAAAAGCTCAGCCTCGATCAGGAATGCACCCAGGTCGTAATGCGGCAGCTGGTAGTCGAGATGCGGCGCCACCGCCAGTGCGTCGGGCAATTTCCGGCGGTGCAGCGACACCAAAAGATCGACCGCGGCTTCGTAGCGCACTTCGATCGGCGCCGGCGGATCGCCTTCGATGATCAGATCGGCGCCGAGATCCTCCATGATCAGGAAGCCGCGATCAAGGTCGGCATGCATGATCGTCGGCGCCGAAAGATTGCGGTCGCGCAGGCCGGCAGCCATGCCGACATAAGGCACGATGTCCTCGGCCAGGTGGGCGATGGCGCTATAGGGTTTGCCGTCGCGCACCGGCGGCCCGTCCGGACGCCGCGGCGCGTTCATCAGGATCGCTGTCTGGCCGCCGAGCTGGAGGCGCTCGAAGATGCGGGTCGAAGCGTCGCCGACCATGCGCCAGCGCAGCGCGTCGCCAAATCCGCTCTCGTCGAGGAATGCGCGCAACTGCAGCATGCGCTCGACCCGTGCGCTGAACGCGCCATAGCCGACGACCCGCACATTGCGCGCCCGCGAGTCGAGCGGCACGAGCGTGAGCGTAATGTCGAGTCGGTCGGGCGGCAGGAACCCGGCGGCGCGATCCGGCCATTCCAGCAGCACGACGGCGCGCTCGGGCAGGTCGTCGAACCCAAGCTCGGCCAGCTCTGCCGCGCCCGAAAGCCGGTAGAAGTCGGCGTGAACGAGCGGAAAGCGGTGTAGTTCGTAGTTTTGAATGAGTGCGAAGGTCGGGCTCGGCACTTCGATCGCATCGTCGTCCGCGAGGTGGCGGATCAGCGCTCGCGCGAAGGCCGTCTTGCCGGCGCCGAGCTCACCCGACAAAGTCACCAGATCACCGGGCTCGAGCGCGGCGGCGATGTCGATGGCAAAATGCGCAGTCTCCTGCTCGTTCGGCAGATTTAGCGAAAAACTCACACCGCCCGTTGCCGCCGGAAACATCGCGCGCTCAGCCGTGCATGGCGACGACGACGCAGCAACCGCTCCAGAACAGGCAGTATTCAAAACCGCCGAGTTGCCAGAGCCATTTGCCCTTGCTGTGACGCCACACCGCCCACGCTGCGACGAACAAAAAGACCGCCTCCAGCAGCGCGACATAGCGGGTATAGATCGCAAACACCATGCCGATCGCGCAAATGGCCTCGATCACGCTGCACGAGAAAACCCAAAGCTTGACAGCATAGAGCCGAAAATCGTCGTAGATTTTGTAGGCCAGTTCCAGATTGCTCACCTTGGCGAAAAAATGCGGCAGCAGGAACAGGCCGCAAATCAGCCGCAGGATGTTGAATTCGTTGGTCAGGTCGAAATTCTGGGAAAGGCTCATGCCGACATACTTTACTAGGCCGCCGTCTGTTTGACAGCGGCACCGAGCGGGAAGCCGACTGTCACGGTCGTTCCTTCTCCGACCACGGACGCGATCTCGACACTGCCGCCGTGCAACTCGACGAACGAGCGCACCAGCGAAAGGCCGATCCCGGTGCCGCGATGGTGCGCGCCAATCGAATTGGTCTCGAACCAGTCGAAGACTTTTTCCAGCATGTCTTGCGGAATGCCCGGTCCGCGGTCGGTGACGGAGAAGACCAATGCGTCGGCCCGACGCTCGGCCGCGAAAGTGATGGTTGCGCCGGGTGGGGAAAAGTTCGCCGCATTGGCGAGCAGGTTGAACAGAATCTGCCGAACGCGCTGTTCGTCGGCGGTGAAGCTGCCGACGTCGTTTTGCACCTGAATGTCGAGCACCAGCCCGGCATTGACCGCGCGGTCCTGGATGCCTTCGGCCGCGGCCGCCATGGTCGTGCGAATATCGACCGGCCCGAGGTTCAGATGCATGCGGCCGGCATCGATGGTGGCAAGATCGAGGATGTTGTCGATCAGCGCCAGCAATGTGTTGGTCGAGACGGTGATGTAATCGAGATAGTCGCGCTGTTTCGGCTGCAACAGCCCAATACCTGGATCGCCGAGCAGGTGCACGAAGCCGATGATGTTAGTCAGCGGCGAGCGCAGCTCGTAGGACACGTGATGGACGAAATCGATCTTGATCTTGTCGGCGTCTTCGAGCGCCTCGTTGCGCTCGCGTAGCGCGCGTTCGACATTCACCGAATCCGTCACGTCATGGAAAGTCGCCAAAGTAGCACCGCCCGGCAGCGGCACGGTGGTGCAATCGATCACGCTGCCGTCTCGCCGCTCGAGCCGTCCTGCAATCGCTTCGCGGCTGTCGATCGCGGTCACCACCTGGCGGAGCGCCTGCCAGGTCGGATCGTTGCCGTGCAATGGCTGGCAGGCGACCGAGATCGTCTCGATATGCGGGCGCTCGGCCAGCATTGGCGGCGATAGTCCCCACATGCGGGCGAATGATGTGTTGAAGAGACGGACGCGGCCGTCGCTGGCAAACACCGCGACCCCCTCGGCAAGATTGTCGAGGGTTTCGCCCTGCACGCGGATCAGCTCTTCGAAGCGCCGTTCGAGATCGAGCCGTTCGGTCACGTCGTCGAACAGATAGGTCACGCCGCCATCCGGATTGGGGGTGGTGACCACGCGCAAGGCTCGCCCGTCCGGCAGATGCCAGGTTTGTTCCGTCGCCTCAAGCGCGCGATAGGCGGTGTGCAGCTGCGCCTTCCACTGGCGGAAGTCCCGTTCCTCCGGAAGCTTGTTTGCCGCTCGCAGCTCTTCAAGCAGAACTCGAATCGGTTGGGCGTTGTTCGAGTTGGGAAGCCTCGAAGTTCCATAGTGCCCGATAAGCGGCATTGTAAAAGGTTAGGCGCTGCTGCGCGTCGAACATGGCGACGCCGGTCGAGAGTTGATCGAGCGTGCGCCGGTGCGCGTCGACCAGCCGGGCGAGCGCATTACGCATGCTCTCCGCCTCGGTGGCGTCAACGCCCAAACCGGCGCTGCCGGTCTCGGTCTGGAAATCGAGAATGTCGAAACTGCGCCGCGCGCCGGCGACCACGGCGGGAAGCCGTCCGGCGTAGGCGCCACCGGCGGTACGCGCACGCGCGATATTCTCGCGCGCCGCGCTATCGAGGAGCTCAAGTCCGCGCTCGACCGCGTCGGCGGCATCCCGCGCTTCGACCGCTCGCGCATAGGCGGCATTGACGAAGTTCAACCGTGCAGCCAAATCCCGCGTCCAGACCGGTGACGGCAGCCGCTCGATCAAGGCGCGCAGCGAAGCGACTTCGCGCAGCAGCGCTTCATGCCGCCCGGCGAGATCGAAGAGTTCGCGCTTGACGCCGCTCGCATCCTTGAGGCGAAGCACGGCACGTCCGGCGATGGCGCGGCCCAGCGCCTCGATCGGACGGCCGTTGAGCGCGGTGAAAGCCATGGAGAAAGGCTCGCCCCGCGCGCGCAACGCTTCGACCGCGTGTTCCATGGCGGTCGCCTTGCCGGCATCGAGCCATGAACCGAAAGCGAGCACCCGATGCGGCACATTGGCGCCGACGACCGCGGGATCGCCATCGATGATCGGCTCGTCGGAGCCGGCCGGCCAGTCCACCATCACCTGTGGCTCGGTCAGGAGCAGCGCATTGGCGCGGTCGAGACCGGCGCGCAACGCGACAATTTCATCGTGCGACGAAGTCTCCAGCCGGGTGAGACGCGCGCGTGTGCGCAACAGCAGAATCGAGGTCACCACCGCGAATAGCAACAGCCCGCCCAGCAGGACAAGGACCGCGATTTGGTGGTTGTCGATGCGGCGCGAGGCGCCCACCAACAGTTCGTGCAAGACGAGCCGCGGAGCGTCTTCCGCCGCGGCCGAGAACGGCGCAAACGCGCCGACAGCAAGGAGGAATCCGCCGAACCACGGACGAGCAAAGCTCCCGCTCCTCCGGATCGTGTCCGGCATGCCCCTTCGCCTCTGCTGGCTTCATCCGCCATCGCCAGCGGGTCCATCGCGGGCGCGCCCGCGAATCGGGCCGACTTTACTCTCAAGCGGAATCGCGCCGAAAGAGTCCAGATCGTGAACGGCAGACTGGCAGAGTGACCGTTTACGATTGCTTATCGGGATCGCCGCCGTTGAGGCCTGCCGCGCGACGGGCCATGTCGTCGAGATTGATGCGGCTTAGCGCCGAGCCGAATTCCGCCTCGGCAACCGACAAGGCCGGCACGACCACCTTATCCATGAGTTCGGACCCCGACCTTTCCGCAAGGCCGTCGACCGTACCGGCGGCGCGAAGAATGTCGTTGGCCGTCACCCGCGCACGATCGCGCGCAAGCTCGTAGCCGCCGCGCGGACCTCGGATACCTTTCAGGATACCGTCGCGCACCAGCGACTGAAGCACGGTTTCAAGGTGGCGCGGCGGCAAGCCGTGGCGCGTGGCCAACGTCTTGGCCGAAACCGGCCTTCCCTCGGCTTGCAGCGCCACGTCGACAACAGCGGCGACGGCAAGCAATGCCTTTCGCGGAAGCAGAGACATGCACGAAGGAGAAAACGTCGCAGGCGCGGAAAAGTTCGCGCACAAGTTCCGCCGTCACGGCCCGGTTCGATCCTTTCGGTTCGCGATTTTCGCCGCCGTGCCTGTGGAACCAAACCCACCGGTCGCCCGCGCAGTCGGATGGAGACTTTCCGTTTCGACCAGCGCAACCTGCACGCAGGCCGCAATCACCAATTGCGCAATCCGCATGCCTCGCTTTACCAAAAATGGATCGGGACCGAGATTGATCAGGATAGCCTGCACCTCCCCGCGATAATCGGCATCGATGGTTCCCGGCGCGTTCAGCACGGTCACACCATGTCGCAGCGCCAGCCCGGAGCGCGGCCGCACCTGGCCTTCGTGACCTTCGGGCACCGCGACCACGATGCCGGTCGGAATAGCTGCGCGGCCGCCGGGCGCGATCTCTACCGGCGCATCGTCCGGCACGGCGGCGAGCAGATCGAGACCGGCGGCCTGCGTACTGTGATATTCCGGCAGCGGCAAATCGGCGCCGTGCGGCAGCCGCATGACGCGCATTGTGCGCTGCGTACCGTTGCTCATTTTTTTGCATCCACGAGCGCAATGGCGATCCGTCCGATCAGCGCGCGGGCGACATCGTCCTTAGATTGCGGCGGCCAGGATTCCACGCCGCCGGCGCTGACAAGGTGAACGGTATTGCTGTCGCCGCCCATGATTCCGGTCGCCGGCGAAACGTCGTTGGCGAGGACCCAGTCGCAGCCTTTCTTTTTCAGCTTGGCTTTAGCGTTGGCGACGACGTCGTCGGTCTCGGCGGCGAATCCGATCACCAGGCGCGGCCGGCCGGATTTCCGGTGCGCAACGGTAGAGAGAATGTCCGGGTTTTCGGTTAACGCGATTGTTGGCGGCCGGCCGTGCTTCTTCTTGATCTTACTGGCGCTCATCAGCAACGGCCGCCAGTCGGCTACGGCGGCGGCGAAAATCGCGACGTCGGCCGGCAAGGCTTTTTCCACCGCCGCCAGCATTTGTTGCGCGGTCTCGACATGCACCGCCGTGACGCCGGGCGGATCGGGCAGATTCACCGGACCGCTGATCAGCACGACTTCGGCGCCGGCCACCGCTGCCGCGGCGGCGATAGCATGACCCTGCTTGCCGGATGAGCGATTGGCGAGCACTCGCACTGGATCAATCGGCTCGCTAGTCGGTCCTGAGGTCACCAGCACGCGCCGGCCGGCGAGCGCGCCGGCGGCGTGCAGCATTGCCGCTGCGGCGTCAGCGATTTCCAGAGGTTCGGCCATACGGCCGGTGCCGGCTTCGCCGCGTTCGGCCATCTCGCCTGCATTCGGACCGACGCGGCGGAAGCCGTCGGCCGAAAGACGCGCCAAGTTGCGCTGCGTCGCCTTCGCCGCCCACATGCGTGGATTCATAGCTGGCGCAATCAGGACCGGCCGGTCGGTCGCCAGCAGCACGGCGGTCGCCAGACCGTCGGCGTGTCCGCCCGCCATCTTGGCGATCAAATCCGCGGTCGCCGGCGCGACCACAACAAGGTCGGTCTCCCGCGCCAGCCGGATGTGACCGACGTCGAACTCGCTCTGCGGATCAAATAGATCGGTATAAGCGCGCTCGCCGCAAAGTGCGCTGGCCGCAAGCGGCGTCACAAAGTGCTGTGCCGCGCGGGTGAGGACGCAACGCACATGAGCGCCGCGGTCCTGTAGGCGGCGGATGAGATCGAGCGACTTATAAGCCGCAACGCCGCCGCCGATGATGAGGAGCACGCGCACGGCGGCGGCGCTCCGCGCAGGCTCGCCTTCCGCCGCGGTGGAAGGGTTAGCAGGGCGCACTCTGGCAAAGCTTTCGGCCTCGGCCGCCGCGCTGCGCAGGATGGTGCGCACCTCGTCCTCGACCGAGCGGCCATTTTTGGCCGCGCGCAACCGCAGCCGCTGCTTCAGCCTTTCGTCGAGCTGCCGGACGGTGAGACTGGCCATGGCTTCTTGCCCGCAGGCTACCAGCGCAGTGATTGCATTGCAATCAGTGCAATCAACGCCGCAGAAGGAGCATGATCGACAGCAGCAGGGCCGCAATTACCCACAACGCGACCGTCGACCAGCGGCCGCGCCGGGCTTCGGTTTTGTCGAGCGCGGCAATGGTCTGCGGCGACAGCACCAGCCCGTCGCGCGTGACCTCGTCGAGCTGATCGAGCACCCGCGCCCCGCGGGTCAGCAGTCCGGGCGCTTTGCCGACGAAGCGGCCCAGTTCGCTCGCGCCCTCGAGGGCGCCTTCGAGCTTCCCGGCCGGACCGAGGTGCCGCGTCATCCATTCGCGCACCACCGGCTCGGCGGTGGTCCAGATATCGAGCTTGGGATCGAGTGAGCGCGCCACGCCTTCGACCACCACCATGGTCTTCTGCAGCAGGAGGAGTTCCGGCCGCGTGCGCATGTCGAACAGGCCGGTCACCTCGAACAAGAGCGTGAGCAGCCGTGCCATGGAGATGTCCTCGGCGGTGCGGTTGTGGATCGGCTCGCCGATGGCGCGGATTGCCTGCGCGAAGCTCTCGACCGAATGGGTCGGCGGCACATAGCCGGCCTCAAAATGCACCTGAGCGGCGCGGTAGTAATCGCGGGTGATGAAGCCATGCAGGATTTCCGCCAGGAACAGACGCTCCTTCGCGCCGAGCCGGCCCATAATGCCGAAGTCGACCGCGACCAGCCGGCGCTCGTCATCGACGAACAGATTTCCCGGATGCATGTCGGCGTGAAAAAAGCCGTCGCGCAGCGCGTGGCGAAGAAACGTCTGGATCAGCGCGCGGGCAAGCTGGGGCAGGTCAAAGCCCTTGGCGACCAGCTGCGCGCGATCCGACAACGGCGTGGCGTCGATCCATTCCAGCGTCAGGACGTCCTTGCTGGTGCGGTCCCAATCCACCGACGGCACGCGGAAATCCGGATCGTCCCTAGTGTTCTCGGCCATTTCCGACAGCGCCGCCGCCTCCAGGCGGAAATCCATCTCGACCGTGACCGAACGCCGTAGCGTGTCCACCACTTCGATGAGACGGAGCCGCCGAGCCTCGGCGGAAAAGTCTTCGGCATGCTGGGCGACGAACATGAAAGCGCGCAAATCGGCGTGAAAGCGCCGTTCGATGCCGGGACGGAGCACCTTGACCGCGACGGCGCGCGGACCGTCGGCGGTTGCGACTTCGGCGCGATGCACCTGGGCGATCGACGCGGCCGCGACCGGCGGGCCGAAGCTGAAATACACCGCATTGACCGGCCGGCCGAACGAGCCGGCGATCACCGCTTCCGCTTCCTTCCGCGGAAACGGCGGCATCCGGTCCTGTAAATGCTCGAGATCGCGCGCGAGCGCGGGGCCGACCACGTCCGGACGAGTGGCGAGGAATTGTCCAAGCTTAACGTAGCTCGGGCCAAGGCGCGTCAGCGCGGCGGACAGGCGCGCTTCGGCGGGGCCGCTCGACGGCCGCTCGAACAGCCGCGCGATCTGCACCAGCGGGCGCGCCGCCGGCGGGATGATCGCCGGATCGATCGCAGTGAAAACGCCCTCGCGGGCGAAAATAAAGCCGGCGCGAGCAAGACGCAGCAAGTGCACGGGAGCGGAGATCACAAACGCCAGCCGGAATGCAGCGTGACGATGCCGCCGCTCATCGATTGAAACGATACGCGAGCGAAGCCGGAAGCGCGCATCATCGCCGCGAATTGCTCCGGTTTCGGAAAGCGGCGGATCAATTCCACCAGATAGCGGTAGGATTCCGCATCGCCGACCACGGCGCGGCCGAGCGCCGGAATGACGTTGAACGAATAAAACTCGTAGAGCCGGTCGAGGCCGGGCATGGTGACGGCGGAGAATTCCAGGCAGAGGAACCGACCGCCAAGCCGCAGCACCCGATACGCTTCGGCCAGCGCCTGTTCGATACGCGGCACGTTGCGGATGCCGAATGCGACCGTGGCGGCATCGAAGCTGCGGTTGGGAAACGGCAAGGATTCGGCGTTGGCTTCGACGAAGGTGAGAAATTCGCCGCGCGCGTGCCGGGCAGCGCGCTCACGCCCGACCGCCAGCATGTCGGCGTTGATGTCGCACACCGTTGCTCGCGTGCCTTCGCCACCGGCTTCAACGACACGCGAGGCGACGTCGCCTGTGCCCCCGGCAATGTCGATCAGCGAAAACGGCCGGGTTTTGGGCGGATTAACCGCCGTGACCAGCGCATCCTTCCAGGCGCGATGCAGCCCGAACGACATCAAGTCGTTCATCAGATCGTAGCGGCGTGCCACGCTGTGGAATACGCCGTCGACCAGCGCCTGCTTGTCCGCAAGCGGCACCTGCCGCGCACCGAACTGGGCCGTTTCCGTCATCGCACTCTACTACGCCGCTCTGTGAACCAAACCATAGCGCGGCGGCGCCGACGACGCTATGTCTTGCCGCATTAACCATTTAGTCTGCCGATGCCCGAACTTCCCGAAGTCGAAACCGTGCGCCGCGGGCTTGAACCGGCGATGCGAGGCGCGCGCTTTACCAAGGTGGAGCTGCGCCGCGCCGATCTGCGCTGGCCGCTGCCCAAGGATTTCAGCCGGCGCCTCCAGGGCAAGACCGTCACTGGGCTCGGACGGCGGGCGAAATATCTGCTTGCCGACCTATCTTCCGGCGATGTGCTGCTGATGCATCTCGGCATGTCCGGTTCTTTTCACGTTTTCCAAAAAGCCGGCGGCGAGAAGCTGGCGCGCTATTATCACGAGCGCGAACAGCACGCGGCGCATGACCACGTGGTGTTTCACATGTCGTCGGGCGCGATCATCACCTTCAACGACCCGCGCCGCTTCGGCTCGATGAAGATCGTTCCGCCGGCGAAGCTCGACGAAGAGAAACTGCTCAACCGAACTCGGGCCGGAGCCGCTCGGAAACACCTTCGATGCCGCCATGCTGGCGAAAGCCTGCGCGAGCAAGAAGACAAACCTCAAGGCGGCGTTGCTGGATCAGCGGGTCGTCGCCGGCTTGGGCAACATTTATGTTTGCGAAGCGCTGCATCGCGCACGGCTTTCGCCCAAACGCATTGCCTCGACGATTGCCGGGCGCGACGGCGCACCGAATGAACGGGCCGAACAGCTGGTGGACGCCATCAAGGCGGTGCTCAATGACGCGATCAAGGACGGCGGCTCTTCGCTGCGCGACCATCGGTTGACCGATGGCGAGCTCGGCTTGTTTCAGCATCATTTCCGGGTCTACGATCGCGAAGGTGGCAAATGCCGCACGCCGGACTGCGGCGGTACGGTCAGGCGGATCGTGCAAAGTGGCCGCTCGACCTTCTATTGTCCGGTGTGCCAAAAATAACTTAGAGAAGCGAAACGCCGAGAGCGAGCAACACCATGGCTTACGAAACCATCATCGTCGAAACGCGCGGCAGGGTCGGATTGATCAAGCTCAACCGGCAGGCCGCGCTCAACGCGCTCAACCGCGCGCTGATGCGCGAGTTGACGCAAGCGCTCGATGCGTTCGAGGCAGACCCGGCAATCGGCTGCACGGTGGTCACCGGCTCGGACAAGGCGTTCGCCGCCGGCGCCGATATTAAGGAGATGGCCGACAAAACCTTCGACGATGCGTTTCTCGGCGACTTTGCCGCCGACTGGCACCGCGCCGCGACGGTACGCAAGCCGGTGATCGCCGCGGTGGCCGGCTTCGCGCTCGGCGGCGGCTGCGAACTGGCGATGCAATGCGATCTCATCATCGCCGCCGACAACGCCAAATTCGGCCAGCCGGAGATCAAGCTCGGGGTCATTCCCGGCATCGGCGGCACGCAGCGTTTCACGCGCGCGGTCGGCAAGGCCAAGGCGATGGACATCGTGCTCACCGGCCGGATGATGGACGTACAGGAGGCCGAGCGCTCGGGGCTGGTCGCCCGCATTGTGCCGCTGGCGAGCCTGCTCGATGAAGCGATGAAAATCGCCGAGACGATCGCGTCAATGTCGCTGCCGTCGGTGCTCGCCGCGAAGGAGGCGGTCAACACCGCCTTCGAAACGTCATTGGCCGAAGGCGTGCGGTTCGAGCGGCGCGTTTTTCACTCTCTGTTCGCCACCGCCGACCAGAAGGAAGGTATGGCCGCGTTCATCGCCAAGCGGCCGCCAAAATTCGAGAACAAATGACCCGGCGCGAACCGGAAACCGACTAGCGGAAGAACTTAGTGCTTCTCATCCGCGTCCGCCGACGCGGAATAGCGCGCATAGAACAAATTGACCCGCTGCTGCCACATCGCGACGAATGCGGCCGAGGTCATGCGCTCAACCGATTTCCAGGCTTGCTTGATGTTCGGAAGCGTGTTGCCCCACACCGCGCGCTTGCACCACTTCTCGCCTTTTTCCCGGCCCTCGTCGGTGGCGCACATCGACTTCCAGGCGATGCGCTCCGGATGCGCGACATGCTCGGCGGCGCCCTGCCAGCCTTGTTGGTGAATGAGGTAAAGGTCGCTGAAGGTCGGCTTTTTGCGGGTGTCCCACTCGAACAGATCGGCCTCGGTCATAAATTTGTAGGCCGCGGCGATTGCGTTATCGCGAGCGTCCAGGATGTCGCCTGAGCCGTACTTCTTGAATTCATAATGGCTGAGCTGGAACAGGCCAATATACGATCCGGTGCGCTGCGTCGGATCGAAATCGGATTCGATCTTGGCGACCGCTTTCATGAAGCTGAAATTCATGCCGAATGCCGCGGCGGCGCGCTTGATCTCCTCGACCGGCGTGCCGACCGGCACTCCTTTCAGCGAGGCGAGCACGAGGTCGGCCGGATTATCGGTCAGCGGAATTTCGGCGTACGGATAGTACTTGATGTAAGCGAGCTTCGAAGGCTGCGGCGCATCGGAAGCCGGCGGCGCAGCGCGTTCCTCCTCCAAGCGAGCCTGATCCTTGCTGTGATCGACGACGGCCAGAGTTGGCGGCACGGGCATGCGCTGCTCAAGTACAGCCGGCAACGGCAACGAGGCCGTGACGTCCACGTCCTTTGTAGCTGACACCCTATGCAACGCTATGGCCGACGGAGGCATCTCGATAACGGCCTGTTGGGTTGTCGCAAAACAGAAACCGATGAGGAGCGCGCTGCCGACAATAATGCTGCTCCGCTGGAAAGCGTTGAGTTCGCCCCAACCATCGCGGGTTTGCGCGCGTTTGCGGGTGCCGCGGAAAACGACCGTGGTCATCGGCGCACGCATATGATCCGCAGCACCGATTGCTCGGCCGCGGCATGTTCGGTTTCGTCTGTAGCCGGCGCAACGCCTTGTGCTTGCAGGAAGGTGCGAATGGTGGCGGCCGGCACTAAAGTCGCGGCAGGCGCGACGGAAACGTTGCCGGCGACCACCGCCGGTTTCACGTCCACCATCCCGGCCAGAACGCCATGCGGATCGACCGCCGCGGCGCCCGAGAAACCGGGCTTGGGCGCCGGATCGATGCCCTGCGGCACTAGATGCGCGGCGCTGCCGGTCGCAATTGCCGCGCCGGCCTGTGCCAGCGGATCGGCGACGCCGATGACGGTGACGTCGCCGCTCTGGATCGCATCGCCGAACTGCGCCGGCACGAGGTTGCGCGCGCCATAAAGACGAATGAGCGCAAGATCGCTCGTTGTGTCCGCCGCGAGACGCTCAGCGTGCCCGAACGGCGGCACCGTAATGGCCTGGCAATCCTCGGTGAGGTGCGCCGGCGCAATCAAATCGCCGCCGGTGTCGACCACGATCGCGCTGCCGTACTCGACCGCGCGCCGCAGGCCCGGCACCGGCGCCGCGTTCGGATCCGGGAAGGCGGAGAAGGCGGCGGCCATCGCGTGGGCCACGCGGCCCATCGTGCCCTCGGTCGCCTGATCGTAAAGAATGGTGATGCCGCGCACTTCGCTGCCGCGGGCGACGGCGCGGACCAGGAAGTATTTCAAACCCTGCACGCCGGTGATTGTGAAGGCATCGGGTTTCAGATCGCTCAACTCGATCTGCCGCCGCGACGTTTTCTTTTCCTCCTCGAACAAAGCCGACAGCGCCGCTTCGGCGAAGCGGAAAGTCTCGATCTGAATTTGTCCCTGCGCCGACGTCCAGCGGCTGCCGGTTCGGGTGGTGCTCGCGCGCGGCACGAGCTTTTCCGGCAGGCCAAGCCACGCGCCGGTCTCCCGATCTTCCATCAGCCGCCAGCCGACGCTTTTGTTCGGCGGCGCCTCGGCGGCATGGTCTTCCTGCGAGGCAACATTTGCCTCACGGGCGGGACGCTTGCGGGCCGCCTTGGCAGCCCGATGCTGGCGCGTGTTGTCCGCAGGTTCGGCGGCCGGCGCGGCCGGATTTTGCAGCGACGCCACAGGGGTGCCCGCCTTGCGCACATGCGGATTCTGCGCGAGCGCCGGTGCCCACGCCAACACCAGGCCGGCAATGACGGCCGCTGCCCTGACGCCCATGATCCCCTCTCCCAAAATCTAACCGAATTGGGCCGCAACGCCAATCGCGGCCGGCAACGGTATCGGTGGTTCCACAAGCCATTCAAGCCTATGTTTGCGGCATGCTTAGCACGGACGAGCTTGAACGTTATGCACGCCATATCGTGCTGCCGGAGGTAGGCGGCGCCGGCCAGGCGGCATTGCAGCGCGCACGCGTGCTGGTAATTGGCGCCGGCGGGCTCGGTGCACCGCTCCTGCTCTATCTCGCGGCTGCGGGAGTCGGCACGCTCGGCGTCATCGACGACGACGCGGTTTCTTTGTCGAACCTCCAGCGCCAGGTCATCCACGCCACGCCCGACGTCGACAAACCGAAGGTCGAGAGCGCCGCCGCAGCCATCCACCGGCTCAATCCGCATGTCACGGTGAAGCCGCATCACGCGAGACTGACCGCGCAAAATGCCCTCGACCTGATCGGCGCCTACGATGTTATCGCCGACGGTTCGGACAATTTCGCCACCCGCTATCTCGTGTCCGATGCCTGCTATTTCGCGAAGAAGCCGCTGGTCACTGCCGCGCTCGGTCCGTTCGACGGCACGCTGACCTCTATCCGCCCGCACGAACGCGGCGCTGACGGCATGCCGAACCCGACTTATCGGTGTCTGTTTCCCGAACCGCCGCCGCACGGTACCGTGCCGGTCTGCGCGGAGGCGGGAATTCTTGGCGCCCTCGCCGGCGTCATCGGCGCGATGGCGGCGCTGGAAGTCATCCGCGAGGTTGTGGGTTTTGGCGAGGGTCTGGTCGGACGGCTTTTCATGCTCGACGCCCGCGCCATGCGCTTCGAGACTTTAAGCTACGCTTGGGATCCGAATAACCCACTATCCGGCGAGCATCCGTCGATCACGGACCTGTCGGTGCACGCTTAAGATCAGCGCGCTTGACCGTGATAGACGCTGTTCGGCCGCATGTCAGTCGCCGAGGCAACACGGTTCGACATGTTGAAGAAGGCCGCGACCGCGGCGATGTCCCAGATGTCGCGGTCGGTGAAGCCGGCATCCCGCAATACTTGCCTATCCTCCTCCTCGATTTGCCGCGGCTCGGCGGTCAACTTGACGGCAAAGTCGAGCATGGCGCGCTCGCGCTTCGATAGCCGCGCCGCGCGGTAATTCATCGCCATCAATTCGCCGAGCGCCGGATCGCCGGACAGTGTCCGCACCGCGGCGCCGTGCGCGACCAGGCAGTAATAACAGCGATTGTGGGACGAGACCGCGACCGCGATCATTTCGCGTTCGAGCTTGCTCAAGCCCGACGGCGCCAGCATCAGGTCGTTGTACATGGCGACGAAAGAGGAAAGCCTGGCCGGATCGAAGGTGTAGGCTTTCAACACATTCGGCACGAAGCCGAGTTTCTCCACGCACTTGGCGAAATAAGCCGCCATGTCCGGCGGCAACGGCGCTGGCGGTAGCTTGAGCGCGGTGATGACGGTGTCGTCGCCTTCGGTCGCGGCTGCGCGCTTCGTCTGCGCACGGTCTTTGCGGGCGGGCGAGTTGCTGCGCTTGGCCATTGGGGTCCGGTCTTTCCTTGTCTTGCCGCTGTCGGAGGCGGCAGGGTGGCATTATAGTTTGCAACGGTAGCGCAAGCGGGCGTTACCCGGGTAGTATCGAGCATCCCGGCGGTGCGAGCGACAGGGGGACAGCATGGCCGTGCAGAACATTCCCCGCCCCAAGGATGATGGCGAGGGCCACACGGTCCTCGGCGCGGTTGCTGCGCTGCTTACCGGGCGCCGGCGTGAAATGTCTCCGGATTTCGTTGCCGAACTCTACGGCCACGCGATCGCCGACGATCTTGAACATTACCCGCCCGAACAGCTCGCCGCCATCGCCGAAGAAGCCTGGTCGTTTCTGTTGGAGCGAAAGCCCGGCGTGCCGAAGATCACCTTTACGCCAGCGCGGCTGACGCCCGGCGTGACCGTGCTCAACGTGCTGAACGACGACATGCCGTTTCTGGTCGATTCGGTGCTCGGTGAACTCGCCGAGCGCGGTCTCGATATCCGGCTCGTGGTTCACCCGGTTTTCACCGTCGAGCGCGACGCGGCCGGACGGCTGGTTCATTTCCGGAGCCTGCGCAAAGGCGACGGCCAGCGCGAAAGTTTCATTCACATCCATGCCGCCAATATCGAAGACGCCGGCGCACAGGCCGAGATCATTCGCGCGCTCGAGGGCGTGCTCGGCGACGTGCGCGCCGGCGTGCAGGACTGGCGCGCGATGCTGGCGCGAGCGAGCGAGGTCGCGGCCGAGCTGCGCGCCAATCCGCCGCCGCTGCCGGCCGACGAGATCGCCGAAGCGATCCAGTTTCTGCAATGGATCGCCGCCGACAATTTCACGCTGCTGGGCGCGCGCGATTACGCCTACACCGATGCGGAGCACGCGCTGGAGCCTCTGTTCGACACCGGGCTCGGCCTGTTGCGGTCGCGCGACATGCAGCTCCTCCGCCGCGGCGACCAGCTTGTCACCATCACGCCGGAAATCGTCGAATTCCTGAAAGAGCCGAAACTGTTGATCGTCACCAAGGCGGCGGTGCGATCGCGCGTGCACCGGCGCGTGCACCTCGACTATATCGGGGTCAAGCGCTTCGACACCGACGGCAATCTGGTCGGCGAGCGCCGCTTCTGCGGCTTGTTCACCTCGACCGCTTACACCCGCTCGGTGCGCGCCATTCCTTATCTGCGCCGCAAGGTCGACCACACTATCAGCCGCGCCGGCTTCGACCCATCGAGCCATTCCGGCAAGGCGCTGGTCAACGTGCTCGAACACTATCCGCGCGATGAATTATTTCAGATCGACGAGGACACGCTTTATCAGTTCGCCCTCGCCATCCTGCAGCTCGACGAACGCCCGCGCGTGCGCGTATTGCCGCGCCGCGACCGCTTTGACCGCTTCGTGTCGGTTTTGGTTTACATCCCGCGCGACCGTTACGAGAGCCAGATCCGCGCGCGCATCGGCGAGTACCTCGCCATCGCCTATAAGGGCCGCGTGCGCGCTTTCTATCCGTTTTTTCCGGAAGGCCCGCTAGTGCGCGTTCACTTCATCATCGGGCGCTACGAAGGGGAAACGCCGAAGATCGACCGCGCCGTGCTCGATCGCGCGGTGGAAAACATCATCCGCAGCTGGACCGATGGCCTTGATGAAGCGCTGGTTGAGCACGCGCCGTCGCAAGCGCGCACGCTGCTCCAGCGTTACCGTAACGCATTCCCGGTGGATTATCGCGAAGTCTATGCGCCGCCGACGGCTGTGGCCGACATCGCGGTGGTGGAGGCGCTGACCGCCGAACATCCGCTCGGCGTCGAGCTTTACCGCGAGGCCGGCGAGGAGCCGACCAGCGCCGGGCTGAAGGTTTTCAGCCATAGCCGTCCGATCCCACTGTCCGAGCGCGTGCCGGTGCTGGAGAATATGGGCTTCCGCGTCGTCGACGAACGCACTTATCACATCGAGCCGGAAGAAGCGGCCGACGTCTGGTTCCACGACATGACGCTGGAAAGCGCGCTCGGCGAGCCGTTCGGCCTGCCGACGCTCAAAGACAAGCTGGAAGAAAGTTTCCTCGCGGTCATGGGCGGGCGCGCCGAGAATGATGGCTACAACGCGCTCACGCTCGCCACCGGCCTCGTTTGGCGCGACATCGCGGTGATCCGCACGGTGTCGCGCTTCCTGCGCCAGATACGGGTGCCTTACTCGCAGGATTACATGTGGACGACTTTGCGCAAGCATGCCGCCATCGCCGCGCAGATTGTCGCGCTGTTTCATGCCCGCTTCGATCCGGCGCTCGGCGTGCCGGCGGACGAGCGCGCCGCGCGCGAAGCGTTCATCACCTCCGGAATCGAAACCGCGCTGCAGGCGGTCGACAGTCTCGACGAAGATCGCATCCTACGCCGCTTCGTCAACGCGGCGACGTCGGCGATCCGCACCAACTTCTATCAACGCGATGCCGACGGGCACCCGAAGTCGCTGATCGCGGTGAAGTTTGCCAGCCGCCAAATGGACGATATGCCGTTGCCGCGGCCGCTATACGAAATTTTCGTTTATGCCCCACGCGTCGAGGGTGTGCATTTGCGTTTCGGCAAGGTCGCGCGCGGCGGCATTCGCTGGTCCGACCGACCGCAGGATTTCCGCACCGAAATCCTCGGCCTGGTCAAGGCGCAGAACGTCAAGAACGCGGTGATCGTGCCGGTCGGCGCCAAGGGCGGTTTTGTGCCCAAGCGGCTGCCGCGCGGCGGCCCCCGCGATGCCATCCAGGCCGAGGGCACCGCTTCCTACAAATTGTTCATCTCAACGCTCCTCGACATCACCGACAATATCGGGGCAGGCACCGTCGGTGTCGTGCCGCCGGCCGACGTCGTGCGGCATGAGGGCGATGACCCGTATCTGGTCGTCGCGGCCGACAAGGGCACCGCGACCTTCTCCGACATCGCCAACGGCATCGCCATCCAACACGATTTCTGGCTCGGCGATGCTTTCGCGTCCGGTGGCTCGGCCGGCTACGACCATAAGAAAATGGGCATCACCGCTCGCGGCGCCTGGGAATCGGTGCAACGCCACTTCCGCGAAATGGGCATCGACATCCGCAAGACACCGTTCACCGCGATCGGCGTCGGCGATATGTCCGGCGACGTATTCGGCAACGGCATGCTACGCGAGACGACGACACGGCTGGTAGCGGCGTTCGATCACCGCGACATTTTTATCGACCCCAATCCCGACCCGCAAAAGACCTTCGCGGAGAGAAAACGGCTGTTCGATCTGCCGCGTTCGAGCTGGCAGGACTTCGACAAATCGCTGATTTCCCAGGGCGGCGGCATCTACCCGCGTAGCGCCAAGGAAATCCGGCTGTCGCCGGAAGCGCAAAGCCTGCTCGGCGTCGGCGAAAAGCTCACGCCACAGGAATTGATCCGCGCCATCCTCAAGGCGCCGGCCGATCTCCTGTTCTTTGGCGGCATCGGCACCTACATTCGAGCCGCCGACGAAAGCGACGAAGCAGCGGGTGACCGCGCCAACGATTCGATCCGCATCACCGGCGCGGAGCTTCGCTGCAAGGTGATCGGCGAAGGCGCCAATCTCGGCATGACGCAACGTGGGCGGATCGAGGCGGCGTTGCACGGCGTGCGGCTCAACACCGACGCGATCGACAATTCGGCCGGGGTCAACACCTCCGACATGGAGGTGAACATCAAGATCGCGGTGTCGATCCCGTTGCGCGACGGCCGGCTGACGATGGACGCGCGCAACGTATTGTTGGCCGAAATGACCGGCGAAATCGCCGGGCTGGTCCTGCGCAACAATTACCTGCAGACACTCGCGCTGTCGCTTGCACAACGGCGCGGCATGGAGGATTTTGGTTTCTTGCAACGGCTGATGCAGACGCTGGAAGCGCGCGGACTGCTCGACCGCGCGGTTGAGTTTCTGCCGGACGACATGGCCCTGACCGAGCGCAGACGCCGCTCGCAGGCCTTCACGCGGCCGGAACTTTCGGTGCTGCTCGCCTACGCCAAGCTCACATTGTACGACGATCTGTTGGAATCGGCGGTCCCGGACGACCGCTATCTCGCCCGCGAACTCAACCGCTACTTCCCGAAAGCAGTCGCCGAGCGGTTCCCCGATGCGCTTGAGCATCACCGGCTGAGGCGTGAAATCATCGCGACCCAGCTCGCCAACTCGATGATCAACCGCGGCGGTCCGTCGCTGATGGTGAGGATCGCGGATCAGACCGGCGCGGCGCCGGACGCCATCGCCTCGGCCTTTGCGGCGGTGCGCGACAGCTACGGCATGACCGCGCTCAACGGCGCGATCGACGGCCTCGACAACCGCATCGCCGGCAAATTACAGCTCGACCTTTACGCGGCGGTACAGGACCTGCTGCTCGACCGCATTATCTGGTTCCTGCGCAACGTCGACCTGACCAAAGGGCTCGCCGGCGTGGTGACGCATTACCGCGAAGGCATCGCGGCGGTCGCCGCCGCCTTCGGTCACGCGTTGTCGGAGGACGCCTTGCGCGCGCGTGCCTCCCGGCACCAGGAATTGCGTGAGGCCGGCGTGCCCAACGAACTGGCCGAGACGATCGCCAATCTCGGCCCGCTGGCGGCCGCGCCCGACATCGTTCTGGTCGCTGACCGCACCGGCAGGAAAGTCGGCGAAGTCGCCGCGACCTACTTCGCGGCCGGCGCCTTCTTCCAGCTCGATCGCATCGCCAGCGCGGCGGGCAACATCCCGATCGCCGATTACTTCGACCGGTTGGCGCTCGGTCGGGCGCGCGACTCGATTGGTGATGCCGAGCGGCGCTTGACCGCGGCGATGGTAACCGGCGGCGCCGCCGGCACCGGAGCGGTCGAAGCTTGGGTGGCGCCGCGCAGAGCGGAAGTCGAGCGTATCCGCGGGGCGATCCATGAAATCGCCAATTCCGGCCTCACGCTGTCGAAGCTTACCGTTGCCGCGAGCCTGCTCGGCGACCTGGTGAAAGACTGACGCTGGCAAAAAAGAACCCCAAGCAACTTGCGCGCTTGGGGTCCGTTAGTTGTTGCCTCAAAACTTAGGCTTATTGGACCGGGCGGCGGGGTGTCGGGGGATGGGGGCCGTCCGGCCGGCCTAATGTATGGTACGTATGCAGCAGCGCACCGCGCGCAACATGGATCACGGGTTAGTGTTGCCCGATGCGTCAAAACGCCTGCTGACCGGAGCTTTCCGCAAGCGGGCCAACGGCCGGGGCACTAGACGCAGGGGCAGCGACCGACCGCTAACCCGTTGTGCTGGTTCAGTTCCGGCCCGCACGCTGCTTTTCATCTGACCAACATACACCGAACAGGCCCCGTAGTTATGCAGGCGCGGCAGCGCTGCGTTGCGGGGCTTGCCGCTCATACGCTACGATTATCCGACGCCCGCCGCTTCACGCGGTGAGATTTAAACATGACCGCGATCGCTGGGATTGCGCCGATCTATGCCATAGCCGGCCTTGTTGTCGGCATGCTGGTTGGAATGACCGGTGTCGGCGGCGGTTCGTTGATGACTCCCGTTTTAATTCTGCTGTTCGGCATCCACCCAGCGGTCGCCGTCGGCACCGATCTTTTGCATGCCGCGGTGACCAAGACCGCCGGCAGCGTCGTTCACGGTTTCAACAGAACCATCGAGTGGAGCATCGTGCGGCGGCTGGCGCTTGGCAGCATTCCGATGACCGCAGTCACGATCCTGGCGATGAGCACGGTCGATATCAATGGCACGGCCGGCCGCGAGTTGGTCAATGCGGTGCTGACCTTGGCCCTTTTCGTCACTGTCGGTGTGCTGATCTTTCGCGACCGTATCGTGCGGCGTTACGCCGACCGGTTCGGCGTGCTGACCCCAAAGCAAACCGGCGTTGTGACGGTGATCGCCGGCGGAATTCTCGGAACACTGGTGTCGATTTCGTCGGTCGGAGCCGGCGCGATCGGCGTGACCTGCCTCATTCTGCTTTATCCGAAGCTGCCGACCGCGCGGATCGTCGGTTCGGACATCGCGCATGCGGTTCCGCTCACGCTGGTCGCCGGCATCGGACATTGGCTCTTGGGTTCGATCGACTTGCAAATCTTCGCCTATCTGATCGCCGGATCAGTTCCCGGCATTCTGCTCGGCAGCTATATGGCTATCCGGATTCCGGAACGGGCGCTGCGCGTGGTGCTCGCGGTTGTCTTGGTAATGGTCGCCACGAAGCTGGCAATCGGTTTATTGCCGCTCGGAGCCAACATGCTCGCCGAGGAATCACCCCGATGAAGCGCCGTAGCGGTGCAGATCGCCGCCGTGCGCGTCGAGCCACGCCTTGGCGCGCCGGTGATCTGGGCATACCCCCGCGACCAGCCGCCAGAACCGTGCGGAATGATTCATCTCGACAAGGTGCGCCACTTCGTGCGCCGCGAGATAATCGAGCACAAAGGCGGGCGCAAGAATGAGCCGCCATGAATACGATAACGCCCCGGCGGTCGAGCACGAACCCCAACGGCTTGCCTGATCGCGGACCGTGACCCGCCGCACGCGCACGCCCAGTACGGCGGCAAACCTCCGGCTTGCTGATTCGAGGTCACGCCTTGCCTCGCGCCGTAGGAAATCGCGGACACGGCGCGCGACACGCAGAGCATCGCCGGCCACGCACAGCAGCGGACCGCTATCGTCCGCAGCGACCCATACCGTGCCACGCACACCGTTCCGATGCGCGATCCGGTGCGGCACGCCGCGCAGCGGAAACACCGTGCCGTCGGCGAACATCACCGCCTCCGGCAGCCGCTGCAGCCGCGCCGCGATCCAGCCGCCGTGCCGCTCGGCGAACGCGCGCGCTTCCCTAAGTGTGCCGCGCGGCGGCATGGTGAGGATCACATCGCGGCTGGCCGACGCGATGCGCAGCGTATAGCGGCGCGCCTGCCGATGCCGCCGCAGGCGCACGAGATAAACCGATTGGTCGAAAGCGATTTCGATCGCCTGAGGCTCGCTCGGACGACGATAGAGCAGCGCGCGCAGCGGCATGGCCGACAATTCCGAACCGGGTCCGATTCGGATAATGCCAGATTCGCCGAAGCTTGGCTGGACAGTTTGCGGCTCGCGGCGGCCTTAAGCCGATTGCCGTCCCATGCGCGGCACAATGCTGATGTCGGCTGAATTAGGCTCGGTCAGGCCGGAGCCGTTATGCCGCGAGCTGGGCGCGACACCGTTCCGCTTGCCACGCGCGCTTTGCGCCATCGACAGCACAAAGTCGGAAATGCGCGGCGCGATCTCAGCGCGAAAACGCGATCCGTTGAACACGCCATAATGGCCGACGCCAGGCTGCAGCCAGTGCGCTTTCCGGTCGGCGGGAATATTGACGCACAGCCGGTGCGCCGCCTCGGTCTGGCCGACGCCGGAAATGTCGTCGTGCTCGCCCTCGACGGTCAACAGCGCGACGCGCTTAATCCGGCCGAGATCGACCGGCCGCTTGCGATACGTCATTTCGCCTTTTGGCAGCGCGTGGCGCACGAACACGGTGTCGACTGTTTGCAGGTAATATTCGGCCGAAAGATCCATGACCGCGAGATATTCGTCGTAGAATTCCTTGTGCTTGTGCGCGGAATCGCCATCGCCTTTGACCAGGTTGAGAAACAAATCCCGGTGCGCTTCGATGTGCCGCTCGAGGTTCATGCTGACAAAGCCGTGCAGCTGCAAAAATCCCGGATAAACGTCGCGCATATAGCCCGGATTCGGGAACGGCACCTTGCTGATGACGTTCTGCTTGAACCAGCCGATGCCGCGCCGGGCGGCAAGCTTATTCACGCCGGTCGGATTGACGCGGGTGTCGATCGGCCCGCCCATCAGCGTCATGGAAACCGGCGCGTAAGGATCGTCATCGGCCTCCATCAGCGCGGCGGCGGCGATGACCGGCACCGCCGGCTGACACACCGCGATCACATGCGTTTCGCCGCAGAGCGCGTGCAGAATTGAAATGACGTAATCAATGTAATCGTCGAGATCGAACATCCCTTCCGATAACGGCACTTCGCGCGCGTCGCGCCATTCGGTGATGTACACATCATGGTTCGGCAGAAACGCCTCCACCGTGCCGCGCAGCAAAGTGGCGAAGTGTCCGGACATCGGCGCGACGATCAGAAGCCGCGGCTGCGGACGTCGCGGCCGATGCTCGAATACGCGCTCGAAGTGCAGGAGATTGCAGAACGGCCGTTCCCATACGCTCTTGACATTCACCGGGACGCGCTCGCCACCGACCAGCGTCGAGGTGATGCGCCATTCCGGGCGGCCATAGCGGCGCGTCGAGCGCTCGAACACTTCGGCGGCGGCGGCGATCGATTTTCCGAAGGTGGTGTAATAAAGCGGATTGAGCGGATTCTTGAACGCCAGCCGCGTGGCATCGGCCACAACGCGCGATGGACCAAGCACCGCGTGGCCCATTTCGTAGAGGTTGTAAAGCGGCGTCGAAGCCAACAGGCCGCCGGCCGGTAAGGCCGGCGCGCCGCCGAATTCGCCAATCGCCATGGACGGTCCTTGCCCGGTCTGCTGCGCTGCAGCATTTTTCGGATCATATGTCATGGCAGCATCATAAAAGCAATTTTTTCCTTATTCGTTACGTAGCCATTGCACGCCGTTTTCCCCCGTTTCCCGGATGAAATGCGCCTATTCGCCGCTAGTTCACTCGCCGGTCTGCATCAGCGAGCCGTGCCGGCGCGCGCTCTTGAGCAGCGTCAGAAACCCGAACACGCCTGCGGCCAACAGCACCAGGTTCAGCGCGAGTGCGTCCAGCATCAGGTCGGCGCGGAAGGTGTGATCGATCAGCAGCGCGCGCATCCCTTCAAATACGTAGGTCGGGGGCAAAATCCACGCCGCCGGCTGCAACCACACCGGCAACGTCGTGACCGGGTAGTAGACGCAGGCGAGCGGCATGAACACGAACATGATCGACCAAGCGAAATTCTCCGCGCCCAAACCGTTGCGCAACACCAGGCCGGACACGAAAATTCCCACCGCCCAGCTGGTGAGCATCAGGTTGAAGAAAAACGCGACCAAAGCCAGTCCGAGCCCGTAGAGATTGAACCCGAAGAACGCGATCGCCAACAGCGACACCGGCACCGCGCCGATCGACAACCGCACGACACTCATGATCATCAGCGCGACGATGAATTCGGCCGGCCGTAACGGCGACATCATCAGATTGCCGATGTTGCGCGCCCACATCTCCTCGAGAAACGCGATCGAAAAGCCGAGCTGTCCGCGAAAAAGAATATCCCAGAGCAACAACGCGCCGATCAGCGTGCCGCCAGCGCGGGCGAAAAACCCGGCATTCTGCATGACATAAACCTGGATAAAGCCCCAGGTGATCATCTGCACCAGCGGCCAGTACATGAGGTCGAGCAGCCGCGGCCACGACGAGCGCAGCAAGTACCAGTAACGCAGCATCATGGCGGCGACGCGCCGCGGGGAAAAACTCAGCACGGTTTCGGCGCCGGTCATCGTGCTGCCTCGCGCGGTTCCTCGCGCCGCCGGGCGACGTCGAGGAAGACTTCCTCAAGCGTGCGGCGGCCATAACGAGCGAGCAACCGCGCCGGCGTGTCCTCGTCCTCGATACGTCCGCGCTTCATAATAATCACGCGTTCGCACAACCGCTCGACCTCGGTCATGTTGTGCGAGGCCAGAAGCACGGTCGCGCCGCGATCACGGCAATAGCGCTCGAGCCGCGCCCGCACCCAATCGGCGGTGTCGGGATCGAGCGAAGCCGTCGGCTCGTCGAGCAGCAGAAGCTCGGGCGCGTTGAGCAGCGCCTTGGCGAGCGACACCCGGGTCTTTTGTCCGGCAGACAGCTTTCCGGTCGGCCGATCGAGCAAACCAGTAAGATCGAACGCCTCGCCAATCTCCTCGATCCGGCCGGGAAGATCGGGTACGCCGTAGAGCATACCGAACACCGTCAGGTTCTGCCTGATGGTGAGCCGCATCGGCATATCGACATACGGGCTTTCGAAATTCATCCGCTGCAGCACGCGATAGCGCTCGCGTGGCATCTCCGCCCCGAGCACGGTGACGCGGCCGGACGTCGGCATGGTCAAGCCCATGATCATGGCGATGGTGGTGGTCTTGCCAGCGCCGTTGCCGCCAAGCAATCCGGTGATCGAGCCGGGTGCGATGTGGAACGAAACGCCGTCGACAGCCGGCATCTTTCTGTAGATTTTGACGAGGCGTTCGACTTTGATGGCGGGCACGGCGTGCATGTCCGCGCAGATGTGGCGTGTGCAGCCGATGAAGGCAAGGGAGCGAGACGCGGCCGACCAATGGCCCCGTCGCAAGGATGGTGATTATGAAAGTAGGACTTTTCGACCATGTCGAGCACGGCGAGCGGCCGCTGGCGCAGCTTTATGACGAGCGGCTTGAATTCGCGCAGGCCGCAGAAGCGGCCGGCATCTATTGCCTGCACCTCGCCGAGCACCACGCCACGCCGTTAAGCCTCGTTCCGGTGCCGGGTGTTTTCCTTGGTGCGCTGGCACGCGCCACCAAAACCATGCGTATCGGCCCGCTGGTCTATCTACTGCCGGTCTATACGCCGCTGCGGCTGATCGAGGAAATCTCCATACTCGATCACTTAAGCCACGGCCGGCTCGAAGTCGGCGTCGGCCGCGGCGTGTCCCCGCACGAGCTTCGCTTCCACAAGGTTTCGTTCGACTATTCGCGCGAAATTTTCGTCGACGCATTCAAATGCATTAGCATGGGGCTGACTACCGATTGGCTCACTTACAAGAGCAAGCACTTCAATTACGAGAATGTGCCGATCGCGCTGCGGCCGCTACAACAGCCGCATCCGCCGTTCTGGTACGCCTCCACCAACGCCGAGGGCGCGACCTGGGCGGGCGAGAACGGCGCCCATTTCGTCACCCTCGGGCCGGTGAAGATGGCCAAGGTTGCGATCGATGCCTACAAAACCGCGCTCAGCAAACGCGGCGGCGCCGCCCAGCCCAAGCCGGAATTTTCCGGCGGCGCGGCCGTCGGGATTTCGCGGATCATCGTGGTCGCGGAAAGCGACGCGGAAGCGCGGCGTTTCGGCAAGCCGGCGCTCGATCGCCACGTCGCGCATTTGACCTGGCTGCGCGACAAGCTCGGCAACACTGCGGGCCTGCATCTGCCGTTTGGCGCCGACTATGACGCCTGGCTCGCCAACGGCACGGCAATCGCCGGCACGCCGGATAAAGTGCGCGCCGAGATCGAACGGCAGATGGCCGAGCTCGGCGCAAACTATCTCTTGAGCTACATTTTCTTCGGCAACATGCCACTTCCCGAAGCCCTGCGCTCGCTTGCGCTGTTCAAGAGCGAGGTAATGCCACATTTGGCAAAGATTTAATGCCTTATCGCGTCATTGCGAGCGAAGCGAAGCAATCCAGTCTTTACTTTCCATCTGGATTGTTTCGTCGCTGCGCTCCTCGCAATGGCGAGTAGTTATTGCCCCTGATCGCCGCTCTCATCCTGATCCGCGCGCAGCGCCTTCGGATGCGGCATGGCGATCGCATTGTAGCCGGAATCGACGAAATGGATTTCGCCGGTAACGCCGGTCGACAGGTCTGAGAGGAGATAAAGCCCAGCGCCGCCCAGTTCCTCGAGCGTTACGCCGCGATGCAACGGCGAGTGCCGCTGCTGAAAGGCGAACATGTAGCGAGCATCGCCGATGCCGGCGCCGGCGAGTGTGCGGATCGGCCCGGACGAGATGGCGTTGACGCGGATCTTCTGTAGGCCGAAATCCACCGCGAGATAGCGCACCGAAGCTTCCAGCGCCGCCTTGGCCGGCCCCATGGCGTTGTAATTCGGCATGGCGCGGTCGCCGCCGTTGTAGGTGAGCGTGAGCATGGCTCCGCCATCCGGCATCAGCGCGGCGGCGCGCTTGGCTGCCTCGACGAAAGCGAAACAGGAGATTTGCATCGTGCGCAGAAAATTCTCCCGCGTAGTGTCGGCAAAACGGCCGGTCAACTGGGTCTTGTCGGAGAAGGCGATGGCGTGAACAAGAAAATCGAGCTTGCCCCACGTCCGCTTGATCTCGGCGAAAACGGCATCGACGGAGGCGATATCCTCGACGTCGCAGAGCAGCACGAGATCGGCATTGACCGAAGCGGCCAGCGGTTTGACTCGCTTGCCGAGTGCGTCGCCCTGGTAGGTAAAAGTGAGCCTGGCGCCGTGGGCGGCGAGCGTCTTCGCAATTCCCCAGGCGATCGAGTGGTCGTTGGCGACCCCCATGACCAGGCCGCGCTTGCCCTGCATCAAGTTCGGCATTGCGTTACGCGTCCGGCCGCCTGAACACAATAGAGGCGTTGGTGCCGCCGAAACCGAATGAGTTGGACAACACGCAGTTCAGCGTCACGCCGTCGCGACGTTCGCGCACGATTGGCATGTCGGCGAAGGCAGGATCGAGATTCTCGATATTGACGCTCTCGCAGATGAAGCCATTATTCATCATCAGCATCGAATAGATCGCTTCGTGCACGCCGGTCGCCCCCTGCGAGTGGCCGGTCAGTGATTTCGTGGCGGAGATCGGCGGGCATTTGTCGCCCGCACCGAACACTTCGCGGATCGCTTCCATTTCCTTGAGGTCGCCGATCGGCGTCGAGGTGGCGTGCGGGTTGATGTAATCGACCTTCTGCTTGACGTCCTTGAGCGCCATGCGCATGCAGCGCGCCGCGCCCTCGCCCGACGGCGCCACCATGTCGACGCCGTCCGAAGTCGCGCCGTAGCCGACCATTTCCGCGTAGATACGCGCGCCGCGCGCCTTCGCATGCTCGAACTCTTCAAGCACCAGCACGCCAGCACCGGCCGAGATGACGAAACCGTCGCGATTGGCATCATAGGCACGCGACGCCTTGGCTGGAGTGCCGTTGAATTTCGAGGAGAGCGCGCCCATGCCATCGAACAGCACGGTGAGCGTCCAGTCGAGCTCTTCGCAGCCGCCCGCAAACACGATGTCCTGCTTGCCATATTGGATCAGCTCGTAGGCATTGCCGATGCAGTGGTTGGAGGTCGCGCACGCCGAGGAGATCGAGTACGACAACCCCTTGATCTTGAACCAAGTGGAGAGCGTGGCCGAAGCGGTGGACGACATCGCCTTCGGCACGGCGAACGGGCCGACCCGCTTCGGGCCCTTAGTCCGCGCGATGTCGGCGGCCTCGACGATGGCGCGGGTCGATGGACCGCCCGAGCCCATGACGATGCCGGTGCGCTCGTTGGAAATCTCGCTCTCCTGCAAACCAGCGTCGCGGATCGCCTGCTCCATGGCCACGTGGTTCCAGGCGGCGCCGCCGCCGAGAAAGCGCATGGCGCGGCGATCGACCGCTTCGCCGGCGTCGAGTGTCGGAGCGCCGTGGACCTGCGAACGAAAGCCCATTTCGGCGTATTTGTCGGCGCGCACGATGCCGGATTTCGCTTCGCGCAGCGAAGCAAGCACTTCCTGCGTGCTGTTGCCGATGGACGAGACGATGCCCATGCCCGTGACGACCACGCGTCTCATCTAAACCTCGTTACCTGCATTCGCGGGCGGCTGCCCTCAAGAAGCGCCGCTCGCCTGCGGCGCCTCGTCGAGGAACAATCCCACCTTGAGATCGAGCGCCTTGTAAATCACCGAACCGTCGGCGGACAACCAGCCGTCGGCGATGCCGAGCACGAGCTTGGAGCGCATCACTCGCTTGATATCGAGGCCGTAGACCACATTTTTCATGGTGGGCAGCACCTGCCCGGAGAACTTGACCTCGCCCATGCCCAGCGCGCGGCCTTTTCCGGGCGAGCCGAGCCAGCCGAGGAAGAAGCCGAGCAACTGCCAAAGTGCGTCCAGGCCGAGACATCCCGGCATCACCGGATCGCCCTTGAAATGGCAGGGGAAGAACCAGAGGTCTGGCTTGAGATCGAGCACGGCGCGCACCAGACCCTTGCCGTATTCGCCGCCGACTTCCGCGATCTCGGAAATCCGGTCGAACATGAGCATTGGCGGCAGCGGCAGTTGCGGACCCTTGGCGAACAGTTCGCCGCGGCCGCACGCCAGCAAATCCTCGTACTCGAAGTTTGAACGGCGCTCCTGCATCTTCGTCTCCGCCCCGCGGCCGTTGGCGGCATCCCTAACACATAGGGACATAAGGGCAAAGGCGCAGCTCCGAGCCTTGCTTTCTGCCGCGGCGCAAAGAACCGCTTTCGCTCCAGTTACCTGGCCGCTCGCGCCCTTGGGAGTTGCGGCAGCCGGGCGTCGGCGTATAATAATTACATATGCAACGATCTCGTTTGGCGGCCACCGCCGACAGTCAGGTGAGGCAATGACCCAGCCGCGCGCTTTCGTTTCCGGCGGCCCCGTTCCGACCGCTCAATCGGCGGCAGCGTCCGGCGCGGCCGACCGCACCGGCTGCCCTTGGCATGACGTCAAGGCCAAGCTCCGCGAAGTCGGCTTGCGCCCGACCCGGCAACGCATGGCGCTGGGCTGGATCCTGTTCGCCAAAGGCGACCGGCATGTGACCGCGGAAATGCTGTACGAGGAAGCAAACCACGCCAAGGTGCCGGTGTCGCTTGCCACCGTCTACAACACGCTGCACCAGTTCACCGAAGTCGGGCTCCTTCGCCAGGTCGCGATCGACGGCTCGAAGGCCTATTTCGACACCAACAATACGTCGCACCACCACTTCTTCATCGAGGACGAGAACAACTTGATGGATATTCCGTCGTCCGACGTGGTGGTCGGCAAGGCGCCCGTGCCGCCAGAAGGCTACGAGATCGCCCGCATCGACGTGGTGGTGCGGCTTCGCAAGCGGCGCTAAAGCCGAACTTACCCCCGATCGCCATCGACGGCGGCAGAGCAACAATGGCGACGGTCAGTCCGGCGAGGATGTCGGCGCGCAGGTCATGCCGCCGATAATGCTCGCCAAGGACAGTAAAAAGCTTAGAAGTGTAAAGCTCAACGAAACTCGGCGAGCGGTCGGGCACCAACATGGTCCCATTTCACTGCCCAGCCGCCTGCGTCCCTTCACTGACATGGGTCAAATCTATTCGACTTTCTCGTCCGGATAGACGCCCCAGAGCCGGTTCTGCTCGATCCAGCCGTCGAAACCGTCGCCGGAAATCCGGCACCACGCGCCGGTGCAACGCTTGATGGCGCCGAGCACGCCAGACTGCAATTGCGCGGTTACCGGGCTTTGCTCTTCCGGCTTGGCGTGGAGCGCGGCGAGATCGGTCTTGGATTTGAGCTGCACCGCCGCCATGCGCTTGCCGGACAGGAGCGAGTGATAGACCCAGCCCTCCGAACCGTCGGAGTCGCGGATCCGCCGCCAGTTCTCGAACTCGGCGGTGACTTCGACCGGCCAACCCGCCCGCGTGTAGATGTAGGTGACGTCGTGATCCTTGTCCGGACCGCCGCGCACATTGACCCGGTCGGTTTTCAGGCTGACGAAACGCGGCACTGGCAGCCCGCTGGAGGCGGCACTGTCGCTCGCCGCCCGCACCGGCGCCGCCGCCAGCGTGAACAGGGCCGCCAAAGCGGCCCCGATCCATACGGTCAAAGACCTGTTATGCCGCAATGCCACAGCGACCAGCCTCGTGATAACGCCGGGAAACCGGCGCGCTTTGTGAGAGCGCAGCCATCTGCTAGAGAGGATCGATGTACCGCCGCCCGACTTTCGAGTGTCGGCGAGGGCGGTTAACGAGACCTGAACGGGCAAAAGCCGTCGGCGACGGTCTTCGCTGGTATCGTTAAGGGTGACGTCCAAGGGGCTTTCGTCAATGGCATCGGGCAAGAAGCCGCTGGTGGTGGTCACCCGCAAGCTGCCGGATAGCATCGAAACGCGCATGCGCGAATTGTTCGACGCCCGGCTCAATCTCGACGACAAGCCGATGAGCCAAGCCGAGCTGGTGGAGGCCGCCAAGACGGCAGACGTCATTGTCCCGACGGTGACCGATCAGATCGATCGCTCGGTGCTCAGCCATTCCGGCGAAAAGCTCAAGCTGATCGCCAATTTCGGCAACGGCGTGGACCATATTGACGTCGCCACCGCGCTTCAGCGCGGCATCACGGTGACCAACACGCCGGGCGTGCTGACCGAGGACACCGCCGACATGACCATGGCGCTGATCCTCGCGGTGCCGCGGCGGCTGGCCGAAGGCGCCCAGGTTCTGTTGAGCGACAAGGAGTGGACCGGCTGGAGCCCGACCTGGATGCTCGGCCATCGCATCTGGGGCAAGCGGCTCGGCATCGTCGGCATGGGCCGCATCGGCCAGGCGGTCGCGCGCCGCGCGAAGGCCTTCGGTCTGCAGATTCACTACCACAACCGCCGCCGCGTCGCGCCGCGCATCGAAGAGGAGCTTTCCGCCACCTATTGGGAGAGCCTCGACCAGATGCTGGTGCGCATGGACATCATCTCGATCAATTGTCCGCACACGCCAGCGACCTATCATTTGCTCTCGGCGCGGCGATTAAAGCTCGTCCGGCCCGAGGCCTATATCGTCAACACCGCGCGCGGCGAGGTGATCGACGAGAACGCCTTGGCGCGGCTGATCGAGGGCGACGAGATCGCGGGTGCTGGCCTCGATGTTTTCGAGCACGAGCCGGCGGTAAGCCCGAAGCTGGTCAAGCTCGCCAAGGCGGGGAAAGTAGTGCTGCTGCCGCATCTCGGCTCGGCCACCCTCGAAGGCCGCGTCGACATGGGCGAGAAGGTCATCGTCAACATCAAGACCTTCATGGACGGCCACCGGCCGCCCGACCGCGTCCTGCCTTCAATGCTTTAGTGCGCCGCGCGACGCCCAATCGCTAAAGCGCCGCGCCCATCGCCTTGGCGATTATTCGAAAATCCGCCGCGCTGATTGGAAACAAGCCGAAGCGAAACTTGTAACCCCAGTTCGTCTTGCCGACGGTGAACTCCAGATCGTCGAGCAGGGGATGGATTGGCGCTTCCTTCGCCTTCGCCCACGCGACGTCGCGACGATAGGGCTTGAAAGCCTCGCCCATGTTGACCTGATAAGGCTCGTCTTTTTTCACCGTGCCTATGGCCGTGAAGGCTTGCAGACCGTCCTTGTTGCCGAGAACGACCGTCGGCGAATAATAGACGATACAGTCGCCGGGCTTAACGCGTTTCAATGGCGCGGCCTTGCCATGGCCGAGTTGCATAAAGCCGCCGCTGCGGCCGCGCCGCACATGCTCGGCGGAGGCAACCCCAATCCAATAACAAATCATGGCTGCGCGTGTAGCTTCTTCCTACCGTTGCGGCGGCAGCCGCTCAAACGACGGCAAGCCTTCCGGAATGTGATGGGACACCTGCTTGTCGATGGTGAAGATCGCCATCTTCGGATTGCCGTAGCGACTTGGATCGTCGAGCGTGCCGACTTTCAGAATCACGGCCGGCAGGCCCGGCCGCCGGGTGACGAGATGGGTGCCGCCCTCGCTGCAAAATTCCCGCGTCACGGCGTTTTCGAGATCGCTACGCTTAAATTGCTTCGGCGTCCCTTTGATGTAACGAAAACCGGCGGGCGGTATGAGCGTGAACATATTCGGCGCCCCGCCGGAAATGTATTGGCATTGGCGGCAGTGGCACTGCGCTTTGAGCATCGGCTCACGCTCGGCCACATAGCGCACGGCCCCGCAATAACATCCGCCCTCCGAAGTCATCGAAGTCTCCCGGTTTTTGCAGCGCGTCACAGCGACGCCAGCCGTTCGCGTGTCAACCATTTAGCAAGCGTTGCGCGCTCGCGGAAGCAACTCGCAATGACGGCGGGGGTCTCCTATGTTGTCACCAGGCTATCGAGAGTCCAATGCAGAAGGACAACGCAACAGCTGTCAGCCGACGCGATCTGCTCGCGCTGATCGGCACCGTCGCCGGCAGCGCGGCGATGTATCAAGCGACGTCGAGTCTCGGCTTTGCGGCGAACTCGGCCTACACCGGCCCGATCGCGCTCGACGGCGACGTGCGCGGCGCCACCGTCCTTGTGCTTGGCGCTGGCCTCGCCGGCATGACGGCGGCTCTCGAGCTGCGCAAGGCGGGCTACAAGGTTCAAATCCTCGAATACAATTCCCGTGCCGGCGGCCGAAACTGGACCATGCGCGGCGGCGATACCTATACCGAGCTCGGAGGCTTCGCGCAGATTGTCGCGTTCGAGCCAGGCCTTTATTTCAATCCGGGCCCGTGGCGGATTCCCTATCACCACCGCGCCATCCTCGATTACTGCAAACGGCTCAACGTCCCGCTCGAGCCGTTCATCGAGCTCAATTACAACGCTTATTTGCACGCGCCGGATGCCTTCGGCGGACGCCCGCAGCGGATTCGCGAGATCAAGGCGGATTTTCAGGGCCACGTGTCCGAACTGCTGGCGAAAGTGACGGCGCAGGGCAAGCTCGACGAGGCGGTCTCGACCGAGGACAAAGAAATTCTCCTGAACGCGCTCAAAGCGTGGGGCGCGCTGGATAAGGATCACGCCTACAAAGCCAACCTGATCTCCGCCCGCGTGCGCGGCTATGCCAAAGGCCCGGGCGGCGGACTGAACGCGGCACCGGCCGCCGGTGAACCGATTGGGCTCTCGGACATCCTCAAATCCGAGCTTTGGGAATATCTGCGGGGTTTTTCCCAGATCGAATTTCAGACCACGATGTTCCAGCCGGTCGGCGGCATGGACATGATCGGCAAGGCGTTCGCGCGCGAAGTCGGCGGTCTCATCCGCTATGACGCCAAGGTGACGCGAATCGCGCAGGACGACGCCGGCGTCACCGTCACTTACGTAGACGCCAAAGCACCTGCCGGTGCGCTGACCGCAAAGGCCGACTGGTGCGTCTGCACCATTCCGCTCTCCATTCTCAGCCAAATCCCGATGCACATAGGCGCGCGCATGCAGGCGGCGATCGATGCGGTGCCTTATGCGTCGGCAGTCAAGATCGGCTTGCAATTCAAGCGCCGGTTTTGGGAGGAGGACGAAGCAATTTACGGCGGCATCAGCTACACGGATTTGCCGATCCGGCAAATCGCCTATCCGAACAGCGGGCTTAATCGCGGTGGACGCGGCGTACTGCTCGGCGGCTACATCTTCGAGGGATCGAACGCCTACGAATTCGCTTCCATGCCGCCGGCGGGGCGGATCGCGCGCGCCGTCGCGCTGGGCGCGCAGATTCATCCGCAATACCGGGCCGAGTTCGAGAATGGCGTGGCGGTGGCATGGCAGCGCGTGCCATTTACGCTCGGCTGCGCCGGCTACTGGACGGAAAAAGCGCGCGCCGAGCATTACGACGACTTGTGCCAGATCGACGGACGGATCGCGCTCGCGGGCGAACACGCCTCATACCTTCCGGCGTGGCAGGAGGGCGCGATCCTCTCCGCGCTCGACACCGTTACGCGGCTGCATCACCGCGTCATGAAAACGTGAAGCATATGTCGGCGCCGCGGTTCTATGCATTGACTTTTATCGCGCTGCTGATGCTGTCCGCGCCGGCCGCGCTGGCGCAGGACGCCACCCACGATCGCGTGGAAGACACGCTGAGCACCGGTTTCAAATTCGCCGAGCAAAGCGGCGAAGCGCTGTATTCCAATGTATGCCAGGCCTGCCACATGCCGGACGGCAAAGGCGCCATCGGGGCCGGGTCCTATCCGGCGCTCGCCGGTGATGCGAATCTCGCTACTAGCGGCTCTCCGATCGCCGTCGTTATCAACGGCCATCGCGGGATGCCGCCGGTCGGGTTCCTGATGAGCGATGCGCAGGTCGCCGCAGTGGTGAATTATGTGCGCACACATTTCGGGAACACTTATCGCGACACGGTCACCGCCGCGGATGTCAAAGCGCTGCGTCCCTGAGTCGGCCGCCGGCGACAAGAGCGAAACCAAAATGTACAAACATTGACCGCGGATGATCTTACGGCGGAAGATGCCCTTGCAATGACGGCAGTTGAGGCGACGAGACACATCGCAATGTCCAAGCGGATCGATAAGTCCTGGCTGGTTTTCACCAGCATAGAGAATTTTGAACACGACCGCTGCGTCGACCTGTTTTCGCGGCCGGACGGCAGTTACGGTTTTGAGGAGTTTCGGCGCGATCCGGAAGACCGCGGCGAGTGGACCCCAGTTCAGTACTATTCCGGCTCTGCTTACGCGTCGCCGCAGGCCGCGCTTGCCGCTGCCACGCAGTCCGTAACGTGGTTGACAGATGCGATCGGGCGGAGCCCGTCTGCAAAGAGACTGCTGGCCCTATCCTCCAACTGAGACCGCCGCTCATGCCAAGCCGCTTTTTTCGCTTTTCCCTGTTCGCGTTTTTCCTGCTCGCGGCAAATCTTGCGGTGCCGGCAGCGCGCGCGCAACCCCTGCCGCTGCCGGACAATCTGACCAATCTCAATTCCCCTGAAGGCGAGAAATACTTTGCCGAAAGCGGCGCGCTCGCGACTTATTTCTCGATCGCCGACAATTTCGTGACGCAGAAGACAGGAGCCTATTGCGGCGTCGCCTCGATCGTCATGGTACTCAACGCGGCGGGTGTGCCGGCTCCGACCACCCCGGAATATCAGCCCTATCATGTCTTCACCCAGGACAATGTGTTCGACGAGCGTACCGAGGGGATACTGCCTCAGGCGGTCCTCGCCCGGCAGGGCATGACGCTCGACCAGCTCGGCGCCCTGCTCGCGCTGCATCCGTTGACGGTTGAGGTTCATCATGCCGCCGACGGCGGACTCGACACCTTCCGCGCCGCCGCCCGCGACTATCTCACGACCAAAGATCATTTCGTTGTCGCCAATTATTTGCGGAAAGCGATCGGCCAGCAGACCGGCGGCCATATCTCGCCGCTCGCGGCCTACGATGGGAAGGAAGACCGGTTTCTGATTCTCGACGTCGCGCGCTACAAGTATCCGCCGATCTGGGTAAAAGCCTCCGACCTGTTCGCCGCCATGAACACGACCGACGCATCAAACGATAACAAGACGCGCGGCTATGTGCTGGTCGCCAAAACCGGCGGCGCCGCGACGTCGGCGCCGGTGCAGTGACCGCGTTGCCATCGCACTGCCTGGTGTTGCGGGGTGCGGCACTGGGACTTGCCGCCACACTCGCGCTGCCGACGGCAGCGCATGCTCAGGCGGTCATCGCCGAACATGGCATGGTGGTTGCCCAGGAGACGCTGGCCGCGCGGATCGGCGCCGGCATCCTGCAAAAAAGCGGCAACGCAGTCGACGCGGCGGTGGCAACTGCTTTTGCCATGGCGGTGACCTATCCGCGCGCCGGCAATATCGGCGGCGGCGGCTTCATGGTGATCCATCGCGCAAGCGGCGAGGACACCACCATCGATTATCGCGAGACCGCGCCGGCGGCGATCAATGCCAAATCCTTCCTCGACGCCCAAGGCAACGCCGACCCGCAGAAGTCGCGCGAATCCGCGCTCGCCATCGGCGTGCCGGGTACGGTCGCCGGGCTGGCGCTGGCGGAAGCAAAATACGGCTCTGGTAAATTCACGCTCGCTGAACTGATCGCGCCCGCCATCGCGCTCGCCCGCGACGGCATCGCCGTCGCCGACGATACGGCGGATTCGCTGCCGCTCGACCGGCCGCGGCTTGTGCGCTGGCCCTCTTCGGCGAAGATCTTTCTGAAGGCCGATGGCGCCGCGCTGTCGCCTGACGACAAGCTCGTCCAGTCCGACCTCGCCGGCACACTGCAAGCCGTCGCCAAGAACGGTCCGGCGGCGTTTTATCAAGGTTCGATCGCGGAAAAACTCGCCGCCGGCGTGCAGGCCGCGGGTGGCGTGATGACCGCCGACGACCTCAAAAGCTACCGCGCGATCGAGCGTGCGCCGATCCGCGGCACGTATCGCGGCTATGACATTATCTCGATGCCGCCGCCCTCATCCGGCGGCATCGCGCTCACCGAGATGCTCAACATTCTCGAGGGCTACGATCTCGGTCATGATGACCAGGCGCAGGCGTCGTTCCTGATGGTCGAAGCGATGAAGCGCGCCTATGCCGATCGCGCCTGGTTTCTCGGCGATCCCGACGTGGTGCAAGTGCCGGTGGCGCGGCTGACGTCCAAGGGCTACGCCGCGGACTGGCGCGCGACGATCGACCCGGCGCGTGCGACGCCGGCGGTCGCCATCCGCGCCGGCGGCGAAGTGCGGCCGGAAGGGCGTAACACCACACACTTTTCCGTTATCGACAGTTTCGGCAACGCAGTGTCGAACACCTACACGCTTAATTTCAGTTACGGCGTCGGCCTAGTCGCTGACGGCACCGGCGTTTTACTCAATAACGAGCTTGACGATTTCGCCGCCAAGGCGGACGCGCCGAACGCCTATGGGCTTTTAGGCGACAAAGCCAACGCGCCGGGACCGGGCAAGCGGCCGCTGTCGTCGATGACGCCGACAATCGTGCTCAAGGACGGCAAGCCGGTCCTCGTCACCGGCACGCCGGGCGGTAGCCGCATCATCACCGCCGTGCTCCAGGTCGTGGTCGACGTGATCGACCGAGGCATGAACGTGGCTGACGCGGTGTCGTCGCCGCGCCTGCACAATCAATGGATACCCGATCAGGTGCTCGCCGAACCCGGCTTTCCACCCGAGGTCATTACGGCGCTGCAGGCGCGCGGTGATGACGTGATCGTGCAAAACTTTCCGACCTCGGCAAATTCGATCATGGTCACGCCGGCGGGGTTCGCCGGCGCCGCCGACCCGCGCACGCGGGGCGCCCTGGCGGCGGGGTATTGAGTATGATCGGATCACGTCGGGTTCCGCCCATTCCCGCGCGAGCGGGAATCCAGCCTGCAAAATAACTGGTTCCCCGCTTTCGCGGGACGAACGGAAGAAACGCGCACGGGGAGGAAATGAACGGCAACGCGCCAATCGCCAATTTGCGGATCGGCCTGATAGGGTCCGGCTTCATCGCCAGATTTCACCTGCAGGCACTGCTATCGGTCCGGCACGTGACCGTTACCGGCGTCTACAGCCCGACCGCCGGCAACCGTGAGGCGCTGGCCAAACAGGCGAATGCTATGGACCTCGGGCCCTGCCGGGCGTTTTCCTCACTCGAAGCCATGCTGATTTCCCGCGAGGTGGACGCGATCTGGATCGGCGTGCCGAATTTCGCCCGGCTCGAAACCATGCGCGAGATTCACCGGCTGGTGAAAAACGGCTGGGCCAAGCTCGTCGGCGTCGCCTGCGAAAAACCGCTCGGCCGCACGCTCAGCGAAGCGCGCGAGATGCTCCGCCTGGCCGAGGACGCCAAATTGTTTCATGGCTATCTGGAGAACCAGGTATTTTCGAGTGCGGTGCAGCGCGGCAAGGACATCATTTGGCGGCGCGCGGTGCCGGTCAGCGGACGGCCGTATCTCGCCCGCGCGGCTGAGGAGCACAGTGGGCCGCACATGCCATGGTTCTGGCAGGCGCGGCAGCAGGGCGGCGGCGTCCTCTCCGACATGACTTGCCACAGCGTCGAGGTCGGGCGCTTTCTGCTGAGCCGGCCCGGCGCGCCGCGCACCGATCTGAAACTCATCAGTGCCAGCGCCACGGTCGGCAACCTGAAATGGACACGGCCGGAATATGTGGCGCGCCTGAAAAACATGATGGGCGCCGACGTCGACTATTCCAAGCGCCCGGCTGAGGATTTTGCGCGCGGCGCGCTCACCTTCCGCGACGGGGAAGGCCATGAGGTGATGGTCGAAACCACCAATTCGTGGGCCTATGTCGGCGCCGGCCTGCGCATCCAGATCGAGCTTTTGGGCCCGGAATATTCGATGGAGTTTTCCTCGCTCAATACCGGCCTGAAGGTGTTTCTCTCGCGCGACGTTGCCGGCGGACAGGGCGAGGATCTGGTCGAGAAGCAAAACGCCGAACAGGGCCTGATGCCGGTGGTGGAGAACGAAGCCGACATTTACGGCTATATCGGCGAGGACCGGCACATGGTGGAAGCGTTCCGCCGCCGCCGCATGCCGACGGAGAATTTCCATGACGGCGTCGCCGTGGCCGAGATGCTGATGGCGCTCTATCGCTCGGCCGAGATCGGCCAGGTGGTGAAGCTGCCGTCGCCGGAGCTTGAGACTTACCTACCGCCGGTCGCCCGCGCTTAACCGCGCCTCAGTTCAGGCCGGCCATGTTCGGCCTCATCAAGGCGCGGCGGTCCTTGACCACGCCGATGACCACGCCGAGCCGCTTGACGGTGGCGATCACGCGTCCGTCGAGCGCCAGGTCGCAATTCATGTGTGTCGGCGCGATGAAGAATTCGGCCCGGGTCCAATCGCGCGTCCACTCCAGCCGCGCATCGGCTTCCTTTTCGAACGGCAGCCGCTCGCCGCAGACGCCGACTAGATAACGGCGCCGGCTGCCGGGCGTATCGGTCCGATCAAGGAAATGTTCGAGATCCGTCACCGCTTCCGGCATGATGTTGACCCAATAATCGGTCGCGTAGCGGCGCGATGCACCCGCGAGGCCGCCGACCAAGGGATTGAAGAACAGATACTCGTCCGGGTGCAAGCGATAGAGCATTGCCGTGTCGAAGCCGAGACCAAACAGCACAAGCGCCGCCGCGCCCGCCGCGGCCACGCGGCTGATCGTTGCGAGCCGGTCGAGCAGACGGTCCAGCCCGAGGCCGGCAAGCACGGCAAGCGGCGGCACGGTGAAGAGGAAATGCCGCAGCCCGGTGTCAGCCGGTCCATCAACAATCACCTGGCACAGCAGCGGGAACAGCGCGCTAAATGCGACCAATACGGTTTCCTTGCGCCAGCCCGCGTCGCGCCGCGTGTCGGGCATTTGCTGAGCGCGCTGCGGCAACACTGCAAAGGCAAGCGCCAGCACCGCTCCGGCCAGAAGCAGCAGCGTGAGTTTGATCGCAAAGTAGACCGGGACGTAAGAACGCGGCACATCACCCATGTGATAGACGTGGCCGTCGAGGATGGTCCGGATTGGGTAATTAAAAGCCGTGAACGTGGTGAGCGCGCGCAGCGGATTGAGCGGCGCCAGCGCCGCCCACGGCCATGCCGCGAGCATGATCGCGTAAGCGATAATAAAGGCCGGGGCAAACGCGAGCGCGCAGCGTGCGAAAAATCTCGTCAACTCGCGGACCTTCGTGTCCCGACCGATCGGCGCGCGCAGCGCGACCATCAGCGCGCAATTGACGACCAGAAACAGACCGAGCACGCGGATGCCGAGCGCACAACCGCACAGCAGACCGAACATCGCGATCAGGTGCCAGCGCGGACGCGGCAATTGCCGCGCGATCCGCACCAGCAAATAAGTCGCGCCCATCATGGCGGCGGCAAAGGGGATGTCCTTGGTGTGGTTGAACATCGGGCCGTACCAGGTGCCGCACGCCGAAAGCGCCGCGGCCGCCAGCAGGCCGGCCCGCGGGCCGGCGATAAGGCGCGCCGTCGCCCAAACCGCGCCGATCCCGCCAATGCCGGTCAGCGCGGTCAATAGGTGCCGGACGGCGTAAGGATCGAGCGGCAGCAGCTTCTCCACGCCGACCGCGACAATGTCGAACAGGCCGCCATACAGATACAGATTCCGGAAGTGAAACAACCCCTGATCGACAAAGCCGCTGGCGTAATAGGCGATGATCATTTCGCCGTAGCGCTGCTGCACTTCCTCGTCGTTGGAGATGGCGTAGTCGCGGAAGGTGCACGCCACCAGAACGAGCAGCAGGGCGACCAGCAGCGCCGCCGCGAGATCGTAGCCGTTGAGGCGGTCCGCCAAACGCCGGCCGTCGCCAAAGGCCGATCGTTTAAAGTTGGCGGCTCCGGCCGCGCGCACGAGCATTGTCGGCTTTCCCGATACCGGCTTTATCGCGAGAAAACCCCACCCGTGCCGTTCCCGCTCCGCGGCACCGAAATCACTTATCAAATCAAGATGTAGGTGAAAAGCCGGACCGGGCGCCTGTGTCAACCCGCCGGGGACCCCGCGGTTTTCAGGCCGAGCAGCTTGACGGCGTTGTCCTTGAGAATAAGCGGACGAACGTCGGGCTTGATATCGAGCTTCTCGAAGTCGGCGAGCCAGCGGTCCGGCTTGATGACCGGCCAATCCGAGCCGAACAGCACTTTGCGCTTGAGCAGCGTGTTCGCGTATCTGACGAGAATCGGGGGGAAGTATTTCGGCGACCAACCGGACAGGTCGATATAGACATTTGGCTTGTGCTGCGCGACCGACAGCGCCTCCTCCTGCCAGGGAAAGGAAGGATGCGCGAGAATGATCGGCATGTCGGGAAAATCGACGGCGACGTCGTCGATATACATCGGGTTGGAATATTTCAGCCGGATGCCGGCGCCCCCCTTCATGCCGGAGCCGACGCCGGTTTGCCCGGTGTGAAACAGTGCCGGCAACTTCGCTTCCGCAATCGCCTCGTAGAGCACGTAGGCGCTGCGGTCGTTCGGATAGAAGCCCTGCATGGAAGGATGAAACTTGAAGCCGCGGATGCCGAACTCGCGAATGAGGCGGCGCGCCTCGCGCGCGCCGGCTTTTCCTTTGGCCGGGTCGATGCTGGCAAACGGGATCAGCACGTCGCTGTTGGCGGCGGCCTTCTCGGCAACTTCTTCGTTTGAATAGCGGCGGTAGCCGGTCTCGCGCTCGGCATCGACGGGAAAGATCACCGCCCCGATCTTGCGCGCGCGATAATAGGCGGCGGTTTCCTCGACAGTGGGACGATTGTTGGGCTGGTTGAAGTAAACCGCCATCTGCGCCTGCAACTCGTCATAACCGTCGTCGGGATGCGTGCCGCACGGTTCCTCCGCGTGCGTATGGACATCAATGGCCACCAACTCGTCGACGTTCACGAAAGTCTCCCCGGCCTTTTGATTTTGCGTCAGGCCGCCGAACCTACAACACATGGTGCAAAAGCGTACAGCGGGACATCGCCCACGCAGCGCTCGGCCGCGCGCCATCCGCTTGCCGCTACCGCACCGGCTCGCTAAGGTTGCGCACAATCAAACAAACAATATCGCAGGGAGGAGGGGTTGCCATGCTGGAAGTGCATCTCGATCCGGCCACCATCAACAGCCGCAAGGTGCTGGCCGGACTGGAACTGCTCGGCGTGCCGTACAAGGTCAATCACGTGAACTATTTCGCCGGCGCTCACAAACAGCCGCCCTACACGGATTTGAACCCGAACGGCGTGCTGCCGGCAGCCAAGGACGGCGACTTCACGCTCTGGGAATCCGACGCAATCCTGCAATATGCGGCCGACACGAGCGGTAGCGACAAATACTATCCCAAGGACATGAAGAAGCGCGTCGACGTCAACCGCTGGCTGTTGTGGGAAGCCGCACATTGGCAACCGAGTTGCTACGTCTTCTTCATCGAGAACGCGGTAAAGCCGGTCATCAAGGCGCCGACCGACAAGGCGGCGCTGGAAAAAGAGCTGCCGAACTGGCGGCGGCTGGCCGGCGTGCTCGACGCGAGGCTGGCGAAATCGAAGTGGCTGACGGGCGACAGCGTGACCATCGCCGATATTGCTGTCGCGGCGCCGATGCACGTCCACAAGAAGCAGGCCCTGCCGCTCGACGACTTTCCCAATATCCGGCGCTGGATCGCTGAGGTTGAAAAGCTGCCGTGCTGGCAGAAGACGCAAGGCGCGGTCGACGCTGCGTTGACGCCGCATTGAACGAACGAAACACATGACAGCACAGATGATCGCACAGGCCGACGTCAAATCGACTTTCCGCTACACGCGCGACACCGGCGTCGCACCGGAGGTTTATTTTTACGAACCGCCCCCGGGCACGAAATGGCGCGAAGTCCGGCGACGACCCGCACGAAATGACCGTGCATGACGGCTGGAGCCGGGCAAAGTCGTTCGCGCTCGACCGCGAAGGCTTTGCAATGCACGACTTCCACTCGCCGTTCGCGGAGTGGGACGACGATGCTGCGATCCGCGCGAAGTTCTACGGGCCCGTCGAGCGGTTCGTGCAGAACGAGGTCGGCGCCAGGCGCGTGATCATTTTCGATCACACCATCCGCGCCCAGGCGAACCTCGCGCAAACTCGTTCTGAAACATCGACCTCCCGGCGCGCACCGGTGATGAACGTGCATTGCGATTACACGCCGAAATCGGGGCCGCTGCGCGTGCGCCAGCTGCTGCTGAACGAAGCCGATGAACTGTTGAAGCGCCGGGTCGCCTTCTACAATTTCTGGAAGCCGCTGCGGCGCACGGCGGAAGAGCGGCCGTTGGCGATGTGCGACGTCACGTCGTCCACGGAACAGGATTTCATCGTCATGAAGCTGCGCTACCGCGATCGCGACGGCGAGATCTTCGTCATGCGTTATTCGCCGAAGCATAACTGGTGGTATTTCCCGCGCATGACGCCCGATCACGCGATCATGCTCAAGACCTACAATTCGGAGATCGACGGACGTGCCCGCTTCATCGGCCACAGCGCGTTCGAGGACCCGAATACGCCGCCGAATGCGCCGATGCGCGAAAGCATCGAAATCCGCACCATGGCGTTTTTCTAAACCGCCAACGCCTACGCCCGCAGCGCGGCGAGCACGTCGTCCGGCCGCTCGCTCATCAGCATGTGCCCGGCGCCGTCAATCATTGCCAGCCGGCAGTTCGGAATAGCGGCGGCGACCGCTTTGCCGCTTTTCGCCGGAGTCATCAGATCGCGGCTGCCGAGCACGACGGTTGCCGGAACGCTCACCTTAACCGCCGCGGCGAGCGCGCCGGCGTAATCGTTGCAGGCGGAAAGATCGGCGAAGATCACCCCGGGAGCGGAACGTTCCAGCAAGCGCTCGCCGTCGCCGAGCATCCAGAGGCCGGGCATCTGACAACCGCCCAAGGTCGCGCGATAACCGTGACCCCACAAGTCGACCATGTCGACGGCCATATGGTCGTTGGCTTTGGCGGCGTTGAGCAAATCGTCCGACACCCGCATCGGCGCGGCGGTGGCGATCAGGGCAAGCCCGCTGACTTTGTCGGGATGGCGCGCGGCGGTTTCGAGCGCAATCAGCGAGCCCATGGAATGACCGACGAGCCGCGCCTTGCTCACGCCCGCCGCGCCGATCAGCGCCGCGGTCCAGTCGGCCAGCGCAGCGATGGAGGGGAGCGGCGCGCCGCCGGAGCGGCCGTGACCGGGAAGGTCAGGCGCCAGCACCGCATGGCCGTGATAGGCGAAGGCGCGCGCCGGCAAGGCCCAGACCGAATGATCCATGCCGGCGCCGTGCAGAAAGACCATTGCCGGCAGGCCGGCATCGAAATCGCGCCCGCCAGTGCCGATGAAGACCTCGTTGCCCCCGACCGAAAGCCGCATCTTCAAGCTCTCTGCGAGGCGCGCAGTGCCTGCCCCAGATCCTCGATGATGTCGCTTGCCGCTTCGAGCCCGACCGAGATGCGGATCAGTTCCTCGCCGACACCGGCGGCGGCGAGCGCGGCTGCGTCCATCTGCTGGTGCGTCGTGCTTGCCGGGTGGATCACCAAAGTCTTGGCGTCGCCGACATTGGCGAGATGGCTCGCCAGCCGCACCGCCTCGATGAATTTCTTTCCCGCCGCGCGGCCGCCCTTGATGCCGAACGACACGATCGAGCCGGCGCCTTTCGGCAACAGTTTCTGCGCCAGCGCGTGATCCGGATGGGCATCCAGCGACGGATGCAGCACCCAGTCGACGCCTGCGTTCTTGCGCAGGAAGATCAGCACGCCCGCGGTGTTCTCCATGTGCCGCTCCATGCGCAGCGGCAAAGTTTCCACGCCCTGCAACAGATGGAACGCGTTGGTCGGCGACAGGCACGCGCCGAAATCGCGCAAGCCTTCCGCCCGCGCCCGCATGATGAAGGCGGCGGGGCCGAACTCCTCGGCGAAGATGATGCCGTGATAACCGGCATACGGCCTGCTCAGCATCGGGAATTTTTGCGATGCGAGCCAGTCGAACCGGCCGCCGTCGACGATCGCGCCACCGATGGCGACGCCATGCCCGCCGAGCCATTTGGTAACCGAGTGCATGACGATGTCGGCGCCGAGCGCGAGCGGCTGACACAGATAAGGCGTGGCGAAGGTGTTGTCGATGAGGAGTGGAATGCCGGCTGTATGCGCGATCTCGGCCACCGCCGGAATGTCGAGCACTTCCAGGCCGGGATTGCCGAGCGTCTCGCCGATGACGAGCCGGGTGTTCGGCGCAATGGCGGCGCGCAGGGCATCGTGGTCGCGCGGCTTGACGAAGGTCGTGGTGATGCCGAAGCGCGGCAATGTGTGAGTCAGAAGATTGATGGTGCCGCCATAGAGCGACGCCGACGCGACGATATGATCGCCGGCGCCGAGAAGCGTAGCGATGGCGAGATGCATCGCCGCCATGCCGCTTGCGGTACACACGGCACCGACGCCGCCTTCGAGCGCGGCGAGGCGCTCTTCCAGCACCGCGTTGGTCGGATTGGAAATGCGCGTGTAGATGTGGCCGGCGCGCTCGAGATTGAACAGGCCCGCGGCATGATCGGCGTCATCGAACACATACGAGGTGGTCTGATAGATCGGCACCGCGCGCGAGCGCGTCCCCGGGTCGGGATGTTGCCCGGCATGCAGGCTCAAGGTCTCGAAGGCGGGCGGTTTCGGAGCGGGCATGCCTTCCTCGCTAACAAACGGCGAGAATGTCTAAAACCTTCGATCAGGAAAATGCACCATGCATCCAGCGCACGGTGATGAATACGTCCGGTTAAGCGCGCCGCCTTCGTGCCTGCATCGATAGCGAGTGTTATACCCACTCGCCTCTACTTCCCAGAGAGAACAAACCACCGCTGCAGCATGAAATTATCTCGCCTGACCCGCACTGCCGTGCCTGGAAATGGCAGTGGTGGAGCAGCGACGGTCTGCAACTCGGCCTGCGCCTATCACTAGAGACTTTGCGAAGGCTGTTACCCGGGCGTTACCCCGATAAAAAGAGCGCCCGAGCTGAGGTCGACTAACCCTTTGAAGTTACTTGGAGCGGGCGAAGGGATTCGAACCCTCGACCCCAACCTTGGCAAGGTTGTGCTCTACCCCTGAGCTACACCCGCATCCGTAAGAGGGTAATGCAACGGCCCGTGAGCCGAGCGGGGAAAGCTATGCCAAAGACCTCAACGCTTTGCAACCGCCCGCCCGGAACCCTATAAAGCGCCGATGCCCGCCGCCTCCGACGAGCTTTTCGCGTATTTGGACAGTCTCGGCATTGCGAACCAGACCGTGACCCATCCGCCGGTCTTCACGGTCGAGGAAGCGCGCACATTACGGGGGAAGGTCGCCGGCGGCCACACCAAGAACCTGTTCCTGCGCGACAAGAAGGGCGCGCTGTTTTTGGTGGTGGCGCCGGAAGACGCGACCATCGAGCTCAAATCGCTGCACCGGCTGTTGAGCGCGTCGGGGCGCTTCTCGTTCGGCTCGGCGGAGCTGCTGCGCGAAACGCTCGGCGTCGAGCCCGGCTCGGTGACGCCGTTCGCGGCGATCAACGACACGACCGGTCAGGTCACCGTCATCCTCGACGCAACGATGATGACAAACGACATGCTCAACTTTCATCCGCTAACCAACACCGGCACGACCACGATCTCGCGCGAAGGCCTGCTCAAATTCCTCGAAGCCACCGGACACCCGCCCCGGATCGTGCCGGTTTCCGCCCAACCGGCTTGAAACGAGCCGATTGCATTCGGCCGGCATATGCCCATCTAATCAGGCGAAACCGACAATTGCGGCTCGGGCGAGCCCAAAAAGGAAGGCGTATCAGGGAGATGTTGCAGCAAACCCAGCCTGCCGCAGCGGACGCGCTGGTCAAGGAAACGACCACGCAGAGCTTTGTCAAAGATGTCATTGAGGAATCGAAGCGGCAGCCAGTTCTGATCGATTTCTGGGCGCCGTGGTGCGGCCCCTGCAAGCAGCTCACCCCGGTGCTGGAAAAAGCGGTGCGCGCCGGCAAGGGCAAGGTGAAGCTCGTCAAAATGAACATCGACGAGCACCCGCAGATTCCCGGCCAGATGGGCATCCAGTCGATTCCGGCGGTGATCGCGTTCGTCAACGGCCAGCCGGCCGACGGCTTCATGGGCGCGTTGCCGGAGAGCCAGGTGATGGCGTTTCTCGAGCGCCTGACCAAGGGCGGCATCGGCGCCGAGACTAAGGATTTGCTCAACGCCGCCGAAGCGGCCTTGGCCGAAGGCGACGCCGCCGGCGCAGCCGAACTTTACGCGCAGCTTCTCGCCGAGGACAACACCAACATCCAGGCGCTTGCCGGGCTGGCGCGCTCGCATGTCGGAGTGAGCGCGCTCGACAAGGCGCGGCAGACGCTCGCCATGATCCCGGAAGGAAAGCGGGGTGACGCGGCCGTCGCCGCAGCCCAGGCGGCGCTGCAGCTCGCCGAGCAAGCGAAATCGATCGGCCCGCTTTCCGAGCTCGAACAGAAGGTCGCGGCGAATCCGGCCGACCACCAGGCGCGTTTCGATCTCGCGCTGGCGCTCAACGGCAAGGACCGCCGGCTCGACGCGCTCGAACAGCTCATGACCATCGTCAAGCGCGACCGCAAATGGAACGACGACGGCGCCCGCAAGCAGCTGGTGCAGTTTTTCGATGCATGGGGGCCGGCCGACGAAGCGACGATCGAAGGCCGCAAGCGGCTATCTTCGGTTCTGTTTTCTTAAGTCTTACTCGGCTTAGACGCTCGGCCGGGCCGATCGCGTGCGGAGTACGACATGCCGATTAATGCGATCTACAAGGGACCTGAAGACCTTCCCGGCGTGATCGCGATCTTCCCGCTGCCGGGCGCGTTGCTCCTGCCGCGCGGGCAGATGCCGCTCAACATTTTCGAGCCGCGCTATCTGGCGATGATCGATGACGTCCTGCGCGCCGGCACGCGCGTGATCGGAATGATCCAGCCCGATCCGGCTCACGCCGGACCCGACCCGAACAAGCCGCATCTGTTCAGCGTCGGCTGCGTCGGGCGCATCACCCAGTTCGCCGAGAGCGGCGACGGCCGTTACCTCGTTCAGCTCACCGGCGTTTCCCGGTTCCGCGTCGAGGAGGAACTCGCCATCGGTACGCCCTACCGGCAATGCCGCGTGACCTATGCGCCATTTATTGCAGATTTCACCGCACGCCAGGGCGAGACCGAGGTCGACCGCAAGACATTGCTGCGCACGCTCGCCGAATTCCTGCGGGTCAACAATCTCAAGGCCGATTGGGGAGGGATCGAAAACGCCCCGAACGAAGCTTTGGTCAACGCGCTGGCGATGATGTCGCCCTATGGCGCCGCCGAAAAGCAGGCGCTGCTTGAAGCGCCGGATTTAAAGACCCGCGCCGAGATTCTCGTCGCCGTCACCGAGATCGAACTGGCCAAGGGCGAAGACGGCGAGACGCCGCTGCAATGATCCAGTCGCCGCATTTGTGCTAAAACGTGACCGCATCGGAATCCGTCAGGGAAACTCAAAGCATGTCATCCGATCATCCCGCCCACTCCGTCGACCCCAAGCTTCTGGAAATCCTTGTCTGCCCGGTCACCAAGACGCCGCTCGAATACGACGCCGGCAAACAGGAATTGATCTCGCGCGCGGCCAAGCTCGCTTATCCGATCCGCGACGGCATCCCGATCATGCTGCCCGAGGAAGCGCGCCGGATCGATTGATCATGATCAAAATCTGGGGACGGAACACGTCGGCAAACGTGCAAAAGGTGATGTGGGCGATCGGTGAGATCGCCCTGCCGCACGAACGCATCGATATTGGCGGGCCGTTCGGCGGCAATCGCGAGGGGGCCTATCTCGCCATGAACCCGAACGGGCTCGTGCCGACGCTGGAAGAGGAAGACGGCTTCCTGTTGTGGGAATCGAATTCGATCGTGCGTTATCTCGCCGCCAAACACCGCGCCACCGTACTCGAGCCGGCGGATCTGCGGATACGCGGGCGCGCCCAGGCCTGGATGGACTGGCAACTCAGCGTGCTCGGACCGGCAATCTTCCAGTGCTTCTGGGGCTTGATCCGCACGCCGCCGGAAAAACGCAACCACGCGGCGATCGAGGAATCGAAAAAGCGAACCACCGAAGCGGTTGCCATTATGGACACTCAGCTAGGCAAATCGGCGTTCCTCGCCGGCGACGCTTTTTCCTACGGCGACATCCCGCCGGCGGTTATGGCCAACCGCTACCGCCAGCTGGTGCCGGAGCGGCCCGCGTTCCCGAATTTCGAGCGCTGGTATGCGGCGATCGACAGTCGCCCGGCCTACAAAACTCAGGTCGCTGCGATAAAGCTCGCCTGACGATTACTCCGCCGCGGCGCGCGCGCCGTGGCCCTGGCTCGACGCGATGTAATCCATCGCCGCCTGGACGCCGCCCTTCTTGTGCGGCACGCCGGCCAGCGACAAGGCCATCTCGGTTGCCCCGAGCGCGCCGATCAGCGTCGCGTCGTTGATGTCGCCAAGATGCCCGATGCGGAAATATTTTTTCGCATAGGGACCGAAGCTCGCGCCGTAGGAAATGTTAAAGGTATTGAGCGCGACGCCGCGGAACTGGTCGGCATCGTGCCCCTCGGGCAGCAACACGGCGGTGATGGTCGGCGAATAATATCTCGGATCGCGGCAGAGGATTTCCAGGCCCCAGGCGCGCACCGCGCGGCGGGTCGCTTCGGCCAACCGGTCGTGCCGGGCGAAGACGTTATCGAGCCCTTCCTCGTGCAGCATGGCGATCGAGGTATCGAGCCCATACAGCATCTGCGTCGCCGGCGTGTAGGGGAAGAAGCCCTGCTTGTACATCGTCAGCATGTCGTCCCACTGGAAAAACGAGCGCGGCAGCTTCGCCGCCTTGGATGCGCGCAGCGCCTTCTCGCTCACCGCGTTGAACGACATACCCGGTGGCATCATCAATCCCTTTTGCGCGCCGCCAATGGTGACGTCGACACCCCACTCGTCGTGCCGATAGTCGGTCGAAGCGAGCGACGAAATGGTATCGACCAGAAACAGCGCCGGATGGCCGGCGGCGTCGATCGCCTTGCGAATCTCGCTGATTGGCGACAGGCAGCCGGTGGCGGTTTCGTTGTGCAGCACGCAGACAGCTTTGATCTCGTGTGCCTTGTCCTTGCGCAGATGCTCTTCGATGATTTTCGGATCGGCACCGACCCGCCAGTCGGTCTTGATGAATTCTGGCTTTAAGCCCAGCCGCTCCGCCATCACTTTCCAAAGCGTGGCGAATTGGCCAGTCTCGACCATCAGCACCCGATCGCCCGGAGAGAGCGTGTTGGTGAGGGCGCCTTCCCACGCGCCGGTGCCAGTCGCGGTGTAAATGATGACCGGCTGCGTGGTCTTGAAAATGGTCTTGATGCCTTCGAGCACCCGCTTTCCGAGCTTGGCGAATTCCGGGCCACGCTGATCGATCAGCGGCATGTCGATCGCCCGCAGAACGCGGTCGGGAACGGGCGTCGGCCCCGGGATCTGCAAAAAATGGCGCCCGGGCGGACGCGAGACATTCTGCGACATGTGTCGAAACTCCTTCGGACGTGCTTTCGGTCCCGGCGGCGCCCGTCCGAAGGCGCGGCGGCGCCTTGATCCCCGAATGCGGCAAGCGGGTCAAGTGCTCTGTTGCCGTGTTATTTTTCCGCCGTCAGCGCGCTTTGGTGCCAGCGGCGCAGCGCCAGATAATTCACCAGCGACAGCAGATAGAAGATCACGATACCGGCGAGCGAGAGGAGCGCCAGCGCCGCAAACATGCGCGGGATGTTGAGCCGGTAACCGGATTCGGCGATCCGGTAGGCGAGACCGGATCCGGCGCCCGCCGAGCCGGCGGCAATTTCCGCCACAACCGCGCCGATCAGAGAAAGCCCGCCGGCGATGCGCAGGCCGCCGAGCATATAGGGCAGCGCCGACGGCAGCTTCAGTCGCCACAAGGTCTCGCCGCGCGAAGCGCCGTAAAGCGAAAACAGATCGGTCAGATTCCGGTCGACCGAATGCAGGCCAAGCGTGGTGTTCGCCAGCACTGGAAAGAATGCGACGATCCAGGCGCAGGCCAAGACGGCGGCGTGCTGCGGCAAATAGATCAACAGAAGCGGCGCAACGGCGACCACTGGCGTCACCTGCAGGATCACCGCATAGGGATAGAGCGAATATTCGAGGAGCCGCGACTGATTGAACAACACCGCGAGCCCGACGCCGCCCGCGGCGGCAAGCAAGAAACCCTCGAACGTTGTCTCCAGCGTGACCAGCAGCGAGTGCGACAAGAGCGACCAGTCAGTGACGAGCGTCTGCACGATCAGGCCCGGCGCCGGCAGCACGTACGGCGGAATGTTGCCGAACCGCACGGCCAATTCCCACACCGCGAGCACAAGCAGGAGAACCACAATCGGCAAGGCAATGCGCAACGCCTGCTCGCGGCGGTCGCGGCCCGATCCGCGCACTCTCATTCCTCGCCTCCCGCCGCCATCGCCTGCGCCAACGCCTCCGAGGCGCGACGGCAAAACCCGGCATATTCGGCCGAAGTGCGGAAGTTCTGGTCGCGCGGATAAGGCGCGTCGACCGCGACCTCGCGAACCACCCGCCCGGGCCTCGCCGCCATCACCACGACGCGGCTCGACAGGTAAACCGATTCAAAAACCGAATGGGTGACAAATACTACAGTTGTGCGCAACGCTTGCCACATCCGCAGCAGATCATCGTTGAGCTTAAACCGCGTGATCTCGTCCAGCGCGGCGAACGGCTCGTCCAGCAGCAGCAACCGCGGCTCGGTGATCAGCGCACGCGCGATCGAGACGCGCATGCGCATGCCGCCGGACAGTTCGCGAGGATAAACATGGCCGAATTGCCGCAGACCGACGCGGTCAAGCACCGCTTCGACCGCTTCCGTTATTGCCGCTGCCGGCGCGCCTTTGAGCTTGAGCGGCAACGCGACATTGTTGAACACCGAGGCCCAAGGCATCAGCGTCGGCTCCTGGAAAACGAATCCGATCCGGCTTTGCTGCGACTTCCCGTCGGCCTGCTGCCATTCGATCGCGCCGCTGGTCGGTTCGCTCAGGCCGGCGATGATCCGTAGCGCAGTCGACTTGCCGCAACCGGAGGGTCCGAGCAGCGCGACGAACTCTCCCGGACGGACGGCGAAATCAAGTCCGACCAGCGCCTGCGTGCCGTTCGGAAACGCCTTGCCGACATTGCGGAGGGCGACCAGAGGAGCGGGAGACATTGCATCCATCGCAGATCAGGTCGTTAATTTTTCGGCCGCAGGTCGAGCCCGACCTTTTTGTCGACGAATTGCAACGTGTAGGATTTGCGGTAATCGAGACCGGCCTTGACCACGCCGGCACGCACCATCTCGTCGAAGAAATTCTTGACGCGCGCGTCGGTCATGGCGCCGATGCCGAGCGTCAACGTATCGCCGGAATCGACGATGCCATACTCCTTCATCTTCGCCACCGAATAGGCGAGCAGCGAATCGGTCATTTCCGGGTTTTGCTTTTTGATCAGCGCGTTTCCCGGCGCGTTGTCGCCGTAAAGATAATTGTACCAGCCGACGATCGAAGCATCGACGAAGCGCTGTACGACTGAAGGTTTATGTTCGACCAGTTCGCGGCGGGTCTCGATCAGCGTCGAATAGGCGGAAAAACCCGCATCGGCGAGCAGAAACACTTTGGGCTTGAACCCGCCTTCCTTCTCTATGGCGAACGGCTCCGACGTCACATAGCCCTGCATGGCGCTGTTCTTGTCGGTCAGGAACGGTTGCGGATTGAATGTATAGGGTTTGGTCTGATTGTCTTTGAAACCATAATCGGCGTGCAGCCATTGGTAATAGCTCGCCATGCCCTCGGGCGAGACGAAGATTGTCCGCAGCGTCTTCAGATCGGCGAGCCTGTCGATGCCGCCGCCCGGATGCGCGATCAGGGCCTGCGGGTCCTTCTGGAACATCGCCGCAACGTCGACAATCGGCACGTTCTGCGCGACGGCATCGAAGCTCTCCAGCGAATTGCCGCTCATGAAGAAGTCGAGCTTGCCGACTGTCATCAGGATTCGATTATTGGTGTTGGGCCCGCCCGGCACGATGAACACATCGAGCCCATATTTGCGGTACGTGCCGTCGGCGAGCGCCTGATAGAAGCCGCCATGCTCGGCTTCCGCTACCCAATTGGTGCCGAAACTGACTTTGTCGAGCGTCTGGGCGTAGGCGGCACTACTCAGGGCGAAACAGGCGCCGAGCCAGGCAAGACCGATCCAGAACTTCGTGGCTCGCCGCATGGGTTGCTCCTTGGCGCCGGCAACGTGAGAATAGCGCATGATCCCGAAAAGTGGTCACCGGTTTTCGGATAAGATCATGCGTACAAAAAATGATCCGGTTGAGAGAATCCCGATGAGCCTGCCGAAGCGCGACTGGATGGAGATGACCTGGCGCGAGATCGAAAGCGCCGGCGCCGCCGCCGCGCGCTGGATTGCCGTGCTGCCGCTGGCGGCGATCGAGCAGCACGGGCCGCATCTGCCGCTCGGCGTCGACACCTTCATTGCCGAGGCTTATCTGGCGCGGGTGCGCGATTTGCTGCCGGAAGCGCTGCCCGTCACCTTTCTGCCGGTGCAGAAAATCGGCGTCTCGGTCGAGCACGTCGCCTATCCCGGCACGCTGACCGTTTCGGCGGCAAGCGCGATCGCCACCTGGACCGAGATCGGCGAAAGCCTTGCGCGCGCCGGACTGCGCAAGCTCGCTCTGGTCACCAGCCACGGCGGCAACGTCGCCGCCATGGAATCGGTGGCGCGCGATCTGCGCGCGCGCCGCGACATGCTCGCGGTCACCGTCGGCTGGCATCGCTTCGGCTACCCGGAGAACACATTCTCGCGCGAGGAGAAGCGGCACGGCATTCACGGCGGCGACATCGAGACCTCGCTGATGCTCGCCGCTAGGCCGGAGACGGTGCGGGCGAACGAGACGCCGAATGCCACGCCCGCCACCGTCGCCATGGCAGAGGAATTCAAATGGCTTGGCGCTTTCCGGCCGGCGGGCTTCGCCTGGATGACCCAAGACCTAAATGCCACCGGCGCGATCGGCGACGCGACGCTAGCCACCGCCCCCAAGGGCGAAGCCGCGCTCACGCATGGCGCGCATGCCTTCGTGGAATTGCTGCGCGAAATCGACCGGTTCGATCTCGGCCGGCTGCGTGACGGACCCCTGCCGACCGGCGTTAACGTCACGTCGCGTTCGCCGAAATGACGTAAATTTGATGGTCCGGTGGTCGTTTTTGCGGGCGTAATTTTTTGCGGGAGCGTCCGACATGCACGTTACGACCAAAGACGGCATTGAGATCTTCTACAAGGACTGGGGCAAAGGTCAGCCCATCGTGTTCAGCCATGGCTGGCCGCTGTCGGCCCTACGTGGCGTCCGGACCATTGTCGGCAAAGTTGCTAAAGAACGCGACGCTGAAGACCTATAAAGGCTTTCCGCACGGCATGCCGACCACGGAAGCCGCCACGATCAACGCCGACCTGCTGGCATTTCTAAAACGCTAACTTGCTTTTCCCGCCGATGATACGCTGCTATTGACGATTTGACGTATAGGAGCCCCCGACATGAGTTCTAACAATACCAAAGCGCCGCTCGCCACGCCGACCGACCTGAAATCGAACGCAATCAAGGACATTTCCGGTGCGCTCAACGCGCTCCTTGCCGACGTGTTCGCGCTGTACATCAAAACCAAGAACTTTCACTGGCACATGTCCGGCCCGCATTTCCGCGACTACCATCTGCTGCTGGACGAGCAGAGTGAGCAGATTTTCGCCATGACCGACGATATCGCCGAACGGGCGCGCAAGATCGGCGGCACAACGATCCGCTCGATCGGTCATATCGAACGCCTTAAGCGCATCCTGGACAACGACGCCGACTACGTGACGCCCGACGACATGCTCGCCGAGCTGCGCGACGACAACAAGCAATTGGCGGCCGCCATGCGCGAGACGCACGGTTTATGCGACGAGCGCAACGATGTCGCCACCGCGAGCCTGCTGGAAAACTGGATCGATCAGGCCGAGCGCCGCACCTGGTTCCTGTTCGAGGCGACGCGCAACCGGGCCTAGCACCCCCGGCCGTTACGCCGCGATCCTTACATATTCGAAATCGCCGGGCTTGTTGTCGATACCGAGTCGCGGCGGCGCGATCCAGTTGGCGAACTTGCCGGGCTCGGTCACCGGTTTCATCAGGCTGACGATGAAATCGGCGTCGTCCTTTGAGGGCAGCCATTGGCCGGCATTCCGGCTCCAGGCCGCGCCGCCGATCAGCACCCCCGCCGGCGAAACCTTCACGTCCTTGAATTCGCCGATCTGGCGGTGAAAGCCGACATGCGGCAATTTGAGTTCGAATTTAACGCCGGTCTTGCCGATCACCTTGTTCCAGCGGTCGAGGCCGCGCTGGCAGTCGGCGGTATAGTCATCGCGCAGCCGCATGTTGACCGCGGTCAGCGCCGGCTCGTCGACCAGCTTGATTTCGCCGTCCACAAGCTTGAGCACCGGATAGGTCGAGTGCTCCAGCCGGTGATCGTCATCGATCTTGGTCTCCTGGAAACGGCCCTTGAGGCCCGCATTGAACGCATTGGCCGCGTTGGTCGAGACTTCCGATCCGAACAAGTCGAGCGACAGCGAGTAGTGCAGATTGAGCTTCTTCTGAATGGTCGGCAGGTCGATGACGCCGAGCTTGCGCACTTTTTCGATTTCGTTCGGGTCTTCGATGCCGGCCGCCTGCATCGCTTCGCAGGTGCGTTGGATGGTGCGCCCGACGCCGGTCTCGCCGACAAACATGTGGTGCGCTTCCTCCGTCAGCATGAAGCGGCAGGTGCGCGACAGCGGATCGAAGCCCGATTGCGCCAGGCTTTCGAGCTGCATCTTGCCGTCGCGGTCGGTGAAGAAGGTGAACATGTAGAACGACAGCCAATCCGGCGTCGACTCGTTGAAGGCGCCAAGCATGCGCGGCTTGTCGGCTGAGCCGGAGCGGCGTTGCAACAATTCCGCCGCCTCCTCGCGGCCGTCGCGGCCGAAATATTTTTGCAGGATGTAGACCATCGCCCACAAATGGCGGCCTTCCTCGACGTTGACCTGGAAGACGTTGCGCAGGTCGTAGAGCGACGGCGCAGTCTTGCCGAGATGGCGCTGCTGCTCGACCGAGGCCGGCTCGGTGTCGCCCTGGATCACGACCAGGCGGCGGAGCATGGCGCGATATTCGCCCGGCACGTCTTGCCAGGCCGGCTCGCCGTAATGATGGCCGAACGGGATGGTGCGGCCCTCTTCCTTCGGCGCCAGCAGGATGCCCCAGCGGTATTCGGGCATCTTCACGTAGTCGAACTTGGCCCAGCCTTTCGGATCGACCGAGACCGCGGTGCGCAGATAGACCAGCGCCTGCTGAAAGCCTTCCGGCCCCATGTCCATCCACCAGTCGATATAACCCGGGTGCCAGCTTTCGAGCGCTCGCAGCACCGTGCGATCTTCGGCGAGATTGACGTTGTTCGGGATCTTGGTCGTGTAATCGACGGTCTCGATGTCCATAGCTGGCTCCTGATCCGCTTATGTGCGGCGCGTGTCGAAAACCGGCTGCTGACCGGTGCCGTAACGTTTGAGCGCCCCTTCCTCGCCGACCGCATTGGGGCGCTGGAAAATCCAGTTCTGCCAGGCGGTCAGCCGGGCGAAGATTTTCGATTCCATCGTCTCGGGACCGGCGAAGCGCAGATTGGCTTCCAGGCCGGTCAAAGCGTCAGGCGAAAAGCTCGCGCGCTCTTCGAGGAAGACGCGCACCTCATCGTCCCAATCGATGTCGTCGAGCGCGAAAGTGACTAGGCCGAGCTGTTGCGCGCGGTCGGCGTCGAGCGTTTTGCCGATTTCCGATTTCGCGGCATCGAGGTCGGCGGGATTAGCGAGGAACCGGCTGGCGAGGCGAGTGAGCCCGTTCGACATCGGATAGCTGCCGAAATTGGCGCCGCTCAGGATGAGTGCGGCCGGCGGCTTGTTGTCGCCGTCACGCTGGCCGAGGAACATGTAGGAGCGGTCGCTGGCGAACGGCAATTCCGCGAGCGTGCCGGCAAAACAGGAACCCGGCTCGATCAAGGTCACCAGCGAGCGCGAGGTGAGGTCGACGCGCTTGAGCACCCGCTTCCACAGATGGCGGATTTCGCGCGTCAGCCAATGGTCCTTGTTGGCGTCGAGGAATGTCTCGTAGGCGATCACGTCGGCTGGGTCGCCGGCCGATTTGAAAACCATCGCAGCAACATTGAATTCGTTGAGGCGGATATTCAGGATTGCGTCGTCGAGTTCGCGTGCCAGCCGCAGCGGCCAGAATTCCGCCCCGAGCGCGACCATCGCGTCGGCCGATGCCGGGGGCGGCGCGGCCGGCCCGCGCAGCGTGATGGTGGCGATCCGCGCCGCGCGATCGAACTCCACCGAAACGAAGCTGTAGTCGACGCCATCGTCGGAGAATTTGCGCGCGAGCGGCGTTAGCGCTATCCCCTGCCCGGCCCCATTGCGGCGGGATTTGGCGGTAAACTCCTTCGCCCGCGCGGCGACCGCATGCTCGAATTTCGAGCCCGGCACCACCTCATCGACCAGCCGCCAGTCGAGCGCGCGTTTTCCTTTCACGCCTTCCTCGGTGGTGCAAAAAAAGTCGGCGTGGTCGCGGCGCACCTTGCGCTTGTCGGCGACGCGGGTGAGCCCGCCGGTCCCCGGCAGAACCGCGAGCAGCGGCAATTCCGGCAGCGAGACCGAGGACGAGCCGTCGTCCACCAGCATGATGTAATCGGCGGCCAGCGCCAGCTCATAGCCGCCGCCGGCGGCGGTGCCGCTGATCGCGCAAATGGTTTGCAGGCCGGAATTCTCGCTCAGATCCTCGATGCCGTTGCGCGTCTCGTTGGTGAATTTGCAGAAATTGACTTTGTGTGCGTGACTCGCGCCGGCGAGCATGCGGATGTTCGCGCCGGCGCAGAAAACACGCGGCTTTCCGGAGCGAAGCACCACGGCGCGCACCTGCGGATGCTCGAACCGCAGCCGCTCGATCGCATCGGCAAGCTCGATATCGACCCCGAGATCGTAGGAGTTGAGCTTGAGCTCGTAGCCTTCGAACAGCGCGCCCTTCTCGTCCACGTCCAACAACAGCGTGGCAACGTCGCCGTCGACCGCGAGCTTCCAATGACGGTAGCACGACGGTTCAGTTTGAAAGTCTATTCTCGTCTGACCGTTGGCCAGCGGGCGCTCAGGGGCTTGCGCGTCGGCCATCAGCAACATCCCTAGAATGTATTATAATGCATAATCGTCCGCACGCTTATATGCACTATATTGCATCAGATCGCAATGGCTCCGCCGGGCCTTTTTCGCCCTCGCGATGGTGTTGCATCAGCCGGTTGACGAAGGCCGCGCTGGCGTCGAGCACAGCTTCCGGCGCATCGCGATGGGGCGAGTGTCCGGCCCCCGGCACGATCAGCGTCTCGACCGGGCAGTAGCATTCCTGCTCGGCGGCCTCGACCTGCTTGAGCGTGCCGTATTCGTCGGCGGCGCCCTGAATGACCAGGATCGGCACGCGGATGTAGCCAAGCGCGTCGGTGATGTCCCACTTCTTGAAAGCGGGATCGAGCCAGGGCTCGACCCAAGACAAGAACGCGCCATCGACGTCGACATGCCAGCGCTTGAGCTTGTCGCGCAGGCCGCCGTTGGCGAATTCGTCGCGCGTCTGTCGAATGGCGGCGAGCCCCATCTCCTCGGTAAAGAAATGGGCCGCCATCAGAACGAGGCCGCGCACCCGATGATCCTGGACGCTGCCGGCGTAAATGGTCGCGATCGAGGCGCCGTCGCTGTGACCGAACAGGATGCCGCGCTTAAAGCCGATCGCGTCGAGGACGCGCGGCAGCACGTCGAGCGCTTCCTCGTGCATGAAGTTGACGCCGCGCGGCATTGCTCCCGGGCTCGATCGGCCGCAGCCGGCGCGCGAATAAACGAACACGCCGGCGCCGGTCGCCGAGGCAAGCTGTTCCGGAAATGCGCGCCATAAGCTGACGCTTCCAAGGCCCTGATGCAGCATCACGATGGTCGGCGCTTCATGCGGGCGCGGTCCGATCATGCGGTATTCGAGCCGCAACGGCGGAAGATCGAGAAAGCCCTGGTCGGCAAGCCTCACGGCGCGCGCCCCCCGATCCAGGGCGTGACCAGGCCCAAAAGCTTCGCATAGCTCTGCTCGACCGCCTCGCCCGACGTGTCGATGTCCGCTTCCGCGCGCGCATAATCGGCGCGGCGGGCTTCGAGGATCGCGACCAGGTCCGCCATGGCGGCGCGGTTCTGCGCCATCGGCCGAAAATCGCCCTGTGCCATGACCCGGCTCATATGTTCTTCCGGCCGCGCCTTGATCCACACTGTGTGGGCGTGGCGCAGAAGGAGCGCGTAGGTTTCGGGATTAGATACGATCCCGCCGGCAGTAGTGATCACCGCGGCGTCGTGCTCGGCGATCAAGCGTTCGAGCGCGCTGCGCTCGTGACGGCGGAAGGTCGCCGTGCCCGCCATCTCGATCAAATCGGTAATGCTGGCGCCGTAATCCTCTTCGACCCGGCGGTCGAGCTCGATGAACGGCCAACCGAGCTGTTGCGCCAGCATGCGGCCAAGCGTGGACTTGCCGGCGCCGCGCAAGCCGACCAGCGCGATGCGCCGGGCGCGATCGGCGCCGGCGCGTCGCGCGACCCGCGCGGCAATCTCCTTGGCAAGCGCAGGAAGTTCTTTCTCCGGTATCTGCGCCAGCAAATCGAGAATGGCGCCAATCTCGGCAGTGCGCGCACCGGTCTCCGGCAGGAGCGCGGACGCCGGCAGATCGAGCGCTCGCGCGATGGCGCGCAGCACGCTCGCCGACGGATTGCCGGCGCCGCTTTCGATCTGCGCCAGATAGCGTTCGGAGGTCTCCGAAGCCTGCGCCAGTTGCCGGCGCGTCATGCCGCGCTTGGCGCGGTGCCGCCGCACTTCGCGGCCGATGGCGGCGAGGAACGCAGCCGCGGCGCCGGCGCCGCCGGAAGTGACGGGGGCTTGCGGCAGCTTGGATTTGGCGGTCGGCTCGGCCATAGCTTCAGCTGCTATGCATTATAATGCATGTACTATAGTGCACGCGGACGCGGCCTTGGCAAGGCAATCGCAAACTAAGGGCAGCCTATTCGAACATCTTCCGCCAGCCGCTGGCCGGCGCTTCCATGCGCGGCGCGATCTCCTCGACCGGCTCGGCTTCCGGGCCGGGATCATCGGGCACATGAATGAGTGGAATGACTGGCTCGGGCTTCGCCACCTCCGGCGGAACGGGGCGGCGCGAGGGCGGCGCGGCTTCGGAGGCAATCGCCGGCGTTTCGCCTTTTTGCTCGATCATCGGCGCCGGAAGTTCAGGCTCGATCGCCGGCTTTTCCACCCGCGGCTTGGCAATGCCGGCAAGCGGCACGCGCCACTCGAAGGCGTCGAGCCGACCGCCGGGCGAGGCCGGCAGCCAACGCTCGGAGACATGGCCGTCAGCGGTCCAGGTCGGATCGGGCGCGGCATGCACCGCGCGCGCGATCCATTCGCGGGCTTTGCCTTCGTCGTTGTACTCGGCGCGCTCAAGCTCGGCCATCAGCAATGCGACACGCTTGGTCGGGGCCGCGAGATGCGCGGCCAGCGCGTCGCGCGCCTTCGCGAACTCCTGCGCATCGATTGCGGCGCGCGCCAGCGCCAGCGCGCTTTCGATATGGCCGGGCGTTCTTTTGACCAGAGCTTCGATCCGCTTCAACCGGTCGCGCGCCGCATCGCCGAAACGCAGATCGGAGAAGACTTGCGCCAAATCCGGGTGCGGCTGCGCCTCCCACGCTTTGTGCACGATGCGAGCGGCTTTGCGCAGTTCGCCACCCTCGGCCAGCATCCGGCCGGCGAGCGCCGCCGCCGGCGCGAAGGTCGGCGCGAGCTTGGCCGCTTCCAGCGCCGACGCTTTCGCCGTGTCGCGATCCGTCTCTTCCGCGGCGAGCGCCCGCGCCGTGAGCATCACGGCGCGCTGGCGGCGATAACTTTCATCGTCGAGCGCGCGCTTGTTGCGCTCCAGCAGCGCCAGCGCGCCGGCCCAATCGCCGGTGATGCAGAGTTTTTCCAGCACTGCCTTGCCGGCCCAGCCGAGCGAGGGGTTTTCGCGCGCCGCCTCCTCGGCGAAAGCATGCGCACTGTCGCGGTCGCCGCGGCGCTGGGCTTCGACGAACAGGCCGCGCAGGCCGAGCGTCTTGGTGTCGGCGCGGCCGGCCATGGCGCGGAAGGCGTCCTCGGCTGCGGCGCGGTCGCCGCTCATTTGCGCATGCTGCGCGCTTAGCAGCAGCGATAGCGGCTCGGCCGGCGCCATGCGCTGCGCTTCGGCGGCATGCTTGCGCGCGGCCGCGAGATCGCCCGAGCCGATGGCAACGAGCCCGCGCGAGATCGCCTCATAGGCGCGTTCGCCGCGGCGGCGATGCAGGTGCGCACGCAGGGTGAATGGCGAGCGCAGAATTGCGCGGACGAAGGTCCATAGCAGAAGGATCACCACGATCGCCGCCAGTGCGGCGGCGGCGAGCACCATCACCGATGTCTCGATGCGCCAGCCCTGCCAGATGATCATGACGTCGCCGGGCCGATCGGCAAGCCAGGCGACGCCGAGCGCCAAAACGCCGACGACAATCAGGAAGGTGATGACCCTGCTCATTGCGCTGCCGGTTTGCCGAGCGCGCCGAGCGCATCCGCGGCAATGCGGCGGCTTGCCGCCAGCGCCGCCTCGCGCGCCTGCGCCTTCTTGATCCAGGTCTCCGCCGGCGCGCGGGCTTGCTCGGGCAATTTCGCCAGCTCGGCGAGCGCGCCGTCGATATCGCCGCGCCCTGCATCAGCATTGATACGAGCGATCAGCGATGACGTATCGTTGGCCTCCGGTGCAGCGCCGGCATCTACCGGCGTGATGCGGACCAGCCGTTGCGCGCGCGCTTCCAGCCGCCCAAGCAGCGTGCCGGTGAGCATTTGCGAATCCGCCGCGCGTTGCAGCGCCGGCACAAGCGCGGCAAGTTCATGTCCGAGCACCACCGCACTTGGGACTCCGTTGGCCGCAAATGGCGCCAGCGCGGCAACCGCCTCCGGATCTGCGCCAAATGACTTCACCGCCGCGAGCTCGGCCTTAAAGGAGACCCCGCGTTCGGCTGCCGCGCGCAAAGCCCCCGCGGCGACGGTGGCACGCGCAGCGGCATCGCCGGCGTTCGCGCTCCGCTGCGCAACATCTGCAGTGAGCGATTTGACCGCGTTTTCGACCGCGGCGATGCGGTCGGTGAGCGGGTCGAGATCGCCGGGCTGAACAGCGGACTTTGCTGCGGTCTTTGCGTCGTCTACCGCCGCGGCGACGTCATCGACCCGACGGTTGAGCGCGGCAAGTGAGTTCACCGAGAGCCTTGTCCTGCGCTTCAACCGCCGCGACGTGGCCGGAAAGGCCATCGTCGGGACGCGGCGCTTGCAGCGCCTTCTGGATCTTGTCGAGCCGCGTTGAGATTTGGTCGTCGGCCGCAGGCTTGGCCGCCGAAGCCACCGCCGGCACATAATTGTCACGCCCTGGAACGAAGCCCGCCGCCCAGAAGCCGGCCGCAGCTACACCAGCCGCAATCGCGCCGATCAGAATACCCAACGCATAGGAACCGGCGCGGGAGTCGCGGCGGTCGCGTCCAGCGGCACTTCCCGGTGTAGCGGGTTCTGCCGCAGCTGCAGCCGCTTCCGGCGCCGGCCCCGCTCCTTCGGTGCCGACTTCTTTTGCCGTCAGGTCGATAGTCGGCGGCCGTCGGCGGGGCGTGCTGTCGGGCTCGCTCATCACGGCTCCAGGGCAAGCGGCCAATTCGGGCTCACCGTCCGCTCGCGGTCACGGCATAATACGAAAGCCGCAACGGCGGCAACATCGCGCCTCAGGTCGCGGCAATGAGCGCCAGCAGACCGGCTTCGTTGGGGTGCGCGGCGATGCGAACGTCAGCGGCGCCGGCTTGCGCCAGCGGCGCGGCCACATCGGCGGACAGACAAAAATGCACCGGTTTTTTGAGCGCGGTGCCGGCCAAGCCTGCCGCGCGCACGGTCTTCACGTAAGTCTCGGCGCTGCGCCGCGAAAAATGCAGCACGCCATCGATTCCGAAACTGGACAGCGCCTCGCCCGCTGCGCGCGGCAACGCCTCAGCGGCTAGCGCGCGGTAAACCACGACAGTCCGCACGGTGAAGCCCTGCGCGGCAAGATCGCCGGCGATATCGCCGGAGCGCTCTGCCCCGGCAAGGTAAAGAAGCGGCATCCCTGCTTTGAGCCGTTCGGCGACAAGCCGCATAAGATCGTTCGCGCTACCGCCGGCCGAGACAACATCGGCAAAACCGGCGTCGCGCATCGCCTGCGCGCTGCGCTCGCCGACCGCGAGAACTTTCGCGCCGCTTAGTTCGCCGACGCGCTTATGACGCGCGATCGCCGGCGCCGCATTGGCGCTGGTGACAAGAATTGCCGCCCACGGCCCGCCGCCAAGCTCCGCGTCGTCTAACGGTTCGATGCGAAGGAGCGGCGCAACGACCGCCATGTGCCCGCGCGCGCGCAATACAGCCGCCGTGCGCTCGGCATCGGGCTGCGGCCTGGTCACCAGCAAGCGCACGTCAGGCCCGCACGAAAAAATCGTCGCTGGCGCGCGCGCGCAATTCGCGGCCGGCGTCGGCGCCAAGCGCGGCGGCCTGCTCGCGGTTTCCATCGCGCGCGACCTCGAACGCTTCGCTCCCGTCCGGCTTGACGATGATGCCGCGGAAGCGGAGCCGACCGCCGTCGACGACGGCGTGGCCCCCGATCGGCGTGCGGCAGGAACCGTCGAGTACATCGAGGAAGGCGCGCTCGGCGGTCAGTACGGTTGCGGTATCGGCGTCGTTGACCGCGGCAACCAACGTGCGGGTAGCGTCGTCATCCGCGCGTGTCTCCAAGCCAATCGCACCTTGACCCACGGCCGGGAGAAATTCCTCCGGTTCGAGGATCGAGGTTGCAGCCGACAATAGGCCGAGCCGTTTCAAGCCGGCGACGGCTAGGAGTGTCGCGTCCATCTCGCCGGCCTCGAGTTTGCGCAACCGCGTCTCGACGTTGCCGCGCAACGTCACGACTTCGGCATCCGGACGCATGCGTTTCACCAGCGCCGCACGCCGCGGCGAGGCGGTGCCGATCACGGCGCCGCGCGGGAGCTCGCGCAAGGTCTTGGCCTTGCGGCTGATGAACGCGTCGCGGGGATCCTCGCGCGGCAGAAAGCCGGCGAGCATCAAGCCCAGCGGCAGCACGGTCGGTAAATCCTTGGACGAATGCACGGCGAGATCGATCCGGCGCGCCAGCAACGCCTCTTCGATTTCCTTGGTGAACAGCCCTTTGCCGCCGGCATCGGCAAGCGGCCCCTGCACGGAATCGCCGGTGGTGCGGATCACCACAATCTCGATCCGCCCCGGATTGACGCCCGCCGCCACCAGGCAATCTCTCACCTCGCGCGTCTGAACGAGCGCGAGCGGCGAGCCGCGTGAGCCGATCCGCACAATGGTTTGGGTCGCTGTTTGTACCATCGGGCCTTTAGGTGCTAGGGCAGCCACATATAATACACCGATGATCATTCTCGGCATTGAAACGACCTGCGACGAGACGGCCGCCGCTGTGGTCGAGCGGACCGATGACGGACGTGGCCGCATCCTGTCCAATGTCGTTCTGTCGCAGATCGCCGAGCACGCCGAATTCGGCGGCGTCGTTCCCGAGATCGCCGCCCGCGCGCATGTGGAGGCGCTCGATACCATCATCGGCAAAGCAATGGGCGAGGCGAAGCTGTCGTTCGCCGACCTCGACGGCGTCGCCGCCGCGGCCGGACCCGGACTGATCGGCGGCGTGATCGTCGGGCTGACCATGGCGAAAGCAATCGCACTGGTGCACGGCAAGCCGCTGATCGCGGTCAACCATCTGGAGGCGCATGCGCTGACCGCGCGGCTCACTGATGCCACCGCGTTTCCCTATTGTCTGTTTCTGGCATCCGGCGGGCACACCCAAATCCTCGGCGTGCGCGGCGTCGGCGATTATCTGCGGCTCGGCGGCACGGTCGACGACGCTATCGGCGAAGCCTTCGACAAGACCGCAAAGCTCCTCGGCCTCGGTTATCCCGGCGGCCCGCTGGTGGAGAAGGAGGCCGCCCGCGGCGATCCGGCGCGGTTCGCACTGCCGCGGCCGATGACGGGACGGAATGACGCCAATTTCTCGCTCTCCGGCCTGAAAACAGCGCTCCGGCTGGAGGCGCAGAAAATCGCCCCGCTGAGCAACGGCGACGTCGTCGATCTGTGCGCCTCGTTCCAGCAGGCGGTCGGCGACGTGGTGCTCGATCGGGTGCGCACCGGGCTGCGCATGTTCGCCGACCGGATCGGCAAGCCGACCGCGCTTGTTTGCGCCGGCGGCGTCGCCGCCAATCAGGCGATCCGCAAGGTGCTGCATCGCGCCGCCTTCGAGATCGGCATTTCGCTGGTGGCGCCACCGCCGGCTCTGTGCACCGACAACGGCGCGATGATCGCCTGGGCTGGCGCCGAGCGGCTCGCGCTCGGATTGGCCGACCCGTTTTCGATCGCGCCGCGCGCCCGCTGGCCGCTGGAGGAAGTGACCCGGGCGCAGGCCTGAACTTTTATGCGCGAGCAGGCTCGATCTGCGCCAAAATCAACTCAAGGCGCTCCAGCCGGTCGGCTTCCCCCGGCGGCTTGTCCCAGCGCAGCCGATTGATACGCGGGAAGCGCATCGCCAGCCCCGATTTGTGCCGGGTCGAGCGCTGCAATCCTTCGAACGCGACTTCGAGCACCAAACCTTCGTCCGCCTCATGTACGACTTCGCGCACCGGGCCGAAGCGGTTGATGGTGTTGCGGCGCACGAAGCGGTCGATCTGCAAAAGCTCCTCGTCGGTGAAACCGAAATACGCCTTGCCGACCGGCACCAATTCGTCGCCGTCAGTACCGCGCGTCCAGACCCCGAAAGTGTAGTCGGAATAAAACGACGAACGCTTGCCGTGTCCGCGCTGCGCATACATCAACACCGCATCGACGATGAACGGATCGCGCTTCCACTTCCACCACGGGCCCTTCGGCCGGCCGGGCACGTAAGGCGCATCGCGGCGCTTGAGCATGATGCCCTCAACCGCGTCGGCATCGGCGCCGGCCGCCGCCGGATTTTTCGGGCCGCCGCCAGATCGTCCCATGTGGTGAACGGAACAAGCGGCGAAAGATCGATCCACTGCTCATCCAGACGGGCGATAAATTGTTCGAGCCGTTGGCGGCGTTCGGCAAACGGCAAGGCGCGCAAATCTTCCGCACCCTCGGCGAGCAGATCGTAGGCGCGCAAATGCGCCGGAAATTCCGCCATCAGTTTTGCGGTGACGGTTTTGCGGTTGAGCCGCTGCTGCAACACGTTGAACGATTGCACCCGGCCTTCGCACATCACCAAAAGCTCGCCGTCGATCGCGCCCGGCAAACGCAACGCTTCGATCAAATCGGGAAAGCTCCGCGAAATATCCTCGCCGGTGCGCGAATAAAGCCGCGCCAGCATGCCGCCATCGCGCTTGGCGGCCACGGCCTGCACACGGATGCCGTCCCATTTCCATTCCGCCATGAACGCGGCCGGATCGAGCCCGGCGAGATCGGGTTTATCGAGCGCGTGCGCCAGCATCGCCGGCCGGAACGGCGCCGGATCGTCGCTCGCCGGTTTCTCGCCGCGGCCTTCGAGCCAGGCGAACAAGTCGATGTAAGGCGGGGCCAACCCGGGCCAGAGCAGCTCGATGTCTTGTGCCTCCGCGGTACCGAGCGCGGCGACTGCGGCCTTGGTGAGCCGCGCCGAAACACCGATCCGCAGCGCGCCGGTGACGAGCTTGATCAGCGCCCAGCGCCCGGTCTCGTCGAGCGCATCGAGCCAGCGCCCAAGCCGGGCCGGCAATTCCGCTTTGCCGAGCCTCGCGAGGGTTTCGATGACGGCGGTGAGGGACAGCTCATCCGCGCCGCCGGCGTGAATTTGCGCCGGCCACATCAACGCGACCGTTTCGGAAAGGTCGCCGACATAATCGTAGGACAGTTCGAACAGAACCGGGTCGGTGCGCTCGGCGATCAGGCTGCGGATTAGTCCAGGTTTGGCATGCGGAAAGCTCAGGCTGCCGGTGAGCGCGGCCAAGGCCCAGCCGCGTTCGGGATCGGGCGTCGAGCGGAAATAGTCCGTCATCAGCCGCAATTTGGCGTTGCGCGCGGGCTCGTAGGTCAGCCGGTCGAGCAATTCGGCGAAGCGGTTCATGTCGCCTCGCCGCCTTCCGCCGTCGTTTCGGCGCCGCCTTCCTCCTCATCGCCGTAGCCGACAATATCGAGCGGCCGCGCTTTCAATCCGCGCGTTGTGCACCAATGCACCAGCGCGTCCTCCTGGCCGTGCGTGACCCAGACCTCCGAGGCGCCGGTCGCCGCGATCGTCGCAGTCAGTCCCTTCCAATCCGCGTGATCGGAAATCACCAGCGGCAGCGCCACGCCATATTGGCGCGCCCGCGCCCGAATTCGCATCCAGCCGGAAGCAAATGCCGTCAGCGGATCGGGAAAACGCCGGGTCCACAGATCGCTCAGCGCCGATGGCGGGCAGAGTGTAATGGTGCCGGCCAGCGCGGCCTTGTCGGCGCCACGCACCATGCGCAATTCGCCAAGCGCGATGCCGCGCCCGGCGTAATAGCGGGTGATGCTCTCCATGGCGCCGTGCAGATAGATCGGCGCCGCGTAGCCTGCCTTGCGCAACAGTGCGATCACGCGCTGCGCCTTGCCGAGCGAATAGGCGCCGACGAGATGGGCGCGCTCGGCAAACAGAGCAACCGAGGCGAGAAGCTTTCCGATCTCACCGTCCGCATTGCCGTGGCGGAACACCGGCAGGGCAAAGGTCGCTTCGGTAATGAACACGTCGCACGGCACCAACTCGAACGGCGCGCAGGTCGGATCGGGGACGTTCTTGTAATCGCCGGATGCGACGACGCGCAGACCGTTGGCCGTGACCGCGATTTGCGCCGAGCCCAAGACGTGACCCGCAGGATGGAAGGCGACGGCCGCACCGCCGAGATTGAGGCGCTCCCCGTAGCGGATCGCCTGCGTCGAGCCGGCAAAATTCTCGCCGTAGCGCAGCCGCATGAGATCAAGCGTCTCCTGCGTCGCGAGCACCGCGCCATGGCCTGAGCGCGCGTGGTCGGAATGGGCGTGTGTGATCAGCGCGCGTTCGACCGGCCGCGTCGGGTCGATGTGGAAACCGCCGAGCTTGCAGCAGACGCCGGCCGGCGTCGGCACCAGGATGTCCTCAGCACGCATGACGCGTCATAAATAGTCACTTCCCTTCGAGTCGCGAGCGCCAATGACCGAGACCGGCCCGCTGTTTGTCTCTTCCGGCGCTCTGATCGCCGACCGGCGCTATAAATGGGCGCTCGACCAGGCGGCGCGCGGCGATTTTGTCGCCGCCGCCGACATTCTCGCGCAGACTGTCGCACTGGTGCCGGCTTTTGCCACCGCCTGGTTCGCGCTCGGCGCCATCCGCGACCAGCTCGGCGATCGAAGCGGCGCGATTGCCGCGTTCGAAAAAGCGCGCGATGCCGATGCGGAGGATTATCACGGCGCGCAGCTGCAGCTCGCCCGGCTCGGTTCCGGCGACACAAATCCCGCCATGAGCGAAACATACGTCCGGCGACTGTTCGACCAATATGCCATTCGCTACGACGCGGCGCTCACCGAACGTCTGTCCTATCGCGCACCGGAACTGCTGCGAGCGGAGGTCGAAAAAGCCATGCAGGCAACGGGCCGGCAGCTGCATTTCCGCTCGACGCTCGATGCCGGCTGCGGCACCGGGCTTGCCGGCGCCGCGTTCCGGTCGGTGACTGATCGGCTTCTCGGCGTCGATTTGTCACCGGCGATGGTGGCGCAGGCGGAAGCGAAGCAGCTTTACGACCGGCTGGTCACGGCCGATGTCGTTACGTTTCTCGACCGGGCCGCGCACGAAGGCGTCACACACGATTTGATTCTGGCCGCCGACGTGTTTGTCTATGTGAATGATCTTGCGCCAATCGTTGACAATGCGGCGCGCGTTCTCGCGCCGGAGGGCATCTTTGCCTTCACCGTCGAAACCCATAACGGCGACGGCGTAAAGCTGTTGCCGACATTGCGCTACGCGCACGGGGCGGCCTATATCCGCCGCGTCTTGGCCGACGCCGACCTCACCGTCGTTTCGATCACCGAAGCCGCCGTGCGCTCGGAAAAAGGCGTGCCAGTGTACAGCCTCGTCGTGGTCGCGCGATCTGCATAAACTCCCCCTGCAATGACGGTCCTCGAACGCCCGGTGACATTGCCCGAACCGTTCGCGCGCTGGTTTGCCGGCCGCGGCTGGACGCCGCGTGCGCATCAGCTCGAACTTCTCGCCAAGGCACGCGCCGGGCGCTCGGTTCTGCTGATTGCGCCGACCGGCGGCGGCAAGACGCTCGCCGGGTTTCTGCCCAGCCTGGTCGAGTTGAGCGGCGCTGTCGCAGCGGGCGCGGAAAAAAGAAAACTCGTCTCCATCGGCCGCAACCTTCAGCGCGCCGGGGGCTTGCACACGCTTTACATTTCGCCACTGAAGGCACTCGCGGTCGACATTGCGCGCAACCTCGAAACTCCGGTCGCCGAAATGCGGCTGCCGATCCGGATCGAGACCCGCACCGGCGATACGCCGACTTCCAAACGCCAGCGCCAACGGCGCGACCCGCCGGAGATTTTGCTGACTACGCCGGAGCAGCTTGCCCTACTGCTCGCTTCCGCCGACGCACCGTTTCTGTTCGGCTCGCTCAAGCGCGTGATCCTCGACGAATTGCACGCGCTGGTCACCTCAAAGCGCGGCGATCTCCTTTCGCTTGGACTGGCCCGACTGTTTCGACTCGCACCGCAACTGACCAGCGTCGGCCTGTCCGCCACCGTCGCCGAGCCGCAAGACCTCGCCCGTTTCATGGTGCCGCAGCACTCAGGCGCCACGAACGCCGCGCGCGCCGATCTCGTCATCGCCGACGGCGGTGTGGCGCCGCATGTCACCATGCTCGACACGCGCGAGCGGCTGCCCTGGGCCGGCCATACGGCGCGGCACGCACTCAATGAGATTTACAAACTCATCCAGGCGCACCGCACCACATTGGTTTTCGTCAATACCCGCAGCCAGGCGGAGGCCATTTTCCAGGCGCTGTGGCATCTCAACGAGGACAATCTCGCCATCGCGCTGCATCACGGCTCGCTCGACGTGGCGCAGCGGCGCAAGGTCGAGGAAGCGATGGCGAGCGGCCGTTTGCGCGCCGTGGTCTGCACCTCCTCGCTCGATCTCGGTGTTGACTGGGGCGACGTCGATCTGGTGATCAATGTCGGCGCGCCGAAGGGCGCTTCGCGCATGCTGCAGCGGATCGGCCGCTCCAATCACCGCATGGACGAACCATCCGAGGGGGTGCTGGTGCCGGCCAATCGGTTCGAAGTGCTGGAATGCCGCGCGGCGCTCGACGCCGTTGCCGAGAATGCGCAGGACACGCCGGCGGCGCGGATCGGCGCGCTCGACGTGCTAGCGCAGCACGTGCTCGGCTGCGCCTGCGGCGAGCCGTTCGTTGCCGACGAGCTTTACGCCGAAGTGACGACGGTCGCCCCATATACCACGCTCACGCGCGCTGATTTCGACGCGGTGGTCGATTTCGTCGCCACCGGCGGCTACGCGCTTAAGACCTACGAGCGCTTCGCCCGCATCAGGCTCGGCAAGGACGGCCGCTGGCGCATTGCCAACCCGAACGTGGCGCAGCGCTACCGGCTCAACGTCGGCACCATTGTTGAGGCCGACATGCTCAAGGTGCGGCTCGTTCGGTCGCGCGCCCCGAAGCTGATCCCGCGGGGCGGGCGGCTCCTCGGCGAAGTCGAGGAATATTTCGTCGAGACCATGGTGCCGGGCGATACTTTCGTGTTCGCCGGCGAAATCCTCAAATATGAGGCGCTGGTCGAGGACGAGGTCTATGTCTCGCGCTCCAACGCCGAGGACCCGAAGGTTCCGGCCTATGAGGGCGGGAAATTTCCACTCTCGACCTATCTTGCCGCCCGCGTGCGCGCCATCATCGCCCATCCGCAGGAATGGCGCGATCTGCCGGCGCAGGTGCGCGAGTGGCTCGAAATCCAGCAATGGCGGTCGCAGATGCCGGGCATCCGCGAGCTCCTGGTGGAGACGTTTCCGCGCGCCAACAAACATTACCTCGTCTGCTACCCGTTCGAAGGCCGCCTCGCTCACCAGACGCTCGGCATGCTGCTGACGCGCCGGCTGGAACGGGCAAGGCTGCGCCCCATGGGCTTCGTCGCCAACGAATATGCGCTCGCGGTCTGGGGGCTCGGCGACGTGGCGCAGCGGCTCGCGCGTGGCGAATTATCGCTCGACGCTTTGTTCGACGAGGACATGCTCGGCGACGATCTCGAAGCGTGGCTCGCCGAATCGGCGCTGATGAAACGCACCTTCCGCAGTTGCGCGATCATCGCCGGCCTGATCGAGCGACGCTTTCCCGGCCAAGAGAAGTCGCGGCGGCAGGTCACCATCTCGACCGATCTAGTTTATGACGTGCTGCGCAGCCACCAGCCCGATCATGTGCTGCTGCGCGCCGCCCGCGCCGACGCCTCGACCGGCCTGCTCGACGTGCGCCGGCTTGCCGATATGCTCTCGCGCATCCGGGGGCGAATCGTTCATAAATCGCTCGACCATGTGTCGCCGCTCGCCGTGCCGGTCATGCTGGAGATCGGGCGCGAGACGGTTTACGGCGAAGCGGCCAATTCGCTCCTTGCCGAGGCGGCCGACGAATTGGTGAAGGAGGCAATGCAGTGAGGGCCCGCGCTTTTGCCGCTCATTCCCGCGCAAGCGGGCGTCCAGAAGAAGCTACCGGGTCCCCGCTTTCGCGCGGACGAGCGGACAAAACGATCGCCGTCGCCGGCGTCACGCTCGTCGCCGATCCGGCCGGCGCGCTGTATTGGGCGGACGAAGGACTTTTGGTCGTCGCCGACCTGCATCTGGAGAAAGGCTCGGCCTTCGCCGCCCGCGGCGTACTGCTGCCGCCTTACGATACCGCGGCAACGCTGGCGCGGCTGGCGCGGCTGGTCGAGCGTTACGCCCCTCGCCTCTTGATCGCGCTCGGCGACAGCTTTCATGACGGCGGCGGACCTTTGCGCATGGCGCCCGGCGACCGCGGCGTGCTCGCCGTGCTGCAACGAGGGCGCGACTGGGTCTGGATCGCCGGCAATCACGATCCCGATTTGCCCGCGGGCGTCGGCGGCGGCCGCGCCGATGTTTTGGCATTCGGGCCGCTGACGTTCCGGCACGAGCCGTCCGAACAGACCGCGGACGGCGAGATCGCCGGCCATCTGCATCCGCTCGCGCGCGTGACGCAGCGCGGTCGCGCGGTGAGCCGGCGCTGTTTTGCCAACGATGGCAAGCGGCTGGTGATGCCCGCCTTCGGCGCCTATGCCGGCGGCCTCAACGTGCTCGACCGCGCCATCTTCGGCCTCTTCGGCACGCTTGCCTTCACCGCCCACATGCTCGGCGAGCGACGGCTCTACGCCATCGCCGCGCAACGCTGCCTGCCGGATTGAAATTCAATCTCTGCGAAACGCGACGCTGGCGATCCACCCGGTCATAAGCGCCATCAGCGCGGTAGCGAAGCCGTACAGCAAACCGTGCTGCTGCGCGGCGTTGACTACGAATTGCTCGAAGCCGACCTTGACGATGTCGAACGCGGAATCCGTGCGTGCCAGCATCTTGCCTTCGGCGAACAATTTCACGTCGATCTGGTAATTGCCGATCGGCACTTCCGCCGGCAGTTTGATGGCCGCGCGAAACAGAGTCGGCGTCAGGAAGGTCACCGCGTTGGGCTCCTCGCTGTAGAGCCCGCGTTCGCGCATCAAGCGGACGAGTTCGCCGCGGAACGGATCGCTCGCCACCTCGCCGATGTCGTTATGGATCAGTTCGGGCAGCGGTGTGTCGGTGAGCCCGACTTGCAGCCGCCGCCGATCCTCGGCATTGGTAATGACGTCAAGCGGGCCGCTGGCGAGAACCGCGAGATAAGACGGCGCATCGATAAAGGTTCGCGCCCGCGTGTTCACCCAGATGCCGAGCACGCGCGACTTGCGCCGCGCGCGCAACGTCTCGCGCGGGCCGGTGACGGTAGCAACAATATCGTATGGCCCTTTGCGCAGCGGGCTTTCAGCCGCGCGCTCGACCGAGCCGAACAACACCAGTTCCACGCCGGTATAGTTCGACGTGATCAGAACGCGGTGATCGCTCAGCGCGATAATCAGGTGTTCAGCCGCCGCTGCTGGGTAGCCGCCCATAACCAGGCCCGCCAGCGTGAGCGCGGCCAGCGCACGGTTCATGGCCCGCTCCCGATGATCCGGATCGAGTACAAATCTTCCGGACGCACGACCAGTTCGAAGGCAAAGCGCGAGCCGACGGCCAGCACCAACAGCCCGAGCATAAGACGAAGCCACTCGCCGCGGATCCGCTGGCCCGCATGCGCGCCAAACTGTGCGCCGATCACGCCGCCAACCATGAGGATGAGCGCCAGCACGGCATCGACCAGATGGTTGGTCGCAGCGTGAAGGATGGTCGCCGACAGCATGGTGAGGAAGGTCAGCACCATGGAAGTGCCGATCACCGTTGCGGTCGGCACCCGCAACAGATAAATGAGCATCGGCACGAGCAGAAAGCCGCCACCGATGCCCATAATCGCGCCGAGGAAGCCGATGATGAAGCCGATGCCCAGCACCGGAATGGCGGAGGCGTAGATTTTCGAGCGCTTGAAGCGGAGCTTGAGCGGTAAGCCGAGAAACCACGCGTGGCTGCCCGGACGGCGAAGCATCGCCGGCCCGCCGAAATGCGTGCGGACGATGGCGCGCGCGCTTTCGCCGACCATCAGCAGGCCGACAACGCCGAGCAGCGTAACGTAGGACAGGCCGATCATCAGATCGAGCTGGTCGAGCGACCGCAGCCAGGTGAACAGCGCGACGCCGCCAGCGCTGCCGACAATGCCGCCGGCAAGCAGCGTCAGCGCCAGCGTGACGTCGAGCGCGTTTCTGCGCCAATAGGCAATCGCGCCGGAGAATGAGGACGCCGCCACATGGGTGGTGACGCTCGCCACCGCCACGGCCGGCTGCACGCCGATGAAGATCAATAGCGGCGTCATCAGGAACCCGCCGCCGACCCCGAACATGCCGGAGATGAACCCGACCGCGAGCCCCATGGCGAGCACGAGGAAAACGTTGACGGGAATGTCGGCAATCGGAAGGAAGATCTGCACGATTAAAGCTGCCGGTCGCTTGTTACGCGTTGGACCGTTCTACGCGCGCAACACCGCGCGGCATACCGTCAACGGCGGACGAGCGCGCAGAATTGATCGGGAGCGGCGCGGCGGCGTCCGCTCAATTCACCTTAGCGGCGTCCGGCGCGGGCGCTTTGGCGCTGGTGCGCGGTTTTGGCTTTGCGGCCGGCGTGCCGTTGCCCGGCATATCCCAGGCGCCTTTGACCGTGATCACTTCCGGCGGCTGCGGGATCGGTGCCCACTTCTCGGCGGCCCTGCGCGCCGCCTCAAGAGCTTTGGCATCGAGACGGGCGGCGATTTCATCGCGCTTCTGCGCCGCGTCGGTGTCGCCGTCGCGAGCCGCGAGGAAGAACCATTTGTAGGATTCGGCGAAATTCCGCTCGACGCCCACGCCGCGCGCGTAGAGGACGGCGAGATTATATTGGCTGTCGGCGACGCCCCGGTCGGCGGCCTTGCGGAACCACTGGGCGGCGGCGCGGTAATCGGATTTACCGTCCACGCCTTCGGCGTAAAGCACGGCGAGATTGTGCATGGCCTTGCCGTGTCCCTTTTCGGCGGCGGAACGATAGAGATCGCGGGCGGCGGCTAGGTCTTTGCGCACGCCGAGGCCTTTCTCATACAGGGTGGCCAGGCGGAACTGGGCGGGGGCAAGCCCCTTCTTCGCCGCGATGTCGAACCAGCGCGCGGCCTCTTCATTATTGACCGGAACCAGGCGGCCTTCGGCGAAGCGGGCCGCAACTTCGTAAGCCGCGAGCGGATCACCGGCGAGCGCGGCGTTGCGCAACATCGGACCACCGATCGCGACTGGGAGCTTCTCGCCGCTCGGCCCAACCGGGGCACCGGCAGCGCCTCGCTTCGCCGATGTCTTTGGCAGCGAGCCGGTGATGTCAGGTGCCGCCCCGACAGGTAGGTCGGCCGAAGGCGTCAGCGAAGATTGCTGGTCGGTATGCCCGGTAGCGGGAGCCGGCGTCGCGCCTGGCAACGGCGCTGAGGGGCTTTGCGGCGTATCGGCATCGGCGGGCGGCGCAATCACCATCGGCGGTGTCGGCGCATTTCCTTCCGGCGCGGCGGCGGGCGGCGCCTGCGGTTCCACCTGCACCTGCGGCGGTTCCGGCGGCAGCGGCTTCGGCTCGGACCGCTGCAGCGGCTCGGTCAAGATCCGCGGCGGCTCGCTCTTGGCGGATGGCGGCGCGCTCGCGCCGCCATCTTCGAACAGGCGCGAAACGATATGGAAGCCACCGACGATGATGACGACGACCGCGCCGGCGACCGCCAGTGTCCGCAGCTTCTCGCCTAATTTCTTTGCCGGCGCCGGTCCGGTCGCCGTGATTTTGCGCCCGGCTTTGTCATCGGCCGCGGTGACGGCGGCGGCCTTTGCGGCGCGACGCGCCGCTGCGATGAAATCGGGCTTGCCGCCGCCGGGATCGGGAATCACCGGCGGCTTCGCTCCAACGGCTGCTTCCGACGCGGCGATCCGTTCGGCCGCCGATGGGCTCGTACGCGTGCGCGCCGCCGAGCCCGGCTCCAGCGGATGGTCGGGCGGCAGACTTGGATCGATCGGCATCCGCGTCCGCGCCAGCCGTTGCGACGGAGACACGGGTTGCGGCTCCGGCTGTGGCGCATCGGGCTCCGGTTGCGCCGCCACTTCCGCCGCAAACAGCGCTTCATCGGTATCTTCCGGCAAAGCGCGCGGCTCGAGCTGAACCGACGGTATCTCCAACGGCTCAGGCACCAAATCGTTCGCCGGCTCCGCCACCGCGGCCTTCGGTTTGTCGCCGCGTATGCCGCTTTCGATCATGGCGAGGCGATCGACGACATGCTCGACGGTGCCTTGCACCTCTTCGAGTGAATCCTCGATCTTCGTCTGAGCGCTGCGCTCGGTTTGTTTGTTCTCGGCGACGCCGTGCGTGACAGCGTCGGCCGGCGCGGCGTTAACCGCAGCGGGAGCCCCGGCGCCGCCGCGCAACTGTTCGATATACACAAGAAGATCGGCGAGCCCGCGCTCGACCCCTTCGAGCAGCCCGAGCCGCGCATCAGAAACATCGAGACGCTTGACCAGACTGGCGATGCGGTCCTCAAGATGCGCGAGCGCGGTATGGTCGGTGTGGGTGAGCTGCACCCATTCGAGTTTCTCGATCAGGCCGGACAGGAGCTTTTCCAGTTCGCGCGGCACGGCATGCCCGGCCTCGGTCGAGGCGTTGATTGCGCCGGCCAGCGTGTCGATGCGATTTTCCAGTGCGGTCAGCGCCGGCAGACCGGTCGCGCTCATTGCGAGTCCGTCGACCTTTGTCGCCAGCGCGCGCACGTCTTCGGCGACCTTGGTCAGCGTGTCGTTAGAGGCGACGTGGGAAACGATGCCGCGCAAACCGCCAATCGCCGTTTCCAGTTGTTGCAGCGCCGCCGGATCGTCGCGCGCGACAATGGCGTCGACTTTTTGCGACAGCTTATTCACCGCCTGCTGGAAGCCGACGAGGCTCTCGGCCGGGGTGAGCTTGTGTAGCGATTCTCGCACTTCATCGAGACCGTGCTCGATGCCGGACAGCGCGGCGGCGTCGATGCCGGATTGGCGCGTATGGTCGATGCGCTGCGCCAGCGCCTTGACCTCGATCTCAAGCGATTCCAGCGCGCGGCGCGGCAGCGCTTCGTCGAGCGTGTGGCCGATGGCGGCAAGATCCGTTTGCAGGCCGGCAATCGCGGTTTGCAGGTCGCCGGCCGGTTGCAGCGTCTCGATCCGCGCGGTGATCTCGCGGAGCTGTTGCTCCAAAAGGCTCAGGTCGAGCGGTTCGCCCGCATAATGCGTCGGGTAGCTCGGCTCCGGACGGGGCGGAAGTGGTTGCGGCTCGCGCTCGCTGAATGAGTGTTGCGGCGGCACATCGTCATCGACCGCACGCTGGCGGGTTTTAATCTCGGCGGCCGCGGCATCGTCGAGCGCGCGCTGGCGCGCCGCGATCTCGGCGACGGCGTGATCAATCGACGCCTCGCCTGCATCCTCGACGGGTGCGCCGGCCGGCGGCGCATCATGGCGCGGCCGCTCGCGGCGCGGCCGATCGGGAGCTTGAGGCTCGCCGCGATAGGGACCGCCCAGCGGGGCATAATCTTCGGGCGCGCGCCGCGCTCTGCGCCGGACCGGCGGCTCATCGTCGTATTCGTTTTCGTAACGCGCGCGGCGCCGCCAGGGCGGCGGGGCTTGGTGATAGCGCTCGCGCTCCGGCTCACGCTCGCGCGGTGGCGGATCGCGATATGGGTCGCGGTCGTACTCTTCGTAGCGCGGTCGCGGCTGATGACGATCGCGGGGCTCGCGGTCGTAATCGCTGCTCCACCAGCCATCATCGTCCTCGTCGACGGGCTGGACGACGGTGTTGAGCCATTCGCCGACCGATAGCCCCGAACGACGCGCAGCCTCGCGCGCGGCTGCGCGCGTTTCCGGAAGGAGGCCTCTGAGATTCCACGGACCGCCCGATTTCATTCTCACGTCCAAGCCACATCGGAGGAGCAGGAGGTGCGCAGTGGTGCGAGCCGATGCCCGTGAACAGACGACGCGGAGGGCGCGGTTTTTCTGTCCTCAGAACGGAATGTTGAGGATTACGGTAAAGAAGCCGTTAAGAAATCTTACCGGGCGCGCCGCGTGGCTGTGCCCAGTGCCCCGATCCGCCCGGTTCTCCCGTACCGGTTTTCCCGCAACTGTCACCGTTACGGCCACGGTCTGTTGCGCCTCTGCAACTCATGAGAGCGTCCGATTGCGCGGCATCCTTGAGTGGCGACGGCTCATGACGTACCCGGCGGTGCAACGCACAACCCCTGCGCCGATCGCTTCGGCTAGAGAAGCCGAAGCTGATCTTTTTCCTCAGCTCCGCGACTTTGCCGCGGATAGCGGCGACAGCGTCTTGTCGATCGCCGAGGTGGCGCGCCAGTTCGGCCTGGACCCCGCGGTCCCTTCGTTTCTACGAATCGAAGCGCCTGATCACGCCGCAGCGCCGTCAGGCTGTACCATCGCGCCGACTGCGAGCAGTTGGTCCTGATTTTGACCGGCAGGCGGCTCGGCTTCGCGCTCGCCGAGATCGGAGCCCTGCTTGCCCGGCTGGACGGAAAGGGCTTGCATCTGATCCGGGCGCAATGCGTGACGCAGATCAATCAATTGGAGCAGTGAAAGCGCGGCATCGAGGTCGCGATTTCCGAACTGCGCCAGATCTGTACATCCTTCTACCGGACGCTCATCGACCCTGCCGCGAAGTCGGCGCGCTAGCGCTCGCCGCTCATTTCCGTCTTACCGTTGACGCAAATTGGCTACGTTATACCTTCCGGCCGCCGGTCACCGGCCGGCAGGGAGGGCGACATGCCGACTTACAAGGCACCCGTTGACGACGTGATGTTTCTGTTGAGCGATGTGTTCCGCATCGATCGCTACAACAATCTCCCGGGTTTTGCCGATGCCACGCCCGATCTTCTGGAAGCGGTGCTCGGCGAGGCGGCTAAATTCTGCGAAGACGTGCTGACTCCCCTCAACCGGACCGGTGACAAAGAAGGCTGCAAGCGTCACGACGACGGTTCGGTGACGACGCCGAAGGGATTCAAGGAAGCCTACAAGCGGCTGACCGAAGGCGGATGGATCGGCGCCTCGGCGCCGGCCGAATTCGGCGGCCAGGGGCTGCCGATGGTGCTCACTCAATCAGTTAGCGAATTTCTTTGCTCGGCGAATATGGCATTCGCCATGTATCCGGGGCTCACGCAAGGCGCTGCCGCGGCGATTTTCGTGCACGGCTCGCCGGAGCAGAAGCAACTTTACCTTCCCAAGCTCATCAGCGGCCAGTGGACCGGCACGATGAATTTGACCGAGCCGCAATGCGGCACCGATCTCGGCCTAGTGCGCACCCGCGCCGCCAAACAGGAGGACGGCTCCTACAAAATCACCGGCACGAAGATTTTCATCTCCGCCGGCGAGCACGATCTGGCGGAAAATATCGTCCATCTGGTGCTGGCGCGCATCGAAGGCGCGCCTCCGGGCACCAAGGGGATTTCGCTGTTCATCGTGCCGAAATTCTTCCCCGGCAAGGACGCCGCCTTGGGACCGCGCAACGCCGTCGCCTGCGGCTCGATCGAAGAGAAAATGGGCATTCACGCCAATTCCACCTGCGTCATGAATTACGACGCCGCGACCGGCTGGCTGATCGGCGAACCCAATCGCGGGCTGAACGCGATGTTCGTGATGATGAACGAAGCCCGGCTCGGCGTCGGTATGCAGGGCCTGGCGCTGTCCGAGGTCGCCTACCAGAACGCCGCCGCCTACGCCAAGGAGCGGCTCGCCGGCCGCGCTTTGACCGGCCCGAAGTTCAAGGACAAACCCGCCGATCCCATCATCGTGCAGCCGGACGTGCGCCGCATGCTGATGAGCATGCGCGCTTTCAACGAAGCCGCGCGCGCGCTGGTGTTGTGGACTGCGTTGCGGAGCGACGTTGCGCACCGTTCGGGCGACGCCAAGGAGCGGCAGGCGGCAGACGACCACATGGGCCTGATGACGCCGGTGATCAAAGGCGTGCTCACCGACCAGGGTTTCGCCAATACGGTCATGGCGCAGCAGGTGTTCGGCGGCCATGGTTACATCGCCGAGCACGGAATGGAGCAGTTCGTGCGCGATGCGCGCATCGCCATGATCTACGAGGGGGCCAATGGCATCCAGGCGCTCGATTTGGTCGGCCGGAAGCTGCCCAGGGACGGCGGCCGCGCGTTGCAGGCGTTCTTTGCCGAAGTGTCGGGCTACATCAAAGAGCACAGCGCCGACACCGAGCTAGCGCCTTACATCAAGCCGCTCGCACAAGCGCTCGGCGAGCTGCAGCAGGCGACCATGTGGTTCATGCAGAACGCGCTCGGCAATCCGGAGAATGCCGGCGCCGGCTCGACCGATTACATGCATCTCTTCGGGCTGGTGGCGCTCGGCTACATGTGGTGCATGATCGTGCAAGCCGCGAAAGCAAAAGCCGCCGGCGGCAATGGCGCGGGGGACGGCATGGCGACGAAGCTTGCCACCGGCCGTTTCTTCGCCGAGCGGATGCTGCCGGCCGCGAGCCTTCACCTGGCGCGCATCAAGACCGGCGCCGCCTCGACCATGGCCTTGCCGGCAGAGGCTTTTTAGGCCGCGGCTGCAAATCCGCGGAACTTGGATTATATGAATGGTCCGGTCCAACGGACGACCATCCGGCCGTGCTGTCATTCTGCCGTTTGCAGCCCTCGCCCTGGGGGTTAGGAGGAAACGCCATGCCCGACGCTTTTATCTACGATCACGTGCGCACCCCCCGCGGCCGCGGCAAGGTGGACGGCTCGTTGCACGAAGTGACCGCGCTCAATCTGGCGAGCCAGGCGCTTGGCGCCATCAAGGACCGGAACGAGCTTGACCCCACTCTGGTCGATGACGTGGTGATGGGCGTGGTCGATCCGGTCGGCGAGGCCGGCGGCGACATCGCGCGCATCGCGGCATTACACGCCGGCTACGGCGACACGGTTGCCGGCGTGCAGATCAATCGCTTCTGCGCTTCGGGCCTCGACGCGGTCAATTTCGCAGCAGCGCAAATTATCTCCGGCCAGCAGGACATGGCGATCGGCGGCGGCGTTGAATCGATGAGCCGCGTCGGCATCGGCGCCTCCGGCGGAGCGTGGGCGGTCGATCCGAGCAGCGCAGTCGCCGAATATTTCATGCCGCAGGGCATCTCGGCCGATCTCATCGCCACCAAATATGGATTTTCGCGCGACGACGTGGATGCTTACGCCGTCGAAAGCCAAAAGCGTGCCGCCGCGGCGTGGAGCGACGGCCGCTTCAACCGCTCGGTGATGAAGGTAAAGGACGTCAACGGCCTGACCATCCTCGACAAGGACGAGCATATGCGGCCGGACACAACCATGCAGTCGCTGGGGTCGCTCAAGCCGTCCTTCGTGCAGATGGGAGAAATGGGTGGGTTCGATTCCGTCGCGATCCAGAAGCATCCGGAAGTCGAATTCGTCAATCACGTGCATCACGCCGGCAACTCGTCAGGCATCGTCGATGGCGCCGCCGCCGTTCTGCTCGGCAACGCCAAAGCGGGCAAGAAAGCGGGCTTGAAGCCGCGGGGGCGGGTGAAAGCGTTCGCCAATATCGGCAGCGAGCCGGCAATCATGCTCACCGGGCCGGTCGATGTCACCAAGAAGGTACTGAAGCGCGCCGGCATGACGCTCAACGACATCGATCTGTTCGAGCTCAACGAGGCGTTCGCGTCGGTCGTGCTGCGCTATATGCAGGCCTTCGGCATTGATCACAACAAAATCAACGTCAACGGCGGCGCCATCGCCATGGGCCATCCGCTTGGTGCGACCGGTGCCATGATCCTCGGCACCGTGCTCGACGAACTTGAGCGGCGCAATCTTTCGACCGCGCTGATCACGCTGTGCATCGGCGCCGGCATGGGCACCGCGACGATCATCGAGCGGGTGTAAGTCCTCTCCGCACGCCGGGGCGTAAAGAGGGAGTGCGTGCCGCATGCCGAAGATCGACATCGCAAAAGTGCCGATCGATACGCGCACCGGTTATCCGGAGCCGCTCAACCGCGCGGTCGAAGGCCGCTCGCGCAAGCGCCTCGGCAATGCCGCCGGCCTCGACCAGTTTGGCGTCAATTTGACGACGCTCAAGCCCGGCGCGGCCTCGGCGCTCCGCCATTGGCACCACAAGGAAGACGAGCTGGTCTACATTCTCGAAGGTGAACTGGTGCTGATCGACGATGGCGGCGAGACTTTGCTCAAGCCTGGCGACGCCGCCGGCTTCAAGGCCAACGTTTCCAACGGGCACCATCTGGTCAACAAATCCAACCGCGACGCGGTCTATCTGGAAATCGGCACGCGCTTGAAGCATGAGCGTGCCGAATACCCGGACGTCGACCTGCTCGCGATCCGCGACGAAAACGGCATGCGGTTCACCCGTAAAGACGGCAAACCGTATTAAAAACGAATTTTTCCTCTCCCCGGGGGGCGAGGCGAACGACATGACGGGAGATGCGTATGACGTACCAGAATTTCACTTTTGACATCGACGGCGACGGTATCGCACTGATCACCTGGAACATGCCGGGACGTTCGATGAACGTCATCGACGCCAAGGTGATGGAGGAGCTCGCCGCAATCGTTGAGCGCGTCGCCGGCGAAGCCGGCGTCAAGGGCGCGGTGCTGACCTCCGGCAAAGACGCATTCTGCGCCGGCGCCGACTTGACCATGCTGGAAACCCAAAGCCGGACCTTTGCCGATTTATTGAAGTCGCAGGGCCAGGAAGCTGCCAACAAGCGGCTGTTCGAGGATGGCCGCAAGCTTTCGCAGATCGCCCGCCGCATCGAAACCTGCGGCAAGCCTTGGGTTGCAGCGCTCAACGGCACCGCCATGGGCGGCGGCTTCGAGCTGGCGCTTGCCTGCCATCACCGCATCGCCTCCGAAAACGAAAAAACGAAACTCGGCCTGCCGGAAATCAAGGTCGGCCTGTTTCCCGGCGGCGGCGGGACCCAACGGATTGCGCGCATGCTGCCGCCTGCCGAAGCACTGCAATTTTTGCTCAAGGGCGACCAGCTGCGGCTTCCTCGCGCCAAGACGATGAAGCTCGTCGACGAAATTGTCCCGCAAGCCGAGCTGGTGGCGAAATCAAAAGCCTGGATCAAAGCCGGCGGCACGGCGAAAGCGCCGTGGGACGTGGACGGCTTCAAATTGCCGGGCGGCCAGGTTTATTCGAAGGCGGGCATGATGGTGTTTCCGCCGGCCAACGCGCTGTACCGGCGCGAGACCTACGACAATTATCCGGCTGCCCGCGCCATCTTGCAGGTCGTCTATGAGGGCCTGCAACTGCCGATGGACCAAGCGCTGCGCGTCGAGTCGCGCTACTTCGCCAAGATTCTGCGCTCGCCGGAAGCGGCCGCCATGATCCGCTCGCTGTTCGTCTCCATGCAGGAGCTCAACAAAGGCGCGCGCCGGCCACCCGAAGTGCCGCCGAAGCCGATCAAGAAGGTCGGCATTCTCGGCGCCGGCTTCATGGGCGCCGGCGTGGCCTACGTCACCGCGCAAGCCGGCATCGACGTCGTGCTCATCGACCGCGACCAGGAAAGCGCCGACAAGGGCAAGGCACATTCGCAGAAATTGATCACCGATCAGATCAATCGCGGCCGCGCCACCGCCGCCGACCGCGACGCGCTGCTGGCCCGTATCACGGCAACGCCGGACTATTCGGCGCTGAAAGACGTTGATCTGGTCATCGAGGCGGTATTTGAAGACCGCGCCGTCAAGGAAGAAGCGATCGCCAAGGCGCAGGCGGCGATCGGCAAAGACACCGTCTTCGGCTCCAATACCTCGACGCTGCCGATCACCTCGCTGGCCAAATCGTTCAAAAACACGGCGAGTTTCGTCGGCATCCATTTCTTCTCGCCGGTCGACCGGATGATGCTAGTCGAGGTGATTTTAGGCAAGAAGACCGGAGACGCGGCGCTCGCGGCCGCGCTCGATTATGTGCGCGCCATCCGCAAGACGCCGATCGTGGTCAACGACTCGCGCGGCTTTTACACCTCGCGCGTTGTCGGCACCTATATTCGCGAAGGCCATTTGATGCTGGCCGAAGGTGTGCCGGCGGCGATGATCGAGAATGTCGGGCGCATGGCCGGCATGCCGGTCGGCCCGTTGTCGCTCAACGACGAGGTCGCCGTCGATCTCGCCTGGAAGATTCTCAAAGCCACCGAAGCCGATCTCGGCCCGCAGGCGATCGACGAACGGCAGAAGACCTTGTTGCACGACATGGTCGAGAAACGCGGCCGTTACGGCCGCAAGAACGGCAAGGGCTTTTACGACTATCCGCAAAGCGGGCCAAAGCGCCTGTGGCCAGGGCTCGCCGATCTGCAGCCGACCAAGCTCGATTCCGACACCATCGACATCGCCGAACTCAAGGCGCGGTTTCTGGCGATGCAGGCGCTGGAAACAGCGCGCTGCGTCGAGGAGGACGTGCTCACCGACATGCGCGAAGCCGATGTCGGCTCGATCCTCGGCTTCGGCTATGCGCCTTTTACCGGCGGCACTATCTCCTATATCGACGGGATGGGGACGAAAGCCTTTGTCGATCTCTGCAGCAAGCTGGCGAAGAAATACGGCGACCGCTTCAAGCCGAACAAGCTTTTGCGCGACATGGCAAAAACCGGCGAGAGCTTCTATCACCGCTTCCCGCCCGAAAAGCGTAAGGCCGCGTGACGCTTTCGACTCGCCGCCCGCTTCCCATTCAGTCCCGATCCCATGGCGCGTGACCAGGTCGATCTGACGCCGATTGAACGGCGGGATGAGCTTGTCGCTTGGCTGGCGCAGGGCATCAAGCCGAAGTCGCAATTCCGCATCGGCACCGAGCACGAGAAATTTGCCTTCACTCTCGAAGGCCATCAGCCCGTGCCTTACGAGGGCCGGCGCGGCATCCGCGCCTTGCTCGAGGGCATGGAGCTTCTGCTCGGCTGGCAGCCGATCATGGAGGGCGGCAACGTCATCGGGCTCCTCGACGTCCCGGGCGGCGGCGCCATCTCGCTCGAGCCCGGCGGACAGTTCGAGCTGTCCGGCGCACAGGTCGAAACCGTACATCAGACCTCAAGCGAGCTGATGGCGCATCTCGCGCAGGTTCGCGAAGTCGCGCAACCCCTGCGGATCGGCTTTCTCGGCATCGGCATGACGCCGAGCTGGACGCGGGCGCAAATGCCGAAAATGCCGAAGGGCCGCTACAAGATCATGACCGCTTACATGCCGAAGGTCGGCACGCTCGGGCTCGATATGATGTATCGCACTTGCACGGTGCAGACCAATCTCGACTTCTCGTCCGAAGCCGACATGGTCAAAAAGCTGCGCGTGTCGATCGCATTGCAGCCGGTGGCGACCGCGATGTTCGCCAACTCGCCCTTCACCGAAGGACGGCCGAACGGCTTTCTCTCTTTTCGTGCGGAAATCTGGCGCGATACCGACGCCAGCCGCACCGGCATGCTGCCCTGGGCGTTCGAGCCCGGCATGGGCTTCGAACGCTGGGTCGATTACGCGCTCGACGTGCCGATGTATTTCGTCAAGCACGGCCACGATTATGTCGACGTCGCCGGCCAATCGTTCCGCGATTTGATGGCCGGCAAGCTTCCCGGCATGCCGGGCGCACGCGCCACCATTTCCGACTGGGCGAACCACATCTCGACCATTTTCCCCGAGGTGCGGCTCAAGCGGTATCTGGAAATGCGCGGCGCCAATTCAGGACCGACCCACAATCTCCTGGCGCTGCCCGCGTTATGGGCCGGCATTCTCTACGACGATGTCAGCCTCGACGCCGCTTGGGACCTCGTGAAGGGCTGGAGCGCGGCCGATCGGCAGAAATTGTGCGATGAGGTGCCGAAACTGGCGCTGGCCGCCACCGTGCGCGGCCGTACCGTGTTCGAGATCGCAACCGAGATGCTCAAGCTCGCGCATGCGGGCCTCACCCGGCGGAAACGCTTCGATATCGAAGGGCGCGACGAGACGCGCTATCTCGAAGTTCTGGAAGACCGGCTGGCGCGCGGCACCACGCCGGCGCAGGAACTATTGGAGAAATTCCACGGACCTTGGGCCGGCTCGATCGATCCGATCTACGCGCAAGAGGCGTATTGAAGCCGCCGTCTCACTGCAATCCGTAAAGCTCTTTGGCATCCTCAAGCGCCCGCGCGCATCGGGCTTGGTCGCCCGCGGCGTCGGCCGCGCGCGCGCGGTCGAGCGCGGCGGCGGCCATCTCGCGCGCCTTGTGCTCGGCGCCCTCCACCGAACCCGGCGTCGGCTGATGATGCAGCTGCGCACCGACCGATTGGGGTGCACTCGGCGTGCCGGCTTCGCCTGGGGAGGCCACAGCCTGCGCCTGGCGGATCCTTTGCTCGGTCTGCGCGATCTGCTCGGTGCAAGGCCCGGCCTGCGCGGTTGCCAAGCCCGCCGAGAGGGCAATCACCGTAATCGCCAAAAGCATAAAATATCGGATCATGACCGGCTCCCGATCAGAAACGTAAACATAATCCGCTGTCGATGTGCCGAGAAGGGGCTGCCGTTCTCACGGCCGCACATTGCTCCTTCTCCCCGCGTGCGGGGAGAAGGTTGGGATGAGGCGGCGTTTCCCAGCGCTCAGAATCGCGGCCACGCCTCCCTCACCCGGCTTGCTTCGCAATCCGACCTCTCCCCCGCACAGCGGGGAGAGGTGAATAAGGAAAATCGTTCTCGCGATGCGTTCGCATCCGAGCTTTGCTCACCACCGCGAAGATTCTCTGCTCCCGATGCAAAAAGGGAGCGGAGCGCCGAACGGCGCATTGTCATGGGACCGCGCTTGCGAGGCGCGGCAGCGCAGCTTGCGATCGCTGCGCTCGCCGTCCGGCGCTCCACATGCGGCACTCGCCAAAACCGGGTTTCCCACGGCGGCGGCTCACAGGCGTTTTGCCCGTTTCGTCATACGATGCCGCGGTTAAGCACGGTCCGTGCGGACCGGTCCTACTGCCGGTCGACCGGGATGCGAAGCCGCCCGGGAATGGATTTCTGGTCCATGCGCAGGCGCCGCACCTTGCTCCGCACGCTGGATCGCATCGGAATGCGCGCTCCAATGAGCAAGGTAAACCCTTGTGTCATAATCAGTGACATATGTCAATGTTTTTGTGACGAGCGCCCGCCGCAAAATTCACGTTTTCTGGACGAATATTTGTTTCCGTTGCGCATGGCTCACGTCGTTGCCGGTAGGAAAGTTTTGGGTCCCAATATGAGAATCCCGGCACTGTCCGCACTCGCGCCGGTATTCGCGCTGGCGCTTGCGGCCAGCACCGGCAGCTTCATGGCCGCGGACGAGCAGCCGAAGGGCCCCGACCCGGCCTTCGCGCGCAAAGTGGTGACCTATCCGTCGCCCGAACCCACCGGCACCATTATTGTCGATCCGGGCAGTCACTACCTCTACCGGATCCAGGGCGATGGTACAGCGATCCGCTACGGCGTCGGCGTCGGCGTCGGCGCCGAGGGCTTCGTCTGGAACGGACTTGCGGTCATCCACACCAAGCAGGAATGGCCCGACTGGTATCCGCCGGCGGAATGCTGGCGCGCAAGCCCGAGCTTCGCGAGCACATGGTGCAACTGCAGAGCGGGCTCGGCATGAAGGGTGGCCCTGAAAATCCGCTCGGCGCACGCGCCATGTATCTGTGGCAGGGCAACAGGGACACGCTTTACCGCCTGCACGGTACCAATGACCCCTCGACCATCGGCCACAACGTGTCGTCGGGCTGCATCCGCCTGACCAACGAAGACATCACCGACCTTTACGACCGCACGCCGGTCGGCACCAAGGTCATCGTCCTTGCCACCGCCGGCCCGCCGCCGCCCAAGACGCAATAGCGGCTGAATGTCATAAGCAGTGATCGAGGTACAGCGCCGAACCCACGATCAAGCGTGGAGCGGACGTTACAACCCACGCCTTACTGAAAACGCACTCTGATCTTGTGCGGCGATTTTCTGACGATGGCGCAGCGGCGCCGTTCGGCATCGCCGGCAATGTCGCGTTCGAACATCTCCGGAATGCCGAGCTGGCTCACGACAATGAGCGTCGCGCCGCTCGCTGAAATCTCCATCGCCGTGCAAGCGATGGGAGGAAATCCGAAAACGTGGATCTTGGCCGCCAAGCGAGGCGAAAGCTCAGCTTGCGCACCGACTTCCATATCTTGATATTTCTTGTATGATGTCTTGGATGTCTTGGATGTCTTGGATGTCTTGGATGTCTTGGATGTCTTGGATGTCTTGGATGTCTTGGATGTCTTGGATGTCTTGGATGTCTTGGATGTCTTGGATGTCTTGGATGTCTTGGATGTCTTGCCTCCTCGCGTTGTCGTAAAAGGCCGCAAGAACCGACACCCCGCCGCAGCCGCGAGAGCGGCGTGCGCGGTCGATTGCATTTTCTGCCGGAAACGATTTGCAATTACATCAAGCCCACCACGAAAATTTACGCGAAGGTTTTGCCGTCCGTTAACGCTATCGACCGGCCGGCCATCGAAAAGACGCCGCCGGCGCTGGTTTCGCGGCGGCCCGCCGAGATCGATTCCACAATTCTCTCGCAATGCTCCACCCTTTTCGTGATGCGGCTCTCAAACGACCGCGACCAGGAGTTGATCCGCTCGGCGGTGTCCGACGCAGCCGCCAATCTGCTGTCCTTTATCCCTTCGCTCGGCGTCCGCGAGGCGTTTACCTTCGGCGCCGGCGTGGCGCTGCCGACCTGCGTGCGGTTCCAAGAATTGTCGATCGCGCAGCGGCCCAACAGCGAGACCGCCGGCAATACCCGCTCGGATGCCGGAACCAGCATCATCCACGACATGATCGCTTCGGTGATCGGCCGCTGGCGCAACGCCAGCATGAGCTACCGCCTGAGCGAAACCGATGCGGCGGAATATGACGCGCCGCCCGATCCGCCGCCGCTGCAGCCGGCCGCGCCAACCTCGCCGCTGCAATCTCCGTCCCGCACCGAATTGCTGCGCGCGAGCTCCACGATTTTGAAGAACCCGCTCGGCGCCGACACAACGGCCGGTGCGCACGACACGACCCATCGCCCGATCCGCTAGATCGCGACCTTGCGCAGGAATCCGTCGACGCTGCCGCGCAGGCTTGCGGCGGCTTGCTCGACCGCCTGCGATGCGGCAAGCACAGTGCCGGCGGATGCGTGCATGTCGGTCATGGCGCCGGATACGCGCTGCAGAACCGCCACCATCGATTTCGTTCCCGTCGCCGCCGCGGCGACACTTGTCGCAATCTCGCGCGTCGCCGCGTTCTGCTCTTCCACCGAAGACGCGATGGCGCCGGTGAATTCCCGAATCTCGCGCATCCGCGCGGCGATGTTGCCGATGGCGCCGACCGCGCTTTGGGTGGAGGACTGCACCGCTGCGATCTGCGCGGCGATGTCGTCGGTTGCCTTGCCGGTCTGCACTGCAAGCGCCTTTACTTCGGAAGCGACCACTGCGAAGCCCTTGCCGGCCGCGCCGGCGCGGGCAGCCTCAATGGTGGCGTTGAGCGCCAGCAGATTGGTCTGGCCGGCGACGCTCTGAATGAGCTTCACCACGTCGTCGATCTTGTTGGCGGCGCGCGCCAGGCCGGCAATCTCCTCATTGGTCGATTGCGTTTCGCCGGCGACCGCATGCACCACCTCGGTTGCCCGCAACAGCTGCTGATTGATCTCGTCGATCGACGTTCCAAGCTGGTCTGCCGCGGTGGCGGCGGCTTCCACGCTGCCGAATGCCTGGTTCGAGGTCTCGACGGCACCGGCGGTATGCGCGGTCGTCTCTTGCGAACTGGCGGACAGTGCCGTCGCCGTGGCCTTCATGGCGGCGACGCTCTCGGCGACGGTCTGCAACACGCCCTCAAGGCTCTCGCGGAACCACGCGATCGCTTCCTCAATGACGGCGCGGCGCGCTTCCTGCTCGTCGAGCAGCGCATTCTTCCGTTCGACCGCGCGACGTTTGGTGATGTCGTCGTGGGTACCGACCCAGTAATTCGAGCCGGGGATGGCGCGGTTGACCACCGCGACCGAGCGGCCGTCGGATGTCTCCGTCACGAAGCGTATAATTTTTCCAGCAGCCATATTGGCAAGTAGCTCGGCGCAATAATCCGCCGGGTCGCGCGGCAGGCTGCCAGTCTTGGCGCGCTCACGAACAATGTCGAGAAGATTGGCGCCGGGTTTCACCACCGCCGGCGAGAGGTTGTACATCCTCCGGTATTGATCGTTGCAAACGATCAAGCGGCCCTTGGCGTCGAACATCACCACGCCCTGGGTCATGTTGTTGAGGGCGAGTTCCAGCAAATGACGCTTGCCGCGCCGTCGGCCCGCCGCCCATTGCCCCAAGACTTTGAGCACTTGCGCCATCGTGACCCGTGCCTGGCCGCGTTCCCCCGCCTATCGTGCTAACTAACTTCGATTTACGCTTCGTTAATAAACATCAAATGCTCATGCCGCCGTCCACCATCAGCAGGCTGCCGGTGGTGAAGCTCGACGCGTCGGAGGCGAGGAACAGCACCGACCGCGCCACCTCGTCGGGGCGCACATGCCGGTGCATCGGAATGATGTCGTTGAAGAATTGCGTACCGTCGCGCCCGATCACTTCGCCGAGCTTCCTCTCCACATTGAGCTGGAACTGATTGTCGACCGGACCGGGATGCAGGGTGTTGACGCGGATGTTGCGGCCGGCAAGTTCCTTGGCGAGTACGCGCATCAGGCCGATCTGCGCGTGCTTGGCGGTGATGTAGCCGTAAACGCCGGGATCGCCGGTAACGCCGGCGACGCTCGAGGTGATGATGATCGAGCCGCCGTCATTCATATGCGGCACCGCGTGCTTGGCGCACAGAAACGCGCCTTTGACGTGCACGGCCATCACCGCGTCGAACACGTCTTCCGGAAATTCGGTGACTGGCGCCACCGTGCCGAAATTGCCCGCGTTGCTGAACAGCACGTCGATCTTGCCGAAACGTTGCACGGTGCGCGCGATGACGGTCTTGACCTGGTCCGATTTGGTGACGTCGCCGGTGCAAACGGCGAGGCGCGTACCGTCGGCACCGATGCCGGCGGCGGTTTTTTTCAGCGCCGTCTCGTCCAGATCGGTGAGCATCACTTTCGCTTCTTCCTGGAGCAAAAGCTTCGCCGACGCCGCGCCGATCGAGCCGGCCCCGCCGGTGATCACGCACACTTTGCCCTGCATCTGGTTTGGCATCATGTCCCTCCCGTCGTGGCGAAACCTAGCATGACCCGCGCGGGGCGAGGCAAGGCGAGGCGGAGGAGCTACGCTTGGAGTTCGTTTTGCCCCGATGCTATGAATGGAAAAAAGGCGCGCACGCTCCACAGGAGGATGTCATGCACAAGATCGCCATCGACGAGAGCATCATTGCGCAAGTCCAGGCGCAGCGCGGCAAGCTCAACCGTTATGACAACCTCGCCGGGCCGAAGACCGCGCTGTTGGTCATCGACCTGCAAAACGCTTTCATGCTGCCCGGCATGCCGGTCGAAGTGCCAGGCGCGCGCGAGATCGTGCCGAACGTGAACAAGCTCGCGGCCGCAACCCGCGCGGCCGGCGGCAAGGTGGTCTGGGTCAAGATGTGCCTCGAGGGCCAATCCGACGCCTGGCGCGTGTTTTTCGACGGCGATCCGCGGCGCGCGACTTTGGCGGAGCTCACGCCCGGCGCACGCGGCTTCGAGCTGCATGCCGACCTCGACGTGCGGCCCGAGGACGCAATCGTCGTCAAACGCCGCTACAGCGCGTTCATCCAGGGTTCTTCCGACATCGACCGGCAGCTGCGTGCGGCCGGTATCGACACCGTCATCATTGTCGGCACGCTCACCAATGTCTGCTGCGAGTCGTCGGCCCGCGACGCCATGATGCTCAATTACCGGCTCGTGTTTGTGTCGGATGCCAACGCGGCACTGAGCGACGCTGAGCACAACGCGACGCTGGGTTCGATCCTCCGCGTGTTTGGCGACGTGGCGACCACCGCCGAAGTCGTCGCGCTTCTCTCCGCCAAAAGCCGCGAACAAGCGGCCTGACCAACGAAAGCGCTTGGACAACAGCAATGGCGAAATGGCAATACACCAAGGGACTGCATGACATCGGCCGCGGCTGCTTTGCCTATTTGCAGCCGGATGGCTCGTGGGGGTGGAGCAATGCCGGACTGATTACCGACGGCGATCAAACCTTGCTGGTCGATACCCTGTTCGATTTGCCGCTGACCGCTGCCATGCTCAAGACCATGCGCGACGCGGTGCCGGCCGCGCGCAGCATCAAGAGGCTGATCAACACCCACGCTAACGGCGACCACACCTTCGGCAATCAGCTGGTCGAAGGCGCCGAGATCATCGCCTGCCGCGAATGCGCCGACGAATACGGCGAATGGGCGCCCTCGCAATTCACCGCTTTCGCGGCGAACTGGAAAAGCCTCGGCGACGGCGGCGCGTTCTTTCACCAGGTTATGGGCAGCGTGTTCGATTGGCGCGGCCTGGCCGACACGCCGCCGACCAAGGTATTCGACAAGATGCTAGAGCTTCTGGTCGGCGCCAAGCGCCTCGTGCTCACCCATCTTGGCACCGCGCATACCCGCGGCGACATTCTGGTGCATGTGCCGGACGACCGCATCCTCTATACCGGCGATCTTTTGTTCGTCGGTGGCCACCCGGTGATCTGGGAAGGTCCGATCGGCAACTGGATCGGGATTTGCGACTACATCCTCGCGCTCGACGTCGACACTATCGTGCCCGGTCACGGGCCGATCGCCGACAAGGCGCAAGTGCGCGAATTCAAGGCCTATCTCGAATATATCGCGCAAGAGACGCGGCGGCATTTCGACAATGGCGAGCCGGCCGAAATCGCCGCGCAGAAAATATCGCTCGACCGTTTCACCGCATGGCTCGATCCGGAGCGCATGATCATCAACGTCGCATCGCTCTACCGCGAATTCTCCGGATCGACGGCGCCGCTCAACCGCATGGAATTGTTCGCGGCCATGAAGCGCTGGCGCGACCGGGCAGCGAATACGCACAGTCACGCCGGCCACGCGCATTAGTCACGGCGCTAACAGAAAAGCCCCGCGCCGAAGCGCGGGGCTTCACTATTTATTCGTGTCGTGCAGTTGCGCTGACCTCAGCCGCCATTGTCGCCGTGATAGTCGGCAAATCCCTCGCGCCAGGTCGCGTCGCTGTGGAAGGTGTAACAGCGATGCGGGATCGCGCCGACAATTCTGCACTGCTGAGTCGCGGCCATTGCCATTCGATGCTGGGCGAACGCAGCCGACATCAGCGGCGGCGTTAGCGTCACGAGCGCGCCGACAATCCCGGCGGCTAAAGCTGACCTGCGAATGTTGAGCGGCATAGGACGCTCCTTCTTCCAGGATTCGCCGCCGGTCCAATGAGACCGCCGAAATAATGAACGCGGCAACCGCGCGTTCCCGCTAATGAGATTAAATTTCAGCAATGGATGCAGTGCAGCATCTGAAAACCCGGCGCAATTTCAGATGGAGGCGAAAAACTGCGCGCATCGGCCGCAGCGGATGAGAGCGGTGGTGCCCAGGGGCGGAATTGAACCACCGACACCTGCATTTTCAGTGCAGTGCTCTACCAACTGAGCTACCTGGGCCCACGCTCTTGCGCAAAGCCGGTGAAGGCCCCGCGCAAGCGCGCGGTTATAGAGATTGCCTTTCCGGCTGTCCAGAATGGCGGCTTTATCAGTTCGGAACCTCGCCGCCTTCGTCGCGCCGCTCGTCCTCTTCCTCGTCCTCCGTTACCGGCACGGCATAAACGCCGGAAAGCCAGCGATTGAGGTCGACGTCAGCGCAACGGCGCGAACAGAAAGGGCGGAATTGCGCGGCAACCGGCTTGCCGCAGATCGGGCAGGCGCTTCCTCGCTTCGCCTCTGGCATAGAACAAATATGGGACCCGGCCGGCGCGGCGCCAACCGCCGGCGCGGACAGCTACAGCGCGTTGAGCCAGCCAAAGTGGATCGGGTAGCCTTCGCCGCCGAGCAACGCCAACGTCTCGTAAAGCGGCAGCCCGACGATGTTGGTGAACGAGCCGACGATTTTCACGATGAACGACCCGGCGATGCCTTGCGCGGCATAGCCGCCGGCCTTGCCGCGCCATTCGCCGGAGGCGAGATAAGCCTCGATGTCTTCCGATGACAGCCGCTTGAAGCGCACCCGCGTCTCGACCAGGCGCTGGCGAAAGGTCTCGCGCGGTGTCACCAGGCAGACGGCGGTGTGAACGCGGTGATTGCGCCCGGACAGAAGCCGCAGGCATTGCGCCGCCTCGTCGAGCAATTCCGCCTTCGGCAGAATGCGGCGGCCGACCGCGACCACGGTGTCGGCGGCGAGCACGAACGAACCCTTGAGTTCCTCGTCGATCCGCACCATCGCCAGCGCGGTCTCGGCCTTCTGCCGCGCCAGCCGGGTGGCGCAGGCGCGCGGCAACTCGCCCCGTTTCGGCGTCTCGTCGATGTCGGCCGGACGCAGCGCGTCGGGCTCGATGCCGGCCTGATTGATCAGTGACAGCCGGCGCGGCGAGCCGGAGGCGAGCACGATTTTTGCGCGGCCGATCATTTGAACCGGTAAGTGATCCGGCCCTTGGCGAGATCGTACGGCGTCATCTCGACCAAAACCTTGTCTCCAGCGAGTACGCGGATGCGGTTCTTGCGCATGCGGCCCGCGGTGTGCGCGATGATCTCGTGTTCATTTTCGAGTTTGACGCGGAAGGTGGCGTTCGGAAGCAGCTCCGTGACGACACCGGGAAATTCCAGAAGTTCTTCCTTCGCCATTCGCTGCCCGGACTTGTTGAGCTGCGGCCGGGACCATGTCCGGAATCACGGCCGAAATCGGCGCGGAAACTAGCGGATGACGTGCGATTCCACAATCGTCTTAGCGTCCCGTGGGGGTGGAGCGTTAAAAGAATTCGCCGCCGCGTCACTCATTCACCGGGCGCGGCCGCGCGAACCGCTCGCGCAGCTTGTTGGTCAGCTGGTCGCGCACGGCGCGGTAGGCGTCGAGCCGCTGCTCGCGGCTGCCCTCGACGTCGGTCGGATCGGCAGTCGGCCAGTATTCCACGTCAACCGCGTTGGTGCGGTTGATCTCGAGCGCCCGATGGTGGGCTTCCGGCGACAGCGTGACGATCAGGTCGAAATTCAGGCCCTCCAGATCGTCGAGCTCCTCAAAGGTGATCGGCTTGTGCCGCGAAATGTCGACGCCGATCTCGGCCATGACCGCAACCGCGAACGGATCGAGCTCGCCCTTGCGCACGCCGGCGGAGCCAACGTAGATCGCGCGGCCGAACATCTGCGCGAACAGCCCGGCGGCGATCGGCGACCGCACGGAATTAAGACCGCAGGCAAACAGCACCGCCAGAGGTTGGTTAGCGGCTCGCGGCAGGGACGCCGGCATCGCGCCTCATCCCTTCCAGTGCAGCACCGTCACCAGCGTGAACAGCCGCCGCGCGGTGTCGAAATCGAGGTCCACTTTGGCCTTGAGGCGCTCCATCAGCACGCGCGAGCCGTCGTCGTGCAGCGAGCGGCGCGCCATGTCGAGCGCCTCGATGCGGTCGGGCGTCGCGCCGCGGATCGCCGCGTAGTAGCTGTCGCAGACGGTGAAATAGTCCTTCACGATGCGCCGAAACGGCGCTAGCGAGAGAAGATGCGCAATCATCGGCTTGCCGTCTTCGAGACGGATATCGAACACCAGCCGGTTGCCGTCGATGGCGAGATTGAGCGCATAGGGACCGCCGTCATGGCCGGTCGGCCGAAACGAATTATCCTCGATCAGATCGTAGATTGCGACCGCGCGCTCGTGCTCGATGTCGGGGCCGGAGCGTCCGATCGAGGACTCGTCGAGCGTCACCGCCACCAGGCGGCTTTTCTTTTTATCGTCGCGATCGTCCCGCGCCATGAGCCGCCATCAGAACATGATCCGGAAAAGTGGACACCGACTTTCCGAAAAGATCGTGCTCCACTCTATCTGTTGAGCCGGATGGCGACCGAGCGCGCGTGCGCCTCGAATCCTTCCGCAGTGCCGAGCGTGATCGCGGCGTCAGCTAGCGCGCGCAGCTGCTCCGGGCCGCATTTGAGGATCGACGTGCGCTTCATGAAATCGAGCACCCCCAGGCCGGAGGAAAAACGCGCCGAGCGCGCCGTCGGGAGCACGTGGTTCGAGCCGGCGACGTAATCGCCGATCGCTTCCGGCGTGTGGGCGCCGATGAAGATGGCGCCGGCGTTGCGGATGCGTTTGGCGAGCGCTTCGCCGTCGGCGGCGGCAATTTCCAGATGCTCGGGCGCGATCGCGTCGACCAGCGGCAGCGCTTTGTCCAGACTGTCTGTCAGGATCACCGCGCCATAGTCGCGCCATGACGCGCCGGCGACCTTGGCGCGCGCAAGCTGCTTCAGCGCGCTCTCGACCGCGCGCTCGACCGCACCGGCGAGAGCCGCGTCGTCGGTGATCAGGATCGCTTGCGCGCTCTCGTCGTGCTCGGCCTGCGCCAGAAGATCGGCGGCGATCCATTCGGCATTGCCGGTCTTGTCGGCGAGGATCAGCACCTCGGACGGCCCGGCGATCATGTCGATGCCGACCTTGCCGAACACAAGCCGTTTGGCGGCGGCAACGTAAGCGTTGCCGGGACCGATGATCTTGGCGACCGGCGCGAGCGTGGCCGTGCCGTAAGCCAGCGCGGCAATCGCCTGCGCCCCGCCGACGCGATAAATTTCGTCGACGCCGGCGATCTTCGCCGCCGCCAGCACCAGCGGCGACAGCACTCCATCCGGCGCCGGCACGGTCATCACGAGACGTTGCACGCCGGCGACTTTTGCCGGCACGGCGTTCATCAGCACCGATGACGGATAGGCGGCGGTGCCGCCCGGCACGTAGAGCCCGACGGCCTCGATTGCGCTCCACCGCGCGCCAAGCTCGACGCCGAGCCCATCGACGAAGCGATCGTCCTGCGGCACCTGGCGGCGGTGCAACGCCTCAATGCGGTCGCGCGCGAAATGCAACGCGTCGAGCACGCCAGGTGCGCAGGCGGCGAGCGCGGCGGTAATTTCTGACGTCTTGATCCGAAGCCCGGGATCGTCCGGATCGAAGCGATCGAACTTGCGGGTATAGTCGCGCAGCGCCGCATCGCCGCGGGCGGCAACGTCGGCGACAATAGTTCGCACCGCCGCCTCGACATCAGCCGACGTTTCCCGCTTGGTGGCGAGAAAGACGCGAAACTTTTCCGCAAAATCGGCGGCGCGGGTGTCGAGACGGATGGCCATGTTTGCCTTGCAGATAACGCTTCGGTGCACGCTGCGGCGACGCGTAACAGGTCTATTTTATTATAACAATTCTAATCTTCCGCCGGTTTGGACTTTCTGATTGACAAAGCATCCGCCGTTCACCAATTCCTCGTATATCTCACGCTACTAAAACAGCGGCGACCAGCCCTGCGATGGCCATGACACGAAGCGCCCCCGTATTGTTGAGCTCGATGCTGCTTGCGTCCTTGTTTGCCCAGGGCACGAGCACGGCGCGCGCCGAGGAACCGGTGACGCTCATGCTCACCATCAAAGATCATCTGTTCGAGCCGGCTGAACTCCATGCTCCCGCCGGCACGCCGATCACATTCACGGTCAAGAATCTCAACACCATCGCCTCCGAATTCGAAAGCGACGCGCTGCATTTCGAGAAAGTCATTCCTGCCGGCGCCGAGGCAAGCGTGCATGTGCGCCCGCTCGCGCCCGGCCGCTATAATTTCTTCGACGACTTTCACCACGCGACACAGGGTTACCTGGTCGTGCCATGACCGCTTGAATGTCCGTATGAGGTGCTTGTGCTGCCTTCGCTGGTGATCGTTTTCCGTGAGGTGTTCGAGGCCGGCCTGATCGTCGGCATCGTCATGGCCGTCACGTCGGGCGTTGCCGGACGCGGCCGCTGGATCGCCGGCGGCGTTGCCGGCGGGGTGCTCGGCGCTTGCCTGGTCGCCCTGTTCACCGGCGGCTTGTCGCAATTCTTCAACGGCAGCGGGCAGGAAATATTCAACGCCAGCATCCTCGGCTTCGCGGTGCTCATGCTCGGCTGGCACAATGTCTGGATGGCGCGGCACGGCCGCGAGCTCGCGACCGAAATGCGCGCCGCCGGCGAAGCGGTGCTCGCCGGCTCGAAATCGCTCGCCGCGCTGGCTCTGGTGGTCGCCATTGCCGTATTGCGCGAAGGCTCCGAGGTCGTGCTCTTTCTCTACGGCATCGCCGCGGCCGAGGGCGGAGCCAGCTTCGGCATGCTGATCGGCGGCGTTATCGGCCTCGTGCTCGGCTCGCTGGTGTGTTTGCTCACCTATCTCGGTCTCGTCACCATTCCGACGCGTTATCTGTTCGCCGTCACTTCGACGCTGATCGCGCTGCTTGCCGCCGGCATGGCGGCACAGGCCACCGCCTTCCTGCAACAGGCCGACATTCTCACCGCCTTCGACCAGACGGTGTGGGACACGTCCTGGCTGCTGCGCGACGAGAGTTGGGTCGGCCGCGCGCTGCACACGCTGATCGGTTATGTCGATCAGCCGACCGGCATGCAGCTGATCGCTTACGCCGCGACCCTGATCGCCATTACGGTCTTGATGAGGCTGTTCGCCGTGCCGCCGGAGCAATCGCCGCGGCACGCGCGGACCGCCTGAAGCACGGGCTTACGCCGTCTTCATCTCGGGCCCGAAGTGATCGGGGCAGACCGCCGCCGCATACACTTCGCCAAGATCCACCAACTCGGCCTCCAGGCATTCGACTTCGAGTCGGACAGCGCCGCCACCGGAGAAGGTGAGCGTGACCGTGCCGGCCGGCGCGTCGCGCTCGGCGAATTCCACCGCCAGGAGATTGAGCGTCGCACCCTTGTCGGACTGGTCGAGATCGCGGCACCTGCAGGCGCTCACGCGCTCAAAACGCAGCGCCGTGCGGCAGCGGCGGTAGTCGGGGATGGTGGCCTTGCTAGCAACCGGTTTGGCGTTGTCTGCATCCGCTGCAGTAATCCAGTCGAAGCGATTGAGCGCCATGACAAAGCGGCGTTCGCGCGGCTGCCAGAAAATGTCCCCCACCGTGACGAGCGCATCCTGCACATGCGCGGAGACGACCGCGATATCGTCCTTGTCGAGGGCGATGAGTTTAAGTTCCTCCATGAACCGCGTCCCGTTCTTGGCGTTCTTGATCTGGACGCGAAGGTAAGGACGGCCTCGGGCCGCCGCAAGAGCCGGCAACCATGAGAGCGTTGCCTGGTATTGACACAAGGTAATGCTGCCGATCTCGCAAAGTTGGAATTGCGCCATGATCGATAGGTTGCTAAGAACCCGTCCAACAATACCGATTGTTAACTGCCCCACCGTTTCTGCGGGCGCGTCTGCGGACACTTGCTACGATCCTCATGACCTCAACCGCATCTGTAGAGTTTGTTTCGACCCCCGCTAAGGGAACCCATAGGCTTGCTTTGAAAGGGAGGATTTATGGCTAAGAGAGCAAAGAAGCGGCGCGCGTGGACGGCGACCGAGGTTCGCGAACTGAAGACGCTGGCGAAGAAGAAAACCACCGCCGGCAGGATCGCCAAGAGATTGCGCAGGACAGAGGGCGCCACACGCCAAAAGGCGTTCAGCATCGGGCTTTCGCTCGAACTCCCGTTCCTGATTTTTCAGCAACAAAACCTTTGACGATGTGCCCACACGGGCCCGCGCAGGCCCGTGTCGTTGCTTTTGTCTGATCTAACAAGCAGCGATACCGGCGCGGCACGAGGTGGAACCGGGCCGGCAGCGCCCACCTTTCCCTCTGATTTTGCTACGGAAACCGCCCGCCTGCGGCGTAAACCACGCCATGATGATGTCACTGCGGCGAGTCATCATTCGGGGGCCGGATCGTGATAGAATTATCGTGACGGTGATGGGCTCCTTTTGATGATCCAGTTTCCTCGGCCGCCGCGGCAGCAACCGGCAAGTTCCGAACTCGCGGCCGCGCTCAACGCCTGCCGCAAGGCATTTCTTGCGATCGCGCTGTTTTCCGGGATGAGCAATGTGCTCATGCTCACCGGCGCGATGTTCATGCTGGAAATCTACGACCGGGTGCTGCCGAGCCGAAGCGTGCCGACACTGGTGGCGCTCCTGTTTCTTGCGGCGGGCCTGTATGCGGCGCAGGGCTTCATCGATGCGATCCGCAGCCGTATCCTGGTGCGCGTCGGCCAAAGCCTCGATGAGTCCCTCAGTCTGCGCGTTTACGACGCGGTCGTGCGGCTGCCGCTCAAGATCGGCGGCAAAGGCGACGGCACGCAGCCGGTGCGGGACCTCGACACCGTGCGCGGCTTTCTGTCCGGCGCCGGCCCGTCGGCTTTGTTCGACTTGCCGTGGATACCGGTCTATCTCGCCATCTGCTTTTTGTTTCATACCTATATCGGGCTGACCGCGCTGTTTGGCGCGATCGTGCTGGTCACGCTGACGGTCGCGACCGAGCTGAAAACCCGCCATCCGACCCGCAGCGCGACGCAATTCGCCATGGCGCGCAACGCGCTGCTCGAATCGAGCCGCCGCAATGCGGAAGCCATCACCGCCATGGGCATGACCGGCCGCATCGCCCGGCGCTGGAACGAGCTGAACCGCAATTATATCGCCTCGACCGGCCATGCCGGCGACGTTGCCGGCGGGCTGGGCGCGGCGTCGAAGGTTTTGCGGCTGCTCCTGCAATCGGCCATCCTCGCGGTCGGCGCGTTGCTGGTGATCCATCAGGAATCGACCCCCGGCATCATCATCGCCGGCTCGATTCTCGGTGCGCGCGCGCTCGCTCCAGTCGATCTCGCCATCTCCAATTGGCGCGGCTTCGTCGGCGCGCGCCAGAGTTGGCAGCGGCTGGAACGCCTGTTCGCCCACTTGCCGGCGCGCAGCGAACCGATGCCGCTACAACCGCCGGCCAAGACGCTGGCGGTGCAGAATGCGGCCGTCAGTCCGCCCGGCGAACACAAGGTCGTCTGCCAGGACGCAAATTTCACGCTTGCTGCCGGCAACGCGCTCGGCGTGATCGGCCCGACCGCCTCAGGCAAGTCGTCGCTCGCGCGCATGCTGGTCGGCGTCTGGACGCCGCTGCGCGGCAGCGTGCGGCTCGACGGAGCCACGCTCGACCAATGGTCACCGGAGGCGCTTGGCCGCCATATCGGCTATCTGCCGCAGGACGTCGAACTGTTTCCCGGCAACGTGGCACAAAATATCGCGCGCTTCGAGGATCCGCCCAATCCGGCGGCCGTCCTCGCCGCCGCCGAAGCCGCAGGTGTTCATGACATGATCGTCAATCTGCAGGCCGGTTATGAGACCAATGTCGGAGAAAACGGCAGCGCATTGTCGGCCGGCCAGGCGCAGCGCATCGCGCTTGCCCGCGCACTTTACCGCGATCCGTTCTTGGTCGTGCTGGACGAACCCAATTCTAACCTCGACGCCGAAGGCGACGAAGCGCTCACCCGCGCCATTCTCGGGCTGCGGGCGCGCGGCGCCATAGTCGTCGTGGTCGCGCACCGTCCGAGCGCCATTGCCGGCGTCGACTATATTCTGGTCATGGCCAAGGGCCGCCAGCAGCAATTCGGACCGAAAGAGGACGTTCTCAGCCGCGTGATGCCGCCCGCGACACCGCCCCGCGCGCTCAAGGTCGTGCCGGGCGAAGGGAGCGCGGGATGACCGCCAAGCCACTGATGGACGCGCAGGCCTCGATCCGCCAGCACATCATTCTCGGCTGCGCGGTGGTGGCGTTCATCGCCATCGGACTTGGCGGCTGGGCCTCGACCGCCGAAATTGCCGGCGCGCTGATTGCGCAAGGCTCGCTGGTGGTCGATTCCAACGTGAAGAAGGTGCAACACCCGACCGGCGGCGTCGTCGGCGAAGTGCGCGCCCATGACGGCGACCGTGTGAAAGCCGGCGAAATCCTCATTCGTCTGGACGAGACCGTAACCCGCGCCAATCTGGCGATCGTCACCAAAGGCCTCACCGAGCTCTACGCCCGCAAGGCGCGGCTTGGCGCCGAGCGCGACGGCACCGATACCGTCGCCGTTCCGCGCGAGCTGACCGACCGGGCCAACGATCCGGACGTACAGGAGGCGGTGGCGAGCGAGCGCAAGCTGTTCGAGTTGCGCCGCAACGCGCGCGCCGGCCAGAAGGACCAGCTTCGCCAGCGCGTCAAGCAATTGCAGGAGCAGATCGTCGGACTGACCGCCCAGCAGGACGCCAAAACCAAGGAGATGGGGCTGATCGACAAGGAGCTCGAAGGCGTGCGCGAATTGTTTGCCAAGAACCTGGTCCAGATCAACCGCCTCACCTCGCTCGAGCGCGAGGAGGCACGGCTGCAGGGCGAGCGCGGTCAACTCATCGCCAGTGCCGCCGAGGCCAAGGGAAAGATCGCCGAGACCGAGTTGCAAATCCTCAACGTCGAGCAGGAGTTCACCAGCGACGTCGCCAAGGAGCTGCGCGAGACCGACAGCAAGATCGGCGAATTTATCGAGCGCAAGGTTACGGCGGAAGATCAGCTCAAGCGCACCGATATCCGCGCTCCCCAGGACGGCGTGGTGTTCCAGTCGACCGCCAACACCGTCGGCGGCGTGATCACCGCCGGCGACCCAATCATGCTGATCGTGCCCGAGTCGGACAACCTTCTGGTCGAGGCTAGAGTGGATCCCAAGGACATCGAACAAGTGTCGCTCGGCCAGCCGGTGGTGCTGCGCTTTTCCGCCTTCAGCATGCGCACCACACCGGAGATCAACGGCACGGTCACGCGTGTCGCCGCCGATACCTCGACCGATCAGCGCACCGGCCAGCCCTATTATCTGGTTCGCATTTCAATGACCGCCGACGAGATCAAGCGGCTGGGCGACGTAAAGCTCACGCCGGGCATGCCGGTTGAGGCGTTCATCCAGACCGGCGAGCGCACCATGATCTCCTACCTCACCAAGCCGCTGCGCGACCAGCTCACGCGCGCTTTCCGGGAAAGATAGAATTCTCGTTCCCTGCGAAGCGGGAAGATAGAGCGATCCGCTTTTTGCTATAACGAGCGGGCCTGACGCAGGGGATCAGCAGATCATGAAGCGCATCGTCCGCTGGGCGCGGTGGTTCGGCGTCGCACGCGCCGCGTGCGTTTTGCTGCTGCTCGCCCTGGTGCCGCTGCGGATCGCCGATCCGCGGCCGCTTGAAGAAGTGCATCTGCGCACGTTCGATCTCTTTCAGGTCCTGCGCCCGCGGGTGCAGACTTCGCATCCGGTCGTCATCGCCGATATCGACGAGGCGAGCCTGAAGGAAATCGGGCAATGGCCGTGGCCGCGGACCATCGTCGCCGACCTCGTTACCAGGCTGCGCCTGATGGGCGCGGTCGCCGTCGGATTCGACATCGTGTTCGCCGAGCCCGATCGCATGTCGCCGGCGGTGGCGGCTTCCGCCTTCCGTGGCATCGATCCGGAAACGCGGGACAAGCTCGCCGCCCTCCCCAGCAACGACGCGGTGCTCGCGGACGCGATCAAGCGTGCCGGCGCCATCGTCGTCGGCGAAGCCGGCTCGGCGACCGCCGCTCCGCCGCGCTCCGACGCCGAGGCGGCCTTGCAAACCGGCTTCGCCATTCGCGGCCCCGACCCGCGGCCGTTTTTGGTGACGTTTCCCGGGCTGCTGCGCAACGTGTTGCCAATCGAGCAGGCCGCCGCCGGACGCGGGCTGTTCGCGATCAACCCGGAACGCGACGGCATTGTCCGGCGGGTGCCGGTGGTCATGCAGGCGCAAGATATGCTGGTGCCTTCGCTGACCATGGAGATGCTGCGGGTCGTCGCCCGCGCCAGCGCCATCCTGATCCGCGCCGACCAGGCCGGCGTGCGCGCGGTAGCGGTTCCCGGACTGGAAGTGCCGACCGACAGCCACGGCCAGTTTTGGGTGCACTTCAACAAGCACGACCCGGCGCGTTACGTCTCGGCGGCCGACGTGCTCGACGGCCGGGCGCCCGCGGACCGTTTTCGCGGCCGGCTGGTGCTGATCGGCACCTCGGCGGTCGGGCTTCTCGACATCAAGACCACGCCGGTCGAGCCGGCCATGCCCGGCGTCGAAGTGCATGCCCAGATCCTCGAAAACGTGCTGACCCAGTCGTTCCTGAGCAATCCCAATTACGCCATCGGCGCCGAGCTCATTCTCGCCGTCGTGCTTGGGCTCGCCATCATCATCGCCGCGCCGATATTGCCGGCCGCGATCGTACTGGCGCTCGGCGCGCTATTAATTGTCGGCCTTACCGGCATGTCGTGGTATTTTTTCGTCGAGCACAATCTCCTGATCGATTTCACCTATCCGCTGATCTCGAGCTGGCTGATCTATCTAGTGCTCACCTTCGTCAATTATTTCCGCGAGCAGCGCCAGCGCCAGCAAATCCGCTCCGCTTTCGGTTTTTACCTCTCGCCCGCGCTGGTCGAACAGTTGGCCAAAGCGCCGGAACGGCTCGTGCTCGGCGGCGAGGAACGCCGCATGACCATCCTGTTTTCCGACGTGCGCGGCTTCACCACCATCTCGGAGCATTACAAGGACGACCCGCAGGGCCTAACCCACCTGATGAACCGGTTTCTCACGCCGCTGACCAATGCCATCATCGAGCGCAAGGGCACGATCGACAAATATATCGGCGACGCCATCATGGCGTTCTGGAACGCGCCTCTTGACGACGAAGAACACGAGGCCAATGCTTGCGAGGCGGCGCTGGAGATGCTGGCGCGGGCGGAAGCGCTCAACATCGAGCTCAAGCGCGAGGCGGAGACCAATGGCGGCGCCTACATACCGCTGCGCATCGGCATCGGGCTCAACTCCGGCCCTTGTGTGGTCGGCAATATGGGCTCCGACTTCCGCTTCAATTATTCGGTGCTCGGCGACACCGTCAATCTGGCGTCGCGTCTGGAATCGCGCACCAAGGATTATCGCCTGTCGATGGTGATCGGCGCACTCACCGCGGAAAAAGCGCAATCGAGATTCGCCACCATGGAAATCGACCTTATCCAGGTGAAGGGCAAGAAGCAGCCGGAGGTGGTGCACACCGTGCTCGGCCCCGCCGATGTCGCTGCCGATCCGCGCTGCCGCGCATTGCAGGACCTCAACGCGCAGATGCTTGCCGCCTATCGCAAGCAGCAATGGGACGAGGCGCTCGGCCTGATGGATCGTTGCCGCAAGCTCGCCAACGGCTTCGGCGTCGACGGCCTCTACGACATGTATGCCGAGCGCGTCGAAGCGTATCGCGCCGATCCGCCGGGGCCGGACTGGAACGGCGTCTACGAAGCGGAATTTAAGTAATGGCGCGCTATTTCGGCGCGCGCTTGGCGAGAATCCGTTGCAACGTCCGCCGATGCATGTTGAGCCGCCGTGCCGTTTCCGAGACGTTGCGGTTGCACAATTCGTAAATGCGCTGGATGTGCTCCCAGCGCACGCGATCCGCCGACATCGGATTTTCCGGCGGTTCGATCTTTTTATTCTCGCCGACCAGCAGCGCCGCCACGACGTCGTCGGCATCCACCGGCTTGGCGAGATAATCGACCGCGCCGAGTTTTACCGCATTCACCGCGGTCGCGATATTGCCGTAGCCGGTGAGAATGATGGCGCGCGCTTCCGGCCGGCGCTTTTTCATTGCAGAAATAACGTCGAGCCCGTTGCCGTCGCCGAGCCGCATGTCGACCACGGCGAACGCGGGTGCCGCCTTCTCGACCTGCAACAGACCGTCGGCGACCAACTCGGCGGTGGTCACGACAAAGCCGCGGCCCTCCATCGCGCGGGCGAGTCGCTGCAGAAACGATTTGTCGTCCTCGACGATGAGGAGCGAGCGCTCGCTAGGTACGGGACCGGCTAAGGGGGGCGGCATGGTTGCGGTGCTGCTTTGAGGGGTAAACATGATCCTACTCCAACGAATGAAACGGCGCGCCCCGCAATACATTTATTAGTTAAGGCACGGCCGCCGCGCGCTCAAGAGGGGCCGCAACCAGCGGTCGCTCGAAATCGGCACGGCTCCAGACCAGGGTCACCTCGGCGCCATGCAACGGAGGCGCCTGGTTTTTCAACGAAAGCCGTCCGCCATTGCGCTCCAGCAGCGTCTTGGCGATGAAAAACCCAAGCCCGAGGCCGAAAACCGGATCTTCCGCCACATCGCCGCCCGTCTCCGGCAATCCGGACGGCCGATGCGTGACGTAGGGCGCACCGACCCGGTCCAGCACTTCCGGTGCGAACCCCGGACCGTCGTCGCGGATGATGAGGCTGACTTCGTCGGCGTTCCATTCCGCGACAATCTCCACGCGCTTGTTGGCGAAATCGACGGCGTTCTCGATCAGATTGCCAAGCCCGTAGCGGATCGCCGGGTTGCGTGCGCCGACGGGTTCGCCAGAGCGATCGGGCGGCAGCGTCACGTTAAGCGAAACGCCGAAGTGCCGGTGCGGCGCAACCGCTTCCTCGATCAGCGCCGGCAGCGGCACGCGGTCGAACGGCTCGGTCGTCGGCAACTCGGTGATCTTCGACAGGATCTCGCGGCACCGCTGCGCCTGCTCGCGCAATAGTTTCACGTCGTCGGCATAAGGCGAGCCCGCTTCCAGCGCACGCTCAATCTCACGCACCACCAGCGTGATGGTGGCGAGCGGCGTACCAAGCTCGTGTGCCGCCGCCGCGGCAAGTCCATCCAGCTGCGAGAGATGCTGCTCGCGCGCGAGCACCAGCTCGGTCGCCGCCAGCGCATCGGACAGCTGCCGCGCTTCCTCCGCCACCTGCCAAGTGTAGACGCCGATATAGCCGATCGCGAGCAGGATCGAGAGCCAGACGCCGACCACGTAGGTCTCCGGCAGCACCAGCGGTTCCTCGCTGTCCCATGGCAGCTGGTAATGCACGAAGACCAGCACGGTCGCGCACAGCACCGCGAAAATGCCGATGAGCAGCGTCATCCGCGGCGGCAGCGCGGTGGCCGAGATCAACACCGGCCCGAGCAGCAAAAACGAAAACGGATTTTCCAGCCCGCCGGTCAGGTAGAGCAGCGCGGCGAGTTCGGCGACGTCGAAGCCGAGGACATAAGCGGCGCGGTCGGGTTCGAGCCACTGCGTCTTTGGGAAACCGACCCGCAGCGCCACGTTGAGCAGCGCCGCCAGTCCGATCACCACGAAACAGGGCAGGACCGGAACATCGAATTCGAGGCCGAAGTGAACCGCCAGCACGGCGGCAAACTGGCCGAACACGGCGAGCCAGCGCAGCTGCACCAGCGTATCGAGCCGCACGTTGCGCGACCGATGATGTATCCGCGGCAGGCCGAACATGCCGGCCAATGTAGCGACTAGCCGAGGCTAGTTGGAGGACAAATCGGCGCGCACCTTATGGCTGCCAGGCGGCGTCGCCAGTGCTGTTTTCAGCTCAATCGCCGCGCGCTTGTTCGATGACCGCGATCAGGGCGCGCAGCGCCTCCGGCACCCCCTGCCCACTGACCGCGGAAATGACCAGCGGCGGTTTCTTTGCTGCCCGCCGCACCCGCGCCGCCTGCGCCTTAATCTGGGCCTCGCCGAGCGCATCGGCCTTATTGAGCGCGACAATCTCCGGCTTGTCGGCGAGCCCCGCGCCATAGGCCGCGAGCTCGGCGCGAACGATTTTATAGGCTTCGCCGGCATCGCCTGAGGTGCCATCGATCAGATGCAGCAGCACGCGGCAGCGCTCGACATGGCCCAGGAAGCGGTCGCCGAGCCCGACGCCCTCATGCGCGCCTTCGATCAGCCCGGGAATGTCGGCCAGCACGAATTCGCGGGCGTCGATCTCGACCACGCCGAGCTGCGGCGTCAGCGTGGTGAAGGGATAATCGGCTATCTTCGGGCGCGCGGCGCTGACCGCGGCAAGGAAAGTCGATTTGCCGGCATTCGGCAGCCCGATAATGCCGGCATCGGCGATCAGCTTGAGCCGCAACCGGATGGTTTGCTCTCCGCCCGCCTGGCCGGGATTGGCCCGGCGCGGCGCGCGGTTGGTCGAGGATTTGAAACGCGCGTTGCCGAACCCGCCGTTGCCACCCTTGGCGATCACAACGCGCTGGCCGCCTTCAATCAGATCGGCAAGCAGAGTTTCGCCGTCCTCGTCGTAGATTTGCGTGCCGACCGGCACCTTGAGCACCGCGTCAATGCCGTTGGCACCGTGCCGGTCCTTGCCCATCCCGGCGTGGCCGTTTTTGGCGAAAAAATGCTGCTGGTAGCGATAATCGATCAGCGTGTTCAGGCCATCCACCGCGACCGCGACCACGTCGCCGCCCTTACCGCCGTCGCCGCCATTCGGACCGCCATACTCGATAAATTTCTCGCGCCGGAACGACACGCAGCCGTTGCCGCCGTCGCCGGAGCGAATATAAACCTTGGCCTCGTCAAGGAACTTCATTTGCCTGTACGGGTAACATGTCCGGGCGTTAAACCCATCGCATGCGGGCCGCCGGCCAATTGATATAATGCGGCCATCGGGGCGTGACACGGCGGTTGCGGCGGGTTGGGTAGCGTATGCAAAGCGTGTGGTCGGTGTTCAAGCTTACGGTGCTTGCCATAATCTGGCGGCCGACGCGTACGCTGCAATTCGTCGGCCTGCCGAGCCTGCTGGTCTGCGCTACCGCCCTTACCGCAGTGCGCCTTGGGTTTCAGTATCTCGCCGCCGGACCCGGCGGCGGCTTTAACCCCTACGGGCTCAATGCCCTGGTAGCCTGGATCGCGCTGGATGTCGCTGTTGCGGCACTATTTGTGCGGCCGGCCGCGCGCGCGACGGCACTCTCAGCCATGCTGTTGCTGCTGATCGTCGCCGAGCTTCTCAGTAATGGGACTCAGATCGGAGCCGCGCTCGTTCCACCGATTGCCGCTTTCTTGCCGCAGCGTGGCACATCCATCGCGATCTTCGCCGCAGTGTCGCTGTGGTGGATCGGCGCCATGGTCGCGGTGCTGCGTACATTCGCGGTACAACCACGGCTGGCGGCCGCCGCCCGCGCCGTCGGTTTGTGGGTGGCGTTGCTCGCGGTCAGCGCGGTCATCCCGCACGCGCCGGTCTTTGTCGGAGGTAACTTCGACATGGCCGCCGCCAATTGGTGGGAGGCCTTAGACGCCCGGCTGGGCGGTGCGGAACAGAAACCCGCCGGCGCCGCGGCCGAAGCGGCACCGCTCGAGCAGACGCAAAAGGCCCTGCTGCAGGCAGAGACCGGTGCGCTCGCTCCCTCGACAAAAGGCGCGACCGCCATCTACGCGCTGGGTATCGCCGGCTGGGCCGACGAGGTTTTCCTCAAGGAGCTTGACGGCGGGTTGGCCGTGCTCGGCAATGTGCTGCCGATCCGCGGCCGCATTGTCCGCCTGGTCAACAACCGCGAGACGTTGCAGACCGCGCCGCTCGCCGACCGGCGTAATTTCACCGCAGCCGTCCATGCGGTCGCCGCGCTGATGAACAAGGACGACGACATTTTGATTCTTTTCATGACGTCGCACGGCGAGCCGACCGGCTTCGGCTTGCGGCAGTCCAACGGAATGATGAGCGAGCTCGACTCCGCAGGAAGTCGCGGCGACGCTCAACAACGAAGGCATCAAGAACCGGGTCGTCATCGTGTCAGCCTGTTATGCGGGGACCTTCGTGCCTCCGCTCGCCAACGACGACAGCATCGTGCTGACCGCCGCCGATGCCCAGCACACGTCGTTCGGGTGTGCGCCCGAACGTGACTGGACCTATTTCGGCGACGCGTTTTTCCGCCAAAGCGTACGGCCCGGCCGCGATTTGCAGCAGGCTTTTGAAAATGCCCGCGTGCTCATCGGCGGCTGGGAACTCATGGACCGAGCGCAACCGTCAAATCCGCAAGGCCATTTCGGGTCGGCGCTGGTAGCCAAGCTCGCGCCGTTCTTCGCTTCGCCGCCAAGCGCCGGACAGTAAGATTCACGCCACGGCGCGCGCGCGGCCCCAAGATTTCAGCGACAGCCACAGGCCGCGATCGAGCCGGAAGCGGTCGACCGGGGCGGCCGAGTTGATGGCGCGGATGCGCGTCGGGCGAACGCCGGTCCGCTGGAACGCGCACTTCTCCAGCACCCGGCGCGACGCCGGGTTGCTCACCCGTGCGCCGGCTTGCAGTGTGTCGTGCGCAAGCTCGCCGAAGGCATGGTCGATCACCGCCCGCACCGCCTCGGTGGCGAAACCGCGGCCCCAATAGGACACGCCGAGCCAGTAGCCGATCTCGATGGCGTTGTCGTCGCCATGCGGATCAAGCCCGCAGCCACCGATCGGCGCGCTATCGAGGCAAATGACGAAGCTTGCCTCGCCGTCGCGCCTGTTCACGGACGCGACGAATCGTTCGGCGTCCGCGACTGCATAGGGATGCGGAATGCGCGCGGTGTTGGCGGCAATGCGGCGGTCGTTGGCAAGCGCCGCGATCACGCCAATGTCGGCGACGCGCGGTGCGCGCAACACCAGCCGCTCGGTCGCGAGCATGGGAAGCTCATGCGCGCGCTGTGCCGGTGCACGGATATGTTCGGACAATGTCATCGCACGGGTTCCTGCGAAGAAAAAATCGAAAGGGGGAGCCGGCAATCCGGTCTCCCCCTTTTCGAAGCCCAGTTTCGGGCCCGCCGGTTCGACTGGATGCCGGCGGACCTCATATGATCCACCGTATTACTCGGCCGCAGCCTCCGCCATCGGACGTACGGATACGAAGATGCGGCCTTTGGTTTTGGCGCGGAACTCAACGCGACCGTTGATCAGTGCAAACAGCGTGTGGTCCTTGCCGACGCCGACATTGCGGCCAGGGTGCCATTTGGTGCCGCGCTGGCGCGCGATAATGTTGCCGGCGAGCACCTCTTCGCCGCCAAAAATCTTCAGGCCCAAGCGCTGGCCGCCTGAGTCACGGCCGTTACGCGAGGAGCCGCCTGCTTTCTTGTGAGCCATCGCTCGAAAACCTTTCTGTCCGCTACTTATACCGGATTCGTGACAAAATCATCACCGCGTCCGCTCATTTCGTTTTCTTGCCTTTTGGCGCCGGACTCTTCGCCTTGGCCGCGGGCTTCTTGGCCTTGCCGGCCGCCTTGGCTTTCGGTTTCCCGCCCTTTTTCGCCGCACTGGCGCGCGGAGCCTCGTCACGTTCGGCGCCGATCGTCGCCTCCACATCGCCCGTGGCCGGTTTCGGCGATGCTGTCCGCTTCGGCCGCGGTGGCGCGGTTTTGCTCGGCTTCTTTCCGTCGGTGAGAATCTCTGTGATCCGGATCAGCGTGAATTCCTGACGATGTCCGCGCTTGCGGCGCGAATTCTTGCGGCGGCGCTTCTTGAACGAGATGATCTTGGCGCCGCGCGCCTGATCGAGCACCTCGGCCGCGACCATAGCACCGCTCACCGTCGGGGCGCCGAGCGTCACGGCGTCACCGCCGACCACAAGGACCTCGCCGAACTCGACGATCTCGCCGGGCTCGCCCTTGACCTTGTCGACCTTAAGCACATCCTCGGCGGCGACCCGGTATTGCTTGCCGCCCGTCTTGAAGACCGCGAACATCTTTTTGTCCTCGTGTTCGATCCCGATCGTCGGATGGCTCTATCCGGATCGGCTTTTTCCAGTCGTGTTTGCTGGCTAAAGGCGCGTCCCGGCAAACCCCTAACGGCCGCCCGGCCAGCGCCCGCGTCCTTATGACGAAGCGACAAATGGCTGTCAAGAAAACCGCCACGCCGCCGCACGGCGTAGGGCAGCGCCGTGCGCCGCGCGCGGACAGACTTTTACTTCCTGTGCTAGAAACACGCCCGAAAACAACGTTCTGACAAGGAGCCTGAAAATGCCCACCAACGGTAAAGCACACTCGCAGAAGATCGGCTGGATCGGTGCCGGCCGCATGGGCATTCCCATGGCCGAGCAGCTGATAAAGTCAGGCTACGACGTCAGCGTCTGGAACCGCACGCCCGCCAAAGCCGAACCGCTGGCGAAAGCCGGCGGCAAAGTGGTGCCTCACCTCTCCGACCTCAAGAACGTCGACGTCCTGTTCTCGATCGTCTCGACCGGCAAGGACGTGCAGGAAGTGCTGTACGGCAAGAACGGCGTATGCAGCCAGGCCGGCAAGGCGCCGCCGGTCGTGGTCGATTGCTCGACCATCTCGGTCGAGGATTCCGCGGCCGTTCGCGAGAAGCTCAAGCAGCTCGGCATCGAATTCGTCGCCGCGCCGATGAGCGGCAACGCCAAGGTCATCAAGGCGGGCAAGGCTTCGGCTGTCGTCTCCGGTAACGAGGCGGTGTGCAAAGGAGTGATGCCGATCATCGAGGTGTTCGCCCAGCGCGGCGTGGCCTATGTTGGCGAGGGCGAGCTCGCGCGCGTCTGCAAGATCGCCCACAACGTCATGCTCGGCGTCGTGATCGAGAACCTGATCGAGATCACTCTGCTCACCAACAAAATGGGTGTGCCGCGCCACGCGTTTCTGTCGTTCCTCAACAACAGCGCGATGGGCTCGATGTTCACGCGTTACAAATCGCCGGCACTGGTCAACCTCGACTGGACGACGACCTTCACGCCGGAATTGCTGCGCAAGGACCTCGACCTCGGGCTCGAGCTGGGACGCGAGATCGACGTGCCGATGCCGGTGACGGCGGCGGCGCGCGAAGTCCTGCAAAGCCATTTCGGCGCTGCCACGCTTAAAAAAAATCCGCAGGAATATTTGCAGGAGGACTTCTCGGCGCTGGCCGAAACCATGGCGCTCGCCGCCGGCATGAAGCTGGAAAGCGAAAACAAGAACGTGCCGACCGGGCTGGAAAGCTAACCGACCCTTCTCGTCCTGAGGTCAGCCGTTACTTGATGTCGGTCTGCGCGCTGATCGCCAGCAGCCATTGGCCGCCGCGCTTCACCCACAAACGCGCGGCGCGATATGGGGGCCGCGATTGGTCCGGCACGGCCTGATCGGCGGTCATCGCCGCAGCATCGCCATAAACGGCAAGCCGCATGCTTTGCACTTCGCCGACTGCGACGGCGGCGTTGTTCTCTTTCTGCCGTTCGATTGCTGCGACCCGTTCGAGCTTGGCCATCGGCGCACGCCCGGTGCGGTAGACCATGAATTCGTCGGCGACGTGCTTCGACCATTCGCCGGCGTCGTGCGCAATGACCGCCTTTTCGATCGACTGAAACGCGGTGATGACGTCCTGCTCGGGCACCGAACGCACGCGGTAAGGAATGCCTTGGCACGGATTCTTGCACTCGCCGGTTTGCGGCCCGGCCGCGGGTGCCAAACTCGACGCTGGCGAAGCCGCCGCGGGCACGTCATGACTTACCAGTTCGCGCCAAGCACCCTTCTGCCGCACCCAAACGTCAAGGAAAAAAACTTCGCCGTGTTGCGGCGATGAGCGATGTCCGGTGACCGCAACAACCAGGCCGTAGCTGCGCGCCTTGACGTCGGTTGCGGGCGTCACGGCGACAGCTTTCAGGTCGTCGAGAAAATCCTTGCGCGCGTGACGCTTGCCGGCGGCGTCAACGAACGAAAATTGCAGCGCCAAGAGCTTGCGCACGGCCGATTTGTCGCCGCTACGCACGGCATTGGCGAGCGACGTATCGGCGGCAAGCACAGCCGTTTCGTCGGCGGCAATCGGCGGCGCCTTGGGTTGGGCTTTGGGTACGGCAAAAGCGGCTATTAGGATGACGGCGATGAAGGCGATGAGCCACAGCCAATAGCGTGCCGGCCGCAACGCCGCCGTCATGGCCCTCGACTTTCCCGTTTGGCCGGACTCGGGACCTGCAACGTTATGCAAACTTTACCCCCGCCGCGGCCGGCGGCCCGGCCGCCGCGCATGCACCATGACATTTTCAGGCGGAAAGCCTCAAGACGCGAACGTTTGCGCGCGACCGCGCGCCGCGGTTTGGTGCGGTTAATTTTGCTGCGGCGTACGGTGCCGGTAGTACTGATGGCGATAAACCCGGTGTTGGTGCGCCATCGCCACGCGGCATTCCTTGCTGAGCTGGGGATACTTGGCGATCATGCATTTGGTTATTTTCGGCACGTCCGGAATGAAATCGGAACAGAGCCGCATCGCGTCGGGTGCGCAGGCCTGACGGGCCTCGGGAGTGCCTTGCGCGGCAGCAGCGTGAAGGCCGATCGACAACAAACCGACCGGCAGCGCCAGCCTGCTGATAAGACGCATAGTCCACATATTGGTTATTTCCTCGAGTTGCTTGTGATTTTGCCCGGGAAGGCACCCTAGCGGGCATGCGCAGTGCCGTCGATGGGCCCGATGCGGGACCCGGTATGTCGGCGCAAATTTCTCGGATTGGAACCTTAATCAGCCGGCGTTAGCGCTCGCCCCAGGCGAAACTCCTGACGGCGGCCGAACGCTCTTTCGCCAAATCCGGCGCGCATGGCTCGACCGCGCCTTCGGTCAGCGCGGCGGTCCTATTGTCGAATGACAGATGCCGGCACAGCAACCCGTCGCGCATCGTAAAGACGATATCGCCGATCCGATGCATCTCACGCTTTTCGGCTGCGGCACTCAACATCGGATCGATAACAGCGTGGCCGCCGATCAACAGTCCGGACGCCAGCACGACGAGAAACAACGACAGCACCATGGCCACCCGCGCGGTCCTGGCCTGTTGCTCGTCGCGTCGCGCGCGGCGCGGACGTCGGGCGAAAGGCTGCCCCGCGGTGGCGGGACGAACCGGCGCGACCGCAGCGGCGGCCTTGGCGCGGCTTCGTTGGGCGATCGACATGCCCGGCATAAAACAGGGAATCTGTTCGTTCGACGATAAAAAAACCGGGTCGATTTGAATTAAAATTCGTCGCGGCCGTTTTAATACGCGCAAGCAATGATATGACAAAGCCATGCGCACCCAGGTCGCCATTATCGGCGCTGGTCCGGCGGGACTGTTGCTCGGCCAGCTCCTGCACGAGCACGGCATCGACAACGTCATCCTCGAACGGCAGACCGGCGATTACGTACTCAGCCGGGTCCGGGCCGGCGTAATCGAACAGGTCACCATGGATCTGCTCGACGAGGCCGGCGTCGGCACGCGCATGCATGCCGACGGCCTGGTGCACGAAGGCGTGCAGATTTGCGTCGACGGCGAGCGTCATCGCATCTCGTTCAAGGAGATGACCGGCAAGGTTGTGATGGTTTACGGGCAGACCGAAATTACCAAAGACTTGATGGACGGTCGCGCCGCCGCCGGCGCGCCGACCGTCTACTCCGCGGATGACGTCGCCCTGCATGATCTTTCGACCGGCGAGCCGCGCGTTACCTACCGCAGCGGCGGCACGACGCATGAGCTTCGGTGCGATTACGTCGCCGGCTGCGACGGCTTCCACGGCGTGAGCCGCAAAAGCGTGCCGGCGGACGCGATTACCTCGCATGAGCGCGTCTATCCGCTGGGCTGGCTCGGCATCCTTTCGGACACGCCGCCGGTGTCGGATGAACTGATCTACGTACACCACCCGCGCGGCTTCGCGCTCTGCTCGATGCGCTCGCCCACAAGGAGCCGCTATTACCTGCAATGCAGTCTGGCCGAAGACATCGAATCCTGGCCGGACGACCGCTTCTGGCGAGAACTGAAGCCGAGGCTCGACGATGAGGCGCGCGCGCGGCTCGTCACCGGTCCGTCGATTGAAAAGAGTATCGCGCCATTGCGCAGTTTCGTTGCCGAGCCGATGCGGTTCGGACGATTATTCCTCGCCGGCGATGCCGCCCATATCGTACCGCCGACCGGCGCCAAGGGACTTAACCTCGCGGCGAGCGACGTGCGTTATCTCTCGCGGGCGCTGATCGAGCGCTACCATGACAAATCCGACGCCGGACTCGATCGTTATTCTCCGCGTGCGCTGGCGCGCGTCTGGAAGGCCGAGCGCTTCTCGTGGTGGATGACCACCATGCTGCACCAGATTTCTGACAATCCGTTCGACCGGAAAATTCAGCTCGCCGAGTTGGATTATCTGTTCCGCTCGAAAGCCGCCGGCACGGTATTTGCCGAGAACTACGTCGGGCTACCGTATTAGCGTGAACCGAAGCCTCACGCCGCCTTGCGGCCCCATAATTCCCGCGAGGCGAGCCGTGCGCCTTCGGCCAGCGCCTCCAGCTTCGCCCACATAATCGAGGGATGCACGCGGCGCACGTAAGGCGACTGCGCGAAACCGCAATCGTTCCCGCCCATGACGTTCTCGCGCCCGACCAACCGGGCGATTCGGGTGAGGCGCTCGGCCACCAGCTCCGGATGCTCGACCACGTTGGTCGTGTGGCTGATGACGCCGGGAATGAGTGTCTTCCCCGGCGGCAGCTTGGTTTTCTCCCACACCCGCCATTCATGCTCATGGCGAGGATTGCCCATTTCGATGCAATAGGCGCCGGCTTTGACCTCCAGCACAAGGTCGACGATGTCGTTGAGCGGCACATCGGTGATATGCGGCGTGTTAAAGCTGCCCCAGCAGATGTGATAGCGGATGCGCTCAGCAGGCAGCCCTTCGATCGCGTGATTGAGCGCGGCGATCCGCACTGCCGCCCATTTGCGGTAGCCGGCGAGATCGTCCCCGGCGAAAGCGACGTCATACATGTAAGGCAGAAACGCGTCGTCGATCTGCACCATCAGATCGGCATCGATGATCGTCTTGTATTCCTCGCGCAATGCTTCGGCGAGCTTGAACAAAAATTCTTCGTCGTCCTTGTAGTATTCGTTCTTGTGGCGCGGCACGGCGCTGGCCGGCGCAACGACCGGCAAGAACGCGTCGGCGACGGCGGCGCCTTTCAGCGCCGCCTTGAAGATCGCGATATCTTTTTGCAGCGCGGCCTGCCCTTTGTACGCGAGCGGTCCGACGCACACGACCGTGCCGCGTTTCGGCAATTTCTGCGTCGGAAAATATTCGGCGTAGAATTCGGGGAACATGAGCTGATCGCGCCCGGCGCCGCGCGGCGCTTCGATTGCGCGCTCCTCAATGCCCGCAAGACGGTCAAGCACATAGAACGACCAGCTACGGAATTTGCCGTATTCGCCGTCGCTGACAATGTCGAGGCCGGCCTGCCGCTGGCGCTTGACCACCGCGTTCACCGCCTCGGACAGGCAGCGGTCGAACGCCGCCTGATCGATAACGACGCCATTGTCGATCGCCTCGATGTAGCGGGTAAGCTCGGGCGGACGCACAAGGCTCCCTACATGCGTGGTCAGGATGCGATCGTAACTCACCGGCATGACGTTTATTCCTCTGCTGCGATGCGGAACCGTGCGAAGTGTAACACGTTAAATAATTGGTTCGATCCGCAAAAGGAGGCTTGTATGCCGTTGCTGTTGTGGATCGCGTTCTGGTCGAATTTGACGGGGATCACGATGGGCTGGCAGGAAACTGTTCTGCCGATCCGGGTGCGGGACAAAGACCGTCGCGATCGTCCGACCAATTAACAGTATCGGCTGACAAACCAGCTTCGGCAGGCGCCTTGTTGCAGGGCGTCCACCGCGCCGGTATCAATACGCGCCTTTTCGGGGAAAGCGCGCGTCCATGGCTCGCCTGGTGATGAAATTCGGCGGCACCTCCGTCGCCGACATCGATCGCATCCGCAACGTCGCGCGCCACGTCAAGCGCGAAGTCGATGCCGGGCATGACGTTGCCGTGGTGGTATCGGCAATGGCTGGAACGACCGACCGTCTGGTCGAGTGGTGCCGGGAAGCATCGAAGAACCGGCCGGTATTCGACGCGCGCGAATACGACGCCGTATTCGCCACCGGCGAACAGGTAACCGCCGGCCTGCTCGCCATCGCCTTGCAGGATATCGACGTCAACGCCCGTTCGTGGCTCGGCTGGCAATTGCCGATCAAGACCACGAACGTTCACACCTCGGCTCGGATCGTCGACATCAACGGCGCCGACCTGATCAAGCGCTTCGCCGAACGCAAAGAGGTCGCGGTCGTCGCCGGTTTTCAGGGCGTGCACGCGGAGACCGGCCGCATCACAACGCTCGGGCGCGGCGGTTCAGACACGTCGGCGGTGGCGCTGGCGGCGGCGATCAGCGCCGACCGTTGCGACATTTATACCGACGTTGACGGCGTCTATACTTCGGACCCGCGGGTGGTGCCGCGCGCCAAACGGCTCGACAAGATAGCATTCGAGGAAATGCTGGAGCTGGCGTCACTCGGCGCCAAGGTTATGCAGGTGCGCTCGGTCGAGCTCGGCATGCTGCACAACGTACGCATCTTCGTGCGCTCGAGCTTCGATCGGCCGGACGACATCGATCCGAACGACACGCCACCCGGCACACTCATTTGCGACGAGGGAGACATCATGGAGCAGCAAACCGTCACCGGCATCGCTTTCTCGCGCGACGAGGCGCAAATCTCGGTGCGCGAGGTTGACGACAAACCGGGCGTCGCGGCGGCAATCTTCATGCCGCTCGCGGACGCCAGCATCAACGTAGACATGATCGTGCAAAACGTCTCGGCCGACGGAAAGACCACCGACCTCACCTTCACCGTCCCGGCCGCCGACTATCACCGGGCACTCGACGTCATCACCAAGTCGAAAAAGACCATCGGCTACAAGCGTCTCGACAGCGCCACCGACGTCGCCAAGATCTCGGTGATCGGCATCGGCATGCGCAGCCACGCCGGCGTCGCCGCGCAGGCGTTCCAGGCGCTGGCCGAACGCGCGGTCAACATCCGCGCTATCACGACCTCGGAGATCAAGTTTTCGCTTTTGATCGACGCCAATTTCACCGAACTCGCGGTGCGCACGCTGCATTCGCTTTACGGACTCGATCAGGCCTCGGCGTAATCCGCGATTTCTCGCTGCGGCGCACAAAATTGCGTCGCCGTCATCTTCACGTCTTTGGCTTGCGGTTTGCATACCGCATTCGATATAGCCTTGATGACGTTCGCCGCGGCCCGGGGCTCAGGCGGACTCACCTTCGATGCAGGCCGGGGCGAAGCGGGCGACGCACCGGTCACAGAGGAAGGCCCGAGGGACCTCACGCCATGCGTGGCGCGCTCGGCGGTCCGCGCGTGTTGTTGCGCCGACTCCGCGAAGTCATGGCGGAGCCGGTCAGCGCGCAGGAACGCCTTGACAAGATTGTGGTGCTGATTGCCGCCAACATGGTGGCGGAGGTCTGCTCCGTCTACGTGTTGCGCGTCGATGCCACGCTCGAACTCTACGCCACCGAAGGTTTGAACCGCGACGCGGTGCACCGCACGGTGCTCGGCGGCGACGAAGGCCTGGTCGGCCTGGTCGCCAGCCAGGCCAGCGCAATCAATCTCTCCAACGCGCAGGCGCATCCGGCCTTTTCGTTCCGGCCGGAAACCGGCGAAGAAATTTACCATTCGTTCCTTGGCGTGCCGATCCTGCGCGCCGGCAACACGCTCGGCGTGCTGGTGGTGCAAAACCGCGCCCGGCGCACCTACTCGGAAGAAGAAGTCGAAGCGCTGCAAACCACGGCGATGGTGCTCGCCGAGATGATCGCTTCGGGCGAGCTGTCGGCACTGGCGCTGCCCGGCGCCGAGCCGGCGGCGCGGCGGGCGCTGCATCTGACCGGATCGCCCCTGTCGGAGGGCATCGCGCTCGGTCACGTCGTGCTGCACGAACCGCGCGTGGTCGTCACCAATTACATCGCTGACGACATTCCGAAGGAATTGAAGCATCTGCAAGGCGCGGTCGAGACCTTGCGGACCGATCTCGACCAGCTGCTTGAGCACGGCGACGTGGTCGAGGGCGGCGAGCATCGCGACGTGCTCGAAGCCTATCGCTTGTTCGCTTACGACCGCGGCTGGGCGCACAAGCTCGAAGAAGCGGTGATGACCGGACTGACCGCCGAGGCCGCGGTCGAACGCGTGCAGTCGGACACCCGCGCGCGCATGCTGCGGCAGACCGATCCTTATCTGCGCGAGCGGCTGCACGATCTTGACGACCTCGCCAACCGGCTGATGCGCCAGCTGACCGGCCGCGATCACGCGCCCTCGCGCGAGAATTTGCCGGAGAATGCCATCCTGGTGGCGCGCTCCATGGGCCCGGCGGCCCTGCTCGATTACGACCGCAAGCGGCTGCGCGGGCTGGTACTGGAGGAAGGCGGGCCGCATTCCCATGTCGCCATCGTCGCACGCGCGCTCGGCATCGCCGCGGTCGGCGAGATCGACAACGCCACCGGCCTGGCCGACACCGGCGATGCCATTATTCTCGACGGCAGCTCCGGCGACGTGCATTTGCGGCCGTTGCCGGACATGGAAGCCGCTTACGCCGAACGGGTGCGCCTGCGCGCGCGGCGGCAGCAGCAATACCAGGCGCTGCGCGACCAGCCGTGCGTGACCAAGGACGGCGAAGAAATCACGCTGATGATCAATGCTGGCCTCAACGTCGACCTGCCGCACATCGTCGACACCGGCGCCGCCGGCATCGGCCTGTTTCGCACCGAACTGCAATTCATGGTGGCGCCGAATTTCCCGCGCGCCAGCGAGCAACACGCGCTTTATCGCGCCGTGCTCGACGCCGCCGGCGACAAGCCGGTGACGTTCCGCACCCTCGATATCGGCGGCGACAAGGTGTTGCCCTATATGCGCAACATCGAGGAGGAAAATCCGGCGCTCGGCTGGCGCGCGATCCGACTCGGCCTCGACCGCCCGGCGCTGTTGCGCACGCAGTTGCGCGCGCTGTTGCGCGCCGCCGGCGGCCGCGTGCTGAAAATCATGTTTCCGATGATCGCCACCGTTGCCGAATTCAGCCAGGCTAGGGAATTGGTCGAACTCGAACTGACGCATCTGCGCCGCCACGGCCACAAGCTGCCCGACCAGGTCGTGGTCGGCAGCATGGTCGAAGTCCCGTCGCTGCTTTATCAGCTCGACGAATTGCTCGAACACGTCGATTTCCTGTCGGTCGGGTCGAACGATCTGGTGCAATTCCTCTATGCGGTTGATCGCGGCAATCCGCGCGTATCCGGCCGGTTCGATCCGCTGTCGGCGCCGGTGCTGCGCGCGCTCAAGGACATCGCCGACAAATCGCGCGAGTACGGCAAGCCGGTGACGGTCTGCGGCGAACTCGCCTCGCAGCCGATCGGGGCGCTGGCGCTGGCGGCGGTCGGCTATCGCTCGCTGTCACTTACTCCGTCCGCGGTCGGTCCTGTAAAAGCGATGCTGCTCGAGATCGACAGCCGCAAAGCCGCCGCGTTTCTCTGCCCGTTGATCGGCAGACCGGCCGGCGGCAGCCCGCCGATCCGCACCGAATTGGAAAAATTCGCTGCCGAATCCGGCTTCCAGATTTAACTCATCGCCATGTTGCCTGATCAGAAGCTCAACGCGCTTGTCACCCGCCATGCGGCGCTCGAACGCGATCTCGCTGCCGTGCAGCCGACGGAAACTTACGTGAAGCTTTCGCGCGAATTCGCCGAGCTTTCGCCCGTCGTGGAAGCGGTGAACTCCTATCGCGCCGCGCAGCGCGAACTCGCGGATGTCACCAGCTTGATCGACGATCCGGCGACCGACGCCGAGATGCGCTCGGTCGCCGAAACCGAGCGCCGGCAGCTTGAGGCAAGGCGCGCGGCGCTGGAAGAGCAATTACGGCGCGCGCTCATTCCGAAGGATGCGATGGATGAGCGCAACGTCTTCCTCGAAATCCGCGCCGGCACCGGCGGCGATGAAGCCGCACTGTTCGCCGGCAACCTGTTCCGCATGTACGAGCGTTACGCTGCGCTGCAGGGTTGGAAAGTCGAAGTGATGAGCATGAGCGAAGGCGCGATGGGCGGATTTAAGGAAGTCATCGCCGAAATCCGCGGCCGCGGCGCCTTCGCCAAGCTCAAATTTGAATCCGGGGTGCACCGCGTGCAGCGCGTGCCCGATACCGAAGGCTCCGGCCGCATCCACACCTCGACCGCGACCGTCGCCGTACTGCCGGAAGCGCAAGACCTCGATCTCGCCATCAACGACGCCGATCTGCGGATCGATACGCTGCGCTCTGGCGGGGCCGGCGGCCAGCACGTGAACAAGACCGAATCGGCGGTGCGGGTGACGCACATTCCGACCGGCATTGTGGTGATGATGCAGGAGGATCGCTCGCAGCACCGCAACCGCGCCAAGGCGCTCGCCGTTTTGCGAACGCGCCTCTACGATTACGAACGCCAGAAACTGGACGCCGCGCGCGCCGCCGAGCGGCGCGGACAGGTCGGCACCGGCGACCGCTCCGAACGCATCCGCACCTACAACTATCCGCAAGGCCGCGTCTCGGACCATCGGATCAACCTCACGCTCTACAAGCTGCCGCAGATCCTTGAGGGTGAGGCGCTCGGCGAGATCATCGACGCGCTTGTCGCCGAGCATCAGGCGGCGCAGCTCGCCGCTGAGGAGATCGAATGACCGTCGCGATTCATGACGGCAGCATGCAGCTTGCGACCGTCAGCGGGGCGCGCCGGGCGCTCACGGAAAAATTTCGCGCCGCGGGCCTCGACACGCCCGAGCTCGACGCCCGCATCCTCGTCGGTCGCGCGCTTGGGCTCGATCATCCGGCGCTGACCGCCGCGGCCGCGCGTAAGCTGCGCGAGGACGAACGCGACGCAATCGAGGCGCTGGCGCGCCGGCGTCTCGCCCGTGAGCCGGTGGCGCGCATTGTCGGGGAAAAGGAATTCTGGAGCCTGCGCTTTTTGGTCGATGCGACGGTGCTGGTGCCCCGGCCGGAAACGGAAACGATGGTCGAAGAGGCGTTGGCCACGGTTGATGCCGAAGGCTTGCGCGGAGAAGGCTTGCGCGCGCCAGAATTGCGCGTCGCTGATCTCGGCACCGGTAGCGGGGCGCTGCTATTGGCGCTTCTGTCTGAATTGCCGCGCGCGTTCGGGGTCGGCACCGACATCAGCGCTGTTGCGCTGCGGCTGGCGCGGGCGAACGCCGAGCGGCTCAAAATCGACCGGGCGCGTTTCCTCGCATGCGATCTCGCTGCCGCGCTTGCCGGACCATTCGACCTGATCGTCTCCAATCCACCCTATGTCGCAACCGGCGACATCGCCGCCCTGGCGCCGGAGGTGCGCGACTTCGATCCGCGCATCGCACTCGATGGTGGAGCCGATGGGCTGAATTTTTACCGGGCGATTGCCGCCGCCGTCCCGATGCTGCTCAAGCCGGGCGGCGCGCTGGTGGTCGAACTCGGCGCCGGTCAAGCGCAACCGGTCGCCGGCCTGTTTGCGGCGGCGGGGCTTGTACCTTCGCCGGCGCGCGCCGACCTCAGTGGGACGCCGCGCGCCCTTGTTGCAAAAAAGTACCTGTAAAAGTGATATGAATATGGAACATTGGACCCCGGCAAAAAAGCACTTGGAATACCGGCCGGAACCGACTAGCTTGGATTACGGAATCGGCCCGAGATCATAGCGCCGCGCCGCCTTGAACGCCTTGGAGGCGTCCCTCTGCTGAGGTTGGCGGTGCAGGTGAAACGAAAGCCGGAACAGCGAAAGCCGGATTAGTCGGCAAACGGGATCGCCAGAAACGGGATCGCCAGATTCAGACCGAGAAGCGTCATCGGTTGGGCGCGCATCGATGAGATGTGCCGCGCACTGAGGGTTCGCAACACCACGGCGAAGCCGCCGGTGAGGGTAGCATTGGGCACTGTGTCAGAACTGGAATTTTATGCGGTAGGTCGAAACGGCGGCATCAGTGCCGCCGCAAATAAAGGGTTGGCGGAACAGCAAACATGAGAAACGGTCAGAACAAGCGCATGCGGGGTCGTAACCGCAAAGGTGGTGGTCATCATCATCACCAAAATCCGTTGTCGCGCATGTACGAGTCCAATGGGCCGGACGTGAAAATTCGGGGGACGGCCTCCCACGTCGCGGAAAAATATCTCCAGCTCGCCCGCGATGCGCAAAGTTCCGGCGACCCAGTCGCAGCGGAGAATTACTATCAGCACGCCGAACATTATTTTCGGTTGATCGCAACGGCGCAGGAACAGTTCCGGCAAAGCCAGCCCTTTTATCAGCAGCAGCCGCAGGGTCAGCCGGGCGCACCCGGCAACGGTCCGGATGACGGTTATGACGACGGCGATGATCAGCCGCAGGCCGGCGAGCCGTTCGCCCCGCGCGAGCCGCAGCCGTTTTACCCGCAGCAGCAGCCGCATCAGCAACAGCCGCATCATAATCAACATAACCAGCACAATCAGTACAATCAGCACCAGCAGCACAATCAACATAACCAGCCGCGCCCGCAGGACATGCAGCCGGGCAACGAGCAGGACGTGGAGCGGCTTCCGTCCTTCATCACCGGCGGCCAGCCGCAGCAGCCGCAGCAGAGCCACGGCGGCAACGGGTCCAATGGTCCAAACGGTCCCAACGGCTACGACAATTCCGACCGCTTTCCGCGGCATCGCCGGCGCCGGCATCGCGGTCCGCGCGATCACAATGTGCACGGCGATCAAAACATGCCGGGCGACAACGATCCGCCGATGCCTCAGGGCGGCCCGCAAGAGGACTAACCTTCAGGCTGACGGAAATAGAAAGGCCGGGCATTTGCCCGGCCTTTCTGTTTCAGGACGCGCCGCTTCAAGTGCCGCGTGGCGCTTTCGCCAGCCGCACCAGGAACCAGATCGGCACGACGATGACCGCGCCCAGCAGGAAATAGCGCCACAGCCATCGCACCACGTCGAAGCCCATCCGCCAGACGTGCACGATCAGCGCCCGTACCGATTCCACGATGTTCCAGGGATCGAGCCCAATGGCGGCGAGGATCACCCCCACCAGGATCGACAGCATGACCAGTCGTCCGAGCACCGCCAGTGGCGGTCCGCCGAGGAAGCGATGCACGTAGTCGCGGCCCTGCTCGCTTGGGACGCGGTGGTTTTCGGTTTGGGTCACAACTTAAGTCTCCGCTGGCGCCGCTTACCTAAGGTGACTTGTGCGCCCTGCGCAAGCGGGACATGCGTATTGGGCTCCGCTGCCCGCCGTGGCCAAGCTCCCTTGCCGGGACCGTTGCCTCGGCTTTCAAAGTGGCGCTAAGTTGCGCCCGCGTCACACAATCACAGCAGGCGCCCAAGGGATATTTCATGGCCAAAATCGAGGACCGCGCGCCCGCGCCTAAGGGGAGCTTGAACGACGACATCGGCGAAGAAAAGCGGCTCGCTTTGTACCGCACGCAGGTCGTGATCCGCGAGGCCGAACAGCGCGCCTACGATCTGTTCCTGCAGAACCTGGTAAAGGGTACCAGTCACTTGTCGCTCGGCCAGGAAGCGGTCGCCGCCGGTTTCGCCGTCGCCATGCGTCTCGGCGACTTGTCGTTCTGCACCTACCGCGGCCACGCGCACACGCTCGCGCGCGGCGTCGAGATTTACAAAGTGCTGGGCGAACTGATGCAGCGCGACATCGGGCTGATGCGCGGCAAGGGCGGCTCAATGCACCTGACGTCGGTCGATCACGGCGTCATGGGGTCTTACGCGATCATCGGCGCGCATCTGCCGATCGCCTGCGGCGCCGCCTGGCGCGCACAATACAAAGGCGCCAAGGATGTTTCGGTTTGCTTCTTCGGCGACGGCACCACCAATATCGGCGCGTTCCACGAGGCGCTGAACTTCGCCGCAGTATGGAAACTGCCCGTTATCTTCGTCTGCGAAAACAATCTTTACATGGAATACACCCCGATCGGCGACGTTACCGCGGTCGAGCACCCAGCCGCCGACCGCGCCGCAAGCTACGGCTTGCCGCGCATCGTCATCGACGGCAACGACGCCGACGTCGTCTACCGCACCGCCACGGAGGCCTATGACAAGGCGCGCGCCGGTGGCGGCCCGTCGCTGATCGAATGCATGACCTATCGCTACAGCGGGCATTCGCGCGCCGATCCCGCCAAATACCGGCCCGAGGGCGAACTGGAGCGGTGGAAGGCGCGCGATCCGATCAAGCTCTACCGCGAGCGGCTCAAGCAATTCGGCGTTGGCGAGGACGCGATCTTGCGCATTGACACCGAAGTAAAGCGCGAAGTGGATGAGGCGACGGAAAAGTGCAAGGCGGCGGCGCCACCGGCGCTCGATATTCTTACGACCGACGTCTATGCCGACGGAGGCTTTGCATGGCGGAACTGACCTATCGCGACGCGGTCATCCGCGGCATCGCCCAGGAAATGAACCGCGATCCCGATGTTGTGTTCATCGGCGAGGATGTCGGCAAAGCCGGCGGCGTGTTCAAGGCGACCGTCGGGCTCTACGAACAGTTCGGCCCGGTGCGGGTGCGCGACACGCCGATCTCCGAACAGGCAATCCTCGGCGCGGCGATGGGCGCGGCCATGACGGGGCTCAAGCCGATCGCCGAGATCATGTTCTCCGACTTTATCGCCGTCTGCTTCGACTACATCGCCAACGAATTTCCCAAGAGCCGTTACATGTCGAACGGCCAGGTCAAATGTCCACTGGTGGTGCGTACCGGCAACGGCGGCGGCGCGCGCTTCGGCGCGCAGCATTCGCAGAGCGTCGAGAACTGGTGCATGATGATCCCTGGGCTCAAGGTCGTGGCGCCGTCGAGCCCCGTCGATGTCATCGGCCTGCTCGCCGCTTCGGTGCGCGATCCCGATCCGGTGATCTTCCTCGAACACAAGTCGCTCTACCCGACCAAGGGCGAGGTGCCGGACGGCGAGATCGTCGACAAGCTCGGCACCGCCAAGATCGTGCGCCCCGGCAAGGATGCCACCATTCTCGCGCTGGCCATGATGGTGCCGCGCGCGGTGGCGGCGGCGGAGAAGCTCAAAAGCGAGCACGGCATCGACTGCGAAGTGGTCGATGTGCGCTCGCTGGTGCCGCTTGACACGCAGACCATCCTTGGCTCGGTGGCGCGCACCCATCGCCTGTTCACCGTCGAAGAAAATCCGCGGCTGTGCGGCTGGGGCGCCGAGCTGGTTTCAATCGCCGCCGACGAAGCGTTCTATGACCTCGACGGGCCGCCAGTGCGTATCACCACGCCGCATATCCCGCTGCCGGCCGCCGATATTCTCGAAGACATTGCGCTGCCCGGCGTCGATCGCATCGCCGAGCGGGTGCAGCGCAGCCTGAACAGCTGACGGAGCGGAGCGATGGCGGACGAACCGACCCGCGAAAATCCCTGCGGCCCGATTGGCACCGAGGTTCTGTTCGAGAACGACCAAGTGCGGGTGTGGGACATGAAAGTTCCGGCCGGCGGCAAGAAGGCCTGGCATCACCACACGCTCGATTACGTCATCATCAACGTCACCGGCGGCAAGATCGAGCTGGAGAATGTCGCCGGCCACTCCTTCATCGGCGACGACAAGGTCGGCGGCGTGATCTGGCGCGATGCGGGTGAAAAACACGAACTGCGCAATCTCAGCGGCACGACGTACCAAAACATTCTGGTCGAACTGAAAAACGGCAAATCCAGTCCGAAGTAATTCAAGCTAAGTCAGATGAGCAGCGAACATGACCGCCAGATATGACAACCTCCTCGCCAACGTGCCGACCGATCTGTGGATCGGCGGCAAATGGAAGAAATCGTCCGACGGCAGACGCTTCGACGTGATCGACCCGGCGACCGAGAACAAGGTCGCCTCGGTCGCCAGCGCCACGGTGGACGACGCCGAAGCCGCACTCGACGCCGCGGCCGCCGCATTCCCCGGCTGGGCCGCCAAGAAGCCGCGCGAGCGCGGCGAGATCCTGCGCAAGGCGTTCGAGCTGATCGTGCGCGACGCCGAGCGGCTGGCGAAGCTGATCACCATCGAGAACGGCAAGGCGTTGTCGGATTCGCGCGGCGAGGTCGCCTATTCCGCCGAATTCTTCCGCTGGTACGCCGAGGAGGCGGTCCGCAATATCGGCGAGGTGTCGCGCGCACCCTCCTCCGGCGCGCGCATTTTCGTGCATCACAAGCCGGCCGGCATCGCCGTGCTGGTGACTCCCTGGAACTTCCCGGCGGCGATGGCGACCCGCAAGATCGGTCCGGCGCTTGCTGCCGGCTGCCCGGTGGTGCTCAAGCCCGCCTCCGATACGCCGCTCACCATGCTGGCGCTGATGCCGATCCTGGAAGAAGCCGGCGTCCCTGCCGGCGTGGTCAATGTCATTCCCTCGCGCTCTTCCGGCAAGGTGGTCGGCGCCATGCTGCACGATCCGCGCGTACGTATCGTGTCCTTTACCGGCTCGACCGAAGTTGGCCGGAAACTCCTGCACGAGGCTGCCGACAACATCATCAAGCCGGCGATGGAGCTCGGCGGCAACGCGCCGTTCATCGTGTTCGACGATGCCGATATCGACGCCGCGATCGAAGGCGCCATGGTCGCCAAGATGCGCAACATGGGCGAGGCCTGCACCGCGGCCAATCGCTTCTACGTGCACGAGAAAGTGCACGACGAATTTGCCAAGAAGCTCACGGCGAAAATGTCGGGGCTGAAAATGGGCAACGGCCTCGATGACGGAGTCGCACTCGGCCCGCTGGTCAACAAGGACGGGCTCGACAAGGTGATTGAGCTGGTCGACGACGCGGTAAAGAAGGGCGCCAAGGTGCTCACCGGCGGCAAGACGCCGGGCGGCCCCGGCTTCTTCTATCCGGCCACCGTGCTGGCCAACGTGTCCGATGACGCCAAGATGCTGAACGAGGAGATTTTCGGACCCGTAGCCTCGCTGCAAACCTTCAAGGACGAGGACGAAGTCGTCGGCCGCGCCAACGACACCGAATACGGACTGGTCGCCTACCTCTATACCAAGGATTTGAGCCGCGGCATGCGCGTGTCTGAGAAGCTCGACTTCGGCATGATCGGCCTCAACCGCGGCATCGTCTCCGATCCGGCCGCGCCGTTCGGCGGCGTCAAGCAATCCGGCCTCGGCCGCGAGGGCGCACATGAAGGGCTGATGGAATTCATGGAGACGCAATACGTGTCGGTGAGTTGGTAACCGCCGCCGGGATTGAAATGAACATTTTAATGCCGCAACTCGGCGAGACCGTCGCCGAGGGAAAAATCACCCAATGGTTCAAGTCAGCCGGCGATAAGGTCGCGCCGGGCGATAATCTGTTCGAGATCGAAACCGACAAGGTGTCGATGGAGGTGCCGGCGACCGAAGCCGGCGTGCTCAGCGAAATCCGCGTCGTCGCTGGCGAAGTGGCGCCGGTCGGCGCCATCGTCGGCGTGATCGGTGGGCCGGGCGCAACCGTCACACCGAGCGCCGCGGCGAAGCCCGCGCCCCCACCGGCGGCAGCGGCGGCACCGAAATCGCCCGCCCCGCCGCTGACCGGATACGAAAGCGCCGCGCCTCTGGCTCCGGCCGCAAAGCCGCAGCAGCCGGTCAAGCTCGATCCGTTTTTCGAGGTGCGCACGCCGGAACGCAATTTTGGTCCGGCGCGATTGTCAGACGGGATCGCAGTCACGCCGCTGGCCCGCCGGCTCGCCAGCGAAGCCGGCATCGATCTGTCCAAACTGCGCGGCTCGGGTCCGCACGGCCGCATTGTCGCCCACGACGTCGAGACCGCCCGGCCAGGGGCGCGCACGCCGCTCGTCGAGGGGCTCAACACCGATCAGATCAAGGCGCTGTACGATCCCCGCGGCTACGAGGAAGTGCCGCTCGATGCCATGCGCAAGACCGTCGCCGCGCGCATGACGCAGGCGAAGCAGACCGTACCGCACTTTTATCTCACCGCCGACATCGCCATTGATCGCCTGATGGCGGTGCGCGAGGAAGCCAACGCCGCCGCACCGAAGGACCGCGACGGCATGCCGGCATTCAAGCTCTCGCTCAACGATTTCATCATCCGCGCGCTGGCGATCGCTTTGCAGCGCGTGCCGACGGCGAACGCGGCATGGGCCGGGGACCGGATCCTGCGCCTGAAGCATTCCGACATCGGCGTTGCGGTCGCACTCGACGGCGGCCTGATCGCGCCGATCGTGCGCAATGCCGAAAGCAAGTCGCTGACGGCCATCTCGGCTGAAATGAAGGATCTGGCGGCGCGCGCCCGCGACAAGAAGCTTAAGCCCGCCGACTATCAGGGCGGCTCGTCGGCAATCTCCAATCTCGGCATGTACGGCGTGCGCGAATTTTCCGCCATCATCAATCCACCGCAGGCGACCATCCTCGCGGTCGGCGCCGCGCGCCGCCAGGCGGTCGAAAAAGCAGACGGCGGCATCGCTTTTGCCGCCATGCTGACCGCGACTTTGTCTTGCGACCATCGCGTGGTCGACGGCGCGCTCGGCGCCGAGCTGCTGGCGGCCGTCAAGGCGCTTCTCGAGACGCCGGTGACGATGCTGGTGTGAGTTAGGGTCGAAATGGCCGACAAGCCGGAGCTGTTGTTGATCGGCGAGTTGCGGCCTGTGTTCAAGAAGGGCTTCGCCGACTTCATCGTGCACCACCTGCCCCCGGCGGCGGGCCGCGGCGGATTTCTCGCCGCCAATGCGCATCTGCGCGCTTTGGTCGTCACCGGGTTCGTCGAGAAGGTCGATGACCCGTTGCTCGCCCGTCTGCCTCAGCTTGAGATCATTGCCAGCTTCGGCGTCGGCTACGACCACATCGATGCCAGGTCCGCGGCCCGGGGCGGCATCGTCGTCACCCATACGCCCGACGTGCCGACCGAGGAAGTTGCCGACACCGCCGTCGGCCTGCTGCTAGCGGCAATCCGCGAGTTTCCCCAAGCCGACTGCTTTGTTCGCGCCGGCAAGTGGCGCAAAGGCAATTATCCGTTGAGCCGCGCGACGTTGCGCAACCGCACCATCGGCCTCGTCGGCATGGGGCGGATCGGTGTCGCCATCGCGCGGCGACTCGAAGCCTTCGGCGTCCCGATCGTTTACCACGCGCGGCAACAACGCCCCGATCTTCCATGTCGCCATTATCCGCAACTCATGGACATGGCGCGTGACGTCGATACGCTGATAGTCGTCGTGCCGGGCGGCGCGGCGACGCAGAACATGATCAATGCGCGCGTGCTCGACGCGCTCGGCCCCGAGGGCGTTCTCGTCAACGTCGCGCGCGGTTCGGTTGTCGCCGAGCCGGCGCTGATCGCGGCGCTCAAGGCACTAAAAATCCACGCCGCCGGTCTCGACGTCTTCGCCAAAGAACCGGACGTGCCGGATGAGTTGCTGAAATTCGAAAATGCCGTGCTGCTGCCGCATCTCGGCTCGGCGTTGGTGTTCACGCGCGAGAAAATGGATCAGCTGGTGGTCGACAACATCCGAGCCTGGGCGGCGGGCAAGCCGCCACTCACGCCGGTGCCGGAAACACCCTGGCGGAAGTGGAAATAACGGCGGTGGAGAAGTCTACTCGGCGGCTATACGCACTTCCGGCGCCGCGGCGCGCACGTCGGCTTCGACGTGATCCTCGAACTGGACGAAATTCTTCTGGAACATATCGACCAGCTTGCGCGCGGTCTGGTCGAATTCGAGTTTGTTCTGCCAGGTCTTCTGCGGGTAAAGCAGGTGCGGCTCGACGCCAGACAGCTGCATCGGCACCGAAAAGCCGAAATACGGGTCGGTGCGGAATTTCACGTTTTTGAGCGTGCCGTCGAGCGCAGCAGTAAGCAAAGTGCGCGTCACCTTGATCGGCATGCGCCGGCCGACACCGTAGATGCCGCCAGTCCAGCCGGTATTGACCAGCCAGCAATCGACGTCGTGCGCGCTGATCAGCTCGCGCAGCAGGTTGCCGTAGACTGACGGATGTCGCGGCAGAAAGGGTGCGCCGAAACAGGTGGAGAATTCCGGTTGCACGCCGACGAGGCCTTTCTCAGTGCCGGCAACCTTGGCGGTGTAACCGGAAAGGAAGTGATACATCGCCTGCGCCGGCGTCAGCTTCGCGATCGGCGGCATGACGCCGAACGCGTCGGCAGTCAGAAGTACGATGTTCTTCGGCATGCCGGCGCGGCCGGTGCGTGAAGCGTTGGGGATGAAATCGAGCGGATAAGCGGCGCGGGTGTTTTCAGTTTTCGAGTTGTCGTCAAAATCGCAGATACGCGTATCCGGGTCGAACACCACGTTCTCCAGCACGGTGCCGAAACGGTGCGTGGTGGCGTAAATCTCCGGCTCGGCCTCGGCCGACAACTTGATGCATTTGGCGTAGCAGCCGCCTTCGAAGTTAAACACGCCCTGCGGGCCCCAGCCGTGTTCGTCATCGCCGATCAATGTGCGGCTGGAATCCGCCGACAACGTCGTCTTGCCAGTGCCAGATAGGCCGAAGAACAATGCCACGTCGCCGTTTGGCCCGACATTGGCCGAACAATGCATCGGCATCACGCTTTCCGCCGGCAGGTAGTAATTGAGTGTGGTGAACACCGATTTCTTCATCTCGCCGGCATAGGAGGTGCCGCCGATCAGGATGATGCGCCGGGTGAAATCGAGCGCGATGATGGTTTCGCTGCGTACGCCGTGGCGCTTCGGATCGGCCTTGAACGAGGGCAGCGAGAGAATGGTGAAATCGGGCACGTAATGCGAAAGCTCGGCGCGCTCGGGCCGGATCAGCAGCGCGCGGATGAACATCGAATGCCAGGCGAGCTCGTTATAGACGCGAATCTTGATGCGGTATCTCGGATCGGCGCCGCCGTAGAGGTCTTGCGCATAAAGCGTCTTGCCCTTGGCGTGGGTGATGAAGTCTTCGAACAGCAGCTGGAATTTTTCCGGCGACAGCCGGCCGTTTTTCTCCCACCACACCGATTTCTCGGTCTGGGCGTCGACCACCACGAATTTGTCCTTGGGGCTGCGTCCGGTATGCGTACCGGTTTCGGCACAGAATGCGCCGCCGTTGACCAGCGAGCCTTCGCCATTGGCAATCGCGTGTTCGGTGAGCACCGTATCGGGCAAATTCCAGCGGATCGCGGCGAGATTGTTCAAGCCAAATTTATCGGCTCCGTGGGCGCTGTTTCGCAGACCCGATTCTTTCACGCTCGCCTCCGCAACGCGTCCGGCAGTGAGGCTGCCGGCGGTCTTTTTTGCGCCTCCAAGGAGGCCGAGTTCGCCCGCGGCCGGGCGCGCGACCCTATATCGGGCATCCTAGCATCTGCCAAGACCGACTCCCATCACATGGCTAACCGGGGAAAACCCTGTGCGTTCCTCGCGCTGCATTGCAGCAAGCGTACAGGCGGGGATTATTTGGCGCGCGCGGCCTTCGCCAGATCGACCACCGTCGCGCGTAGCTGCTCCGCGTTCACGACACGTTCGGCAAACGGCAGACGCAAGATGGCATCGTCGCAAGCGAGGTCGAGCCCTTCCGGATCGAGGCCGGTGAGCCGCCAGGCTCCGTCGTCGGCACCGAGCAGCTTGGTCGCATAGAGGCGGATCGCGTCGGCGTGGTCTTCGTTCATATGCGCGAGCGCGCTTTCTTCCGCCGCGATCAAACTCGCCGCGCCGGACGTGTCAGTCATCAGCTCGGCGGCTTTCAGATCGGCGGCGCGGGCAAAGCCGGCGTTGAGATGCGCGGATGCAATGCTCAGCCGCCAGAACCCGAAATCCGCAAAGCCGGCGTAAAGCTCCGACTTCGGGTGGCGCGCGCGGAACCGCCGGCGCAGACGCGGTTCGTCGCCAGCATCGCGCCGGATCGTTGCAAATTCACCGAGCACGGTCAGGCGCGGATGCGCGAGTGGATCGCCGCGCCCGCCGGACGAAACAAGCAGCGACGCGCGGGGGTCCTTTTCCAGATTGGCGGTATGAGTGGCTAGCCGCGAAATCAGTATGAGCGGCGAAGCGTCAACGTCGGTCGCAACGTTAACCAAAGAGGCGAACGGGTGACCGGTGTTGCGGTCGATGGTCGCAAGCGCCCCCGCCCTTGCCGCGCGCAACAGCGCCCGCGCGATCGCCTTGGCGTCAAAGTCGGTGGCCGGCGCGCCTTCGGGAAGGCGATCGGGCATCACACCCGGCAAAGCTGCAGCCTTGTCCGCTGTGGCTTCATCCGTGCTCATTCCCACGTCCCGCCCATCGCGGTATTTGCCCCGATTTTGCCTTGTCTGGTCACACTTCCGCCCCCACATGAGGTTTCAAAGGCTTATGGGGCCGGGGCGATGCTGCTTGCGGCCGACTTATGCTAGAAGGCCGCCATGCCGACAATCGCTCTGGTCGATGACGACCGCAATATCCTGACCTCAGTATCCATTGCGCTCGAGGCCGAAGGTTATCGCATAACGACCTATACCGACGGCGCCTCGGCGCTCGACGGCTTCAAGTCTGCGCCGCCCGATCTCGCCATTCTGGATATCAAAATGCCGCGCATGGACGGCATGGAGACTTTGCGCCGGCTTCGGCAGAAATCGGATCTGCCAGTGATCTTCCTCACCTCGAAGGACGAGGAGATCGACGAATTGTTCGGCCTGAAAATGGGCGCGGACGATTTCATCCGCAAACCGTTTTCGCAGCGGCTATTGGTCGAGCGCGTCAAGGCCGTGCTGCGCCGCGTGTCGCCGAAAGACGGAACCACGCCGAAAGAGGCCGACAGCAAAGTACTCGAGCGCGGGCTGCTGCGCATGGATCCCGAGCGCCACACCTGCACCTGGAAGAACGAGGCGGTGACGCTCACGGTCACCGAGTTTCTGATCCTGCACGCGCTGGCGAGCCGGCCCGGCGTGGTAAAGAGCCGCAACGCGCTGATGGACGCCGCTTACGACGATCAGGTCTATGTCGACGATCGCACCATCGACAGCCACATCAAGCGGCTGCGCAAGAAGTTCAAGGCGAGCGACAACGAATTCGACATGATCGAAACGCTGTATGGTGTCGGTTATCGTTTTAAGGAATAAGCGCCTGAGTGCGCAGGGCCGTGGACAACCGAATGTGATCCGTGGCGCAAAATGGCTCCTGACTGGGACGGCTGACGTGCGGTAGTAATGGCGTCCATGGCCGCAAGAGCGGACATGATCGGAACCCCGGCAGACGACGTGCTTGATCGAACCGCGGAAATGGCAGGGGCCCCTGAGGCCCAATCGCTTGAAATAGCGCCGCAGATCGCGGCTGACGGCCTCGATGAGGCCGCGGCGCAGCCGCGTCCGAACGGCTTGGCCCGTGTCGGCAGCTGGGTGCAGCGCGCCTGGCAATTTTTCATCACGCAGAGCTTCTCCAGCCTCACACGCCGCATTCTCTTTCTGAACCTCGCCGGACTGGTGGCGCTGTCCATCGGCTTTACGTTCCTTTCGCAGTTCCGCGCCGGCCTGATCGACGCACGCATCCAGAGTTTTTTGGTGCAGGGGCAAATCATTGCCGCCGCGATCGCGGCGCAAGCGACCGTCGACACCGGCTCGGCGATCACCGTCGATCCGGACAAACTGCTCGATCTGCGTGCAGGCGAAAGTTACGGTCCGTCCGAGGACGCGCTTTACGGCATCGATTTTCCGATCAATCCGGAGCGTGTGGCGCCGGTGCTGCGCCGGCTCGTCTCGCCGACCAAGACACGCGCGCGCATTTACGACCGCGACAGCGTTCTGCTAGTTGACAGCCGCAATCTCTTCGGCCGAGGCGATGTGCTGCGCTACGATCTTCCGCCGCCGAACGCCGAGAAACCCCGCATATTCGAGCGCGCCTACATCGCGGCGCGCCGCTGGCTCGGACGCGGCGATCTGCCGCTTTATCAAGATCTCGGCGCGCTGAGCGGACGCGGCTATCCGGAAGTGGCGCAGGCGCTGGCCGGCCAGAACGCCAGCATGGTGCGCATCAACGAGCGCGGCGACGTTATCGTCTCGGTCGCGGTGCCGGTGCAACGCTTCCGCGCCGTGCGCGGCGCGCTGATGCTATCCACTCAGGGCGCCGACATCGACGACATGGTCGAGGCCGAGCGGCTCGCCATCCTGAAAGTCTTTTTGGTTGCCGCCGGCGTGATGGTCGTGCTCTCAATCCTGCTCGCCGGCACGATCGCCGAACCGGTGCGGCGGCTGGCAGATGCCGCCGAGAGCGTCCGACGCCGCATTCGCTCGCGCGTGGAGATTCCGGACTTTACCCGACGGCGCGACGAGATCGGCCATCTCTCCGGCACGTTGCGCGATATGACCAACGCGCTCTACAGCCGCATCGAAGCGATTGAGAGCTTCGCGGCCGACGTCGCGCACGAACTGAAAAACCCGCTCACCTCGCTGCGCTCGGCGGTCGAGACCTTGCCGGTCGCCAAGACCGAGGAGAGCCGCGCGCGACTGCTCAATATCATCCAGCACGACGTCAGGCGGCTCGATCGGCTCATTTCCGACATTTCCGACGCAAGCCGGCTCGACGCCGAATTGCAACGGCAGGAGACAGCGCCGGTCGATTTGGCCAAGCTTCTCAACACGCTGGTCGGCGTCGCCAACGAGGTCAAGCGCGACGACGGCGTGCGCGTCACGCTGCGTTTCGAAGGCGGCGGCGGGCGCACATTCCAGGTGCCGGGACATGATTCCCGGCTTGGACAGGTGGTCGACAATCTGATCGAGAACGCGCGCTCCTTCTCGCCGCCGGAAGGGACGGTGCGCGTTACCTGTCGGCGACTTAAAAGTCATGTCGACATTCTGGTCGACGACGACGGCCCGGGTGTGCGGCCGGATGCGGTCGATAAGGTGTTCGAGCGTTTCTACACAGATCGCCCGCATCAGGGCTTTGGGCAGAATTCAGGTCTCGGACTTTCCATCTCCAAGCAGATTATCGAAGCGCATGGCGGCGCGATCTGGGTGGAAAACCGGACCGCGACCGGCGCAGACGGAAACCTGACCGTCACCGGCGCTCGGTTCGTTGTGCGTCTGCCTGCAGGCTGATGCCTCCGCAATCGACGACGGTGCACGCTTCCGCGGTCCTGGTCGGCGCGCGCGCCGTGTTGATCCGCGGGCCGTCCGGATCCGGCAAGTCGCGGCTTGCGCTCGAACTGATTGAAGCCGGCCGCGCCGGCGCCTTGCGCCTGGTTCGGCTGGTCGCCGACGATCGCGTGCATCTTCAGGCGGCCGGGGGGCGGTTGCTGGCGCGCCCGGCCGAGACCTTGGCCGGCCTGATCGAGGTGCGCGGGGCCGGACACCTCCGGCTGCCGTATGAAGCGAGCACCGTCGTCGGCTTGGTGGTCGATCTTGCGGCCGCCGACGCGCATCGGCTGCCCGATGCCGCCCAGCGCAAGACGGAAATCGATGGTATTTCCTTGCCGCGACTCGCCGTCGCAGCGGAGGCCGCGGCCTTGCCGGCCTTGCTGGCCGTCCTCAATAATTCATCGGCGGACGACTGGCTTTAGCGCCGCTGGACTGCGGCTTGGAGATTGGTTAACCGCGGACGCCTAGATTTGGAAATGCGTCGGACCGGATTTGGCCGGTCCTATTGCGGCCTCCACGCCAAGCATTGGCCCCGGTTACTGCAATGCAGCAGCCCCCGGATTTACGCGAAAATGCCCCTTGCGCTTGGGCTTCGGATGGTCAAGATGAGCACCCTTTCGTGCGGCGCAACCGGGACGCGCCCGCGAGGAGTTCTATGATCGGACTTGTGCTTGTGACCCACGGGCGGCTGGCTGTCGAGTTCCGCTCGGCCCTGGAGCACGTCGTTGGTCCCCAGCACCAGATCGAGGCAGTCACCATCGGGCCGGACGACGACGTCGAGGCCCGCCGCAAGGACATCATTGAGGCGGTGAAGCGCGTCGACACCGGCGATGGGGTTGCCATCCTGACCGATATGTTCGGCGGCACCCCCTCCAATCTGGCCATCTCGGTAATGAGCCGCCCGAAGGTCGAGGTGCTGGCCGGCATCAATCTGCCGATGCTGGTCAAGCTCGCCAAAGTCCGCGACGAGTGCCCGCTTGCGGAGGCCGTCGCTGCCGCCCAAGATGCCGGACGGAAATACGTCACCATTGCCAGTCGGGTGCTCACCGGCAAATGAGCACTCCGGCTCCCCGCAGCGAGGAATGCGCGGCCGGCGAGCAGCGATTCCGTGAAGGCGCGGTTGTCCGCAAGCTTGCCATCTGCAACCGTAAGGGGCTACACGCGCGCGCATCTGCCAAATTCGTGCAGACGGTGGAAAAATTCGATGCCGACGTGCGCGTCATGCGTTGCAGCGAAACGGTTGGCGGCACGTCGATTATGGGGTTGATGATGCTGGCCGCCTCGCCAGGCACTTCGATCACCGTCGAAGCAACCGGTAAAGAGGCGGCGGAAGTAATCGACGCGTTGACCAAACTGATCGACTCGCGATTTGGCGAAGATGACTAGACGCAAGCGTGCCATCACGCGGCGGAGGAGAAAATCAATGGCTTCCGAAAAGGGTGAAACGACCGCAGCGAAAGGCCCTTCCGTACCAGCCGCCGCACGGCAGCAGGCAACGATCCGCTACATCGATCGTCCGGACGTCTCCGAAACTTTCGCCGATGCGATCAGCGGCCTGGTTTTCGACGGCCAAACGCTCCGTATCGAATTCGCAGTCACCCGCCTCGACGAGGTCAAGCCGAATACGGCGATCACCGGCCGGCGCTATCCGATTTGCCGGCTTGCGTTGCCGCCCGCCGCAGCCATCGACCTGATCAACCGGGTACAGCAAATCGGCGCGGCGCTCGGTCAGGCCGGCGTGGCGCGAACCGCCCCCCCGGCCAAAAGCTAACCGGCTTTTTCGCGCGCGTCGGTACGCGACGCCGCCACCGCAGCCTTGAGATCGGCGACGAAGGTCCGGTAGGCGGCACGCCGCTCTTCGTCATCCTCGATGCGCAGCAGCGCTGACGGATGGATCGTGATCACGAGCCGAGTGCCGTCCGCCAGTTTAAGCTTCTGACCGCGCACCTTGCCGATCATGACCGTGCGCCCGGTCAGGCTGCGCGCCGCGGTCGCCCCCAACGCGACGACGGTCGACGGCTTGACCAGGCCCCGCTCGACGTCGAGCCAGATCTTGCAACGCTCGATTTCGTAAGTGTTCGGCCGTTTGTGCAGCCGGCGTTTGCCGCGCAACTCGTGCTTGAAGTGCTTGACCGCGTTGGTGACGAATGTCTCTTCGCGCGCAATCCCGGCATCGTGCAGAGCACGGTCGAGAACGCGGCCGGCCGGCCCCACGAACGGCTTGCCGGCGGTATCTTCCTTGTCGCCCGGCTGCTCGCCCACCAGCATGAAGGTGGCGTGGCTTGGGCCCTCGCCTGGCACGGCCTGGGTGGCATCGCGATAAAGTGGGCAACGCGTGCAACGCGCCTCATTGTCGGCGAGCTGGCGCAGCGATTTGATCTTGCCTGGAGCCTCAACGTCCATACCAGCAGAATACATTGCCGCCATTCCGGTTCGGCCATAGACATAAAGGTATCTTTATGTCTTAGTGCCGCCGCGTCGGCTCGGACGAGGCCGGCCGAGACCTTCCAACATGCCCGCTGTATAAGGACCCGCCAAGGAGCGCCGAAGGATTGTCATGAGAACGTCAACCAAGCCGAAAGCAAAGCCCGCCGATTATGTCGTTAAGGACATTGGTCTTGCCGATTGGGGGCGAAAGGAACTCGCCATCGCCGAAACGGAAATGCCCGGGCTGATGGCGACGCGGGAGGAATACGGGCCCGAGCAGCCGCTGCGCGGCGCGCGAATTGCCGGCTCGCTGCATATGACCATTCAGACCGCGGTGCTGATCGAGACGCTCAAGGCGCTCGGCGCCGACGTGCGCTGGGCATCATGCAACATTTATTCGACGCAGGACCATGCCGCGGCCGCTGTCGCCGCCGCTGGCACGCCGGTCTTCGCCGTCAAAGGCGAGTCGCTGGAGGAGTATTGGGACTACACCCATCGCATCTTCGAATGGTCCGACGGCGGCGGCCCGAACATGATCCTCGACGACGGCGGCGACGCGACGCTGCTGATGCACCTTGGCTCGCAGGCCGAGATGACTCCCAATGTGTTGCACCATCCCAACAATGAAGAAGAAGAGGTGCTGTTCGCCGCAATCAAGAAGCGGCTGGTTCACCAGCCGGGCTGGTATTCAAAAACCGCGAAGCCCATCCGCGGCGTGACAGAGGAAACCACCACCGGCGTGCACCGCCTCTACCAGATGGAGAAGGAAGGCAAGCTGCTATTCCCGGCCATCAACGTCAACGACAGCGTCACCAAGTCGAAGTTCGACAACCTCTATGGCTGCCGCGAGTTGCTGGTCGACGGCATCCGCCGCGGCACCGACGTGATGATGGCCGGCAAGGTGGCGATGGTCGCCGGCTTCGGCGACGTCGGCAAAGGCTCGGCGGCGTCGCTCCGTCAGGCCGGCTGCCGCGTTCTGGTCTCGGAAATCGATCCGATCTGCGCACTGCAGGCGGCGATGGAAGGCTACGAGGTGGTGACCATGGAGGACGCGGTATCTCGCGCCGATATCTTCGTCACCGCTACCGGCAACGTCGACGTCATCACCATCGATCACATGCGCCAGATGAAGCACCGCGCCATCGTCTGCAACATCGGCCATTTCGATTCCGAAATTCAGGTGGCGGCGCTGAAAAATCTCAAATGGGAGAACATCAAGCCGCAAGTCGACGAGATCGAATTCCCCGACAAGAAGCGCATCATCCTGTTGTCGGAAGGCCGGCTAGTCAATCTCGGCAATGCCATGGGCCATCCGAGCTTCGTAATGTCATCGTCGTTCACCAACCAGACGCTGGCGCAGATCGAGTTGTGGACCAATCCCGGCAAGTATCAGAAGAAGGTCTACACTCTGCCCAAGCAGCTCGACGAGAAAGTGGCGCGGCTGCATCTCGACAAGATCGGCGTTAAGCTGACCAAGCTTTCCAACAAGCAGTCGACCTATATCGGTATCCCGGTCGACGGCCCGTTCAAGACTGACCATTACCGGTACTGAGCCGTCGCTGCACGTCACGGCCCGCCGGCACCGGCGGGTCCATAGGGGAAGGCGAAGTGCCGCTTCGATTGCCTCAGCAGCGGCTGCACGTGACGCTGCTGAGCTTGCTGGAAAGATTTCCCTGGTTCGGCTGGGCGATCTGGATCGTCATCGTCGTCGCGGTGCTGCTGCGCACACACCCGCGCCGTTACGGCGCCGCTTTCGGTTATTACTTCGACTTCGCGGCCAAGCTATGGGCCGAGCAGCCGGTCTATAATCCCGCGACGCTGGGCGACGTCAGCTACTGGCCGACATCGCTCTTGCTGATGGTTCCGCTTTTGCGGCTCGGCGAAACGCCGGCGGCGGCCGTGTCATTTTCGATCTTTGCCGCGCTCCTGACCTGGGGCGCCGTCGCGTTCACCCGCGCGCTTTTTGACGACCGGCCGGGGGCAATCTGGATTGCCGGCCTGCTGCTCGCGGTCAATGTCTGGGCCGGCTGGTATCACTTCAAGCACGTGCAGCTGCAGATTCCGATGGTGGCCGGCATGATGCTGGCGACCGCGGCGATCATGCGCGGGCGCTATCAGCCGGCGTCGCTTTGGTTCAGCCTTGCGTTGATCGTAAAACCGCTAGCGCTCGTGATGATCGTGCTCGCGGGCGCGCTGGTCCCACGCATGCGGTTGCTGCTGATTGCCGGCATCGTGGGGGCCGCACTGCTGCCGTTTGCCTTCCTGCATTGGGATTATTTGATCGGACAATATCAGGCGTTGGGAATGAAACTTTGGGCGGTGGCGACCGCCCGGCCCGGCGAATGGATATATCAAGCGGATTTCACCACACTGCTTCGAGGCCTCGGTATCGCGCTGCCCGGAAAAGTAACGTTTGCCATCCGGCTCGCGGTCGCCGTCGGCACGCTTTGGCTGGCCTGGCGCGTGCGCGAGACTGGCGACCGTAAAGCTTTCGCGCTCGCGCTATTGATGCTGTCGGGCCTCTACATCACCTTGTTCGGCCCGCGTAATGAAAACGTGTCGTATCTGGCGGTGACGCCGGCCATCTCCGCCGTCGCCTTTCTGATGGTGCTGCGCAACAGCGCCGATCTGCGCGGCTGGCTCTTGATCGCGGCCTGCCAGGCTCTCGGCTACGTCGTCAGCGTGCCGGTCGACGTTGTGACCAAGCCTGCGATCATCGTCGTGATTTACGTTTGGATGGCGGCCTTGATGATTCAGCCGCGCCGCTGGTGTGCGCTGATGCCTGCCGCGAAGCCCCCGCCAACCGCTCCCGCGACCGTCGCCAACGCGCCGACATAGCGCAGGCGCGCTAATGCGTCAGCTTGCTTTGCCCGCCGCGTCCGGCGACACCACGACGACTTGCACGTTCAGCGGCGGGCCAGAGATTCCCAGAAAGCTGCGCTTCAGACCTGCTGCAGTCGTGACCGCTCCAGACGGCGCCAGGGTCTCGGCGACTTTCCGGCAGGCCAGATCGCCGGTCAGGCAGACGATCACCACGCCCTTCGCGCGCGCCGCGGCGCGCCCTTCCGGCGAAAGCGGGTACGGCAAATACCGCGCCTGCGGCAAGTACGCCTGCATGCCGCCAACGATTTCGTCCGATCCCCAATAGAGCCGCACCGGCTGAGGAGAGAGCCGGGTCGCCAAATCGGCGGCTTGCCGGAAATGCGGACGGAACTGATCGGGTTCACTGACGATCCGAACACAGGCCATCACCGGCGAGACCAGCACAATGGCCAGCACGATGGCGAGGCCGGCAAGACCCGCGCGCGCCGTGGCGCGCGTGTCGATGGCGAGATAGGACGATCCGTAAAGAACAACCGGCAACAGCGCCCAGTTCGGGAACGTCCAGTCCGGGGTAATCCGGTACGGAATGACCAGATTGACCAATGCCGGCAAGACGAGCGGAACGATCAGCAACAGCAGTGCCTGACGGCGGTCGTCTTCGGCTGGCCAGGCGATATCGGCTAATGCCGCCTTGCTCGGGCGCAGCGCGGCGAGAAAGATGAGCGGAGCGGCGATATACATCACCGCGCCGACCAGATAGCTGACCGTTTTCATCAGCGTGTCACCGAACGGGCCGGTCGAGGCGACACTCTCGGCGAATTGGATGGCGCCGCCGCCGCGTTCGTTCACTAGCCACCAAATATGCGGCGCGATGAAAATAATCGCGCCCGCGGCCATGACGTAGGGCGCCGGCGAGCGCCAGAAGCGCCGCGCGCCCGGCCCGGTCACCGCGGCAACTGCCATGCCCGCGAAAAGAAACACCGCCCAATATTTGCCGAGCATGGTGAGGCTGGCGAAAGCGCCAGCGAGAAAAGAATCGAGCACACCGAGGCCGCAACGCGCCCGCAGATAGTACAACAGAGCCGCCGCCCAGAACGGCATCATCACTGTGTTGGCGTTGAGCACTTCCGCTTTGACGGTGTAGAGCGGAACAAGAATGAGCGCGATTAGGCCGAGCAGCGCGCGGTTCTTGTCGAGGTGATCGCGCAACAGCCGCCAGGTGACTGCGAGAGCGACCGCATCCGACACCACGATCAGAAGATCGACCGCCCATTTCTGCTGCGGGAACACGGCAAACCACAGCGCGAACGCCCAGGCCGTTACCGGCGGATGCTTGTAGCCAAACGCGAAATGCCGCGACCAAATGAACGCCTCGTCGGCGTCGATGTGAATATCGAGCGGAGCGGTTGAGACGGTCCAGAAAATCATCCACAACACGACGAAGCCGATGAGGATGGACAGCACGATCAGGTGCTCGGCGGTTTCGTCGATGAAGCGCTCGGTGGCGCGGCAGACCCGGCCGAAAAAGCCGCTCGTGCGCGAGCGAGCGCGATCAGCCGCATCATGCCTGGCTACCGACATCATTCTTTTCCCAGCTTGGCCGCCGCCGGCCGACTGCGCAAATCTTTGAGGATTTTCCAATGCTTGAGAATGCTCTAGCCTGCGCATGCGGATAGAGCAATAAGGGTGCCGCAGAGGAAGGGGCGGCGGGTTTGTCTCAATCGGCGATCGATGTTCCGGCGGCGAGTTCCCCCGCCGCGTTTACGCCGGCCGATCCAGCGGGCGGGCGTCCGGCGCCGGAGCTCAGCATCATCGTGCCCACCTTCAACGAGCGGGCCAACATTCCGATTCTGGTGGAACGGCTCTCCCATCTGCTCGCGTCCTGCGATTGGGAAGTGATTTTCGTCGACGACAATTCGCCCGATGGCTCCGCCGCGGCCGTGCGCGCCATTGGTGCCGGCGACGGCCGGGTGCGCTGCATTCGCCGCATCGGCCGCCGCGGCCTGGCCGGCGCGTGCCTTGAAGGCATGCTCGCGAGCCAGGCCCGTTACGTCGCCGTCATGGACGCGGACTTGCAGCACGACGAATCCTTGCTCGTGCCCATGCTGGACACTCTGCGCGCGGGCCGCGCCGATCTGGCAGTGGCGAGCCGTTACCTGGACGGCGGCTCGTCCGGCGGGCTCTCCAGGCAGCGCTCACGGGTGAGCCGCTGGTCTAACTTCTTGGTGCGTCACCTGCTCGGCATCGAGCTGACGGATCCGATGAGCGGCCATTTCATGATCCGGCGTGACGCGTTCGAGGCGTTGGCGCCGGCGATCTCATCGCAGGGCTTCAAAATCTTGCTCGACATGCTGGCCACCGCTGGCGGCAAGTTGCGCACCATCGAGCTGCCGTCGGATTTTCGCCGCCGCCAGCATGGCGAGAGCAAGCTCGATTCCAAGATCGCCCTCGACTTCGCCGCTTTGGTGACGGCGAAGCTCACCAACGACGCTGTCTCGGCGCGCTTTCTGTTGTTCTGCCTGGTCGGCCTGACCGGCATCGCCGTGCATCTGAGCATTCTGAGCGTTCTGCTCGCGGCCGCCTTTTCGTTCGGCGCGGCGCAGGCGCTCGCGACAATCGGCGCGATCGCCTGGAATTTCGTGCTCAACAACCTGTTCACTTACCGCGACCAGCGGCTCACCGGCCGGCGATTTATCACCGGCCTCCTCCGCTTCGAAGTAATCTGCGCCATCGGCGCGATCTCCAACGTCGGCATCGCCACTTGGATCTACGATTACGACAGCACTTGGTGGATCGCCGGCCTCGGCGGAGCGGCGATCGGCACGGTCTGGAATTTCGTGGTCAGCGCCGCCTTCGTCTGGCGGCAGCGATAATCCCTGCGCCCGGCCGCTTGCCGCTACGGGGTGCGGATGTTATCTGCGCCGGATGACTGCGGTCCCGATCGCAAATATCCGCAATTTCTCGATCATTGCCCACATCGACCATGGCAAATCGACGCTCGCCGACCGGCTAATCCAGCTCACCGGCGGACTGGAGGCGCGCGAAATGGTCGAGCAGGTGCTCAATTCCATGGATATCGAGCGCGAGCGCGGCATTACCATCAAGGCGCAGACCGTGCGGCTGAAATACCGCGCGCGCGACGGCAAGGACTACGTGCTCAACCTGATCGACACGCCCGGCCATGTCGACTTCGCTTACGAGGTGAACCGGAGCCTCGCCGCCTGTGAGGGCTCGTTGCTGGTGGTCGACACCAGCCAGGGCGTGGAGGCGCAGACGCTCGCCAACGTCTATCAGGCGATCGACAACAATCACCAGATCGTGCCGGTGCTCAACAAGGTCGACCTGCCGGCGGCCGAGCCGGACAAGGTCAAGCAGCAGATCGAGGACGTGATCGGGCTCGATGCGTCCGACGCGATTCTCATCTCGGCCAAGACCGGACAGAACATACCCGAGGTGCTGGAAGCCATCGTCAAACGCCTGCCGCCGCCCAAGGGCGACGCCGCAGCGCCGCTGAAAGCGCTCTTGGTCGAACTCTTGGTACGACGCGTATCTAGGCGTCGTCGTGCTGTTCCGCGTCGTCGACGGCATGCTGAAAAAAGGCCAGCGCATCCACATGATGGGAACCAACGCCTCCTATGAGGTCGATCGCGTCGGCGTATTCACGCCAAAGCGCGTCGAGCTCGATGAGCTCGGACCCGGCGAGATCGGCTACCTCACCGCCTCGATCAAGGAAGTGGCCGACACGCGTGTCGGCGACACCATCACCGACGAGAAGCGGCCGGTGGCGGCGCCTTTGCCCGGCTTCCGGCCGGCAATCCCGGTGGTGTTCTGCGGGTTGTTTCCGGTCGATGCCGCGGATTTCGAAGCGTTACGCGCCGCGATGGGCAGGCTTCGCCTCAACGACGCGAGCTTCACCTACGAAATGGAAACCTCGGCGGCCCTCGGTTTCGGTTTCCGCTGCGGCTTCCTCGGGCTATTGCATCTGGAAATCATCCAGGAGCGGCTTGAGCGCGAATTCAATCTCAACCTGATCGCGACCGCACCGTCAGTGATCTACAAAATCAAACTGCGCAACGGGCAGCAGCTTGAGATTCACAACCCGGTCGATATGCCGGACCCGAACCACATCGAGGAAATGCAGGAGCCGTGGATCGAGGCGACGATTCTGACGCCGGACGAATATCTCGGCTCGGTGCTCAAACTCTGCCAGGAACGCCGCGGCGAGCAGAAAGAGCTCACTTACGTCGGCAATCGCGCCCTGGTGAAATACAATCTGCCGCTCAACGAGGTGGTCTTCGATTTCTACGACCGGCTGAAATCGGTATCGCGCGGCTATGCCTCGTTCGACTACCACCTCACCGATTACCGGCCGGCGGACCTGGTCAAACTGCAAATGCTGGTCAACGCCGAGCCGGTCGATGCGCTGGCGATGCTGGTGCACAGGACGCGCGCCGAGCAGCGCGGCCGCGCCATGGCGGAAAAGCTCAAGGAGCTCATCCCGCCGCACATGTTCCAGGTGCCGATCCAGGCCGCCATCGGCGGCAAGATCATCGCGCGCGAGACCGTGCGCGCCTTCCGCAAGGACGTGACGGCAAAATGCTACGGCGGCGACGTCACCCGCAAGCGCAAACTTCTGGAGAAGCAGAAGGAAGGCAAGAAGCGCATGCGCCAATTCGGCAAGGTCGATATTCCGCAGGAAGCGTTTATCGCCGCGCTGAAAGTGGACGTTTAAGCGGGGCTACTGCACCACGATGGTGGTGTTGTCCTTGCCTTCCTTGCCGACCAATTCGAACAACACGGCCGCATCCGCAGGGCTCAGGCGAATACAGCCGTGCGAGGCCGGACGGCCAAGCCGGCCAGTGTCGGTGGTGCCGTGGATGGCGAACGGGCCGCTATAGAAGATGGAATGCGGCATCGGCGCATTGTTGAAGACGCGCGAGTACCAATGCACGGCCATGAATTGTGGATGGAAGGTACCCGGCGGCGTCACCCAACCGGCGCGGCCGGTGGACACCCGCCACGTATAAACGTGCTCGCCGCCGACGATCACGTCCATGGTCTGGCTGGAACGAGACACTTCGACGCGAACGTCAGCTCGCGCGCAGGTCGCCGCGGGCAAGAACGCGAACGACAGCGCGGTCAACACCGCCGCAAAAATGACACGCCGCATGACCAAGCCCAGCCCAGCGCAGCCATTATTGTGGCAGCGGCGGAAGGTGTAAAGCCACCGCCCGGAGACAAAGTCACAATGCCGGCATTCGACCTGTTCAGCATCGGCCATTCGAACATTCCGGCCGAGCGCTTCCTCGGCCTGCTGCATGACGCCGGCGCAAACACCGCCGCTGACGTCCGTTCGGCGCCGTTCTCACGTTTCTTCCGTGGTTCTCGCAAAAGCCTTTGGCGGCGCAGCTTGCAGACGAGGGCATGACTTACACATTCATGGGCGCCACCTTGGGCGGCCGTCCGCGTGATGAGCGTCTTTATGCCGACGGCGTCGCCGACTACGAGGCGATGGCGATACAGCCGGATTTTCGCGACAACGTTGCGCGCCTGATCGACGCGGCAGCGCGCAGGCGCATCTGCCTGCTCTGCGCCGAACGCGAGCCGCTCGACTGCCACCGCTGTTTGCTGGTGGCGCGGCGCCTCATCGAAAACGGTCTAAAAATCGGCCACATTTTGCACGACGGCACGATCGAGCCGCACGCGGCGACTGAGCAGCGCTTGCTGGCGCTCGACGACGGCGGCTGCGACCTGTTCGCCGCTGGACTGGCGGAGCGACTCGCGGCAGCGTACCAGCGACGCGCCCGCGCCGTGGCGTTCCGGCAAAAATTTCCCGCGTCGCGCCGCGCGGCGGAGACCAGATGATGCGGCCCTCGCTCGCCTTGCTCCCGGCTCTGCTGCTTCTCGGCCTTGCTCCGGCCGCCGCACAGGATCCCGGCACACTCGAGCCGAAGCAGCTGCCGCCGCTCGCGCATCCGGATTCGCCCTCGACGCCGGCGAAGGAATTGTTCGGACGCGAGCGCGAGCCGGTGCCGCTCGCCGCGCGCGCAATCGGTTATTACTCCGCCGGCTGCCTCGCCGGCGCCAAGGCGCTGCCAATCAACGGGCCGACCTGGCAGGTGATGCGGCTATCGCGCAACCGCAATTGGGGACACCCCAAGCTGATCGCTTTCCTCGAGCGGCTGGCGGAGAAAGCGAAGAAAGTCGGCTGGCCCGGCTTGTTGGTCGGCGACATGTCACAGCCCCGCGGCGGGCCGATGCTAACCGGCCACGCCAGCCATCAGGTCGGGCTCGACGCCGACATCTGGCTCACGCCGATGCCCGACCATACGCTGTCGCCGCAAGAGCGCGAATTTATGTCGGCGACCGAGGTGGTGCGCGACGACCGGCTCGACGTCGATCCCAAGGTGTGGACGCACGAGCACACCGAAGTGATCCGCATTGCGGCGGAAGACCCGGACGTCGAGCGCATCTTCGTCAATGCGGCGATCAAGAAGGCGCTGTGCCGCGAAGCCGGAGTGGATCGCGCCTGGCTTGCCAAGGTGCGTCCGTGGTGGGGACATGATTATCACTTTCATGTCCGGATTTATTGTCCGGCCGACAGCCCGCAATGCAAGCCGCAACCCCCGCCCGAACCGGGCGACGGGTGCCATGAACTCGATTATTGGTTCTCCGACGCCGTGCTGCATCCCAAGCCGGCGGAAGGACCGGTGCAGCCGCGCCCCGGACCGACGCTGGCGCAATTGCCGGCCGCGTGCCGCAAAGTCCTGATGGCGCCGTGAGCCTTTAAAGTCAGAAGGCCAGGCCAAACAGCCTGTGCTGAATTGCGGCGACGGCGGCAATCAGCACGCAGGCGCTGACGGCAATCACCGCCGTATAAGTGGATACCTTGGCGGCGGGCGTTTTCATCATCGGCATCAGGCCGGACCACAAGAGATACACGCCGTAGAGACCGAGCAAGCCGAGGAAGCGGAGCCCCGGCGCCAAGAGAAAAATTCCGGTCAGCCAGACCGGTGTGTAGGCATAGACCGCGAGCTTGAATGCGCTGTCGAAATTGCGCCGCGCGCCGAAGACCGGCGCCAGCGCGTCGATCAATAATCCAAGCACCAGCACGATGGCGCAGCTGAGCACGTAGCCAAACACCGCGCCGAACAACCCGTCGAATAAAGGAGCGCGCACGGGGCCAATTTCCGGCTCGACCACGCCGACGATGCAAGCGCCGGCAAAGCCAGACACCGCCGGGATAAGCGCGAGCCGCGCCACGTAGCTGGTTAATAGATACGCGGCGTCGCCGGGTTCAGTATCGGATTCTTGGGCGATCTTCGCCCATTCGGCGAAAGGGTCGGCCAGAATCCGGTACGCGCGGGCGGCCGCGTTCATGCGCGCGCCGCGGCATCAGCGCGGACAAAGGCGGCGCCCTTTTCCGCGATCATCATGGTCGGCGCGTTGGTATTGCCGGATGTGATGGCCGGCATGACGGAGGCGTCGATCACGCGCAACCGCTCGACGCCGGCGACGCGCAATCGCTCGTCGACTACCATCATCGGGTCGCTTGGCAGCCCCATCTTGGCCGTGCCGACCGGATGAAAAATCGTGGTGCCGATGTCGCCCGCCGCTTTGGCGAGCGCCCGCTCGTCGTCGTTGCGCACGCCGTCACCGGGGAGATACTCGGCCGGATGGAACGGCGCCAGCGCCGGCTGCGCGACAATGCGGCGGGTGAGCCGGATGGCGCTGACCGCGATGCGGCGATCCTCGTCGGTGGAGAGATAATTGGGCTTGATTGCGGGCGCCGCGGCGGGATCGGGCGAGCGCAGCCGCACATGCCCGCGGCTGGTCGGCCGGATATTGGCGACGCTGGCGGTGAAGGCGGGAAATGCGTGCAGCGGCTCGCCGAAGCGATCGAGCGACAATGGCTGAATGTGATACTGCAAATTCGCCCGCGCCTGATCCGGATCCGAGCGGGTGAACAGGCCAAGCTGCGATGGCGCCATGGTCAACGGCCCGCGCCGGAACAATACGTATTCGAGCAGCATGCCGGCGAGCCCCAGCGGCGCGTGGTAGCGCTCGTTGAGGGTGGTGATGCCGTCGACCTTGTAGATCAGACGCAGTTGCAGGTGATCCTGCAAATTCGCGCCGACCCCCGGCCGGTCGGCGACGACCGGAATGCCGTATTGCCGCAGTAGCTCGCCCGGCCCGACGCCGGACAGCTGCAGGATTTGCGCCGAACCTATCGACCCGGCGGCAAGAATGACTTCGCCGCACGCGTGCGTTGTCCTCGTCTTACCGTTGTGCCGCCAGCACACGCCGGTTGCGCGCCGGCCGTCGAATGTCACGGCTTCGACCAGGCAGCCAGTCTCCAGCCGCAGATTGGAGCGATTGAGCACGGGTTTGAGGAAAGCGGTCGCCGCCGACCAGCGCCGGCCGCGTTTCTGATTGACGTGAAATGCGCAACAACCCTCGTTGTCGCCGGTGTTGAAATCGGCCACCGACTTGACGCCGGCCTCTCCGGCGGCGGCGCGAAACGCTTCGAGCAAATCCCAATGCACGCGCGGCGCCTCGATGCGTAATTCGCCGCCGATGCCGTGCAGATCGCTCTCGCCGAGGAAATGGTTTTCGTGTTTCTTGAAATACGGCAGCACGTCGTCCCAGCCCCAGCCGTTAAGCCCGAGCTGCCGCCAATGATCGTAATCGGCCGCCTGCCCGCGCATGTAAATCATGGCGTTGATCGCCGACGAGCCGCCGATCGCCTTGCCGCGCGGATAATTCAGGCTGCGGCCGTTCAGGCCTTCTTCCGGCTCGGTCTTGAAGCACCAGTCGGAGCGCGGGTTGCCGATGGCGAACAGATAGCCGACCGGAATGTGAAACCAGATCCAGTTGTCGCGGCCGCCGGCTTCGAGCACGAGCACGCGCCGGTTTGCGTCGGCAGAAAGCCGGTTGGCGAGCAGACAGCCGGCCGAACCAGCGCCGACGATAATGTAGTCGAAGTCGCCGTCGATCGCTTCGGCCCCGGCCATGCCGCGCTCCACGTAATTTTCGTAATGATAGCGCCTCCGTCGCGCTTTGCCACGCTGCCGGGCGGCTGCTAGTCTTGATACTGCGACGTGCGGCGCGCAGGGCGCATGCCGTGCGAGCCTGGAACGACGGTTCCGCAAGGCGTTCGAAATCCTGCTCGTGGTCGGAGAACTGTCGTGCTTGTGCCAACGCGTATTTTCGCGAGCGTCGCCGCATTCATTCTTCTTGTTTCAGCCGTACCGCAGCCGACGGCGGCGCAGCAAAAACCCATCGTGGTCTTCGCCGCCGCGTCGATGAAGAACGCGCTCGACGATGTCGACAATGCCTACTCTAAGCAAAGCGGCGTGAAGATCGTCGCCAGCTATGAAGCAAGCTCGACGCTGATGAAGCAGATCGAGCAAGGCGCGCCCGCCGACGTATTTCTGTCCGCCGATCTGAAGTGGATGGATTACGGCGTTGAGCGCAAGCTGATCAACACCGCCACGCGCGTCAATCTGCTTGGCAACCGCCTGGTGCTAATCGCGCCCAAGGATTCAAAGACCGATGCGGTAACGATCGCGCCCGGTTTCAATCTCGCCGCGCTTGCCGGCGGCGGACGCGTCGCCGTCGGCGACGTGCGCGCGGTGCCGGCCGGCCTCTATGCCAAAGCGGCGCTGGAAAAGCTCGGCGTCTGGGCGGCGGTGGAGCCAAAACTGGCAATGGCGGAAAATGTGCGCGCCGCGCTGGTCCTTGTCGCGCGCGGGGAAGCGCCGTTCGGCATCGTCTACGAGACCGACGCCAGGATCGATCCGGGCGTCAAGATTGTCGGCGTGTTTCCCGAGGATTCGCATCCCCCGATCATTTATCCGGCGGCCCTGACGACCAACGCCACCCCGGATGCCGCGCCTTATCTGGCTTTTCTCCGCACTGCGGCTGCAAAGACGACTTTTGAGCGCTACGGCTTTACCGTTTTGGTAAAATCGAACTCGGTAACGAACGCATCAGCCTCCCTTTTCCGGGAGGGCTAGGACACCCGCCGTGTTCGATCTTTCCCCGGCTGAATGGACCGCAGTCGCATTGTCGCTGCGCGTTTCCATTGTCGCCACGCTCGTTGCGCTGCCATTTGGCATCGCCATCGGCTGGCTGCTGGCGCGCAAGGACTTCTGGGGCAAGATCATCGTCGACGGCATCGTCTATCTGCCGCTGGTACTGCCGCCGGTGGTAACCGGCTATCTGCTGCTGATCTCGTTCGGGCGACGCGGACCGATCGGCGCTTTTCTTGCCGACTATCTCGGCATCGTGTTCTCGTTCCGCTGGACCGGTGCAGCGCTATCCTGCGGCATCATGGGCTTTCCGCTCATGGTCCGGCCGATCCGGCTGGCGCTCGAGGCGATCGACCGCCGGCTCGAAGACGCCGCGGCAACGCTCGGCGCCGGCGGCTTTCTGGTGTTCCTCACCGTCACCCTGCCGCTGGCGCTGCCGGGCATCATAGCCGGCGCGGTGATGTGCTTTGCCCGCGCGCTCGGCGAGTTCGGCGCCACCATTACCTTCGTCGCCAATATTCCCGGCGAGACGCAAACCATCTCGGCGGCGATCTACACCTTGCTGCAGGTGCCGGGCGGCGAGGCGCCGGCCGGCCGGCTTGTTTTGGTCGCGATCGCGCTGGCGTTTGGCGCGCTCATCGTCTCGGAATGGTTCGCCCGCCGTGCCGACATGCGCTTCCAGGGGCAATGAGCATGCTGGCGGTCGACGTCGAGAAGCGGCTGGGCGCGTTCGCGCTTGCCGCGCGCTACACGGCCTCCGGCGGCGTTACGGCCCTGTTCGGCCCATCGGGTTCCGGCAAGACCACCATCGCCAATTTGATCGCCGGCCTGATCGCACCCGACCGCGGCACGATCGCGCTCGACGATACTGTTCTGTTCGATGCCGCCACAGGGATCAACGTGCCGCCGCACCGGCGGCGGATCGGTTACGTATTCCAGGAAAGGCGGCTGTTTCCGCATCTGAGCGTCCGCAAAAATCTCGATTACGGCCAGCGCATGAGCCGGCACGTTTATGACATGAAAGAGTTCGCGCGCATCTCGCAATTGCTCGATGTTGGCTATTTGCTCGACCGCCGAATCCGCGACCTCTCCGGCGGCGAGCGCCAGCGTATTGCCGTCGGCCGTGCGCTATTGATGCGCCCTCGGCTGCTTTTGCTCGACGAGCACCTGGCTTCGCTCGACGCCGCGCGCAAGCACGAAATCCTGCCGTTTCTCGTGCGGCTGCGCGACGAGGCACATGTGCCCATGGTCTATGTCAGCCACGACGCCGCGGAATTACGCCAAATTGCCACCAACGTGGTGCGGCTTGACGCCGGGCGCGTGGTCGCACCCGGCGGGATCGAGCTTCTCGACTAGCGAAGTTTCGCTTCGGCCGGGCGGCGCTTATCATCGCGGTCGCCGCGGACTATCATGCAGCGTTGTTCGTCTTCCCTCCATGAACGTGATGGACCTTTCATCGTCGCCGGCCAGATCTTCAGCGGCGCTTGGCCTCGCTTGCGGCATTGGCGCCGCGGTGTGCTGGGCGCTCGGTTTTGTCGCCGCCCGCCACGGCGTCACTGCCGGCCTATCGCCAATCGTCATCGCCCTGCACCGCTTCATCTGGCCGGGACTGGCGCTGCTGCCGTTTGCCGCACGCGGCGGATTCACCGATATCCGCCGGTTGGGGGTATGGCGCAGCCTCATCCTTACGCTGGTCGGCGGATTGCCGCTCGCCATCCTAAGCTACGCTGGCTTTCTGTTCGTGCCGCTTGGCCACGGCGGCGTCATCCAGCCCTCATGCGCCTCGCTCGGCGGCTTGTTGCTTGCTTGGCTGGTGCTGCGCGAACCGCTGCCGGCGCGCCGCATCGCCGGAGCGCTGGCCATCGTTGCCGGCCTCGTCGTGATTGGGGCCGAGGCGCTACACACGATCGGCGCGCACGGATTGATCGGCGACCTGATGTTCGCAGCCGCCGGCTGCTCGTTTGCGACGTTTGGCATGCTGTTGCGGCTGTGGCGGATCGAGGCCATGCCAGCGGTGGCGGTAACCAGCGTCGTTTCGCTGCTCGGCCTGCCGCTGGTACCGCTTTACTCGGATAATATTTCCGCCGCTGGATTCTTCGAGAATCTTTTACAAGCCGTCGTGCAAGGCGGATTCGCCTCGGCCGGAGCGATTTACCTCTTCGCCCGCGGAGCCTTGCTGCTCGGCGCCAGCCGCGCCGCCGTGTTTCCCTCGCTGGTGCCGCCGTCGACATTATTGATCGGGTATCTCGCGCTCGGCATCGTGCCGAGCGTTTGGCAGCTTGCAGGGCTGGTGATCGTCGTCGTCGGCTTTCAGCTGACGCAGCGCGGCTGAAGCTCACGCCGCCTTGCGGTTCGCCAGGAATTCGCCGATGCGGTCGAGCGCGCGCACGATGTTCTCGGTCGAATTGGCGTAAGACACCCGCAAATAGCCTTCGGCGAGCACGCCGAAATCCGGCCCGCCGATCAGCGCCACCCCGGAATCTTCCAAGAGCGCCGAAGCGAGCGGCTTTGCCTTCCAGCCGGTGCGCTTGATGTTCGGGAACGCGTAGAACGCGCCTTTCGGCGTCGCGCACGACATCCCCGGCAACCGGTTGAGGCCTTCAACCACGACTTTCCGGCGCTTGTCGAATTCCGCCACCATTTTCGTCACTTCGTCCTGTGGACCAGTAAGCGCGGCAAGCCCGGCATATTGGGTGGAGGCGTTGACGCAGGAATGCAGGTTGACCGCGAGTTTGCGCGCATAGTCGTAAAGCTTGCCCGGCCAGATCGCGTAACCCAGGCGCCAGCCGGTCATGGCGTAGGTCTTCGACCAGCCATTGAGCACAATCAGACGATCGCGGATCGAGGGATATTGCAGCAAACAGACATGCGTCTCGCCGTCGTAGAGCGTGTGATCATAAATCTCGTCCGACATCACCGCCACGTCGGGGAAGCGCGCCAGGCCGGCGATCAACTTGTCGACCTCCGTCTTCGGCGTGACGCCGCCAGTCGGATTGGCCGGCGAGTTGAGAATGAGCAGCCGCGTCTGCGGCGTGATCAGGTTCAACGTCTCGTCAGCGGAAAAGGCGAAATTATTTTCTTCGCGGATCGGCACCGGCACCGGGCGCGCGCCGGTGAACTCGATCATCGAGCGGTAAATCGGAAAGCCCGGGTCGGGATAGAGAATGTCCGCGCCCCGCTCGCCGAACATCAGGATCGACATGAACATGGTCGGCTTGCCGCCGGGGAAGATCATCACCTCGTCGGGCGACACGTTGACCTTGAAACGCTCGTGCAGATCGGCGGCGACCGCCTCGCGCAACGGCAGTATACCGACCGCCGGCGTGTAGCCGTGATGGCCGTCGCGCAGCGCCTTGACCGCCGCCTCGACGATGAAATCCGGCGTGCGGAAATCCGGCTGGCCGATGCCGAGATTGATGATGTCGCGCCCGGCCGCGGCGAGTTGAGTGGCGCGGGCCAGCACGGCGAAGGCGTTCTCCTCGCCGATGCGATCGAAGGCGGCGGCGGTCTTCAACATGCCGCCAGTTCAGCGCAATTGCCCCGCGAAGGCAAACACTCGCTCCATCATGTTGCATCGCAGCATTTTGTCTCAGCGCGCCGTCCGTTTGGGGTTCGCGCTAGCGTCAATTCGGTCTATCTAGAGTCTCGCGGGTGAGGGCGTGCGGAGACGGTGATGACCAAAAGCGACGGTTCGCGCCCGCGACTGCGCTCGCAATTGTGGTTCGACAATCCCGACAGTCCGGGTATGACCGCGCTCTATCTCGAGCGCTACCTGAATTACGGCCTCACCCGCGCGGAACTCACCTCCGGCAAGCCGATCATCGGCATCGCGCAGACCGGCTCCGATTTAAGCCCGTGCAACCGGCATCACATCGAGCTTGCCAAGCGGGTGCGCGAGGGCATCCGCGACGCCGGCGGCGTCGCTTTCGAATTTCCCGTCCACCCGATTCAGGAAACCGGCAAGCGGCCTACTGCGGCGCTCGACCGCAACCTCGCCTATCTCGGATTGGTGGAGGTGCTTTACGGCTATCCGCTCGACGGCGTGGTGCTGACCACCGGCTGCGACAAGACCACGCCGGCCGGCCTGATGGCGGCGGCCACCGTCAACACGCCCGCGATCGTGCTGTCGGGCGGGCCGATGCTCAATCACGTTTACAACGGCAAGCTCGTGGGCTCGGGCACGCTGATCTGGCAGGCGCGCCAGGGCCGCGCCGCCGGCAAGATCGACTACCGGGAATTCATCGACATCGTCGCTGAGTCGGCGCCGTCGATCGGCCATTGCAACACCATGGGAACGGCTTCGACCATGAACGCGCTCGCCGAAGCGCTGGGCATGTCGTTGCCCGGCTGCGCCGCGATCCCGGCGCCCTATCGCGAGCGCGCGCAAATCGCCTACAAGACCGGATTGCGCGCGGTCGAGATCGTGCGCGAGGATCTCAAACCCTCCGACATTCTCACCCGCGCTGCATTCGAGAACGCCATTGTTGCCTGCTCGGCGATCGGCGGCTCGACCAATGCGCCGATCCATCTCGTCGCCATCGCCCGCCATCTCGGCGTCGAGCTTTCGATCAAGGACTGGGAGACGATCGGCTACGACGTGCCGCTCCTGGTCAACATGCAGCCGGCCGGCGATTATTTGGGCGAAGATTATTTTCGTGCCGGCGGCCTACCGGCGGTGATGCATGAACTCCTCGCCGCCGGGCGGATACAGGGCGATACGCGCACCATCAACGGCAAGACCATGGCCGAGAATGTCGGCCACGCCAAAGCCTACAATGCCGAGGTGATCCGGCCTTACGACAAGCCGCTGAAGGCGAAAGCCGGCTTCCGGGTGCTGCACGGCAATCTGTTCAATTCGGCAATCATGAAGACCAGCGTGATCTCCGACGAATTCCGCCGCCGCTATTTGAGCAATCCCAAAGACCCGAATGCGTTCGAAGGCCCGGCCGTGGTGTTCGACGGACCGGAGGATTATCACCGCCGCATCGAAGACCCAGCGCTGCACATCGACGAACATTCCATTCTGTTCATGCGCGGCGTCGGCCCGATCGGCTATCCGGGCTCGGCCGAGGTGGTCAACATGCAGCCGCCGGCGGCATTGATCAAAAAGGGCATTACCTCGCTGCCCTGTCTTGGCGACGGACGGCAGTCCGGCACGTCGGATTCGCCGTCGATCCTTAACGCCTCGCCGGAAGCGGCCGACGGCGGCGGGCTCGCGCTGCTCAAGACCGGCGACCGCGTGCGCATCGACCTCAACAAGGGCACCGCCGATATGCTGATCTCGGCCGAGGAGCTGGCGCGGCGTCGGGCGGCCTTAACGCAGAGCGGCGGCTACCGCTATCCGCCGAGCCAGACGCCGTGGCAGGAAATCCAGCGCGCCCTGGTCGATCAGCTCGCCGAAGGTATGGTGCTCGAACCGGCGGTCAAATATCAGCGGGTTGCGCAAAAATACGTTCCGCGCGACAGTCATTGACGCTTCCTTTTTCAATCGTTCCGCCGGGGTTCGATATGAGCAGCGCGCGTCCTTCCGTTGCCGACAAGCGCAAGTCCTTCCGCCAGCTGCACGCGGCCGGCTGCTTTGTCATTCCCAATCCGTGGAATGTCGGCACCGCGCGCTATCTGCAAGGCCTCGGCTTTCCGGCGCTGGCAACCACCAGCTCCGGCCACGCCCATTCGCTCGGTTTTCCCGACGGCGGGCAGAAGCTCGACGACGTGCTCGCGCATTATCGCGAGATGGCGGCGGCGACCGATGTGCCGCTCAACGCCGATTTCGAAAACGGCTTCGCCGATGATGCGGACAAGGTGGCTGAAAATGTCATGCGCTGCATCGCCACCGGAATCGCCGGACTCTCGGTCGAGGACTCGCCGAAGAGCGAGAAGCCGCTTTACGACTTCGACCTCGCGGTGGCGCGCGTCAAAGCCGCACGCGCGGCGATCGACCGCGCAGGCGGCGAGGTGGTGTTCACCGCGCGGGCGGAAAATTTCATTCGCGGCGTTAACGATCTCGACGACGTGATCCGGCGGATCAAAGCCTACAAGGACGCCGGCGCCGATTGTCTCTATGCGCCGGGCCTCAAGACGCGTGAGCAGATCGAAGCGGTAGTGAAGGCGGCAGCGCCCAAGCCGGTAAATTTCCTCGGTGGTGGCGCCTTCGGGTTTACCGTGCAGGACCTCGCGGCGATAGGCGTGCGCCGGATCAGCGTCGGGGGATCTCTGGGGCGCGTGGCGATGGATGCTTTCATCCGCACCGCCACCGAAATTGCCAAAGAGGGAAAGTTCGACGGCTTTGCCGGACTGATCAGCAACGCCGAGCTGAATAAATTCTTCAGCGAAGACCGCAAGCGAGTCTCGTGACAACGCCTTCGGAACCGCACCCGCAAACCGGCCAGCCGGTCGGTTTGCCGGTTGAAATCAGGCCAGCGAAGCGTCCCGGCCCGGTGACGCTCAAGGGCCGCTATGGCCATCTCGAAAAACTCGCGCCGGAGTACTTCGCCGATTTGTGGAAGGCTTTCGCCGGGCACGATGCGATCTGGACGTACATTTCCACCGACGGGCCGTTCGCCAGCGAGCCGGATTTCGCGGCCTTCCTCGCCAAGCGCGCGGCGGCGTCCGACCCCTATGCTTACGCCGTGATCGATGATTCCGGCCGCGCCGTCGGCTATCTGACGCTGCTGCGGATCGAGCCGGAGATGCGAGTGATCGAGGTGGGTCACGTGCTTTATTCGCCGCTTTTGCAGCGCACGCCGCTCGGCACCGAAACTCAATACCTGCTGGCGCGTTACGTGTTCGAGACGCTCGGCTACCGGCGCTACGAATGGAAGTGCAATTCGCTCAACGAAGCTTCGCGCCGGGCAGCCTTGCGCTACGGCTTCGTGCACGAAGGCACGTTCCGCCAGCATCTGATCGCCAAGGGACGCAACCGCGACAATGCCTGGTTCTCCATGCTCGACAGCGAATGGCCGGTGCGCAAACGCAACTTCGAACGCCGGCTCGATCCGGATAATTTCGACCGGATCGGCCGGCAGAAGCTCAGCCTTGCGGAAATGAACGCAGCCGGAAATTCAAGGCGGTAAAATTCGAGGCAGTCATGAGTAACAGGCTGGAAGGCAAAGTCGCGTTGATCACCGCCGCCGGGCAAGGCATCGGCCGTGCCATTGCGGAAAAGTTCGCCGCCGAGGGCGCGCGCCTGATCGCCACCGACCTCGACCCCAACAAGCTCTCCGGCTTGCGCGGCAAATTGCGCAAGCTCGACGTCCGCGCACAGGACGACATCGATACGTTCAGCCGCGATATCGCCCGCGAGTTCGGCCCTCTCGATATTCTGGTCAATTGCGCCGGCTACGTTCACCAGGGCACAGTGTTCGATTGCTCCGACAAGGACTGGGACTTTTCCTTCGACCTCAACGTCAAATCCATGCACCGGATGATCAAGACCTTCCTGCCCGGCATGCTGGAGAAGAAATCGGGCTCGATCGTCAACATCGCTTCGGCGGTCTCGTCGATCCGCGGCGTGCCGAACCGTTACGTCTACGGCACGAGCAAAGCCGCGGTGATCGGGCTGACCAAGGCGGTCGCCGCCGATTTCATCAAGCAGGGCATCCGCTGCAACGCCGTTTGCCCGGGCACGATCAAATCGCCGTCGCTTGGCGATCGCATCACCGCGGTCTCACAGGAGAGCGGCAAGACGCTCGACGCGGTGCGGGCGGACTTCGTCGCGCGTCAGCCGATGGGGCGGCTCGGCAAGCCGGAGGAAGTCGCCTGGCTGGCGCTGTTTCTGGCGAGCGACGAGTCGAGCTACATCACCGGCCATACCCATCTCGTCGACGGCGGAATGGCGTTGTAAAAACGCGCATGCACATTCTCATCACCGGCGCCGCGGGCATGATCGGGCTCAAGCTCGTCGCGCGGCTCGTTGCCGACGGCGCGCTCAAGGGGCGTTCGATCGAAAAGCTTACCCTTCTCGACGTGATCGCGCCTCAACGTCCGGAAAAATTCGCCGGCAAATTTGCAACCATCTCCGGCGATCTCGCCAATTCGAACATGGCGCGCACGGCCGTTGCCGAGCGGCCGGACATTATCTTCCACCTTGCCGCTGTCGTCTCCGGCGAAGCCGAACTCGATTTCGCCAAAGGCATGCACGTCAATTTCGACGGTTCACGTGCGCTATTCGAAGCGATCCGCGCTGGCGGCGGCGATTATAAGCCGCGCGTTGTCTTCTCCTCCTCAATTGCGGTGTTCGGCGCGCCGTTCCCGGATGCGATCCCGGATGAATTCTTTCTGACGCCGCTGACCTCCTATGGCACGCAGAAGGCGATGGCCGAGCTTTTGCTCGCCGATTACACCCGCCGCGGCTTCCTCGACGGAATCGGCGTCAGGCTGCCGAATATCGTGGTGCGGCCGGGCAAGCCGAACAAGGCGGCGTCGGGATTCTTCTCTTCGATCATCCGCGAGCCGCTGGCCGGCGAGGATGCCGTCCTGCCGGTCGGCGACGGGGTGCGCAACTGGCACGCCAGTCCGCGCGCAGCGGTTGGCTTTCTCGTCCACGCCGCCGCGCTCGACGCGAAAGCGCTCGGCCCGCGCGTCAACCTCACCATGCCCGGGTTCTGCTGCACGGTCGCCGAGCAAATCGCGACGTTGCGCCGGATCGCGCGCGCCAAGGTTGTGGCCCGCATCCGCCATGTCCCAGACCCGCTGATTGCCGGCATCGTTGCCGGCTGGCCGGCACGCTTCGACGCCCGCCGCGCGATCGCGTTCGGCTTCAAAGCCGAAGATTCGTTCGACGCCATTGTCCGCGCCCATATCGACGACGAACTCGGCGGGCGCATCGTTTCGTAAGCCGCACAAAATGTTTTTCCCGTGCTAAATGGCGGTTATGCGTTTTGGTTCGACGCTGATCGAGGCGACGCTGGCGCGCCGCTATAAGCGCTTCCTCGCCGATGTGGTGTTGCCCTCCGGCGAGGTGATGACCGTCCACGTCGCCAATCCGGGCGCCATGACCGGCCTCGACCGGCCGCTGTCGCGGGTGTGGCTGTCCGATTCCGGCAATGCGTTGCGCAAATACCCGCATACTTGGGAACTGGTCGAAACCGATCTGGGCAGCGGGCCGGAGATGGTCGGCGTCAATACCGGACAGCCGCACCAGCTGGTCGCCGACGCGCTGGAGGCCGGCCTCATCCCGGAATTGCGCAATTACCCGAATGTCCGGCGCGAGGTGAAATACGGCGAGAATTCGCGGGTGGATTTCCTGCTCGACGATCCGAAGCGGCGGCCCTGCTATCTCGAGGTCAAGAACGTCCACCTAATGCGCAAGCCGCGGCTCGCAGAGTTCCCCGACAGCGTGACGGCGCGGGGCGCCAAGCATCTGCGCGAGCTGTCCGGCGCGCTCGCTACCGGCGCCCGCGCTGTGCTCCTGTTCGTCATCCAGATTCCATCGGCGGAGCGTTTCACCATCGCCCGCGACATCGATCCGGCCTATGCCGCCGCGTTCGACCGCGCCCGCGCGCTCGGCGTCGAGATGCTGGCATGGCGCTGCAAAGTCACGCTCGACGGCATCGAGATCGCCGCCCAGGTTCCGATCGTCGATGGCTAGGCGGATGGCCGCAGCGCCGCCGCGGCTTGCTTGCGTTGCGCCCGCCCATGCTTACATTGTGTTTCCAGCGGCGGCTTCCGGCCGCCCTTATTCGCGGCTGAAGCTCCAACGCCATGACTTACGTCGACGCGGCCGTCGCGCCGCTCCGCAAAACCGGACAGATAAAGCTCTACGGCCCGGCCGCGTTCGCCGGCATGCGCAAGGCCGGACGGCTGGCAGCCGAGTGTCTCGACATGCTGGCAGACGAGATCCGGCCCGGCGTGACCACCGAGCACATCGACCGGCTGGTCTACGATTTCGGCTACGACCACGGCGCGGCGCCGGCGACACTGATGTATCGCGGTTATCGCAAGGCGACGTGCACGTCTGTCAATCACGTGGTCTGCCACGGCATTCCGTCGGAGAAGCCGCTGCGCGAAGGCGACATCGTCAACGTCGACGTGACGTTGATCCTTGACGGCTGGCACGGCGATTCGAGCCGCATGTATGCGATTGGCGAAATTCCCCGCCGCGCCGAGCGTCTGATCGACGTCACTTACGATGCGATGATGCGCGGCATTGCCGTCATCAAGCCCGGCGCCACCAGCGGCGACATCGGCCATGCCATCCAAACTTTCGTCGAAGCGCAGCATATGAGCGTAGTGCGCGACTTCTGCGGCCACGGCCTCGGGCGACTGTTCCATGACGAGCCGAACATCGTCCATATCGGCCGGCCCGACGAAGGGATCGTACTCAAGGCCGGGATGTTCTTTACCGTCGAGCCGATGATCAATCTTGGCCGCCCGCACGTGAAGGTGTTGTCCGACGGCTGGACGGCGGTGACCCGCGACCGTTCGCTGTCGGCACAGTTCGAGCATTCAGTCGGCGTGACCGAAACTGGCGTCGAGATTTTCACGCTCTCGCCGAAAGGCTTTACCAAGCCGCCCTACCGGGCGTGAGCGCGTCGCCGCTTCACCACGCGGCTTCCAAAATCTCCATGACGTCGTCGGGCGAGCGGATCGGCTGCGGATTGGTGCGTACCCACTGATTGAACATCGCCGCTTCGGCGATCTTCGGCAGTTGCTCGCGCTTGACGCCGACCGCGCGCAAGGTGGCCGGCTGTTTGAGCGCGGCGATCAATTCGGCAATCGTGTCGGCAGCCGGCGTGGCGGGCTTGCCCAAGACTTCGGCGATCATCCGCTGTTTGTCCGCAGTGGCGCGCGCGTTGTAGCGCATAACATGCGGCAGCATCACGCACGAAGTGTGGCCGTGCGGCACGTCGGCAAAAGCGCCGAGCACGTGGCCGATACCGTGGCTCGCGCCGTAGGCGACCCGCGCGATCGACGAAGCGGCGAGCCACGAGGCGTGCTGGCAGAGAAGGCGCGCGTCGAGATCGCCGGGATGCGGCAGTGCCTGCACAAACAGCCGCAAGGCGTGCAACGCTTGGCCGTCGCAGTAAGGATGCGCTTCGATCGAACATAATGTTTCGACCGCATGATCGATTCCGCGCACGCCGGTCGAAAGCCAGAGCCATTCGGGAGTATGCAGCGTGATTTCGGCGTCGAGAATAACCGAACGCGCCCCGACATTCGGACCGATGAAGGAATGTTTCTGGCGAATCCGCTCGTCGGTGATGCCGGCCAGGTTCGAGAATTCGGCGCCCGACAATGTAGTCGGCACCACCACTTGCCGCACCGGCGACGGCTTGATGTCCGGCACATTCCGCTTGCCGTCGCCGCCGATGGACACGTGCAGGCCGTCGAGCCCTTCGGTGGTTTCAACTCCATGCGCCAAACAAATTTGCAGGACTTTGACGGTATCGATTGCGGTGCCGCCGCCGACCGTCAGAATGAGGTCGGGCGCGGCCGCCCGCACCGCCTGCGCGGCGGCGATGACGCTGGCGCGCGGACTGTGCTGGACGCAGCCATCGAACAAGCCGGCATAACGTGAGCCGAGCGCGCCGGCGATGGCGCGGATGACCGGCGTATTGCGAGTGAGCGTTTTCGACGCGACCATGAAAACGCGCGCCGCGCCGATGCGTCCGGTTTCCTCCAACATAGCTTCGGCCACCGGGCGGCCGAACACCACGCGTTCGAGCGGCAAATAGGCGTAGTTGCCGGCTTTGGTCATGGCGTCCCTCTTCCCTTTCCGATTGCAAAATACCGCAATCCGGTCATCCTTGTAGCCGCTGGCGACGGCCGATGGCCGCGTGCGGAGTTGCGTGAAGATTCCCATGCTGGAAAAGAAACGCGAAAGTGAACGCGGCCTGGCCGAGGCCCCGCCTCATTATTACGGCCACCGGGAACGGCTGCGCGAACGTTTCCGCGAAGCCGGCGCCGACGCATTATCGGACTATGAGATGCTGGAGGCGGTGCTGTTCCGCGCGCTGCCCCGGCGCGATATCAAAACCCTTGCCAAGACCCTGATCGCCACTTTCGGCTCATTTGCAGAGGTCTCCGCGCCGGAAGCGCGGCCTGCGCAAATCAAGGGATTAGGCCCGGCCAGTATCGCCGAACTCAAGCTGGTGCAGGCAGCGGCAAGCCGGCTCATTCGCGGCAAGGTCAAGAAGCGGCCGGTGCTATCGTCCTGGTCGGCCGTGCTCGACTATTGCCGCACCGCGCAGGCTTTCGAGGATCGCGAGCAGTTTCGGGTGCTGTTCCTCGACAAACGCAATCAAGTCATCGCCGATGAAGTAAAGCAGACCGGCACCGTCGATCACACGCCGGTTTATCCGCGCGAGGTGGTCAAGCGCGCGCTTGAACTATCCGCCACCGCCATCATTCTCGTGCACAATCGTCCCTCCGGCGATCCGACACCCTCGCGCGCCGACATCCAGATGACGCAGCAGATCATTGCCGTGGCTAATCCGCTCGGCATTTCCGTGCATGACCACATCATCGTCGGCAAGGAGGGTCACGCCAGCCTCAAGGGGCTAAAGCTGATCTGATGTTTAGGGAGCGCCATGACGCGCCGAACCGCGAACCAAGTTACACGGCCAAGACGAACCCCGCTTATCGCAGATGTCCTGGCGCTGGCCGTCGGCGCCGCCGCCATCGGCGCCGTCGCCATTGGCGCGCTGACGATCGGCCGAATTGCGATCGGGCGGGTGGCGATCAAGAAGGCGCGGATCGGTTCGCTCGAAGTCGATGAGCTGACCGTGCGGAAGCTTCACATCATCGAACGGCAGAATCTTTGAGCGTTAGCGCACGCTGGCGAGCTGCAAGGAGTTGAACTTGGCGTTCTGCTCGTCGCTCAACGTCTTCTGAAAATCCGCAAGGGCCACTTGAATAGTCTGGACCGCGCGCCAGGCGGCGTCGAGGCGCGCTTCCGTCGCCTCCAGCCGACCCAATGCCGTGCGCGACACCGCGCCCGGGCAATCGGCGTCGAGATCGGTTTGCGCGCGGTTGAAGGCATCCTCGACCTTGGCCAGCGCCGGGCGCTGCTCGGCGGTCGGCTGCACGGCGCGCTCAAGCTCGGCTAGCGATTGCCTCGGCGATCCCGCCGGGATCTTGCAGGCCGGCGCGATACCGTCGAGCGCGGCACCCTCGCCGTCGAGGCGGGCGCGCTGATCGTCGTTTAAGGATTGCTCGTAAGCCTGCAACGGCGGCCGCACGATCTCCAGCGCCATGATCATGGCGTCGAGCTGATTGACCATCAAGTGCAGGCGGGCAACCGGTTGGGCCGGGATTTCCGTCGGGCACGACTCGATCAGGTAGCCGTTGGCCTGGCCCAGCGCGGTTGCGAGTTTTTGCAGCATCGGCTGCTGCTTGGCGTCCGGCGAAGTTTCTTGAGTGATGCGCCCGACGATCTCGGCGGTTCGATCGCGATACGGGCAGAGATCAGCGCTGCGCTGCGGCGGATATTGGGCGAAGGCCTGATCGAAAATATTCCGGTAGCCGAACGACCAGGAGGATGACGCACTCGGCGTGAAAATCTCGTCGTAGATCGCGGGCCAGGCGAGTACCGGGTAAAGCAGGCTCGGCGGCCCGGCAGGCGGCAGACCAGTCTGCGGCAGGCTCGTCTGCGGCGCGGCGCTCGACGGTGAGCCGGGCTGCGCCGGGGCCTCTGTCGCGGAGGGCTCCGTGCGCGCGACGTGGCTGCGGCGATGCCCCCCGGGAACATACAGATGGAACGGCCCGAAACTCAAACCGAACGCTTGTGCCGCCTGCGATGTCGGAAAAAGCGTTGCTAACGCAAGTGCAATAACGCCGATACGCGCGCTGACCGCTCGCATGGCACGGGCCTCCGAAAAGACCAGCCCCAGAGGGCACACGACAACGCGCTCAAAGAGTGAAAGTTCCATCCCCGCAAGTCTGTCACCCGGCTTTTAGCCGGCGACCTTCGCGCGCTCGGGATTGAGCGCGGCGAGGCCATAATAGTTGCACAGCACCGCTTCGATATCGGCTGGAAAGAACGGTTTATTGAGAAAGGCGGCGCCTTGCGAGCGGGCGCGCATTTCGACCGCCGGGTCCTGCGTTGATGTGATGAGCACGAATGACGGATCGCGCTTTAAGCGTCGGATCTCCGCCATGGTTTCGAGGCCGCTAAAGCCGGGCAAATTGTAATCGACAAAGACAATATCGAAATCGGTGTTGCAGGCGAGCTCAATCGCCTCCCCGCCTTGCGCCGCCTCGGTCACTTCGAACGGAAATCGCGTTGCCGCGACCGTCTTGCGCACAATGCTCCGCATCGTTGACGAGTCGTCCAATACCATCGCGCGGCAGGTCCGTCCCACGCGGCTTATTCTGTCCAAGAACAGCTTCGCGTCCCGGAACTGCGCAGGTTTCGTCGCCATGGCGTCGGTCGGAAATGCCGGCGCGGCCTTGTTCGGTTCCGTTAGAAGGACCGTAAAGGGGTGCTTTGTCGCGCCACGCGCAACCGCAAGCATCCGCGCAATCGCCTGATCGCCCAGCGCCGCGTCGATCAAAAGAAGATCGATACCGGCCGCGACGAGCGAACGGCTGGCCGCCTCTGCGCTTTCCGCTTCGATCATCTCAACCGGCACGCGCGGCGCAGCGGCCGCTTTTCGGAACAAATCCCGATCGCCCGGCAAGGCTGAAACCAACATCACTCGGGCACAAAACAAATCACTGCTCATGGCGCTCACCCCCCTCTGAACGCCAACCGTCTCCCCCAGCGCAAAACCCGCCATGAGCGGGTATTACAACTTTTGATGGTATCGGCGCATCGGTCAAGCCAATGCCGCGAGATTTCAACATAAGTTCTCCGCGAAAATCTTCGCGGCAGCGGCCGCGAATGACTGTGGGCCCAGCCCTCAGGCGCCGCAGTCGACCAATCTTGCAGCTTGTTGGACGGCCACATCGCCTCCATGGAACTTCCCGCCGTTGGCCAAGGTTATGAATGGCCACCGGAAACCCGCATGTCCGACCAAACCACGTTGCCCGCCGGCGTAACGCATGGCGCCGCCCGCCTGCCCTCGGTCATCGTCGAAAGCTATGCCGTCGAAATGAAAGACGAGGCGGGATTCGTCGGCGACCGCGCCAACAAAGGCGCATTTCAGGACTTGCTGGAGGCGCAAAGTCGCGCGCAAGGGCGGCAAGGACCCGCTTGGCAACAAGGAAACCGGAGCGATTGAAAAGAAGGAGCTCGACAAGCTCCTGACCGAAGGCGACGCCGCGGCGGCTGCCGTCGTGCAAAGCGCGATCGAAGAATTTGCGCAGGCATTGGCGACCGTGATCAAGCGCTTTCTCAAGCTGAAGGCATGGGCGACACCGAGCGGCTGGTTATCGGCGGAGGTTTCAGCGGGCGGCGGATCGGCGAGCTCGCGGTCGCGCGAACCGGCGTGCTGCTCAAGGCTGACAATCTCAACGTCGATCTCACGCTGATCCGTAACGATCCCGACGACGCCGGACTGATCGGCGGCGCCCACCTGGCGCCACACTGGATATTCAAAGGCCATGACGCGATTCTTGCCGCCGATATCGGCGGCACCAACATCCGCGCCGGCGTCGTCACGCTGGCGCTGAAGGAAGACCCCAGGCTTGCCAAGGCCGCCGTCTGGAAACTCGAACGCTGGCGCCACGGCGATGAAAAAAATCTGAGCCGGACCGAAGCGGTCGAAAAACTCAGCGGCATGCTAGAAAAACTGATCGAACGCGCCGCCAAGGCGAAGCTGCGGCTTGCGCCTCTCATCGCGGTCGGCTGCCCCGGCATCATTGACGAGAACGGCCGGATCGATCGCGGCGCGCACAATCTTCCGGGCCGGTGGGAGGGCAAGAACTTCAACCTGCCCGCGGCACTGTTGCAGGCGATACCGACGATCGCCGAGGATGACACTGCGATCGTCATGCACAGCGACGCGTGGGTGCAAGGCTTAAGCGAGCGGCCGTTCATGGACGACGTGAAGCGCTGGGGCGTGCTGACTATCGGCACCGGGCTCGGCAACGCGCAATACCGCAACCGCGAACGCGGCGAAGCGTGACCGGCTAAGACCCGCAGTCATGTGCCGTACCGCACCATCCTTGCCGCGCTTTGACCAGCGATGCGCCCGAGTACCGTTGCCGTCAGCAAGCCGTTGCCTGACAGATAACCGCTGGCGCGCGCGCCAGAAACGCCGGCCGCGGCGCCGCCGGCAGCAAACAGGTTGGGCAAACGCTGCCCGTCCCTGCGGAGGACGCGGGCCTCCGCGTCGACTGCAAGACCCCCCTGCGTGTGAAAGAGCGCACCGGTAACTTTGACCGCCTTGAACGGCGGCGACAGCGGTGACGATCCGGCGAAGGAGCGGCCAAAGCGATCCTTGCCGCCGGCAGCCTTTAAAGCCTCAACTTCGGCAAAGGTTCGCGTGACGACACCGGCTGGCAAATGCAGCCGCAAGGCCAAATCTGCGATCGTGGGCGCCTCAACGATCGCGCCCCCGGCTTCGGCTTGGCGAAAATCGGCGAATTGGCGGGCAATCGCGGCGATCCGTGCATCGAAAATATTGAACGCCACGCCATCCGTTTGCGCGAGGACGATGGCCGCCTGCTCGGAGTAACCGCGGCTTTCCTCGGAAAAGCGGACGCCGGCGTTGTTGACCTGGAAGCCGCCCTCCATGATCACCGCCCAAGTCACCAGAACGCCGTGCGGGTGCGCGACCGAGCCATGTCCCTGATACCCGGACATGTGCTGGAGTTTCGCGCCGAGCGCATCTCCCCACCGCACTGCGTCGCCGCGATTGCCGGGATGCCCGAAGTACAAAGCGCCGCGCATCTCGGGAATGTGCTCCGCCACCAGATCGGAGGCGCCGCCGTAACCGCTGCAAGAAAGAACGAGGGCACCCGCGCCGAGCTGATCGCGCTCGCCGTCGGGCCGCGTGACTTCGACCCCGCTAACACGGCCCTGTTGGTCCGCGTATAGTGCACTGACGGTCGCATTGAGAATGAGCGAAACGGCGTGTTCGTCCGCCGCATGACGCAAGCGGTCGATGAGTTCCACACCCGAACGGGACGGCAGCCCGTGCATTCGCCGCGCCGAGTGACCGGGATAGTCGAAGTCGTGAACGACCGAGAAGGGCAAGCCGTAACGATCCGCCAGCCATTCGACGGCGGGACCAGCTTCCTGCGCGATGCGCTCGACCACCGCCGGATCGCTCTCGCCATGCGCCTTGCGGGCGATGTCGGATGCAAACTGCGCGGCGTCGTCGCTGATACCGAGCGCCCGCTGAAAGCGCGTGCCGGCGGCGGGAATGAGCCCCGCTGACAACGCGGTCGATCCGCGGGGAAGCGAATCGCGTTCCAGCACGATGACGTCGACGCCGGACTCCCGCGCGGCAAGCGCCGCGCACAGGCCGGCCGCACCGGCGCCGATAACGACAACCGAAGCATCGGCGGCGAATTTCGCTGCGGGTATTGCTTTGATGGTCACGCGGCTTGTCCGCCGGCTTTGCCCTACTGGTCGCCGCGCGGCTTCGCGAGCAGCATCTGCGTGCAGCGAAACAGGGCGATCTTTTTGCCGGTCGCTTCGCCTGTGACCTCCGCGTCCCAGACCTGGGTCGTGCGCCCGCCATGAATGAGGCGTGCCTCGCAGGTGATGCGGCCTTGGAGGGTCGTGCCGATAAAGTTGGTCTTGAGCTCGAGCGTCGTGAAACCGTCGGCGCCTTCCGGCAGCGACATCATGCAGCCATAGCCGCAGGCGGTGTCGGCCAACGCCACGACCGTGGCGGCGTGCAGATAGCCGTTGGGCGCCAGATGCCGCTTGCCAATGTCGATCCAGCCGCGCGCAAAGCCCTTGCGAAGCTCCGCCCAATCGATCCCCAGATGATCGGGCAAATGTCCGGCTTGCTTGGCGCGGAAGAACGCGACTGCGTTGATCGTGCCTTCGTCCTTCATCCGTGCATCCACTATTGTCGCACCAGCAATACCGGGTCGACCGTTTCCGGTACGCGCTGCCAGGTGTTGGCGTCATTCTCCTCAAACCGCCAGCTTTGCCCGCGCGGCGAAAGCAGCAGCAATTCCCCCTGGTCCATCCGCCACGACGTCGGGCCGAAGCGGGCGACCAAAGCGTCGCAGCCAGGCTTGAGCTTCAGCAGTAACGTATCGGCACCGGCGGGACTCCCCGCAAGCGTGAGCAGGCAAATCGGCTTGCCGGTGCCGCGCGCGACCGCCCAATCTCCGATCATGTCGTCGGTTGACCGCACCGGCGCGGCAGCGGCGCTCTGCAACACGTAGCGGCCTTCCCCGGGCTGAAATCCATCGAAGATGCCGCTCTCGGCCTCGGTGAGCTCGATCAGTGCGTTGCCACGCGCATCGAGCAGCCGGAGCGTCCCGTAATTGTCGATCGTCCAGCCGGTAACATCCTTGGTCGACCGGAAAAGATTGGCACAGTTGCGATCGACGTCGGCGCGGTAACCGCCGGCCGCGACGTCGGCCCGAAATGTAAAATGGCAGACCTTGTCGCGATCTGCGTTGGAGAACTCCCACGCGCCGATCATGGCCTTGGCAGCATCGCCGAGCGCGGATGAATCCTGCGCCAGCGCGCCGCAGCAAATGCAGGCGGCAACCGCTACGCCGCCGATGGCACTCCGGACCATGCCTTGCCTACGTTTTGTGCGCTCGTCATACGACGCTAGCATGCGGCCGACCGGCTCGTCATGCGCGCGGCATGCTGACACGTGCGGAGACGTTCCAATCGCCGCTTGTGATCGTCGCTCCGTGCCTTACATTGTTGATGAAACAAGCCAACAGGCAGCATCGCGCCATGGCGGAAGACCCGGACCGGCCCGAGCGGCCTCGTCTTGAACCCGAAATCATCCCGCCGGAGCGATCCCGGGGCGATAGCGAGTGGCCGCCGCGCGCCTGGCGGTCTTACGGGTCGGGCGCGCATATCCGTCAGCAGATCTATGTTGCCAAGCTCGGCCCGTTCGGTTTCGCGCTATTGATGGCGATCATCGGCATCGTGGCGGCCTTGATCCTGCTTGCCGTGGTGGGCGCGATCCTAGTGTGGATTCCGATCCTGGCCCTGCTTTTGGCCGCGGGTTTCATCTACCGGCTGCTGCGCCGCTGAACGGCCGTCGGCGGCCGACACAGTTCCCAGCCAATTCCGGTGCGCATACCGGCGCGTACACCACCCATTAACCGTGTCGTCTTATGAATTGATTAACCATCTCCGTCGCCATGGACATATCCGATTGTATGGCTTTGAGTTGGTTTCGAAAATGATGCAAACGAGTTAAGCGACGCTCTTCGCCGCACTCGTGCCGAATCGCGCCGCCAGAAACAAGTCCGTTCGAAAAATGTTCGAAGCGCCGCGCCAAATGCAATCGGCCGCCGCCGGGACCGGAAGTGTCCCAGTCGGCTTCAGTCAATTTGGCGAACTGGATTTCCAGAAAATCTGGTCGGTGCTGTGGGACGGCAGAGCCACTATCCTGTGGACGACCGCCGCTTCGCTGGTCGCGGTCATGCTGTTCGTGCTCTTGGTGCCGCGCAGCTACAACGCGGTCACCCAGATCCTCATCGAACCGACGGATTTGCGCGCAGTCAACAACGAACTCTCCACCAATCAGACGAACAACGATTTGGCCGTTCTGCAGGTCGAGAGCCAGGTCCGCGTACTCACGTCCGACAGCGTGTTGCGGCGTATCGTCAAGGCCGAGATGCTCGACCGCGATCCTGAATTCGTCAGCCGTTGGGCTGGCACCGGCGTGGACAACGTCACCGCCGCTCTCAACACGCTCCGGCGTAGCGTATACGTTAAGCGCGCAGAGCGGACCTATGTGGTCGATGTCGGCGTCACCGCGCACGAGCCGGCCAAGGCGGCGCGCATCGCCAATGCCATTGCCCAGGCCTACCTGACCGAGCAGACCGACGTTCGCTCCGACGCGGCGCGCCAGGTTTCGCAATCTTTGAGCGCGCGCCTGAATGAACTCAAGGAACGCGTGCGCCAGGCCGAGGACCGGGTCGAAACATTCAAGGCGCGAAACAACATCCTCGGCGGCGTGAACGGACAGCTCGTAAACGAACAGCAGTTGTCCGACCTGAACAATCAGCTCGGACTGGAGCACGCGCGCGCGGCGGCGGCGAAAGCACGCTTCGACCAGGTTCAGCAGATGCAATTAGCCAAGGACGAGGTCGGTGCATTTCCGGAGGCAATACAATCGCAAACCATCACCGCGCTGCGCAGTCAGTACGCCGAGGTGATGCGCCGCGAGGCCGAGCAAACGACCTCGCTCGGTGAGCGTCATCCGGCGGTGATCGAGATTCAGGCGGAAGCGGCGCGTTTGCGGCGCATGATCGACGATGAAGTGCATCGCGTCGCGCTTTCGACACGCAGCGAATACGAAAGCGCTCGCGCCAACGAAGAGGCGCTGTCCGCCAACCTGGAAAAGCTCAAGGGCACGGCAGTCACCACCAACGAAACCATGGTTACGTTGCGCGAACTGCAGCGCGACGTGCTTGCGAGCAGCGCCGTCTATGAGGCTTTCCTCGTTCGCGCGCGTGAAACCGGCGAACAGGAGCGGCTCGACACCAAGAACATCAGGGTTGTCTCGCCCGCCGAGCCGCCGCTCCGCCGCAGCTTCCCGCCGTCGACCTTGCTGCTGGCAATCGGCGGCATGCTGTTCGGCATCGCCGCCGGCAGTGGCATGGTAATCATGCGTGAGTTATATGACGTGCCGGCGCCGCGCACCGCCGGGGCAAGCGCATTCACCGGCAAGATGATGAGGGCCGTCGACCGGATTTGGCCGTCGATGGCCGCCTCGTCGTCGGCCATTCCGGTGCTCGCGGTGTTGCCGAATGTCGATGTTTCGTTCGGGTTGAACGCGGCGGAAGATTCGAAATCGCGCTTCGCTGGCGAGCTGCGCAAGGTCTATGACGCTGTGCGCGCCGCGCCCAACAGCGCCCGCAATCCAAGCGTGCTGGTGGTCGCCTGCGACGAGGAAGACGACACCATTGGGGTCGCGCTTACGCTTGCGGCCGTGGCCGCTTCCATGCAACGCGTGCTGCTGATTGACGCCGATCTTGATTGCCGGACACTGTCCGCTATCGACGCCGACCGGAACGATGCCGGGCTCGTCGATGTCGCGGTCGGGCGGCGCGACCTCGCCGACGTCATCGTTCGCGACCGGGAAACCAACATTAACCTTGTCTCGTTCGTCTCACCGAACAGCCGGCGGGACCGGCGCATCAGCGAGGCCGATGTCAGGCACGCCTTCGATCAGACCAGGCGGTTCGACATCGTGATCGTCGCGGCGGTCAACTTGGCGCGCAATCCGGGCACAAGCTTTTTCGCCGGCCTGGTCGATCACATCGTGCTAGTTGCCCGCACCGACAACCAGCACAAGGACGCCGTGCGGCAATTTGTTTCCCGTCTCGGCCTCGATGCACGCAAAGTGCGCGGCGCGGTGCTCACCGGCGCCGAAACGGCGTGAGTGTTGCAGCGTTCGGTATCCCGTCGGCAACGCGTTCAGGGAAAATCGCTTTGGCACAGTACGGGGTTTTTCATTCGACCAACCGGCACAGCCACTCCCCCCGGTTGGCTGATCCGTAGCCTTCTCCTTGGCGTGGTCTTCCTGCTGCTGTGGATTTCGTTCGTACCGTTCCAAGACCTGACGTTGCCGCCCGAGATCACCGAGCAAGGCAGCGTCGTCAACCAGATCGGCTATTCACTGCTTTTTGTAGTGCTCGCCGCCCGGTGCATGGTCCACGAAGCGGCCCGCTTGTTGCCGCTGATAAGGCCGACGCTTGTCGCGGCATTGCTGTGGCTCGTTATGTCCGTCGCCGTGTCGTGGGATCCGTTGCTCTCCGCCCGGCGGCTCATTTTCACGCTGCTGACGATGAGCATTGCCGCCATCCTGCTGTTTGCGGGTCTGCCTGTTCGCCGCCTACGGATCATGCGGTTTCTCGTTCAGATCGAGCCAATCGGCGAGGCTGCCGGGCGGGAGGTCGTCTTTGGCTCGATCGATTTCGTCCGCTTCGCAACCGGCGTCAACGCGACGATCGGGGATCGCGGCCAAGCCGAATCCTCGGCTCCCGTCGCGGGCGCCGCCAACAAACGCACCCGCACCGCAAAATGCGTCGTGTGGGATCTCGACGATACGATTTGGCGCGGGACATTGGCCGAAGACGGACGCGAGGGGTTGATGCTCGATCCGGCCGCGCTCGCGACCGTGGTGGAGCTCGACCGACGCGGCATTCTCCAATCGATCGCCAGTAAAAACGACGCCGAGGCCGCACTTGCGGCGCTGCAAGCCTTCGGCGTTCGCGACTATTCCTGTTCCCGCAAATCGGTTGGAGACCGAAGAGCTCGGTATCCGGCGGATCGCGGAAATGCTCGATATCGGCCTCGACGCTTTCGTGTTCGTCGACGATCAGGCGTTCGAGCGGGGCGAGGTAGGCGAGACCTTGCCCGAAGTGACGGTGCTGCCGGCGACCGATATTCCGAATTTGCTCACCAGCCCGCTGTTCGACGTGCCGGCAACGCAGGAAAGCACCAAGCGCACAGGCGGTGGTCAAAATGCTCGAGCAGCTGGGTTTCGAGTATCGCTCGGAGAGCCATACAGCGGGTACATTCGCGCGGCCGCTCCATGATCGGATTGCTGACGACGACGTGGTCAAAATCGTCAATCGGACGGTGGCGCAGGGACTAGAATTAACCCGCAACTAGACCTTCATCCGACTGTCATAAAGCTCGCGCAAGGTTGGGCTTTTCCGTCGGGAGGGGTCTGTCCATGAGCGACGCTGCCATTTTGCCGGGTTCAATCGAGCCCGCAGCCCACAAGGGCCCAGATCTAACCGGCGCAGTTAACCCATTGTCCGGCATTATCTTTGGGGGCATCATCGCGGCTGTCCTCCTGTTCGTCGCCTACAGCATCTACACCGACATCGACGCTACCGGCGCCAAGGTCACCAGTTACGCGCCGTTCTTCCTCCTGTTCGTCGCGCTGTTGATCGCGCTCGGCTTCGAGTTCGTGAACGGCTTTCACGATACCGCCAACGCGGTAGCGACCGTGATCTATACCCGCTCGCTGCCGGCGAATTTCGCGGTGGTGTGGTCGGGCCTGTTCAACCTTGCTGGTGTGCTGACCTCCTCCGGTGCCGTCGCCTTCGGCATTATCTCGCTCCTGCCGGTGGAATTGATCCTGCAAGTCGGCAGTCACGCCGGCTTTGCCATGGTGTTCGCATTGCTGATCGCCGCCATCGTCTGGAATCTCGGCACTTGGGCGTTCGGGCTGCCGGCGTCCAGCTCGCACACCCTGATCGGCTCGATCATCGGCGTCGGCGTCACCAACGCGATGCTGCATGGCCGCAGCGGCACCGCTGGCGTCGATTGGGGCAAGGCCAAGGAGGTGGGTGAGGCGCTGCTGCTCTCTCCCCTGTTCGGCTTCGCGCTTGCCGCCGCGCTTTTGCTGCTGCTCAAATCCATCATCCGCGTTCCGGCGCTTTATGCCGAACCGAAGGGAAACCAGCCGCCGCCATGGTGGATCCGGGGCATCCTCATCCTGACCTGCACGTTGGTGAGCTTCTTCCACGGCTCCAACGACGGGCAGAAAGGCATGGGCCTGATCATGCTCATCCTGATAGGCACGGTGCCGACCGCTTACGCGCTCAATCGCGCGCTGCCCGACAACCAGCTGCAAACCTTCGCGTCACGATCGATTGCCGCGAGCAAGGTGATCGAGGGAAAGGCCGAGGGATATAACGTGCTCGGCAATCCGCGGCCGGCGGTGACAGCTTACGTCTCCAGCCACGAGATCAATGAAGGGACCTTTCCTTCATTGGCCGTCCTCGTGCGCGACATCTCCGACCAGATCACCAAATACGGAGCGCTCTCGAAAATGCCGGCGGACACTGTCGGCAACGTGCGCAACGACATGTATCTGGCATCCGAGGCAATCCGCTTCCTGATGAAGGACAAGGCGAGCGATCTTTCGGCAGACCAGGTGCGAACGTTGAGCGCGTACAAGCTTTCGCTCGACGAAGCGACCAAATTCATCCCCACCTGGGTGAAAGTCGCGGTAGCGATCGCGCTTGGTCTCGGCACGATGATCGGCTGGAAGCGGATCGTCGTCACCGTCGGGGAAAAAATCGGCAAGACGCATTTGACCTACGCGCAAGGCGCCTGCGCCGAAATCACCGCCGCCGCGACTATTGCTGCTGCAGATATTTACGGCTTGCCGGTATCGACCACGCACGTCTTGTCGTCGGGTATCGCCGGGACGATGGCGGCAAATGGTTCGGGGTTGCAGCTATCGACCGTGCGCAACATCGCGCTCGCCTGGGTGCTGACGCTGCCGGCCGCGATGGTGATTTCCGGTACGCTCTACTGGGCGTTCTCGGCGATCTTCTAGCGGCATCGCAGCGATCTAAAAGTCAAAGGGCGCCGTCCGGTCGGCGCCCTTTTGTTTCCACAAGTTCCGAAATACCTCAGCCTCAACGAAGTGCAAATCTGTTCCATCAGCTTTTGGCGAACACAAAATCGGGGAACCCCTTCGTCCCCGTTCGCGTTTTTGATTTTGGGTGAACCAACCTCGCGAAGGAGGAACTATGAGAAAGCTCGCACTTGGGCTTGTCGCCGCAGGCGCGCTCGTGACGGCCGCGGCATTGCCGGCCGCGGCGCAAGTTGGCGCATACGTCGGACCGGGTGGCGTCGGCGTAGGCGTCGGTCCGTTCGGCATCGGCGTTGGTCCGGCACCGTACCCCTATTATAATGGCTACTACGATTACGCTCCCGGCCCGGGCGTGTACGCGGGCCCAGGCTGGTATGATGGGCATCACCGCTGGCATCGCGGCTACCATCACCACTAGCTCAAACTCCGAGAAAGGGCCCCGACGGGGCCTTTTCTTTATGTCGGCTGCGGCGACGCATAATCGTTTCCCGGCAAATTGTACACACTGCTTTGTGAACGATTTAGACCGTGCAGCCGGGCGTCAACCAGTGGCGCCAAGGCGCCGAGATTGCCACAATGCGCAATTATGCTGGTTTCGCGGCGGCGTCTTTGCGTGACGACCGATCGAAGACGCAGCTCCAAGTGAACCAACGAGTTCAGGGAGGCTTCGATGTCTTCTTCGCACCTTCTGGTGGGCGCCACGAGTCCTTCGTCAGCGCTGTCTATTCGCCGCATCACGCCCGCTGATCTGGCGCAGGCGCTTGCCAGCGGCTGGCACGATTTTACGGCAATGCCAAGTCACGCGGTTTTCCTCTGCGTGATCTATCCACTGCTCGGCCTGTGGCTGGTATCGCTCTCCGCCGGATATTCGATGCTGCCGCTTGCATTTCCGCTGGCGGCGGGCTTTGCCCTTATCGGGCCATTCGCAGCTGTCGGGCTTTATGAATTGAGCCGGCGGCGGGAAGCCGGTCTCGATACCAACTCAACCCATGCCTTGGACGTGCTGCACTCGCCCTCGCTCGGCGCCATTCTCGCCCTGGGGCTGCTACTGATGGCGATCTTTTTGGTCTGGCTCGCCGTTGCGGAAGCGATCTACGTCGCCAATTTCGGCTACGCTGCACCCGCTTCGATCCTGCAATTCGTCAAAGACGTGTTCACCACTCCCGCCGGGTGGACTTTAATCGTGGTCGGCACCGGCGTTGGTTTCCTGTTCGCCGTGGCGGCGCTCACCATCGGCGCGATATCCTTTCCGCTGTTGCTCGATCGCGACGTTGGCGCCGCGGTTGCGCTGTTGACCTCGATCCGCGTGGTCGTGGCCAATCCGCTGACCATGGCGCTCTGGGGATTCATCGTCGCCGCGCTTCTGGTGCTCGGCTCGCTGCCGTTCTTCCTTGGCCTGACGGTGGTCATGCCGGTATTAGGCCACGCGACCTGGCATCTCTACCGCAGGGCGGTCGAGCCCGGCGGCGCTCCGCGCGCGGATTTCCGGCCCAGCGGACGCGCACCCCGTTCTGCGGCGGATTTCCCCGCTTCGCTGTTTCCGACACGCCGCTAACGGCGCTTTCATTGGCTAGCAGGATCCCTACAGCTTGAACGAGCTGCGGCAGCCGGAGTTATGATCAGCCAGAGCCGGCTTCGCGCAGGACGCGCTCGCACAGACGCCCTGAATTCCGCTCGCCGCGCCGCGCCAATTCGATAATCCGCACGGCGACCGTTTCGCGCTCGCGCTTGGCGCCGTCCGGCAGCTCGAGCGCCTGGCAGGCCTCGTCGAACGCAGTCGACATGATGCGCACCGCCTCCGGATCGAAGACGGCCTCGTCTCGCAAAAAGGGAAGACTGGTGGCCATCCAGTTTCTGTTGCGCCCGGCAGTGTGTCAGCACGCATCTTCACGCCATCCACAGCCGTTTGTCAATTTCGTATTGCGGCTTAAGCAAATGACTTAATTGATGTTTTTTGATAATTTCTGCTCAGCCTGCTAAAGACACAAAGTACAATCTTGACGTCTATTGAGTGAAGCACTATTTGTACTAACAAATTACTGCATGGAGGGGCCACCATGACCGATCGCTTACGCGGCGAGCGTCTCCAGATCATGCTCTCGCCGGAAGAACTTTGCTTGATTGACGATTTCCGCTTCGCCAAGCGCATGCCGTCGCGTGCGTCGACGGTGCGCGAATTGTTTCGCCGCGGCCTAGCCGCCGAGGGCTTTACCGTGGCGCCGGCGGGCGCCAGCTCGAAGGAATTCGGCGTCAACGGCAAATCGCCACGGTCGCAGCGCTAGCTTAAACGCCGCATTTTCTGCACTCAAACGTGCAGACGTCGCGTTGCGCGGCCGTTTAAATTATTGCGCTTGGAAACGCGCGACGACGTCATCGGGGATCGGCGACGCCTTGATGCCGGACGGACTGGCGGCATCGCGTTTTGCCCAAACGCGACTTTCGCTGCCTTCCACCGCAATCTTACCGCTCACCATCAAGCGATGCGCGACGTCGAAGCTCGAACGGCGGAACTCGCTCACCTCGGAGTAATGCTCGACGACGTCGCCGAAACGCGCCGGAGCGAAGAAGCGCGCATTGACGTCGACCAGCGGCAGGATAATGCCGAGCGCACCGGACAAATTTTCCGGCGTGACGCCGAGGGCCTCTTCAAAAAGAAGCCAAGTGCCCCAATCGAAGAACTCGAAGAATCGGCCGCTGAAGACAATCCCGGCCGGGTCGCAATGGCCCCATTCGATGGTGAATTGCCTGCGGCTGACGAGGTTCGGCATCGTGTCCCTTGGATCGCACGGGCGCATCGAAGCGCACCATCCCGCCCCACGTCAAACGGCTGTCGGATAACGTATTGCCTAATAAATGGACACAGTTTTTCGTTTTTTGATCTCGCAGAGTAAAAATTAGGCGGTGATTCAACCGGAATCGGATTCAAAATGGGCGCGGACCGCGGCAGAAACCCGATCGGCCACCGGGATTTCGCCGTGAACACAGCACTTTAGCATCCATCGAGGGTTGGCATGCTCCTTGCGATTTGTCGAATGCGTGACGGCACCCGCTGTTCGCGCGCGTCAAATAGAGGACATCGCGATGCTCAACTCCACTGGCGTGGTCGCCGCTCCGCGACCGCGGGGCCGCCGCTGGCTTGCCGCCGCGGCCGGTCTTGCCCTTGGCCTTACGGCGGCCTCCGCCGCAAAGGCTGAGGATACGATCAAAGTCGGCATTCTCCACTCGCTCTCCGGCACAATGGCCATCAGCGAAACAACACTGAAGGACGTCGTGCTGATGCTGATCGACCAGCAGAACAAGAAGGGCGGCGTGCTCGGCAAAAAGCTCGAGGCAGTCGTTGTAGACCCGGCTTCGAACTGGCCGCTGTTCGCCGAAAAGGCCCGCGAGCTGATCAGCAAGGATAAGGTTTCCGTCGTGTTCGGCTGCTGGACTTCGGTATCCCGCAAATCGGTGCTGCCGGTGTTCAAGGAACTCAACAACCTCCTGTTCTATCCGGTGCAGTACGAAGGCGAGGAAAGCGAGCGCAACGTAATCTACACCGGCGCGGCGCCGAACCAGCAGGCAATTCCTGCGGTCGATTATCTCGCGAGTAAGGACGGCGGTTCGGTCAAGCGTTGGGTGCTGGAAGGCACCGACTACGTTTATCCGCGCACGACGAACAAGATTCTCGAGGCTTACCTCAAGGACGTCCTCAAGGTCGCCCCCGAGGATATCATGATCAATTACACGCCGTTCGGCTTCTCCGACTGGCAGACCGAAGTCTCCAAGATCAAGGCATTCGGCTCGGCCGGCAAGAAGACGGCGGTGGTGTCAACCATCAACGGCGACGCCAACGTGCCCTTCTATAAGGAACTCGGAAACCAGGGCATCAAGGCAACCGACATCCCGGTCATGGCGTTCTCGGTAGGCGAGGAAGAACTTGCCGGCCTCGACACCAAACCCCTGGTCGGCCACCTCGCCGCCTGGAACTACTTCGAGTCGATCAAGACTCCGGAGAACGAAGCCTTCATCAAGGCGTGGCACGAGTTCACCAAGAACCCGAAACGCACCACCAACGATCCGATGGAAGCTCACTATATCGGCTTTAACATGTGGGTGAAGGCGGTCGAAAAGGTGAAGAGCACCGATCCCGACAAGGTGATCGAGGCATTGCCCGGCACGCAGGCACCAAACCTCACCGGCGGTATCTCGACCTTGTTGCCGAACCACCACATCACCAAGCCGGTGTTCATCGGCGAGATCCGGCCGGACGGCCAGTTTGACGTGGTGTGGAAGACCAAAGAGCTGGTTCCCGGCGCCGCCTGGTCGCCCTATATAGCGACCTCCAAGGATCTCATCGGCGATTGGGTCAAGCTCAAGTGCGGCAACTACAACACAGTGACGAAGAAGTGCGGCGGCGCGTAATATGACGCCGTAAGGACGACCTGGCGGGAAGACGGCATATCGCCTTCCCGCATTTCAGAGCATGATCCCGAAAAATGGAGACCGGCTTTCGGAAAAGATCATGTTCCAACAAAAACCGAAGGCTGGTCGTCGCTCGCCAGAGCGGATAAGGCTTCGACCCGGGAACTTCGCAATGCGTCTCAGCCGAGCTTGCCTCTTCGCGTTATTGCTACTGACTGTTGGTTTCACCTTAAGCGCGATCGCCGCCCGCGCCGCCGATCTCACGGAGGCGCTTGCGCACTTCACCACTGACGATTTCAGTGAAACGCTGACCGGCATCCAGGAGATTGCCGCCAGCGGCGATCCGCGGGCCGAAACCATCATTCGCGCCTTGCAGGACGGACAACTGCTGTACAGTGCGAAGGAAAAAACCGTTTACGTTAAGGATGCTTCGGGCAAGCTGACCGACGCCGCTACCGGCAAGCCGATCAGCGGGGGAGCGCCGGCCGACGTCGATAACGTGCGCCTCAATAACCGGGTGCGCGGCGCTCTCGATGCCGCGGTTGGTGCGCTGACTTTGCTCGCCAAGGATCCGGCTGTGCGCTACGACGCAGCGCAAGCGGTGGCTAAATCGCGCCAGGTGAGCGCGCTACCGACGCTGGAAGCCGCGCTTGCCAAGGAACGGGACCCAAAAGTCAAGCGCGCCATGCAGGAAGCGCGCGCCGGGATCATCCTTTCCAGCGGGAAAGGCAGCGATGAAGACAAGCTCGCGGCTGTGGACATCATCCGCGAGCGCGCCGATCAGGATTCGTTGAGCCTCCTTTCCAGCCTGCCGGCAAATACGTCTCAGACGGTGGTCAAAGCTGCCACGGCCGCAATCGCCGCGGTCAAGAACCGGCTGGCCTTGTGGGAGGTGGTACAAAACGCCTGGTACGGCATTTCGCTCGGTTCGGTTCTGCTGCTTGCGGCCATCGGTCTCGCCATCACGTTCGGTGTGATGGGCGTGATCAACATGGCGCACGGCGAGATGGTCATGCTCGGTGCCTATGTCACCTTCGTCGTGCAGGAAGTCATTCGCGCAAACAATCCCGCCTTGTTCGATTATTCACTGGTGATCGCCATTCCGCTTTCCTTCCTGGTCGCCGGGTGTGTCGGCATCGTGATCGAACGCACCATCATCCGTTTCCTCTATGGCCGGCCGCTGGAAACCTTGCTCGCGACTTGGGGACTTTCGTTGATCCTCCAGCAGGCGGTGCGTAGCGCCTTCGGGCCGAACAACCGGGACGTCGGCAATCCGTCGTGGATGAGCGGCGCGTTCGACGTCGGCGGCATCACCATCACCTACAACCGGCTGTGGATCATCTGCTTCGCGCTCGCGGTGTTCGTCGCACTGTTGGCGCTATTGCACTACACGCGCTTTGGACTTGAGATGCGCGCGGTGACGCAGAACCGGCCGATGGCGGCCTCGATGGGCATCCGTACGGCCCGGGTCGACGCGCTGACCTTCGGGCTCGGCTCCGGCATCGCCGGCATGGCCGGCGTGGCGCTTTCGCAGATCGACAACGTCAGCCCCAATCTCGGCCAAGGCTACATCATCGACAGTTTCATGGTGGTGGTGTTCGGCGGGGTCGGTAATCTCTGGGGCACGCTGGTCGGTTCGTTCGTGCTGGGTATCGCCAATAAGTTTCTCGAGCCCTATGCCGGCGCAGTGCTCGGCAAGATTGCGATTTTGGTGCTGATCATTCTGTTCATCCAGAAGCGACCCCGCGGTATGTTTGCGCTCAAGGGGCGGGCAATCGAGGCATGACGAGGCACATTCTCATCCGCTCGCTGGACCGCGGCGCAACGCTGTTTTTGCTCGTCGTCGCGGGAATCGCGATCCTGGTGCCCGTGCTGAATCTCGCCGTGTCCCCGACGTCGGCGTTCTATATTCCGACTTATCTGGTGGCGCTGTTTGGGAAATACGCCTGCTATGCGCTGCTGGCTTTGTCGATCGATCTGATCTGGGGCTATTGCGGCATCCTTTCGCTCGGACACGGCGCCTTCTTCGCGCTCGGCGGTTACGCCATGGGCATGTACCTCATGCGCCAGATTGGGACCCGCGGCGTCTATGCCAACCCGATCCTGCCGGACTTCATGGTGTTCCTGAACTGGAAAGAATTGCCGATCTACTGGTACGGCTTCCAGTTCTTCCCCTACGCCATGCTGATGGTCGTGGCGGTGCCTGGCGCGCTGGCCTTCGTATTCGGCTGGTTCGCGTTTCGGAGCCGCGTTACCGGCGTCTATCTGTCGATCATTACGCAGGCGCTTACTTTCGCGCTGATGCTGGGCTTTTTCCGCAACAATTTCGGCTTCGGCGGCAACAACGGCCTCACCGACTTCAAGGATATCCTCGGCTTTAACGTCCAGGCCGAGACAACGCGCAATGCCCTGTTCGTCGTCTCGTGCATTGCGATCATGATCGGCTTCGTGCTCTGCCGCAGCATTATCACCTCGAAATTCGGCAAGGTTCTGATTGCCATTCGCGACGCCGAGGCGCGAACTCGCTTTCTCGGTTACCGCGTGGAATCCTATAAGCTGTTCGTGTTTACGCTGTCTGCCTGCATGGCCGGCGTTGCTGGCGCGCTCTACGTCCCACAGGTCGGCATCATCAATCCGAGCGAGTTCGCCCCGGCCAATTCCATCGAGGCGGTGATCTGGGTCGCGGTCGGCGGCCGCGGCACGCTGTCCGGCGCGGTGATCGGCGCGGTGCTGGTCAACTACGCGAAAACTTATTTCACCTCTGGATTCCTCGCACCCTATTGGCTTTTCATGCTTGGCGCTCTGTTTATTCTCGTGACCCTGCTGTTGCCGCGCGGCGTCGTCGGCACGGTGCGGCACTGGACCGCGTTGCGCCGCGACCGGGCGTCGGCAGCCGCCGAAGACGGCGTGCGCGAGCCGCTCCCGGCGGAGTGAGGATCGGGCATGGAAGCGCTGACCACCGCACTCCTCTATCTAAACGGCGTAACCGTTTCGTTCGACGGCTTCAGGGCGCTCAACAACCTGTCCTTCACCATCGAGCCCGGCGAAATGCGAGCCATTATCGGTCCGAACGGCGCCGGCAAGACCACCATGATGGACGTGGTCACCGGCAAGACCCGCCCCGATCTCGGCGACGTCATGTTCGACGGCTCCTACGACCTGACCCGGCTCGACGAAGCCGAGATCGCCGAGCTTGGAATCGGCCGCAAATTCCAAAAGCCCACCGTGTTCCAGAACCAAACCGTCGCCGACAATCTCGAACTCGCGCGAAAATCCGACCGCCACGTCCGCGCTACGCTGTGGTCGCAGGAGGGTCCGGACGAGCGTCAGCGCATCGACGAGCTGTTGAAAACCATTCGCCTGACCGCGGTGCGCAATCGCCTGGCTGGCAGCCTCTCGCACGGGCAGCGGCAATGGCTGGAAATTGGCATGCTGCTGGCACAGGATCCGAAGCTGCTGTTGGTCGACGAACCGGTCGCCGGCATGACCGACGTGGAAACGCAACAGACCGCGGAACTGCTGAAAGAGATCAACCGCGAACATACCGTGGTCGTCGTCGAGCACGACATGGCATTCGTCCGCGAGCTCGGCGTCAAGGTCACCTGCCTGCACGAGGGTTCGGTGCTGGCCGAAGGTACCATCGATCAGGTTTCGACGAACGATCGGGTCGTCGAAGTCTATTTGGGGCGATAGATCTATGCTCGACATCAATGCCATCGACCTTCATTACGGCGCCGCCCAGACATTGCGTGCGGTGTCGCTCAAGGCCGAGCCTGGCAAGGTCACTTGCGTGCTGGGGCGAAACGGCGTCGGCAAGACCAGCCTGCTGGACGCGATCGCCGGGCAGCACTCGATAAGCCGCGGCACTATCATCTGGGAAGGCCAGGATATTTCCGGCCTGCGCCCGCCCGACCGAGCCCGGCGCGGCATTTCCTACGTCCCGCAGGGCCGCGAAATTTTTCCGCTGCTGACGGTCGAAGAAAACCTGCGCACCGGATTTGCGCCGCTGAAGGGCAGCGAGCGCAGCATCCCCGACGACGTATTTTCGCTTTTCCCGGTGCTCAAGGACATGCTGCGACGGCGCGGCGGTGACCTGTCCGGCGGCCAGCAGCAGCAGCTCGCCATCGGCCGCGCGCTGGTGATGCGGCCGCGGCTGCTGCTGCTCGATGAGCCGACCGAAGGCATTCAGCCTTCCATCATCAAGGATATCGGCCGCGCCATCTCGTACCTGCGCTCGCTGGGCAAGATCGCAATTGTGCTGGTCGAGCAATATCTCGACTTCGCACAAGAACTCGGCGACTATTTCGCCGTCATGGACCGTGGCGCCGTTGTCTACGCCTCTGATCGCACCAGCCTCGACGGAGGGGCGGTGAAGCGGGCAATGGCGATCTGATCTGACGAAATTTAATGGCGTCGGGGGTAAACGTGCTTGCGGCTGCGCCGGCCCACAGCGAAGTTTTCGCCGGCAATCGCGCCGTCGGCCGGATTGTGCTTTCGGTGCGGGCGGCGGCGAGCGGCGGTAGCCGGCGGCATCGCGTCCACGAACAAGGCGCGCTGCGCGTGCGTTTCCCCAACGGATCGAGCTCGGACACGCTCGACGCCCTGATCCTCAACACCGCCGGCGGCATGACTGGCGGCGATCGTTTCGCCGTCGACATCGACGTCGGCGCCGGTGCCCGGCTCACGGTGACCACCGCGGCGGCGGAAAAAATCTATCGCTCGCTTGGGCTCGATACCATGATCGACGTGACGCTCGACGTCGGTCCGGGCGCGGCGCTCGCCTGGATGCCGCAGGAGACGATCCTGTTCGACCAGGTGCGGCTGCGGCGCGGCATCGAGGTCGAACTGGCGCGAGACGCCGAATTCGCCCTTGCCGAAGGAATCGTGTTCGGCCGCTCCGCCATGGGCGAGACCGTGCTGCGCGGAAATTTCTTCGACCGCTGGCGCGTGCGCGTTGGCGGCGCGATCGTGTTTGCCGAAAGCCTCCGCCTCGACGGCACCATCGCCGAGAAGCTCGCGCAGCGCGCAGTCGCCGGGGGAAGCGTCGCCGTCGCCAGCGTGCTCAAATATCCCGCCGATGACAATAAGCTCGCCGCGGTGCGGGCGTTGGAGAAGGCTTTCGCCGGCGAGGTCGGCGTGTCGGCCTGGAACGGGCTGATGCTCGCGCGCCTGGTCGCCCCCGACGGCGCCGCTTTGCGCCGCGATCTCGCCGGCATTCTTACCGCATTCGGCGCGCCGCTGCCGCGGCTTTGGCTGAACTAGAGGGCCAGCGATGAACCTCACCCCGCGCGAGAAAGACAAGCTGTTGATCGCCATGGCGGCCATCGTCGCGCGGCGGCGGCTCGAGCGCGGGGTCAAGCTCAATCATCCGGAGGCGGTCGCGCTCATTTCCGATTTCATTCTGGAGGGCGCGCGCGACGGCCGCTCCGTCGCCGACCTGATGGAAAAAGGCGCACATGTCGTCTCGCGCGCGCAGGTGATTGACGGCATCGCCGAAATGATTCCGGAAATCCAGGTGGAGGCGACATTTCCGGACGGCACCAAGCTCGTCACCGTGCATGAGCCGATACGATAGGTGCACAGCTACAATTCAAATCTCTGCAATCACAGATGCGATCGAATTCAGATGCCGTATGAATCCGACCCGACTGCTGGAAAACTGAACGAGCTGGTGAGCAGCCGACCGCTTTACATGGGATTGATCGGCTTCGATGAATTGAGTCCCGGGAGAGCAAATCCTCATTGGAGTTTGGGGGGAGCTTGTGAACGAAGTCTACAATGGCGGATTTCCAAAATATTTTGATAATGCGAGCCGTGACCGGGCTCAGCAAATGATCCGGTTGCTGCGTTTCATCGATGCTCATCGAGCGGCGGCTATACTCAAAGCCGCGACGGCATTGATCAGCCCGGGAACTCACTGGGATGATGAACGCGCAGCAGGCGTTCATGGGATGCCCGAACAAATACGTAAAAGCGTCAAAGACCTTGAGCGCACCCTCTACAATGAGCTCGATAATCTGCATCGTCTTGTTTTCATCTACCTTTCGAAACATCGCGATGAGATCGACGCAGCTTCTGATTTGTGGACGGAGCCAGTAAACAGATGATCCCCGGCGAAATGTTCATCAAGGACGGCACGATCGAGCTCAACAAGGGCCGCAAGAGCGTGACCCTTTCGGTTTCCAACACCGGCGACCGGCCGATTCAAGTCGGTTCGCATTATCATTTCTTCGAAACCAACTCGGCGCTGAAATTCGATCGCAAAGCGGCGCGCGGCATGCGGCTCGACATTCCCGCCGGCACGGCGGTGCGTTTCGAGCCCGGCCAGACGCGCGAGGTCAAGCTCGTCGCGCTTGCCGGCAAGCGCACGGTCTACGGCTTCCGGCAAGACGTAATGGGAAAGCTGTGAGAAAACGGTCCGCAGAATCATGGCGGGCAGGCCTGCGCAGGCCCGCCCGTCACGTTCTCAGCGCTGCTACCCGCGGCTGGGACCACGATCCGGTCAGCACTTGGTGCGACGCCTGGTAGCGGCTTCGGCACTAGGCCAATCTGACTGTGGCGATCTCTCTCGTCTGGCAAGCCATCCGCGATCGATCTGAAAGTCAGAATACTCCGGAGCGGGCGTGATGCAAGAAAAAGCGAAAAACAAAACACTGCTGCAATGCGGTGGGGATAACGTTGGGGATTGTTTTGTTTGTTATTGCGAGGAACCGCAAATAACGAAGCAATCCGGAGTGTTGGTCGGCAAGTCTCATAGGGCTCTGGGACACAACCAAATACGGAGCAGATCATGCCCGCGCAGTTAAGCCGCTCAGTTTACGCCGATATGTTCGGTCCGACGACCGGCGACCGCGTGCGGCTGGCCGACACTGATCTGATCATCGAGGTGGAAAAAGATTTTTGCATCTACGGCGAAGAGGTGAAGTTCGGCGGCGGCAAGGTGATCCGCGACGGCATGGGGCAAAGCCAGATCACCAACAAACAAGGGGCAGTCGACACCGTCATCACCAACGCTGTTATTCTCGATCATTGGGGCATCGTCAAAGCCGACGTCGGCATCAAGGACGGAACATCTTCGCCATTGGCAAGGCCGGCAACCCGGACATCCAGCCTGGTGTCACCATTATCGTCGGGCCCGGCACCGAAGTGATCGCCGGCGAAGGAAAAATTCTCACCGCCGGCGGCTTCGATACGCACATTCATTTCATCTGCCCGCAGCAGGTCGACGAGGCGCTGATGTCGGGCGTCACCTCGATGCTTGGCGGCGGCACCGGACCGGCGCACGGAACCTACGCCACCACTTGCACGCCAGGTCCCTGGCACATCGCGCGCATGATCCAGGCGGCCGACGATTTCCCGGTCAATCTCGGCTTTGCCGGCAAGGGCAACGCCTCGCGGCCGGCGGCGCTGGAGGAGATGGTCAAGGCCGGCGCCTGTGCGCTCAAGCTGCACGAAGACTGGGGCACCACGCCGGCTGCGATCGATTGCTGCCTCTCGGTCGCCGACGACTACGACATCCAGGTGATGATCCACACTGATACGCTCAACGAATCCGGCTTCGTCGAGGACACCATCAAGGCGTTCAAGGGCCGCACCATCCATGCATTCCACACTGAAGGCGCCGGCGGCGGACACGCGCCGGACATCATCAAGATCGCCGGGCTGAAGAACGTGCTGCCGTCGTCGACCAATCCGACGCGACCCTATACGAAGAACACCATCGACGAGCATCTCGACATGCTGATGGTGTGCCACCATCTCGATCCGTCGATCGCCGAAGATCTGGCGTTCGCCGAAAGCCGCATCCGCAAGGAGACCATCGCGGCGGAGGATATTCTCCACGACCTCGGCGCGCTGTCGATGATGTCGTCGGACAGCCAAGCCATGGGCCGGCTCGGCGAAGTCATTATCCGCACCTGGCAAACCGCCGACAAGATGAAGAAGCAGCGCGGCCGGCTCCCGCAGGAAAAAGGCGACAACGACAATGTGCGGGTCAAACGCTACGTCGCCAAATACACCATCAATCCAGCGATCGCGCACGGCGTGTCGAAGCTGATCGGTTCGGTGGAAAAGGGCAAGCTCGCCGATCTGGTGATCTGGTCGCCGGCCTTCTTCGGGGTCAAGCCCGATTGCATCATCAAGGGCGGCTCGATCGTCGCCGCACCGATGGGCGATCCGAACGCCTCGATTCCGACGCCGCAGCCGGTCCATTTCCGACCGATGTTCGGCGCGTTCGGCCGCGCGCGTACCGCGTCCTCGGTAGTATTTGCGTCCAAGGCCGCCGTGAAAGCCGGCCTTGGCAAGAAGCTCGGCATCCAGAAAGAGCTTTATCGCCGTGGCCAACACCCGCGGCAAAATCTCGAAAAAAAGCATGATCCACAACGACGCCACGCCCGAGATCGAAGTCGATCCGGAGACCTACGAGGTGCGCGCCGACGGCGAACTCCTCACCTGCGCACCGGCGGAGACGTTGCCGATGACCCAACGGTATTTTCTGTTTCGAACCTCCGCTCGTCACCACCGGGCTCGACCCGGTGGTCCATGCTGACCTGAAACCCCGCATGGATTGCCGGATCAAGTCCGGCAATGACGGAGCCGTATTATTTGCCCGTGATTTTCGCGTAAGCTTCGCCGCGTGAACGAAAACGCACCTCTTTTCGCCGCATTGCGCGAAGTGGCCGATGCCGATGCGGTGGCCGCTATCGAACAGGCAATCACCTCGGGTGCCGACCGCGAGCTTGCCCGCATCAACGTGCTGGCGTTTGCCGCGGCGCGCGGCCTCGATGAGGAAAAGACCATCGCCGCCTTCCTGCACGCGGCCAAGCTCGGCATTTTCGAATTGTCCTGGGACGTGCTGTGCCCGTCCTGCCGCGGCGTGCTCGATGTCACGGAGACACTGCAGGACGTGCATCGCGAACCCTATGCCTGCTCGTTGTGCAGCCGCTCGTTCGACGTCTCGCTCGACGAGACAATCGAGATCGTGTTCACGGTGAGCCCGCGCCTGCGCAGGATCGCCGCGCACGATCCGCAGTCGCTGCCGTTCTGGGGCTATTACCGGCAGGTCTTCTGGAGCTCGGCCGTCGACCTGTCCGATGCGGACCTGGAAAGGCTGATCGCCGAATTTACGCTCGACGCGCGCGTGCTCGCGCCCGGCGAACAGGCGACGGTAACGATTGACCTGCCGGAAGGCTGGGTCATCCTGTTCGATCCGGTCTCGCATTTCGGCCATTACATGAAAGTCGCGCCCGAGCGCGCCGATGCGCTCCAGGAGCTGACCGTCGTGCTCAAGGGCGCGCGCGAGCCGACCGCGACCACCGACCTGCGCGCCGGCCCGTTGCGGCTGACCATCGCCAACCGCACTGCCATGCGCGCCTTGCCGGTGGTCTGGAACGAGAACCGGAAGTTCGACGAGCTGGTCGGCAAGCGCCGGCCGCATCTCACCGCCAAGCGCATTTTCACAAACCAGACGTTCCGCGACCTTTATCGCACCGACACGCTCGCGGTCGACCAGGGGCTCAAGATCATCAGCCTCACCTTCCTGTTCACCGACCTCAAGGGCTCGACCGAGCTTTACGCCCGCGTCGGCGATCTGGTCGCCTATGAGCTGGTGCGGGCGCATTTTCTCCTGCTCGCCAAAATCGTCGCGCAAAACGGCGGCGCCGTGGTCAAGACCATCGGCGACGCGGTGATGGCGACGTTTCCGACGCCGGAGCGCGCGCTGGCCGCGGCATTCGCCATGCGCGAAGCGATCGGCAGCGTCGGCGTCGACACGCGCAAGGAAGACCTCATCCTCAAAATCGGCATTCACGAAGGGCCGAGTCTGGCGGTCATGCTCAACGACCGGCTCGATTATTTCGGCCAGACGGTGAACATCGCCGCCCGTGTGCAGGGGCTCGCAATGTCGCACGCGATCTTCGCCACCAGGCCGGTGGTCGATCACCCGGCTTCGGCGGCTTTGCTCGCCAAGGCCGGCATCACGCCTTTGCCGCAGAACGTCGCGCTTAAAGGCGTCGCCGGCGAAACGGCGGTATACGAGATCCCGTGATGTAACCGTCGTCATTGCGAAGAGCGCAAGCGACGAAGCAATCCAGTGTCTCTTTCCACTCGTCCCCGCGAAAGCGGGAACCTAGACTGGATTCCCGCTTGCGCGGGAATGAGCGGCGTTCCTCACTTCTCCACGAAGTCCGCGCATTTCTGGATCTGATCGTCCGCGCCCCACGGCATGATCGGCACCGACGAGGTCGAATTCTTCGGCGAGCCTTCGATCAGGCGGTCGGAATAGACCATGTAGACCAGCACGTTCCGCTTGGTGTCGCAGCCGCGCACGATCTGCATCTTCTTGAAGAACAGCGAGCGGCGCGCGCGGAACACGTCCTCGCCCTGTTCGAATTTCGCTTTGATGCGGATCGGCCCGATCTGCCGGCAGGACAGCGAAATGTCCGAGACCTGTTCGGCGACGCCGAGCCAGCCCTTCACGCCGCCTTTTTCGGGCACGGTGAAATGGCAGGCGACGCCTTCGACGTCGGGATCGTCGATGCCGTAGGTCGCGAGCTTGTCGTTCGGCGTCAAAAGCTTGAACACCGTCGATCGCCGGAAAATCAGCTCCGGTTCGTCGGCGGCAATAGCCGGGGGAACGGTGAAGATCGCCACTAGCAACATGGCAATGGACGAAGCGAAAGCCCTTTGCGCCGCGGCTGCGTAGCGCATTTCTTTTCCTCCTTTGTTACGACGGCACGTTTGTCGTCTTCCCCGGCCATTTGCACAGATCCGCGATGATGCATTTCTCGCACAGCGGGCGGCGGGCGAGGCAGGTGTAACGGCCGTGCAGAATCAGCCAGTGGTGCGCATGCAACCGGTACTTCTCCGGCACCACGTCATTCAGCTTCATCTCGACGTCGTACGGCGTCTTGCCGACGGCCAAGCCCGTGCGGTTGCCGACGCGGAAGATGTGGGTGTCGACGGCGATGGTCGGCTCGCCGAAGGCGATATTGAGCACGACGTTGGCGGTCTTCCTTCCGACGCCCGGCAAGGCTTCGAGCGCGCCGCGGTCGTGCGGCACTTGCCCGCCATGCCGGTCGACCAGCAGGCGCGACAGCGCCACCACGTTCTTCGCCTTGGTGCGGTAAAGCCCGATGGTCTTGACCAGGTCACGCACGCGCGCTTCGCCGAGCTTGACCATCTTCTCCGGCGTGTCGGCAAGCTTGAACACCGCCGGCGTCGCCTTGTTGACGCCGGCATCGGTCGCCTGCGCGGACAGGACGACGGCGACCAAGAGCGTGAACGGATTGATGTGCTGCAATTCGCCCTTCGGCGCCGGATTGGCGGCGGCGAACCGGCGGAAGGCTTCCTCGATGTCGGCTTTGGTCCATTGCGGCAATTCGCCATGCGCGGCCTTGGTGTCGGCTTTTCCTCGCGCCTTGCCGCCTTTGACGCGCGCCGCGTTGCCCTTGCGGGCGGCCTTGAGGCTTTGCCGCGTGGTCTTCCAGCGGGTCTTGACCTTGTGAGTGGTTTTGCGCGCCATCTTTCCCGTATAGTGAGCGCCATGGACGACGACAACAGCCGCCGCGGCAGTGATCAGGACGCCGACGATGACGCCGAGCCGGCGATCTTTTCGGCGCTGATCACACCGTACCGTTCGCTCGGCTCGACCGGGTTCCTGATCCTCATGCTCGCGATAGGCGGCTTGAGCTTTATCTCCGGCGTAGCCTTCCTGCTGCTCGGCGCCTGGCCGGTGTTCGGCTTCCTCGGCCTCGATGTGCTTTTGGTCTATGTCGCGTTCCGCGCCAATTTCCGCGCCGCGCGCGCTTATGAGGAGGTGAAGGTCACCGCCTCGGAACTGACTTTGCGCAAGGTCAGCCCTCGCGGCGGCGTGCGGGAATGGACGCTCAACCCGGTCTGGGTACAGCTCGACCGGATCGTGCACGAGGAATTCGGCATCGAGCGGCTGTTTCTGGTGTCGCTCGGCCGGCGGCTTTCGATCGCCTCGTTCCTCGGACCCGACGAGAAGGCAAGCTTCGCGCAGGCGCTGTCCAACGCGCTCGGCGAGGCCCGGCGCGGACCGACACGGACAGCGGTGGAGTAGGAGAGCCCTCACCTCTCCCCGGCGGGGAGAGGTCGACTTCCGAGCGAAGCGAAGGAAGTCGGGTGAGGGGGTTCCAATCTCGCGGTCTGATCCCCCCTCACCCGGTTCGCAGCAAGCACTGCTCGCCGACCTCTCCCCACCGGGGAGAGGTGTTAGGATCGCGGGTCAGAAATCGGGTGGGTTGGAGCCCGGCTAGGCCTTAAATGGGGCACAGATGATGGAGGCCGCCATGCTGTCACCCGATCGCCTGCCCGATCTGTCGCCGCTTGCTGCCGCGGCCGCCGATTACGACGTGGTGCGCAAAGCCATCGGCCACATCCGCGGCCATTGGCGCGAGCAGCCGGAGATCGAGACCATCGCCGAAGCCGCAGGCGTCACCCCGACCGAGCTGCATCACCTGTTCCGGCGCTGGGCCGGGCTGACGCCGAAGGCGTTCTTGCAGGCGCTCACACTCGACGGCGCGCGGCAGCTACTCCGCGAATCCGCGAGCGTGCTCGATGCGACGTATGAAGTCGGCCTGTCCGGTCCCAGCCGGCTGCACGATTTGTTCGTGACACACGAAGCGATGTCACCGGGTGAGTGGAAGTCCGGCGGCGAGGGTCTGGAGATGCGCTATGGATTCCATCCCTCGCCATTCGGCACCGCGCTGATCATGGCGACACCGCGGGGCCTCGCCGGGCTCGCGCTCGCCGACGCCGGCAAGGAGCGCGCCGCCCTCGCCGACATGCGGCACCGCTGGCCGAAAGCGAAATACGTCGAGGACGCCGCCGCCACCGCGCCGCTCGCCCGCCGCATTTTCGATCCGTCGCAGTGGCGGGCGGATCAGCCGCTCCGCATCGTGCTGATCGGCACCGGCTGGGAAGTGCGCGTGTGGGAAGCGCTGCTGAAAATCCCGATGGGCCGGCTCACCACCTATTCGACCATCGCCGGCAGGGTCTGCACGCCGGCGGCCGCGCGCGCGGTCGGCGCCGCAATCGGCAAAAATCCGATCTGCTTCGTCGTCCCCTGCCATCGCGTGGTCGGCAAGTCCGCCGACCTCACCGGCTATCACTGGGGCATTACGCGCAAGCGCGCCATGCTCGGCTGGGAAGCCGGCCAGGTCGCGGCGACGGCGGCGTGACGCCCGGATCGTCATTGCGAGCGAAGCGAAGCAATCCAGCGGCATACCAAGTCTGGATTGCTTCGTCGCTACGCTCCTCGCAATGACGAAGAAAAAATCTACGCCGCCAGCTCCCGCTTTTCCGCCACGCTCGCGTCGGCATTGAGCCGGTAGATCAGCGGCACGCCGGTCGCGATCTCGCGCGCGACGATCTGATCCGGCGACAGATGCTCCAGCTGCATGATCAAAGCGCGCAGCGAATTGCCATGCGCAGCGACGATGACGTTGTCGCCAGCGAGCACCCGCGGCAGGATTTTCTGCTCGTAGTAAGGCAACACGCGCGCGGCAGTGTCTTGCAGACTCTCGCCGCCGGGCGGCGCGATGTCGTAGGAACGCCGCCACAGCTTGACCTGCTCCTCGCCCCATTTGGCGCGCGCATCGTCCTTGTTCAATCCGGACAGGTCGCCGTAATCGCGCTCGTTGAGCGCCTTGTCTTTGATGACGGCGAGATCGTTCTGGCCGATCTCTTCGAGCATCAGATCGAGCGAATCCTGCGCGCGAACGAGCGCCGAAGTGAACGCGATATCGAAGCCAAGCCCCTCCGCCTTGAGCCGGCGGCCGGCGGCGCGCGCCTCGGCGACGCCTTTGTCTGTCAGACCGACGTCGCGCCAGCCGGTAAACAAATTCAGCTTGTTCCATTCGCTCTCGCCGTGGCGCACGAGCACGAGCAGACGATCACCCATCAGAGTGTCCCCAGCCCCAGCACGTCCGCCATGGAATAGAGGCCTGGCTTCTGACCGCGCGCCCACAAAGCCGCATGCAGCGCGCCGCGGGCGAAGATCATGCGGTCTTCGGCGCGGTGCGTGAGCTCGATCCGCTCGGCCGGCCCGGCGAAAATCACCGTGTGGTCGCCGACGACCGTGCCGCCGCGTAGCGAGGCAAAGCCGATATCCGCGGCGCGGCGCGCGCCGGTCAGCCCGTCCCGCCCGCGCACCGCATGCGCCGCGAGACTAAGCCCACGGCCTTCGGCGGCGGCACGGCCGAGCATCAGCGCGGTGCCGGACGGCGCGTCGACCTTCCGGTTGTGATGCATTTCCAGAATCTCGATGTCGTAAGTCTCGTCAAGCGTCTGCGCCACGCGCTTGACCAAAGCAGCAAGCAGATTGACGCCGAGAACTCATGTTGCCGGACTTGACGATCCGCGCGCCGGCGGCCGCCGTGGCGATCAGCTTGTCCTCTTCGGCGGAATGGCCGGTGGTGCCGATCACATGCACGATCCCGGCCTTGGCGGTGAGTTCGGCCAGCGCCACAGTCGCCGCCGGAATGGTGAATTCGATCAGGCTATCGGCGGACTTGATGAGCGGCGCGGCATCGCTCGTGACCTTGATGCCGTTCGGACCGAGCCCGGCAAGCTCGCCAGCGTCGCGGCCAATCACCGCCGAATCCGCCGCCTCGATCGCGCCGGCCAAGGTGACGCCCTTGCTAGCGGCAAGGGCATGGATCAGCGTTCGCCCCATGCGCCCGCCGGCGCCGGCAATCACCAGTCGCATGTCCGAATGTGCCGCAGCCATCGCCAGTCGCCTTTCAGGCGGCGGGTATAGCGGCAGGTCGTGGTGGCGGCAACTACACCTCTCCTCGTGTACGTGGAGAGGTTGGATTGCCATAAGCACGTTTACGCGCGTCTTCGACGCGCTGTGGCAATCCGGGTGAGGGCGCTTTACCGCGATTCTGACCCCGGCGTGAAAGGCCCCTCATCCCGACCTTCTCCCCGCACGCGGGGAGAAGGAGCTGATTACGACTGCTGGCCGTCGTAACCCTCGATCACTACGAGATCGACGTCGGCGTGCGGTTTGCGCAACGGGATCGCCTTCGCATATTCAGGCGAATTGTAACAATCGAGTGCGACCCGATAGCTGGAAAACTCGATGACAATGACCCGGCTGCGCGCCTTGCCTTCCTTGAGTTCACTCTGGCCGGCACGCACGACATAGCGCCCGCCGAATTTGCGCAACACGTCCTGGAGGGCGGCGACATAATGCTTGTAGCTGTCCGGATTGCGCACATCGACCTGCGCAAGCCAATAACCGTTGGCCATTGTCACCTCCCCTTCGCCGCTTGCTCGATCTCTTCCACGACGGATTCCGCAGCCGCTCGTGAGCGAACTAACCTAAATCGCATATTGAAACTGGATCGCTCTAAGCCGCGGCGTGACGACTGTTAGTCGCTTCTTCCACTTCCGCGAATATCTTCTCGAGCATGCGAGTTTTGGATGGAGCATTCAGGACGGCGCGGCCCACCACTAAATAATCGGCTCCAGCGTCAATAGCTTCTTTTGGAGTAACGGTCCGACGTTGATCATTTACCGCGGCCCCCATGGGCCGAATTCCTGGAGTTACAATTGTAAGCTTCTGTCTGTTTGCGAGTGCCCTAATCATCGCTACTTCTTGACCCGAAGCAATCACGCCATCTGCTCCAGCGGTGATAGCAAGTTGAGCTCGAAACTTCACAAACTCCTCAATACTTAAATCAATATGCATGTCGTGAAGATCGTTTTGGTCCAAGCTCGTAAGAAACGTAACCGCAAGTACCTTGAGTTGTTTACGCTTTGCTTTAGCGGCCGCTTCGATTACCTGCTTGTCACCATGAACCGTCAGAAAATGAACTCCCATCCGAGAGATATTTTCGACGGTCTTTTCAATTGTATTGCTAATGTCGAAGATTTTTGAATCGAGAAAGACTTTCTTTCCCTCATCGATTAGGTCCTTGGCATAAGAGAGACCGCCATTGAATTGGAGTTGAAGGCCAATCTTGTAGAAGCTCACAAGAGAGCCAACCTCGTGTACGACTTTCTTAGCTTCTGAGACGGTCTCGACATCGAGCGCTAGAATCACTCGATCCTTAATTGCGATGTCGCGACTATGAGTTGTCGAGAACGCGACCGCCTCTAGATGCGGACTCATGGTTTCTCGAATCCCCCAAGTTCCGGATGCGTTGGCTCCGGGCGGCGCACTTGTACTGTGTGAATCAAAGACATGTGGTAGTCAAGGTCCCAACACAATTTCGCGCAACATCTAGCGATACTTATCAAGCGTAGCTCAAACATGTGGTATTTGAATCTCTTAGCGACCCCTATGCGGCATCATGCTCGCTAGTTCCATGAGCCGCCGCACCACCGCCTTCAACGACGCGGCAAGCGCCTCATCCTTGAGGTTGTCCATGTCGTCGAAGGCCTGCCCGGCGCGCCCGACATTGATTTGTTCCGGGATCACCAGCGCGCCGCAGCCGAGCTCCAGAATCTGCCGCAGCGCCATCAGCCCGCGCAGGCCGCCGGCCGAACCGGCGGCGGCGGCGCCGAGCGCGAAGACCCGCCCTTTGTATGTCGCGTAATTCGCCTCGTTGCAGTCGCGCGGGCGCGACATCCAGTCGATGGCGTTCTTAAGGAGCGGCGATACCGAGGCGCTGTATTCGGGGCTGGCGATGAAAATACCCTGATGCGCGGTGACCATGGCCTTGAGCTCGATCGCCGCACGCGGCATCCCGCTGTCGCCCATCAGATCTGCGTCGAACAGCGGAAGCGGATAATCGGCGAGCGAAATGCGCGTGACCTCGGCCTCGGCGAGCGCCAATTCCTTCATCGTCAGCGCCGCCAGCCGCGCGTTGCTCGAGCCTTTGCGCAGCGAGCCGGCCATCACCAGGATTTTTGGTGCAAGCATGAGCGGCGATGCGTCAGGTCTTGCGATAGACCCAAACCCGTGCGGGCGGGATATTCATCCAGATGCGCTCGGAAGCCTCCGCGGAAAATCCACCAATCCGGCGCGGCAGCGGCGAAGCAACCGAGTAGGTGAATTGCACGAACGGCGCGCCCGGCAGCATGAGATCGAACGCGTCGCGAATGAGCCGCAGCCGCTGCTTGATCGGCTTGGTCACCAGCGGCAGACCGGACACCACCGCGGCCGCCGGCTGCAGCAGCAGCGTCTCCAGCAGGCGGCGCATGCTGTAAGCGTCGCCCTGCACCAAAGTCGCCTCGGGGTAACGCGCGCGCAGGATGCGGCAGAACGCCGGATTGAACTCGACCAGCACCAGGCGCGACGGTGCGACACCCGCTTCGACCAAAGCTTCAGTGACCGGGCCGGTGCCCGGCCCCAATTCCACCACCGGCCCGTTGCTGTTCGGATCGACATAGCGCGCCATGGTACGGGCGAGGATCTTGCCGGACGGCGTCACCGCGCCGATCGACAACGGCCGTTCGATCCAGGAACGGATGAAGCGGACTTCGTCATCCAGTCGGATGCCGCGCTTCTTCTCGAACTGGCGGATTTGTTCCTCGATCCTCTTGCCGATGCCGTCGCGCTTTCTCTCGAACAGCCGGATATGGCGTTCGATCTTGCGCTCGATGAGGATTTTGCGAAGTTCGAAGAGGCGCAATTGCCGTTCGATCTTCAGCTCGAAGGTGCGCAGGGCAGGAAGCGACATAACCCCAATCACGCGGCCAAATACTCCTGCGTCCTTTTAGAACATCCCCCGCGCCAAGACCAGCGCCCGCCAGCCGGACTTGTGCCAAGCGCCCTACTCCGAGCCGCCGGCCAAGCCGTCCAAGAACTCCTTGACCTTGCCGAAGAATCCCGATGCTTCCGGTTGCGTATCGGGGGACGACAGGCGGTGGAATTCGGCCAGTAAGTCGCGCTGCTTCTTGGTCAGATTTTGCGGGGTTTCGACCACCACCTGCACATACATGTCGCCGTTTTGCCGCGACCGCAGCACCGACATTCCCTTGCCTTGCAGGCGAAAACGCCGGCCGGTTTGCATCCCCTCAGGCACTTTCACTCGCGTCTTGCCGCCGTCGATGGTCGGCACTTCGAAATCGCCGCCGAGCGCGGCGGTCACCAGCGATACCGGCACCCGGCAATGCAGATCCGCGCCGTCACGCTGGAAGAACGGATGCGAACCGATCGACAGGAAAATGTAGAGATCGCCGGCAGGCCCGCCGCGTGCGCCGGCTTCGCCCTCGCCGGCGAGGCGAATGCGGGTGCCGTCCTCGACACCGGGCGGAATATTGACCGACAAAGTACGCTCGCGGGTAATCCGGCCCGAGCCCGCGCACGAACCGCACGGGCTCTCGATCACCTGCCCGCGGCCCTGGCAATTCAGGCAGGTGCGCTCGAGCGTGAAAAAGCCCTGCGCGTGGCGAACCTTTCCCTGGCCCCCGCACATCGGACAAGCCTTCGGCTTGGTGCCGGCCTTGGCGCCGGAGCCGGAGCAGGCCTCGCAGATGACGGAAGTCGGAATGCGAATCTGCGCGGTCTTGCCGGAAAAGGCTTCGAGCAGCGAGATTTCCATATTGTAACGCAAATCCGCGCCGCGCTCGCGACCGGAGCCGCGGCCGCGGCGAGCACTCATGCCGAACAGATCGTCGAAAATGTCCGAGAAAGTGGTGGCGAAGTCGGTGCCGAAACCATGCGCGGCGCCCATGCCGTTGCCGTGCTCGAAGGCGGCATGGCCGAAACGGTCGTAAGCCGCCCGCTTGTCGGGGTCCTTGAGAACCTCGTAGGCCTCGTTGATTTCCTTGAAGCGATGCTCGGCGCCGTCGTCGCCGGGATTGCGATCCGGATGACACGCCATTGCCTGCTTGCGGAACGCAGCTTTGATGTCGCCGTCGTTTGCAGTGCGCTCGACCGCGAGCGTCTCGTAGTAACAGCGTTTGGCCATCACTTCCCCTTATGATGTCCAGTCATTTCCAGCCCAAGCATCAGACCTGAAAAATATGCACCCCCGGATGCGAAGCGGGGGTGCAATTTTCCACGGAACAGGTGCATGAAAGCGCCTCGCCGAAATCAGGCCGACTTCTTGTTCTTCTTGTCGTCGTCGACCTCGGTGAACTCGGCGTCGACCACATCGTCTTTCTTGGCTTCGGCCGTTCCGGGGCCGGCGCCAGGCTGCTGTTCAGCGGATTGCTTGTACATCGCTTCGCCAAGCTTCATCGAAGCCTGCGCCAGCGCATTGGTCTTGGCGGTGATCGCCTCCGCATCGCTGCCCTTCAAGGCTTCCTTGAGGTCAGCCATGGCGTTTTCGATCGCGCGCCGCTCGCCTTCGCCGATCTTCGATCCGTGCTCGGCTAAGGTCTTCTCGGTCGAATGCACCAGCGCCTCGGCGTGGTTCTTCGCTTCGACCTGCGCTTTGCGCTTCTTGTCGTCCTCGGCATGCGCCTCGGCGTCCTTCACCATCTTCTGAATATCGGCTTCAGACAGACCGCCGGAGGCCTGGATGCGGATCTGCTGCTCCTTGCCGGTGCCTTTATCCTTGGCCGACACGTTGACGATGCCGTTGGCGTCGATGTCGAAGGTGACTTCGACTTGCGGCACGCCGCGCGGCGCCGGCGGCAAGCCGACCAGATCGAACTGGCCGAGCATCTTATTGTCGGCCGCCATCTCGCGTTCACCCTGGAACACGCGGATGGTCACCGCGGTCTGGCCGTCTTCAGCCGTGGAGAACACCTGACTCTTTTTGGTCGGGATCGTAGTGTTGCGGTCGATCAGCCGGGTGAACACGCCACCCAACGTCTCGATGCCGAGCGAGAGCGGAGTGACGTCGAGCAACAGCACGTCCTTGACGTCGCCTTGCAGCACGCCGGCCTGAATCGCGGCGCCGATTGCCACGACCTCGTCCGGATTGACGCCTTTGTGCGGCTCCTTGCCGAACAGTTGCTTCACTACTTCCTGGACCTTCGGCATGCGGGTCATGCCGCCGACCAGAACGACCTCGTTGATTTCGGCTGCGCTCAAGCCGGCGTCCTTGAGCGCCTGCTTGCACGGCTCGATCGTCTTCTGGATGAGATCGTCAACCAGCGCCTCGAATTTGGCGCGGGTGAGCTTCATCGTAAGATGCTTCGGTCCCGAGGCATCCGCGGTGATGAACGGCAGGTTGATCTCGGTCTGCGTCGTCGACGACAGCTCGATCTTGGCCTTCTCCGCCAATTCCTTCAGACGCTGCAGCGCGAGCTTGTCGCGGCGCAGGTCGATGCCCTGTTCTTTCTGGAACTCGTCGGCCAGATAATTCACCAGCCGCATGTCGAAGTCCTCGCCGCCGAGGAAGGTGTCGCCGTTGGTCGACTTCACCTCGAACACGCCGTCGCCGATTTCCAGAATCGAAATATCGAACGTGCCGCCGCCCAGGTCATAGACCGCGATGGTGCCGGTCTTGCTTTTGTCGAGACCGTAGGCGAGCGCGGCCGCGGTCGGCTCGTTGATGATGCGCAGCACTTCGAGGCCGGCGATCTTGCCAGCGTCCTTGGTGGCTTGGCGCTGCGCGTCGTTGAAATAGGCCGGAACGGTGATGACCGCCTGCTCGACCTTCGAGCCGAGATAGGCTTCCGCCGTTTCCTTCATCTTCTGCAGGATGAAAGCGGAGATCTGCGACGGCGAATAGGTCTTGCCCTCGATCTCCACCCAAGCGTCGCCGTTACTGGCGCGCACGATCTTGTAGGGAACGAGCTTCTTGTCCTTCTCCACCATCGGGTCGTCGTAACGGCGGCCGATGAGGCGCTTGACGGCGAAAATAGTGCGCTCGGGATTGGTGACTGCCTGGCGCTTGGCCGGCTGGCCGACCAGCCGCTCACCCTCATCGGTGAAAGCGACGATCGATGGCGTGGTGCGCATCCCTTCTGCGTTTTCGATGACCTTCGGCGTCTTGCCTTCCATGACGGCGACGCACGAATTCGTGGTCCCGAGATCGATACCAATGACCTTGGCCATGGTGTTAATCCTCTCCTTTGCGGCAGGTCGGGCAGGCCCGATAAGGCGCCCTTGGTCCGACCCCCTCGTAATCCAACTATCGCCCGGCTCCCAAGCGATTTCCCTTGGCTCATATAGGAGGGCGCAGGTAAGCCGCAAGGCAGGATTGCCGAACCGACGGTGCCGTTTGGTCAGTAAAACTAACAAATGGATGAAGGCTTAAATCGATGCTTTTACCGTCGCCGATCGAGGGCTTCCGCCTCCATCCCGGCTATCTCGACCATGACCGCCAGGCGCACTTGCTGGCCGCCTTGCGTGGCGTGTTCGCGCAAGCGCCGATGTTCACGCCGCGCATGCCGAAATCCGGTCGCCCGTTTACGGTCCAGATGTCGAATTGCGGACAGCTCGGCTGGGTCTCGGACCAAAGCGGTTATCGCTATCAGCCGCTCCATCCCGAGACCGCGCGGCCTTGGCCGCCAATGCCGCCTGTATTGATGGAGATATGGCGCGAACTCGCCGGCTACGGCGATCCGCCCGAGGCCTGTCTCATCAATTTCTATGCGGGGGATGCCAAAATGGGCCTGCATCAGGACCGCGACGAGGCCGATTTCGACGCGCCGGTCGTGTCGATTTCGCTAGGCGATACCTGTTTGTTTCGCGTCGGCGGCCGCAGCCGCGCCGCACCGACGCAGTCTTTTCGCCTCAGTTCCGGCGACGCCGTGATCCTCGGCGGCGAAGCCCGGCTCGCGTTCCATGGCGTCGACCGGATTTATCCGGGCACATCGCGCTTGCTACCCGAAGGCGGACGGATCAATCTAACCTTGCGACGGGTCACGCGCGGCGCCACCGCCGGGTTGGGCTGCCGGTCCGCCGCAGAGGCTCCCCCATGATTGGCAATAGCAGACTTAGTTCCCCGGCAGCCGGCGCTGTCCTGACCGCAATTGTCGGCGTGCTCGTCGCGGCAACGTCGGCTTGGGCGGCGGACGCGATTTTCCCGGTCGGTTCGCGCATCGGCCTCGTTCCGCCCGACGGCATGGTGGCGAGCGAGGCGTTCGATGGTTTTGCCGATCCGGGCAAGGATGCCGCCATCCTGATCGCCATCCTGCCGCCTGTGGCTTATGGTCAGATCGAGAAATCGCTCGACAATACTGACGCACTGAAGAAGCAGGGCGTCACTATCGAGAAGCGTGAGCCGATGCAGTTCAGCTTCGGCAAGGGATTCCTGCTGACTGGACGGCAAACCGCCGACAAGACGCATTATCGCAAGTGGCTTTTGGTCGCCTTGGCCGGCGACTTCACCGCGCTCGTGACCGCGCAGGTGCCGGAGCAGGACAAAGCCTATCCTGACCGCGCTGTGCGCGCGGCGCTGACGTCGTTATCGGTGCGCGCACAAGTTCCGGAAGCGGAAGAGCTGAGCCTCTTGCCGTTCACCGTCGGCGACCTCGCCGGCTTTCACATCGACGGCGTGTTGCGCGGCCGCGTGCTGATGTTGAGTGACCGGCCAGCCGGCGCCGATTCCGGCAAGGCGGCGGCCGAACCCGAAAGCGAGGCGCGTTTGCTGATCGCCGCCGTGCCGGGCGGTCCGCAGGAGCCGGACGAGCGGGCTAATTTCGCCAAGCTGTCTTTCGGCGAGATCGGCGGCCTGCGCGACATTCAGATCACCATGTCGGAGCCTTTGCGCATTGGCGGCCAGTCCGGATACCAGACCATGGCGGACGCCAAGGATGCGCGCACCGGCGAAGACGTACGTGTGGTGCAGTGGCTGCGCTTCGGCGGCGGCGGTTATCTGCAAATGGTCGGCATTGCGCGCACCGATTCCTGGACGGCGTCGCTGGCGCGACTGCGCACGGTGCGCGACAGCGTCGATACCAAATAGCGTCCGCTTTCGGGCGTTAGTCCGCCCGTGCGTTATCGTTGACCGACCGCGTAGGCGGCGCGGCTTTTGGGCCGCCCTTCGACACACCAACCATGGCCGGCCGCAACACGCGCTCGCCGATCATGTAGCCGGGCGCCACCACCTCGACGACGCTGCCGGCAGGCACCGACGCGTTGGGTACCTCGTACATCGCCTGATGAACGTTGGGATCGAATTTCTCGCCGCGCGGCGTAAATTGGCGGACACCGTTCTTTTCGAGCGCTTTGATCAGTTCCCGTTCGGTCAACTCGACGCCGTCTATCAGCGCTTTCACCCCGGCTTCGGCGCTGGCGCGCAATTCGGGCGAGACCGTATCGAGCGCGCGGCGCATGTTGTCGGCGACCGCCAGCATATCGCGCGCAAACGCAGCGGTCCCGTAGATCCGCGCGTCGGTGACTTCGCGCTCGGTGCGCTTGCGGAGATTTTCCATCTCGGCGAGCGTGCGCAACAGCCGGTCCTTGAGCTCCGCGGCAGCCGCCACATCGCCCTGCGGCGCCGACGGCGGGTTGGCCGGCGAAGCGCCCTCCGGCGGTTCCGCTGCGTCCTCGGCGCGCGCGGTCTGATCCGTCATGTCCTTCATCCCACGGTGTTATCGCCCGCATATCAGGGCTGGTCGGCTAAAATTCAAGCCGCCGGAACCGTTCTTTACCCAGCAAGCAGCTTGCTCACCACCTTGGCGGTGTAGTCCACCATCGGAATGATGCGGGCGTAATTGAGCCGGGTCGGGCCGATCACGCCCAGCACACCGATAATTTGGCCGGAAGCGTCATGGTACGGCGCCACGATGGTCGACGAGCCTGACAACGAAAACAGCTTGTTCTCCGAGCCGATGAAGATGCGCACGCCTTCCGCCTGCTCGGCACGGCCGAGCAGGTCGACGACTTCGCGGCGGGTCTCCAGATCGTCGAACAGCAAACGCACCCGCTCCAGATCGGCAAGAACCTTGAGGTCTTCGAGCAAATGCGCCTGGCCGCGCACGATCAGCTTGCGCTCGTCGCGCTCGCCACCCGACCAGCTGGCAAGACCGGCGGCGACGATCCGTTGCGTCAGCTCATCGAGTTCGGCCTGGCCTTCGTTCACGCGCTGCTCGATCTCGCCCCTGACTTCAGCGAGCGTGTGGCCGCGGATTCGGGCGTTGAGAAAATTAGCGGCCTCGATCAGCGCCGAGGTCGGCAGACCGATCGGGATGTTGAGCACGCGATTTTCGATCTGGCCGTCCTCACCGACCAGCACGACCAGCGCGCGCTCCGGCTCGAGCCGCACGAATTCGACGTGCTTGAGCCGCTGGTTCGACTTCGCGGTGAGTACAACACCGGCCGCGCGGCTTAATCCGGAGAGAAGCCCGGAGGCCTCGGTCAACACCGCTTCGACCGACTTCGCCTGGCCCAGCCCCGCAACCTGGGCTTCGATCATGCGGCGGTCATTTTCCGTGAGATCGCCGATCTGCATCAGGGCGTCGACAAAAAATCGCAAACCCACCTCGGTCGGCAGTCGTCCGGCCGAGGTGTGCGGCGCATAAACCAGGCCGAGCTGTTCGAGGTCGGACATGACGTTGCGCACGGACGCCGGCGACAAGGTCATCGGCAGGATGCGCGACAGGTTGCGCGAGCCGACCGGCTCGCCGGTCGCCAGATAGCTCTCGACGATCAGGCGAAAAATTTCGCGCGAGCGCTCGTTGAGCTGGGCAAGGCTCAACTGGCTCGCGGCAAGCGGTAAATCGTGACTGGCCAAAGCTAGCTCCGGGTGCTGGGCCGGTTGTTTGCAGCCAAACCTATCGGCAACACGATGACCATAGCAATCGAGCCGGAAAGCACGAATTCATGCCTATCACGAGGCGCCCCGCGTTTTCCGGTGCAAGCTCCGCGTGGCCCCCCGCGGCGACCGGGCACTTTCGAGAGCTTCTCCCGATTTCAGGCGTGCCAATTGCGACAGATCCCCGACGACTTGTTTCAAAGTTTCGTGGTCGAGTTTGTCCGAGGAGAGCGCAAAGCCGAGATAGCACCAATTCACCAGGCGTGCGCGTGTTCCGGCAACGCCGGGAGGAACGCCGGCGTCGACCAACAATTTCCGCAAATAACGGATCCGCTCCGCGTCCACCGCTTCGACCGCGGCTCTTGCCCGCGGATCGGCCGTCGCCCAGGCGCGCACAGCCCGTTCGATGCCGGCGTCACCGGCAAATGCCCGGTGTGCTAGAGTCTCCAGACCATCGTCCGCCACCCCCTCGAGCTCCTCGATGATGCTCTCCAGGGCGATCTCGCGCCAGCGCCGAAGAATTGCGCCGTGGAATGCCGACACGTCCGCGAAATGCCAATAGAAGCTGCCGCGCGAGATACCAAGCCGGTTTGCGAGGGTGTCTGCCTTGAGTACGGAAAATCCGGATTTAGCCAAGGCTTTGAGCCCGGCGTTCACCCATTCGGCCGGCCGCAGGCGGTTGTCAGGCATCGTCCATACACTGCTGTATTGACGTTCGAGGTGAAAAAGTATTCACTCTATACACAAGTGTATGGAAACGGGCAATGCGCGACCTCGCAGTGCAACTGGCTGGAATAGTGGCCGTGGCCGCAGCCGTCGTGCACGGGGTGCTGGCGAAACGAAGGTTTTTGTCGGCGCCCGCATCGAACCGGAATGGGCCCGGCGGTTGATACGGCTGGTGTGGCTGTTCGGCACGGTCGCCTGGATCGGCCTCGCGATTCTCCTCGTTGCCGCACCCAGGTCCGGCTCCGATGCCGCGCGCAATTGGATTATTGCAACGAGCATTGTCACGTTCGGCTTCGGCGCCATTGGCAACGTTTGGGCGACACGGGGACGCCATTTCGGCTGGGTTGTGCTCGTCATTGTTGTCGGTCTCGCCGCAATCGGGCTTTAACTCGTCGCGGCGTGCTACGCCCTACCCTTGTCGGTTCTACCTCCCGCCCCTAAAACACTGGGCCAACAAGGCTGCGCGGCGCATTTCCGCGCCGCCGGCAGGGAGAGCAACATGCGGCCGAGCCGCCGACAACCCGACGAATTGCGGCCCGTCTCGCTCGAGCGCGGCGTGGTGAAATTCGCCGAAGGCTCCTGCTTTGTGCGGTTCGGCGATACCCATGTGCTGGTCACCGCGACGCTCGAGGACCGGCTGCCGCCCTGGCTCAAGGGCCAGGCGCGCGGCTGGATCACCGCCGAATATGGCATGCTGCCGCGCGCCACTCTGGAGCGGACGCGCCGCGAGGCGTCGGCCGGAAAGCAAAACGGACGCACGGTTGAGATCCAGCGCCTGATCGGGCGAAGCCTGCGCTCGATCGCCGACCTCAAGGCGCTCGGCGAGCGGCAGATCACCATCGATTGCGATGTCATCCAGGCCGACGGTGGCACCCGCACCGCCTCGATCACCGGCGCGTGGATCGCTCTCTACGATTGTCTCGCCTGGATGAAGACGCGCGACATGGTTCAGCAAGACGTATTGCGCGACCACGTCGCCGCGATCTCTTGTGGCGTGTGCGGCGGCGTCGCGGTGCTCGATCTTGATTACGCCGAGGACTCGCAGGCCGAGACCGACGCCAATTTCGTACTGACCGGCTCGGGCAACATCGTCGAGGTGCAGGCCACTGCCGAGAAAATTCCGTTTTCCGAGGAGCAGCTCACCGCCCTGCTCGCGCTGGCGCGCAAGGGCGTGATGAAGCTGGTCGATTTACAAAAAATGGCGGTGATGTGAGTGCAGCCGGTCATCGCCGTATCGCCGGTCGCCTTGTGATCGCGACCCACAATTCCGGCAAATTGAAAGAAATGCGCGAGTTATTGGCGCCTTACGGCGTCGACGCCATATCAGGAGGAGACATGGGATTGAGCGAACCTGAGGAAACCGGAACGACGTTCCGGGCCAACGCCCACATCAAGGCGGAGGCAGCCGCGCATGCCTCCGGCCTGCCTGCCTTCGCCGACGATTCCGGCCTCGTGGTGGACGCGCTTGACGGCGCGCCCGGCATTCTTTCGGCGCGCTGGGCCGGCCCGGACAGGAATTTCCGCCACGCCATGGAAACCATCGAAGAGAAATTGCGCACGCTGGGCGTGACCGCGCCGGAACAGCGCAAGGCGCACTTTGTCTCCGCGCTCTGCGTCGCCTGGCCGGACGGTCACGCCGAGGAATTCGAAGCGCGCGTCGATGGCGTTCTGGTCTGGCCGCCGCGCGGCGATAAAGGCTTCGGCTACGATCCGATGTTCTCACCCGACGGTCACGCGCGTACCTTCGGCGAGATGGCAAGCGACGAGAAGCACGGACTGCCGCCGCGCGGTAAAGGTCTATCGCACCGGGCGCGCGCTTTCGTGAAATTGGCGGAGGCCTGTCTTGGCTGACGACACTCCGCAATTCGGCGTCTATCTGCACTGGCCGTTCTGCCTGTCGAAGTGTCCCTATTGCGACTTCAACAGCCATGTGCGCCGCGCCGCGATCGACGAGCCGCGCTTTGTGCGGGCGTTTTCCGCCGAGATCGCCAGCGCCGCCGAGCGTGCGCCGGGCCGCGTGGTCTCCTCGATCTTTTTCGGCGGCGGCACGCCCTCGCTGATGCAGCCGGAAACAGTCGGTACCATTCTCGAAACCGTCGCCCGGCACTGGACCATCGCGCCCGATGCCGAGATCACGCTCGAAGCCAATCCGACCAGCGTCGAAGCCGGACGTTTCCGCGGCTATCGCGCGGCCGGCGTCAACCGCGTTTCGCTTGGCGTGCAGGCGCTCGACGACCGTGCGCTTGCCGAATTGGGGCGGCTGCACTCGGCGCGCGAAGCGCTCGATGCCGTTGTCATTGCGCGCAACACGTTCGAGCGCGTCTCGTTCGACTTGATCTATGCGCGCCCGCAGCAGACGCCGCAGGACTGGGCAAGCGAACTAAAGCGCGCACTGACCGAAGGCGGCGAGCATCTTTCGCTCTATCAGCTCACCATCGAGGCCGACACGCCGTTTGCCGCTTTGCATGCCGCCGGCAAGCTCAAGACGCCCGACGACGATCGTTCGCGCGCGCTCTACGATATGACGCAGGAAGTCTGCGCGGCGCACGGATTGCCAGCTTACGAAGTTTCCAATCATGCACGGCCGGGCGCCGAGTGCCGGCACAATCTCATTTACTGGCGGGCGCACGAATATGCCGGCATCGGTCCCGGCGCGCATGGCCGCCTCGATATCGACGGCGCGCGCCATGCCACCGCGACTGAAAAGCGCCCGGAAGCCTGGCTCGCCGCGGTCGAGAGCAAAGGCCATGGCGTTGTTACCGACGATGCGCTGACGCGCGAGGAAATGGCCGACGAATTTCTGCTGATGGGGCTTCGCCTCGCCGAAGGCATCGATCCGCGACGTTACGCGGCACTGGCGGGACGCATGCTCGACCCGGCGCGCATCGCCGCGCTGCACGAACACGGCCTGATGGAGACCACGGCCGAGGGACGATTGCGCGTCAGCCCTGCCGGTTTTCCGGTGCTCGACGCGGTCGTCGCCGATCTCGCCGCCTGAGAAAATTATCCCGCCGCACCGTTACCGAAGCTCTTCGGCGGCGGGGAGATGACCTGCGCTCCGGACGGGATGACTTTGAGCACCGCCAGCCCGCGTTCGTTGGTGCCGTCGGCGCGGAAGCGGAACAGCCCGTCGATGCCGGTGAAGCCGGACGGATTGGTCAAAACCTCCGGCGAGAAGCGTGCCGGGCCTTGGGTCTTGACCAGCGCGGCGACCAGCGCGACCGCGTCATAGGCGAGAGTGGCGGTCCGCACCGGCTGTTGCTTGAATCGCGCGGCAAAGCGGGTGGCGAAATTGCGGTAGCCGGCGGCCTCGGGCGCGGCGTACCAGCCGCCGTCGAGCGCCGGCGACGAGGAGATGCGCGGGTCGTCCCCCCACAATCCGGTGCCAATCAATTGCACTTTCTTGGTGTTCACGCCGTTGCCGACCAGCGCCTGGGCCACGTCCGGCGCCGCGTCGCCGCCGTCGGGAAGAAACAGCGCATCGGCGCGGATGGCTGACTGCGCGACCGCTTTCACCGGCGCAGCCATCAGCGCTTTGTCATGCGGGTAGCGTTCGATGGCGATGATCTGGCCGCCGCGCCGCGCGACGTCCTGCTTGAATGCCGCTTCCACCACGGTGCCGTAGGGATTGTCGGGGATGAGCGCGGCGTAAGAGCGTTTCCCGGTCGAAGCGGCATATTGCACGACGCGCGCCACGTCCGATTCCGGCAGGAAGCTGAGCAGATAGACGCCGTGCGAAGCGACATTGGCGTCGGTCGAAAAGGCGATCACCGGAATGTTGCGCGTGCGCGCCAGCTGCCCGACCGCCGCGACCGACTGTGCAAACAACGGTCCGAGAATGATCTCGGCGCCCTCGTCGAGCGCCTGCTGCGCGGCAACGCGCGCGCCGTCCGCCGTGCCGCCGTCGTCTTTCACTAGCAGCTGGATGTTGGGCGCATTGAACTCGGCCAGCGCCATCTCGGCGGCGTTGCGCATGGCCTGACCGGCAACGCCAGCATTGCCGGGCGCGGACAGCGGCAAAATGAGCGCGACTTTGACTTGGCCGGTGCCGAGCGTGGTCGCCGGCGCGGTTGGCGCGGCCGGCGGTGTCGGCGCAGAGGAGAACGGCGTCGAAGAGAAGTAGCTGGAATTATTCGAGCAGGCGGCGAGCAGACTTGCTCCCGCCACCGCAATGACGGCAAGCAAACGACGCCGTGATGGCTCGGCGGCCCACCCCTTAACCGGCACATCCGCAAACACGGCGGCTCTCCTGACGGCAACTTTCTCGTGGGGCATGATCTATTCGGAAAACTGGCGTCCGCTTTTCCGGACCATGCAATCCACGCCGCGACATTAGGGCGTCCCCAATCTGTCATTCTGGCGGCGAATGGTTAACCAAGTGAAAAAGATGAGGAATACGGCGCGGCATGACGCCGCGACGGTACGGCGCTAGGGTACGAATGATGAGCCGCGACAAGACGAAGCAGTCCGGGCGGGACGAGCGCACAGCACGGCGTTACCTCATCGACGGCCATTCCATCGCCGCCGGCCGGATGGCTCCCGGGCTGCATATCGTGGCAACGCCGATCGGCAACCTCGGCGACATCACCTTGCGCGCGCTCGCCACGCTCGCCGGCGCCGATCTGATCGCCTGTGAGGATACGCGGGTGACGCGCAAACTCCTCGAGCGCTATGGCATCGTCACTCCGCTCACGCCCTACCACGATCACAACGCCGCGGCGGCGCGGCCAAAGCTGTTGCAACGGCTCGGCGACGGTGCGGCGATCGGGCTCGTCTCCGACGCAGGCACGCCGCTGATTTCCGATCCGGGCTTCAAGTTGGTGCGCGCCGCGCAAGAGGCCGGGCACAATGTCACCGCTTTGCCGGGTGCCTCGGCACTGTTGACCGCACTGACCGTCGCCGGCTTGCCGACCGATCAATTCCTGTTCGCCGGTTTCCTGCCGCCCAAGCAGGCCGCCCGTCGCACGCGCATCGCCGAACTTGCCCGCATGCCGGCGACGCTTGTGTTCTATGAAACCGGACCGCGCATTGCGGCGACGCTCGCCGACCTTGCTGCCGGGTTGGGGCGCCGCGAAGCGTCTATCTGCCGCGAACTCACTAAACTGCACGAGGATATCAAGCGCGGCGAGCTTGCCGATTTGGCACATAGCCTCGCAACGGTTGAATTGCGCGGCGAGATCGTGCTGGTCGTTGCGCCGCCGCAACCCGAACAACCGGACGCCCAAGACGCCGACGCGTTGCTGCGCCAAGCTCTGACCCGCGTTTCCGTCAAGGATGCCGTCGGCGAAGTCGCCGACGCGACCGGCCTGCCGCGCCGCGACGTTTATCAGCGCGCGCTGGCGCTGGCGAAGGAGCTGGATCATGGCGCGGCGCGCTGAGCCGGCGCGAGCGCGTCGCCGCCTTTCGGCTTGGGCTGACGGCGGAAAGCCGCGCGGCGCTTTTTTTGATCGCCAAAGGCTATCGGATCGCGGCGCGGCGCTGGAAAACCCCGCTCGGCGAAATAGATATTGTCGCCCGCCGCCGGAATGCGCTGGTGTTGGTCGGGGTGAAAGCGCGCGAGCATGCGGACGACGCGGCCGAAATTATCACCGAGCGCGGCAAACGCCGTATTACCGCCGCCGCCCGGATTATGGCTTGCCCACCGACCCGATGACGCGCAGCGCGACATCCGCTTCGACGTCAAGCTGGTCGCGCCCGGCCGGCTGCCCAGACATATCGTCAATGCCTTCGACGCCAGCCGTTGAAACCATGCGTTCCCTCCGGTACCAACGCGCATGTCTTTGAACGTCGCCGTGCAAATGGACCCGATCGAGCGGATCAACATCCGCGGCGACTCGACATTTGCGTTGCTACTTGAGGCGCAACAGCGCGGCCACCGCCTCTCCTATTACACGCCCGACCGGCTGGTGCTCGCCGACGGCAAAGTGTCGGTGACAATGCGGCCGCTGCAGGTGCGCGACGTCGCCGGTGACCATTTCACCCTCGGCGATCCGGGCCATGTCGCGCTTTCCACGTTCGACGTGGTGCTGCTGCGGCAGGATCCGCCCTTCGACCTCGCCTACATTTCCTCGACGCACATGCTCGAGCGCATCCACCCGAAGACGCTGGTGGTCAACGATCCGGCGCATGTGCGCAATGCGCCGGAGAAAGTGTTTGTCACCGAGTTTCCCGATCTGATGCCGCCGACCTTGATCACCCGCGACATCGAGGCGATCAAGGCGTTTCGCGCCAAGCACGGCGACATTGTCATGAAGCCGCTCTACGGCAAGGGCGGCGAGGCGGTCGTCCGCCTAGCGCGTGATGATCTGAATTTCGGCTCGCTGTGCGATCTGTTCGCCAGCATGTTCCGCGAGCCGTGGGTGATCCAGAAATTCCTGCCGGCGGTGAAGGATGGCGACAAGCGCATCATCCTAGTCGACGGCGAATTCGCCGGCGCGGTCAACCGCGTGCCGGCGCCGGACGACTTGCGCTCCAATATGGTGCGCGGCGGTGTACCGAAGGCGACCGATCTGACCAAGCGTGAGCGCGACATCTGCGCCCGGCTTGGCCCGGCTTTGCGCGAGCGCGGACTGCTATTTGTCGGCATCGACGTGATTGACGGCTTCCTCACCGAGATCAACGTCACCTCGCCGACCGGGATCCGCGCGATAAAGAGTTTCGGCGGCGCCGACATCGCCGCGCTGATCTGGAACAAGATCGAAGCGAAACGAGCATGATCCGGAAGAGTGGAAGCCGGTTTTCCGAAAAGATCATGCTCCACTAGAAAATAAAATAACTTACGGCCGCACCGGTGCCACGGCGCCAATCCCGGCAGGCTTCGACTTGGTGATGGTCAGGACTAGCGCCGAAGCGAGCAGGCACAGCGCACCGGCGACGAAGAACGCCGGCAGATAGCTGGAAAATTCCGTGCGCGAAAAGCCGGCGCCAAAGGCGGCGGTGGCCGCGCCGATTTGGTGGCCGGCAAAAATCCAGGCGAAGAAGATGCCGGTGCGCTCACGGCCGAAGCGTTCGGCGGTGATCTTGACCGTCGGCGGCACGGTGGCGATCCAGTCGAGCCCGTAAAACACGGCGAACAGCGAGAGACCGTAAAAGGTGAAGCGCGTGAATGGCAAATAGAGCAGCGAAAGCCCGCGCAGGCCGTAATACCAGAACAGCAGCCAGCGGCTATCGAAGCGGTCGGAGAGCCAGCCGGAGCCGATAGTGCCGATGAAGTCGAACACGCCCATCATGGCGAGCACGCTCGCCGCGGCGACGGCGGCGAGGCCGTAATCGCCGCAAAGCGTAATGAAGTGCGTCTGGATCAAGCCGTTGGTGCTGCAGCCGCAGATGAAAAAGGTCGCGAACAACACCCAGAATACCGGCGCGCGCGCGCCTTCCCGCAGCACTTCGAACGGCGCGGTGAACAGCGAGCCAAGCCCAGCCCCCGGCGCCGGAGGCGGCGGTACCACCGCCGTTTCGCCGTACGGCGGCAAATTGAGATCACTCGGGCGGTCGCGCATCAGCAAGAACCCGATCAAGGCTGTGACCGCCAACAGCGCGCAAATGAAAACCAGTGCCAGGCGCCACCCGTACCGGTCGGTCAGTTCGGCGATCAGCGGCAGGATGACGAGCTGGCCGGTGGCGTTGCTGGCAGTGAGCAGGCCGACGACCAGTCCCCGGCTTTGCGTGAACCAGCGCGTCGCCACCGTCGCCGCCAGCACGATGGCGGTGAGTCCGGTGCCGATACCGACAACGAACCCCCACAGCAAGATCAATTGCCAGACCTGCGTCATCGCCAGCGAAGTGAGCAGGCCGGCGGCGATGAGCGCCGCCGCCGAGATCATAACGCGGCGCAGTCCGAAGCGATTCATCAGCGCCGCGGCAAACGGTCCAAACAAGCCGAACAGCAGGAGCCGCAGCGCCAGCGCGCTGGAAATCTGTTCGTTCGCCCAGCCGAATTCGCGCTCAAGCGGCACGATCAGCACGCCGGGCGCGCTCATTGCGCCGGCGGTCACCAGCATGGTGAGGAAGGTGACGGCGACCACCACCCAGCCGTAATGGATGTTGCGGCGGGCGAGCGCGGCGGCAAGTCCGGAAGACGTCATGGAGATTTCCGTGCGGCCAGAGATTTAGATGACAGCCGTCATCTTAGCTTGCGTATTGATGATGGGTGTCATATAAATTGTCAAGCGGCGCTCCGCGCCGCACGGCTGTGGACTGCTGGATCGGATAGCGCAATGCGCGTGAGCCGGGAAAAAGCCGCCGAGAACCGCGAGCGCATCCTCAATGCGGCCGCCGGCCTGTTCCGCGCCAAGGGTTTTGCCGGCGTCGGCGTCGCCGATATCATGCATTCGGCCGATCTCACGCATGGCGGCTTTTACGGCCACTTCGCCTCCAAGGACGATCTGGTCGCGCAAGCAAGCCGCCGCACCATGCGGCGCGCGGCGGCGAATTGGGAAGGCGTGGTGGCCGACGCGCCCGATCATCCTTACGCGGCGCTGCTCGATCACTATCTGTCGGCGCGGCATCGCGACGATCCCGGCCGCGGCTGCGCCTTCGCCGCGCTCGGCAACGACGCGGCGCGCGGCGGTAGGACAGTGCGGCGCGCCTTCGCCGAGGGCTTGCAGCCGCTCCTCGATATTCTCACCGAGGCGATTCCCGGACGCTCGAAAGCAGTGCGCCGGCGCAAGGCGGTCGCCGCCATGGCGACGCTGGTCGGCGCGCTGACGCTTGCCCGCGCGGTGGACGACCCGGAGCTGTCCGATGAGATTCTGACGGCCGCGCGCCGCGAATTGCTGGCTGCGGCGGGACTCTAGCCGTCGCGGAACGGCGGTTTTGTCGAACTCGCTGCGGCAGCCGCTGGAGACCGGAGAAGTCTCGATCGCCCGCGCTAATCACCGCGTCACCTACCCGGCGCGCTTCATGCTGGTGGCGGCGATGAATCCCTGCCGCTGCGGGCATGCCAACGAGCCCGCCTATAGCTGCCGGCGCGGCATCGACACCCGCTGCGTCGCCGGTTATCAGGCGCGCCTACCCGGCCCGCTGCTTGACCGCATCGACCTGCATATCGAAGTGCCGGCGGTGACCGAAAGCGATCTCATTTTGCCGCCGCCGACCGAAGGAACCCGCGAAATCGCCGAACGCGTGGCGGCGCGCGCGAGCGGCAAGCGGCACGCTATGCCGCCATCGGCTTGCCGCATCTGCGCAGCAACGCCGCGTCTCCCGCGCAGTGCTGGAAGACGTGGCACGGCCGGATTCCGGCGGAATTTCGCTGCTGCGTGAAGCGGTCGACGCCATGCGGCTCTCGGCGCGCGGCTAACATCGGGTGCTGCGCGTCGCCCGCACGCTCGCCGACCTCGACGGCGCCGACAGATCGCCCGCGTGCATCTCGCCGAGGCGCTGTCCTACCGGGCGCCGGCCCGACGAAGTGCGCCGCGCAGCCTGACTTAAATCACCCGCCGTTAGAAACGTTGATCGCACCGCGCATGCCGATGGCGGACAGAAATTCGTGCCGCGTCTCGGCGTGGTCGCGGAACACGCCGAGCATGCGGCTCGTCACCATGGTGACGCCGGACTTGTGCACGCCGCGGGTGGTCATGCATTGGTGCGTCGCCTCGGTGACCACCGCCACTCCATGCGGCTTGAGGATCTCGTCGAGCGTGGTGGCGATTTCGGCGGTCATCTTTTCTTGGATTTGCAGCCGCCGCGCATAGACCTCGACCAGCCGGGCGAGCTTTGAAATCCCGACCACGTGGTTGTGCGGCAGATAGCCAATGTGCACGCGGCCGATGATCGGCGCCATGTGGTGCTCGCAATGCGACTCGAAACGGATGTCGCGCAGCACCACCACTTCGTCGTAGCCACCGGTCTCCTCAAAGGTGCGCTTGAGGTAGTCGCGCGGATTGTCCCGGTAGCCCGCGAACCACTCCTCATAGGCGCGAACCACGCGCGCGGGCGTGGCCAAAAGGCCCTCGCGGTCGGGGTCGTCACCGGCCCAGCGGATCAGCGTGCGCACCGCGGTTTCGGCTTCCTCCCGCGTCGGGCGGCCGGTCGCCGCCGCGGCCGACTTGGACCGCGCGCGCTTGGGGTTCACCATTTTGTCCATCCGCGTTCTCCGCTCGCGTTATGACGCCAGCCCGGTGCTTTGCATCGAGAGGCGGCAGCGATGTTAACAAAGCGTCAACCCTTGCTCCATCGTTGTTGGGAGGAAGCAAGGGATGCGCAAGGTCCATAGGGCAAAATCAGCCTCACCGCACCGACAACAGCGCACGCCGGCGCCGCTTTTTTCGCCGTGGCGCAACGGGCGGGAAAAGGGACCATGCACCGTCGCGCCACCCTCGGAAAACCCGCCATTATCGCCCGCCGGGGCCTTTCCTTTATCGTCCGCTCGGCCGTCATCATCTCGATGTCGTTTTCGGTCGCTTTCGGCTTCCTCGCCGGGGCGACGTCGCCGGTCGCCCATTACGACCCATATATGTTCGCCATCGGTGTCGCGTCGCTGTTCGGCGCGTCCTGCGGCGCGCTCGGCATCCTGATGAAGCGCATCCGGCAGATGAAGCGCGAGCTGCGCGATTTCGAAACCCAACTCGACGAGGCGGCCGATCGCAACTGGGAAATCCGCGAAGCGCAGGAACGCACCAAGAGCTTCTTCGAGGCGCAGGATGACGTGATCGTGCGCCGCGATGGCGCGGGCGCTGTCACCTACGCGAACGACGTGTTCTGCGCACTCGCCGGCCGCTCGCGCGAGAGCCTCATCGGCACCAGTTTCACATTGCCGGTGCTCGAGCAGGGCGAGACGATGTTGCTGGCCGACGGCGCGCGTGCCTACGACCAGAAGATCGCCGCCACCTCCGGCGCGCGCTGGATCGCCTGGCGCGAGGTCACCGTGCGCGCCGACGACGACAGCGAGATGCAGAGCGTCGGCCGCGACGTGACCGAACGCGTGCTCGGCGAGCAAGCGCTGGCCGAAGCGCGCGATCAGGCGGAAGCCGCCAATCGCGCCAAGTCGCGCTTCCTCACCATGGTGTCACACGAGATCCGCACGCCACTGAGCGGCATTCTAGGCATGGCCGATCTGCTTGGCGACACGCAATTGAGCCCCGAGCAGGCGACCTATCTCAATGCGGTGAAGACTTCGGGCGACACGTTGCTGTCCCTGATCGAAGAGGTGCTCGATTTCTCCAAGATCGAGGCCGGACGGCTCAATCTGGCAGCAAGGCCGTTTCCACTGGCCGCCTTCGTCGAGGACGCGGTCGAGCTCCTCGGCCCCCGCGCGCAGGCCAAGGGGCTGGAAATCTGCGCTTACGTCGACGAGCGCCTGCCGGCGAAGGTCGTCGGCGATGCGGCGCGCCTGCGTCAGGTGCTGTTCAACCTCGCCGGCAACGCGATTAAATTCACCGAGCGGGGCGGCGTCACCATCATCGTCGAGCCGGCGGAACGCGCCGACGCGATCGCCATCATCGTCCGTGACACCGGCATCGGCATTTCCGCCGAGGACCAGGCGCGCATATTCCTCGAATTCGAGCAGGCCGACGGCGGCTCGACCCGCAAGTTCGGCGGCACCGGTCTCGGCCTGACCATCTCCAACAAAATCGTCGAAAGCATGGGCGGCGCGATCACGGTCGAAAGCGCTCCCGACCGGGGATCGACGTTCCGCGTCACCGTCCCGCTGCAGCGCGCCGGCGATACCGGCGACGATCCGGCGCTGGCGGTGCCGGACCTCTCCGATGAGAACATTTTGATTGTCGCGCCGGCCGCGATCGAAGCGTCGTTGCTGGCGCGGCGGCTGCAACGCTGGGGCGCGCACACGAAAGTCCTTCCCGACGGCGAAGTGGCGGCGGCGTTGTTGCCGGAACAAATGTGGAGCGCGGTGCTGGTCGATCATACGCTCGGCACGCCGGCAAGCGAACGGCTGGCGCGGCTCGCCGACCGCGTGCGGCGCCGGATCGTGTTGGTGCCGCCGGCGATGCGCACCGAGCTCGCCGCGCTGAAAGAGGCGGGCTTCTCAGGTTATCTGATCAAGCCGGTGCGCGCAGCTTCGCTGGCCGCACGCTTCTCGGATGACGACGCGTTCGATCACGGCGCTGCAATCGAGCTGCCGGACCTGCCGAATGCAGTACGTCCCGGCGGCGGGCTTTCCATCCTGGTCGCCGAAGACAACGAGATCAACGCGCTGCTGGCGCGCGCGCTGCTGGTCAAGCTCGGACATCAGCCGACCATTGCCGGAACCGGCGCGGCGGCGGTCGAATTGTGGCTCGCCGCGCGCGCGGCCGGCATGCCGTTCGATCATGTGCTGATGGATTTGCACATGCCCGGCGTGGACGGGCTGGAAGCGACCCGCCGGATCCGCGCGCTGGAAGCTGAGGCGGACGCGCCGCGCACGCCGATCTTGGCGCTGACGGCGAATGCGTCAGCAGAAGACCGCGAAGCCTGCCTTGCCGCGGGTATGGACGGTTTCCTGGTGAAACCGCTCGACCGCGCGCGATTGGCTGCCGCACTCGCCGATTCCGCTCGCGCCGCGCTCGCGGCGTGAGCCGCGCTTGTCCGCAGCGCACGGCCGTCTGTGACAATGATGTGACTGATCTAGCTCAATAACGGCGTCACCCAAACCTGCTTTGCTGCCCAAATCGGTGCATCGGTGCAGGCGGCCAGTGAACCATGAAATCTGAGATTATCGAACGGCTGGGCGAAGTCGACCTGCTGCTGCCGTTCCTGATCGCGGAGGGATTGGCCGCCAACGATAGAGTGAAGGTGCGCCTGAGCGTGTTGCAGGCGGCCGCCCGGCGCGCGCGACACCCGGACGATTCGCATTTCGACCTGGCGAGCGAATGCCGCGCCGCCGGCATCGATCGCGCTGCGATCGAAGCACTCATCGACCACGCGATCCTGACGGGGGGCGACCGGGTTTCGGCACCGGGCCTCGCGAGCATCGGGACCGCGATCTGGGACGACGTAGCCATGATCGTGCGCGCCGTTACAGCCGGCGACGCCGCACTAGGAGACACCGGGGCCGGGCGCCTCGCGACCCTTCGGGCATCGACGAATCTCGGCGTGTCCGACGACATCAGCGTCGCCGAAATCGCCGAATTGACCGGCGTGGGAGACGGCAGGAGCGACACCCTCCACCGGCTGATTATGGACTTGCACAAAGCACTCAACCGGCTCGCCGCAACGAACGCGGAAGAAGTGCTCGCAGGCGCCCATGTCTATGCCTTGTTGCCGGCGGATCGGCCCGCGGTGGAGGCGTTCATGCGCGGCGTCACGGCTACCGAGCAGCTTAGGTTTGGCCATCCCGGTTTGGCGACCACGGCTATCCGCTCCGCCGGTCGGCTGACCATCCAAAACGACATCGGCGAAACCGACGCCCATGTTGTGGTCATTGCCGTCGAGGCCGAAGCCGTTACCGTTACGTATACCGATGTCCACTTGGGGCGCGCCAAGTTCTTTATCGGTCTCTTCCGCGCTTGTGCCGTGCATTGGAGCGGACTGGAGCGCAAAAGCGTGACCGGTTTCGGCGACGACGATGCCTTCTACCTTGTCACCGGCCGGTTGCCGTTCGGCGCTAGCGCGCAGCGCGACGCATTTCTCGAAAACGTCGGCGCATCACTCGTCTTTCTGATCGATTGGAACAAAGCACGCAAAGTTCTTCGCGAATGGGTCGCCAAGACCGACGCGCTGCACATCCTTGCTTGGGCGGCGCAACATCGAATCGGTCACCGCGCGTTCCTCGCGCTTGGCGGCGGGGAGCTTGTTGCCTCGGCGGTTCATCACGCCGCGCCGACGCGTATCGGATTTGGCGAGCGTCTCGATCGCGCCCTCGGCGCGAAGCCGCTACGGATTTTCTCAAGACCGTACTGCGCATTTCGACCGAAGCGCTGTTGCAGGGAGAGTCCGTGCGGCTGGCGCGAGACCGCATCGAAGCGGCGCTCGTTGCGCATCTGCAACGCGTCGAGCGAACGCTGTTGGCGGTGGTGATCCGCCAAGCCGGCCTGGCCCGCGAAATCGCAGCCGGCATCGGGCGCGCCATCGGCGAACGGCAGGCGCATCGCCCGTTCGACTCGGCGGCGCTGGCGGAACAGGCGCGGCGCATCGAGGAAAAAGCCGACCGCATCGCCGTCGACGCGCGCGGCGAAATAGCGAGGTTCGCCGCGGGCCGCGGTATCGAACGCTTGGTCAATGAAGTGGAGGATGCGATCGACGACCTCGAACAGGCGGCGTTCGTGGCGTCGCTGGCTCCCCCCGAGATAGCGCCCGAGCTCCTGGCGCCGCTCGCCGAACTTTGCGCAACAACCATTGCCGGCGCGGAAGCCGCCGCGATCGGTGTCGCCGCCGCGGCCGAGGTTACCGACGGGCACCGCATCGACACCGAAGATGCGCTCGCAGCGGTCGGTCGATTGATCGACGTCGAGCACATGGCGGACGCTGCCGAACGCCGGGTGACTGCAACAATCCTTACCGGCGAATTCGACCTCAAGACCACTTTATCCGTGCTCGAACTGGCCCGCGCGCTTGAACGTTCGACCGACCGCTTGGCAGCTTTTGCATATCTTTTACGCGATCGCGTGCTTGCCGATCTTTCCGCTTAAGGACCGCCAAACAATGCAAATCGCGCGCATCGGTGATGGGTCGGTCGAACAATATCCCGCGGACGTGGTCGGCGGGAAGGGGGCCAATCTGGCGCGCATGGCCGCACTCGGACTGCCGGTTCCGCCCGCATTCGTGCTTCCCATCAGCCTTTGCGCCGCGACAACGAGGGGTGACGCATCCGCTATTCAATCCTTGGTCGACGGCCTGACAGAGGGAATTGAATTCCTCGAAACCAAGACCGGCAAGCGGTTCGGCGATCGGCGCCATCCGCTCTTGGTATCGGTGCGCTCGGGCGCGGCGCGATCGATGCCGGGAATGTTGGATACCGTGCTCAATGTCGGCTGTAACTCCGCCGCCGTGCGCGGACTCGTCCGTATGACCGGACGCCCGCGCTTTGCCAGCGACTGCCGGCGCCGCTTTCTCGAAAGCTATGGCGATGTGGCGCTGGGCATTCGGTCGGCGCTTTTTGCCGCCAAGCGCAGGGAGATCTGCACCGCCGAGCGTGTCGGCAGCGAACGTGCGCTCGACGGTGAAGCCCTCGAACGCCTGGTGGCATCGTACGAACAACTCATCGAAGATGAAGAGCACGTGCTGAGCGAAGACCTGATGGAACAACTTAGGTCGTCTGCGGAGGCGGTGTTTAAATCCTGGATGAGCGACCGCGCCTGTACCTATCGCAAGCTCGAACGTCTCGACCACTTGCAAGGGACGGCCGTGACGGTCCAGGCGATGGTATTCGGCAACAGCGGACCTTCGTCCGGCGCCGGGGTGGCGTTTTCACGCGACCCGTCAACCGGCGCCGCGAAGCCGGTCATTGACGTGCTGTTCGAATCGCAAGGCGAAGATGTCGTTTCCGGGGGGCATAATCCTGAGCCGGAAGAAGCCATCGCCCGCTCGCTGCCCGAGGTCGCGGGCCAATTGCACGACGCGCTCCGGCGGCTCGAACAAGCGTTCGGCGATATGCAGGACGTGGAATTCACAATTGAGAACGGCAGGCTCTGGATCTTGCAGACCCGCGCGGCGAAGCGAACACCCCTTGCCGCATTGCGCTTCACCATCGACTTCGTCAACGAGGGGCAAATCACGCCGGCGGTCGCCTTGCAGCATCTCGACGGCCTGGATTTGGCAACATTGGTCGACAAACGGCTGGTCGTCGCCGAGCCGCCGCTCGCGCGCGGCACCGCCGCGTCGCCGGGGATCGCGATCGGCCGCGCGGCCTTCAATTCGGAAAGCGCGGCGCGGCTGGCCGCAAGCGGCATGCCGGTCATACTGCTGCGCCCCGATACGACCACCGCCGATGTCGGCGGCTTCGCAGCGGCGGCGGGTATCGTCACTGCCGTCGGCGCCCGAACCGCGCACGCGGCGCTGGTAGCGCGGCAGATGGCAAAGCCGTGCATCGTCGGCTGCACCGACTTGGCGATCGATGTCGCCGGTCATCGCGCCAGGCTCGGCGGCATTGCGGTCGCCGAGGGTGATTGGCTCTCGATCGACGGCGAAGCGGGAACGATTTATCGCGGAGAGAGCAAAGTCATCGCCGAGCGGCCTGACGCGGAACTGGCGCAAGTCGCGCGTTGGCAGGCACAGGCGGCTTGACGCTGCTAGTTAGAGCCGCCGCAGCGCCACTTCGTCTACCTCGTGGCTTTCGCCTTTGGTCAGGATCAGGTCGGCGCGCGGCCGCGTCGGCAGGATATTTTCCCGCAGATTGACGAGATTGATCCGGTTCCAGATCGAGGTCGCGGTCTCGACCGCTTCCGCGTCGGATAATTTCGCGTAGCGGTGGAAATACGATTTCGGGTCGGCGAAAGCGGTGCCGCGCAGCGCCAGAAACCGGTTGACGTACCACGACAGCAGCACGCCTTCCTCGGCGTCGAGATAAACCGAGAAATCGAAAAAGTCGGACACGAACGGAACCGCCTTGCCATCCTTCGGCAAACGCCCGGCCTGCAAAACATTGAGTTCCTCTACGATGAGAATGTCGGGGCGGTCGATCTCAATCCACTGGTTCGGAATCACGTCGTAGATCAGATGCGAATAGACCGGCGCGCGCACCGGCCGCCGGCCGGCCTTGATGTCGGACAGAAACCGCAACAGCGCAGGCAAATCGTAGCTTTCCGGAAAGCCCTTCTTCTCCATCAGGCCTTCGCGTTCGAGCACCGCGTTTGGAAACAGAAAGCCGTCGGTGGTGATCAGGTCAACCTTGGGCACGTTCGGCCAGCGCGCCAACAGCGCTTCGAGCACGCGCGCGGTGGTCGATTTGCCCGCCGCGACCGAGCCGCCGACGCCGATGATATACGGCATTTTCGCGTCTTCGGTGCCGAGGAAGCCCTGTTGCGCGCGAAACAGCCGCTGCGTCGCCGCAACGTAGAGGGAGAGAAGCCGCGACAGTGGCAGATAGATTTCCTCGACCTCGGATATGTCGAGCCGGTCGTGCAGCGAGCGCAGCCGCACGATTTCCGCCGGTTCGAGCGTCATCGGCGTGTCCGCACGCAATTTCGCCCATTCGGCACGCGAGAACACACGGTACGGCGAGAGATCCGTCTCGTTGCGCTGCTCCATGCCGACCCTTCAGTCTCCGCCCTTGCGCGCGGCCTTTTCGTCGAGGCCCGACTGGCGCGTGCGTTCCGCCAGCGCGGATTCCACTTCGGCGAGCGCGATGCCGCGCGCGTGCAGCACCACGAGCAGATGATAGAGCACATCGGCGGCTTCGGCGACCACGCGGTCGCGGTCTTCGCCAACCGCGGCGATCGCCATTTCGACCGCTTCCTCGCCGAGTTTCTTGGCGCAATGGGTCAAGCCCTTGTCGAGCAGCGCGCGCGTATAGGAGGCGTCATCGCGCGCTTGCGCGCGCGCCTGCACGCGCTTTTCAAGGTCCTGGAGCGTGAACGCGGTCATCATCGTTCCTTAGCATCTCTCCCACCGGGCGGGGAGGCCCGGCCCCGCAGATGTGCCGCGTCCAGTCGGGTGTTTCATACCGATGCCGGCAGGCATTAGGATCGCGCCATGGCGCCACCCCTGCTCGATCTCTGGTTCGATTTCGCCTCGACCTATTCGTACCCGACCGTCATGCGCATCCACCCGCTGGCGGATGAAGCCGGCGTGGACGTGCGCTTTCGTCCCTTCCTGCTCGGTCCGATCTTCAAGGCGCAGGGCTGGGATACCTCGCCGTTCAACCTTTACCCGGCCAAAGGCCGCCATATGTGGCGCGACCTCGAGCGGCTGTGCGCCGACTTGTCCCTGCCGTTCCTCCGCCCCGATCCGTTTCCGCAAAACAGCCTGCTGGCCGCCCGCGTCGCGCAGGCCATGTCGGAGAGGCATCGCGAGGATTTCTGTCGCGCCGTCTTTCGGGCGGAATTTGCCGAGGGCCGGCAGATCGATCAACCGAACACCATCGGCGCAATCCTTGCGGATCTGAATACCGATGCGGCCGCTCTGCTGGCCGCCGCCCAGACGGATGCGATCAAGGACAAGCTGCGGTCGGAAACCGCCGAGGCGCAACGGCTCGGCCTATTCGGCGCGCCAACCTTCCTCACCGCCGACGGCGAGTTGTTCTGGGGCAATGACCGCCTCGAACGCGCGCTCGCCTGGTCGAAACGCGGCGCGTGAGATCGCGTTCTAAGGATCGAGCCGCACCGGCAAGCCGGCGCGCGCCATGTATTCCTTGGCTTCGCGGACCGAATGCTCGCCGAAGTGGAAGATCGACGCGGCCAGCACCGCGCTGGCGTGGCCGTCGCGAATGCCTTCAACAAAATGCTCCAATGTGCCGACGCCGCCCGAGGCAATCACCGGCACCGTCACCGCATCGGCGATGGTGCGGGTGAGCGCGAGATCGAAGCCGGTGCGGGTGCCGTCGCGATCCATTGAGGTGAGCAGGATTTCTCCGGCGCCGAGCGCGACCACCTCGCGGGCGTAGGCGACCGCGTCGATGCCGGTTGGATGGCGGCCGCCATGAGTGAAGATGTCCCAGCGGTCTTGCTGCCCCGGTTGCGAAACCTTTTTCGCGTCGATCGCGACCACGATGCATTGATCGCCGAATTTCTCCGCCGCTTCCTTGACGAAAGCGCGGCGCGCGACCGCCGCGGTGTTGATCGACACCTTGTCGGCGCCGGAAGCAAGCAATGTGCGGATGTCTTCGATGCTGCGTACACCGCCGCCGATCGTGAGCGGCATGAAGCAGGCTTCGGCGGTGCGACGCACGACGTCGAGCATGATGCCGCGGTCTTCGTGACTCGCGGTGATGTCGAGGAAGGTGAGCTCATCGGCGCCGGCGGCATCGTAGGCGATTGCCGCTTCGACCGGATCGCCGGCGTCGCGCAAATTGACGAAATTGACGCCCTTGACCACGCGGCCGTCCTTGACGTCGAGGCAGGGAATGACGCGGACTTCAAACATGACGCTTAGGCCGCCCGCGCCGCGCGGATGAGCTTGAGCGCCGCCGCCGTGTCGAGCCCGCCGTCATAGAGCGCCCGGCCGGCAATCGCGCCGGCCAGTTGTTTTGCCCGCGGCGCAATGAGCGCGCGTACGTCGTCGAGCGACGCGAGACCGCCGGAGGCAATCACCGGGATCGACACCGCATCGGCCAGCACGATGGTAGCGTCGAGGTTTAGCCCTTTGAGCATGCCGTCGCGGGCGATGTCGGTGTAGATGATCGCCGCCACGCCGGCGTCCTCGAACCGCCTGGCGATATCGAGCGCCGAAAGCTCCGACGTTGCCGCCCAGCCCTCCACCGCGACCTTGCCGTCGCGCGCGTCGAGGCCGACGGCAATGCGGCCGGGCAAGGCTTTCGCCGCGTCTTTTACCAGCATCGGATCGCGCACGGCCGCCGTGCCGATGATGACGCGCGTCACGCCCTTGCCGAGCCAGCCGTCAATAGCGGCGCGGTCGCGGATACCGCCGCCGAGTTGCAGAGGGATCTTCACTGCGCCGAGGATACGCTCGACAGCGGCGGCGTTGATCGGCTTGCCGGCAAACGCGCCGTCGAGATCAACCACATGCAGATATTCAAAGCCCTGCGCCGCGAAAGCGCGCGCCTGCTCGGCCGGGTCGCGGTGAAACACCGTCGTCCGCGCCATGTCGCCCTGCTGCAGGCGTACGGCCTCGCCGTTTTTGAGATCGATGGCGGGAAAAAGGATCACGGGCTCCACTTGAGAAAATTGGCGATCAGCGCCAGCCCGAGCTTTTGGCTCTTCTCCGGGTGAAATTGCGTGCCGACGATGTTGTCGCGCGCGACAATCGCGGTGACCGGACCGCCGTAATCGGACTCCGCCAACAGATCGTCGCGCCGCGACACGTTGAACGAATAGGAGTGCACGAAATAAGCGTGCAGGCCTTTAGGACCGAGGTTCAACCCTTCGACCAGCTTGTGCGGCCGCGCAATATTGAGCGTGTTCCAGCCCATATGCGGAATTTTGAGGCTCGGATCGCGCGGCGCGATGCGGTCGACTTCGCCGGCGATCCAGCCAAGCCCTTGCGTCACCTGATATTCGCGCCCGCGATCGGCCAAAAGCTGCATGCCGACACAGATGCCGAAGAACGGACGGCCCTTGCGCCGCACCGCTTCCTCGAGCGCGGCAACCATGCCGTCCACTGCACCAAGCCCGCGGCGGCAGTCGGCGAAGGCGCCGACGCCAGGCAGCACGACGCGATCGGCGGCGGCTACCGCACGCGGATCGTTGGTCACCAGGATCGGCTGATCGAGACCCGCATCGTGCGCGGCGCGCTCGAACGCTTTCGCAGCGGAGTGCAGATTGCCGGACCCGTAATCGACGATGGCGACGGTCACCGGTTGGCTCCCGGATCGGGAAACAAACCGACGACATCCGGCGTATGAGAGAGCGGCGCTGGCAGTACCGACGGCCGAGGTGGCGCCGCGTCCGGCTTTTCCGGCGTCGCGCAGCCCCAGGAATCGAAAAAGCGCCGCTCGGCGTCTTCCGGATCCTCGCCGCTCACGATTCCGATTTCTCTAAAGCCGCGCCGCCGCAGCGCGAAACGCCGCAGCGTCGCCGCCTCCATTCCCATCAGAACCGCCATGGCAAATTCAACCAGAACAATACCGGCGGTGCCGGCGCCGGCGTAATACAGCGCATTCTCCAAGCCAACGGCGATCACGAGATACAACACCAGCACGAGCCACATGCGGTAGCGCATCATCCACAGCGCGGTGAACAGGAACGCCCAGAACGAGAAGCCATCGCGCACGAAGACGATGCGCTCCAGGTCAGGCATGGCATCGACGGCGCGCCGCGGCGGTTCGTGAACGGTGAATACGGACATGACGTTATTCCAGCGCTGTCTCGACGTTTCGCGGAGACGACTAAAGGTCACCCACCGAGCGTGCCCTTGGTCGACGGCACTTCCCGCGCGGCGCGCGGATCGATGGCAACCGCCGCCCGGAGCGCCCGCGCCAAGCCCTTAAAGCAGGATTCGGCGATATGGTGATCGTTGGTGCCATAGAGCGTGGCCACGTGCAGCGTCACCGCGGCGTTGATGGCGAAGGCCTGGAACCATTCCTGCACCAGCTCGGTATCGAACGGACCGACCTTGTCGCGCACGAACTCCGACTTGAAGACCAAAAACGGCCGCCCGGAAATATCGATCGCCACGCGGGTGAGCACCTCGTCCATCGGGACGTGCACATCCGCATAGCGGGTGATGCCTTTCATGTCGCCGAGCGCCTGCTTCACCGCCTGGCCGAGCGCGATGCCGACGTCCTCGGTGGTGTGGTGATGATCGATGTGCAGGTCGCCCTTGGCTTTGACCTCGATGTCGATGCGCGAGTGGCGCGCTAAAAGTTCGAGCATGTGATCGAGAAACCCGATCCCGGTCGCGACCGCGGAACGGCCTTCGCCGTCAAGGTTGATCGCAACCTCGACGGCGGTTTCCTTGGTGGTCCGTTTGACCGTGGCCTTACGCATCTTGCGCCTTGCGCATCATGCTCTCCGTGACGCGCCGCCTTTTATCAGGGCTTTGGCTGATCCGCCAATCGGCCGCCCGCGCATTTGCAATGGCCGGCCACAACTCCTAAATCAGGGCGTAAACTTAAGGCTTTCCGGCACATGTCAGCCCCTGAAATCCGCCGCGTCCACTCTCTGGCACGGCACCACCATCCTCACCGTTCGCAAGGGCGGAATGGTTGCAATCGGCGGCGACGGCCAGGTGTCGATCGGCCAAACCATCGTCAAGGCCAATGCGCGCAAGGTGCGGCGGCTGGCAGGCGGCGACGTGATCGGTGGCTTTGCCGGGGCGACCGCCGACGCCTTTACCCTTTTCGAGCGACTCGAGGGCAAGCTCGAGCAATATCGGGGACAGTTGATGCGCGCGGCGGTGGAGTTGGCCAAGGATTGGCGCACCGACCGGTATCTGCGCCGGCTGGAGGCGATGATGATCGTCGCCGACAAAGACATATCGCTGGTGCTTACCGGCACCGGTGACGTGCTCGAGCCGGAAGCCGGCATCGTCGGCATCGGCTCGGGCGGCAATTACGCGCTCGCCGCCGCCCGCGCACTCGCCGACGGCCAGCTCGACGCCGAGGCGATCGTGCGGCGCTCGCTCGACATCGCCGCCGACATCTGCGTCTACACCAACCGCAACGTCACCGTCGAAACGTTGAAAGCGTAACGAACCAACGCATGAGCGAGTTTTCCCCGCGCGAAATCGTGTCCGAGCTCGACCGCTTCATCGTTGGCCAGGCCGACGCCAAACGCGCGGTCGCCATCGCGCTGCGCAATCGCTGGCGGCGGCTGCAGCTCGAGGAGCGGTTGCGCGAAGAAGTCCTGCCAAAGAACATTCTCATGATCGGACCGACCGGCGTCGGCAAGACGGAAATCTCGCGGCGGCTGGCCAAGCTCGCCGGCGCTCCGTTCCTCAAGGTCGAGGCGACCAAATTCACCGAGGTCGGCTATGTCGGCCGCGACGTGGAGCAGATCGTGCGCGACCTGGTCGAGATCGCGATCACCTTAACCCGTGAACGAAAGCGCAAGGACGTGCAGGCAAGAGCGCAGCAGGCCGCGGAGAACCGGGTGATCGACGCGCTGGTCGGCGCAAGTGCGAGCGCCGCGACCAAGGAGGCATTCCGCCGCAAATTGCGCGACGGCGAACTCAACGACAAGGAAATCGAGATCGAAGTGCAAGCGTCCGGCGGCATGCCGTTGTTCGAAATCCCCGGCATGCCGGGTGCGCAGATGGGCGCCATCTCGATCGGCGACATTTTCGGCAAACTGGGCGGTGGCCGCACCAAGACGCGCCGCGTCAACGTGCACGAGTCCTACGATATCCTGGTCAACGAGGAATCCGACAAGCTGCTCGACACCGAGCAGCTGACGCAGGAAGCGATCAAATCCGTGGAGAACAACGGCATCGTCTTCCTCGACGAAATCGACAAAATCTGCGCGCGCGACGGCCGGATCGGCGCTGATGTTTCGCGCGAAGGCGTGCAGCGCGATCTGTTGCCGTTGATCGAAGGCACCACGGTGGCCACCAAGCACGGTTCGGTCAAGACCGACCATATCCTGTTCATCGCCTCGGGCGCTTTCCACATCTCCAAGCCGTCCGACCTCTTGCCCGAGCTGCAAGGCCGGCTGCCGATCCGCGTCGAATTGAAGCCGCTGACGCGCGACGACATGCGGCGCATCCTGACCGAGCCGGAAGCCTCGCTGATCAAGCAATACATCGCGCTGATGAAGACCGAGGGCGTGACGCTGGAATTTTCCGAGGACGCGATCGACGCGGTCGCCGACACGGCGGTCGCGGTCAATTCAAGCGTGGAAAATATCGGCGCGCGGCGGCTGCAGACCGTGATGGAGCGGGTGCTTGACGAAATCTCGTTCGCTGCGCCGGATCGTCCTGGCGAAACCGTCAAGATCGACGCGGCTTATGTGAACAAGCACGTCGGCGATCTGGCCAAGAACGCAGATCTGAGCCGGTTTATTCTTTAGGCCGCGATCTCGTGAAAAATCAGACGCAGTGAAATTACTTGCCGCGCGCGTTGCTGATTTCGCGGATCACTGCCATCCACTTCTCGACATGCGCGAGCATTTGCCGGTCGGAGCTGTCGCTCCGAAGTGAGCCGTTCTTCGACGATGTGTTGGCGGATTCGTTCATGGCACGTAGCACTCCCGATCAACACGGCCGTTATCACAGACGAAATTGGCGGTTGCGAGAAAAGGACGTGTCTTTCCGGTGGCTATGGTTAACGCCGGCGCAGCCGCAGGTAAAGCGCGCCCTGCCCGCCGTGCCCGACGTGCGCGTCCTCAAAGCCGAGCACCAGCGAACGGAATTCCGGCAACGCCAGCCATTGCGGCACCGCGCGCTTGAGTACGCCGGGCGCGGTGTTTTCATTCCGACCATTGCGGGTGTTGCCCTTGCCGGTCACCACCAACACGGTCTTGAAATTGTCCGCCTGGGCACGACGCAGAAAGCGCAGCAATTCCGCATGCGCCTCGGCTTGCGTATAGCCGTGCAAATCGAGCCGCGCCTCGATCGGCTCGCGCCCGCGCGCCACCCTTTGCTTGAGCCGTCGGCCGAGCGGCGCCAGCGGCGGAGGCTCCTTGGCCGGCGGAGGATTGCTGCGCACTGCCGGGCGAACGGCGGGGGTGCTGGCCGGCTTCGCTTCCGCCGGCGGGGGGTCCGCGTCTTCAGCCGTCTCCGCGCGCCGTCGCGCGCGTTGCATCGGCGCGATCGAACGCGCCACGCCGTGCCACAGCGCGCGTTCTTCCTCAGTCAATTGTCGCCGCCGGCTCATTGCTTCCGCCGCGCTTTGGCCTTCGGCGGCGGGTCCGGCTCGGACGCAGCCGCAGGCTTAGGTTCCGGCACCGGCACCTCTTCGGCGGTCGGATCGATCATGCTGGGACCGGTGAACTGGGCGAAGAAACCCGGCCGCTCCAGCGGCAGTGGCATGTTATGCGCCGCCTCGACGGGGTCGAGCTCGCGCGGCAGCAGCAAGACGAATTGGCCGGGATTGCGGATTCGGCCGGCAATACGCGCGGCTTCGGCGCCGGCACCGAAAAAGATATCGGCGCGCGCCGGCCCGACGATTGCGGACCCGGTGTCCTGCGCGAAAACGAGTCGGCGGAATTCCGTCCCCGCCTTGTCGTTGGCGATCGGCAAGTTGGCAGTGATGAAGAACGGCGTGCCATAGGCGTGCAGCGACCGGTCGACGGCAATCGAACGGCCGGGCACCAGCGGCACGCCCTCGCCGCCCACCGCTTCGTCGGCATTGGCGAGATCGGTGATGCGAAAGAAGACATAGGATTTGTTCTGCCGCCGTATGTCTTTCGCCTGGTCCGGGTTGGCGTCCATCCAGTCGCGGATGCGCTGCATGGTCACTTCGTCTTTCGGAAGCAATTTGCGCTCGGCGAGCACGCGGCCGACCGGCGTGTAGGGCAAGCCGTTATGCGAGTCGTAATTGACGCGCAGAACGCTGCCGTCTTCGAGCCTGATGCGGGCGGACCCCTGAATTTGGGCGAACAGCACGTCGAGCTGGCTGCGCAGGTAACAGATTTCAAGATGCCAGCCGTCAAGCGCGCCATCTTCGATCTCGCCTCGATCGTAATACGGCACGATTGTGCGGCGGCCGACCCGGCGCCCGACTTTGACGCCCTTGCTCGGAAACCTGTCCTTGCCGAGCTTGCGCCAGCCGGAAACCACCAGATTGGGCGGCCGCCGGTACAGCGGTGCACTAAAAGAACCGGTCGGTACGCGCGACCCCTCGATAATCGGCTCGTAATAGCCGGTGAGGAAACCGGCGCTGTCGCCAAGCTTGCTGACGCGCACCGGACGGAAATTGTCCTCGAAGAATGCGCGCGCGCCGTCTTCCTCAAGCGGAACGGCGGCAAAACCCCGCGTGCAAACCGCTTTGAGCGCGTCGGTGATTGCCATTGTTCCGGGCGCGGGTTGTTGCCGGCTTGCGTTTAGCGCGCGGCAGCTTTCCAGGAATGCGGCGAAGGCGGTGGCGTGATCGTCATTCGCCCAGCCGTCAATATCCGCCCAATCGACCGGCTCATATTGGGTGTCAGGGAATTTAATCGGTTCGGATTCGCCGATTTGCGCCACCGCCGGCGGCACGGCGAGCGCAAGCAAGACGGCGACCGGGAGCAACACTCGACAACCTGCCGCCATGCCTCACTGTCCGGCTTCGGTAGCGACAACCTTCCAGTTCGGGTCGCGCGACGACACATCGCGCGCGAACGTCCAGACGTCGGTGACATCGGTCACTTTGTCGGCGCTGCCTTCAGTCACGTTGCCGGACCGATCACGTGTGGCGGAAACGAGCTTGGAAACAAACCGAACGGTTATCTGCGCGGTGCGGCCGCGCAACTCCGCGGCGGTGATAGTGGAGCCGTCGATGGAAACGAAACGTGACTCCGCAGTTTCGCTGCGTCGCTCGCGCTCGCCGATCGCGGCATCGAAACCGTCGAAGACTTCGCGCGACAGCAAGGTTCGCAACTGCCGCCGGTCGCCTTCGGCGAATGCGGTTACGATCATCTCATAAGCCGCGCGGGCGCCAGTAATGAATTGCTTGGCGTCGAAGCTCGGGTCAGCGCCGATGATGGCGTCAAGACCGGTGGCCACGCTCGATCCGGAGTCGGCGATGTCTTTCCAGCGGTCGGAAGCTTGCGGCGCCGGCGTCTCGACTGGCCGCGTCGTTACCGGATCGGCTGGAGCGGCGGGCGCAGCCGGACGCGGCGGCAAGCTAACCACCTTGTCGGTGACGGGGCTGCGCGCCTCGCGCGCCGAATACGGATCGTAGGGCGGCCGCTCGCGACCGGTGCGCTGTCCCAAGACACTGCGAAGCCGCAGGAAAATGAATACCGCGAGCGCCAGGAAAATGATGGTGTAAATGTCGAACAAGGCTCGTTTTCTCTCGGCGTCACGTCTGACGGGACGGCACATCCCGATGGCGGTTCGAAGCAACAGATCGCGGGTAGCCCCGCTTATGTAGTCACCGGCGGGGAACCATCCAGTGGCCGCTATCCGGTAAGCGTGCCGACGATGGAGTTTAAACGATCACCACCGCCGCGCCAACATTGCAGGCACCCGAACCGTTCCGGTTTGTGTCGATTTCGTGCCAATGCGCCGCCGATTGCCGGGACTTCGCGGCATTGTTCGCCCCTTATCCCTATGTTAGCCAAGCTTTAGTTGGCCAAACCTCGGTTAGCCAAGCCTCGGAGCCGGCCGGGCGCCCGGAGATTGAGCATGTCGGCAACCAACGGCGGGCCTGTGGCCCCGCAACCCGCTCCGCCTCAGGCGTTCGCGCCGCAAATCGTCGTGCTCGCTCAGTATGTGAAGGATTTTTCGTTCGAAAATCCGAACGCGCCGCGGTCGATGACGCCGAGCGGACAACAGCCAAGCATCGCCATTCAGGTGAATGTCGATGCCGCTCCGGTCAGCGCCACCGATTTCGAGGTAACGCTCCGGCTGGAAGGCAAGGCCGAAGCGCAAAATATGCTGCTGTTCAGCTTCGAGCTGGTCTTTGCCGGCGCCTTCCGCATCCAGAATGTGCCAACGGAAAGCGTGCAGCCGATCGTATTGATCGAATGTCCGCGACTGCTGTTTCCGTTCGCGCGCGAAATCATCGCGACAGCGGTGCGCAACGGCGGCTTCGCCCCGCTGCTGCTCGACCCGATCGATTTCGTGAGTTTTTACCGGCAGCGCCTTGCCGGCGGGCAGCCCGCGGCGGCAGTCACGCCGATCAATCCGAACTGACGTAGTCCCGCCAAATCGCGTTATCGCCCAGCGTGGCAATGAACGCTCGATGTGCCGCGCGCTCGTCTGCCGTGATCGTGGGAATTAGCGGCACCAGCCGCTCGCGCATGATGATCGGTTCGCCGGCCACCCGGACGGCCACATTGGTCTGCGCCAGAACGAGTTGCGCCTGACGGGCGCCGATCAATTCGACATAGACCTCGGCCAGAAGCTCGGCGTCGAGCAACGCGCCGTGCTTGGTGCGGCGCGAATTGTCGATCGCGTAACGCACACAGAGATCGTCAAGCCGGTTCGACCCGCCGGGATGCTTGCGCCGCGCGATCAGCAACGTGTCGACCAGGCGCTCGCGCGCGATCGGCGGCCGCCCGGCCCGCTCGAATTCGGCGTTGAGAAAGCCGAGATCGAAGCCAGCATTGTGCGCGACGAGCGGCGCATCGCCGAGGAAAGCGACCAGCTCGTCGGCCGCTTCGGCAAAAAACAGCTTGTCCTTGAGGAACTCGTCGCTCAGGCCGTGCACGGCAAAAGCCTCCTCCGGCATGTCGCGCTCGGGATTGAAGTAGCAGTGAAAAGTGTTGCCGGACGGAATCCGGTTGACCAGCTCGATGCAGCCGATCTCGACCATGCGATCGCCTTGGTAGGGATCGAGGCCGGTCGTTTCCGTGTCGAGGACGATTTCGCGCATTCAAGCTTCCCGCGCCGCTGGCATCACGAATCACCGGCGCCGGCGCGCATTTTAGCCACTGCGCGCAGGATTTCGCGCACCTGGGCGCGCGCATGATTGAAGGACTGCGAGCTATCCACGATAAAGTCGGCGCGCCGGCGCTTTTCCGTGTCGGGCATTTGCTTCGCAAGCAGCGCGGTGAACTTTTCCTCGGTCATGCCGGGCCGCTCGAAGGCCCGCCGCCTCTGCACGTCCCGCGGGGCGGAAACGACGACCACGGCGTCGCAGCCGCGCTCACCGCCGGTCTCGAACAGCAACGGCACGTCGATAACGACCACGGGTGCACCGCGTTCTTGTGCTTGTGCGATGAATTTTTCGCGCGCCGCCGCCACCAGCGGATGCACGATCGCTTCCAGCCGGGCCAACGCCGCGCTATCGCCCAGCACCATGCCGGTGAGCTTTTGCCGATCGACCTTGCCGCCTTCGGTCGCGCCCGGAAACGCTCGCTCGATCAGCGGCACCGCCTCGCCTTCATAAAGCGCATGCACAACGGCGTCGGAATCGTGCACCGGCACGCCTTCCTCGGCAAAAAATGTAGCGGTCCGCGATTTGCCCATGCCGAGCGAGCCGGTCAGGCACAGCACAAAGGGCCGTCCGCCGGTCATGACACCAGGCATCCCTGCCGGCGTAGAAACCCGAGCGCTGGAATGAGCGGCAACCCAAGGATGGTGAAATAATCGCCGTCCACCCGCTCGAATAAGTGGCTGCCGAGACCTTCGAGCTGATAGGCGCCGACGCTTGCGGTCGCCGCCTCGCCAGCCGTGTCGAGGTACTGCTCAAGAAATCGGTCAGAGAGCTCGCGCATGGTCAGGCGCGCGCTGTCGGAATGTTCATACAGCACGGCGCCGTCCTGCACGAAAGCGATCGCCGCGTGAAGTTCATGGCTCGTGCCGGAAAGCGCGCGAAGCTGCGCCCGTGCCGTTTGGCGATCCGCGGGCTTGTCGAAACGTCCCGCGCCAAGCGCCAGCGTCTGATCGGCGCCCAGCACCAGCCGGCCCGGATGCGCGCGCGCTACGAAGACGGCCTTCTCCTTCGCCAGCAGCGCGGCAACGCCGGCTGGTGTTTGCGAGGTAATGCGCGCTTCGAGCGCCCGCTCGTCGAGGTCCGCCGGGTGCAGTTCGGTTGGGATGCCTGCGGCCGCAAGTATCGCCCGCCGTGCCGCACTACGCGAGGCAAGCACGAGTGGATGCGCGGAGAGCCACAGTGCCATCGCTCATGAAGCCATGTGCCGCCGGCGCTCGCCGAGCAGCGCCAGCACCGCGGCGGCGGTTTCCTCAATCGAACGGCGGGTGACGTCGATCAGCGGCCAGTCATGCTTGGCGCACAACCGTCGCGACGTGGCCACTTCCTCCGCTACCGCTTGCTGGTCGATATATTTGTCGTCATCGCGATGCGCCTTGAGGCCCAGCAGCCGGTTTTGCCGGATTTGCACGATCCGTTCCGCCGACGCGTACAGACCGACCACCAGTGGGCGCTTGAGATTTTCGATTCCCGCCGGCAGCGATATGCCGGGGACCAGAGGGATATTCGCGGTCTTCACGCCGCGGTTGGCGAGATAGATCGAGGTCGGCGTTTTCGACGTCCGCGACACGCCGACGAGCAGCACATCGGCCTCTTCGAGATCGTCGGCTTGCTGCCCATCGTCGTGCATCATCGTGTAGTTGAGGGCATCGATGCGGCGGAAATAGTCGGCATTAAGCGTGTGCTGCGCCCCGACCTTATGGGTCGATTCAGCGCCGAGATAGGACTGAAAAAGGTGCAGCACAGGACCGAGAATTGACAGGCAGGGAACGCCAAGCGCGCGGCATTTTTCTTCGAGCTTGTCGACTAGATTCTTCTGCAGCAGCGTGTAGAGAACGATGCCGGGCGATTCCTCGATTTCGGTCAGCACGCGGTCGAGTTGCTTGGTCGAACGGATCAAGGGGTGCACGTGCTCGACTGGCATGACTTTGGTGTATTGCGCGGCTGCTGCACGCGAAACGGTAATCAGCGTCTCTCCGGTCGAATCGGAGATCAGGTGTAAATGAAAATAGTTGGGCGCCGCGGTCATATCGGATTGGATAACTTGCCGGTCAGCGGGGAGAAGGCCATGCCTCAAGGTTCCGCGCAACAATAATAGCCCCTAAAGCGGCAAATCCATCCACATTCGTGCCACACCGGTTGGATGGATATCCGCTCCCACAGGGCAACGGTGAAATGTGGATAGAGGCAAGATAAGTTGACGCCAACATCGCAAATAGCGCTGCTACGAATTGCAAACCTTCACAACACAGATTCGCTCCCGTGAGCGGAGAGTATGTGGGTTGACCGTGGATGACACGTGCGCGGAGAGGTATGAGTCCAATCAACGGTCTAACTACTACAACAGATTCTATTAGATAGACTGATTGGGTATATAGAGGTGTGACGGACAATCCCGGAAACAATCCGATCGGCCGCGTGCTTGGCGGAGCGCATCAAGCGGTTCCGCCGATCTGGCTCATGCGGCAAGCCGGACGTTACCTCCCGGAATACCGGGCAATCCGCGAGAAATCGGGAAGTTTCCTTGACTTGTGTTTTGACCCAAAGCGCGCGGCGGAAGTAACGTTACAGCCGATCCGCCGTTTTGGATTCGATGCCGCTATCCTTTTTTCCGACATTTTGGTGATTCCGCATGCGCTTGGGCAGCGGGTTACTTTCGAGGATGGCGAAGGACCAAAGCTCGATGCGCTGAAAGATCCTTCGGCGATTGCGTGTTTGCCGCACGATATCGATCAAGCTCGCCTGGAGCCGGTCTATGAAACCATCGGGCGCGCGAAAGCGGAACTGCCGTCGAGTGTCGCCCTGCTCGGCTTTTGCGGAGCACCATGGACGGTGGCGACTTATATGATTGCCGGTGCCGGGAGTACGGATCAGCTTTCGGCACGGCTGTTTGCCTATCGGTTTCCCGATGCGTTTGCGCAGCTGATTGATATTTTGGTCGAAGCGTCAGCTGGCTATTTGATCCGGCAATTCACCGCCGGCACCGATGCCGTGCAGATTTTCGATACTTGGGCGGGTGTGCTGCCGTCGGCGGAATTCCGACGCTGGTGCATCGAGCCGTGCGCGCGCATTGTCGCGGCAGTGCGGGAAAAAATTCCGCAAGCGAAGATCATCGGATTTCCGCGTGGCGCTGCGAGCGAACTCATACCTTACCTCGATGCGGTTGCGGTCGATGCGGTCGGTCTGGACTGGACCGTGGAGCTCGATTTTGCACGCCAGCATGTGCAGCCGCGCCGGCCGGTTCAGGGCAATCTCGATCCGCTTGCCTTATTGGTCGGCGGTGCGGCGCTCGACCGGTCGATCGACGCAATTCTCACGGCGTTCTCGGGCGGCCCGTTTATTTTCAATCTCGGCCACGGCGTTTTGCCGGAGACACCGGTCGCGCATGTCGAGCGGCTCGTCGCACGCGTGCGCGCGAGCAACAGCTAACGCGAGTGCGCCATGTATCAATGGATCCTCGCCTTCCACATTATCGCGGTGATTGCCTGGATGGCGGGGATGCTCTATTTGCCACGGCTGTTCGTCTATCATTGCGCGGCTGAGCCGGGTTCGGTGCAATCGGAAACCTTTAAGCTTATGGAGCGCCGGCTCCTGCGCGGCATCGTCAACCCGGCGATGATCGTGACGATCGTGCTGGGGCTCTGGCTCGGCTGGCTCGGCCCTGATTCTCACTACGGATGGTTCGCCGCGGGCTGGCTGCAAGCCAAGATCGTACTTGTCCTGGCGATGACCGCTGTGCACGGGGTGTTGGCCCGCTGGATGAAAGCCTTCGGCCGCGATCAGAACCGTCATTCTGCTAAGTTCTATAGGATAATCAATGAGATACCGACCATACTCATGATCGGAATCGTGCTTCTGGTGGCGCTGAAACCGTTTTGATCGATGCGCGTTGCCGGTGCACAGTGCGGTCCGGCACTTGCGTAAAGTGCGGTCTTTTCATATCTTTGCGACATCCCACCGAACGTAGGCGGATGCAGTTGAGTTCTGGCTCCAATGGATTGGAGCCTGCTGATGCATCAGGGACTGGGGCCTTAAGCCCCAAGCCGCCCAAGACCTACGACTTCCTTCTTCTTCTTTCGCCAGCGACCCTGCCCCCCAACCCCGCTGCTGGCCCGATTTCCATAGGACATTCTGTATGCAGGAAATGAAACTCCAGGAACTAAAGACCAAGACTCCGGCGGAGCTTGTCTCCTTTGCCGAAGAGCTCCAGGTCGAAAACGCTTCGACCATGCGCAAGCAGGAGCTGATGTTCGGCATCCTCAAGCAGCTCTCCGCGCGCGAAACCGACATTGTCGGTGAAGGCGTAGTTGAGGTCCTGCCGGACGGCTTCGGATTCCTGCGTTCGCCGGAAGCGAATTATCTGCCCGGACCCGACGACATTTACGTCTCGCCGTCGCAGATCCGCCGTTTCGGACTACGCACCGGCGACACTATCGACGGTCACATCCGCAGCCCCAAGGAAGGCGAGCGCTATTTCGCCTTGCTCAAGGTCAATTCGCTCAATTTCGAAGATCCGGAAAAAGCTCGCCACAAAGTCAATTTCGACAATTTAACACCGCTCTATCCTGATGCGTGGCTGAAAATGGAATTCGAGGATCCGACCAAGAAGGATCTCTCGGCCCGCGTCATCGACATTGTCGCGCCGGTCGGCAAGGGCCAGCGCGCATTGATCGTGTCGCCCCCGCGCACCGGCAAGACCGTGCTTCTCCAGAACATCGCCCACTCGATCACGCACAATCACCCGGAATGCTACCTGATCGTGCTGTTGATCGACGAGCGACCGGAGGAAGTCACCGACATGCAGCGCTCGGTCAAGGGCGAGGTGATCTCTTCGACCTTCGACGAGCCGGCGGTGCGCCACGTCCAGGTCGCCGAAATGGTGATTGAAAAGGCCAAACGTCTGGTCGAACACGGTCGCGACGTCGTGATTTTGCTGGACTCGATCACCCGTCTCGGCCGCGCCTACAACACAGTGGTGCCGTCCTCCGGCAAGGTGCTCACTGGCGGCGTCGACGCCAACGCGCTGCAGCGCCCGAAGCGCTTCTTCGGCGCCGCGCGCAACATCGAGGAAGGCGGTTCGCTCACCATCATCGCGACCGCGCTGATCGATACTGGCAGCCGCATGGACGAGGTGATTTTCGAAGAGTTCAAGGGCACCGGCAATTCGGAACTTATCCTTGACCGCAAGGTCGCCGACAAGCGCACCTTCCCGGCCATGGACATCACCCGCTCCGGCACCCGCAAGGAAGAGCTCCTAGTGCCGCCGGATCAGCTCAAAAAGATGTACGTGCTGCGCCGCATCCTCAATCCGATGGGCACCATGGACGCCATCGACTTCCTGCTCGACAAGCTGCGCAACACCAAGAACAATTCCGAGTTCTTCGAACTCGATGAATACGTAAGCGCCGCTAAAATCCAAGCATCAGCCGCCGGCGGCGCTCGGCTGCCGCGCGGCGTTCAGCGCGCGCATCAGGCCGGCGGCATCGGTTACCGGCAGCGAACAAGTCCCCCCGATACAGACTAAAGCTTGCGGCTCGGCAGCGGCGCGCGCTTGCGCCAGTGCCGGGTGCGCGTGTGGCAACGTGTCCGCTGATGGCGCATGCAGCACAATACGGTCGAGCGGCGGTGACGCCCGTGCCGCAGCCAGGAGTGCGTCGGCAGGCGCACCCTCCCCGGTCACCACGATCTCCGCGACGCGCAGCCGCAGATCGACGGCGTTGAACAGCGCCATGTGCATGTAAACATTCTCAACCGCGGCCGGTGCGACCGCCGCAATCACCCGATCTGCCTTGTCCCGCCATGCATCGTCGCCGGATAACAGCGCCAGCCGCACCAGGTTTTGCGCCGCGACCGCATTGTGGTTCGGCGTCGCCTCGTCTGTGGTTGCGGCGGGCCGGATGACCAAACCCTCGGTGTCGGCGGCGGTGAGATAGTACGCGCCAGTGTTGGCATTGACGTAATCGCGGTCGAGCACGCGCTGCCAACTGAGCGCTTGGTCGAGATATGTCTTTGCGCCGGTCGCTTCATGGAGCGCGAGCGCGGCGCGGATCATGGCGGCGAAATCGGACGCGAGCCCCGGAAATTTGAGCTTGCCGTTGCGCCAGGAATGGCCGAGCCGGTCGCCTCTGGTCATCGTGCCCGCGATGAAGGCGAAGGCGCGCTCCGCCATCTTTAGCCACGACTTTTCGTCCAGCAACCGGCTCGCATTGGCGAGCGCGGCGATCATTAATCCGTTCCAGTCGGCCAGCACCTTGTCGTCGAGGCCGGGGCGGACTCGCGTTGCGCGCACCGCGAGCAGTTTTGCGTGCAAGGCCGCGAGGCGCGCTTCATCGGCGTCGTTGCGGTCCTGCGGCTTGAGGCGATTGAGAATATTGTGGCCTTCGAAGTTGCCGGCCAGCGTCACGTCGTAATGGCGGGCGAAGAATTCGCCGTCCTCCAGGCCGAGATGCCCGATCACCTCCGCATGCGACCAGATGTAGAACTTGCCCTCCTCGCCTTCCGAATCCGCGTCGAGCGAGGCGCAAAATGCGCCCTCGGGCGTCGTCATTTCACGTGCGAGCCATGCGACGGTTTCCCGCGCGCGCTGCCGGTATAGCGGCTTGTTGAGCCGCAGATAGACAATTGCCAGCAATTCGAGGAGCTGCGCGTTGTCGTACAGCATCTTCTCGAAGTGCGGAGTGAGCCAGCGCTCGTCGACTGAGTAGCGCGAGAAGCCGCCGCCGAGATGGTCGTAAATGCCACCCTCACAGATGTGGTGCAGCGTGATGTCGACGGCGCCGAAATAGCGGGCCTCGCCGGTGCGCAAGCCGCCGCGCCAGAGCAGCTCCAATAACGCGGCCTGCGGGAATTTCGGCGCGCCGCGCGGGCCGCCATTCACCGGGTCGATTATGCCGCCGAGTTGCCGTGCGACGTTGTCGAGTTCGGTGACACCTATCGTGACTTTACCGGCGGGCCGCGCCGCTTCGGCAAGCCGTTCCATCAGCGCCGCGCGGTTTTGCTCGATTCTCTGCGGCTCCTCGCGGAACAGCCGCGCTACTTCACGCAGCACATCGACGAACGCCGGCCGGCCATAACGGGACGAATTCGGAAAATACGTGCCGCCCCAGAACGGCTCGCCGGCGGGCGTCAGAAACATGGTGAGCGGCCAGCCGCCCTGCTCGCCGAGCAGATGCAAAGCCGACATGTAGATCTGATCGATGTCGGGCCGTTCCTCGCGGTCCACTTTGATATTGACGAACAGCTCGTTCATGACGCGGGCGGTCGGTTCGTCCTCGAAGCTTTCGTGCGCCATCACGTGGCACCAGTGGCAAGCCGCGTAACCGACCGAAAGGAGGATCGGTCGATTGCTGCGTTTGGCCTCCGCTAGTGCGTCCGGTCCCCACGCCCACCAGTCAACCGGATTGACTTTGTGTTGCAACAGATACGGGCTCGTCTCGTGCGCGAGACGGTTTTGATTTTGCGACGAGGACGTTGGTGACGTTGACATGGCCGCACCCTAGCAAGTAGCCCGCAGGCAGCGAAGCGCTCGCACGCATGGGTCCGCCGCTGACGTTCGATACCCGCCCCACCATCTTCGCGCTCTCCTCCGGCCGGCCGCCGGCGGCGATCGCGGTAGTGCGCGTGTGCGGCCCGCAGGCGCGGCTCGCGCTGGAAAAGCTGATCGGCCGTGTGCCGCCGCCGCGCCAGGCGGCGCTGGCGCGGGTGCACGATCCGGATAATGGCGAAGTGATCGACGAAGCGCTCGCGCTGTGGTTTCCGGCGCCGCATAGCGAGACCGGCGAGGACATGGCCGAGCTGCAATTGCATGGCGGCCACGCCGTTGTCGCGGCGGTATTCGCCGCGCTCGGCGGCATCGCGGGCTTTCGCCCCGCCGAACCCGGGGAATTCACCCGCCGCGCCTTCGACAACGGCCGCCTCGATTTGACCGAAGCCGAGGGTCTCGCCGATCTGATCGCGGCGGAAACGCCGGCGCAGCGTCGGGCGGCGTTTCGCCAGCTCAAGGGTCAGATCGGCGACCGCGCCGAAGCGTGGCGGGCGCGCCTCATTGAGGCGCTGGCTTTGGTCGAGGCCGGTATCGACTTCTCCGACGAGGCCGATGTTCCCGAGAATCTCGTTACGCCAGCGTTACTTACCGCGCAGCAATTGCGCGCGGAAATCGTTGCGATTTTGGCCAACAGCGGACATGCTGAGCGGTTGCGCCACGGGGTGGTCGTCGCCATTGCCGGACCGCCGAATGCCGGCAAATCGACGTTGCTCAACCGGCTGGCGAAGCGCGAGGCGGCAATTGTGTCGGCGCTTCCCGGCACCACACGTGATGTGATCGAGGTTCACCTCGATCTCGGCGGCTATCCGGTTGCGCTCCTGGACACCGCGGGTCTGCGCGAGGGCGGTGGGCCAGTGGAGCAGGAGGGTATTCGACGAGCCAAGCAGCGGGCTGAGGCCGCCGATCTGGTCTTGTGGGTCACTGACGGATCGGTCAGTGGACCCGCTAAGCTGGAAAGTCCATTCAGGTCAGAGGCTTGGCACATAACCAACAAGGTGGATTTGGCTGTGGGAGAGCTGTGGATAAATAGTGAATCCTCATCCGCTCATTGCTTCCCGGTATCGGCCCTTACCGGCGCGGGCTTCGATCGGTTAGTGGCTGCTCTTTCCGCCTACGCGGGCGACTTTTTCGCCGTCACCGAGAGTTCCATGGTCACACGGTCGCGCCATCGCCGGGCGCTGGAGGACACAGTCGGGGCGCTCGATCGGGCGCTGGCGCTCGGCTCAACCGGGCGTGAAGAGCTGATCGCTGAGGAATTGCGGGCGGCTGCGACCATTCTTGGCCGGCTGACCGGCCGGGTCGACGTCGAAGACATTCTCGACGTCATCTTCCGTGAGTTCTGCATTGGTAAATGAATTGTTAACGGACCCGGCCTGGCCGCATGTTTCACGTGAAACATGGCTGGTTTCATCTCGATTTCGCACCCCGCCTTCGCTACAAGCTCGCTCTTATGGAAAACCCGATGGATTCGGCCTTCGACGTGATTGTGATCGGCGGCGGGCATGCTGGTTGCGAGGCGGCGGCGGCCGCCGCCCGCATGGGCCCGCGCACGGCGCTGGTGACGCAGCGTTTTGCCACCATCGGAGCGATGTCCTGCAACCCCTCCATCGGCGGGCTCGGCAAGGGCCATTTGGTACGGGAGGTCGATGCGCTCGACGGTCTGATGGGCCGGGTGGCGGATGCAGCCGGCATCCAGTTCCGCCTGCTCAATCGCCGCAAGGGGCCGGCGGTGCGCGGTCCCCGCGCCCAAGCCGACCGGAAGCTCTACGCGGCGGCGATGCAGCAAGCGCTGCGGCAAACTAGGAATTTGACGATCATTGAGGGCGAAGCCGACGATCTTCTGATTGGGGACCGCGTGAGCGGCGTGCGGCTGACGGACGGCCGTAGCATGGGCGCAGCCGCCGTGGTCCTCACCACCGGCACCTTTTTGCGCGGCCTCATCCACATCGGCGAGCAGCAAATCGCGGCCGGCCGGATCGGCGAGGCGCCGGCGCTCGGCCTGTCAGGGACTTTGGAACGCGCCGGCTTTCAGCTCGGACGGCTGAAAACGGGCACGCCGCCGCGGCTCGACGGCGGCACCATCGATTGGGCGGCGGTGACGATGCAGCCCGGCGACGATCCGCCGGAGTCGTTTTCGATGCTCACCACGCATATCGAGAACCGCCAGGTGGAATGCGGCATCACCCGCACCACGCCGCAAACCCATGCAGTCATCCGCGCCAACGTGCATCGCTCGCCGATGTATTCGGGCCAGATCCAGAGCCGCGGCCCGCGCTATTGCCCCTCGATCGAGGACAAGATCGTGCGGTTCGGCGAGCGCGACGGGCACCAGATTTTCCTTGAGCCGGAAGGCCTCGACGACACGACCGTCTATCCGAACGGTGTCTCGACCTCCTTGCCGGAAGAGGTGCAGCGCGCGGTTGTCGCATCCATTCCCGGGCTCGAACATGCGCGCGTCGTGCGGCCGGGTTACGCGATCGAATACGATCACGTAGATCCGCGCGAACTGCGTCCATCACTGGAGACCAAGCGTCTGCCGGGCCTGTTCCTGGCCGGCCAGATCAACGGCACGACCGGCTACGAAGAGGCTGCGGCACAGGGACTTCTCGCCGGTTTGAATGCCGCTTCGCGGGCCGGCGCAGGTGAACCGATCATGTTCGACCGCGGCGAAGCCTATCTCGGCGTGATGGTCGACGATCTGGTCACGCGCGGCGTCACCGAGCCCTATCGCATGTTTACCTCCCGCGCTGAATACCGGCTGACGTTGCGCGCCGACAATGCCGACCGGCGCCTCACCGGCAGAGGCATCGCGCTCGGCTGCATCGGCGCCGAACGCGCGGCGGTACATCGCGCTAAGACGGCTGCACTGCAGGATGCTCGCACGATGACGGAAGCCCTCACGCTGACGCCCAACGAAGCCGCGCGGCACGGGCTTGCCTTGCGCAAGGACGGTCAGCGCCGCTCCGCCTTCGAATTGTTGTCGTATCCGGATTTCGCCATTGCCGATCTCGCGCCCATTTGGCCGCAGCTCGGCGCACTCGATGCCAAGATCGCCGAGCAAATCGAGATCGACGCGAAATACGCGGTTTATCTCGATCGCCAGGCCGCCGACGTCGAATCCTATCGCCGCGACGAAAGCCTCGTTCTGTCCGACAACATCGATTACGCGACTGTCGCCGGGCTTTCCAATGAGGCGCGGCACAAACTGCAAACCCATCGGCCGCGCACTGTCGGTCAGGCCGCGCGGATCGACGGCATGACGCCGGCGGCGCTCACTTTGCTGGCGGCGCATATTCATCGGCAGAGCCGCAAGCCCAAATACGGCGCGGCATGAACGCGGACGATCGCCGCAAATCGCGCGAAGCATCCGTACGCCCGGCCGATCTGACCAAAGACCGGGGGCGCGCCCTGGCGCTGACGCCTGTTTCACGTGAAACACTCGAGCGTCTCGACCGTTTTGTCGCGCTGTTGCTCGACTGGCAGCAGCGCATCAATTTGATCGCGCCGTCGACCGAGCCGAATGTCTGGACACGGCATATCGCGGACTCGTTGCAGCTGCTGCCGCTCGCGCCGAACGCTCGCATCTGGGCCGATCTCGGGAGCGGGGGAGGGTTCCCCGGACTAGTGATCGCCTGCGCGCTGGCGGACACGCCGGGTGCACAGGTCCATCTGGTCGAGAGCACCGGCAAAAAGGCGGCCTTCCTGCGCGAGGCCGCGAAAGTCACCAGCGCGCCGGCGACCGTGCACGACATGCGGGTGGAGGATTTCGCCACGGCGCCGCCGGGGCCGATCGAGATTGTGACCGCACGGGCGCTCGCGCCGATGCCGAAGCTTCTGACCCTGGCAAATCCGCTGTTGAAAAGCGGTGGTTTCGCCCTGTTTCCAAAGGGACAAGATGTGGAGGCTGAATTGACCGAAGCCGCTAAATGTTGGAAAATTCAGGCCAGTCTGGCCTTGAGTTGGACTGATCCGAAGGCCCGAATTGTGATCGTGCGTGGTCTCGAGCCTACGCCTCGGCCCGCAAACGACGGATGATTCCGACTTCGGAGGCCCGTTCAGAAAGGTGGTTTGGCGGCAATGAGTAACGCTCCAACGCAGCAGCCTTCGCCGGCAGCTGAAATCTCGTCCCTTCCACGCGCACCGCAAATCGCCGCCGCCAGAGCGCCGCGCGTGCTTGCGGTCGCCAACCAGAAGGGCGGCGTCGGCAAGACCACGACAGCCATCAATCTTGGCACCGCGCTCGCTGCCATCGGCGAGAATGTCCTGATCATCGATCTCGACCCACAGGGCAACGCCTCGACCGGCCTCGGCATTGATCGAAAGAGCCGGCGGTATTCAACCTATGACGTCCTTGTCGGCGAGACCGCACTGCGCAACGCCATTGTGCCGACAGCGGTGCCGCGGCTGTCGCTCGCGCCGTCGACGCTTGATCTCTCCGGGCTCGAACTCGAAATCGGCCAGGCGCGCGATCGCACGCTGCGTCTGCGCAATGCACTCGCGCCGCTCAACGCGTCGGCGCTGGGGCAAACACACTACGCCTATGTGCTGATCGATTGCCCGCCGTCGCTCAATCTTCTCACCGTCAACGCCATGGCGGGAGCGAATGCGATCCTGGTGCCGCTGCAATGCGAATTCTTCGCGCTCGAAGGCTTGTCGCAACTGATCAAGACCGTTGACACGGTGCGTGAGCAGCTCAATCCGGATCTGACCATCCACGGCATCGTGCTCACCATGTACGACGTGCGCAACAATCTGTCAGGCCAAGTGGTCGCCGACGTGCGCCAGTTCATGGGCAGCAAAGTCTACGACACCATCATCCCGCGCAACGTGCGCGTATCGGAGGCGCCGTCCTACGGCAAGCCGGTGCTGGTCTACGATCTCAAATGCAGCGGCAGCGAAGCCTATTTGCGGCTCGCCACCGAGATTATCCAGCGGGAAAAAGAATTGCGCGCGGCGTGAAGCGCACGCGCGATGCTAAACCATGACGAAAGTGTACGCGGAGCAGGCATGAGCGACAGCGTGGGAGAGACGGCGGTGGCGGAAGAGGGAACACGATCGCGGCTAGGCCGCGGCCTGGCCGCGCTGATCGGCGACGTCGGCGGCGAAAGTTCGGTCGAACGCCCGCGCGGCCAGCGGCGGCTGCCGATCGGCTCGCTGCATCGGAACGCGCGCAATCCGCGCCGCGCCTTCGCCGCCGCCGAGCTCGACGAACTCACTGCGTCGCTGCGCGAGCGCGGGATCATCCAGCCGATCGTGGTGCGGCCGATGCGCGGTGGGTCCGGCGGTCACGAAATCATCGCCGGCGAACGGCGCTGGCGCGCGGCGCAGCGCGCCGGCCTGCACGAAGTACCGGTCGTCGTCATCGAAGCGACCGACGCGGAAGCGTTGCAGCTGGCGATCATCGAGAACGTGCAGCGCGCCGATCTCAATCCGCTCGAAGAGGCCGAAGGCTATCGCGCGCTGATGGAGGAGTTCGGCAATTCGCAGGAAGACGTCGCGCGCATGGTCGGCAAGAGCCGCAGCTATGTCGCCAACACGTTGCGCTTGTTGAAGCTACCCGAGACAGTGAAAGCCTACATCCACGCCGGCAAACTTGATGCCGGGCACGCCCGCATGCTGGTCGGCGACGCCGACGCCGAGGCGTTGGCGGAAGAAATCATCGCCCGCGATCTCAACGTGCGCCAGGTCGAAGCGATGGCGCGTACGCGTGCGCACAAGAACGGAAAAAAACCGGCGAATGGCGCGCACGCATCGGCAAAAAGCGCCGACACGATGATGTTGGAAAAGCGGTTGTCGGACGCGCTCGGTCTTGCGGTGAGCATCGACGCGCGCCGCGGCGGTGGTGTGGTCAGCGTCCGCTATCGCAGCCTCGATCAACTCGACGACGTGCTGCGGCGTTTGGAAAAGCGCGGCAACTAGCCTCGGAAAAATTGCTAATGCGCTTTTGAGCTTCGCTTCGGCCGACGGACAGCTCTCACTTTTCCACTGCTTCCGCCGCCGCAGAAGAATTGATCGCCGCCGTCGGACTCGAGTCCCGAAACGCCGGTGCCGGGCGGCATGTCGAGTTTCTCCAAGACCTCTCCCGTTTGCGGATCAATGCGCCGCAAATCGCTGTCGTCGCCTTCCCAGGTGGCGTGCCAAAGCTCGCCATCGACCCAAGTGACGCCGGTGACGAAGCGATTGGACTCGATGGTGCGAAGGATCGAGCCTGTTTGCGGATCGACCTGATGGATTTTCCGGTTGCGATGCTGCCCAACCCAGAGCGTCCCTTCGGCCCACGCAAGCCCCGAGCCGCCGCCGCTGGGCGCCGGGATGGTTGCAAGAACGCGCCCGGTCTTCGGATCGATCTTCTGGATGCGCTCGTCGGCGATTTGAAACAGGTGCTCACCGTCAAACGCCGTTCCGGCATGCGCGGCGACATCGATGGCGCGCAGAGCTTTTCCACTCTTCGGATCGAAGGCGTTCAGCTTGTCTCCGGACGCAAACCAAACTTGCTCGCCGTCATAGGTGACCCCGTTCACCCGGTCGGCGCCGGGAAAAGGCCCATACTCGCGGACGATTTCGGCGGTTGCTCGTTTCATGCCGGCATCCTAACCGCCCGGCAGTGGAGCCGGGAGTAACAAAGTCGTCGCGAATCCGGGCACCGGCGGCGTGATCCATCGGCGCGCACGCGCGCGGCCAAACGACTGCGCCTTGCCGTCAGCGGCAAGCGAGTCGAGCGCCCGTTGCACGCTGCGCTGACTCTCGCCAAGCGCCAGCGCCAGCGCAGAGCTTGACCACGCCTCGCCATCGGCAAGAAACGCAAGTACCGCTGCGTGTTGTTCTTCAACCGGCCGCGCCAGTGCCACCACTTCGCGGGCACGACGCGGCACAAGCGCGAATCCTTCCTTCGTCGCGCGCACATCCGCCAATGTCTGAAGCTCTCGGCGCAGGCGACCGATTTCGACACGCAACCGCGCGCGGTGCGATTCGTCAGTGAACTTTGCGCGAAACGCGCGGGCCAGCAGGATGCTCCGCGGCACGTCGCCCGGCCATGCTTCCGCCAAAGCACGCACCAGCGCGAATAGAACCGGACGCGTTGCCAGCGAGACTACCGTGCTTTGCTCGCGCACGGCGTGACGGCACGCGTCGACGACAAGCGTTCGCGATCCAAGCAATGCTTCGACATCTTCCAACAGCAGCGTTCGCTCTTGGCCGCGCGCGATCAGACGCGCCGCAGGCGTATCGAGAATACGGGCGGCGCTTTCGATCTCCGCCGTCAGCGCGGGAATGCCCGCGTTGCGCGCAGCGCGTTCGGCTCGCGTGAGTGCACGGCGCGCGCTCTTGGCCTGGACGCGTCGCATCGCGATTCCCGCGACGACTAGCTCGTGAGCGGCCCTCGACGCAGGCGGAAACGGCGCGGGGTCGACCTCGGCGAGCGTGCGCTCCGCCTCGTTGAGGCGCCCGATCAGGAGGAGGCGCCGGACTTCGAGATAGCGCGCATGCGCGGCATTCAACCGGTCGCCGCGCTGTTCGAGCGTGACCCGCGCCGCGTCGAGCGCCCTCGCAGGGAAACCGAGATCGCGGGAGGCGAGCGCAATTTCGGCTTCGGCGACAACGCATCGCGCGCGGGCCACGGCTTCGCGCGGACCGAAGGCGCGCGCGGCCTTTCGCAGCAGCGCCTTCGCCCGAACGAAATCGCCAAGCTGCGCGATAGCGGTGCCGCGCAGCGCCAAGGCCGGCGCGTCGTCGCGGAGCGCGACCCGCTTCAACGCGCCGAGGGGGTCACCGGCTGCGAGCGCTCGCGCTGCGGCCGTGATTAACGAGTCCATCGGAATACCGCCACACTTGTCACTCCCCCTATCTGTCGCCGCATACCTAAATTTATCTCACAATGACCAAGCGGCATACAGGAGGCGGACAATGCGCGACGAATGGCTCAAGGCGATTTCTCTCGCTGCCGCGCCCACCTTCGCGGTCATGGCAGTGTTCACCGGAATTCAAGCTGGCGCTCCGCAGGATACGGTCTGCTCGGCAGCGCAAGGTGTGTCACCGCTCGGTGGAATGGTCTCGATGTACGCGCTGATGACCGTGTTCCATACGCCGCCTTGGCTGAAGTTGATCTCCGTCGGGAGGGGCAGTTCTTGCCGCCCTGCCGACCGAGGCACTCGTGGCGCCTAATCCACCGACAACCAACGTGAAGGAGAGAACAATGAAAAATCTCATGCGAGATGAACTTGCAGCGCCCGAAATAGTCGATCGGGGCACTTTCCAGACCGAGCTGGATGCATTGCGCGTTCGAGAGAAGGCTCACACCAAAGAGGGCGACGCTATTGCTGCCGCCCGCCGGCGGCTGCCCATGGTCGAAGTGGATGGCGCCACAAAGCTTATTGGCGAGCATGGAGCGGCGACGCTTTTGGACGCGTTCGAGGGACGCCGGATGCTGATTGTCTATTACTTTATGTGGCACGCAGGCCATCCTGCGCCGGAGCAGTGCGAGGGCTGCACTTTCTATACGTCGCAAGTCCGCGAGCTATCCTTCATTCATTCTCGCGACGTTACCTACGCCACATTCTGCCAAGGCCCGTACGAAGAGGGTGCCCGGTACCGCAAGTTCATGGGCTGGGACATGCCTTGGTACTCGGCCCCGCGAGACTCGCTCGATTCTCTGTTTATCGGACGCCGCGTTGGGATGATGCACATCGTTTGCTACTTGCGACAAGGATCCAAAGTCTTTGAGACTTACTGGACGACGCGGCGCGGCGTCGAAGCGATGGATAATAGCTACCGATTACTCGACCTGACCGTCTATGGGCGGCAGGAGGCGTGGGAAGTCTCGCCGGCCGGCTGGCCGCAACTTCCGGAAAACGATCATCCTTACCGCACCGACGGACGCCCCATCGTGCAGTGGCCTCGCCTGAAGGCCGGATATTCGGACGACTTGGGAACCGGCACGCGTTGAATTGGCGGGGTGGCAGCGATCAGCGAGTCCATACGAATCCCGCCACACTTGTCACTCCCACCGCTTAATCCCGAACGCCTAGTCTATCTCACGACAAACGGCCGGCAGGCCGTATCGACGAAGAGCAGAAAGAGGAGCAAGCCATGACCAACCAAAACTACACCACGGCTTTCACGGTGGACAAATCTCCCGCGGAAGTCTTCGCCGCCATCACCAACGTGCGCGACTGGTGGTCGGGGGAAATCGACGGCCGCACCGACAAGCTCGGCGCCGAATTCACCTACCGTTACCAGGACCTTCACCGCAGTACCCAGAGGATCACACAACTGGTGCCGGGCAAAAAAGTCGTGTGGCACGTGTCGGACGCCAGTATCAACTTCGTCAAAGACAAGCAGGAATGGAACGGCACGGACGTGGTCTTTGATATCGCCGAAAAGGGCGACAAGACCGAACTGCGCTTCACGCATGTCGGCCTGCGTCCGACGATTGAATGTTACGGCAAGTGTGCCGGTGCCTGGGGCTTTTACATCAATGACAGCTTGCGCAGTTTGATCACCACCGGCAAAGGCGACCCGAACGCAAAGGAACAATAAAAACGAAAGCCCCGGCTACAGCGAATGGTCGGGGCTTTATCTCAGATGTGCTTGGCGGACGAGGCGGGCTTATTCCGCCGCGGTCTGCTTGACGCTGGCGCCGGTGCCGAACCGCCGCTCGATATAATCGATGACGAGTTTCTGAAAGTCTTGCGACACCGTCGGTCCGCGCAAAGTGATCGCCTTCTTGCCGTCGATGAAGACGGGCGCGGCGGGCGCTTCGCCAGTACCGGGCAGTGAAATGCCAATGTCGGCGTGCTTGCTCTCGCCCGGGCCGTTGACGATGCAGCCCATCACCGCGACGTTTAATCCTTCGACGCCGGGATAGCGCGTCTTCCACTCCGGCATCGAGTCGCGGATGAAGCTTTGAATGCTGGCGGCAAGTTCCTGAAACGTCGTCGAGGTAGTGCGGCCGCAACCGGGGCAGGCGGCGACCAGCGGCACAAAAGTGCGCAAGCCAAGCGTCTGCAACAATTCCTGCGCGACTTTCACTTCCAGCGTGCGATCGCCGTTCGGCTCGGGCGTGAGCGAGATGCGGATAGTGTCGCCAATGCCTTGCTGCAACAACACGCCCATTGCCGCCGACGAAGCGACGATGCCTTTCGAGCCCATGCCGGCTTCGGTCAATCCGAGATGCAGCGCGTAATTCGAGCGCCGCGCCAGTTCACCATAGACCGCGACCAGGTCCTGCACCGCCGACACTTTGCCGGAAATAATGATCTTGCTGCGCGGCAATCCGATCTCTTCGGCGCGCGCGGCCGACAGCAACGCCGATTGCACCATCGCCTCGCGCGTCACGTCGCGGGCATCCACCGGATTGTTCGAGCGCGAATTCTGGTCCATCAGATGCGTGAGCAATTCCTGGTCGAGCGATCCCCAATTGGCGCCGATGCGCACCGGCTTGTCGTGCTTGATCGCGGTCTCGACGATGGCGCCGAATTGCCGGTCCTTCTTTTCCTTGAAGCCGACATTGCCGGGATTGATGCGGTATTTGTCGAGCGCCTGGGCGCAGGCCGGATGATCGGCAAGGAGCTTATGGCCGATGTAATGAAAATCGCCAACGATCGGCACGTCGACATTCATGCGCAGGAGTTTTTCCTTGATGTGCGGCACTGCGGCTGCGGCCTCGTCCCGGTCCACGGTGATGCGCACCAGTTCCGAGCCGGCGCGCGCCAGCGCCGCAACCTGCTTCGCCGTTCCATCGGCGTCGGCGGTGTCGGTGTTGGTCATCGACTGCACGACCACTGGCGCCCCGCCGCCCACGGTGACGTTGCCGACCTTCACGGCGACGGTCTGACGCCGCGGGGCGGGGCCGGAAAACTCCATCATTTCGTCAGTCCTTACAGTTAGTTAGGAGCAATTTCCCAAACCAATAGCGGGCCGGCTAGGGTCGCTTCGCCATCGATATAGCCCTAACGCGGCCGGTTTACGAGGACCAGCCCCAGAGCCACGAAGGCCACCGCCAGCGCAAAGGGCGCGGTCAGCGGCTCGCCCAGGACCAGATGTCCGGCGGCGACGCCGAACAGCGGTGTGAGGAAGGTGAAAGCCGACAATCGGTTCGCCGAATAACGGATGACCAGCGCGAACCAGACGACATAGGTGACGCTGACTACCCATATCGCCTGATAGGCGACAGCGCCGAGCGCTAGCGGCGAGGGCATCGCGTTGACATGCTCGCCGAACATGAGCGCCGCGGCGGCGAGCAGCGGCGTCGATACGACCAGCTGATAAAGCATGGTCTTTTCGGAGCTGATCCGATTGAGCGCGCTCGCCTTGATGACCAAAGTCGTCGCCCCCCACGCGGCGGCCGCGCCTACCATCATGATATCGCCGAGTATTTGATGCGGATCGCTGGCCGGCGTCGGCAGACCAAAGGCGATCACCATGCCGACGAATGACAGCACGAGGCCGATCCATTGCGAGGGATGGAAATAGTCGCCGGGAATGAACCAGCGCGAACCGATCACCACGAAGAACGGCGCGAGAAAGATGAACAGTACGGCGCGCGTCGCCGTGGTCCAGATCAGCCCGCGATAGATCAGCAGGAATTCCAGCGCGAATAGTGCGCCGGCGGCAATGCCTGGGAGCAACGTGCCGTCGCACTTGAGCAGCGGTTGACCGCGCAATTTCGCGTAGGCCGCGACCAGCAAGGCGGCGATGATCGAGCGAACCACCGACTGGATCAGCGGCGGAACGTCGTGGATGGCGAGCTTGATGGCGACCTGGTTGAAGCCCCAGGTCAGGCACAAGACGAGCATTACCGCGACGGCGAGCGCGTCGAGCGGACGGGATTGCGGAGATTGCGACACTGAGCCTGAAATTCGGATTGCGGGGAAGTTAGTTCAGCGTTCGCGGCAATGCGCGCAGACGCCGGCGATTTCGATCACCGGGCTTTTCGGCGAAAAGCCTGCCGCGCGGCACGAGACTTTGAGTGCTTCCGCGACGGCGCCGCCGGTCGCTTCGCCGACCGCGCCGCAATGCTCGCAGATCAGGAACACCACCGGGTCGCTGTCGGCATGCTCGTGCACGCAGGCGACGAAGGCGTTGCGGCTTTCGATCCGGTGAACGAGCCCGTTGTCGCGCAAAAAATCGAGCGCGCGATAGACCGTGACCGGCGCCGGACGGCCGTTGCCGGTAGCGAGCCGGTCCATGATCTCGTAGGCGCCGAGCGGCTTGTGGCTGGCGAGCAAGGTTTCGAGCACATGCCGGCGCATCGGGGTCAGCCGCTGCGCCCGGGCGGCGCAAAGCTCTTCGGCATGCGCGATGGCGGTGCTGGTGCAGTCGCCGTGATCATGGTCGGGCGCCGGGAAAACGGTTTGCGGCATAGCGGTCCTTATGCCGGGCATTCTAGCGGTTCCTCGGGCCTCGCGAAAACATGACGCGCCCCCCGATTTTGATGTTGCGCCGCAGCAAAAAGCGTCTCACATTGCCGCCGCCCTGCGGAAAAGCAACGCAGTAACGCCGCTTGCGGCAGGGCGCAGCCACTGAATTGCAGCCACTCAATTGGGGATCATCATGCTGAAGGGAAAGACCGCCCTCGTCACTGGATCGACCTCAGGTATCGGGCTTGGCTATGCGCGCGCGCTTGCCGCCGAAGGCGCCAACATTACCATCAATGGCTTTGGCGATGCGGCGGCGATCGAAGCTGAGCGCTCGCGCATCGAAAAGGATTTCGGCGTGCGGGCATTCTATTCGCCCGCCGACATGACCAAGCCCGACGAGATTGCCGACATGGTGCACAAGACCGAGCAGACTTTCGGCTCGCTCGACGTTTTGATCAACAATGCCGGCATCCAGTTCGTGTCTCCGATCGAGGAATTTCCGATCGACAAATGGAATCAGATCATCGCTATCAATCTGTCGGCGGCGTTTCACGCCATTCGCGCCGCAGTGCCGGGCATGAAAAAGCGCAAATGGGGCCGCATCATTTCGACCGCGTCGGCGCATTCGCTGGTCGCTTCGCCGTTCAAGGCGGCCTATGTCTCGGCCAAGCATGGCATCGCCGGCCTCACCAAGACGGTGGCGCTGGAGCTCGCCACGTTTGGCGTGACAGTGAATTGCATCAGTCCCGGCTATGTCTGGACGCCGCTGGTGGAGAAGCAGATCCCCGACACCATGAAGGCGCGCAATATGACCGCGGAGCAGGTCGAGCGCGACGTGCTCCTGGCGGCGCAGCCGACCAAGGAATTCGTCACCGTCGAAGAAGTGGCGGCGCTCGCCGTCTACCTTTGCTCCGACGCCGCCAAGGCAATCACCGGCGCCAATCTTTCGATCGACGGCGGCTGGACCGCGGAATGAAGGTCCAGCCGAGCGCTCGCGCGCCTTCGCTGTCCTGACCCGCCCATGGTCGTCAAAACCATTCTGAACTCGCTCATGCCCGGTCGCGCCACGACTGGGCATGAGGCGCAGGCCACCAAGCGCATCAACCTTGCGCTGCAAGGCGGCGGTGCGCATGGCGCTTTCACCTGGGGCGTGCTCGAGCAACTTCTGACCGACGGGCGGCTGGTTTTCGAAGGCATTTCAGGCACCTCGGCGGGCGCGGTCAACGCCGTCATGCTTGCCGACGGCATGGCGCGCGGCGGCCGTGACGAGGCGGTCAAGCGGCTCGCCGATTTCTGGCGCGCGGTGAGCAACAACGGCAACCTGCCGCCGCTCCAGCGGGCGGTGGTCGAACGGCTCACGTCGTTTATTCCGCTCGAAGGCACGCCGATGCAGGCGTGGCTCGACATGATCTCCAAATACTTTTCGCCCTACGATTTCAATCCGCTCAACATCAACCCGCTCAAGGACCTGTTCGAGCGTTTCGTCGACTTCGATGCGGTGCGCGCCTTTTCCGATTTGCAGCTGTTCATCTCGGCCACCAATGTGCAGACAGGCCGGGTCCGGATTTTTTCCCGCGAGAAAATCACCCCGGAAGCGCTGATGGCGTCGGCCTGCCTGCCGCTGCTGTTTCGTGCCGTCGAGATCGACGGCGTGCCCTACTGGGACGGCGGCTATCTTGCCAACCCCGTGATCTTTCCGTTCTTCGGCACCACCGGTACCGAGGACGTCCTGGTGGTGCAGATCAATCCGCTGGTGCGGCAGGCGACGCCGACCTCGGCCAGCGAGATCATGAACCGCATCAACGAAATAACCTTCAACTCGTCGCTGCTGAACGAATACCGCGCCATCGAGTTCGTCGGCCGCCTGATCGACCAGGGGCGGCTGCCGCACGGCATGGGGCCGGGGCAGTACCGCCACGTCAACGTGCACCGGATCGTGCTCGACCATTTGGGCAACCAGTTCGACGCCTCGAGCAAGATATCGACCGACTACGATTTCTTCGAAACGCTGCACATCAACGGCATGCGCGCCGCGCGCCGCTTCCTCGATAATCATTTCGACGATATCGGCGTGAGGAGCACGGTCGACTTACGCGCCGAAGCACAGGCCGAATGGGCGTGACTTCGTTGCGGCCATGAACGTGACGCCGCTCATTTCAACCGAGATCGGGACCGCGCGGCTCGATATCTGCGTGGCCGATATCACCACGCTTTCGCTCGACGCGATCGTCAATGCGGCCAACCACACGTTGCTCGGCGGCGGTGGCGTCGATGGCGCCATCCATCGTGCCGCTGGACCGGAATTGATGGCCGAATGCCGGTTGCTTGGTGGGTGCGGGACCGGCAGCGCGAAGATCAGCGGCAGCTACCGGCTGCGGGCGAAACACGTCATCCACGCCGTCGGTCCGGTGTGGAGCGGCGGCGGCAAAGGCGAGGATGAGTTGCTGGCGTCGTGCTATCGCACGGCGCTCGATCTTGCCGCCGGGCACGGTCTTGCCTCGATCGCCTTTCCGGCGATTTCCACCGGCGTCTATCGCTTCCCGCCAGATCGGGCCGCGCGTGTCGCCGTCGGCACGGTTACCGCCGAGCTCGCGTCGCGCCCGCGCAGCATCGCTCACGTCGTGTTCTGCTGCTTCGCGAATGAGGCTGCCGACCACCACGTCGCCGCGCTGACCGAGCTCGGGATCGTCTGATCCGGGCGCTGAACGGGCTGCAATGCTGGGCTGCGGGAATGGGGCTGGATAAAAGATAAGCTAGCTTATATTACGCTCTGCTGGTTATTCGCCCCCGGAGCTGGCGCCATGCCTCCGCTTTCGCCAACACGAGAATTTGCCTTTATTCTCAATGATGTAGCGCGGCTACTGCGAACTTACGCCGATTATCGGGCGTCGCAGTTTGGCATCACCCGCGCCCAATGGGCGGTTTTGGTGCGCGTCGATCGCGAGGAGGGGCTCAATCAATCCGCCCTTGCCGAGACGCTCGACCTGCAACCGATCACGCTCACCCGCCTGCTCGACAAGCTCTGCGACAGCGGGCTGATCGAACGGCGGCCGGACCCGGACGATCGGCGCGCCAAGCGGCTTTTTCTGATGCCGGCGGCGCGGCCGTTGCTTGAACAGTTGCGCGTGCTCGGTGAGGAAACCATGGCAGAGGCGCTCGCCGGAATCGACCGCGCTAGCGTCGACCAGATGCTCGCCGAGCTTTCGACCGTGAAGGACAATCTACGCCGGCTGATACAGCAGCGCGACGGCGAGGGACATGCGGGAGAGCGCCGTTATGGCTGAACCGCTGCGCAAGCCCGTTCCCCCGGCTCGCGGCGAGGAAGCGCCGCGACCGGCGATCGCGCCGGTCAGCCCGGCCGGCGCGCGCACGACGCGACGGACCTCGGCGGCCGACCGGCTGCGCGGCATGAACCGCCGCGACCGCATCCGCTGGACGCTGTTCGCGCTGCTCCCGCTCGTCTTGATCCTCGGCTGCATCTGGTACGTGACCGGCGGCAAAATCATGTCGACCGACGATGCCTATGTCGAAGCCGACAAGGTCGGCATCTCGACCGACGTGTCGGGCATCGTGCAGGAGGTGGACGTCAAGGAAAACCGGCACGTCGATGCCGGCCAGGTTCTCTACCGGCTTGATCCGCGCCAGTTCCAGATCGCGCTCGACAACGCCGAGGCCAATCTGGCGCAGACGGCGTTGTTGATCGATGCGATGAAGCAGGACTACAAGCGGATGCAGAGCGACGCCGCCGCCCAACAGGCGCAGGTTGATCTCGACCAGCTCAACTACGACCGAAGCGCCATGCTGCTCAAGACCGCCACGGTTCCGCAGTCGGTTTTCGACCAGGCGCACTACGCGCTCGACAACGACAAGAGCAAACTCGCAGCTTTGCGCGAACAGGCGCAGGTGCAGCTCGCCAAACTTGGCGGCAATCCGGACGTCGATACCAGGCAGCACCCGCAATATCTGCAAGCACAAGCGCAGGTTGACGAAGCGCAGCGGCAACTCGATCACACGGTGATCACCGCGCCGTTTGACGGCACCGTCACCAATGTGCCGGCGATCGCGCCGGGAAAATACCTCGCCGCTTCGACCACGGCCTTCTTCCTGGTCGATACCGACCATATCTGGGTCGATGCCACGCCAAAGGAAACCGAGCTAACCTACGTCCGGCCCGGACAGAAAGCCACGGTCACCGTCGATACCTATCCGGATCACGAGTGGCACGGCGTGGTCGAGAGCGTGAGTCCGGCAGCCGCGCAGGAATTTTCGATGCTGCCGGCGCAGAACACGAGCGGCAACTGGGTCAAGGTGGTGCAGCGCGTGCCGATGCGCATTCGCCTCGACACCAGCGACAAAGATCTGCCGCCGTTGCGCGCCGGGATGAGCGTCGAGGTCGACGTCGACACCGGCCACGCGCGCGGCCTGCCGCATTTCCTCACCGCGCCGTTTAGCCGCTCGCATCGGAGCCAATAATGGGCGGCGAGCTGACCGCCGCTGGCAGCAGCCGCGCCGGCCTCACCGTCTGCGTGATCATGGCCACGCTGATGCAAGCGCTCGACACCACGATCGCCAACGTCGCGCTGCCGTACATGCAAGGCAGCGTTTCTGCGAGTCAGGACCAGATCGCCTGGGTGCTGACGTCTTACATCGTCGCCGCCGCCATCATGACGCCGCCGACCGGCTTTCTCGCCGGCCGCTTCGGACTAAAGCGCCTGTTTCTGGTCGCCATCGCCGGGTTCACCGTGGCGTCGATGTTGTGCGGCATGGCGCAGTCGCTGACCCAGCTGGTGCTGTTCCGGGTGTTGCAGGGCGCGTTCGGCGCCTCGCTGGTTCCGTTGTCGCAGACCGTGCTGCTCGGCAGCTATCCGCGCGAGCGCCAGGGCTTCGCGATGGCGCTGTTTGGCATCGGCGTGATGATCGGTCCGGTGTTGGGGCCGGTGCTCGGCGGCTGGCTCACCGAGAATTACAGCTGGCGCTATGTGTTCTATATCAATCTGCCAATCGGCATCATCGATCTGATCGGCATCCTGATCTTTCTGCCCGACAGCCCGCGCGACCCCAAGTCGAAGCTTGACTGGTTCGGTTTCGGCACGCTCAGCATTGCCGTCGGCGGATTACAGATCGTGCTCGACCGCGGTGAGCAGCTCGACTGGTTCGGCTCCGGCGAGATCATCATCGAGGCAATCGTCGCCGCAGCGGCTTTCTACCTGTTCCTCGTTCATACTTTTACTGCAAAGAATCCGTTCGTGCGGCCGGGCATTTTCCGCGACCGGAACTTCGCCGCCGGCACGCTGTTCATCGCCATCGTCGGCCTGACTTATTACTCCTCGATGGCGTTGCAGCCGCCTTATCTGCAGGAGCTGATGAATTATCCGGTCGTGACCGCCGGTCTGGTGATGGGGCCGCGCGGCGTCGGCACGATGATTTCCATGCTGTTTGTCGGCCGCATGGTTGGCCGCGTCGACACGCGCATTCTGGTGGTCGTCGGACTGTCGCTGACTGCCTGGTCGTTCAATCAGATGACCAGCTGGACCCCGGATATTTCGCAGGCGACCATCATCGGCGTCACCATGGTGCAGGGCTTCGGTCTCGGCTTTCTGTTCGTGCCGCTGAGCGCGGCCACCTTATCGACGTTGCCGCTGGCGGAACGGGCCGAGGGCGCCGGCTTGTTCAGCCTGTCGCGCAACATGGGCTCCAGCATCGGTATTTCGGTGGTGAACAGCCTGTTGGTGCAGAATACCCAGGCCAATCACGCCAACATCGCCCAAAGCGTGACGCCGGTGAACCGCGCCTTCGAGAATCCGCTGATCGCGCATGCCTGGAATCCGCTGACTGCGGCCGGCCGCGCGGCGCTCGACGCGGTGATCACACGCCAAGCGCAGATTATCGCCTATATCGACGACTACAAATTTTTGATGATCGCGACCTTGGTGGTGATGCCGTTATTGTTTGTTTTCAAGCGGCCGCCGCGCGGTAGCGCGGCAGCCCCGGTCATCGTGCACGAATAGACTGAACTATTCGCCGGCCGCCGCGGCTTCGCGCGGCTCGCCGCCTTCGGCCTTCTGCTTGGCTTCGAGGTCTTCGCCGGTCTGCTGATCGACGACCTTCATCGACAATCGGACCTTGCCGCGCTCGTCGAAGCCGAGAAGCTTCACCTTCACCTTGTCGCCTTCCTTGACGACGTCGGAGGTCTTCTGCACCCGGCGCGGGGCGAGCTGGCTGATGTGCACCAAACCGTCCTTGGCGCCGAAGAAGTTCACGAAGGCGCCAAAGTCCATCACCTTGACCACCGTGCCCTCGTAGATGTGACCGACTTCGGGCTCCGAGGCGATCGACTTAATCCAGTTGATCGCCGCCTTGATCGATTCGGCTTTCGCCGATGCGATCTTGATGGTGCCGTCGTCGGAAATGTCGACCTTGGCGCCGGTCTTTTCCACGATCTCGCGGATCACCTTGCCGCCCGAGCCGATCACTTCGCGAATCTTGTCGACCGGAATTTGCATCACCTCGATGCGCGGCGCGTGTTCGCCGAGCTCGGCGCGGGCATGCGTGAGCGCCTGGCTCATCTCGCCCAAAATGTGCATGCGGCCGTCTTTCGCCTGCGAGAGCGCGACCTTCATGATCTCTTCGGTAATGCCGGCGATCTTGATGTCCATTTGCAGCGAAGTTACGCCGCGTTCGGTGCCGGCCACCTTGAAGTCCATGTCGCCAAGATGGTCCTCGTCGCCGAGAATGTCGGAGAGGACCGCAAAACGCTTGTCCTCCAGGATCAATCCCATGGCGATGCCGGCGGTCGGCCGGATCAGCGGCACGCCGGCGTCCATCAGCGACAGCGAGGTGCCGCAGACGGTCGCCATCGACGACGATCCGTTCAATTCGGTGATCTCCGAGACGACGCGGATGGTGTAGGGGAAACTCGTCTTCTCCGGCAGCATCGGGTGGATCGCGCGCCACGCCAATTTGCCGTGGCCGATTTCCCGCCGGCCCGGCGCGCCCATGCGGCCGGTCTCGCCGACCGAGTAGGGCGGGAAATTGTAGTGCAGCAGGAATGATTCCTTGTACGTGCCCTGCAGCGCGTCGATCCATTGCTCGTCTTCGCCGGTTCCGAGCGTAGTCACTACCAGCGCCTGGGTCTCGCCGCGGGTGAACAGCGCCGAGCCGTGCGTGCGCGGCAACACGCCGACTTCGGCGACGATCGGACGCACGGTCTTGACGTCGCGGCCGTCGATGCGCTTGCCCGTATCGAGAATATTCCAGCGCACGATCTTGGCTTCGAGCTCCTTGAAGACCCCGGCGACCTGAAGCTTGGGATGTTTCGGGTTGTCCACGCCTTCCGGAAGGAAGTGCCCCATCACGCGGTCTTTGGCGGCCTCGACCGCCTTGTGACGCGCCATCTTGTCGGGAATGGCGTAAGCGGCGCGCAATTCCTTCTCGACCAGGCCGAGCATCTCCTTTTCCAGCGCGGCGTTGTCGGTGACTGTGAGCTCGCGCGGCTCCTTGGCGGCCTTTTCCGCGAGCTTGATGATCGCCTCGATCACCGGCTGGAAGTGACGATGGCCGAACATCACCGCGCCAAGCATGATCTCCTCGGAAAGCTCCTTGGCTTCCGATTCCACCATCAGCACGGCGTCCTGAGTGCCGGCGACGACCAGGTCGAGCTGGCTTTCCGGCATCTCGTCCAGCGCCGGATTGAGCACGTATTCATTGTTGATGAAGCCGACGCGCGCACCGCCGATCGGCCCCATGAATGGCGCGCCCGACAACGTGAGCGCCGCCGAAGCCGCGACCATCGCCACGATGTCGGGATCGTTTTCCAGATCGTGCGACAGCACAGTGACGGTTACCTGCGTGTCGCAGCGCCAGCCGTCGGCAAACAGCGGACGGATCGGGCGATCGATCAGGCGCGACGTCAGCGTGTCCTTTTCCGTAGGACCGCGCTCGCGCTTGAAATAGCCGCCGGGAATCCGGCCGGCTGCGTAGTATTTCTCGGTGTAGTTGACGGTCAGCGGAAGGAAATCGATGCCTTCCTTCGGCTGCTTGGCCGCAACCACGGCGGCAAGCACGGTGGTGTCGCCGTACGAAGCGAATACCGCTCCGTCGGCCTGGCGGGCGAGCCTGCCGGTCTCTAGCGTGAGCTTGCGGCCACCCCAGTCAAGTTGCACTCGATGAATATTGAACATTGCGATTGTCTCTCATGGTTTTCGCGGGTCGCGCGAAAGCCATAAGCAAGACGGCGAGACACTGACGGCGCAGTATAGCTGCGGCCAAATCTGTCAGCGTCCGGCGATCCTGCCATGGCCTTCGACTTCCCTGATGCGACGAACTTCCGGTTCGTCATCCAAATCGGCAGCGTCGCTGCCGTACATGTAAGCGGTCGCCTCCGGCGCCGCCACGAAGCGCACGGGCATGCCCGCGCGAAACCTTTTCAACGGCGAATACCCAGCCGCTCGATCAACTCGTGGTAACGTCCCTCATTCGTGCGCCGCAGATAATCGAGAATCTGGCGCCGCTGCGACACAAGCTTGAGCAGCCCGCGGCGCGAATGATTATCTTTGATGTGGATCTTGAAGTGCTCGGTCAGGTTGTTGATCCGCTCCGACAGGAGCGCGATCTGTACCTCGGGCGAACCCGTGTCACCGGATTTCTTGGCATACGTCTTAATGACTTCCGCCTTACGCGCGGTCGTAATCGACATCGTCACCAACCTTTTTGTCTGCCGGCGCGTCCTGTCACGCCGGTCAAGTTGAAAACGCGCTTAGGGACGATCTCGCCGCGGTCGACCTCGGCAATTGCCACGAGCTGTCCGCCCGTGGAGACCTGGACCGTGCCGCGAATAACGGCTGCGTCCCGTCCACGCATCAAAACGGCTTGACCCCGGTTGAGCCTAGCCGCGTCTGCCGGGCTGACGGCCAGTGCCGGGATGTCGTCCAGCGCGGTCGCAATCGGCAGTAGAAAGTCGGCGAGATTTCCCTCGCCAGCGGCCGCTCTATGGCACAAAGACTCGAGCCGTTCCAGCGAAATCATGTCGCTCTCGGCGAACGGGCCCACCCGGTTGCGGCGGAGCGCGCTGACGTGACCGAGGGCGCCGAGCGTGCGACCGAGGTCGCGGGCCAGCGCCCGAACATAGGTGCCCTTGCCGCATTCGGCCGCCAGTACCGCATAGTCGGGATCCGGCATTTCCAGCAAATCGAGGCGATGCACCGTCACCTTGCGTGGAGCGATCTCGACCTTTTCGCCCTCGCGCGCCCGGTCGTAGGCGCGCTCGCCGTCAATCTTAACGGCGGAAAAACGCGGCGGGACCTGCTCGATCGCGCCGACAAGGCGCGTTAGCGCGGCCTCGATCGCGGCCCGGTCGGGACGGCCAGCGCTGACTTCAACGACCCGGCCCTCGGTATCGTCGGTGTCGCGCTCCTCGCCCCAGCGCACCGTAAACACATACGTCTTGCGCCCGTCGACCACGAAAGGAACGGTCTTGGTGGCTTCGCCGAGCGCCACCGGCAGGCAGCCGGAGGCAAGCGGGTCGAGCGTGCCGGCGTGACCGGCGCGCTTGGCGGCGAATAAGTGCTTAATCACCGCCACCGCGTGCGTCGACGTCATGCCAACCGGCTTGTCGAGCACGACCCAGCCATGCACGTCCCGCTTCGGCTTTTTGGTTTTCGCCGCCGGCGCGGGCGGCTCTGCGCCGACATCCGCAAGCGGCTCGGGCAGCGGGGTAAAGACCTGTCCTGACATCAATGGTCTTTCAGGTCGCGCTGCACCGCGGGGGTCCGCAGCAGCCGTTCGATCCGCTCCGCCTCCTCGAACCGATCGTCGATGCGGAAGCGGATATCGGGGGCGAATTTCAGGTTGACGCGGTGCGCGATCTCGCCGCGCATGTAGCGCTTGTTGTTTTCGAGCGCGTCGAGAACTTTCCGCGCGTCGCGTCCGCCGAGCGGGATGATGTAGATGGTGGCGAGCCGCAGATCGGGGCTCATGCGAACCTCGGGAACGGTGATCATGTGTCCTTCAATCACCGGATCGTGGACGTCGCCGCGGGACAACATGTCGGCCAGCGCGTGGCGAATAAGCTCGCCGACGCGCAACTGGCGCGGCGGTCCGCCGGCGGATTGATCGCGATGCTGATGACGGGCCATTTTCCGCTTTTGTTATGTCAGACGCCGGGTTCGAACCGGGAATGACGAAGGAGACGCGAACGCTCGAGACTTTAAGCTCAGAGCGTCCGCTGTACGCTCTCCACGCGATAACACTCGATAATGTCGCCGACCTTCATGTCCTGGTAGTTCTCGAACGCCATGCCGCATTCCTGGCCGGCCGCCACCTCGCGCGCGTCGTCCTTGAAGCGCTTGAGCTGCGACAGCTTGCCTTGGTGCACCACAACGCTGTCGCGGATCAGCCGGACATTGGCGCCGCGCTCGACGGTGCCTTCGGTGACGCGGCAGCCGGCGACATCGCCGACCTTCGAGACTTTGAAGACTTCGAGGATGGTAGCGTTGCCGAGCATGGTCTCGCGCAAGGTCGGCGCAAGCAATCCCGACATCGCCTTTTTCACGTCGTCGACTAGGTTGTAGATGATGTCGTAGTAGCGGATTTCGATGCCGGCCTGTTCGGCGGCTTCGCGTGCTTCCTTGTTGGCGCGGATGTTGAAGCCGATCACGGCGGCGCCGGAAGCCTGCGCCAGCGTGATGTCGGACTCGGTGATGCCGCCGGCGCCGGCGAAGATCACGCGGGCGGCGACTTCGTCGGTCGAAAGCTTGTCCAGCGCGCCGACGATCGCCTCGACCGAGCCCTGCACGTCGCCCTTGATCACCAGCGGGAATTCCTTGCGGCCCGAGGTCTTGAGCTGACTCATCATCTGCTCAAGCGAGCCGCGCATGCCGGTCTGCCGCGCTGCCAAAATGTCGCGCTTCTGGCGGGCCCGGTAATCGGCAATCTCGCGGGCACGCGCTTCGGTCTCGACCGCCGCCAGCCGATCGCTGGCTTCGGGGGTGCCGTTGAAGCCCAGGACTTCGACCGGCATCGAGGGACCGGCAGCGACCACCGAGTGTCCGGTGTCGGACATCAGCGCGCGCACGCGTCCCCATTCGGATCCGGCGACGACGATATCGCCGGGCCGCAGTGTCCCGCGTTGAACCAGCACGGTGGCGACCGGACCGCGGCCGCGGTCAAGCCGCGCCTCAATGACGGTGCCTTCGGCCGCACGGTTCGGATTGGCCTTGAGCTCCAGCACTTCGGCCTGCAGAGCGATCATGTCGAGCAGTTTGTCGAGATTGGTCTTTTTCTTTGCCGAAACCTCGATTTCAAGCGTGTCGCCGCCAAGCAATTCAACCTGGATTTCATGCTGAAGCAGCTCAGTCCGCACGCGCTCCGGCTTCGCATCCGGCTTGTCGATTTTGTTGATGGCGACGATGATCGGCACTTTCGCCGCCTTGGCGTGATGAATCGCTTCCACCGTCTGCGGCATGACGCCGTCATCGGCGGCAACCACCAGCACGACGATATCGGTAATCTTGGCGCCGCGTGCGCGCATGGCGGTAAACGCGGCATGGCCCGGTGTGTCGATGAAAGTGATGCGGCCGCCCGACGGCGAAGTCACCTGATAGGCGCCGATATGCTGGGTGATGCCGCCGGCTTCGCCAGCTGCGACCTCGGTCGAGCGGATGGCGTCGAGCAGCGACGTTTTGCCGTGATCGACGTGGCCCATGATGGTGACCACCGGCGCGCGCGGCTGCAACGTCGCTGGATCATCCGGCGCGTCGAACATTCCCTCTTCGACGTCGGACTCGGCGACGCGCCGCACCGTATGGCCGAGTTCTTCGGCGATCAGTTGCGCTGTATCGGCGTCGATCGTGTCGGTGATCTTCGCCATGTGACCTTGTTGCATCAGGACGCGGATCACGTCGACGCCGCGCTCGGCCATACGGTTGGCCAGTTCCTGGATGGTGATCGTTTCCGGAATGGTGACTTCGCGCGCGATCTTTTCCTTCGGCTCGGCGTCGCGGTGACCGGTGATGCGTTGCACGCGGCGGCGGAAAGAGGCGACCGAGCGTTCGCGGATCTCATCGGCGGTAAGCGCGGTGACGACGGTGAGGCGGCCGCGGCGCTTTTCGGTACTGACACGCGGCGTTTTGGGAGCGGGAGCAGGCCGCGCCGCCACGCCGCCACGGCGGGGACGCGGCGCTTCGTCATCGTCTGATTCGAGAGCCTGACGGCCGCCGGATTTGCTGGTCGTCGTGTCGGCGCCGAAGCGCTTTTTGGCGACTTCATCGGCCTTACGTTTGGTTTCCTCGTCGTGCTTGCGCCGGCTTTCTTCGTTTAGCTTGCGCGCTTCTGCCGCCGCGCGTTCGGCGCGCTCGATTTCTTCGCGGCTTTGCCGGATGCGGGCTTCTTCCTCGGCGATCTTGCGCTCTTCCGCCTCGCGCAAGCGCGCATCGGCGAGCGCATGCGCGCGAGCGCTGCGCTCTTCTTCAGTGAGTGTGCGCAAAACGACGCCGGATGGTTTCGGAGCGGCGGCAGCCGGGGCCGGGGAGGGAGCGGCGGCCGGGGCCGGGGCTGCTGCGGCGCGCTTTGGCGCGGGGCGCTCGATTGGCGCTGCCGGTTCCGGCTTGGTCTCGCCGCCGGTGCGGCGTTTGACCTTTTCGACCACAACGGCCTTGCTGCGGCCATGGCTGAAGCTCTGGCGCACGACGCCCTGTTCGACGCCGCTACGCTTCAGCGTCAGCGTTTTGCCGCCTACGCTCAGCTTTTCGCCGGTATTTTTGGTCGTCTCAGCCATTCGCTTCCACTTCTATCGGTTACGCACTCAGCGTCCCTCCCGTGGTTACTTCGACACCGCCGGAACGGCCTGATGATGCTGATCGCCGGTCCGAAACCGTTCCAGGCGCCGACACCGGGCCAAAAAGGCTTCGCTGGCAGGGCCGGCGAGCAGGGCTGCATGTACCACATTTGGGCGGTTCAATGCCAAATCCAATTGGGCCGAGGTGAGGAATCCAATCGTAGCAACCGGCTCTTCACTCCGCCGCCGGCGCCATGCTGCCGCAAGCTTTCGCTTCCCGTCGGGGGCCGCCTCGGCGGCGTGCAAAAGCGCGATAACCCGGCTTTCAGTGAGCGCAATCTCGGTCCGGGTGAAGCCGCAAGCCACCAAACCGGCCTTCCCGGCAATCGCCAGCGCGTCGAGGGCCGACCGCAGGAGCAATTGCTCGGTCCGGTCGACGAAGTCCGCCGGCAGGCGGACTTCCCGCTTGAATCCACGGGCGAAAACCTTCCGCTTGATCGCCTCACCGAACGCGTCGCGGGTGGCCGTCACCCAAATGCCGCGTCCCGGCAATTTGCGTTTGACGTCGGGCACCGCCTCGCCGTTCGGCCCGACTACAATCCGGATCAGGTCGGATATCGGCTGCACCGTGCGGGTGGCCGCGCATAGCCGCGCCCGTTCACGGCCGTGCGGCCCGTGATCGATTTCTTCGGCCGGCGGCCGGTCAGTTTGCACGATCATGCGGCGCGTGCACTCCTTTAGGCCTGCGCCTCGGGGACGGCGGTTTCGGCGGTTTCGGCGGGTTCCTCTGCCGGAGGCGGAGCGAGATCGGCCTCGCTGACCCAGCCCGCCTTGAGCCGCGCCTGCATAACGAGCGCTTCGGCCTCTTCGCGCGAAATATCAAAACCGTCGAGAATGCCGGCCTCGCGAACGCTCTCCCCGTCCTTGCGGTCGGTCCAGCCGACCAGGTCGTCGGTGGCGCAGCCGGCGAGATCTTCCACCGTCTTGACGCCGTTCTCGCCGAAGCGGACCAGCATGGCGGTGGTGACGCCGGGCACCTCCTTGAGTTCGTCGGCGACGCCGAGTTCCTGGCGCTTGGCGTCGAGCTCGGCTTCGATCTTGGCAAGATATTCGCGCGCGCGCGTTTGCAATTCGCCGGCGGTGTCTTCGTCGAAGCCCTCGATGCCGGCGATCTCCTTGGTATCGAGGAAGGCGAGCTCTTCGACCGACGTGAAGCCTTCGGACGCGAGCAATTGCCCGATGACTTCGTCGACGTTGAGCGAATCGATGAACATGCGGGTGCGATTCTCGAACTCGGCTTGGCGGCGCTCGGATTCTTCCTGCTCGGTGAGAATGTCGATGTCCCAGCCGGTCAGCTGCGAAGCAAGCCGCACGTTCTGGCCGCGCCGCCCGATGGCGAGCGAGAGCTGCTGGTCGGGCACCACCACTTCGATCCGTTCGCGCTCCTCGTCGAGCACCACTTTGGCGACTTCCGCAGGCGCAAGGGCGTTGACGACGAACGTGGCGATGTCTTGCGACCAGGGAATAATGTCGATCTTCTCGCCCTGCAGTTCGTTAACCACCGCCTGCACGCGAGAGCCGCGCATGCCGACGCAGGCGCCGACCGGGTCGACCGAAGAATCCCGCGACACCACCGCAATCTTGGCGCGTGAGCCGGGATCGCGCGCCACCGCCTTGACTTCGACGATGCCGTCATAAATTTCCGGCACTTCCTGCGCGAACAATTTCGCCATGAATTGCGGGTGGGTGCGCGACAGGAAAATCTGCGGTCCGCGCTGCTCGCGGCGCACATCGTAGATATAGGCGCGGATGCGATCGCCGTTGCGGAACACTTCGCGCGGCAGCATTTCGTCGCGCCGCACGATCGCTTCGCCGCGGCCGAGATCGACGACGACGTTGCCGTATTCGACCCGCTTGACGATGCCGTTGACGATGTCGCCGATGCGATCCTTGTATTCGTCGTATTGGCGGTCGCGCTCGGCCTCGCGTACTTTCTGCACGATCACCTGCTTGGCCGATTGCGCGGCGATGCGGCCGTATTCGAGCGGTGGCAGCGGGTCGGCGATGGTATCGCCGACCTGCGCCGCCGGATGCCGGCGGCGCGCGTCGTCGAGGCTGATCTGCGACGCCGGGTTTTCCACCGTGTCAACTACCAGCATGTGGCGGGACAGATGCAGCTCGCCGCTTTTCGGATCGATCTCGGCGCGAACCTCGGTTTCGCTGCCGTAACGCGAGCGCGCGGCCTTGGCGATTGCGTCCTCCATGGCGCCGAGCACGATCTTGCGGTCGATCGCCTTTTCGCGCGCGACCGCGTCCGCGATCTGCAACAGTTCGAGTTTGTTGGCGCTTACGGTCGCCATGTTCAGTCTCCCATGCCTTGGTTGGTGCCCCGGCTTTGCGCCGGCGCGGCGTTTGGTGCTTGCCCTAGCGGCCGGCCGTGTTTGCTCCGGCGCAGCGATTGAGCGACGAGTTCGTCAGTCAGTACCAAGCGTGCTTCCATAATGTCGTCGATGCGCAGCGAGATTTCGCCGGGCGGCTCGTCGGCGCGCAGCCGGATGCATTCGCCTTCGGTGCCGGCAAGTTCGCCGCGGAAGCGTTTGCGGCCGTCGACCGGGACGGTCATCTCGACCTTGGCGACATGGCCGGCATAGCGGTCGAAGTCCGAGCGGCGCACCAGCGGACGGTCGATGCCGGGCGACGAGATTTCCAGCCGATACGCGCTTTCGATCGGATCGGCGAGATCGAGCACCGGGGAAAGGGCGCGCGAGGCGGCCTCACAGTCTTCGATCGCCATGGTTCCGTCCGGGCGCTCGGCCATGATCTGAACCGTGCAGCCATCGGCCCCGGAAACGCGCACCCGCACCAGCCGGTAGCCGAGCCGCAAAAGCACCGGCTCGGCGAGAGCGGCGACGCGCGCCGCCCGCCCCGGCTCAACGATGAGCCGTGGTTCTTCGGCAAAGGCTGTAGGCCTGTCGTCCATGCGGATGCGATCGTTCGCGTTGCACTGTGTCCGGCAGAGAACCGTCGAGCCTCAGGTAATAAAAAAGAGCGGGCCCCCGGGGGAACCCACTCTCACAAACCGTTCGGATCAACCGACCGTTATGAGGTATCCTTGACGGACGCGGCGAATATAGCGTTTTTCCAGAGGCCTGCAAGGGCGCCGCGGGGCGTCCGCCGGATCGTTTCGCGACCGAAAACACGGCATTCGCAAGGGTTCATTCAGGATTGCCGACTTATTGTCCCCTCTCGCACGGGCAGCAATGAATTTGCCGGAGTTAATGGATACGAGGATGGGTGCCACACCCCTCTCGCTGATCCCCGAGCTTGAAGACGTCGTGCAGCACGGTTCGCGCACCAAGCGCGTCGAAACGCTGCAGCGCATCACCGCGCTTTTTCTCGCCGGCGCCAGCCGCTACACCGACGAGCACGTCGATCTGTTCGACGATGTATTCGGACTGCTGATCGAGGAAATCGAAAGCCAGGCCCGCGCGGAGCTGTCGAGCCGCCTTGCGCCGGTGAGCAACGCGCCGGTCAAGGTGCTCCGCAAGCTCGCTCACGACGACGACATCGCGATCGCCGGCCCGGTATTAAAGCTCGCTGCTCGGCTTGAGGAAGCGGATCTCATCGCAGTCGCCAACACCAAAGGGCAGGCGCATCTGCACGCCATCTCGACCCGTTCGGTGCTGGGCGAGGCGGTGACTGACGTGCTGGTGAGCCGCGGCAACCGCGACGTCGCCCGGCGGGTCGCCGACAACCGGGGCGCCCGCATTTCGGAGAAAGGATTCTACAGGCTGGTCAAGCGCGCGGAGGAGGACGGCATCCTGGCCGAAAAGGTCGGGCTGCGGCCCGATATTCCCGCGCCGATCTTTCGTGATTTGCTGACCAAGGCGACCGCGGTCGTACATCGCCGGCTGATTGCCTCGGCGACGCCGGAAGTCCGTGCCGCCATCTGCGACGTACTGGCGAGAGTTTCAAAGGAAGTCGGCGCTCGCGTCGGCCCGCGCGATTACCGCGCCGCGCAACGCGTCGTGCTGGGCCTTGATCGGGCAAAGCAACTGGATGAGGCGTCACTGACCGCGTTCTGCGCCGAAGGCAAATATGAAGAGACGGTGGTGGCGCTGGCGACGCTCGCCAAGGTGCCGCTCAAAATCGCCGACCGTCTGATGGGCGGCGATCGTCCCGATCCAATTCTGATCCTGTGCAAGGCCGCCGGCCTCGGCTGGCCGGCGGTGAAGGCGGTCATCCTTGCGCGTCCGGATAACACCGGCACCTCGACGCAAGGGCTCGACGACGCGTTTGCCAATTACAACCGGCTCTCGCCATCGACCGCGCAACGCGTGGTCCGGTTCTGGCAGCGGCAAGACAGCTAAACGCGACACCCGACAGCCGGCTGAAGCGCCGCGGCCTAGACCCGCCTGAAAATCAGAAAGCACGGCGCGCGCTCCGCCCGCGCAGCCTTGGCGTGATAGCGCGTGGCGGTGAAATCCGCCCAGGGCTTCTGCCAGTCGTCGGCGCATTGCGCCGTCCAGTCGAAGTAGCGTGAGCGGATAAAGCGTTGCAGCGTCCATGTCGCATAGTCGGCGATATCGGTGATGAAACGCACTTCGCCCCCGCGACGCAAAATGCGGGCGAATTGCGCGATTGTTGCGTCTTGCACGAAGCGGCGCTTCCAGTGCCGCCGCTTCGGCCACGGATCGGGATGGATCAAGTCGATGTGCGTCAATGACGCGTCCGGCAGCCATGCAAGCAGCGGCGTAGCGTCGTCGAAGTGAAGGCGGATGTTTTGCGAGCCGCTCTCGTCGATGGCGGCGAGCGCTTTTGCCATGCCATTGACGAACGGCTCGATGCCGATGAAGCCGGTTCCCGGCCGGGCGTTCGCCTGCGCAATCAGGTTCTCGCCGCCGCCGAAACCGATCTCGAGCGCAACTTCGGTCACGGGGACCGCAAACAATTCGCCGAGTTCGACGGGAGCAGGGCGCAACAGATCGATCGCCAGCCGCGGCAACAAGCTGTCGATCAGGTCCGCCTGCCGCTTGCGCAGCCGGTGGCCCTTGCGCCGTCCAAAAAGCGCGCGCGATTGATGCAGTCCGGTATCCATCGCGATCAGCGGCACCAAAGCCGCACGGCCTCAGCGTACCGTCAATGCGCGGGGTCAGGCGAGGGATTTTGCATCGCCCGGTCGTGTTTCTTGGCTTCGTGGTGGCCGATGATGCAGCCGGCGGCTGCCCCGAGCAGCGCATGATGACCGGCATAGTGACCGGCGATACCGCCGAATACAGCGCCCTTGATGCAGCCCTTAGCTTCGGCCGGCGCGGGGGCGCCTGCTAAAGCCAGCACCAGTGCACAAAACGCCACTATCGGTCTCATTGAGCATCTCTCCAAACGCGGCCAAACCGGCTGCGAACCGGGTGGATTTCGGAGAGCCGAATCTGTGGTGGCGGCGAGCTCAGCGCAAGCTGCGCTTGAGCTCGTCGGCGAGGTCGGTCCGCTCCCAGGAAAAGCCGCCGTCTTTTTCCGGCGCGCGGCCGAAATGGCCGTAAGCGGCGGTGCGCCGATAGATCGGCCGGTTGAGCTTGAGCGTCCGGCGGATATTGGTCGGTGTGAGACGGAACAATTCCGGCAGGAGTTTCTCGAGCTTCTTTTCCTCGACCTTGCCGGTGCCGTGAGTGTCGACCAAGACCGACATCGGATCGGCGACGCCGATGGCATAGGCTACCTGAATCGTGCAGCGATCGGCGAGACCAGCGGCGACCACGTTCTTGGCCAGGTAGCGCGCGGCGTAGGCCGCCGAGCGGTCGACCTTAGTCGGGTCCTTGCCGGAAAAGGCGCCGCCGCCGTGCGGCGCATAGCCGCCATAAGTGTCGACGATGATCTTGCGTCCGGTCAGGCCGCAATCGCCGTCGGGACCGCCGACGACGAAATTGCCGGTGGGATTCACCAAAAAGTCGGACGGCCGTTTCGGCATCCAGCCTTTTGGCAGCGCCGATTCCACGGCGGCGGAGATCATGTCCTTGACGATGCCCGGCGTGTATTTTTTGCCGTTGCGGTTTTTCTCGTTGTGCTGCGTGGAGACGACGACCTTGGTGCAGCCGACCGGCTTGCCGTTGACGTATTGAACCGTGACCTGGCTTTTGGCGTCGGGCTGCAAATCGAACAACTGGCCGGAGCGGCGTTTTTCCGAAAGCACTTTCAGGATCTTGTGGGCGAAGTAGATCGGCGCCGGCATGAACGAATTCTTCTCGTAAACTTCGCTTTCGGTGCAGGCGAAGCCGAACATCATGCCCTGATCGCCTGCGCCTTCTTCCTCGCCGCTTTTTTTCTTTTTGGCGTCCACGCCCCTGGCGATATCCGGCGATTGGCCGTGCAGCAGCACTTCGACGTCGGCGCCGTGATATGAGAAACCGTCCTGGTCGTAGCCGATGTCCTTGACGACATCGCGCGCGATCCAGGTGATCGCTTCGCGGTCGACGACCGCCTTCTCGCCGATTTTGCGGAACAGCTGGCCGCGGCCTTCGCCGGCGATGACGATTTTGTTGGTGGTGCAAAGCGTTTCGCAGCCGAGGCGGGTATTCACGAGGCTTTCATCGGCGATACCGAGCTCCACGTCCTTTTCGATGAAGGCGTCGAGGATGGCGTCGGAAATCTGGTCGCAAACTTTGTCGGGATGCCCCTCCGACACGGACTCACTCGTGAACAGATAATTGGCGTGCGGCACAGTGAAACACTCCCCTCACTAAAGCGGCGGCTCGATCGCTCGAACCTTCGCGGTCTTGCTCGGCCTTATTTGGCGTTGCCGGGTTCATTCCGGCGTTGTTTGCTTCGAGTAGGTTGTTGCAGCGCGGCTCCGCGCGGTCAAGATGTGGGCGAAGCGTGGGCGAAAGCGGGGATGCAGCAACAAAAGGGTGCGGTTCGTTCAGTGCTTTTCGTTCGCCGCGATCTGCTCGACGAGGTCGACAATGCGGCGGCGCATCTTGGAGTCGCCGATGCGCATGAAGGCTTTGGTGAGCGCCAGGCCGTCGGACGTGGCGAGAAAGTCGGCGACGTAAGCCGGCGAAGGTGCTTCGCTCATACCGTCCGCGCGCGCGACGCCGCCGACATTCGGCGCACCTTCGAAAAAGAACGCCACCGGCACCTGCAGGATGTAGGAAATTTGCTGCAGCCGGCTCGCGCCGATGCGGTTGGTGCCCTTTTCGTATTTCTGCACTTGCTGAAACGTCAGGCTGAGGCTGTTACCGAGCTTTTCCTGGCTCATTCCAAGCATCATGCGGCGCATTCGAACGCGGCTCCCGACGTGCTTGTCGATCGGATTCGGTGCCTTCTTGGCCATCATGTCGCCCAGCCTCCTATGTCCCGCCTATTTACCGTAATACCTTGGGAGATCAAATCTGCCGCGCTGGAATACTGGCAGACCGTCGTTTTCCGCATGATATTTCCGCGTTAGACGAAGCCGCAGGTGGTTTGGCGAAATATTGCCGAGTATACGTCGTGGAACTCTTTGCGCGGGATAGTTGAATGCGGGGCCTGTTTTACATCCGACGGTCGGTATTACAGGCCAAAATACCTGTCGCCCGCACCGTTTTACCGAGGCGTATTAGGCTAAACCTTTACTCTCCCGGCGCCGTTAAATTCTCTCGATTTCCGGCTGGAGCAGGCGGCGGATGATCGCTAAAATCGTCAGTGCGACGATCATGCCGGCAGGCACATCGCCGACGCGTGCATAAACCGGCCTGTCGATCGGCCGCGGCAGCGATGAATCCAGTATGCCTTCGACGCCGAGCGGCAAGGAATTGACGATCCTGCCGACCGGATCGACCACGGCGGAAATGCCGGTGTTGGCCGCGCGCACCAGCGGCAAACCTTCTTCGATCGCGCGCACGCGCGCCTGCTGAAAGTGCTGATAGGGCCCGCTGGAAATTCCAAACCAGCCGTCGTTGGTAACATTGACGATCCAGCCCGGCCGGCGGCCCGGCGGCAACACCTCGCCGGGAAAAATGATCTCATAACAGATCAGCGGCAGCGCGAGCGGCGCGCCGGGCACGCTCAGCGGCCGGCGGCGATCACCGGCGAGGAAACCGCCGCGCTGTTTGGTGAGCGCTTGCAAGCCGAGATTTTCAAGCAAGCGCTGAAACGGCAGATACTCGCCGAACGGCACGAGATGCACCTTGTCGTATAGCGAAACAATTGAACCGTCGTGATCGATTACGTAGATCGAATTGTAGGCGGCGGGATCGGCGGGATTGACCGGCTCCGCCAGGCGAACTGCGCCGGTGATCAACACGGTGCCGATCTGCAACAGCCGCGCAATTTGCGCGAGCGCGTCGGGCTCGCGGGTTAAGAAAAATGGAAAGGCCGATTCCGGCCAGATCAGATGGGTCGCATCGCGCACGCCGAGCGACTGTGGACCGGACGCGCGGTCGGACAGCGCGAGGTAGCGGTCCAGCACTTGTTGCTTGGCCGCGTAGTTGAAGCGCACATCCTGCTGCAGGTTCGGCTGCATGATGCGCAGATGCACCTTGTCCACGAACCGGGTCGGCGTGCGGGAAAGCCGCAAGGTGCCATAGGCGCCAAGCCCAGCGAGCACGACAAGACTGAGCGCCAGCGGCAACCACGGTAGGTGCGTCTCCGAGCGATCGTCGGTGAGCGTCGCCGGACTGGCGAAGACCGCAACGGAGAGAAACGTGAGGCCCCAAATGCCGATCACGGAAGCGGTTTGCGCCAACATGAGCGGCGAGGTGAGCGCGTAGCCGAGCGCGTTCCACGGAAAGCCCGTGAGGATGTGCCCGCGAAGCCACTCGGTCACGGTCAGTGCCGCCGCCAGCGCAAGAATGCGCAGGGCTCCGCGCATCCACACCAGCCGCGCGAGCGACGCGCCGAAGCCGAAGAAGATGGCGAGCCCGGCCGGCAAGCCGACCACCGCGAACGGCAACAGCCAGCCAAAGGTCGGCGCGTCGACCAGAAAGGCAAACCCGATCCAGTACAATCCGGCCAGGAAATAACCGAAACCGAACCACCAGCCGACGGTCGCGGCTCCGGTAACGCTGCGCCAACGGCCGCGGCCGCTGCCGGCGCTGTCGATCAGCCAGACCAGAACCGGAAAAGTCAGGAACAGGACCGGCCAAAAATCGATCGGCGCCATCGCCAGCGCCGAAAGCACGCCGGCGGCAAACGCGATTAGCCAGCGCCGCCAACCGAAAGACAAGACGATGGCGTGAATCAGGGCCGTCGGCTTCACGGCAACGGCTGAGAGTTTGGATTAGGCCGCGGAGCTTCCTCGCGCATTGGCCCCGGGCGCGATACCACCGGACGAACGAGCGCCGGCAGTTCGCGCGGCGCGGCCGGACGGCGGTCCTTGCTGCGATAAATCTTCACCCGCTTGACCCGGCGCGGATCGGCGTCGAGCACTTCCGCCTCGAACGCGCCTGGGCCCGGCACTAATTCGCCGCGCACCGGGACGTGACCCGCGCGCATCACCAGATAGCCGCCGAGCGTATCTACCTCCTGCACGGCGTCGCCGACGTCGAATTCATCGCCGATCACCGCGCGCACATCATCAAGGCTTGCGCGGCCGATTGCGACGAACGAGCCGTCATTCTGCCGCGTCACCGCCGCCATCTCGGCTTCGTCATGCTCGTCGGCGATGTCGCCGACGATCAGCTCGACCAGATCCTCAATCGACACAAGACCGTCGCTGCCGCCGTATTCGTCGATGACGAGCGCGAGGTGAATGCGCGTCGCCTGCATCTTGGCGAGAAGGTCGAGCGCCGGCATCGATGGCGGCGCGTAAAGCAGCTCGCGCACGATATTGGCCGCCGCCAGCGGCATGGACAAATCGATCTTGGCAAGATCGAGATCGGCCGCCGGCAGCTTCTTGACCGCCAGCGACGTTGGATCGATCGCCGACCGCGCCGCCATGAAGGCGACGAGGTCGCGGATGTGAACCATGCCGGTCGGGTCGTCGAGCGTGTCGTTGTAGACGACAAGACGCGAGTGGCCGGCGCCGGCGAACACCATGATCAGCTCGCCTAGGGTGATATCCTGCTGCACGGCCACAATATCCGCGCGCGGCACCATGATGCCGGCAATCCGGCATTCGCGTAGGCCGAGAATGTTCTTGAGCATCGCGGCTTCGGCCGGCGAAAACCCCAATTCCGCCTGTTCGCCGGTAAGAACGAGCTCAAGGTCGGCGCGCGTGGCGGCGGCCTTCCAGCCGAACAGGATGCGCATGACGCGCGCGAACCAGCCCTCCTGCAGCTCGCCATTTTCCGGCAGCAGCATGGGAAGACCGCGCTGATCGGTTGCGTGCTGCTCGTCGGCTTTGGGTGCTTGTGTCATGATTGCCGGCGCTCAGGAGCGATAAGGGTCGGGAATGGTCAGCCGCAGAAGAATGTCCCGCTCGGTCCGTTCCATCTTTTCGGCGTGGGCCTTTCGTTCGTGATCGTAGCCCAATAGATGCAGGAAACCGTGCACCGCAAGGTGGGCGAGATGATGAGCGAACGGCTTTTTCTCGGTGCGCGCTTCCCGGGCGATGGTTTCGTAAGCGAGCACGATGTCCCCGATTAGCGGCGTTTCGTCCCCGGCGCGAGGGGCCGGGAATGACAGCACGTTCGTTGCCGCATCGACGCCGCGCCAGGCGCGATTGAGCAGGCGGATCGCCGAATCATCGGTCAGCACGATAGCAAGCTCCGCGCGCGGTGTTGACAGCATGGCGGCGGCCTTCGCCACGGCGCGGCGCACCACCGGCCGCGCGCCGCGCGCCTTTTTCCAGAGTTCGGATTGGATCAGCACATCGATCGTCAGCGCCGCCTTTGCCCGCCCGGATCTCCCTGCCATTAGGGCCGTCCGCGTTTTGCCGCCGCCGCCTCGTCGTAGGCCTCGACGATGCGCGCGACGAGTTCGTGCCGGATCACGTCCGCGGCGGAAAAGGTGACGTGACCGATGCCTTCGAACTCCTTCCAGGAGCCGCACCGCCTCCGCGAGGCCCGAGGTCTGGCCGGGCGGCAGATCGACCTGGCTCGGATCGCCGGTGACCACCATGCGGCTGTTCTCACCCAAACGGGTCAGCAGCATCTTCATCTGCATGGCGGTGGTGTTCTGCGCCTCGTCGAGAATGATCGCGGCGTTTGCGAGTGTCCGCCCGCGCATGAAAGCCAGCGGCGCGATCTCGATCTCGGTCGCCTGCAAGGCGCGCTCGACGATGCGGGCGTCCATCAGATCGTACAGCGCGTCGTAAATCGGGCGCAGATAGGGATCGACTTTCTCGCGCATGTCGCCGGGCAGAAAGCCGAGCCGCTCGCCGGCTTCGACCGCCGGGCGGGAGAGCACGATGCGATCGACTTCCTTACGCTCAAACAGCTGCACCGCGTGGGCGACCGCGAGCCAGGTCTTACCGGTGCCGGCCGGGCCGGTCGAGAACACCAGCGCGTGGCGCTTGAGCGCGCGGATATAGGCGTCCTGTGCCGGCGTTCGTGCGCGCACCCGCCGCTTGCGCAGATTGATCTCCTCGAAACTTTCGCGGGCTGTGGCGGGATCGAAGTCGAACAGCGAGCCTTGCGAAATGGCGAGCCGGATGGTGCCGTCGACGTCGCCCTGCACCAATTCGTCGCCGCGCTTGAGCCGGTCATAGAGACTCTCCAGCACACGGCGCGCCTGCTCGCAGGCGGCGCGCGATCCTTCGAGGGTGACGTGATTGCCGCGCGAGGTGGCCGCCACCCCAAGCCGGCGCTCGATCAACGCGAGATTCTGGCCGTATTGTCCGAACAGCGTGGAGGCGAGGCGGTTGTCGTCGAAGGAAAGAACGATCTGAACACTGTCGTTCGGGGCGACGATCGATCCGGCGTCTGGTGTTCGCATTCAGGCTCCTGCGCCGGCGAGCGCCAGCACGCGTGAGGGGTTTTGCGCCAGCGTGCCGAACAGGCTGTTGCTGGCCATCTCGGTGATGGTGACGTCGGCAATTTCGCCGATCAGCGATGCCGAAGCGTCGATCTGCACCGGCTGCAGATAGGGCGAGCGGCCGACGATCTGCCCCGGGTGGCGGCCCGGCCGTTCAAACAGGACGGACACGGTGCGGCCGACACAGCTGCGGTTGAACGCAGCCTGGCTGGCGTCGATTGCCTGCTGTAAACGCTGCAGGCGTTCGGTTTTTACCGCTTCGTCCACTTGTTCATCCACGTCGGCGCCGGGCGTACCGGGCCGCGGCGAATACTTGAACGAGAATGCGCCGGAATAACCGATCTCATCGATCAGACTGAGCGTATCGGCAAAATTGGCATCGGTTTCGCCGGGAAAGCCAACAATGAAATCCGACGTCAGCGCCAGATCGGGGCGTGCATTGCGCAGCCGCACAACCACGCCGAGGTAATCGGCGCGGCTATGGCGGCGGTTCATGGCGGCGAGAATGCGGTCGGAGCCCGACTGCACCGGCAAATGCAATTGCGGCATCAGCGCCGGCAAATCGCGGTGCGCCGCAAACAGGTCATCGGCCATGTCGAGCGGATGGCTGGTGGTGTAGCGGAGCCTCTCGACGCCGCGCAGGTGCGCGAGCCGTTCAAGCAACCGCGCCAGCGACCATGGCCGCCCGTCCGGGCCCGCGCCGTGATAGGCGTTGACGTTCTGGCCGATCAGCGTGATCTCGCGCACGCCGGCCTCCGCCAGCCGCTCGACCTCAGCGGCAACCTTCTCCACCGGGCGCGACGTTTCCGCACCGCGCGTGTACGGCACGACGCAGAACGAGCAAAACTTGTCGCAGCCTTCCTGCACCGTGACGAAGGCGGTGACGCCGCGTGCGCGGATGGCGGCGCTGCTCGGCGCTGCAAGATAATCGAACTTGTCGTCGACCGGGAATTCGGTGTCGACCAGCGGGCCGTCGCGCCCGGCGCGCACGAGCAAGTCCGGCAGGCGATGGTAATTCTGCGATCCTACCACGAGGTCGACCGAAGGCGCGCGGCGGATGATCTCATCGCCCTCGGCCTGCGCCACGCAGCCGGCCACGGCAATTAGCACGTCGCGGCCGCCTTCCGCCGCCGCTTCTTTCAGGCGGCGCATGCGGCCAAGTTCGGAATAGACCTTCTCGGCCGCCTTTTCGCGGATGTGGCAGGTGTTCAGAATAATGAGATCAGCGTCGTCGGCGGTGGCGGTTTCGGCGTAACCTTCCGGCGTCAACGTGTCAGCCATACGTCGCGAATCGTAGACGTTCATCTGGCAGCCGAACGACTTCACGAAAAGCTTGCGCGAACCTGGCATCCCGCGTCGAATCTTCAGCCTCCTCGGCTCTTCACTAATCATACCTTCTTTACCCTTTCCCGTCAGCCGAGGTCGCGGCGGAGCGTCAGCGCCGTCCCACCGCCGTCATAATAACCGGACCGGCGTCCGACTTCGTGGAAACCGGCCCGCCGGTAGAGCCGTAGCGCCGGTGTGTTGTTCTCGCCGACTTCCAGAAACACCAAGCGCGCGCCGAGCCCGGCGAGGCGGCGCAAATGCAAATCGAGCAGCGGCCGGGCATAACCTCGTCCCCGCCAGGCCGGCGCAATCGCCACCGACAGAATCTCGGCTTCGCCGGCGGTCACGCGCGACAGAATAAAGCCGGTGAGGGTGCGGCCGGCCGCGGCGCGGTGCGCGACCACTGCGCGATCGGCAAGGAGGCGGCGAAACTCATCCTCACTCCAGCCGCGCCGGAACGAAGCGGCATGAATCGCGGCGATGGCCGCGGCGTCGCTCCCGCGCGCTTCCGCGATCACCGGCCCACCGCGGGTCAACAAGCGCGTGACGAAGTTCATCATCGGCGCGGCAATTGGGCGGCATTTTGCGGCTGTGCGTCCGGTGCGCGCAGATAAAGCGGCTTCGGCGGCGATTGGCTTTCGGGCGCGACTTCGCCGAGCCGCGCCACCCAGGCGATATCGGGAGCCGGCCGCGGATCGACCAAGGCCGGAGCGGCGTCTGCGTCCGACAATCCGGCGGCGACCGCGTCTGCCGCCGAGCCGACGATGCAGGCGGAGATTTCGGCGGCAGCGCGCACCGCGTCGCTCAGCGGCGCGAGCCGCGGCGTCATGACGATACGTCCACCCGGTGCAAAAATCTGCAGATAGACATGGGCGTGCCGCGCGTCGATTACGGCCACCACCGGAAATCGCTCATCGGCTTCCATGTACGGCGCGGCGTAGGCGGATAGCGTCGACAGGCCGACGATCGGCTTGTCGACGGCAAGCGCGATGCCGCGCGCGGCGGCGATGCCGACGCGCAAACCTGTGAAGCTGCCGGGGCCGGTCGTCACCGCAACCCGGTCGATATCGGCGAAACTCAGTTCCGCGTCGTTCATCACGCGGCGGATGAGCGGCATCAGGGCTTCGGCATGCCCGCGGACCATCGGTAGGCTTTCGCTGGCGACAATGCCCCCATAGACGGTGTCGAGCACCGCCGCCGAGCAAGCCGCGAGCGCCGTGTCGATGGCGATTACACGCATGGATCAGTCGCGCGGTGGCGCGCGCGGCAAAATCGCCGCGTCACATTGGCCGGACTTCGGTGACATCCGGAATGAAATGCCGCAACAGATTTTGGATGCCGTGCCGCAAAGTCGCGGTGGACGACGGACAACCCGCGCAAGCGCCCTTCATGTTGAGATAAACGACGCCTTCCTTGAAGCCGCGGAAGGTGATGTCGCCGCCGTCATTGGCGACCGCCGGCCGCACCCGCGTTTCGATCAATTCCTTGATGGTTGCGACGGTGGCGGCATCGGCCGCGTCGAAAAATTCATCGCCGTCGTTTTGCTCGGTGTTGCCGGCCGCAATGAGTGGCGCGCCCGACATGAAATGCTCCATGATGGCGCCGAGGATCATCGGCTTGAGCTGTTGCCACTCGCCGCCGGCCTTGGTCACCGCGATGAAATCTGAGCCGAAGAACACGCCGCTGACGCCGTCGATGTCGAACAGCCGCTCGGCCAGCGGCGACTGCGCCGCCTCGGCCTTGTCGCGCAAATCAAGCGTGCCATTATCGAGCACGGCCCGGCCGGGCAGAAATTTAAGGGTGGCCGGATTTGGCGTCGCTTCTGTCTGAATGAACATGGCTGCCTCTGGCGTTTGCCGGTCGTTCTATCAAATCCACTTTAATACGTGGCGAATTTCGGTGGAAGTTCAAGGGCTCGCAGCGTGCGACGTGGAAGTGTATAGTGCAAATCTCATGACAAAGCGTCGATTTCCTCATCGGTGAGGTGCCCGGGCACAATGGCCACCGGAATGGGGTAATCGCCGGCGGTGCGGCCGATGGTGGTTACCAGCGGACCCGGACCCTCGGCGCCAGTGCTGGCGGCCAGGACCAGGATGAAAATGTCCTCGTCCTCGTCGATCACCTTGAGGATTTCCTCCGCCTTGTCGCCCTCGCGCACCACCCGCTCCGGCACGATGCCGGCGATCTTTTTGATCCGGGCGGCATATTTCTTGAGTTCTGCGTCCGCTTCGGCGTTGGCTTCCTCGCGCATGATGTCGGCGACGCCGAGCCATTGCTGGCTCTGGCCTTCCATGTCGTTGACGCGGAGCATCACCACATTGCCGCCGATGCGCGCCGCGCGCCGGCTGGCGAAGTAAACGGCGCGGTCGCATTCCTCGGTTTCGTCGATCACGACCAGAAGCTTGGGCTTGTGCCCGGCTTCGTAGCTGCGGCGCTTGCGCGACATGGCATTCTCCGGCGAACGCAAGGCTGCCATGGCCGCGCCTGCTACGACAAGCCGGTGATGCACGGTCGCGGGAAGAAGTTGTGTTACGCGCGGACGAGACCGACGATGTCCTTGACCGCTTTCATGGTTTCGCCGGCGATTTTTTGCGCGCGTGCGGAGCCGTCGGCGAGGATAGCGTCGATCGACGCGGGATCCTGTTGCAGGCGCCCCATCTCGGCGGCAATCGGGCTCAGTTTTTCCACCGCCAGTTCGGTCAGCGCCGCCTTGAAAGTGGAGAATTGTGCGTTGCCGAAATCCTTCAGCACGCCGGCGCGGGTCGTGCCGGCAAGCGCGGCGAAGATGCCGACGAGATTGTCGGCCTCCGGCCGCGTTTCGAGGCCTTTTTCTTCGCTCGGCAGCGGCTCCGGATCGGTCTTGGCGCGCTTGACCTTTTGCGCGATGGCGTTGGCGTCGTCGGTGAGATTGATGCGCGACTGGTCGGACACGTCCGACTTGGACATTTTTTTCGTCCCGTCGCGCAGCGACATGACGCGGGTCGCTTCGCCAGTGATCAGCGGCTTCGGCAGAGGGAAGAATGCATCGCCGAAGCCGTGCGTGCGGATTGAGTCGCCGAAATCGTTGTTGAACTTTTGCGCGATGTCGCGCGAGAGTTCGAGGTGCTGCTTCTGGTCCTCGCCGACTGGCACATGGGTGGCGCGATAAACCAGGATGTCAGACGCCATCAGCACCGGATAGTCATAGAGGCCGACTGAAGCGTTCTCGCGATCCTTGCCGGCTTTCTCCTTGAACTGGGTCATCCGGTTGAGCCAACCGAGCCGGGCGATGCAGTTGAACACCCAGGCAAGCTCGGCGTGCTCGGCCACCTGGCTCTGGTTGAAAACGATGTGCTTTTTCGGATCGATGCCGCAGGCGATGAAGGCGGCGGTGACTTCGCGGATCGCCTTGGGCAGTTCGGTGGGCTCCTGCCACACAGTGATCGCGTGCAGATCGACCACGCAATAGATGCAGTCGTAGCGGTCCTGCAGCTCGACGAAGCGCTTGATGGCGCCGAGATAGTTGCCGAGATGCAGATTGCCGGTCGGCTGCACGCCGGAAAACACCAGTTCCTTAAACGCCATGCGCTGTCTCCGTGGGCGAGGCTTCCGTCCCATCGCGCGAACGCCGCGCGCGGCGTCCAATGGCACGGGCTTGCCTTGCCCTGCAAGGGCCGATGGCTATAGTGCGGCGCCCGCCGCGCGTTAGTTTTTAACAATCCTTGCGAGAGTTGTTTCATGCCCGTACCGCGTTACGACGTTCTTGGCATCGGCAATGCGATTGTCGACGTTATCACCCGCACCGACGAGAAATTTCTGCTGCAGCAGGGCATGAATAAGGGCGGCATGGCGCTCATCGACGAGAAGCGCGCGGAAGCGATTTACAAAGCGATGGGGCCCGCGGTCGAAATGTCCGGCGGCTCGGCCGCCAACACCATCGTCGGCGCGGCTTCGCTCGGCGCGCGCGCGGCCTTCATCGGCAAGGTCAAGGACGATCCGCTCGGCCGCGCTTTCAGCCACGATATTCGCGCCTCCGGCGTCGCCTTCACCACGCCGCCGGCGCCTGACGGCGCCTCCACCGGGCGCTGCTACGTGCTGGTGACGCCTGACGGTGAGCGCACCATGAATACCTATCTCGGCGCCGCCCAGAATTTGCATCCGGCCGACATCGACGCCGATCTGGTCGCCGGCAGCGCGATCCTCTATCTCGAAGGTTACTTGTGGGATCCCAAACATGCTAAGGACGCCTTCACCAGGGCGGCCAAAATCGCGCATGAGGCTGAACGCATAGTGGCATTGAGCCTGTCGGACGCGTTTTGCGTCGATCGCTGGCGCGATGAATTTCTGCATTTGATGCGCTCGCACACCGTCGATCTCATCTTCGCCAACGAGGCCGAGCTGCACAGCCTGTACCAGACGGCGGACTTCGACACCGCGCTGGCGGCGTTGCGCAAGGACATCGGCACGGCGGTGATCACGCGCAGCGAGAAAGGCTGTGTGGTGATCGGCCCGGACGGGACCGAAGCCGTGCCGGCCTTTCCGGTCGAGCGCGTGGTCGACACCACTGGCGCCGGCGATCTGTTTGCCGCCGGTTTTCTGTCCGGGCTCGCGCGCGGCGCCGATGACCGCACCTGCGGCCGGCTCGGCGCGCTCGCCGCCGGCGAGGTGATCGGCCATCTCGGCGCGCGCCCGGAGGCCTCGCTGCAGGATCTCGCGCGCGAAAACGGCCTTTTGGATTAAAGCCTTCCGCGCCCGCTAACCAAAAACTAACCAAACCCGTTTATGACGATGGATCGTCCGTAATCCGGAGATCCACACATGGCTGATTCGGAAGAAGCCGAGCAGCACCAGCCGCAATTGCCGATGGTGATATCGCCAAAGCTCGACGGCTCGGACGAAGACGCCGCTTCCGATTTCGCCTCCGAAGACGCGGCAGATGCGTCGCCACGCGGCGATGCCGGTGACGATCATCCGCTCTCGCGGTCGCTGCGCTTTATGTTGTTGGCCGCTTCGGTAGCGGCCGCCGCCGCGCTCGGTTCGTTCGTCGGTGCGCTGTCGGCATCCGGTGTCACGCATATGTGGTCCGCCGCGGCGGACACTCCACACGCTGCTATGGCGAGCGCGTTGCAGGCGAACAAGGCAGAGCTCGCCGAACTTGCCGCGCTCAAGAGCAATCTCGACGGCGCGACACGCGGCGCCAACGTCCAGTTCGCCAAGCTGGCCGACCGGCTTGACCGGGTCGAGCGGGTGCAGATCGAAGCGGCGACCAAGGTGGGCCATGTCGCCGATGCGATCGACCGGCTGGAGAAAAAAGCGGTTGTCGCTGCTGCTGCGCCTGTGGCGCCCGAGACGACCGGCTCGATTGCCGCGAGCCCGCCCGCTGCGGCGGAAGCCAAATTGTCCGAGAAGATCCTGCCGGACTGGATCGTGCAGGACGTGCGCGGCGGCCATGCGCTGGTCGAGAACAACCGTGGCGGTGTGTTCAACGTCGCGGCCGGCGGCATTCTCCCCGGTCTCGGCCGGATCGAAGCCATCAAGCGGCAGGCTGGCCAGTGGGTCGTCGTCACCGCCGGCGGGCTCATTACCGAGCATAACTGAGCCGCGATCGGGCGCCGTAGTCCGTCGCCTCATTCCGCCCCAATTTATCCTTGAGTATTCGCGCCAAGGCAGGAGCGCGGTCGCTTGGGATTGAATCGATCGACGCTCCAGGTTTTTGGTGGAGCATGATCTTTTCGAAAACCAGCCTCTACCCTCGGATCGAGTCCGAGGGTAGGCATTTTCCGGATCATGCTCTCAGGAGTTGGCCGCGTGAGCCTGACTCGCAGCGCCACCATCGCTGGCATCGCCTCGCTCGTGTTCGCGCTTGCGTCCGCCGCTGCGGCGCAAACGCCGGACGCGCCGCGGGTTCAACCGGAAATGCAGGAGAATTGCCCGGGCCTCGTCGCAACTGACCGGCCGCGCATCACGCCCGCTTCTTTCAAGGTCGCGGCGCTGGGCGAAGACCAGGTGCGACTCACTTTCATCGGGCATGCCACCTTCCTGATCGAGAGCCCGCAGCGGGTCCGCATCGCCACCGACTACAACGATTATGTGAAGCCGCCGGTGACGCCCGACATCGCCACCATGAACCATGCACATGACACGCATTACACCGACCTTCCCGACCCGGCGATCAAATACGTGCTGCGCGGCTGGGGCGAGTTTCCCGACAAGCCGGCGATCTGGGATCTGAAATACCGCGATGTGCGGGTGCGCAACGTGCCGACCAATATCCGCACTTGGAGCGGCGGCACCGAACGCTACGGAAATTCGATCTTCATTTTCGAGATCGCAAATTTATGCATTGCGCATCTCGGCCATCTGCACCACACGCTGACCCAACAGCAGCTTAACGAGATCGGCCGCGTCGACGTGGTGATGGCGCCGGTCGACGGCAATTACACGCTCGATCTCGACGGTATGATGGAGGTGCTGACCGCGCTCAAGGCACAGCTGATCATCCCGATGCATTTTTTCGGCTGGTACACGCTCGACCGGTTCCTCGAGCGCGCCAAGCGGGATTGGCCGGTGGAGAGAGCGGAAGTGCCCTCGGTGGTGGTGTCGAAGGCAATGTTGCCGAAAAGCCCAGAAATCCTGGTGCTGCCGGGGTTCTGAGCGTCCAAACGGAATTGGCGCGGGGCCACTGCACGCTAGATCATCTGGCTTTGCAATTCGGCGGCGAGCGCCCGCAACTTCGGCAAAAAAACCTTGCGCATGAGGTCGAGCGAGCTGCGGTCGCTGTGCGTTCCAATGTTGAGCGAGGCGATAATCTGCCATCCAGCCGGCGCAGCGGTACCGAGATCGAACAAAAGCCCGGCTCGACTTCCTGGTCGACGAGTGAATAGCCGTCCTCGCGCGCCTCGCGGATCGCTCGGCGCAATTCGGCGCGGTCTACGATCGTTTTGGCCGTGAGCTTTTGCGGCTCGGTTCGCCGCAACAGCCGGTCTATCTCGCGGTCATCGAGCGCCGCCAGCAAGACGCGGCCGAGCGAACTCGATACGGCCGGCACGCGAAAACCGATCTGCGCGCTGAGATTAGTGACCCGGTTCGGCGATGCGTGCGCGATCATGATGACATTCTCACCGTCGATGACGGCGGCTGAACAGGCTTCGCCGACTTCGGCCGCCAGGCGTTCGACGGCCGGCTGCAGGATGTCCGATATGGAATTGGACGTCAGATAAGCGCCCGCCAGCGTCAGGATGCGTGGCGTGAGCCGGAATACCCGGCCGTCGGTTTCGGCAAAACCCAGATGCACCAGTGTCAGCAGCGTCCGGCGCACAGACGCGCGTGGCAGGTCGACAAGCTTCGCTATGTCGCTAAGCGTCAGCTGCCGCCGATCGCGATTGAAGACCTGTACGATGCGCAGCGCCCGCGCGAGCGCCTCAAGGAAGTCGGGTCCGCCGGAATCGGCAATACGCTGCTCCGTCTGGCTGCGCGTCACCCGCGGCATTGGCATGTGTCCTCTGCTGTTTCGGGCGCACGTCCGCGCCCCGCCTTGTCGAGCCAGGCCCGACTTGATAGCATTACACGAACGTTTGTTCGATCTACGAACAAATCTACCGTGCACGTTGGGGACCGCGATGTTGAGTGCAGAGCAAAACGATCTCAACACCCGCACCGGACCGGGCACCGGCGCCGGAAACCTGATGCGGCGCTACTGGCAGCCGGCGGCTTTAATCGATGAGCTTTCCGGCAACCGTCCCATCAAACCGGTGCGCCTCCTCAGCGAGGACCTGGTCGCGTTCAAGGACGACAAGGGGCGTTACGGCCTGATCGGGCGGCATTGTCCCCACCGCGGCACCGATCTCGCGTACGGGCGTCTGGAAGATGGCGGACTCCGTTGCGCCTTTCACGGCTGGCTGTTCGATGTCGGCGGCAAATGCCTGCAGACCCCCGCCGAACCGGACAACAGCAAGATGAGCGCCAACATCAAGCAAAAATCGTATCCGGTGGTGGAGAAGAGCGGCATTTTGTTCGCCTATCTCGGACCCGGCGAGCCGCCGGCGTTCCCGCATTTCGACTGCTTCGTCGCGCCGTCGACGCACACCTTCGCGTTCAAGGGCATGATCGACTGCAACTGGCTGCAATCGCTCGAAGTCGGCATCGATCCGGTGCACACTTCGTTCCTGCACCGCTTTTTCGAGGACGAGGACCCGAACCAGGGTTACGGCAAGATGTTTCGCGATACTTCGAAAGATTCGGACATGCCGATGACCAAGATCATGCGCGAATTTCCCCGCCCGCGCATCGAGGTCGAGCCAACCGATTACGGTTTCCGGTTGGCCACGCTCCGCCAGATCTCCGACGACCAAGCTCATGTGCGCGTGACCAATCTGATTTTCCCCAACGCGTTCATCATTCCGATGAGCCGCGAGATGACCATTTCGCAATGGCACGTGCCGATCGACGACACGAAACACTATTGGTACGCGATCTTCACCTCGTTCGGCGCGCCGGTGAACAAGGACGAGATGCGCCGCCAGCGGCTGGAGCTTTATGAATTGCCGGATTACGTGCCGCGCAAGAACAAGCATAACGATTACGGCTTCGATCCGCACGAGCAGGAGCATGCGACCTATACCGGCATGGGTGCCGACATCAACGTGCACGACCAATGGGCCTGCGAGTCGATGGGCGAGATTCAGGATCGCACCGCCGAGCATCTCGGCACCTCGGACAAAGCGATCGCCGCCTATCGGCGTTTGCTACGAGGCGCACTGGACGCGTCGGCGAAGGGCGAACGGCCGATGATGGTGCTCGATCCGGCGGCGGCCGCGACCATCACCGGCCCGGCTTGCGTCGACGGCATCGGCCCGGCCGGCGACTGGCAGGGCTATTGGCGGCGCACCAGCGAAGATCGGCAGCAGACGAAAAGCTGGACCAAGGACATTGAGCTTACATGCCACGACGCACCGCCGGCGTGAGTTTCGTCGAGCGTCACGGTCTGTGGACCGACGCGCAGGCGCGCCAGGCGAAGGCGGTCACGCAGGCGATCAAGCGACACAAGCTCGAACTGATCCGCTTCTCGTTTGCCGACCAGCACGGCGTGCTGCGCGGCAAGACCGTCGCTGCCGCCGACGCGCCGGCGCTGATGCAGGCCGGCGTCACCATGACGACGACTTTGCTCGCCAAGGATACCGCGCACAAAACCGTCTACCCAGTGTACACCGTCGGCGGCGGCTTCGCCATGGCAGAGATGCAAGGCGGCGGCGATTTCGTGATGGTCGCCGACCCCTCCATGTTCCACGTTCTGCCGTGGGCGCCGGACACCGGCTGGGTCCTGTGCGACATTTACTTCACTAACGGCAAAAAGGTGCCGTTTTCCACCCGCCAAGTGCTGCGCGACGCGCTCGGCACGCTCGGCGCCGCCGGGTTAGATTTCCTCGCCGGCCTTGAAGTCGAATTTCATCTCTTCAAGATCGAGAATCCACGGCTGTCGCCGGCCGATGCCACCTGGCCGCCGCAGGCGCCCGACGTGAGCCTGATTAATCAAGGCTACCAGTATCTCACCGAGACGCGCTTCGATCAGATCGCGCCGGCGCTGGAGCCGATCCGGCGCGGCGTGAAAGCGCTCGGTTTGCCGCTCCGCTCGCTCGAAGTGGAACTCGGGCCGAGCCAGTGCGAGTTGACCTTCCGCCCGCAATCCGCGCTTGCCGCCGCCGACACGATGATTTTGTTCCGCGCCGCGGCAAAGCAGATCGCGCGCCGTCACGGCATGCTGGCGAGCTTCATGTGCCGCCCGGCCTTGCCGAACCTTTTTTCCAGCGGCTGGCATCTGCACCAGTCGCTGATCGCGCGCGAGGGCGGGCGCAATGTTTTTGTTGGTGACGTGCGCGACGGGCTTTCCGCCACCGGGCTGAATTACCTCGGCGGGCTGCTCGCGCATGCGGATGCGGCGGCCGCCTTCACCACGCCGACGGTCAATGGCTACAAGCGCTACCGCGCCTATACGCTTGCGCCCGACCGCGCCATCTGGGCGCGCGACAATCGCGGCGTGATGCTGCGCGTGCTCGGCCAGCCGGGCGATCCGTCCACGCATCTGGAAAATCGCGTCGGCGAGCCGGCGGCCAATCCGTATCTCTATATCGCTTCGCAGATTTACGCTGGACTCGACGGCATGGCGGGGAAGCGCGACCCGGGGCCGTCGGCGAATACACCCTACGAGACCAAGGCGAAGGCCTTGCCGAAAACTCTCGGCGAGGCGGTCACCGCGTTGCAGGCGAGCAAGGTGTTCCGCAAAGGCCTCGGCGACGCCTTCGTCGATTATTTCGCCCACATCAAGGAAGCCGAGTTCGCGCGCTTTACCGCCGAAAGCAAACAGACGGCGGAAGTGACCGCTTGGGAGCAGAACGAATATTTCGATTTGTTTTAGGAGCTGCCACCGCCTATGTAAAAACAATCTGATGGCGTAATACGAACGGGGCGAGAATCGTATCTACCTCTTTGGCGATGTCATCGCGCCTGTCCTCGGGACTATGCGCGATGGTGACCGTTGCTACGCTGCCGTGACTGCCGTGCGGACCGACCTTAACGCTGCAGTCGATGCCTTTTTCTGCGAGCGGCGCGAGAACCTTGGCCAAGACGCGCATGGCGGCATCCCAACGAAGCTGAGGCTTGAACACCTTGCCGACGCCGGTTAGCGGCATCGGATCGATCTGGAAAATCTGGACGGGGACTGCGGCGCGCTCCGGGGATCGCTCGCGGACCCAGGCCTCGAGCTCGCCCGCGGCAACTGTCGCCCCCGGCTTTAATTGCACGTAGCCGATCGGCAATTCGCCGGCATAGGCGTCGGGCTGGCCGACGACAGCGGCAAGGCCGACAGCGGGGTGCTGAAACAAGATGTCCTCGATCGGGGCAGGATCGATGTTGTGGCCGCCGCGGATCACCAGGTCCTTGACGCGGCCGGTGATCCAGAGAAATCCGTCCTTGTCGAGCCGGCCAAGATCGCCGGAATTGACCCAGTGGCCATCAATGAACGCGCCTTTGTTGTGGACCTCGTTCAGATAGCCGCTGAAGGCTCCTGGTCCCGACATGATCACAACGCCGATCTCGTCTGGCGCACAATCCCGCTCGAACCGGCCGGCGTCGTCGAGCTTGACGATGCGAACGCGCGCGTAAGGCACCGGCAGGCCGACCGAGCCGAGGCGGACCGGACGATCCGGATAGGCCATAGTGTGTACGCTTGACGTTTCGGTCATCCCGTAGACTTCGAGAACCGGCAGCCCGAACTTGTCCTGGATTGCCTTGCCGACAGCTACGGGAATTGCCGATCCGCCGCCGGCTGCGTATCGCAAACTCGATATGTCGGCATTGCCCGGCGGCACGGCCGCGGCTGCCGCCAGAACGGTCGGCACGCTCGACAGCGTTTTAGGTTTGAAGCGCTCGACGAGGCCCCAGACATTTTTGACACTGGCCGGATTGCGCCAGCCGGCGGGCGACAGGACGACGAGGCAGCCGCCGTTTGAAAGCGTCGTCAGCGCCTGAGTGAGCGAGCCACCGACGTGAAACAGCGGCATCCCGAAAAGGAGGTTGGCGCCGGGCGCGGCTTTAAGCAGCAAGTTGACGGCCCACGCCTGATAGACCTGATTGGTGTGGGTGTGGCGGACAAGCTTCGGCGTGCCGGTGGTGCCGCCGGTGTGGAAGTAGGCTGCGATTTCATCGCCGGAAATCTGCCGGCCGCTGACGAGCCGGTCGGATGGCTGCGCCGCGACCAGATCGTTGAACGAATAGATTCCCTTTTCGGGATCGCCTGGACCGTGAACCTGTACAATCGCTTTGAGGTGTATCAGCATCCCGCGCACCTGCTCGACCTTTTGCCAGATATCCGTGCCGGGCATGGGGCCGAGGGCGACCAGCACCTTGGTGCCTGCCGCTTCCAGGATTTCCGTGATTTGGTGCGGCTCAAGCAGCGGGTTGACCGGATTGGCAATGCCGGCCGCTTCAGCGGCGAAAAGTGAAATAAATGCCTCCGGCAGCAGCGGAAGCAGGAAGCTTACCACGTCGCCGCTGTTGACGCCGAGCGCGTGAAACGCGTTGGCGGCTTGCGTCACGCGCGCGAGAAAATCGCGATGGCTGATGACGACCGGTTTGTCGGACGGGGCCGCGTTGGGAAGAAACTGGATCGCGGGCGCGTCCGGATTATGGGCCGCACCCAACTTGATGGCATCGTAGGTGCTCGTTGCAGCGACACGATCGGCATATGGAACTTTCTCGAAGGCGCGGATGTCGGCGTCGGTGGCAAAGCTCGGATAATCGCTGCCGATGATGCGATCGAGCAGATGTGCGCCGGCCATACTGAGCATCCCCCTCATCGTGCGTTTTGTGGCCCTGACCCGTGTCGCCTGAGCGTACCAGTTTAGCGCAAATGCGCTGGCATCGGCCATGTCCTCCGTGACAAGCGGACGAGAGTGGAACACGTCCGGTTAGGGTCATCGATCGGCCGAAGGTTTACGTCCATTGGGGAAAGAACGCGGCGCCGACCTTTGCTCGAGTCGGCTTCAATCCGCGAGCGCAAGCGGGCGTTCGATGGCCGCCGTCAAAACGGAAACTCCTGTCTGCGGACGATCGCGGCGATCGCGATGATTAAACGTCGACGCTTGCGGCGAGCGCGTGGGCCTCGATGAACAGTCGTCGCGGCTCGACTTTGTCGCCCATGAGTTCGTCGAATACGGTGCCGGCTTCGTCGATTTCCTTGACGCCGACTTGCAGCAGCGAGCGGGCATTGGTGTCGAGCGTGGTTTCCCACAATTGCTGCGGATTCATCTCGCCGAGGCCTTTGTAGCGCTGCAGCGCCACGCCCTTCCGGCCGGCCGCGGTCACCGCCTCGAACAGGCTGACCGGCCCGTGGATCGGCGTCTCTTCGTCCTTCCTTCGCAGCATTGCCGGCGGGGTCGGCCGCGGGAAAATCTGCTGCAAGGACGGGGCGAATTCGTCGAGCTTGCGCGCATCGGCCGAGCCGAGCAGCGCCTGATCGAGCACCGCCACTTCTTTGACGCCGCGCACCGTGCGCTCGAACCGGAAGCCTTCGCCTTCGGTGAACTGGCCCTGCCAGCCGCGCTCGGTTTCGTCTGCAAGCGCATCGAGGCGGCGCGCGATATAGGGCGCCGCGGCCTTTGCCTTCTCCGGATCGCCGGCGATCTCGGCGTTAAGCACGCTCAGGATCGCGGCTTGCTCGACGACCTGGCGGCTGTAGCGGCTGTGCAGGCCGCGCAGGATGTTGCGGATGACCCGCGCATCCTCGACCAGCCGGCGCAAATCCGCGCCGCTGCGCACTTCGCCGGACGACAGCCGCAACGACGACTCTTCGAGACCGGTGTCGATCAAGTAATCTTCGAGCGCCCGCTCATCCTTGAGATATTGCTCGGACTTGCCGCGGTTGACTTTGTAGAGCGGCGGCTGGGCGATGTAGAGATAGCCGCCGTCGATGACCTCGCGCATCTGCCGGTAGAAGAAAGTCAGCAGCAAGGTGCGGATATGCGCGCCGTCCACGTCGGCGTCGGTCATGATGATGATCTTGTGGTAGCGCAGCTTGTCGATGGCGAACTCATCGGTGCCGATGCCGGTGCCGAGCGCGGTGATCAGCGTGCCGATCTGCTCGGACGACAGCATCTTGTCCATCCGCGCGCGTTCGACATTCAAAATCTTGCCGCGCAACGGCAGGACGGCCTGGAATTCGCGGTTGCGGCCCTGCTTGGCGGAGCCGCCTGCGGAATCGCCCTCGACGATGAACAATTCGGATTTGGCCGGGTCGCGCTCCTGGCAGTCGGCGAGCTTGCCGGGCAGCGAGGTAATGCCGAGCGCGCTTTTGCGCGTCATCTCGCGCGCCTTGCGCGCGGCTTCGCGGGCGGCGGCGGCCTGAATGACCTTGCCGACAATGACCTTGGCCTCGCTCGGATGCTCTTCCAGCCAGGACTTGAGCATGTCGTTGATCACGCTCTCGACCACCGGGCGGACCTCGGACGAGACGAGCTTGTCCTTGGTCTGCGAGGAAAACTTGGGATCCGGCACCTTGACCGAGAGGACAGCGGTGAGGCCTTCGCGGCAATCGTCGCCGGTGAGCGCGACTTTCTCCTTGCGCGCGGTGCCGCCGGATTCCGCGTAGCTGGTGATCTGGCGGGTCAGCGCGCCGCGGAAGCCGGCAAGATGGGTGCCGCCGTCGCGCTGCGGGATGTTGTTGGTGAAGCACAGCACTGTCTCGTGATAGCCATCGTTCCACCACAGCGCGCATTCGACGCCGATGCCGTCGCGCTCGGCCTGCATCAGAATCGGCTGCGGCACCAGCGATGTCTTGTTGCGGTCGAGATATTTGACGAACGCCTCGACGCCGCCTTCGTAACGCATCACCTCACGCTTCTCGACCGCATGGCGCTGGTCGGACAGCGTGATGGTCACGCCGGAATTGAGGAAGGCGAGTTCGCGCAGCCGGTGCTCCAGCGTGGCGAAGTCGAACTCCGTCATGGTGAAAGTCTTCTTCGACGGCAGGAACGTCACCTCAGTGCCGCGCTTGTCGTAGGCGGCGCCGACAACGGCAAGCGGGGCCACCGCCTCGCCGTCGCGGAATTCCATGGAATGCTCCTTGCCGTCGCGCCAGATCGTGACCTTGAGCGAGCTCGACAAAGCATTGACCACAGATACGCCGACGCCGTGCAGCCCACCGGACACCTTGTAGGAATTCTGGTCGAATTTCCCGCCGGCGTGCAGCTGCGTCATGATGACTTCGGCTGCCGACACGCCCTCGCCCTTGTGGATGTCGGTCGGGATGCCGCGGCCGTCGTCGCGCACGGTGCACGAGCCGTCGGGATTGAGCGTGACGCTAACTTCCTTGGCAAAACCGGCGAGCGCCTCGTCGATGGAATTATCGACGACCTCGTAGACCATGTGGTGCAGGCCCGAGCCGTCGTCGGTATCGCCGATATACATGCCCGGCCGCTTGCGCACGGCATCGAGCCCCTTGAGCACCTTGATCGATTCCGCGTCGTAATCGGAGGGTGCGACAGGGGGTGTCTTGCGGGCGGCTTCGGCCATGCGAAAAGCTCTCGAATCGCTTGCGAAAATCGGTAATGAATCGCTTCGAGTCTTGTACACCAAAACTGTGTCGCGTACAGGGCAAAGTGATCGTCATTAACATATTGCCAAAACGCCACTTTTCAATGATTCCGGTGAACCGGAAAATACCCCGAATTCAGGCCCTTTCAGGAGCGATCTCGGCACCGTCCGGGACGGCAAACTCACGCGCCTGCGCCGCCGACGAAAAGCCCGTGTCTCAAAGCCGCGGCGGCGGCGATTTGCGGATCGGCAAGAGGTACTCGTTTCGCGGCTGGTAGTCGGGGACGGGCTTCTGAAAGTCATTGAGCGCCGCGGTCAAAAGTTCCACGCGATCCAGATCATCGCGCAGGTGATCTAATGCTTTAATCAGGTTGCGGACGATCATGTCTTCTGCATGTTCCGTCATCGCGGGCTTCGCTACAAAAACGACGTTTTTCCTCTCTGCGGTAAAAGGTCGTTGCTCGCAGTCTTGTTCCACGATCGCCAAGGTTCCCAACCCCGCAAATCGCTGCGGGAAAATGGTGATGGAACCTCTACGCGGGGTTAGGCCGGCCGCAAGCGACCGGCACTGACCTCGATCAGCGCCGCATCGTGCGTGACCTCCGCGAACAGCGCCGGGTCGGCGCCGGTCATCCAAACTTGCGCTCCCAGCGCGCTAAGCTCCGCATGCAATGCCGCGCGCCGGGACGGATCGAGATGCGCAACGACCTCGTCGAGCAAAAGCACCGGCGCTGCGCCCGACATCTCGGTGATCAAGCGCGCCTGCGCCAGGATGAGTCCGATCAGCAGCGCTTTTTGTTCGCCGGTCGAGGCGTCGGCTGCGGCGATGTTTTTTTGCGCATAGACGATCGCGAGGTCGGTGAGATGCGGACCATCGAGCGTGCGCCCAGCCGCGGCGTCGCGCGGACGATTGTCACGCAAGACCGACCGGTAGCGTTCCTCGACTTCGACCGCCGGATGCGCGGGCAAAAGCTTCTCCACCCAGCCTTCAATGGCGATCTCCGCCGGCGGAAAGCTCGACTCCTTCCGGCTCGCTAGCACCGCCGCGAGCCGCCGGACCGCCTCGGCGCGTACGGCCGCGACTGCAACGGCGAGTTCCGCGGTTTCGTGCTCGATGGCGTCGAGCCAATGCGAATCCGACGCCGGTTCGCTCAACAGCTGGTTGCGGCCGCGCAGCGCGCGATCGAGCGCATTGACGCGCCCGGTATGCTCGGCGTCAACCGCCAGCGCCAGGCGATCGAGAAAACGGCGCCGTTCCGACGGGGCGCCGACGAACAGCGAATCCATTGCCGGCACCAGCCAGACGACGCGCAGGTGGTCGGCGAAGGCGGCCGCCGAACCGACCGCCTCGCGATCGATCCGGTACTTTCGGTGTGCCACTTCACCTTCCTCAGGCGCGCGCTCTAGTCCGGTGCCGAGCGTGGCTAGCCCCAACGCCCCTTCGATCTCGGCGGCCACTGCCCAGGAACCGTCGCCTTCGTGGAAGGCTATTTCATCGAGCGCCGCCCGGCGCAGCCCGCGGCCCGGCGCCAGAAACGAAATCGCCTCGATCAGATTGGTTTTGCCGGCGCCGTTCGGGCCGACCAGCACGATCGGCCGGGCGTCGGCTTCTAGCGTCGCCGCACGGTAGTTGCGGAAATTGGTGAGCGTTAGGCGGAGGACGCGGGGCATTGGAGCGTGAGACTAATCGTCCGCCCCTATGAAGCGAAGCAAAACGGGAAGGGGACCCTTCCCTCCTATCGCGGGGGGATGAAAAGCGTCAAACCCGCATCGGCATGAGCACGTAGAGCGCGCCTTTGGCTTCCTTGCCCTGGATCAGCGTCGGCGAGCCCGGATCGGCGAGCTTGAGCACGGCCGCTTCGCTCTCGATCTGGGCGGCGATATCGAGCAGGTAACGCGAATTGAAACCGACATCGATCGGATCGGCCTCGTATTCGACTTCCAGCTCCTCGGTGGCGCTGCCGGAATCGGGATTGGTGACGGAAAGAAGGAGCTTGCCGGAGGTCAGCGACAGTTTCACGGCGCGGCCGCGTTCGCTCGACACCGTGGAAACGCGATCGACCGCCGCCTCGAATTCCTTCTTGTCGACGATCAATTCCTTGTCGTTACCGACCGGAATGACGCGCGCGTAATCGGGGAAGGTGCCGTCGATCAGCTTTGATGTCAGGATTACAGCGCCGATGGTGAAGCGGATTTTTCCGGGCGACAGCTCGATAGTGATTTCGGCATCGCCGTCCTCGATCAGGCGCTGCACTTCGCCGACGGTTTTTCGCGGGACGATGACGCCCGGCATGCCGGCCGCGCCTTTCGGCAGATCAAGCTCCATCTGCGCCAGCCGGTGGCCGTCGGTGGCAACCGCGCGCAAAGTCTGTGACTGGCCGCTGCCGGCAACGTGCAGATAAATGCCGTTGAGGTAGTAGCGTGTCTCCTCGGTGGAGATGGCGAACTGCGTCTTGTCGATCAGTCGCTTGAGATCGGCGGCTTTGAGCACGAATTTATGCGTCATCTCGCCCGGCGCGAGATCGGGAAAGTCGCTTTCCGGTAGCGTCTGCAAGGTAAAGCGCGAACGCCCGGCGCGGATGGTCAGCGCGGCGCGGTCGCCGGACAATTCGAGCACCACCTGCGCGCCTTCCGGCAGCTTGCGCACGATATCGTAGATCATATGGGCGGGAACCGTGGTCGATCCGCCGGGGCCCGCTTCGGCAGCGATCGTGTCGGTCACTTCAAGGTCGAGGTCGGTGGCTTTGAGGCTGAGCTTGGACCGGTCGGCGCGAATGAGCACGTTGGCGAGGATGGGAATGGTGTTGCGCCGCTCGACCGCGCGGTGCACGTGGCCGAGCGACTTCAACAATTCGGAACGCTCCACGGTGACTTTCATCGCAACATTCCGTTCCCGCTGCGGGGTGATAAAAGTGGCGCGGCGCGGCGCTTTCGGCAAGGGCGGGAGGATGCCGCGGCGGCTTTTCCCCCGCCTTTACCCACAGCAACACCGCGGCGCGGCAAAGCCTGGCGTCAGTCCTGGAGTTGGCGCTTGAGCGCCTCGATCTCCTCGGCAAGGGCGCTGTCGTTGCCAACCAGCGCCTCGATCTTGCGCACCGCATGCAGCACGGTGGTGTGATCGCGGCCGCCGAACCGGCGGCCAATTTCCGGCAGCGAGCGAAGCGTCAGGACCTTGGCCAGATACATCGCCACCTGGCGCGGGCGCACTACGTTGGCCGTGCGGCGCGACGACAAGAGGTCGGCGCGGCTCACATTGTACTGGCGCGCCACCACCCGCTGAATGTCCTCGATTCTGACCCGTTTTGGCTCGGCGGGCCGGATCAGGTCGCGCATTTCGCGTTCCGCCATTTCCAGCGTCACCGGCTGTCCCGTGAGCTTGCTGTGCGCGAGCAGCCGATTGACGGCGCCTTCAAGGTCGCGCCCGTTATGCGTGATCGATTTGGCGACGAAAGCGAACACCGGTGCCGGCACTTCGAAGCCCGGATGATGGGTGCAGGCCGCGGCGACCCGGCTCTTGAGAATTTCCAACCGCAACTCCTCGCCGAGCGAGCCGATCTCCACCACCAGCCCCCCGGCGAGCCGTGAGCGCACCCGGTCGTCGAGGCTTTCGAGATCGGCCGGCGGACGGTCGCTCGCGATCACCACCTGCCGGCCGGCATCGATTAGCGCGTTGAGCGTGTGGCAAAATTCGGCCTGGGTGGATCGGCCCTGGAGGAATTGCAGATCGTCGATGACCAGAACGTCGATGGCGCGAACCGCTTCCTTGAAAGCAAGCGTCGTCTGCGTGCGCAGCGCCGAGACAAATCCGTACATGAACCGCTCGGCGGTCAGGTACAGCACTTTGCGGTCGCCGCCGTTGCCGGCCCAGGTGATCGCCTGCAACAGATGTGTCTTGCCGAGGCCGACGCCGGCATGGATGTAAAGCGGATTGAACATTAGCGCGTCGCCGCGCCGGCTGGTCGCCACCTGCCGCGCCGCCGCATGCGCGAGGGTGTTGGACCGTCCGACAATGAAGGTATCAAACGAAAGCCGGGGGTCGAGCGGCGAACCGCCCAGCGCCTCGTGCACCGACATAAACGGCACGCTCGCGCGCGCATCGCCGCCGTTGTGGTGGGCGATGTCTTGCACCTCGCGCGCGGAGGTCGGAGCCTCCGGCAATTTTGGCTTCGGCGCCAATGGCCGGATCGCGGCCGAGCGGACGCTCAGTTCCAGGCGGGTGACGGCGGGCTCTTCCGACTGCCAGTGGTTGAGAACGCGCTCGCTGTAGTGCGACTGGATCCAATTGCGCAGGAAGCGGGTGGGCACCGACAGGCGGACTGCCCCCGCGTCGACGGTTTCCAGTTCCATCCGCGCGAACCAACTCGAGAACACGTCTTCGCCGAGTTCAACGCGCAGCTGGTTCTTGACCCGCTGCCAGCGCTCTTGTTCCAAGCTCGTCATGTCGGCCTGCTTTTTTGCCGGAGAGTGAATTGAAGCGGGCAATTCGCGCGAGACATCCTCGCCATGCCCTACATCGGGAAAACGCAACATTCGCATCGGGTAAGGAAATCGGCGGCGCGGGCGGAAAAGACAGCAGGCGCCACCTTACGGCCGCCGCCGCTCAACCGCTGGAGCGGACAGGCGCAGCGGCAAGGATGAGGGCCGAGGACGGACAAATTCCGCACGAACAAGTGCCAGCTGGACTAACCGGTCGACGGACTATCGTTTGCATGCCCCCACCTCCATCGCTCCGTTTCGCTGATGATCGCTGACGTCGCGTTTTTCGTGCGCTGCTCGGCGTCACCTGTTTGATTTCTACTTCCCTGACCCGCTTACAAGATTTTTCAGCGAGCCCTTCTCCCTCTGAAACTCGGCCGCGCTGCGGCCGATCGCACGCCTTACCCACTCCTTCCCGGACACGACTCTCCCGCACCCATCGCCGATGAGTTTGGTCAACGCCAATTTTTTAAAGACCCCTTCGGAAACCGAAGATTTCAAACGCTAGCACGCGGTTTCCGGCTCGCAACCAGCAAAAAATCTTCGCCAACATTGAGCTTTCGCTTGATGCGCGGGAGCGTGTGGCGCTAGTGCGCCCACAACGCTTTAACTCAACGGGCCGATTTACAATTCTGTGACGGTCGCAAGACACTTCAAATTGCGACGATCATGTACCGGAGCAAATAAAACTGCACACCTCTGAATTGCCGTAGACTCAAAGCCCATCGCCGCCTATGCGCGATAACCCTTTCATCGCGCACAAATTATTTTGAGCAGGTTTCAAGGGTAGCCCTGCGGTGTCCGATGCGGAACAAACAAAAAATTCACAGGCGCAGCGCACGAAGCGTGACGGAATACCACGGCTGATGATTTTGCAGTTTGACGTGACAATTCTGCAACAGATTAGTGGCAATCCACCGCGAAAAGCAAAACGCATCCGTGCCATTGACGGATGCGAATAAAAATATCGTCGCGCGATCGGTGCGGGGATTTTTCGTGCAGCGCGAAAGCGAAACGGATTTACGGTTTGCCGAGTGCGGCGATCCGATGCGCAAGCCGCGAAACTTTGCGGCGGGCCGCATTGCGGTGCACGATATTTTTTTGCGCCGCGCGAATGATGACCGGTTCGGCTTCGGCCATGGCGGCGATCGCCTTGGATCGATCGCCGGCGGCGATCGCCTCCTCGACCTTGCGGACCGCGCTACGCAGCCGCGAGCGCCGCGCCCGGTTGGTCGCGGTCCGGCGAACGCTTTGCCGTGCGGCTTTTCTGGCGGATTTCGTGTTGGCCATGAATGAAGTTTATGCCTTGTGAAGCGCGGCTTATAGGGGGGCGGAGCCACCCCGTCAACGCTGCTGCGGCACGGCTTTCCGGCGATCTTTAAGCGACCCGCTTCGCGCGGACCGCCTCGTAGCCCGCTACGGCGGCGGCGCAGTCCTGTGCCGGGAAGGACGTGAGCGGCGCCGCAACGCGCGCCCAGCCTGCGTCGTCGTGGATGTGAGCGAGCAAAGCCTTCACGCCCGGCACGAGCGGCTTGCCGTCGAACAACGTCCGGATCGCCACCGCCTGGCGGAGCGCTTCGCCGTCGCCGGAGCGGTAAAAGCGCGCGCACAAATCGGCGTTGAGGTTGGCGGTCGCCGAGATGCAGCCGGCGAACGGACCCGAGCGGGCTTGCGGCAACGCTGCTTCGGTCGAGGGGAATACCTGGAAGTCTGCCGACAAGCCTGCCGCGGCGCGCGAGAATTCCAAGTCGCCCGAAGAATCCTTCAGGCCGGCGATGCGCGAGCCGAAGCGGTCGAGCAATCGGCGGATCAAAGGCAGGCGCCAGGGCAGGCCCGACTGCGCTGGAAAATGATAGAGATAAATCGGGATCGGCCGCGCGGCGGTCGCTTCCGCCAAAGCGGCGATGACGGCGAACAAGCCGTCGTCGTCCACGCCCTTATAGTAGAACGGCGGCAGCACCAGCGCGCCGGCGAAGCCGAGTTCGGCGGCGCGGCGCGTCAAGGCGACCACGTCCGCAACGGCCGCAGCGCCGGTGCCGACCAGCAGGCGCTCGCGCGGCAGACCGCTCTCTGCATAGGCCTGCATCACCCGCGAGCGCTGCGAAAGCGAAAACGACGTGCCTTCGCCGGTGGTGCCGAGCATGTTGAGCCCGTCACAGCCATGCTTGAGCAGGAAGCGGCCGAGTGCGACCGAGCGGGGGCAGTCGGGTTCGCCGGTCTCGCCGACGGCGGTGGCAATTGCGGCAATCACGCCGCGCAGCTTTGAACGGCTCATTCGATTATGCCCCTCCAGCCCAGGCGCACGATGCCATTGCCGCACCTACGCAGCACCACCCTCTTGGCGCGCTCGCGGTTCCATATCATTCTACGGAAAAACCGGGGGAAGTGCGGCACCGGGGGCCGTGTTGGGGGCGTAGGGTGGCGTTTCGTGCTCTGTCAGGGGTGCGTCGGTTCGCAATCCGCGGACCGAGTGGGCGGTTCGCGGCCCGGGCGGTGCGTTGGTGCCGCGCTTGCGTGCCCGGCCGCAGCCTGTCGCGCGACCGAACGCTTTACCGGAACTTGACCGCATCCGCAAACTGGTGCCCCGGCATGTCATTGCCGCGGCCGAGGGGCGCGTCACGCCTGGGTGCTGGTCTTGACGCCGATTTACTGGTTCTTGCTTTCGCTCGCGGCCTGGCGCACGCTGTTGGAGTTCCTTTTGCGATCCGCAACGCTGGGAGAAGAACGAGCAAGGGCTGGCGCGCAGTTCGCGCCGGGCGGCGATGCACCGCCGCAAAAGCAGCTCTCGCGCGCTTTCCCCGCTGCGCGACAACGCATAAAGTCCAAACCTCGAAAACCAAGTCCTTGCCGCTTGGCGGCAATTAGCGGGTGGAGCAGTCATGCCGGTCGGTGGGGAGTTGAGAATGCTGCGCATTGCGGTCTTATGCTGCGCCCTGTTCGTTTCGGTTACGGCAGTGTCAGCGCAGACGCCGCCGCCCGCCGACAGCCGGCTGAAATCCATTATCGCCAGGAAGGCGGTGCGCATCGCCTATCGCGCCGACGACCGGCCGTTCTCGTTCGTCAACGACGCCAAAGAGCCGCTCGGCTACACCATCGATCTATGCAAGCAGCTGACCGCCTCGATCGCCCAGCAATACAAAATCCCCGATTTGAAGATCGAATGGGTGCCGGTGACGGTGGAGACGCGGTTCTCCGCCGTTGCCGGCAACAAGGCCGACATGGAGTGCGGTTCTTCGACCGTCACGCTTAGCCGCATGCGCGAAGTCGATTTTTCCATTCTGGTCTTCGTCGAATCGACCGGCATCCTGGTGACGCGAAGCTCGAACGTACACAGCTTCACGGAGATGGCCGGCAAGAAACTTGCGGTGGTCGGCGGCACGAGCAACGAACTCGCGGTCACCAATCTCATGCACGCGCTCAATCTCAACATCACGCTCGTCACCGTGAAGGACCGTGACGAAGCGGTGGCGGCGGTCGAAACTGGCAAGGCCGACGGTTTTGCCAGCGACAAGCTGTTGCTGGCCGGCGCCGAAATCAAACATCCCGAGGCTCTGGTCATACTGCCGGATGATCTGTCGATCGAGCAAACCGCGATCGCGCTGCCGCGCGGCGACTGGGCGCTCCGGCTCGCGGTGAATACCGGCCTCGCCCAGATTTTTCGCAGCGGCCGCATGAAAGAGGTGTTCGAGCGCTGGTTCTTCGGAGCGAATCCCGGCGTCCTCCTGCAAGCGGTTTATACCTTGGGACGGATCGGGGACTGACCCCGCCGCCGCGCGTTCACAGATAGCGGCGCAACTGATCGGCGGCCGCTTCCGGCGTCTGTTTGAGATTGAACGGCGCGATGAAGCGGCCGTCCTTGTCCATCAGATAGACCACGGCGGTATGGTCCATGCTGTAGTCGCCGTCCTTGAGCGGAACTTTCTTGGCATAGACCCGGTAGGCCTTGGTGGCCGCGTTGACGGCGGCCGGGTCGCCGGTGAGCCCGCGCAAATGCGGGTCGAAATTCGACAGATAGTCCTTCATCACCGCCGGCGAATCTCGCTCCGGATCGACGGTAATGAACACGGCGCCGGTGCGGTCGGCATCGGAGCCGAGCTTTTTCATGACTTCGGAAAGCTCGAACAATGTGGTCGGACAAATGTCGGGGCAGTGGGTGTAGCCGAAGAACACCAGGAACGGCCGGCCCTTCATATCGCGATCGCTGAATGGTTTGCCGTTCTCGTCCTCGAGCTGAAACGGCCCGCCAACGGAGGCGATCGCCGGCCCGATCGGCAACGCCGAGCGTCCGGCGAATTGCACGATCACGGCAAACACCACTACCAGGCCGCACAGAAAGGCGGCCGCGAGCGGGAGCAGGCGGGAGGCCGGCAGTCGTATCTTCAAGCTACTCCTCCGTCAGCCGAAGCAGGCAACGAAGCCGGCGCGAATGGTCTCGAAAAACACCGCCGTGCCGAGGTCGGCCCATAGCCACAGCGTGCCGGCAAGCGCCAATATAACCACCCCGCCGGCAGCGAGCAGCGGCCGCGACAACAAGCGTGGTGCGACAGTCTCGCGCATCGGCCGTGGATAGGCCGGAATGTGGCAGCCGACAACCGGGCTTAGGTTTGCCTGGCGATGGACGCTTTAGCGGCAGGTGTTGTAGAGCGCGGCCAGTTCAGGACCGCGCAGCGCGATGATGCGCGGCGTCAGTCCGCCATGCCGTACAATCCAGTTGCGGATTTGCGGCGGATAGAGGCGCATCACCAGCCGTGTCCCGGCCCGCGTCGGCACCAGCGAACGGCTGGCGTCGTCGTAATAAGACGCAGCATGAAAGCCGAGCACCGCGCGTTGCGTCACGCAGACCCGATCACGCGGGATGAAGGCGGTGAAAAGCGTGCAGGCCGACAAGCAAGGCCCGTCGATGATGAGCCGTTCGCCCGCGGCGCGCATCTCGTGGAACTTCTCGACGTAGGAGCTGATTTCTCCGCCCGGATCGTTGGTGACGCGCACGTCCGCAAACGCCACGGTTGCGGCGAGGACCGACGCGAGCGCGCCGGCCAAGAGGGCCTGCCATTTCATGTTTGAAGTCCTTTCCCCGTTCCGCCGGCATTTATCCTTCTCCAATGTGGCGACAGTTCGGAGGGCCGGCGGTCCAACCGTGCCCTGAACCGGTTTTTTAGCGGAACTTGCGGTTCCGCAACAGCGCGTTGCCGCGCGTGCAAAGTTCCACGATGCTATAGTGCCAAAGCCCAAGGCAGACAGAAACGACACAAAAGATCGGTTGGATCATGGATACGTCGGTTACCGGGAAGTCCAACGTCCGCGATTTTTCCACCGCCTATTATTTGCTCGAAGGCCTCAAGGAAGTCGGCATCGATTATCTGTTTTGCAATTTCGGCACCGATCACGCGCCGATCATCGAGGAAATGGCTCACCGGCGCAAACTCGGCGAAGCCATGCCGGAAGTCGTGCGTTGTCCGCACGAGAACACGGCAGCGCATATGGCGGCTGGGTACGCGCTCGTCACCGGACGCGGCCAGGGCGTCATCGTGCATGTCGATGTCGGCACCGCCAACGCCGCCAACGGCATGCATAATATGTATCGCAGCCGCCTGCCGGTGCTGCTGATGGCCGGCAAGGCGCCCTACACCATGCACAACGAGCTGGTCGGCACCCGCGACACTCACGTGCATTTCGTGCAGGAGCCGTTCGACCAGGGCAGCCTGGTGCGGCCCTACGTCAAATGGGAATGGACATTGCCGTCGGGCGTGGTCGTCAAGGAAACGCTGCGGCGTGCGTATTCGATCATGCAAAGCGCGCCGCGCGGTCCGGTCTATTTGATGATGCAGCGTGAAACGCTGACCGAGCATTGGAATGTCGACGCCATCCGCAGCTATCCGGCCGAGCGCTTTCCGGCGCTGGCGGGCGCCGGCGCCGATCCGGAACTAGTCGCCGCGCTCGCCGACCGGCTGATCGCGGCGGAAAATCCGATCCTGATTACCGGCTATGGCGGCACCGACGCGCTGACCGCGCAAAAGATCGATGAAGTCGCGCAATTTGCAGGCATTCCGGTCTTCGAGGCGAATTCGAAGTGTAACGTCTCCTACGCAAGCCCGTGCTTTGCCGGCTTCGTGCCGGACGAGTCGGTGCCGGATGCCGATGTCGGCCTGCTGGTCGATGTGGAGGTGCCGTGGTTCCCCGCCGAAGTGCAGCCGGGCGAGCAATCGTTCTGGGCCCATATCGACGTCGACGTCCTCAAGCTTGGCTCGCCGATATGGACTTTCCCCGGGAATATGCGGTTGCAGGGCGACAGCGGGCGGATTCTCGATCAGCTGCTGACGGCGCTCAAGGCGAAAATCACGCCGAAATTTAAGGCGGCGGCGGCGGCGCGGCTCGATCGGCTCAAGGCTGTGCGAAAGGAGCGGGAAGCCCATGCCGCCAAACTCGCTGCCAACCAAGGCAAGCCCGGCGCCATCGGTCCGCATTATTTCATGGCCGAGCTCGGCAAGGTGCTCGACGACCGCGACATCATTTTCAACGAGGCGGTGACCAATACGCCGGCAGTGCTGATGCAGATTCCGCGGCCGCTGCCGAACACGGCATTCAACACCAACGGCGCCGGGCTGGGCTGGTCGGGCGGCATGGCGCTCGGCGCCAGGCTTGCCGCGCCGGACCGGACGATGGTGCAGGTGTCCGGCGACGGCGGCTTCTATTTCAACAATCCGAGCTCGATCTTTGCGGTCGCTCAGCAATACGGGCTGCCGATTTTCTCAATCGTGCTGGACAATTCCGGCTGGGGTGCGGTGAAGGCCTCGACCTTGCGGGTATTCCCGGACGGCATTGCCAATTCCACTGATGAGTTTGAGTCGAAGCTCGCCGCCAAGGTGGAATTCACCAAGGTGGCCGAGGCGTTCGGCGCGTATGCCGAAAAGGTCACCGATCCGGCCGAGGTATCGGCCGCGATCACGCGCTGCGCCAAAGCGGTCCGCGCCGGCCGCGCGGCGCTGCTGCACGCCATGGTAACGCGGCTCTGAGCGGGGGCCTATGCCAGATAATCCGCCGGCACGGTCGCGTCGCTCTGCTTGGCGCCGAGGGCGTTGAAGATCGGCGTCAACACCACCACCAGCACGAGATTGAGCACCAAAGTGTAGAGCGCGGTGTAGCCGGGGAAGGTGTAGCCGGCGATGTGCAGCGGATAATTCGGCGACAAGTTCGCTGCCGCGAACATCCAGCAGCCGGCGGTGGTCCCCGCGAGCCAGCCGACCAGCAGCGCCCAATCGTTAAACCAGCGGGTGTACACGCCGAGCATGACCGAGGGCAAAGTCTGGATGATCAGGATGCCGCCCAGCAGTTGCAGATAGATGGCAAACGGTGTCGGCACGAAAATGATGAAAACCAGCGCGCCCAGTTTGACGACGAGCGAGACCCACTTCGCCATCTGTGCTTCCTGCTTGTCGGTCGGATTCCTGTTGATGAATTCGCGGTGGATGTTGCGCGTATAAAGGTTGGCGGCGGCGATCGACATGATTGCTGCGGGAACCAGTGCGCCGATGCCGATTGCCGCAAAGGCGATGCCGACGAACCACGACGGGAAGCTGTACAGGAACAACGCCGGCACCGCGAAATTATTGCCGAATGCCTTAAACCCATCCGCAAATTCGGGCAGCAAATGGACCCCGGTGGCGAGCGCGAAAAAACCCATCAGGGCCAGCAGGCCGAGCATGAAGGTGTAGCCGGGCAGCAATGCGGCGTTGCGCCTTATCGCGTGCCCGCTGTTGGCGGCGAGAATGCCGGTGATGCAATGCGGGTAGAGGAACAAGGCGAACGCCGACCCCAGCACCAGCGTCGCGTAGTAGCCGTAAACCCCGGTCGTGTGCGCGCCGGGCACGGCAAGCAGCAACTTCGCCGTCGGCACGGCGCCGAAGATCTTGCCGAAGCCGCCCATGTGGATCGGAATGGCGATCACTGCAACGAAGGCCGTGACGTAGATCAGAATATCCTTGACGATCGCAATCGAGGCCGGTGCGCGCAGGCCGCTCGAATAGGTGAACGCCGCGAGGATAATGAAAGCGATGAGTAACGGCAGGTCGCCGACATAGCCGGAGCCGGAAACGCCCATCGCGGCAATGACGACCTGCAAGCCGACCAGCTGCAACGCGATGTAGGGCATGGTCGCGACGATGCCGGTCACCGCGACCGCCAGCGCCAGCCAGCGATTGCTGAATCGGCCGCGCACGAAATCGCTTGCGGTGATGTAATTGTGCTTATGGCAGACCCGCCAAAGCCGCGGGAAGGGCAGAAACAGGATCGGATAAATCAGGATCGCGTAAGGGACCGCGAAGAAGGCGATGGCGCCGGCGCCGAAGGCAAGCGCGGGAACGGCGACAAACGTGTAGGCGGTGTAGACGTCACCGCCGACCAGAAACCAGGTGATCAGCGTGCCGAAGCGCCGGCCGCCTAGCCCCCATTCGTGCAGCAAGTCGAGATCGCCCTTGCGCCAATGGGCCGCGGCAAAGCCGAGCCAGGTGATAAAGGCGAATAGCAGCACGAAGATAATGAGAGCGGTCCAATTCACCTCAGCCACGGCATCCCCTCGCTTTATCCCTTTGCCAGCCCCGCAGTGGCGCCAATCGCACGCCGCTTGAGCAAATCGGCATCATCAGTCTTCGGTCATGAAGTACACGATAGCGATCAGGATTGCGCTGATGATCACCCAGAGCATCTGGTACCAATAGAAGAACGGAATGCCGATCCAGGCGGGCTCAATCTTGTTGTAGTAGCCCGGCCAAAGCAAAAAAACGAATTGCGCGAGGAGCAGCAGATACCACCAGCTCCAGCCCGATCGTCGGCCGCTTTGCTGATCCATGGTCTCCTCCAAGTCTCTCGCTTTTAATTTCTGCCGTACTGGAGCGGGCGATGGGAATCGAACCCACGACACTCAGCTTGGGAAGCTGATGTTCTGCCACTGAACTACGCCCGCAATCTTGGCGAGCATGCCAAGCGCCGCAACCGCCCGCAAGGGCGCATAAAGCGGCGCAAATGTCGCGTCACCGATCCCGGTTCGCGGATGCTCGATGTGAGCCGCCGCGGCCCTTTACGCGGCGATGACGGCGGAGAGGAATCTTTCCATTTCCGCCGACAGCCTGTTGCCGTCCTGCGCGAGCGATTGCGCCGAGGCAAGAACCTGCGACGAAGCCGAGGTGATTCCCGCGGCGCCGTCGTTGACTTCGGCGATGTTGGCGGCCACATGCGCGGCGCTGCCGGCCGCCGCCGCCACGTTGGCGGCAATTTCGCGCGTGGTTGCCGATTGCTGGTCGACCGCGGCGGTAATCGCCGCGGCAATTTCCGCGATCCGCGAAATCGTCGCGCCGATGTCCTTGATGATGCCGACCGAGTCCTGCGTCGCCACCTGCACGCCGGCGATCTGCACGCCGATCTCTTCGGTCGCTTTCGCCGTCTGCGCCGCCAGCGCCTTGACCTCCTGCGCCACCACCGCAAAACCGCGGCCGGCGTCGCCGGCGCGCGCCGCCTCGATGGTGGCGTTGAGCGCCAGGAGGTTGGTTTGCTCGGCGATGGCGGTGATCAGGTTGACCACGTCGCCGATGCGGCCGGCCGCGCGCGTAAGTTCGGCAATGCGAGTGTCGGTTTTCTCCGCCTGCGCCACCGCTTCGAGCGCGATGCGCGAGGATTCCTGCACCTGCCGGGTGATCTCGCCGAGCGAAGCTATCAGCTGTTCGGTGGCGAACGAGACCGACTGAACATTTTCCGACGCCTTGGTTGAAGCCGCCAAGACCTTGCCGGACAAATCTCGCGTCGCGCCGGCAGTCGCGCCGAGGCCTTCCGCCGCGGCTTCGAGCTCGGTCGATGACGCTGAAACTGAGCGAACGACGCTCGCGACCGTATTCTCGAACGCGCCGGCCAGCGCGTGCATGTCGGCGCGCCGCTGCTCAGCGGCGTGCCGGGCGGTTTCCTTCTCCGCCTGTTCGAGTTGCTCGATGCGGATCAGCTTTTCCTTGAAGGTCTGCGCCGCGCGCGCATTGTCGCCGACCTCATCGCCGCGCCCGGTATACGGAACCGCGACGTCCTTGTTGCCGGCGGCGAGCGCGCGCAGCACTTCGCCAATGCGCTGGATCGGACGGCTGATCGCCAGCGCGCCGAACATCGCCGCGCCGGTCAGCACCAAGACGATGAACAGGCCGAAACCGAAGTCGAGGCGGTTGACGAATGCCGTCTCGGCGTCGGCGGAAGTCTTGCGCTGTTCGGCGGTTTTGATCAGCGCTGCGGTGGTCGTCTCGATCAGCGCGTTCATCTCGCGGCCTAGTACGCCGCTCGCTGTGACGTATTCGACGGTGTCGCCATAGTCTTTCGCCGCCGCGGCGAGTTTACCGACCACGTCGACATAGCCTTTGACGAGGCCGGCGAGTTTGTCGAGCCGCTCCTTGTCGGCGGGGTCGTCGGAGATTTCGAGCGCGACTTCGATATGCCCGGCCGCCGACGTTTGGTCGGCGATCAGCCGTTGCAAGGCGCGGTCCATTTCACTCGGCGCGATGGCGAGGCGGATTTCCCTGGTCTCGATCTGCATGCTGCGCAAGTCATCGGCGGCGCGCAAAGCCTCGACCGTCGCCAATTGCTTGTTGTCGGCGTCGATCCGTTGCAGCGCGGCGCAGCGATTACCAATTTGTTCGTTGATCAGCATCCCGGCGACCAGCAAAACGCCGGCGCCAGCCCACAGCGCGAGCTTGGTGCGAATGGAGAAATCGTAGGCTGCCATCGACCGCCTTTCCGGCAATGGCGGCATGATTGATGGTGTTGGTTAATTCGCGGTAAAATCATGCCGCGTTAGCGGCCCAAAATCATTGGTTCCACAAGGGAAATCCGGTTCGGCGGCGACCGGGGCGGCGATCAGTCCCGTCCGAACCGCTTGCGCAATTCTGTCTTTGCCTGCTGCAGGGTCCGGCGCCGGGCGGCCGGCAAATTCCTGCCGGCGCGGTTCATGTAGAACACCAGCATCGATAGCGCCGAGCGGTAGGGCGCGCTCTTGCGCCGGCGGCTCTTCTCCGCCGAGCGCTTGAGCGAAGCGGCGATGCGTTTCGGGTCTTTGAGGTTGAATACACCTCTATCGAGATCGAGCGCGTCGCTTTCTTTGGTGACGCGGGCCGACCAGTATCGACCGCCTTTCCGCGCGGGCTTGCGGCGGCGCGATCGCACCCGGGCGGGTTTTCGCTTGGCCATCGTTCGCCCTATGGCTTTCCTCGTTGGTAGCGACGCGGGGAAAATGGCGCGCAGGCGCGTTTGTTCCCCGGCCGCTTCAGTGCGCCTTTTCCAGGCTCGAAGGCATATCCGGGGCGTCGGAATCATGCACCGCGACGCCGACCATCGGATCGATCGGCACTTCCCACGGCCGGCGCTCGAGCGTGCGCATGGTGTCTTCGTAGCCCGCCTGCCAGCGCCGCCGGATGCCCGCGGTGGTGAAATCGATCTCGCGCAGATAGTCTTCATCCTGCTGTGGGTTGGCGTTGATGCGCACGATGTGCATGAACGTCCCGCACCCGTAGCCGGCCATCTCTCTTACCTGCGGCGTGTTGCGCTGTTCCTCGGGCAGCATGCGCACCAGCTCCCGCACCATGTGGCGGAGCTGATGGATGTGCTCCTGGCGCGGAATATGGCTGTCGGCGCGGCTCGCATATTGAATGTCGATCTGCCGGCTCATCACCTGCATGATTGAATCCGGTTCCGCGCCGGAAATCGGAAAAATCTGCACCGAGAACACCACCGAATCGCGCCGCGGATTGTCGTCGAACACTACCTCGATCGGCGTGTTCGAATAAAGGCCGCCGTCCCAGTAGGGATCGCCGTCGATGCGGATCGCCGGCAGGCCCGGTGGCAACGCTCCGGAAGCGAGCAGATGATCGAGCGTGATCGGAATGTTGCGGCTGTCGAAATAATGCATCTTGCCGGTCCGCACATTGACGGCGCCGACGGTCAGCCGGGTCTGCTTGCTGTTGAGACGCACAAAATCAACCACGCTGCCGACGGTCTTGCGAAAATCATCGATCGTGTAAAAGGCCGCCTTTTCCACGCCGACCGCCGCGTTGAGCCCGCTGAAGGTGATTGCGTGATTGGGCGCATAATATCCGGTGACGCCCTGGATGAGCGTCGCTAGATAGGCGGCGCTGGCCGCGGCGCGCTCGCCAAACAGCGTCTCGTGCCACTGCGGCTTGCGCTCGAGCCGGCCCCAGAATTCCTGCATGCGGTCGAACCGCTCGCTCACCGCGTTGCCGGCAATAATGGCGCCGTTGATTGCGCCGATCGACGTTCCGACCACCCAGTCGGGCTCAATGCCGATTTCGTGCAGCGCCTGATACACGCCGACCTGATAGGCGCCGAGCGCGCCGCCGCCCTGAAACACCAGCACCACCTGGCCGGGCAATTCCGGCCGCTGTTTCAGCGCACCGTGCGTGACGTAAACGTCGTCCATGATTTCGTCTCCAACTCAACCTTGGACTTTGGTTGCTTTCGCTAGCACGCCGCCCGTTCCCGAACCAGTAAACTAGAAATGACCCGGCGGTGACGTTGAAGTGACTCGCGCTGAAATAATTTACACTGAGATTTATTGGCGCGCAGCGGTGCCGAGAATGGCGGCTAAACCGACGCGCTGAGCGCACGCTCGATCATGGTGCCGATCAGCGCCCGGCGATAAGCGCCGCCGGCGTGAATGTCGTCCGGCGGGTCTATTGCGACGCGCGCCGCCTCGGCCGCGGCCACGATCGTCTTGTCGTCAAGCGCGCTGCCGTCGACGACGGCTTCGGCCCCGGCAAGGCGCAACGCGCGGTCGGCGGCGCCGATCACGCCGATATGCGCATTGTGCGCTTTGCCGCCGTCACGGTCATAAAACGCCGCGGCCGCCGCCAGCGCGAAGTCGCCATGCCGGCGCGAATACTCGGCAAAGCCGAAACGCCGCCAGGCCGGCCAGGCCGGCAGGCGAAGCTCGGTGACGAGCTCGTCGGGTTCAAGCGCGGTGGAGAGCGGTCCGAGGAAAAAATCCGCTGCGGCGATGGTGCGCGTTCCGGCTTTGCCGAGCGCGACGATCTCGGCCTCGCAGGTTACGGCGATGCACGGCAGTTCGGCGGCGGGATCGGCATGAGCAAGGCTGCCGCCGACCGTGCCGCGATTGCGGATCTGATAATGCGCGACGTGTTCGATGGCGGCGACTAGGAGCGGATGCGCGTGGCGCAGCCGCGCGTCGCCGAGAATGTCGCGCCAGCGCACCATGGCGCCGAGCGCGACGCCGGCCTCCGACATGCGGATGTGCCCGAGCTCTTCGATCCCGCCGAGATCGACCAGGAGCGACGGCGCGGCGACGCGGAACGCCAGCATCGGCACCAGACTCTGCCCGCCCGCGAGCGGCTTCGCTTCGCCGCCATGTGCGGCCAACAGCGCCACCGCCTCGGACAGGCTCTCCGGACGGGCATAATCGAAGGGCGGTAATTTCATGGCCGGGCGCGTCCCCAGATCGAACCGCGGCGGAAGATGGCGTTAAGCTTTTTCGTAGCATCGCGCCGCGCGGATGGTCAAACACCCGAAGCGGCGGCTCTGTCTCGACTTTTTGCCTTTATCCCGTTAAGCGGGCCGCGTAACGCAAGGCATAAGGCTCAACCCGCCGATGCAGATCGTCGCCACGTTCCCCGATCTTCGCGCCCGCGCCGCCGCGCGACTCGGCGCCGCGGCCGCCCTGCTCGTCGGCGCGATACTGCTCACGTCTGCCGCCCCCCATCCGGCAAGTGCGGCGGGAGAGAATGCGACGCCGCCGCGCGCCGTCGCGGTGCCCGGTTTCTGGGATCCGCGGCGGCGGCCCGAACGGCCGGATTTGACGCGCATCCCGGCGATCCGCTTCCTCACCGGCCTCGATTATCCGCCGTTCGACTATGCGGGGCCGGACGGCAACCCGACCGGCTTTAATGTCGAACTGGCGCGGCTCCTTTGCGACGAGATCAAAGCCGCCTGCACCATTCAGGCGCGGCCATTCGAGGGTCTGCTCGACGCACTCAACGACAATCGCGGTGACGCGGTGATCGCCTCAATCGCGCCGACCGCCGAGACGCGCCGCCGCGCCGATTTCACCGATCCGTATTACCGCACGCCGGCGCGCTTCGTCGCCCGCGCTGACAGCCCGACCAGCGAGGTCCTGCCGGAGCGGCTCGAAGGGGTAAAGATCGCCGTGGTGGCCGGCACCGCGCACGAGGCGTATCTCAAGGCCATGTTCACCGAAGCCGAAGTGCGGCCTTACCCGAACGCGGAAACCGCGCGCGATGCGTTACGGAGAAAGGACGTTGATCTTTTGTTCGGCGACGGCATCGCGCTCGCCTTCTGGCTCAACGGCAGCGATTCCGCCGGCTGCTGCGCGTTCCGCGGCGGTCCGTTTCTCGAAAGCCGCTATTTCGGCGAAGGTGTCGGCATCGCGGTCAAGCGCGGCAACGATCTCCTTCGGCTCGCGCTCAATTGGGCGCTGTTCCAGCTGTGGGAAAAGGGGAGTTTCACCGATCTGTGGCTGCGCTATTTCCCGATCAGCCCGTTTTGATGTCAGCGCGACCGACAGCGCCGATTGGACGTGGATGATGACGGCCGGACCGAATGAAAATACGGCAGAGCTGCGCGCGCTCGCCGAGCAATCGAACGCCTGGCCGTTCGAGGAGGCGCGCAAGCTCGTCGCGCGGCTCAAGAAGCGCCCGAAGACGGAAGTGATTTTCGAGACCGGTTATGGCCCGTCCGGGCTGCCACATATCGGCACCTTCGGCGAGGTCGCGCGCACCACCATGGTGCGCCACGCCTTCGGCGTGCTCACCGGCGACACGATCAAGACCCGGCTGATCGCGTTCTCCGACGACATGGACGGCTTGCGCAAAGTGCCGGACAACGTGCCGAACAGGGAGATGCTGGAAAAATATCTCAATCAGCCGCTGACCAAGGTGCCCGATCCGTTCGGCACGCATGCGAGCTTCGGCGCGCACAACAACGCGCGGCTGCGCGCCTTCCTCGACCAGTTCGGCTTCGACTACGAGTTCATGTCGTCGACCGAATGTTACACCTCGGGCATGTTCGACGACGCGGTGCGCAAAGTGCTGGCGCATTTCGAGCAGGTGATGGCGATCATGCTGCCGTCATTGCGCGAGGAGCGGGCGCAGACCTATTCGCCGTTCCTGCCGGTCTCGCCGCGCACCGGCGCGGTGTTGCAGGTGCCGGTGGTCGCGCATGACGCGAAAGCCGGCACCATCACCTACGAAGATCCCGACACGAAGGAACATGTCACCACGTCCGTCACTGGCGGCCGCTGCAAGCTGCAGTGGAAGCCGGACTGGGCGATGCGCTGGGTCGCGCTCGGCGTCGATTACGAAATGGCCGGCAAGGATCTGATCGATTCGGTGAAGCTCTCGGGCGAAATCTGCCGCGCGCTCGGCGGGACACCGCCGGACGGTTTCAATTACGAGCTGTTCCTCGACGAGCACGGGCAGAAAATTTCCAAGTCGAAAGGCAACGGGCTGACCATCGAAGAATGGCTGCGTTACGCCAGCCCGGAGAGTCTTTCGCTGTTCATGTATCGCGAGCCGAGAGCGGCCAAGCGGCTTTATTTCGACATCATTCCGCGCACCGTCGACGATTATCTGCAATTCCTCGACGCCTATCCGCGGCAGGCGCCGAAAGAGCGCCTCGGCAATCCGGTCTGGCACATTCATGCCGGCGATCCGCCGCCCGCCGACAATCCGGTGCCGTTCGCCATGCTGCTGTCGCTCGTCACCGCCTCGAATGCGGAGAACGCCGAGACGTTGTGGGGCTTTATCGGCCGCTACCGGCCGGGCGTGACGCGGCAGACGCATCCGCGGCTCGCCGCCATGGTCGACTACGCCATCCATTATTTCCGCGACTTCGTGCAGCCGGCGAAAAAATTCCGCGAGCCCGACCAGACGGAACGCGCAGCGCTGACCGATCTGCGCGACGCGCTGTCGCAATTGCCGGCGGATGCGGACGCGCAAGCCATCCAGGACGTGGTCTACGAGATCGGCCGGCGCGAGCCATTCCTCGATCACAAGAAGAAAGCCAAGGATGGCAAGCCGGGCGTTTCGCTCGACTGGTTCAACATGCTTTATCAGGTGCTGCTCGGCCAGGAGAAAGGGCCTCGCTTCGGCTCGTTCGTCGCCGCTTACGGGATCACTAACACCATCGACATGATCGACGGCGCGCTGGCGCGGTCGGCGTGATTACTGGCTCGCCCACAAAATCCGCGCGATCCAGAGCACGTCCGCGGCGGCGATGATGCGGTCGGGATGCGCGGCGTTGAGCGAGCGAAGCTCGATCGACTTTCCGGTGCGCCGCTTGAGCTCCTTCACCATAACTTCGCCGCTTCGCGTCTTGAGCACGACGCGGTCGCCGCGCTGTATCGGCGCCGCCGGCGAAACCAGGATCACGTCGCCGTCGCGATAGGCCGGTTCCATCGACTGACCGGAGACTTCGAGCGCGTAGGCATGCCGGTCGCTCACCGCCGGAAACGCGATCTCGTCCCAGCCTTCGCCGACCGGGAAGCCGCCGTCGTCGAAATAGCCGCCGGCGCCGGCTTCGGCGAAGCCAAGCAGCGGCACCGCCCGCGTCGCCGGTCCGCCGCCGGAACCGATTAATTCGACGAATACGTCGATGGTGGTGCCGGTGGCGGTGAGCGCCTTGGCGATCAACTCGGTCGACGGCCAGCGGGCGCGGCCGGCCGCGGTGATGCGCTTCGATTTGTTGAAGGTGGTCGGATCGAGCCCGGCCCGCTTGGCGAGCCCAGATGCGGACAATTCGTGACGTTCGGCGAGGCGATCGATCGCCGACCAGACCTGCGAGTGGGTAAGCATCGCAACTCCGCAAAGGCCGGAGATGATAGGAATTATTGCCTGTCGGCTCAAGGGCGGATAGGGTCGCTTGCCGTGACAATGATCTACAACATCTGCCAGCGAGAGGCGTGGCTCGCAGCGGAAGCCGAAGGGTGCTTTCGCGGCGCGCCGGTCGACGAGCAGGACGGCTTTATACATTTTTCCACCGCCGCGCAGCTTGCCGAAACCGCCGCCAGGCATTTTGCCGGCGCATCGGATTTGATGCTGGTCGCGGTCGATACGGCCGCGCTCGACGGCGCACTGAAATGGGAAAAGTCGCGCGGCGGCGCCCTGTTTCCTCACCTTTATGCACCGCTGCCGCTGGCGGCGGTGCGATGGGCGCAGCCGCTGCCCGACGAGGTGGGCGGCCACCGCCCGCTGCCGGAGCTTGACGCGTGATCGGCCTGTTCGAGCGGCTTGCCGCGCCGGTGCTCAACGCGCTTGATCCGGAACAGGCCCACGGTCTCACGGTCAAAATGCTGAAATTGGCGCCGGCGCTGCGGTCGGCCGCCGACGACAAGCGGCTCGCAATGCGCGCCTTCAAGCTTAACTTTCCCAATCCAGTCGGCATGGCGGCAGGCTTCGACAAACACGCGGAAGTGCCCGATACGCTGCTTCGCCTCGGCTTCGGTTTCGTCGAAGTCGGCACCATCACGCCGAAGCCGCAGCCGGGCAATCCGCGCCCGCGTGTTTTTCGCCTGACGGCCGACGGCGGCATCATCAACCGGCTCGGCTTTAATTCGCAGGGCGCCGACGTTGCGCTGCGGCGGCTGGCGGCGCGCGCCAATGCCGGCGGCATTGTCGGCATCAATGTTGGCGCCAACAAAGATTCCGGCGACCGCGCCGCCGATTACGTCTGGCTGATCGAGCGCTTCGCGCCGGTGGCGAGCTATGTGACCGTGAATGTCTCCTCGCCGAACACGCCGGGGCTGCGCAATCTGCAACAGGCCGGCGCACTCGACGATCTGCTAGCGCGGGTGGTCGATGCGCGCGAGCGCATGGTCGCGCAGGCCGGACCGACGCCGGTGCTGCTCAAGATCGCGCCCGATCTGACGCTTGCAGAGCTTGACGACGTGGTCGGCATTGCGCGCGCGCGCCGGGTCGACGGCATGATTGTCGGCAACACCACGCTGTCGCGGCCCGCGAGCCTGCGCGACGCGGTGAAAGGGAAAAAGGCGGGCGGCCTGTCCGGACGTCCGCTATTTCCGCTGGCGACACGGATGCTAGCGGAGACCTATGTGCGCGTGGAAGACGCGTTTCCGCTGATCGGCTCGGGCGGGATCGATTCCGGCGCCGCGGCGCTCGCCAAATTCCGCGCCGGCGCGAAGTCTCATTCAGCTTTACTCCGCGCTGGTGTTCCACGGTCTGGGCTTGATTGCCGAGATCAAGGCGGAGCTTCTCGCTGCGCTCGAACGCGAACAGCTCACGGGTCTTGCCGATCTGGTCGGCGCCGACGCTGCTGCGGTCACCGCCGAGGCTTGGCCGGCGGCGTAACCGCGTCGAAGCGCGTCAAAGCGGCGGCGCCGGGCGACGGCGCTAGCACCGGCTGCAGGGCCGGCACCAGCCGTCGCCGCTCGCGCCGCGTCGGAATCGCGCGATAGACCTGCTTGGTCGCTTCGACGATATGCACGCCGGCGAACGGCGCCGACAACGTCGCGCCGGTGCGCTCCCACGCCACCGCCGAGCGCAGGAACCAGCCGCGCGCGATCGGCGGTACATAGAGCGCCTCGCCCCAGCCGGTCGGCGTGAACCAGGTCTCGCGGAGGAGATGCGTGATCTGCGGGCGCGAATACGGCCGGCCCTGGCCGAACGGCGTCGTATCCATTCGTGCCCACAATCCGCGCCGGTTTGGCACCACCGCGAGCAACCGGCCGCCGCCGGCGAGCACGCGCCAGACTTCGCGCAGCAATCCGACCGGATCGATGGAATTTTCCAGCGCGTGCACCAACAGCACGCGATCGACCGCCGCGTCGGTCAGCGGCAAGTCGTCTTCCTCGACCAAAGCGGCCAGCGCCGGCTTTGACGATGGCCAGCGCACCACACCTTGCGGCGCCGGCATCAGCGCAAGGCAACGTTCGGCCTCTTCGCGAAACAGTCCGAGATAGGGCGTGGCGTAACCGATGCCGAGCACGCGCAGCGAGGACGTGTCGCCCCAGCGCGCGCGGATGCCGCGGCCGATGAAACGGCGGGCGACGACGCCCAGCCCCTGGGCGTAGAAGTTGCGCAAATCGACGACGTCCATGGACGCAAAATAGCACGTCATTCCGCGTCGCGCCGGGAGCGCGAGCCCGGAATCCATCACCTCCAACCTTGCGGTTAACGGTTTGAAGTGCCTACTTTAGCTGCGTGCGACCAATGACGGTGTGACATGCCCGCGCAGACCTATTTGTTCCCATGCCTCAAGGACAATTACGGCGTGCTCATCCACGACCCGCAAAGCGGCGCGACAGCGTCGATCGATGCGCCCGAGGCGGCCGCGGTTGACGCGGCGCTCAAAAAGACCGGCTGGAAGCTGACCGACATTCTGGTCACGCACCATCACGCCGACCACACCCAGGGCATTGCCGAGCTCAAGCAGCATCACCACAGCCGCGTGGTCGCGCCGCGCAACGAGGCGCAGCGCGTCGCCGATGTCGATGAAACGGTCGGCGAGGGTGACGCGGTGCGCGTCGGCGGGCTCAGCGGAAAAGTGCTGGACACGCCGGGCCACACCGCCGGCCACATTTCATATGTCTTTCCCGCCGACAAGCTTGCCTTTGTCGGCGACACGCTGTTTTCCATCGGCTGCGGCCGCGTGATCGAGGGCACCGCGGAAATGATGTGGCAGTCATTGCTCAAGCTGCGCGCGCTGCCCGACGACACGCGGTTCTATTGCGGACACGAATACACCGACGCCAATATCCGCTTCGCCAAGACCATCGAGCCGAACAACACGGCGCTCGCCGCGCGCGCCACGGAAGTCGCCGGGCTGTTGAGCGCGCACAAGCCGACCATCCCGGCGACCATCGGCGCGGAGAAGGCGGAGAATCCGTTCCTGCGCGCCGATCTGGCGGAAGTGGCGCAAGCGGTCGGGCTTGCCGGCAGCCCGGCCTGGAAAGTGTTCGCGGAAATCCGCGAGCGCAAAAACCGTTTCTGACAAAAATACTTTGAGCGCGCCGAAACTCACCGCGCAGGAGATTATCTGGCTGCTGGAGCTCAAGCCCCATCTGGAGGGCGGGCATTTCCGCGAAACCTTCCGCGATCCGCGCCAGATCGACGGTGGCCGTGCCGCCTCGACCGCGATTTATTTCTTGTTGGCGCGCGGCGAACGCTCGCATTGGCATCGGGTTGACGCCGCCGAAGCGTGGCATTTTCACGCCGGCGCGCCGCTGCTGCTGGAGATTGCTCCGGATTCCGGCGACCGCCAACGCATAACGCTCGGCGCCGATCTCGCCGCCGGCGAGCGGCCGCAGGCGATCGTGCCGGCGCATGCCTGGCAGGCGGCGCAGTCGCTCGGCGACTGGACGTTGGTCGGCTGCACGGTCGCGCCCGGCTTCGACTTCGCCACATTCGAACTGGCGCCGAAAAACTGGGAGCCGAAGTAATCTGGCCGAACCGGGCATTGCGATCCGGTCCTGATGTATATTGTCGGCGGTTCGCACCGGCGACGCAACGCCTCCATCGCAATGACGCCTTCGGTTCAAAAGAATCGCCGTTTTGCGCTGCTGCCGACGCTGATGCTCAGCATGGGCATGCTCATGCTTCTTGCGGTCGGCTCGGTGATGGCGGTGAATTGGATCGCGGCGCGCCACATCGTTCAGGACTTCTCCTCGCGGCTTATCACGCGCGTGTTGTCCGCCGAAGAAAGGTCGCTGCGCAGTCATCTCGATGCGGCGGTCCAGCAGGGTGATTTTATCGCGGCGGCGATCGTAAGCGGCCGCTATAAAATCTCCGATGCGGCGTTCGCTGACTTCGCTGCGGGCTCGTTGGCCGCCATACCGCAAGTCGACGGGCTGATCGCGGCTGACGCGGACGGTCACGCCGTGCGCGTCACGCGCCTCGGCGTGCCGTTTCGGGTCGACCATTTCGACCTGAGCGGCGATGCGCAACTTGAGGCGCTGGCGGCCGAGGCTCGCACGCGCAGGGAAGCCTTCTGGGGGCGGCCGCTTTACCGCCCGCAGGCGCAGGAAACCTACCTGTATTACTGCGTGCCTCTCCGCGACGGCGGTGCGTATCTCGGCTTTCTGACGCTTGGTATTTCGACGCGTGCTTTGTCGCGGCTTGCGGGTGATCTGAGCCAGCCACCGCGCGCGACCGCCTTCATGTTGTACGGGCAGGACCGCGTGCTCGCGCATCCGCTCATGGCGGAGGGAAGCGCGCACCAATCGGCGAGCGCCTCGTTTCCACTGCTGCACACTTTCGGCGATCCGGTCATCGATAACATCGGCCAGCTACCGCCGATCCGCGGACTAGGGCTCGTGTTGCCGGCGGGCGTTCTGGTGCGTCAGCAGTCGGGCGGCGGTGACGACTATCTAGTCTTCGCGCGCGAAATCTCTGGCTACAGGGAGCTGCCGATCACGGTCGGAACCTATGTGCTCAAGCGCGCGGTCGACGCGCCGGTGGTGCTGCTCTATTGGGCGATGCTGCACGCGCTCGCGTTTCTCGGCGCTGCGCTGATCGCAGCCGCGCTCATGGCCGGCGCGATCTCGCGGCCAATCCGGCGCGCCGCGAAAGGCGCGACCGCCATCGGCAATCTCGATTTCGATCAGGTGGCGCCGCTCCCGGGCAGCTTCTTTCGCGAAATCAATAGTCTTGCCGCGTCTTTCAACGCCATGCTTGACGGCCTCAAAGCATTTGGCCGCTACGTTCCGAGCACGCTGGTGCAGCTGCTCGTCAAGGAAGGTCGGGTCGGCGCGGGCTCCGAGGAACGCGTGCTGGCCGTGATGTTCACTGACATCGTCAGCTTCACGTCGACCAGCGAAAACATGACCGCGGGCGAAGTCGCGGCCTTCATCAATCAGCACCTCTCGCTTGTCGCCGCTTGCGTGGAGAAGGAAGGCGGGACCATCGACAAGTTTATCGGCGACGCGGTGATGGCGTTTTGGGGCGCGCCGGGTCGTATCGATAATCCGGCGGCGGCCGCCTGCCGTGCCGCGGTTTCCATCCAGCGCGCGCTTGCGGCGGACAACCGGCAGCGCTCCGCGCGCGGACAGGCTCCGATCCGCATCCGCGTCGGAATTCACATTGGCCCGGTCGTGGTCGGCGATATCGGCGCGCCCAACCGGATCAATTACACGATCGTCGGCGATGTGGTGAATGCGACCCAACGGCTGGAAAGCCTCGGCAAGTCGATAGATCCCAATGCCGAGGTGATCGTGCTGGTCAGCCGGGATGTCTTTGCGGCGGCCGGCCCGGGCTTTCACTTTGCCGAACGCGGCGCCCACCAGGTGAAGGGCAAGCAGGCAAGCATCGAGGTTTATCAGCTGACAGGCGAAGCGTGATGACCGCGCTCGCCTGCTAGGTAATGTACTGCCCGCCGTTGGCGGTCAGCGTCGAGCCGGTGATGAGGCCGGCGTCGTCGGAAGCAAGAAACACCACACAACGGGCGATCTCTTCCGGCTCGCCGAGCCGGCCGATCGGGATGGTGGGCAGGATCGATTTCTCCAGCACGTCCTTCGGCACCGCCTGCACCATCTCGGTATTGATGTAACCCGGCGCGATGGCGTTGACGGTGATGCCGCTCTTGGCGCTTTCCAGCGCCAACGCTTTGGTAAAGCCGATTTCGCCGGCCTTGGCGGCCGAATAATTGGTTTGCCCCATCTGGCCCTTTTGGCCGTTGATCGAGGAAATGTTGATGATGCGCCCGAATTTGCGCGCGCGCATGCCCTCGATCAGCGGCCGGCACATATTGAACAGCGAACTGAGGTTGGTGTTGATGACTTCCGCCCACTGCTCCGGCTTCATGCGATGCAGCATGGCGTCGCGGGTGATGCCGGCATTGTTGACCAGCACGTCGATTGGGCCGAGATCGGTCTCGATCTGTTTTAACGCCTGTACGCAGGCGTCATAAGACGCCACCGACCATTTGTAGACGGGGATGCCGGTCTCGGCCTTGAACTTGTTCGCCGCCTCGTCGTTTCCGGCATAACCAGCGGCGACTTTGTAACCAGCCGCTTTGAGCGCCTTGGCAATCGCCTCGCCGATACCGCGTGTTCCGCCCGTCACCACTGCGACGCGTGGCATGCACTCCTCCCCTGTCACTCGTCATGGCCCGGCACAAGCCCGGGTATGACGATTATTGTTTATTGTTGTCGCGTGCCGCTTCTATCGCTCCACGCACATGGCGATGCCCATGCCGCCGCCGATGCATAGCGTGGCCAGGCCCTTTTTCGCGTTGCGCTTCTGCATCTCGTAAAGCAGCGTCACCAAGACGCGCGCGCCGGATGCGCCGATCGGATGGCCAATGGCGATGGCGCCGCCATTGACGTTGACCTTGCCGGTGTCCCAGCCGAGGTCCTTGTTGACGGCGCAAGCCTGCGCAGCAAACGCCTCATTGGCTTCGACCAGATCGAGGTCGTTGACGCTCCAGCCGGCTTTCTTGAGCGCGGCGCGCGAGGCCGGGATCGGCCCGGTGCCCATGATCTTCGGATCGACGCCCGCTTGCGCCCACGAGACTATGCGCGCGAGCGGCGTCTTGCCGAGCTTGGCCGCCTGGCTTGCCTTCATCAGCACCATCGCGGCGGCGCCGTCATTGATGCCGGACGCGCTTGCCGCAGTCACGGTGCCTTCCTTGTCGAAAGCCGGCTTCAACTTGGATACCGACTCCAGCGTGACGCCCTGCTTGGGATATTCGTCGGTGTCGACGACGATGTCGCCCTTGCGGCTCTTGATCGTGACCGGAACAATTTCGTCCTTGAACTTGCCGGCCTTCTGCGCGGCTTCGGCCTTGTTCTGCGAGGCGACCGCAAACGCATCCTGTTGCGCGCGGGTGATCTGCCATTGCCGGGCGACGTTCTCGGCGGTGTTGCCCATGTGGTAGCCGTTGAAGGCATCCCAGAGACCATCCTTGATCATGGTGTCGATCAACTGGAAGTCGCCCATCTTCACGCCGTTGCGCAGATGCGCGCAGTGCGGTGCCATGCTCATCGATTCCTGGCCACCGACCACTGCGATCTCGGTGTCGCCGTTGGCGATGCCCTGATAGCCGAGTGCGACAGCGCGCAGCCCGGAGCCGCACAGCATATTGATGCTGTAAGCGGGGACCTCGACCGGAAGGCCGGCATTGATCGAGGCTTGCCGGGCCGGGCCCTGACCCTGACCGGCTTGCAGAATTTGCCCCATGATGACTTCGGAGACGCGCGGCGCTTCAACGCCCGCGCGATCAATGGCAGCCTTGATCGCGACCTTGCCGAGGTCATGGGCGGGCATGTTGCCGAATGCCCCGTTGAATGCGCCAACCGGCGTGCGAACCGCGCCGACAATGACAATGTCGTCCTGCATGGGAGGCTCCTTTTACGGGCGTCGAGTGATTATCGCGGAAACGCCGCGGCGGTGTTGACCTATGTCATAGGGACACGACCGGCCCCCGACAAGACGCCAGGGTGCCGCGCAAGGGTGCTTTTCGGCTGCAGCCGGCCTTACCGCGCGCATATTGCAGCCGGATGTCTGCCCGATACCCCTTGCACAAAACGGTAGCCGCGCCCCCGGAAACCGCCTATTTTGAACAGGTAAACCCGCGTGGTCCTGCATCATGGCCGAAACACTCGCCAAGCCCGCCGTAGAGCCGATCACTATCAAGAAATACGCCAACAGGCGGCTCTACAACACCGGCACCAGCACCTACGTTACGCTCGAAGACCTGGCCAGCATGGTCAAGACCGGCGAAGATTTCGTCGTCTACGACGCCAAGACCGGCGAGGACATCACCCGCTCGGTGCTCACCCAAATCATCTTCGAGCAGGAGAACAAGGAAGGGCAGAATCTCCTTCCCATCGCGTTCCTGCGCCAGTTGATCCGGTTTTACGGCGACAGCATGGGGATGCTGGTGCCGCGTTATCTGGAAGTGTCGATCGATTCGCTGACCCGCGAGCAGGAAAAATTCCGCAATCAGATGGCGCAGGCTTTCGGCGGCAGCCCGTTCGGCGCGCTGGAAGAGACGGTCCGCCGCAACATGGAAATGTTTGAACGTGCTTTCGCCATGTTCACGCCGTTCGCGCGGCGCGAGAGCGAAGCCGAGACGGAAGCGGGCACGCCGCCGGCCAAGACCGGCGGCATCGACGATCTCAAGCGTCAGCTCGATGAGATGCAGAGGAAAGTCGACAAGCTGGCCGGCGGCGGCTGATCAACGGAGCGGTGACGGAGACGTCCCTTGATCACCGTTCCTGAATTGGCCGCGGAAGGCTTAAGCGCCTATCTCACCGAGCATCTGGGCCGCCGGTTCGGATCGGTCGAAGCGACGCTGACCGAGCTCATCCCGGCGGTGGCGCGAATTTCGCTCGAATGCATCGGCAACAGCGACGCGCTGTATCACAACGTCGAGCACACGATGCTCGTGACCCAGGTCGGCTACGACATTATGAAAGGCCGCGCGCTGCTCACGCCGACTTATCCGCTCGACTTTGCGCACGTGCTCGTCGCTTGCCTGCTGCACGACATCGGTTATGTGCGCGGCATCCTGCAAGGCGACGGCCCCGACGGCTACGTCATCGACGCGAAGGGCGGCAAGACCAGGCTGCCGCGCGGTTCCTCCGACGCGGCGCTCACCCCTTTTCACGTCGACCGGTCGAAGCTTTACGTGATGGACCGGATCGGAAATTCCGAAATTCTCGATGCTACCCGGATCGCCGAGGCGATCGAATTTACTCGGTTTCCATCGCCGGGCGGAGCAGACAACGAGGACAATGAGGAGGGCTCGCTGGTGCGCGCCGCCGATCTGATCGGCCAGCTTGGCGATCCTCACTATCTGCGCAAGGCCAACGCGCTCTACCTCGAGTTCGAGGAAGTCGGGATGAACCGGCAGCTCGGTTATGCGTCGCCCGCCGATCTGACCGACAAATATCCGCAGTTTTACTGGAACAGCGTGTCGGCGCACATCCAGACGGCCATCCGCTATCTCAACGTGACTTCGAGTGGACGCCAGTGGATCGCCAATCTTTACGGCAACGTGTTTCGCGCCGAGCGCGATCTGCGGCTTTCCGGTCCGCAGCGATAGTCTAAGCGCCGCGCAACGGCACCTGCGCCGCACCAGCCCGCGACGGCCGCTCGATCGTCGCCAGGCCGAGCAGCGCGCCCTGCAAATAATCGCAGCCCCAAGCTTCCAGCATTTTCGCCGCCTGCTCGTCCTGCACCCATTCGGCGAGGGTGGCCAATTTGAGCCGCTTGCTGAGATCGATCAGTGTCCGCACGGAGGCGCGGTCGTCTTCCGAGGGCAGCATGCTCTGCACGAAGGCGCCGTCAATCTTGACGATGTCCACACCGGGCTTGCGCAAATTGCGGAACGAAGTGTAGCCGGCGCCGAAATCGTCGATCGCGATGCGGCAGCCGAGGTCCTTCACGCGGGCGACGAAACCTTGGTCTCGTCGACGTCGTGGATTCCCGCGCTTTCGGTGATCTCGATGATCAGCCGCTCGGCGACCCCGGGATGCGTACGCAACATCGAGCCGAGACCCTCCCACCAGTCCGGATCGGTGGCGGAGCCGGGCGAGACATTGACGCTGGTGCGCAGCGACGGCGCCGCGGCACGCTCATCGACCACGAGTTCGAGCACGCGATGGTCGAGAAGCCGCACCAAGCCGAGCCGCTCGGCGACCGGCACGACGTCGCTTGCGCCGAGCAGAGTCCCGTCGGTGCGGCGCACGCGCATCAGACATTCATAGAAGGCGTGGCGACGGTCGCGCGGCGGCGGCCACTGGCTCGAAAGCGAGGAAAATGCGCCGCTCGTTGAGCGCGGCGACGAACTCGTCGGTCGCGCGCACATTCTCCAGACGCTGCGTCTCGCGTTCGAGGCTCGGCCGGTAAGCGAGAACGAACCTTGGCGCTTGCCCTTGGCGCGATCGAGCGCGTCCTGGGCGCGCGCCAGCACTTCCGCAACATTGCGCGCGTGCCGTGGCGCGGTCACGCCGCCCATCGTCACGGTGGCGGCAACCGGAGCGGCGCTGGTCGGCAATATTTCGTCGCGCACGCCGACCAGGAGCCGCTCGGCGGCGATTGCCATGTCGTTAGGCGAACAGTCACGCAGCACAATGCCGAACTTGTTGTCGGAGTAGCGGCCGAGCGTGTCCTTGCCGCGCATCAGGCCGCGGATGCGCTTGCCGACCGCGCTGATCACTTCGTCAGCAATGTCGAAGCCGTAGGACTCATTGATGCGCGCCAGATTGTCGATCGCGACCAGCAGGAATCCGCACGAGGAGCGGAAGCGGACCGCATCATCGAGCGTCTTTGCCAGCACTTCGGTCAGGTGATGGCGGTTGAACTCGCCGGTGAGATCGTCGCAGCGGGCGAGATAGGTCAGCCGGCTTTCCCGCTCGTGGCGGTGTTGATGACGTGCACCGTACCGTGCGCGCGCGCCGGTTTGCCGTCGGCGCCGGCGAACCATTGGCCAGCGTCTTCGAGCCAGAGCCTGGTGTCGGCCTTCGGGTCGGGGCGGATGCAATATTGGACGCGATAGATGACGCCCCGGCCTTCGTCGCGCTGCTCGGAGCGCATGACCGCGTCGAACCGGGCCTGCAAATTGTTGGCGTAGAGGAACTGCGCAAACGCTTTTCCGGTTGCGATTGCCTCGCGGCCTGCGATTGACAACACGTCGCCGGCGTTCGCGCTCCAGGTCAGTGCATCGCTGGCAATGTCCCAGCGATAGAGCGCTTCGCCGACCGAGGCGAGGATTTCACCCGTATCGAGGCGGTCAGGTGAATCGTGCGGGTTTTGGTCGTTCACCCACGCCTCATAGGGATCGGCCGCGGTCCGCGGAAAAGTATGAAAGCAGCCGGGCAGTTTCGCCGTAAAGTATGGCAGGAACATAAAGAATTCGGAAATCCCGCCGCCCAATTTATGCAACCGCCGGCGCGGCATGCGGTTTGCCACTTCAACAGGGGAAAGCGGCCGATGCCCCGGTTCGATCCAGTGGGGTCCTATTTCGATACACAGGGAGCGGTAACGCAGTGAACTCGGCCCTCGTCCCCATCGCTCATTATGCCGGCGCCAGTCGCTCCGGTTGCGCTTGCGTGCGGCCGCAAGTAGAATTCCTCACGCTGTTGATCGCGGCCAAAACGCTTGCCCCGCAGGCGCGCGTGCGTCGCCGGGCCGAGCCGGAAGAAGCGATCGCCGCGTATGCGGGGACCGGTCACCGGCCGCTGCTGGTCGGAAAGGCGCTGTCGCGCGCGCTGTAATTAAGCCGCCGGCTCGATCTCGACCTGACGCTGCGACGAGCGGATGCTGACGATAAAGCCGACCAGCACGTCGACCAGTCCGATCATGGTCAGCAAAAAGAACGTCGACGTTCCGGCCTGCCTGACCAGCAAAAATTCCACTAGCATGGCGATGAACAGCGCCATCGCCAGGACGTGATCGACAATCGAGCGCATGCCCATGCGCGTCGATTTGAGTATTTCGACCGCCAGCAGCAGGATGGTGAAGGCGAGCAGCAGATCCTCCCAGGTCATCACCCAGTCCTGCCCGGAGGTCATATGAATGGTGGTGACCGGCGTGGTCCAGCCGACGCCGGGCGTGAGAAACGCAATCATATTGTAGACGGCGAAGGGAACGAGCAGCAGCGGAAAGCCAAGAAGGAACATGGCACGCCTTGCCGCGGCTAGTTTTCCGTCTTTTTGGTCAGCACCTGCCGGCCGCGATACATGCCGGTCTTCAAATCGATGTGGTGCGGACGGCGCAATTCGCCGGAATCCTTGTCCTCGACATAGGTCGGCCGCTTGAGCGCGTCGGCCGAGCGGCGCATGCCGCGGCGCGAGGGCGATGTTTTTCGTTTTGGGACGGCCATGACTTACACTCTCCTGCGACGGTCCGGCTGTTCTGGGGTCGGCGCGCTTATAAAGGAACGCCGCACGTGACGCTAGTGGGCGCCGCCGCGCAAGCAGGCGGCGTGGCCGGGATAGGCGGCGGCGCGCCGCTCATAAAGCCCGGCGAGCCGACGCACCATAGTGCTCGGCGCCCGCGCCGAACGCCGCACCGGATTGGGCAGGATGGCGGCGAGTTCGGCGGCTTCGGCCGGGGTCAAATCGCGCGCCGATTTATTGAAGGCAAAGCGTGCTCCGGCCTCGATGCCGAATTGGCCGCTCGGTCCCCATTCGGCGATGTTGAGATAGAGCTCGATGATCCGCCGCTTCGGCAAAACCATGTTCAGCCAAAGCGCCAGCGGGATTTCCAGCGCCTTGCGCACAAAGCTGCGGCCGGGCCAGAGAAAAAAATTCTTGACCGTCTGCTGCGTGATGGTCGAGCCGCCGCGCGCTTCGTCGACATCGTCGTCGCTTTCCCGCAGCGCCTCACGCATGGCGCCGAGATCGATGCCGCGGTTATGACAAAAGCCGCCGTCCTCGGCGATGATGACGGTGAGCGGCAAGACCGGCGCAATGCGATCGAGCGGAACGAAAGTGCGCTCGACCCGGCCGCTGGTGATAAAGCGCCATATCATCGGCGTCGAAACCGGCTGGCCGAACCGGTAGAACGGCGCGAGCGCGTAGGGTAGCAAGAGCGCAACGAGAACAGTAGCCAGCAGCAGCAGGAGCCAACGCCGCCAGCCGGACCGTTTTCGCGACGGCATGTGCGGCGTGCTCAGTTGCGCGCGTAGCCAATCAGCGGCCTTTTCTTGCGCCCGAGCAGAATGAGGATCATCGCGACGACGGCGAGCACCGCCCAGGCCGGCACTTGATCGAAGAACGCTTGGATATACGGATCCCACGCCCACAAGGCTTTTTGCTTCAGCCAGTCCTCGATGCGGTTGAGGCTCGCCTGATCGATATTGGCCCAAAACTCGCCGACCTTCATGTAGACCAGATGCTGGTTGGCGATCGACTTGGTCCCGTCATAGACGAGAAAGACAAAGGCGGTGGCCAAGAGGCACAGGCCGATGAAGCGCAGCAGAAATCTGATCATCACGATGTTGGGCGGCTCAAGGGGTGGGCGTGACCCAGGAAATACGCTGCCGTGCCGGTTTATTCAATGCATCGCGCCAGTGGCGCTTTTTTAGCGCCTGGGTGCGACTTAAGCATGAAACAGGGTTCTCTTGAGCATTGGGGCATGCATCCGCTAACGTTCGCCCCGACGGCCGGTCCGCGCGCCGTGACTTCAGCGGCAAGGAATTGAAATGGCTCGGAAAACCGGGAACCGGCCGACATTCACCGATCAGGAAGCTCTGCTGTTTCACAGCCAAGGCCGGCCGGGCAAGTTGGAAGTCGTGGCGACCAAGCCGATGGCGACGCAGCGCGATTTGTCGCTCGCCTATTCGCCCGGTGTCGCCGTGCCGGTGCTGGCGATCGCCGAGGATGAAAGCCGCGCCTACGATTACACGACCAAGGGCAATTTCGTCGCGGTGATCACCAACGGCACCGCCATTCTCGGGCTCGGCAATCGCGGCGCGCTTGCTGCCAAGCCGGTGATGGAAGGCAAGGCGGTACTGTTCAAGCGTTTCGCCGACATCGACTCGATCGATCTGGAAATCTCCTCCGAGGATCCCGAGGAAATCATCAATTGCGTGAAGGTGCTCGGCAAAAGCTGGGGCGGCATCAATCTCGAAGACATCAAGGCGCCGGAATGTTTCATCATTGAGCAGCGGCTGCGGGAACTGCTCGACATTCCGGTTTTCCATGACGACCAGCACGGCACCGCCATCATCGCCGCCGCAGGCTTGATCAATGCGCTCGAACTCACCGGCCGTGAGATCAAGACCACCAAGCTCGTCTGCAACGGCGCCGGCGCCGCCGGCATCGCCAGCCTCGAGCTCCTTCGCGCCATCGGCTTCCGCCCGGAGAATCTCACGCTCTGCGACACCAAGGGCGTGATCTATGAAGGTCGCACCGCGGGCATGAACCAGTGGAAATCGAGCTACGCGATCAAGACCAAGGCGCGTACGCTTGCGGACGCCATGGTTGGCGCCGATGTTTTCTTCGGCCTGTCGCAGAAAGGCGCGGTGAGCCAGGACATGGTCAAGTCCATGGCGGCGAAGCCGATCATCTTCGCCATGGCCAATCCGGATCCGGAGATCACCGTCGAGGACGTCGCCGCGGTGCGCGACGACGCTATCATGGCGACCGGCCGCTCCGACTATCCGAATCAGATCAACAACGTGCTCGGCTTTCCCTACATCTTCCGCGGCGCGCTCGACGTGCGCGCCCGCGCCATCAACATGGAGATGAAAATCGCCGCCGCGCATGCGCTCGCGGAACTCGCGCGCGAGGACGTGCCCGACGAGGTCGCCGCCGCTTATGGCGCGCGGCCGAAATACGGGCCGGATTACATTATTCCCGTGCCGTTCGATCCGCGGCTGATCTCGTCGATTCCGCCGGCGGTCGCCAAGGCGGCGATGGATTCCAAGGTTGCGCGCCGGCCGATCGTCGACATGGAGGCCTACAAGCAGCAATTGCGCAGCCGGCGCGATCCGATCGCCGGCGTGCTGCAGCGGGTGTTCGAGCGCCTGCGCCGGCAACCGCAGCGCGTCGTGTTCGCCGAGGGCGAGGAGGAGCAGGTGATCCGCGCCGCCGCCTCGTTCGTGCAGCAGGGTCTGGGCTCCGCGCTATTGGTCGGACGCGAGGACCGCGTCAAGGAAACTGCCCAGGCGCTCGGCATCGAATTCGGCAGCGGCATCGAGATCATCAACGCGCGGCTGTCGTCGCGCAACGCCGCCTACGCCGCCTACCTCTACGAGCGATTGCAGCGGCAGGGCTTTCTGCAACGCGACTGCCAGCGCCTGGTCAATCAGGACCGCAATCACTTCGCTTCCTGCATGGTCGCGCTCGGCGACGCCGACGCGATGGTCACCGGCGTGACGCGCAACTTTTCGGTGGCACTGGAAGACGTGCGCCGCTGCATCGATCCGAAGCCCGGCCATCGCGTCATGGGCGTGTCGCTGGTGCTGGCGCGCGGCCGCACCGTCCTGGTCGCCGACACCGCGGTCACCGAAATGCCCGGGGCCAACGACATCGCCGAGATTGCGATCGAGGCGGCGCGGGTGGCGCGCTCGCTCGGCTACGAGCCGCGGCTTGCGCTGCTTGCCTTCTCCACTTTCGGCCACCCGACCGGCGAGCGTTCCGACCGCGTGCGCGAGGCGGTGAAGCTCCTCGACAAAGAGCGCGTCGATTTCGAGTATGACGGCGACATGGCGGCTGACGTGGCGCTCAACATGGAGCTGCGCGAAGCTTATCCGTTCTGCCGGCTGTCCGGGCCGGCCAACGTGCTGATCATGCCGGCGTTCCACTCGGCCTCGATCTCGACCAAGATGCTGATGGAGCTTGGCGGCGCTACCGTCATCGGCCCGATCCTGGTCGGGCTCGACCGCTCGGTGCAGATCGTTCCGCTGTCGGCCAATGACGCGCAATTGGTCAATATGGCGGCGTTGGCCGGGTTCAACATCAGCGGGTAGGCGCAAAACCCGCGCGCCGATTCACGAGCCCGAAACCACTCTCCGCTAGCGTGGCTGGATGCTCCAGCCCTCGCCCCCGCCACCCTTCGCCCTCGATATCCGCGGCCTGACCAAGCGCTTCGAGCGCCCGGCGGTGGACGGGCTCGATCTCGCCGTGCGCATCGGCGAGTTCTACGCACTGTTGGGCCCGAACGGCGCCGGCAAGACCACGACGCTGCGCACGATCGCCGGGTTGATCCGACCCGACTCAGGCTCGATCCGCGTCTGCGGCATCGATGCGCTCGCCGATCCGGTCGAAGCCAAGCGCGTGATCGCCTGGGTGTCCGACGAGCCGATGATCTACGACAAGCTGACGCCGGAAGAATATCTGGAATTCGTCGCTGGCCTGTGGGGCGTGGAGCCGAAGCTCGCGCAGGCGAGCGCGCATGATCTGCTCGGCTGGCTCGGGCTTGGCCCGCACGCGCGTGAACGCTGCGAGACATTTTCCAAGGGCATGCGCCAGAAGGTGGCGCTCGCCGGCGCGCTCATTCACGCGCCGCGGCTGATCATTCTCGACGAGCCGCTCACCGGCCTCGACGCCGGCTCCGCGCGGCAAGTCAAGGACGTGCTGCGCGAGCGCGCGCGCTCGGGCGCGACCGTGATCATGACCACGCACATTCTGGAAGTGGCCGAGCGCATGGCCGGCCGGATCGGCGTCATTGCCCATGGCCGGCTGATCGCCGAAGGCACGCTTGAGGAATTGCGTGCCAAGGCGCACATCGCCGCCGAGACCGGAATTGCCGGCGCGACGCTGGAAGACACCTTCCTCGCGCTGGTCGCCGAACCGGCCGCCGCGTGACGGTTTCTGAATGTCCTCCCCCGTTCACGGGGGAGGGGGACCACGCGAAGCGTGGTGGAAGGGGCGTCCCCTCCGGCGCGCTTTGCTCGCCACCTCCCCCGCTTTGCGGGGGAGGATGAAGGAAAACGATGGTTCAACCCGGCAGCACCGTCTGGTTCGCGCGCCACGAATCCCGCCTCGCCTGGCGCGACTGGCTGGCGATGATGACCGCCGGCAAGGCCGCGCGCCGCCGCGCGGTCGCGCTCGGCATTCTGGCGTTCGTGCTCGTCATGCATGGTGTCGCCTGGTTCGTGGTCGGCACTTTTGCCAATGCGGCACTCGACAAGCATTTGCTCATCGCCGTCACCGCAACGTTGTTGCTGTCGTGGCTGTTGATGGTGTCGCAGGCGATGGAATCGCTGACGCGCGCCTTCTATGCGCGCTCCGACCTCGATCTCATCCTCGCGTCGCCGGTCGCCGCGTATAAAATTTTCGCCGTGCGCATGGCGACCGTGGCGCTCTCGGTCGCGACCATGTCGCTGCCGCTCGCCGCGCCGTTCATCGACGTGCTGGCGTGGCGCGGTGGCGCGCGCTGGCTTTTTGCCTACGGTGTCATCCTCGCCATGGGCGCGGCGGCAACCGCAATCGCAATCGCGCTGACTGTAGCGCTGTTCCGCACGCTCGGCCTGCGGCGCACGCGGCTCGTGGCGCAAATCGTCGCCGCCGTCATCGGCGCCGCTTTCGTCATCGGCCTGCAAGTGGCGGCGATCCTGTCCTACGGCACCGTCTCGCGCGCTTCCGTGCTGCAATCGGACGCGGTGCTGCGTCTGACGCCGGATCTGGCAAGCATCGTCTGGTGGCCGGCGCGCGCGGTGCTCGGCGACGGCATCGCGCTCGTGACCGTGCTGGCGGCCAGTTTCGTTCTGCTGGCGCGGGCGGTTGCCGCGGTCGCGCCGCGCTTCGGCGAATACGCCATCACCGCCGCCGGCGCCGTGTCGTCGCCTTCGGGCCGCGCCGGGCGGGAAAAAAACTTCCGCCGCGCCTCGCCGCGGCAGGCGCTCCGCCGCAAGGAGTGGCTCCTTCTGTTCCGCGATCCGTGGCTCGTGTCGCAGACGCTGATGCAGATGCTTTATCTGGTGCCGCCGGCGCTCCTCTTGTGGAAGAGCTTTGCGGCCAATGGCGGCGCCGCCAATCTGTTGGTGCCGGTGCTGGTGATGGCGGCCGGTCAACTCGCCGGCGGGCTCGCCTGGCTCACCATCTCCGGCGAAGACGCGCCCGATCTGGTCTCGACCGCCCCGGTGCCGCCGCGCTACGTCCTGCGCGCCAAGATCGAAGCGGTGCTCGGCATTATTGCCGTGGTGTTCGCGCCGCTCGTTGCGGTGACGGCGCTCGTTTCGCAGTGGCACGCGCTGGTCGCAGCGTTCGGCATCGTCATCGCTTCCATATCGGCGACCGCGATCCAGCTCTGGTTCCGGACGCAGGCGAAACGCAGCCAGTTCCGCCGCCGGCAGGTGTCGTCGCGGGTGGCGACGTTTGCGGAAGCGTTCTCTTCGATCGGCTGGGCGGCGGTGGCCGGGGGCGCTGCGGTCAATCTCCCGCTCGCCGTCGTGCCGGCGGTGCTGACATTGTTCGTCGTCTTCGGCGCGCGCGCATTGAGCCCAAGGAAAGAGGCGGAGTAAAGCGCATTTCATTCGCTCGTCCCCGCGAAGGCGGGGACCCAGCCTAGATTCCCACTTAGGCGGGAATGAGCGGAAACAGCGGCTACTTCAGCGCCACCAAGAGCACGACGATTTCGGCGACCTGCTCGGCGGCGCCGAGGACGTCGCCGGTCTGGCCGCCGATCTGCCGCTCGCTCAAGCCCGCCATCAGCGCCGCCGCGATGGCGACCAGCACGGCGGCGGCGACGGTCAGCGTGACGCCGAGACACAACAGCAGAACGATCAGCGCCAGGACGGCGCCGGCGGCGACATTGGCCGCGGATGGCGCGCCGGCGGAATGCGACAGGCCGTCGCTGCGCGCCGGCGCGAGAAAGAACATCAGCGCCGGCATCACCGTGCGCCCGGCGGCATGCGCGGCGATCAGGGCGGCGGCAACCGCGCCGGGATCGGCGAGGCTTGCGAGCGAAGCGGCGCGCAGAAGGAGCGACAACAAGAGCGCGCAGACGCCGTAAGTGCCGATCCGGCTGTCGCGCATGATGGCGAGTTTTTGCTCGCGCGTGCCCCCGCCGCCAAAGCCGTCGGCGGTGTCAGCCAGCCCGTCTTCGTGCAGCGCGCCGGTGACGGCGAGCGTGGCGGCGACGGTGAGCGCCGCCGCCGGCCACGGCGGCAGGCCGAGCTTGTGCGCCACCGCGTAAACGATGGCGCCGATCGCGCCGACCGCAATGCCGGCGAGTGGAAACGCCCAGCTTGCCTGCGCGAGACTGGCTTGCGCCGCATCGGGAGGTGCGCCTTCCATGTCGGCCGGCGCGGCGGCGGCAACAAACGGCAGCCGGGTCAGGAACGCCAACGCGGTTTTGACTTCGCGCCCGCGCTCCGCCGCCCACGGCCGCCAGTCGTCTTTTGTCCCGGGAAAGGTCATTGTCGCCTCTTGCCCGCTACAGCATAATTGGATCGGCCTAAGCTGTCTTTCCGCTCATTCCCGCGCAAGCGGGAATCCAGTCTGGGTCCCCGCTCTCGCGGGGGGCGACCGGCATCAGAATATCCAAAGGAAAACCATGCCGAATTTCACCACCTTCGCCGACCTGCGCGCCGCCTGTCTCGATCTGCCGGGCGGGCATCCCGCCGCCAGTGCCGCGGTTGGCAAGCGTGAAGGCAACCTGACCAAGCCGCCCGGCAGCTTGGGCCGGCTGGAGGAATTGGTGGCGTGGCTCGCGCACTGGCAGGGCCACGCGCCGCCTCGGCTTGATCGCGTCGAGATCCTCGTCTTCGCCGGCAATCACGGCGTCACCGCGCAGCGCGTCTCGGCCTATCCGGCCGAAGTCACCGCACAGATGGTGGCGAATTTCGCCCATGGCGGCGCCGCCATCAATCAGCTCGCCCGCGCCGGCGGCGCCAAACTCAACGTCATTCCGTTGTCGCTCGACGATCCCACCGCCGATTTCACGCTCGCTCCGGCGATGAGCGAGGCGGAGTTCCTCGCCGCGGTGAATGAAGGCTATGGCGCGGTGCCGGCCGGTGCCGATCTCGTCATCCTCGGCGAGATGGGCATCGGCAACACCACCGCGGCGGCGGCCGTCGCGGCGGCCTTGTTCGGCGGGCGCGGTGCGCGCTGGGCCGGCCGCGGCACCGGCGTCGATGATGAGGGCCTGGCAAGGAAGCGCCTGGCGATCGACCGCGGGCTCGACCGCCATGCCGCGTTGCTCAACGAGCCGCTGAAAATCGCCGCCGCGCTCGGCGGCCGCGAGCTTGCCGCCATCCTCGGCGCCACGCTCGCCGCGCGGGCGCAGAACATTCCGGTGATCCTCGATGGCTTCGTCTGCACCGCGGCGGTGGCGCCGCTTTACCGGCTTCGCACCGACACGCTGGCGCACGCGCTCGCCGGCCATGTCTCGGCCGAGGCCGGTCACCGCATGCTGCTCGACGAACTGAAAATAAAACCGCTGGTCGATCTGAACATGCGGCTTGGCGAAGCCTCCGGCGCCGCGGTCGCTTTATCGATCCTGCGCGCCGCGCTCGCCTGCCACACCGGCATGGCGACGTTTGCGGAAGCGGGCGTCTCCGACAAGCCGGCGGACGAGGGGACGGAAAAGAAGGTGGGGTAGCTCCTCGTCATTGCGAGCGAAGCGAAGCAATCCAATGCGGCAGGGAAGTTCGGGATTATGGGTGAATTTCTGCTTTCGATTGCCTCGCCGGAGCTGCTGAGTTGGGGCGGATTCGTGGCGTTAGTGATCGCATTGATAGGTGAGGCAGGTATCTGGCTTATTCCCAAGAAATGGGAAAGGCTGCACGCTGAAGTCGCACTCGCTGTGCTGGCGGCGATAGGCTACGCAGTCGAGCGCCTCGGAGACGATGCCATCATTGATGCGCTGAAAAATCGCGCATCAATTGCTGAATCTCAATTAGCTAATCTTAAAAAGCCGCGGACGTTTACGCTTGCACGTCAACAATTTGTTTCTGCTGCAACGGCTCCATACGCGGGCCAAAGATACCGCGCCGTCGTTTCCCAAGCCGCCGACGATGGGATTGCATACTGGGAATCAATATAGCAACTCTCAAACAAGCCGTATGGATATACCTGCCAATGGCACCCGCACAACCGGCCGCGGGCGACCCTCCGCGGGCATTCCAATTGCCGCAGCTCCGGGGGTGGAAATAGTTATTGATCCCGCCAAGGAGCCCGAATTAGCCCCAGCGGCGCTCGCGTTGGGTAATGCACTTCACGCCGATGGATCGGTCGTGGCCGTTAATAGAGACAAGCAAAGCCCAATGAGGCGGAACGGGATATCTTGCTCATCAGGATCGGCGTGCGGGTGCTTCCGCAATAGCCGCCGAAAATCGTTGCGACCACGATCGTCGCTGAGATCGTTTTTGTAATGGCAGGGGCTATGGTTTCCGGCTCTCGCGCTGCGCGCGCTCGGCTGGAATGACGGGCGTAGAACGCCGTCACATAAA